>DIYN01000041.1:67854-107068 GCA_002429065.1 Verrucomicrobia bacterium UBA6053 | reverse complement strand
GTTCAGAACGTCGTGAGACAGTTCGGTCCTTATCCGTCGTGGGCGCAGGAGAATTGAGAAGATCATTCCTCAGTACGAGAGGACCGGGAATGACGCACCTCTGGTGTTCCAGTTGTCACGCTAGTGGCATCGCTGGGTAGCTATGTGCGGAATGGATAAGCGCTGAAAGCATCTAAGCGCCAAGCCGACTTCAAGATAAGTTCTCCCTTCATGCTTCGGCATGACTAAAGGCTGGTTGAAGACGACAACCTTGATAGGCAGGGTGTGTACGCACAGTGATGTGTTTAGCTAACCTGTACTAATTAGCCGTGAGGCTTAACCTCTATTTTTTAAATTTCCGATCTTCGGTGTATACCCATTCTATGCAATTTCTTTTTTCCCCGCTTCGGGCGGGGTAACCCCTTTCCGGTGGTTATGGCGAGAGTGATACACCCGTTCCCATTCCGAACACGGCAGTTAAGGCTCTCAGCGGCGATGGTACTGCAACATCAAGTTGTGGGAGAGTAGCACGCTGCCGGAGTTTTTTTCAGCACCTCCATTCGTAAGAGTGGAGGTGTTTTTTTATGGTCCCTATCAATATCGGGATCGAAATGCGCCACAGGCGCACAAGTCGTCATCGGGATCGAAATCGAAACAGGAATGGGACTCGGGTTATGGTTTTTGTCTCGCACGGAGCACACAAAGATCACGGAGAGGAGATAAGGCCAACTCGTATTCGAAAACGGATCAGCAGATCATCCGCTTAGGAGCAACATCAAGTTGCGGGAGAGCAGCACGCTGCCGGTGTTTTTGCCTAAATCGGTATCGGTATCGAAATCGAGACCAGAACGAGGCGTTGGTTGTGGTATTTTCTCGCACGGAGTACACAAAGATCACGGAGAGGATATGAGGTCAACTCGTATTCGAAAACGGATCAGCAGATCATCCGCTTAGGAGCAACATCAAGTTGCGGGAGAGCAGCACGCTGCCGGTGTTTTTTTGCCTAAATCGGTATCGGTATCGATATCGATATCGGTATCGAAATCGAAATCAGAACGAGGTATTGGTTGTGGTGTGTTCTCGCACGGAGCTCACAGAAGTCACGGAGAGAGTATTATTGAAAAGTGTAGTCGAAAACCACCTCAGCGGGAGGTCAGCTTAGGATGTACACGCCGGAATCCTTCCGGTATGCAGTCTGTCAGATGCATTGTACCGGAAATTCCTCATGAGAAATCTGCTGATTGTGATCATGTTGATCACTATCCTGGTGTTTCTGACCGTCTTGGCAAAGGTATCTCAGATGGAGGAGATCTACGAGGTTATGCTGAAAGGAGAACCTCTGCCAGGGGCAACCCGCATGGTGTTTGGCTACCTATGGGCCCTGGCGGTGTTGGGCGTGTTTCCGGGTATTTGCTCACTGGGCATGCTGATCCGCTGTCCCAACTCTCCGATCACCCTTGCGTTCACCGGCATTCACTGGGTGGTTCTGGTTACGCTGACTCTATGGATCGCCGTTGCTTCGCTGCTGCCGTTTCAGTACATGATCGACGTCCTCACCTCAGGCATACGATGACCCCTGATCAGTACATCCTTCTGGCGGACCTGCTTCTGTGTCTTCATGTGTCCTTTGTTGCCTTCGTCGTGCTTGGACAGATATGGATTCTCCTTGGCTGGGCCCTGAAATGGAACGGAGTGCGGAATCCCTGGTTTCGACTGGCACATTTGTTTGGCATTGGAATCGTGGTGGCACAGGCCTGGCTGGGCATCATTTGTCCGCTGACCCGATGGGAGATGGCCCTGCGGGAGAAAGCGGGAGCAGAAACCTATTCCGGCTCATTTATTGCCCATTGGCTTGGCGAACTGCTGTATTATGAAGCCCCCTGGTGGGTTTTCACCATGGCATACACCCTGTTTGGTCTCAGTGTTCTCGCTTCCTGGTGGTGGGTTCGGCCTCAGTCGTTCCGGCGAACTTCAAAGAGGAGGAACGGATAAACACCGTTTCGGAGGCGTTCCTTGTGGCCTTTTGAACCAGGTAAAACATCCTGTTCATATGGGAATATGAGCGATTGTAATAGGCCTTGACCTGTAGTGATCTGATCCTTCATGATCATCAGTAGAAGCAACACGTGGCCTATTAGGTGAACATATGAAAGTAACGATCAGCACCTTCCTCCTCGCATTATGCATGTTCAGTCTTGTGACGCCTTATATGGAGACGCGAGCGAACTTCTTTGGTGTTCTTTCGCCTCAGGTTCAACCACACGTCCTCATTGAAGACATCAAAGCACGGGGAATTTTCACCGAAGACACTGCAATCGCACTCTGTATGTTTGTTGCATGTATCCTTCCGTTTCTCAGGTACAGTAAGAAAAAAGGAATCGCAGTCCTTTATCTACTGACATCCTGCCTGTTTGGATACGTATGCTTCTTGTTGAACGTGGGGTTTCGATTTCAGATCTTTTCAACGATCGAACATGTCTTTGCAGCTTTCTGGACGTCACAACTGCTCCTTCTTTTTGCCTCGCTTTATCTTCTGTATCTCGCTGGGGCCTCATGGATTCTGGGCAGGAATACACCACCCGATCACAAAACACCGCTCACCATTCCGGAGACTTCGACACTTTTTGTGTGAGGGTGAGATTATGCAGGTGACGTCCTGTTCCGTACAGTGACGGGGCACGTCATGTATCCTAAGGACCTTTCATAAAGAGAATAAGCCACAGGAAATCACATATCATGAATGTTTTGCGTGTCCTATTACCACTCAGTATATGTTCATGCATATATGCGGAAACGGCTCAACTCCCGATCCGTATTGTTGGTGCAGCCATGGAAATTTCCAAAGAACATGATTGCACCCTTTTGCTTGAGATTCATTCGAAGAAGTCCGCAAAATTTAATGCATGGATCAAAAATACCAATGCGCCAAATAAAAAGCTTACGACTCAGGCCGTCAAAAAACTGGTGTTGACTGAAGAAATTTTGGCCCCTCATGCGAATGCGGTCCTCATGACAGATCAACCAAAAGGGTCGATGAGGCTTTCAATTGATGTCGAAATGAAAAAACTTGATATTCCGATCTCAACGTTTCCGGACTATATGTCGTTATATAAATACGCGAAATCGAATCTCGAAAAAGAAACGGCTGCGTTTAGGGCCCTGGAGGAGGTCATTCCTCCCGGCATGGAATTTGACATACCAGTGTTGAATAAAATGGTGTTGTTGAACCTGAAGGGAGGTTCTGTGACCCTTTCATTCGAGGATGGATCTACAGTGGAATTTTTTCCAGATGAAAATGAAAGGGTATGTATCCCTGTGGTTGAGGATTGGAAAAAGAGAAATCCGAAGTTGCATGTTCCAAACCGGGAAAACATAAGGATCTGATATGAGGCACACCCCTGGCAAAATCATCACACTGTACTCTGTCATCATCGGTTTCGGTTATATCCTGCTGGATCAAACCTTTGGACAGAATGGGACGGCAAATGTACCCTATATCCTGGTAGCTTGTATGGGTGGAATGTTCGTTGGCTTACATCTAAAGAAAAAGAGCAGAACGCATCCGTCATAAAAACCGGTGCTCATGAGAGAACACGCTCACAATGGGATGTGAGGTACGGATCCAGGTAGCATATGGCCAAGTCCTTGGCTCCTGAATGTCCGTACCTCATCTTTTAGTCTAGCGGGAGTCTTCACCCATTCCGAAGCTTGAACCGGAGTACCGGGATGGGAAGACCGGATGAAATCCAGAATACGTACAGGTCCTTAGGTGTGCCTGGCGTCGGCACGTTTGATCGCGGAATGGAAGTGACTACGCGTCCACTCTTCGGCTCCCATCCGGGCCATATGAGGAGTCAGTTGCTGAATATCGAGGATGTCATTTCCGAGAGCGAGTCGATCTTCCACCAGTTGTTTGATCGCGGCTTTTCCTGCATTTGGCCGTGTATGAAACATGCTTTCTCCTGAAAAGAAGGACCCACTGTCTATGCCGTAAAGTCCTCCAACCAGCTCCTCACCCTCCCACACTTCATAGCTGTGGGCGAAACCCCGCCTGTGAGCTTCGGTGTAAGCTTCCCTCATCATCGGATGAATCCAACTGTCCGGCTCGTGAGAAGAGTGACACGCTTCAATCACCTCCGAAAATGCGATATTGCGGGTCACCCGGTAGGCGGAACGCTCCAGAGCGCGCCGGGTGCTGCGTCCCAGCCTGAAGTTGTCCAGCACCAGGACTCCGCGCCCAAGCGGGCTGACCCAGGGAAACACATCCGGATCTTCACCGGGCCAGGGGAAAATACCGAGAGGGTATGCCGCGCGAAGCGCATTGACCGGGACCCGGTTGGAGACCCAGATCAATTCGTCATCTTCGTCGAGTTGTTCCTGAATCGACTGAAAAAACAGGCGGAATTCCGCCACCGTTGGAACCCTGGCGTCGCTCATAGAAGATCAGGCTGGGTGCTGCCGGAGGGACGGCCAAACCGTTCGTAACATCTGGAAGTGGCGGTGCGGCCCTGAGGCGTTCGGTTCAGGTACCCTTCCTGAATGAGGTAGGGCTCTGTCACTTCCTCCAGTGTTCCTGCCTCCTCGCCCACCGAAACTGCGAGGGTACGAATCCCAACCGGCCCGCCGGAGAATTTATGCACCAGAGTCTCCAGATACCGTTTGTCCATTTCATCGAGGCCCTGTTCGTCAATTTCCAGCATCGCCAGAGCCTGATCCGCAACCTCCAGAGAGATTTTGTTGTCTGCTTTCACCTGCGCATAGTCACGGACCCAGCGGAGCAGGTTATTGGCGATTCGGGGTGTACCCCGGCTGCGTGACGCGATCTGCAGGGCTCCCTCGGCGTCGATTTCCACATTCAGAATCCGGGCGGAGCGGAATACAATCTGCTGCAAATCCTGTGGAGGATAATAATCCAGCCGGTTGGTCATGCCGAAACGGGATCGGAAAGGGGCGGTGAGTAAGCCCATCCGGGTGGTCGCTCCCACCAGCGTAAACCGAGGAAGGTTTAAGCGCACCGAACGGGCATTCGGCCCCTGATCGATCAGGATATCAATGACGTAATCCTCCATCGCAGAGTAGAGATACTCCTCCACCGCCCGGGGAATCCGGTGGATTTCATCAATGAAAAGAATATCTCCTTTTTCAAGACCGGTCAGCAACCCGGCCAGATCCGCGGCTTTGTCGACGGCGGGCCCTGAAGTGGTGCGCACATTCACCTCCATTTGCTCACCCAGAATATGCGCCAGAGTGGTTTTACCCAGTCCGGGCGGGCCTGAGAGAAGTACATGGTCCAGCGGATCTCCCCGGCCTTTCGCGGCCTCCACCATAAGCTGCAGCCGTTCGGTGACTTTTTCCTGCCCGGTATAATCCTCGAACCGGGTAGGGCGCAGACCCAGTTCGTAGTCCTGGTCCACACGGGTGAGAGAGGTATGGTCATCCATAGCAATTAAAGAAAGTGAGGGTGAACCCGATCGGCTCCGGCTTCGAGGAGTTCATCAGATGTGAAAGAACTGGAGATCCCCAGGCAGGTGCAGCCTGCAGCTTTGGCGGCCTGTACACCATGAACGGCGTCCTCCACCACCAGGCAGGATTCCGGTGGAACCCCAACCTTGGCGGCTGCAGTGAGAAACGTTTCCGGGTTCGGCTTTTTCTTCTGGATATCCTCCCCGGTGATGCAGGCGTCAAATCCCTCCGGAGGCAGGCCGATTTCCTGGAGGTTTCCGGTCATCTTGCGGAAGTCTGCACTGGTCGCCACGGCCGTTTTCCATCCCTGTTCACGGCAGGACCGGACAAAACGGACGACCCCCGGAATCGGCAACAGCCGGCCCTGAATGATCTCGAGGTAGATGTCGTAGGTGGTCTGCTTGTCTTTCGGAAGCTGAAGATCGACCCCATACTGCTCTGCGACCCCACCAAGAAACCGGTCTTCTCCCGTCCCGACAAAAGGAAGGAAATCAGCAGGTTGGACCGTGACTCCATGCACCCGACGGAACATCTCCACTGCCGCTTCGGCAATATACGGCTCAGAATCGCACAACACACCGTCCATGTCCAAAAGGACTGCTTTCGGGTTCACAGAGGTAAGCCATTCATTGAGATCCATGTTGTGTTCCTATCACCTAGGTGACGGTGTGAAAAGCGGGAAACATCCCTCTGGTGTGCCGATGACGTTTGTTTAGATGGACCGCCCTAAGCAGGGCTGACCAGATGAGCACATGACTGAACGCCCAGATCCAGTATCCCGAATGCAGATATCCTCCATCCTGGGTGACCGCCCAGTAGGCGACGCTTGAGAGACTGAAAAACAAAAGAAGGATCACCCATGTCCATGACTGGATAGATGAGATGCAGGTCCCGCTTAAGAGAAGAATCACATTGGGTGCACTCCACCAGATCCCTGCGAGAATCCCATCGGGGATGAAGATCATCAAGAACCCGTATAAAACACAATGATATCCCATTGCTCTGTCATTCGTTCCGATGGCAGGCAGAAAGCAGGAAATGAAGAAGAGGAGATAGGCCCACAGGCACAATGACTTGTGTACCTCCGCAGGGTCCTGAAAGAGCAGAATCGTCTTCATATCCTGATACTACCGGTGAACCTTTCCGCGTCCACGTTTTTTTCTGTTGGACCGGGATACCCAATATGGATGAACCTGAAGGGTTGAACAATTTTCCAGTTGGTACAGTCTGTTTTCATGAAGACACACATGTCCCTGTTTCTGTTACCAGTACTGGCAACCATTTTTACAGGCTGCCAGACTCAGGAAAAAGAGGTGGATTGGACCTCATCGATGGACGTTCATTACGATACCTCTGAGCAATGGGTAGCTGAAGATGAGTCATTTCCCATACGGTCAGGCATGAGCCGCGAGGAAGTCAACCGTCTTGCGACTCCCATTGATTTGGCAGGCAGGATTTTTTACAAGGGACATGCAACGACCCCGGTCGGGTACTTAGCCGGTTCCCACGAACATTATGATGTGATCTTCGATGACCGGAATGTTGTGATTGGAGTCTACAAATCCCGGCCTGCGACTCCGACGTCATCGGAAGGAGATTGAGCCAGGATCGACCGCAATCAAAGAGCGGATTGGCTTGAACCTTTGCCCCCTGCAAGACAGGGGAGGGCATGCTGTATTCTCTGTTTAAATCGGTGGCCTTCCGACGGGATCCGGAATGGGTTCATGAGCAAACCCTGAAGTGGCTGAAGCGGACCTCGAAGCCCGGAAAGCCTCACTGGTTTACGGGGGCCGTACCGGAAAAACCCGTGGAGGTGATGGGGCTTCGGTTTCCCAATCCGGTGGGTCTTGCGGCGGGGATGGACAAAGACGGCTCCTGCATTGACGGCTTTGGTTCTCTGGGATTCGGGTTTCTGGAGCTGGGCACCGTAACCCCGCGTCCTCAGCCCGGAAATCCGAAACCACGTCTGTTCCGGCTGCCGGAACATGAGGCCATCATTAACCGGATGGGCTTTAACAATCACGGGGTGGATCACCTGCTCAAAAACCTGGCCGATTCCGGGTATACGGGGGTCACGGGTATTAACATTGGGAAAAATTTTGATACTCCCATCGAACGCGCCGAAGCCGATTACCTGCTGGCGCTTCGTGCCGTGTATGACAAAGCCGATTACATCACGGTGAACATCTCCTCGCCAAACACCAGCAACCTCCGGGAATTGCAGAAAGGGGATGCCTTCACCTCTCTCCTGTCTTCCCTCAACCGGACCCGGGATTCGCTGGCGGAGGAAAAGGATCATCGGAAACCCATTGCCGTGAAAATTGCCCCGGATCTGGACGAGGCCCAATTGGATTTTATTGCGGACGCCTTGCTGCAGTCCGGCCTGGATGCAGTCATTGCCACCAACACCACACTGGACCGCACCCGTGTGGAGGGACATCCACGCGCCAAAGAAACCGGTGGACTCAGCGGGGAACCGGTGCGGGAACGTTCCACCGAGGTGGTAAGAGGGCTGAGCCGCAGGCTGGACGGCAAGTTGCCTATTATCGGGGTGGGGGGGATTTCCCATCCCGATCATGCAAAAGAAAAACTCGATGCAGGTGCCTCGTTGGTGCAGGTGTACACAGGTCTGATCTACCGCGGACCCCGTCTGATCGGTGACATTGTGCGTGCGCTTCCATGATGCGAAATCCGGTTCCTTTTCAAGAGAGAAAAACCGCGATCCGCGGGGTGCTCGATCTGGCGACCGGCCGGTATCCCGCATTTCTCTTCGGGGCACGGCTGGGCCGCATTCTGCCGGTGTTCCATTTTCATGAGGTGACCTTTCCTTATCTTGAGTCCTATTTGGTTTACCTGCATGAGAACGGGTACCGGACGCTGGATGCTGCGGAAATGACCCAGGTGATCACAGGCGAACGCGAGCTGAAAGAACCTTCTGTTGTCCTCTGTTTTGACGATGCCTGGGCCAGTGTCTGGACCGTGGTCAATCCCCTCATGCGCCGGTACAACATGAAGGCGGTGACCTACGCCATTCCGGGCCGCATTCAGGAAGGCAAAGGCGTGCGCCCGATTTGGGGACAGAAGGGGCATGATCCGGATATTGACCGTAGCGGGAATCCTTTCTGCACCTGGGAGGAACTCAAAGGGCTGCATGCCGAGGGGAGGGTGGACATCCAATCCCACACCTGGTCGCATGCCCAGATCTTCTGCAAAGAACAATATCTTCGCCTGATACTCCCTGAAACCGTCCTGCCCCTGCTGTCATGGCCGGTGGTCAATGATCCGGGAGAGCCTCTCCGGATTCTGTCCTCCACCCAGGTGTTTCACCCGCTCCTGCCCACGCGTTCGCGCATGAGTGATGCATTGAAACACGATGTCGACTTGTCGGTCATTCGGAGAATTCATGATGACCCCGATGCGGCCCCCTATCTGTTCAAACAGCATTTTGTTCAAATCGAAACCCCGGATGAACGGGAACACGCGATCCGGTATGAATTAGAGCGGTCACGCCAGGAGCTGGAACTCCGTTTGGACAAGCCGATTCATCAACTCTGCTTTCCCTGGGCGATCTGCGGATCTATCGCAGACCGTCTGGTACGGGAAACGGGGTACACCTCCGCGGTGGCGGACCGACTCGGTGGAATCCGGGCTGCGGTTCCCGGTCAGGACCCGTTTAAGATTATGCGGTTGAAACATTCATACATCCGGGCCCTTCCCGGTAAGCCTCGAAAACTGTTCTGGCGAATCTGATTTGGATGGAATCTTCACTTGCAGACGTGAAAGACGGACTTTACGTTTGGAACATCCCGGAGACTTATGGCGACACAATACGAATCCCGCGTCCAAAACATCGTCTATCAGCTTGAGGTCGGGCTAGGTGCCCGAATCCTGAAAGGTGCCCTGTATATCCTGTTTATGATCCTGGTGGCTGTCCTGTTCATGGCCCGCCGTCACCAGGGGTTCCGGGAAGAGCGTGCGATGGATCAGGCTCAGCTCGCGGTACAGGTCGCGAACACTGGAACCCTGCAAACCCGGGTGATCCGCCCCGCTGCGCTTGCCCTTTTGGAGGAGCATGGCACCTTTACCGACACGGACCCTGCGCGCGGTTTGCTCGGACTCCCAGATGTGATCAACGAACCGGTTTACCCCTATCTGCTGGGCACGGTGTTCAAAGCAACGGGAACCGACTTTGAAGCCCCCCGCAGATTCCGGTTTGCTCCTGAGCGCTGGATCATTATTCCTCTGAATCTCCTGTTCTGTTTCGCTTCCGGTCTGTTGCTGTACCTGATCGGTCTCCGGCTGTTCAGCCCGCGGGTGGCGCTGACGGCCCTGACGGTTTTTTTCCTCAGTGGAATTCCGTTTTCCCGCGCGATTGAAGGAACAGAGCTTTCTCTGATCCTTTTTCTCTTCACCTTCGCCACCTGGTGTGTGCTGCAGGTCATAGAAGCCTGGTCCCGGGAATCCTCCGGTCCGGTGGCGAAATGGCTTCCCCTGATTCTAGGTGCGTTCGCCCTGGCGCTTCTCCCGCTCTCCCGATATGCCGCCGCCGCCGTCTATCCCGGGACACTTTTCCTGCTGATTTTCGGGTTAAAACGCAAAGCGGTTATTCCCGTGGTGGTGATCCTGCTCCTCGGAGCCCTTATGACCGGTTTCTGGGTGAATCGAAACCTCCAGGTGTCCGGCCGGCCTTTTGGACTGGCCCCTTCCATTGCCTTTTCTGTGAGTTCCTCCGATGTAGAACTTCGCAGGCTTGATCCGATCGATCAGGAAGAGCCGTTTCAAGTGAAGGCGGCCTTGTCGAGGGGAGTCAATGCGGTGCATCAAGCCTTCACATTCGAGTCCAGCCCCATGGGGTCCGGTCTCGTGTTCTGTCTGTTCATTGCGACATTTTTCTATCGCTTTCAACGGAGAGGAATCTCTGCCCTGCGCTGGTCAATTCTGGTGTCCTATTCCTTTCTCACACTCGGGGCAGGCTTGTTTGGTCTGGAACAAATGGAGGTTTCCTTCCTGTTTTTTCCTCTGGTGGCCCTCCTGGGTTCGGCATTCTTCTATCTCCTGCTGGACCGGCTTCAGATTCAGATCAAGGTGCTTTCATTGGGTGTCATCGCGGTGTTTATTCTATTTCAGACCCTGCCGTTTCTCACCGCCATGAGTTCACCGAAACCGTTTAGCTACCCCCCGTATCATCCACAGATCATGTGGAATGTGATGGAGCCGTTTGAGGATGATGAACTCGTGGTGAGCGACCTGCCCTGGGCAACTGCCTGGTACGGAAACCAGCTTTCCCTTCACCTGCCGGTGACGGTTCAGGAGTTTTTCCAGATCCACGACAGCTATCAGGATGTGGAGGGGCTGTATTTCACCCTGGCGACCCGGAATCTGCCCTATCAGAAGCAGTTGGTGCAGGGGCCCTATTCGAACTGGCGGAATATCCTGGACGGCAATGCGCTTCCCCGCGGATTTCCCTTCACGTTTGGTCTGCCGATTTCTAACGGGGAGCAGTTGATTTATGCTGACCGGGAGCGTTTTTTCCCGGACGCACCATGACCCGGTCTGAACGCGCGGCCATCGTCGCAACCCGGTTGCGGGAACTGTATCCGGACACTCCGATTCCTCTCGACCATGAGGATGCCTATACCCTGCTGGTGGCGGTGCTGCTCTCGGCCCAGTGTACAGATGCACGCGTCAACCAGATCACTCCGGCGCTGTTTGCTCTGGCGAAAACACCGGAGGACATGATGGTGCAGCCGGTCGATACTGTTCGCGGGATCATTCGGCCCTGTGGACTTTCCCCTCGGAAATCAAAGGCGATCGTGGAGCTCTCGCGTCAGTTGGTGGAGAACTACCAGGGGAAGGTTCCCCAGGACATGGACGCTTTGGAACAGTTACCGGGAGTGGGGCATAAAACCGCCTCTGTGGTGATGTCCCAGGCTTTTGGCGTTCCTGCGTTTCCGGTTGATACTCATATCCACCGCCTCGCACAGCGCTGGGGACTGACCCGGGGGAGGCGGGTGGAGGAAACCGAACGCGATCTGAAAAAGCTATTTCCTCCGGAGGAATGGAACGCACTTCATCTCCGCATCATTTTTTATGGACGGGAATACTGCACCGCACGAGGATGTGACGGCACAACCTGCCCGATGTGCCGGGAACTGTATCCAAACCGGAAAAAGCCGGTGGTGACTCATAAAGGGTGAGACTGGTCACGGCGATGAAAACAAGGACGGGGAGGAGAGGACGGATGTGATGTCCTCGCGACCGCTGGGCAGAAATTTCTCGCTCTTCACCCGCCAAACCGACTGTCCCGGTAAGCCTGCATTCTCAACCAATGTCCAATGACTCCTGACCACGCCCTCAGTCCCTGATCGGCTTGAAACCTTTCGGTTTCCGAGTAAGTAAACAGCATGCCCAACCCGAATGTTCCGTTGTTTCCTGCTGCACGATCTGTCGCTCTCTGGCTCTGGATGGTGTGCACGTTGATTGTCATCATGGTCGCGGTTGGAGGGATTACCCGGATCACGGAATCCGGTTTGTCGATGGTCAACTGGCGGCCTCTCACTGGATTTCTTCCCCCTGGGAATACCGCCGAATGGGAAGCCGAATTCGAACACTACAAACAAACCCCTCAATATGCAAAATTCTCGGAAGAGCTGGGGCAGGACATGTCCCTTGCTCATTTCAAAGAGATCTTTTTTTGGGAGTTTGTGCATCGCGTGCTGGGCCGGATCATCGGGCTTGCCTACGCGATCCCCATGGCCGTGTTTATGATCCGGGGCATGATCCCCAAGGAATGGAGGCTCCGCTTATGGATCGGTCTGGTGTTGGGAGGTGCTCAGGGAGTACTGGGGTGGTTTATGGTCAAAAGCGGCTTGGTCGATCAACCGTATGTGAGTCATTTCCGACTGGCTGCGCATCTCTCCCTTGCGATTTTTGTGTTTGCCTATCTACTGTGGACCGTACTGGATTTGCAGCCATTCTGGTCCCATCGCACCACGAATTTTTACCGGATGGGCACCCTCCGGAAGCTCACATTCGGATATGTGGGGCTGATCGTTGTGCAGATTTTTTATGGAGCGTTTACCGCCGGACTCCGGGCAGGTTATCTGTATCATACCTGGCCTCTGATGGGGAAACGCCTCTTTCCGGAGGATGCGTCACCGGGTGAGCAATACGGCGTCATTGAGAATCTGTTTCATAACCCGGTCATGGTGCAGTTTATCCACAGAAACCTTGGGATCCTCCTCGTGGCACTGGGGTTTGCCCTGTGGGCGGTGGCCATGGGAAGTCGCCTCATGGAGAGGCAGAAACTTGCCTACAATGCCATGCTGATTGTGATCACAGCTCAGTTTACCCTCGGAGTGGCAACCCTGCTCACCCGGATGAATATGGTGATCGCGGTGGGGCATCAGGTGTGTGCCTGTTTCCTGGTTGGCTCCCTGGTCTGGGTTCTGCACGAGCTCTTTCCTCCCCGGAAACGCCAGACACCCTGAACGGGGAAAATCGCATCACCCGGTTGTCAAACCCTCATCCCGGTGTAGGGTGAACGATGTCTGACCCTCAACTTGCTTCCGATCCATATCTCTGTGCCCGGGATGAATTTATCTCCCAATGGGGTGCATTGAGCTCAAGCTGGGGAGTGAGCCGTACCATGGCGCAAATACATGCGCTGCTCCTGGTCAGTCATAAGCCTCTGTATACAGACCAAATCATGGAGGAATTGCAGATCAGCCGGGGTAATGCGCACAACAATCTCAAGGAACTCGTGAATTGGGGAATCGTTCGAAGTGTGATTATCAAAGGAGACCGAAAAGAGCATTTTGAGGCGGAGAAAGACATCTGGCGGATGTTCTGCATCATCACCCGCCAGAGAAAGCGGCGTGAAATCGAACCGGCGCTTGAGGCCTTGAAAAAATGCGAGGAGCAGACCGCAGATGTGGAATGTCCGGATTGCGAAGAGTTTAACCGTCAGATGAAAAATCTGGCGGATTTTGTGGTTCTGATCTCCTCTCTGATGGACAAGCTGTCCTGCTCCGAAGAGAACAAAGCGATTCCTCTGGCCCTCAAGCTTCTGAGTTAGAAGAGCGCGGGGTAGGTGCGCACAGGTTTCAGAGCCTTGCTAGGCCGGCATGCGGTCTTTCTGACTGCCAATGCAGGCGTAGTGATCCTTGCCCATGGCATTGTCCCACACGGACTCGCCCTTTTGGTCTACTCCCTCCACCGCATAGCGGATCCGGGTTCCTGCCGGGTGGGTGCCCAAATTGACATGCCACACTTCCTGATCACCCAGAATGCAATTGCGTTCCATTGCACGGTGTGTCCAGGTTGTGCCCCCGTCCAGACTGTACAGGATAGATGCGGATTGCACCTCTCCTACGGGTTGCATCATAGAAGTGACCCAGAATTCGGTCCAGGGACGGCTTTCTCCGTCAGCGGGCCAGTGGTAGGTGTTTTCAACGTTCAGAGGGGCTGTGGGCATGTTGTTCTGCAGGGTTCGTCTGAATTGAGTTGAACTATACGCAGGGAACCGTCAGAGACAAAACCGTTTCCTGTTTGGAAATGATGAAGAAACATGTTTTCTTCAAACATGTAGAAAATCAGGTTTTTGACTTCGTAATTGTAGGGATTTGTTTTGGCTGAGAATCAGATTAACCCGAAAATGGAATCTGGATGGTTGGAGCAGCTTCACGGTAGCTTCCAAACAGATTCCTTCCGCTCCTTAAAGCAGTTTCTGGTGTCGGAAAAACAGAAAGGTGAGCGGATCTTCCCTCCCGCCTCCCGCATCTTTGCTGCGTTTGATCTCACACCTTGGGAGGAGGTGAGAGTGGTGATCCTCGGACAGGATCCGTACCATGGTCCCGGACAGGCAAACGGACTTTGTTTCAGTGTGAACCCGGGTGTGGCGTTTCCTCCTTCGTTGCGGAATATTTATCAGGAGTTGGATTCGGACGTGGGAGGCGCAAAGCAGCCGGATGGGGATTTGTCTCATTGGGCCCGTCAGGGGGTTCTGCTGTTAAATGCCACCCTCACCGTCCGGGTACACGCTGCCGGTTCCCACCAGAAAAAAGGATGGGAGCTCTTTACGGATGATGTGGTGACGAAGTTGAATCATCACCCCCGCCAGTTGGTCTTTATTCTCTGGGGCTCTTACGCCCGTCGAAAAGGGGAGGTCATCGACCGCACCCGCCACGCGGTCATCGAATCCCCGCATCCCTCACCGCTCTCTGCACACCGGGGTTTTTTCGGAAGCAAGCCCTTCAGCCAGACGAATCAGATCCTCGAAGGCTGGGGGCAGCCCGCGATTGAGTGGTGAGTACATTCCCAGTCCCGGGTTGACCCGGTGTTCACCGTCGGGTGATTCATCGCCCGTGTTTCAGATCAACAAGTTCCGGCTTATCCAGTCCAGCGAATCCGGAACTCATCCAGTTGAACACCACGCGGTGAACCGCGTTCAGGTGAACACCGAATGAATTCGGGACTGGGAAGAAATGTATCCAATCTCCGTTTCGAATTGCCTGAATTGAAACGTGTCCAATAAGCTTAAGTCATGAAGCTGAAGCGGAGACATGTTGGCGGCATACTATTCCTCGCATACCTGCTCGCCTTTTTTGGCCTTCCTTATCTCCAGATGCGCAAGATGTATCACGGGTATGAAAAGGATCCTGTAGAAGGTGGCCAGTTTTTGCGGGGAGCGTTAGCCGGAGAGTTTCATTTAAATGGTTTTCAACCGGATTGGGTCCAAGGGGCTTGGGTAAATGGATTCAGGGAGCACACCTATCTTTATGTAGTGAAACCCGACCTGCCTGAATTCAGGGCCGAATTGATAAACACGATTCTGGAAGCCGGAGGTACGTTTGAACAGAGGACGTTTCACTACCTGGGACCTTCAACTGCCCCGGACTGGTGGATGACAGCGAAGGTGGATACAGAAGAAGGTATATTTTATTATGAGACCGATCGTTATTGGCGATTCACTTGGATCGGAGATCTGCTCTATGTCGTCATGATGGATTTTTAGCAGGTAAGGTTTCCCAGTCCCGGGTTTACCCGGTGTTCTCCGAAGTGCGATTCATCGCACATGTTTCAGAGCAACAAGTTCCGGCTTATCCAGTTCACCGAATCCGGAACTCATCCAGTTGAACCCCACACGCTGAACCGCGTTCAGGTGAATACCGGGTAAACCCGGGACTCGGAATACAACCTCGGCAACAGTGTCTATCCTTGGTTCAATACCCTTAACTGAAAAGAGCATTCACCCGGGCCATGACATCTTCCGCCATGCGGACAGAGGCCTGGTCGATCATGGAGGAGCCGATAGCGGTGGCACCTTTGCCGGAGGCTTTGGCTTCCTCGAAGGCGTGAAGCACGGCCTTAGCCCGTTCCACTTCTTCTTCCGAGGGGGTGAAGGCTTCGTTCACGACTTCAATCTGTGAGGGATGAATCGCCCATTTTCCATCAAACCCGAGGGCCCGGCTTCTGGCTGCGGCCACCTTGAGGCCTTCCGCATCACGGAAGTTTCCGTAGGGAGCATCAATCACCTTCAGCCCCGAGGCTTTTCCGCAGAGAATCAGACGGGAATAGACAAAATGCAGAGGGTCGCCCGGATACAATCCGTCGGCCTCCCCGTGTCCGGAAATTGACGACAGCGGCATGTTGATGCTGGCCGAATAATCCGCCACGCCGAAGACCAGGCACTTCATTCTGGGGGTCGCCTCGGCAATCTCCGTGGCATCCCTAAGAGCACGGGCGCTTTCGATGATGGCTTCAATGCCCACCGGCTTGTTGATCCCGGCCTCCGTCTCCAGCGCCGTCAGCAGGTGATCCAGATAATGCATCTGCGCCGCGCTCTCGACTTTCGGCACCACAACCGTGTCCAGTTTCGGCCCAATCTCCGGGATGAGATCCAGAACGTCGCGAAGGGCGAACGGGCCAGCCAGATCATTGATGCGCAGGGTCAGGGTGTGACGGCTCCAGTCCAGGTTCAAAGCCGATGCCTTCACCACCTCCCGCGCCGCCACTTTTTCACCGGGTGGACAACTGTCCTCCAGATCAAGCATCACCACATCCGCAGCAGAGCCGGCGGCTTTCGCATGCATGGACTCCCGGTGACCCGGAACGGAGAGAATGGAGCGTCGGTTCGGATTCATACCGCCCGGCTATCAGATTCAAAGGTCCTGACAAGCGGATGTGGTGTGAATCTCTGCTGAACCGTGGATGAACGCAGATAAATTCGGATTCAGGTCTTGGTTATGTATGTAATCGACATCAAAGACATAGATGGAATCGACCGGATGTTTCCTGTTTGCGGTGACCTCATCGTCCGCCTACTTCGGGGACGATCTGAAGGCCTCCTCACCTCAACTTAGCTATGAGAGATCCATACATCTCGTAAGGATAATGTTATGGGATTGATGGCCCTGCCCACCAGAACAGCCAACATCCCACATTCGACGTCCAACAGCCAACGAATCACTTGGACCTTGGATGTTGAATGTTCGATGTTGGATGTTCAAAACCCATAAGCAAAACCCGCGCCCCGGAGACTGTGCTACGGGAAAGGTGGGCCTAGAGCAAATGGAGCTTGCCCCAACCTCTACACCCGTTCCCCCACCACGGGTGGCAAGGTATCGGTAGTGGTGGGGATTTCATCCAGCAGCTTTGCGCACACGGTGTCGGTGGTCAGTCCCTCCAGTTTCGCCTGATACTCAAGCACCAGCCGATGACGCAGGACCGGCCCCACGGCTTTCTGAATATCTTCATAGCTGACATTTCCACGACCTGCCATCAGGGCACTGGCCCGTCCGGCCGCTGCCAGACCGATGGCGGCGCGGGGGCTGGCGGCGAATTTCACCGATGCGGCGGCTTGTGAGGTTCCCTTGCGGGTCCCGTATACAATCCTCGCGATATAGTTTGCCACCACTGGAGGGAGAAACACGCGGGAGGTTTCCTGCATGATACTCTGAAGTTCTCCCGATTGCAGGATCGGGGAGGTCTGCACCGGTGCACCCAGAATCCGGTTCTCCACGATCCGCTGCAGCACCCCCGCATCTCCGGCTTCGATGGAAAGTTTGAACAGGAAACGGTCAAGCTGGGCTTCGGGTAGGGGATAGGTGCCTTCCAGTTCAATTGGGTTCTGGGTGGCCATGACAAAGAATGGTTCAGGCAGGGCATGACGTTCGCCCATGGAGGTCACCTGATGCTCCTGCATGGCTTCAAGCAACGAGGACTGCGTTTTCGGTGAGGCCCGATTGATTTCATCCGCCAGAACCAGGTTGGAGAAAATCGGACCGGGCTGGAAGACAAAGCGTTTTTCACCTTCCACATCCTGCAGCATGGGATTTCCGGTAATGTCCCCCGGCAGAAGGTCCGGGGTAAACTGAATCCGTTTGGACTCCAGTCCCAGTACCACACTGAGGGAACGCACGAGTTCTGTTTTTCCCAGACCCGGCAACCCTTCCAGTAGCAGGTGACCTCCGGCCAGCATGCAGGTAAGGACCTGCTCAATCAGGGCTTCCTGTCCGAACAGGACGGCATTGAGTTGCTGACGGCATTCTGTCAGAGTGTCACGGATCGTATCCAGTTCGGAATTCTGTAAGGGATCGGGCTGCATGTCGGGTCCTTGTTCGGTCGAGGGCTGTTATTGAAAATATCCTTGGAGAATGGTCGCATCTTCCGGAAGTAAATCATCCCGCCAGATCAGTTCCCCCCCGCCTCCCTGGCTGCGGAGTTCTCCGGCTTCAGTGGAGATCACGGGGCGTTCGTCGCCATGCTCTCCCTCGCGGACCTCCAGCAGATCCCCCATCTGCATCCGTTCCTCCTGGGTGTCAGGCAGGGGCAGAGGCGCACTGGGCTGCTCATGAGATTCGAAGCCCTGCAGGCTCAACTCGGCCGGGTCTCCCCCCCGATCGATTCCTCCCGGTCCTTCATGGAGGTTGACACCTTCCTCTCCCCCCAGGCCTGCCTGAGCGAGAGCCTGCATGAGTTCTTCTCTGTTCTGTTCCAGTTGCTCGCGGAGTTGTTGAAGTGCCTGCTGGTCCATTTGCTGAAGCGCGTCGGGGTTCAGGGCTTCAAGCTGCTGTCTGAGATCCTCCCGCGGCTGCATCTCCCCCGCCTGCATCCTGCGTTCCAGTTCCCGAAGCTGATCAATCATCTGCTGAAGCTGTTGCTGGTTCATCTCCTCCCGCCTCGCCGCCGCTGCCGCGATCAGTCTCGCGGTCTGGGCCAGTCCCTGCTCCAATCGCTGGGCATCCGCCTGCACCCGCTCCCGTAACAGATCTGTCGCCTCCAGACTTGCCGGGTCATACCATTCCGAGGCCGGTTTGTTTCTCAGTTGGTTCACGTTCCGACGAATCCGTTCCGCATCCTGCTCCTGCAGCATTTGCTCCTCCTCCAGGAAGGACGCCATCGATTCCAGGGCCTGCCAGTCAGGGGGTTCGGTATGGTTCTGAAAGGAAGCGGGGCGTTCAGGCGGCAGTGGCAGTCCGGCACCCATGAGCAGAAACAGAAAGACCAGCCCCAATGGTGGAAGGCAGGGCTGCAGGTTCCACGACAGTGGAAGAGCGGCTTCGGGCACCTCGTCCGGCCAGGAACTGTGCCCTTCGGATGCACTCACCAATTGCTGCGAATAGTGCCAGCCAAGGTCGAGACGTACGATGGCCTGCCGAAGGGTCAACCTCCGGGCCCTGCTGACCTCCCAGGCCGCCAACGCTCCGACCAGAAGACAGCCGCCTCCCAGAACCCAGGCGGGAACCGGAGACATGTCCTGGGCCCGCAAAAGCCACCACAGAATACCGGTCAGGGCGGCTGTGGCACTCAGACAGCGGGCGAACACCATCCAGAACCACCCGGCGGTAACCAGGCGTCTTATACCCAGGACGGGTGTTCTCCACAGCAGGGGGAGGTCGTGGGCTGTCAGATCCTTCATCAACGTCTGCTCCTGTGCCTTGCCTGTTCAAATGCGGAGCGCCGGCGGGGTGCCTCCGGTCGAACGGGAGGGGAAGATGGGGGCTTTCGGTTCTTCGATGCCTTTTTCTTCTTTTTCACCGATTTCCGTTCCTGTTTCCAGCGTTTTCCTCTCTCCCATTCCCATTCGAGTCTGCGTCCTCCCAGCCGGTCGACAATCGCCTCTATGAGAAACAACACCCCCGCCGCGATCAGCCAGAGCAGTCCGGTACCTTTCCATTGGCGGCGGGGGGCATGTTCCCAGATATCGGACAGATTCAGCCGGCTTACTCCGCCACTGGCGGTCGACAGGGCCAGGAGTGATTGCAGATCATCACGGTTCCATCGCCATTCCGCTCCAAGAACCCCACTGATCGGGCCGAAGGGCATGGCCCGTTCTCCGATTCGGATCGCGCCCTGGATGCGGGAACCGGCATCGACGGGAAGATCGGTTTCCAGCAGGCCCGGCCGCACCCGGCGCCAACCGGTTTCGGAGGTGGCGTCCGCGGGTGGAGCCCGGAAACGGACGCGGGGCGGGGTTTGGGAGAATCTCTCATTCCAACTGTCGTCGTTGTAGAGCTGCAGCCGGACCGTTTCCCCTTTTCGTCTGATCCGGAGTGCAAGGCCTTGATCCAGTTCGGGCCGTAGAGACCAGCGTGCCAGGGTTCGGACAAGGTCGCCTGTCTGTCCCCAGGCCCGGATCTGCTCAGAATGCTCTCCTGCCAGAGGAAAGGAAATCGCAGCCACCCGGCCGGTGCCCCTCATCCAATGCGCCAGCAGCGGTGCCTGGTATTCGTCCTTGCTGCGGAGGGATTCCGCAGCGCCCTCGCGGAGATAACTCAGATTGTATCCATCCACCTGATCCGGCCATTCCAGTGGGTTGGCGGCCAGTTCCGCCCATCCCGCCGCGGCTTCCAGCCCGACAGGCTCATCCAGAAACGCTGAACGACTCACCGTCACGGTCTCCTGCGCAAAGACTTCCGGCAGGGTGGCAGGATCGGAGTTATAAAAGATCCGCCCCTGACCGTTCCGGGCAATTTCCTCCAGAAACGCAGCATCGGCATCTGCATTTGACCCCAGGGCAATGACGCTGACGGTGGTGTTCTTTGCGGTCATTTCTTTGAGAAGCGGATTGACCCCTTCCGGCTGTTCTGAATCAGCTGCATCCGAGAAGAGAATGATGTGCCGGTTGAGCTGAGGGGCGGATTTTAATTGTTTCCAGGCCGCCGACAGACCGTTGAACACATAGATACCGCCTCCGGTGCTCTGGATTCTCCGCACTAAACTCAACAGCCGCTCCCGATTGTTTCCCGCTTTGCTGAGACCAATGATTTCATGGGCCTTGGTATCCACCGCGAACACGGTGACCGCATCAGAGGCCCCGAGCAGTTCAATCGCCCGTGCCGCTCCGCTGTTCGCCAGGTCCATTTTCGTGGTTCCCCCCACGGATGCACTCATACTGCCGGAACGGTCCATCACGATGCCGAGAGCGACCGAGGACCTCCGGTCTTCCTCCTTAAGCTCCATGGAAACGGGGAGCAACTCATCGATCGGGGATTCAAAGTAGCCCCCGGCACCAAAGGACGCTTTCCCACCGACCATCACCAATCCGCCCGATTGCTCCCGGACAAAGAAGGGGAGCGCTTCGAGAAACTCCCGGGGGATTTCAGACGCCCAGACATTGTGAATCCACACCGCCGCCACACCGCTGAGCGACCCTTCATTCAGCGGCTGAGGATCGGTGACCAGTTCCACCTCCATTCCCGAGGCGGTCAGGATTGTGGCGACAGGATCCTGTGGATATGCGGAGAGGAGCAGCACCCGTCGACCACCGCGTGCCTCCACCCACTGTGCCTGACGGTTGTTGCCGGTGTAGGGGTCTTCGGGTACAGAAATTTTCACCTCATACTGCACCGCCCCCGGCTGATCGAGTCGGCCCATCCATTGCAGGCGGGCCTGGCCCTGCACCAGTTGTACAGATTCTTTCCGTACCTCCGTTCCATCCCGTGAGAGCGATACCTGAACCCGTTTCCCTGTTGGACCCTCGATCAGGGTTTCGATGAGAAAGGGTTCATCCGGACGGGTGCGCATCGGAGCGGACAGAAACGAAACCCGGACGTCGTCCTCCGCCTCCTGTCCCAGTAACCGCAGGTCCAGAGAGATATTCTCCCGGATCAGGCGCTCGCCGGCACGGTCCAGAGCATCGGTGGGGTACCCGTCACTGAGTAACAGGAGACGGGCATTCCGGTTGGGATGGAGGTGGGACAGCGTGGAGTCGATTGCATTTCCAATTGCGGTGGCATCCCGCCGTCCCGGGAGCACCGCCGCCGCCAACTCGTCGCGGAGAATGGCCTGTTCCGCGAAATCAATATGGAACAACCGGTCGTGCGGGCCTTTGGACTCGGACAGCAGATTCTCCATTTCCTCCAGTCGTGGTTGTACCGTTTCTTTGGCGGAATCCGAGAGGTCATTCAACACCCACACATCCAGCCCGGGCGTGACCCGGTTCACGGTGGGATCCAGCCAGGCGATCATCACCAGAAGCAGGGTCAGAATCCGCAGCGGACGGATCAGCCCGAGCTGTGGGAACTGCCAGACCGCAATTCCCCACAGCGGGATCAGAAACAGAGCCTCCGGATGTCCGAACTGGATCATCGAACACCTCCGCGCGATCCCGCCCACCAGGCTCCGACCAGACATCCGGTGAGAAGCAGGAACCAAAGAGGTCGGAGAACGTCCTGTTCGCTGTTACGTTCCCGTCGCCCGGCCACCCATTGTCCTGGAAGGGGACGGGTTATGGCCTTCCGGAAATCACTTTCCTCCGGATGCCGGAACGCGACTCCGGCCCGCAACAGGGGTGTGTCAAGTTCGGCCCGGCCGACGGTCCACCATCCGGGAGTGTCCGGGGCATGTTTCGGGGGGGCGGAGGCGGAGGAGGTGGTTTCCTCTCCTTCCGGATGACGGAAGCGGGTGATCCACTCGGTTCCGAATGTCGGAAATTCCTCGATCCGCTGTGCGGTGCCCAGATTTTCAGTACGGGTCTCGGCCTGTCGGTCCCGAAGCCCACTCAGAAAGCGGTGAAGCAGCATGACCATACCCGGATGCCGGTCCGCATTGGAATCCTTGAGGTCGAAATTCAGCAGGAGGCGGGACTGCATCGAATCCCCCAGCAGACTGACCAGCGGGATATCCCCCATCCAGATCAGGACCGTCTCCCCCGAGATTCTGACCCGTTCTCTGGGGATGACCACCAGATTTGCCCATACCAGGTCCTCGGTCAGCGGATGAGAAACGGCCACGGGCCGCTGATACTTTCCCGAAGGCCCCCCCGTACGTTGAAGAATTTCGTGCGGGGTTGACGGGAGCGGGATGACATTCCCAATTTCCCTCCAGCCAACCTCTGCTCCCATGGGGACGGGGTTGGCTCCCTCCACGGTGCGCAGAACCTTCTTCGCCCAGGCCGCCATGTCTGTGGGGAGGTCCAGCGAGACTGGGAGCTGGGGGTGTTGCGGGAGGATAAATGGATAAAGATTGTCGAGGTCGAAGGCGTCTTCGCCAAGTTGCAGCAGCCCCTGTACGGAACCGGAGGGAAGCCGACCGGTGGCCTGGGAAAGGCCTTCCGGCAGAAGCTGAATCTGACTGGTTGAGAGCTCCTGCCCGTCCACCCGTACCGTCAGAGAGGTGGAAGAGGCACGGGGGGATGCCTGCGTGAGGACGGCCTCCCAGTCCCAGTCTCCATTGTCCCGCTTGCGGAGCCGGATCCCCGCGATTCCATGGTTGGGTTTGGGACTGCCCACTCCCAGAGCCACGGCATCTGCCGGGAGTGAATCCAGGGGATGGTCTGTGACAAACACCAGCCCTCCTTCCTCGCCAATCAACCTTCTTGCCTGGATCAGGGCAGGGCGGACCGGGTGGGGACCGGCATTCAGGTCAAGGGCCTGGATACGGAGGAGGGCCTCTGCAGGATCCGTTCCCCGGTAGATTCGGGGCTGGGTCATATCGGAGGGAAGAATCAGCCATTCTGTGGTGCCGGCGGTTCCTTCCAGGCGTTGGAAGAGCCGGGTGACGCCTGTCTGGGTTTCGTCCCGGAAGGCCCGCATCGAGGCGGAAACATCGATGACGAGTGCCACCGTTTGTACAGACTCAGATCGCAGCCACATGGGGCGGGCAAGAATGAGCGTCAGCAGTAAGACGGTCATCAACTGAAACCAGAGTTGAGGTCCTGCCAGCAGGCGGGTGAAGACTGCACCTTTGCGGGTTTCTTCCGGCAGCATGTCGAGGAGAAAGAGTGTGCTGACGTTTTCTTTGCGTTCCCGGCTTTGGAGAAAATGGATCAGGACGACGAGGGGAAGGCCCAGCAGACCCCAGAACGCGACAGGATGTGCTACACTCAGCCCCATGTTTCCACTTTTTTCAGAAATGGACCCGGTTTCAGGGCGGGAACAGGGGAGTGTTTAAAATCCGAGACGTTTCGGGTCAGGATCCATTTCGCATCGGCAGAAACAGCGGAGGCGCCCTGCATGGCATCCTCAAAATCGGAGAACCCGAAACTGAGCGCCTGTTTTGCCTCACGGGTGTCGACCGGTGCGACCTGAAAACAGTCGAGAATCTGCTCCAATGCGAGGGTGGTTTTACGTGGGCCGACCATTTTTTTTCCGATAAAGGCAAGATTCGATAAACTATGCCAGGCAATCCACCCGCTGCCAGGGTGTGATTCGCACCAGGACAGAACCTTCTGACTTTCAGAAAGAAAGGCACTGCGCTCCAAGAGTACGTCCAGAAAGATGTTTGTGTCGACAAGAACGTTCATTTTGCGTGTTTCTCTAGCAGAGACCGAAGACGAACCTCATCGAGATCCTCTGAACCGGTAGAGGTGGACGGGCTCCAGAGTCCGGTCATCCGTTCATGAAGAGGAGGTGCATGTTCCAGCTTTGCCTGTGAGCGTGTCCATTGCTCAAACAACGCGGAAACAGAAGTGCCCTTCCGTTTTGCCAGCCCTTTCGCCTGCCGGACGGCCTCTTCATCCATTGATAAGGTAAGTTTTGTTTTCATACGTATAAATATATTTTGTACGTACAGCTACGTCAACCCCATGTTTCCACCGCTCCTGAGGGAATGGCCTCCTGGGTGAGTGCTTCCGACAGCGGAAGGCCTGCCCGTACCCGGGCAAAACGGATGCGGTACCGCACCGCTGTGTCCCGCCATGCGGCAATGTGTCGCGCATAGGCCTCCCGGTATTTCTTCATCAGTGGGGGATCCACCCGCTGGCGGCGGGACAGAGCCCGCTCACAGTCAATCAATTCCATGTTATCCTGCCAGTCCGGCCGCTCCTCCCGGAGATCATACGGGGCAAAAACGATTCCGCCTCCCTCGAGAACGCCCATGGGGGTGAGGACATCCACGGGTGGCACCGTGAAGAGAAGGTCACTGATCAGAATGCGCAGGGAACCGCCACGGTAAGGCACGCGGGACAAATCCGGTATGTCGCCCTGGCTTTCGCTGGACGGCAAGGTCCAGCCGGGGTGACGCACAGTTTCCAGTTCGAGAAGGTTCACCCGGCTTCCGGTCAGCAGATACATGCGGAGAGAGGTGCCTAATGCGAGAGCACTTTCGACGCAGAAGAGAAACAGGCGGGTGGTCTGAATGCGTTTTTCCGGGGTCAGGCTCATGGAGGCGGAGCCGTCCAGCACCAGATCCAGCCGCGGGCTGACCTCCTCCCGGTACAGCTTCATAATGGTCTGCCCGCTACGGGCATATGCGGCCCAGTCAATGTGGCGGGGATCATCTCCCGGCACATAAGGACGGTGATCCTGGAAGTCGATGGAACTGCCAACTCCGGCTCCGGCCCAGTTGCCCAGACCTCCTTTCCAGCTTCGGCGGTCCAGGCCCAGCCGGAGATGGCTGGCGCAGAGCTGAGCCTCTGTGTGAGGCGTCAGGGAGTCAGTGTTCGTTGTCGGAGACATTTGGGTTCAGATTTCGCATCCACGTGGTCTCTTCCAGGCCGGGAAGGGTCAGAATCCCCGAAAACGCGAGCAGGATAAAGGTGATGACACCGTAGATCAGTTGAAACGGGTCGCTGTAACTCTCCAACTGCATTAACCCCAGAAACGGAAGGAAGAGCCCCAGGATCTGAGTGAAGCCGTCCGGATTCAGCCCGATTTCATTCAGCACCATAAACATGACAGAAAACAGGAGGGATAAGAGCTGAAACGCCAGATAGGAGAGAAGGGCTTTTATCTGAAGCCACTTCATACACCGGATCAGGAGATAGGGGGCAAACAGAATGTTTGTCAGGATGCAACAGAACAGGACCATTTCGTCATCAAATCCTTCGAAGAGCATCATGGAGAGGCTCAGGGTGGCCATCATGAGGACGGAGTACAGAAAGCCCGAAGGCCAGCCGGGGAGCAGAAACCAGTTCAACACCGGGAGTTCAAACCGGCTTTTGTACGCCCCGGGAATGCGGTGCAGGGGTTCACACAAGGCCCCCACCATCAAAGGGACAATGACAAACAGGGAGACAAACATGACCTCGGAATCCCCTCCCATCCCGGTCACACCGATAAACAGCAGAAGGATGGCAAAGCCGATCAGGCGTTTCCAGCGGGAATGATTTTCAGCGGGGGGGGCAATCCGGGAGGCCCCGAACTCAATAAAAAACAGGATGGCCAGAAGCGACCCGATAAGGAAGGGGAGAAGTTCGCCCATTGTGGGGTAGGTCGGCCCGCTGGATCGGCCTCCCGCGATCATCCCGCCAATTTGAAAAACTGCAAACACACCGACGCCCATGGTCCAGAGACCGAATGCACCACCCAGAAAGATAAGCACCCGTAACAATTTCGAGGTGATGCATGAGAGGCCGACACCAATCGAAATCAGCACCATGGAGGAGAGCAGGATGCCTCCGAGCATATAGAGGTCGAGAGTGATATCGATGGATCCGAGAAAATACCGCAGAACGAAATACGGAAGGATGGCGGAAATCATCAGCAATGCCTGCAGCACCAGAGCCACCCATTTGCCGAGGGAGATGTTCCAGGAGGTCATCCGGGTCAGGAACAGAAGCTCCAGGGTTTTGCCGTTGATTTCCTCGTAAAGGGCCTGAAAGGCCCTGAGGGGCATGAGCAGCAGGAACAGGATGTTCAGCATGGCCCAGAAAAAGACATCCGCGCCATCCAAATCACCCCGGGGACTCACGGCGGAGGTGATGTAAATGAACATCGACATGATCATGGCCACCTGGAGGCCCACAAAGGACAGCAGGAACGAACGCGATTTCAACCCCTGCCGGAGTTCCTTGATCACGATCGGGTTGATGCGGTCACCGTGCATAGTACGGCTCCTTTGGCGCGATTTTGGACGAGCCGAATTCCAGGAAAAACCAGATGGTGAATGCACTGAGAAAGCAGGTCCAGCCCAAGGCGGTTGCGGATGGAAAGGAGGGCGATGAAGATGGGGCAATGATGAGCCCTCCGATCCGAAGTGCACTGTAAATCCAGATGCCAATCAACCAGTTGCCGAAGACTCCGATCAGAATGAAGCAGGTTCGGACCCATGTTGATTTCAGAAAAGACAGTCCAACCCCGATTGCGGCCAGCACCATGGAAAACAGCAGAATCCCTGCGAGTTTGTAGAGATCATGAGTAATGTTGATGGAGCCGAGAAAATATCTCAGAACCAGATAAGGAAGAATCGCGGAAAGAATTAACCCCGTCTGCATGATCAACCCCAGCCACTTCCCGAAGGTGATATTGCGCGCGGTCATTCGGGTCACGAGCAGCAGTTCCAGGGTATTCCCTTTGATCTCATCGTATAGGGCCTGAAACCCCCGAATCGGCAATACTTGGAAAAACAGAAGGTTCAGCATCCCCCAAAACAGCAAATCGGCCGCCTTCGTATTGCCGTGGGTGCCGGAAGCGGAGACCAGGTAGGTGAACATGGAAATCACCATCGCAAGTTGGAGCATGCACAGAGAGAAAAGAAAGAAACGTGATTTCAGTCCCTGACGGAGTTCCTTGATGACAATCGGATGAAAGAAGTCACGGTTCATTGCATGCCTCCCTCATTTTGGTTGAGCAGATCGACAAATGCATCCTCCAGGCGGATTTCCTCCCGCTCAAATCCACATACAGGAAGGCCTTCCCTCACCATCCGTCCCAGCAGTTCCGCCATGATCTCCGGGGTGGCGTCCTCAAGTCGGATTCGGAAGCCTTTTTTGTTCTGCTCCACCAGTTCGATAGCGGGCTGGAGGCTGATCCATTCAGGGAAACGCTCCTGAGAAGCGGCCAGTTGCACGCGGATCAGTGCCGGGTCACCCTCTTTCACCTTCAGGCTTTCGGAAGAGCCTTGGTGAACAATTTTGCCTTTGTTGATGAAGAGTAACGCATCACACATCTGTTCCAGTTCGGAGAGGATATGTGAGCTGATAAAGAGTGTTTTTCCCTGTTCGGCAAGAATGCGCACCAGGTTTTTCACTTCAATTCGGGCCTTGGGATCCAACCCGGCTGCGGGTTCATCCAGAACCAGCAATTCAGGGTCAGGAATTAAGGTTCTGCCCAGGCAGAGGCGCTGGCTCTGTCCTTTTGAGAGTTTGTTCACCGGACGGTCATGCAGGGGATCCAGTTCGGTGAACTCCATGACCTCCGCCACCCGCATGTCACGGTCGCGACCGGTGTATCCGTAGGCACGGGCGAAAAAATCCATGTATTCCTTCACATCCATGAAGTCATATGTGCCGTAATGGTCGGGCATCCACCCCACCAGGTTCCGGATCTTGTTGGGGTTGGAGACCGCATCCAGCCCTTTGACCCGAATCGACCCTGCGTCCGGGATATCCAGAGTCACCATCATCCGCATGGTCGTGGTTTTTCCTGCACCGTTCTCGCCGATAAAGCCGACGACCTGGCCTGCCTCCAGAGTGAAACTCACATGGTCGACGGCTCGCACCCGCCCGAAGCTTCGGCATAAATCGTTCACTTCCACCAGGGGTTGGGTCATGGCTGCCTCCCGGTTTGGACCACAGGACCGGTGTAGATGACCGGTTGATCCTGCCAGTTAACTGAACCAAGAGTCGAG
Organism: Verrucomicrobia bacterium UBA6053; assembly: GCA_002429065.1. GTDB lineage: Bacteria > Verrucomicrobiota > Kiritimatiellia > SS1-B-03-39 > UBA6053 > UBA6053. Next base: position 78,613 of record DIYN01000041.1, on the reverse strand, counting down.
AGCCAGTCCCCGTGTTGCGGATCGGTCATCGCGATAAACCATCCGTTCTGCAGACCATGGCTTTTCCCGGGGTGGCCCTCCCGGGAAAACGCCTCTCTGAAAAACCGTCTGAGATTGCCACTGGTGGCCGTCTTGAGGCGGATGGGCTGACCGGGTTGGGTGTTTTCGGCCTGCCAGAGTGTACCCTGCGCATCCCGTACCAACAGAGTGCGAAAGGGGACACCAATGGTGCTGACGGCCTCCGGACTTTCAGCATTCTGGGTGAGAAGTTCCATTCGTGCACGGGAGGTGCGGACCTGTTCGAGGACCTGTCCCTGGATCCTCCGGTTCGCGAACCAGCCGCCGGATCGGGTGCCGTCGACCCCTTCATTCAGCACCAGGCGTGTGGCCTGTTCCCGATCCTGTACCCGAACCGGGTGGATGCGGACGCCCTGAGGCAGCGTGAAGCGGTTGCCGAGAAGCACACCGGTACGGGAGACCTGTTCCTGAAGGGTGACTTCGAGCTGCTCTTCCGGAAGGATCATGATCCAGAGGCTGCGGATCCCTGTTCCGCCAAACCCGTCACTGATAATGATGCCGATCCCCACGAGCAGGCTCAGACCAAAAGAAAGGGCGGGAGTGGTCCAAAGCACCCGCATGACATTCTTCTTCTTGAATCCCCACCACAGGTTTAAGGGTCCCATGAGAATGGCGATGGTAATCACGACGAGCATGAACAGTCCAAAGGAGGGCAGAATGGGTTTTACTTGCTCACTGAATGCCCAGCGGGGGGGACGATACGCGGAATCATCCTCCAGTCGTTTCTGAATGGTGGAAAGACTGCCCAGAGTCTGGTAGAGTTGGTTGACCTGGCCGGGAATGGGTTGAGGGGGCAGGCTGTGCAGATGGCCCAACCCCAATTGGACGGTTTTTGCGGAGCCGGAGGCTGTTTCGAGCAGAAACAGCTGACCGCCCAGTGCGATCCAGCGCTCCACGGTTTTCCGGGGCAGGCTGGCACTGTTCCATTCCTCCCGGCTCAGGACCAGCACATCCAGGCCGGAGAGCCCCCGGTCATCTCTGGGAAAGAGGGAGAGGTCGAGGGAGTGGATGCTGAGGTCCCTCCGTTGGCTATCGGATTGCTGTTTCAAGGGTTCCCGCATCTGAAGTGCGACCGATTGCGACAGCCCGATGTGCATGTTGTGTGATCCTCTGCTGGACCAGTTGGGTGTGAGGATGGAACGCGAGACCCCCTGCGTTCCCGGGCCAAGGACTCTCAGCTCCACGGACCCGCCGTAGATGCTGACGTGTCTGGCCTTGACGGCGGGGGCCATGGGGACCATCAGGCCCACCCGTTTACTGGAGCTGGCCTCGACCTCCACCTCATACCGGGTGTTCATGACGGAGGTTGATTCCTGTGTCGATTGGAACATCAGGACCCAGGTTCCCGACCGGTTCATTCGATTCCGGATCTCCACCTGCAACGGGACATATCCGCGGGAGGTCCCGTGTTCGAGCAGGCTGTAGACCGAGATCTGCGATACCGACCTGTCGGTCGGAATTGCAAGGGGTTGAGCTCCCCTTGCAGCACACAGCAGGCACCACCAGACCACCGCATATCTGAGTCCCAAAAACCTTCCAAAACGTTGCATAGGAAAACCGTTAGACCGAAAGGGCGTCACGTGCGAGTGGAAACGTGGGAAAAGGGAGGAGGAAATATCCCCGTCTCCGGAAAGGGGATCCCCCGAAATCCTGGGCGGGATCCGCCTCGCCGGGCCACAACCGGTTACCTCTGTTCCACCTGCTTGAGCGGGAAAGAACGGTTGGGCGTCGCATGGTGTCAGGTGATGTGACCCGAATGTCAGCGAATACGGTTATTCCGCGAGTCCGGCTTCCTGCGCACCCCGGAGAGTCATGGGAATGGGGTCGGGACCGAGAAGATACTCCGGAGGAAGCTGTTCGACCCTGTCCTGATACTCAGGCAGCCGGTTTGTGAGAAGATCCTGAGCCACCAGCTCTTCTTCTGTTACCGCTCCAAGGTCCTGGACTTCCTCCAGGTGTCTGGACAGGCGGTCCCGCATCTGATCCATGACCGCCGCATACGCCGGATCCTCTGCCAGATTGACCATGCAGTGGGGATCTGACTCGATGTCGAACAGCTCCTCAACCGGTTTTTCGCTCCGGAAAAAGGTATGCTCCGCCTCCGTTAGGGTTCCCTGCCGCCATTTTTCCCGCATCACCCCCATGATTTCCTGTTGCTCCATGTATTTCTGGCACTGAGCCCAGGGAAGCTTGGGCGCAAAATTCCGGATGTAATGAAATCGGTGATCCCGTACCGCACGGACCCGGTCAAACACCTCATCCATGCGGTCACGGCCGGCATAACAGGCCTCCCGTTCCGGTGCTTTGTCCGGCCCCAGGAAGACCTGTCCCTGATAGTGATCCGGGATGGAGACTCCGGCCAGAGAGAGCAGGGTGGGGGCCACATCGACCCAGGCCACCAAGTCTTCACAGACCGTATTGGGCTCCAGCTTGCCGGGCCAGCGAACCATCAAGGGCAGGTGGATCCCCGCATCGTAGCACCAGCGTTTTTCCCGGGGCAGGCCCCGTCCGTGATCGGACAGGAAGACCACAATGGTGTTGTCCGCCACTCCCTGCTCTTCGAGCCAGGCCAGTCGCCGTCCGATCTGGGCATCAATCACAGACAGGGCATCATAGTACTGGACCAGTTGCGTCCGCAGTTCCGGACAGTCGGTCAGCCACGGAGGGCAGATCATGTCCTCCGGTTTGTGCCGGTGTGCATCTGCGGCCTCGGGAGGGGTCGCATCATGCCAGTTCGGAAGGGTGGGGAACATCCGGCTTTCATGGGTGGTATGAAAGTTCTGGTAGAGAAAGAACGGCTGTTGAGGGGCCGGGCTGTCGACCCAGGCCTCGTCTGAATCCCGCCATCCTTCCTGAGGGTCAAAGTTAAAGTCCAGTTTGGTGTGCCAGTTTACATAGTATCCTGCGTCTTTCAGTTCCTGCACAAAAGGGCGTGGAGGATGAGCCAGGGTGCTCCGCATGTGATGATTCCCCTGAGAATACGGGTACCGACCCGTCACCATTCCGCCCCGGCTGGGAGCGCAGACCGGAGCGTGACTGAAGCCGTTGGTGTAGCGGACGCTCTGAGTCGCGAGCGCATCCAGGTGGGGGGTGTGAGACACCGGATCTCCGTAACAGCCCAGATGGCGACCGATGTCTTCTGCTTGCAGGAAGAGGATGTTGGGGTGGGAAGTCATTCTTAACGGCTACGAACGAACGGATGGGAGGTAAAGCCTCAACGAACATTTTCCACGATTTCCACTTGCAACCCGCGTATCTGTGGTGCATAACCCGCCACCCGCCGCACCGGTAGCTCAATTGGATAGAGCATCTGACTACGGATCAGAAGGTTGAGGGTTCGAATCCTTCCCGGTGCGCCATTTTCCCCGGACTCATTGAGTTTCCGGGATTTTTTTTGCCACCGGTTCTGTGCAGACTTCCTGAGAAGAAGAATGGACCTTCTTGGACAAAACATCCGGATGGAGGGCAGGGGCGGCATCCGTGGACGGACGGTATCGATGGAGCCAGCCTCGAGGATTCCCTGAGGAGAACCCGACCCCCTGGTCCGGGTTGTCCGGTTCGAAAAGACAAAATACTTTGTCACAAACAAACAGGGGTGTCCATGTACTGGGTAAACATGATGTTCCATCCTGACGGGAAGGAGGATGGCATTTGATCCGAACCGGTTACGCCAAACGAGATGAGAAAGAAAACCAGTAGAGCGTCTTACCCATCCGGTGCCGCTGTGAGAATGAGGGGAGTGAAGATGCAGGCACGTGAGCGGTCAGCAGGCACATGGTTGTGGGTGGCGGTACTTTTCCTGGGGGGGCTGGCGCATCCCGGACATGCCCAAGCGCCACCGGATCCGGACGTCATGTCTGCCAAACTGGCCTCAGGAGTGATGATCGCCACGGATCCGGAAATAGAAGGTCTTTTTGCCCAGGCAATCGCCACCGGAGTGCGTCCGGCGAAAGCCCTTCCCATCCTTCAGAAGGTGATGGACGAGGGGCAGCAGGTGTATCTCGCAGAGAATGGCAGGTTTGTTCGGGCAAGCCGGGTGGCCGAGGATACCATCCGGCACCTCCCGCCCGGGGCGCTGAAACTGTACAGGCTGACCGCAGATGCCCAGTGTAAAGACCTGCTCGGGGATGTGGAAGGGTGTCGGGATGAATCCCTGCTTCTGGAAGCGGGTGAACGCCTTGATTTGGGGGATTACGCCAACTGGGCCAATGCCAGAATTGTGCGGGAACCCTAAACCCTCCTAATGGAGTGTTGGGGAACTCCACTGGGGGGGCATTCGGATCCCGAGTGATACGATCTGTTCTCTGGGACGCGCAGCTTTCGGGTTCCTGTTTGCGTCCACTTCCTAGGAGCTTTCTTGCTGAAACCGCTTTACTGCCTTTCCGTTTTGCATAGGGCCTTCGGTGATTAAAAATAGTTTTGCAAAGGTGTTTCTCTTTTTGGGTGGAGTCAAAGCCGATCGAATGAACCGAAGACAACTACAACCTGAGAGTGGGGCTTCATGAACGTCCTGATCGTGATTCTGACCCTGGCCTGTATGCTGGGGGTGCAGCCTGTATCCGGGCAGGATCCGGCCCCGCCTCATGGGAGATCCGTGGCCCATGGGAGCTCAGAGAGAATCCCGCCATACCTGGGGATGAAGTTGATTCAAAATTTCATTTCCTCGGTTGATGTGGGATCGCCAGTGGAAGAGGCCGGGATGGTACGGGGGGATCAGGTGGTGACGCTGAACGGGCAGCCGGTCTCCTCAACCCGGGATGTGGTGATGATTCTGCGTGCCCTGTCAGCCGGTGACCTGGTGACGTTTGAGGTGAAGCGCAGAGGGGAGCTCCTCACCTATCAGGTTGTCCTGGGGGCTCGGGTTCGGAATCGGGGGGAGGAATCCGCATTGGATTCGAGTCGATATTATGTGAGAACGGAGGCTGCTCTGCCCAGAAAACTGGCCATTCGTGACGGTATGAAATGGCTGGCCTCCCAGCAGATGGAGAACGGGATGATACCCGCCGAGGCTCAGAACAGCAGCCGTTTTCATGTCGCCGTGACCGCACTATCGGGACTTGCGCTTTTGTATGACGATCACTACCGCAGGCACACCGACCGTATTGCACAGTTTTTGATTCAGAATATGAACGAAGACGGGTTGATTCTGTATCAGAAGCCGAATCTCAAGACCATGTGGGAGCATGGGTTCGCCACGCAGTTTCTTGGGGAGTACCTCATCAAGGCCCGGGCTGACGAACGACAGGATCTGGATCTGCCTCTCCTGGAATCCGCCCTGGGCAAGGCCGTGGAGTTGATTTTGTATGCTCAGAACAGCCAGGGAGGGTGGGGGTATCGTCCTGATCCGGATCCGCACGCCGAGACCGGTCCCGGTGCCGCCATGCTGGATGCATTGCACATTGCACAGCACAGCGGACGGGAGATCCCTGTGGATCGCATCGGGCTTGGGCTCCGAAGTCAGGTTGCCCTGCTGAAAGATGCCTCCTATACCCTTCAGGGAGAATGGAGGTCGTTCACGTATGAGGCAAGAGCGTTTACACTGGCATCCCTCCTGGGGTGGAGCCCACGCCCTGAAACGGCACTCTACTGGAATCAGATTCAGCAGGTGGGTGCGGATGCCTACTTTCTCGCCTACACGGAAGTTCCCCCGGCTCCGGGGGCCTATTGGGTTGATGGGCTGCATACGCTGGGTCTGTTCTACTCCTCACTGGCAATCCAACGGATGCCGGAGGAGGCGAGACCGGATGAATGGCATCAAAAGGTGAGCCGCCAGCTAACCAAACGTCAGTTGGAAACCGGTCAATGGAAAGGGTGGTTCGGGGATACCTACGGCACCGCATTCGCCCTGTTGACGCTTCAGTCCGCCGACAGTCCTCTGTCCATGTTTACCGGTGTCCGCAAGCAGGAGGCCTCTCAACCCCAGAATCTGAGGCTTTCGTTTCCGGATGATCTGGAACAGGACATCAGGTTGATGCTGGACGTCAAAGATTCCCAAACCCGGTATCGCCAGGACTATGAACGGATTCTGTCGGTCTGCAGACTCAAGGACGGAGTATCGGAGATCACACTGGATCGAGAGGACCTCCTGTCGTTCTTTCAGAAAAGCCCCGGCCTGTATGATCGGACACAGATAGGCAACCTGCAGGAGGTATCGGAAAAAGAGGAAAAAGGGGAAGAGCATTTGTTTCACCTGGGAGAGGTGTGGGTGATTCCTCAGGAAGTGGGGGACCGTTTGTTTGAGCCTCTTTCCCCTGTTGCCCGGTCGGAACTTCAGGCCGAATTGGCGGAAGTGACGGAGGATCGGATCCGGCTCAAGCTTGCGGGCCTGGTGAAGTTTGGGGAGCCCGGATTCGCGCTCATTCAGACCAATGCCCTCCTGGGCGAGTTGGTCTACAATCGGCGAACGCATCAGGTGACCTCCTTCCACCTGAATTCGGTGAGAGGATGTGTGCGGGTGCAGCGTGCCGGGGGGTATCATGTTGCCCTGAGTGACGTGCAGGTTCATCTTCGGGCCTCCACTCACGCAGAGGACAAAAGCACGAAGCCGTGAACGGCAGAAACAGATCATGAACATAGTGAAGGTAACTCGAAAAAGGAATGTATGAAAAAGTGTCTCGTCCCCTCAGTGTGTCTCCTTTTCCTTGGGTTCACGGTCTTACCCGGATCTGCAGATGAACCCGAGAGGACCGAAGGTCCAAAAAAAGCGATGACGTCGTTTGTAAAAGCCCTGACGGAGAAGGATCAGGAGTTGGCAGCCGCCTCACTTGATCTCGATCAACTCTCCAATCAGGTCTTCGCGGCTTCGTTACCAGACCTGTTTGCCTCCTCCGCTAAGATCGAGGTCCTGCAGAAGAAATTGACCGAAAAATTTGGCGATCCGGCCAAAGGGTTCACCAAACCGATTCTGACCAATACCAAACTTGCGGATGAGCTGAAGGACGAAACACTGACATTCCACATGGCAGAGGACGGGCAGAAATGTGAAGTGATGAAGCCGGGGGTAAATGCGAAACCGTTGATCCTGATCCACTCAGAAAAAGGGTGGGTCCTCGATATGACATCAATGATCCCTGAGGACCGCATGAACTATATGGTGAACCTGTTCAAGCAGTTCAATGAGTCGACCATAGACCTTCTGCTTCGATCTGCGAAAGGAGCGGACACCTACCAGGCCTTTCAGATTGATGCGGTCGGCATTCTGTCCCGGGCATACCGGGCCGTGAATGCGGAGACGGAGACCGGTTCAGAAGGGTTGTAAGTCTTACCTCAACGGATTGGTTGGCAGATCCCCCGTTGCCGAATCCGTCAACGGGGGTTTTCCGAATCATCCTTGCAGGTCGTGTGAATTCTGATTGGATGATGACATGAATGCACATGTACTCCTTATAGAATGCCCCGACCGGACGGGTCTGGTCTACGACATCACCCGCAGCCTGGCGGAAAAACAGCTCAACATTATCGCGAACGGTGAGTTTGTGGAGCATGATACCGGCCGGTTTTTCATGCGCACAGAACTTGAGGGGGATGTGCAGGCGGACGAACTGGTCGCGTCGCTGAGGCGGGTGCTCCCTGCTGAGGCCAGGATCAAACTGGAACCTCCCCGCAAAAAACGGATTGTCGTCCTGGTCACCAAAGAAGCCCACTGCATTGGCGATATTCTGGTGCGATGCCAGTTTGATGAGATGAACGCCGAGTTGCTGGCGGTGGTCGGGAACCGGGACCGTCTTCGCCCCCTTGCCGAACAGGCAGGGTATCCTTTTCATCTGGTGCCGCATGAAGGTCTCAGCCGTGAGGAGCATGAGGACAAGGTGATCGAGGTGGTTGCCTCCTACAATCCGGACCTGGTGGTGCTGGCAAAATACATGCGGATTCTTACGCCGAAAATGGTATCAACATTTAAAGACCGGATGGTGAACATTCATCACTCGTTTCTGCCGGCATTTATCGGGGCCAATCCGTACCGGCAGGCATATGAACGCGGAGTGAAGATCATCGGGGCGACGGCACACTTCGTGACGGATAATCTCGATGAAGGGCCGATCATTGCCCAGGATGTGATCCATGTGCACCACCAGTATTCTCCCAAGAAAATGGCCATGGCGGGCCGGAATGTGGAGAAGCATGTTCTGAACCGCGCACTCTATCTGGTTCTGGAAGACCGGGTGATGATCAGCGGAAACAAGACGATTATTTTTGAATAAAATGTGGCGAGTGTCGTGAATGCGGAATGAGTGCGAAAGAGTGGCTGGAGCCGTTCACGGCCCGGCACGTTGAACGGACATTCCTTTTCACACGCCTGAGTCACCGGTCCGGGCCGTGAACGGCTCCGGCCACTCCCTGGTTCCGTGTCAGGATGTCTGCTCTTCGAGGAATTTTCCCGGCGGAACCCCTTCCTCGGCTTTGAACACCCGGTAGAAGTGGGCCAGATCAGAGAAACCGGATTCATAGGCCGCGTAGGCGATGTTTCCGGTTTCAAGCAGTCGTTCGCGGGCGTAGGCAATGCGGCATTTTCGCAGGTATGCGGTAACCGTCATGCCCATCCGCTTTTTGAACAGGCCGGAATAGGTCCGTTCGGAGACATGACACATGTCGGCCAGGTCTGAGGTGCGGACATTCTGAAAAAAATGATCCTCGATATGCGCCACGGTCAGCAGAAAGAGATCCCGGGGATTTTCTTTGTTTCGCTGAGGAATCACGCGGGTCAGGGTCACCATGAGGTGAAAGAATACCGACAGGCTGGAAGCGGCCCAGCCCGATTTTCGAAGGTGCTGCTCCACCAGCAGGGTTCGGAGATCATTGCGAATCTGCTCCTGGGCGTACTTCGGAAGTCGAAATACCTGTAGGGTCCGCTGCAAGGACAGGAAATGGTCCAGCAGATCCTGACCTCCCGGAGCGGACTCAAACACATGAGGCTGCACGCAGACGAGAATCAGTGTCATCGGATCTCCGGCACGGTCCACAAACCGGTGGGGTGTATCCTTGGGAATCCAGAGGATATCCCCCATCGCCACCGGGTTGGAGAGGGTCCCGCTGTCAACGGTTCCTTTTCCTGCCGCGATCCAGCACAGCTTGTGGAACGGCCACGCCCGTTCCTCCATCTGAAAGTGTTCGGAGTGGGGACTTTCCAGGGCGAACAGGCCATGCCGGGGCAGGTCCACCGTGCGCGGGAATGAGTATCGTTTCATGAGAATTTCCGAATAGTCTAACCCAAATACTTCGGGAATCAATGCTTCCTTCCGGATTCGTCAACGAGGGCCTGCGGTTTCGTCCAAGAAAGGCCGCTGAGCCCGGTTATGCTACACAAAACCTCACCCCTACGATATCATGAGTGTAGTATTTAAAGCGGAAAAATGGCTGAAGGAACAGATGTTCGGCTGCCAGGCCTGTGGGCAGTGCGTGCTGTCTCACACGGCCATGATCTGTCCCATGAACTGTCCAAAGGGCCTCCGGAATGGTCCCTGCGGGGGAACCCTCGACGGAAAATGCGAAGTGATTCCCGAAATGGACTGTGTCTGGACCCGTATTGAGAACAAGAAGAAGGAAAAGGCCTTCAAGGTGCATCTGCCTCCTGATCCGGCACTGCTGAACACGGCGAGTTACGTGAATCTGGTGAACGGGAAAGACCGGGAGACCCGTCTGCCCAAGAGACCGGTGGACACCTCACACCTTTCGGCCGGATCCACGTTGGCGGAGAAAATGAATCGGGGGGAATTTGTGGTCACCCTTGAGATTGCCTCTCCCCTGACAGAAAAAGGTCTCCCCCGGGTGGAGAACATCATGAAACGGGTGGCGGATCATGTGGATGCGGTCAACACCACCACCAATGCCGGAGGCAAGCCCTCCCTGCATTCGACAGAAACGGCCAAAGTCGTTATGGCCCATGGGGTTGAATCCATTATCCAATTCTGCGGACGGGACCATCACCAGGAGGACTTTCTCGGGGAATTGGATCGGGCCATGGAGATGGGCTACAAAAACTTTCTCTGCCTAACCGGAGACTGGCTGCCCCAGACGGAGCGCAAGGTGGATCAGGGAACCTGGTTTCCCATGGACAGTTCCCAGATGATCCATTTTGCCAACGGTTCTCTGGAAACCTTGAAAGCGCGTCATGGTGTGGTTCCTTTTCTGGGAGTGGCGGCGAATCCGTTCTCCACCCCAATGCCGGTCAGTGTCGACCGGTTGAAGCTCAAACGAGAGGCCGGAGCCCGTTTCTGTCAAACTCAGGCCATTACCCATGTGCCGACCTTTCAGGAGTGGTATGCACAGGTGCGCGCGGGGCGGGAGACCGAGCCCAAGCTCACGATTCCCTCGATCCCGCTGGTGGGAAGTCGGCGTGCGTTTGAGATTCTCTGCCGTCTCCCCGGCATTTATGTGGACGACAGTTTACGGAAGATTGTCTCCGAGGAGGATTTTCAACGGCGGAGCCTCGAGTGGGCCTTTGAGATTTGTGAGGGCGTTGTGTCCTGCGGTGCCGCCGGAGTTCACACCATGAACTTTGGAATGCCGCCGGATCTGATCGATGCGTTTCTGAGGGAGGTTCGGGACCGCGCGGCTGCAGTGCGGGGGTGAAAGAGAGCAGGGGGCTGGGAGGCAAATACGTAGAGAGAAGGCTTTGTGGAGACAAAGATCAGGACAATGACAAAGGATTGTTCTGCCTTCATTCTTTGTCTTTGTCTTTGTC
>DIYN01000041.1:67650-67784 GCA_002429065.1 Verrucomicrobia bacterium UBA6053 | reverse complement strand
GTCTTTGTCTTTGTCTTTGTCTTAAAACACCCCGCCCTTAAAATGGTAGCCTCCTTCCCGCCAGCAATCAAAGGCCCAACCGGATCAGTTGGGCCTTTGGTTTTTCGGCTTAGGACCTCGAGACGAGGTCCCTC
>DIYN01000041.1:54220-67579 GCA_002429065.1 Verrucomicrobia bacterium UBA6053 | reverse complement strand
GGACCTCGAGACGAGGTCCCTCCGGCAAGACAGGAGCGACTGCGTCCCGCAGTCGGGTGGATTCAACCCAACAGCGGCCGTTCGGTGTGCAGGGTGACCCGCAGGTCGATCTGCTCGTGGCGTTCCACGGTCGGTTTGCGTGAACCGCCGTCCGCTTCGCCCCAGGTGAGCGTATACTCCGCACCGTCGATGGCATGGGCTTCATCCACCATGGCCAGCGAGAAGATCTGCCGGACATTCGCGGTGTAGCAATTGTAGGTGCTCACTCCCACCAGTTCTCCGTCTTTCAGGATCCGGTCAAAGGGAAGGGTGGAGTACTGTGCCCCGGGGAACTCAATGCGTTTGTATCTGGGACCTTCCGCACCGAACTGGCTGGCGATGACCTTGAGCACATCCTCGGTATTCCAGACGAGCCAGACTTTCTTGCGGTGGGGCTGATCGACCATGCTTTCGAGCGCTTCACGGCCGAGGAAGTCGTGATCGAACTTCACATGGCGGCCGTATCCCAGGTCCCAGGGCGTCTGGTAGTAGTCTTCGATCTTGTCTGCATCGTAACTGCCGCCGAGCGAGGCGTTGGCTTCAAATCCGTCCGCCGTCAGCCATTTCCGGTAGTCCTCCATCTCCGGGGCACTGAAAATGGCGGGCATGGGGGAGGGGATCCAGCCGGATTCCGGGGACACCGTCGAATAGGCCCGGGCCCCGGCAGCTTTCAGCCCATAGGGTTTGCCTGCCGCAAGAATTGCATTGCGGACGTCGTCTCCACACTCTGCCGGACCGAAGAGTTCGAGGCCGCCGTTCCGGGACATCCCGTGGTTGAGGGCCCGGATCGCGTGGCCGGCGACCGTGACCTCGCCAATGTTAAAAAATTTGATGTCCGGGAGTTCGCCTCCGAAAAGGTCCCGCAGCACATCACTGGAGTTCGGACCCTGTACCTGATAACGGAAGGTCATACGGCGACCGTCCTGCTCCACGCTGCGGATGTCCCGGGTGACGGTGACGTCGTAGTCACCGGTTTCGGCGTGATAGGCCACCCAGTTGGGGACGGAGGGGCGTCCGCTGATGTTCACCTTGTTGTCTTCAAGGCCGAACAGGATGGCATCCCCGATGACATATCCATCAGAGTTACAGCAGACCATCTGCTTGGCTTTGCCTTTCCGGAATCCCTTGAAACTGTTGACGGCAAGGGAGGAGAGCAGTTTGAGGAGATCCGGACCTTCGAAGTAGATATCGGTCATGTGACGGGACAGGTCAAACAGCACCGCGGTGTCGTTCCAGGAGGCCTGTTCGTCGTACCAGTTGCTGAATTCGGGATCGATAGGGAAAAGGTAGGGGCCGCACTGGGAGTGCCGCAGCATGGGAATCGCGCCCCCGCTGGCCTGCAGTTTGTCTTCAAGCGTCAGTATGGATTCGGTCATGGAAATCTCCGGGATGGGGTTAAGAGGTGTTACCATAGGCAGGTGCGGGTCACTCTTCTTTGCGTTTTCCGCAATCCGGCTTTGGGCAATGCGGTAATTTTTGCGGATTATACGGTTGAGCCTTTTTGTAAAAATGGCGCATGATCCTGTGATGGACCCTGATGTTTACGAACGTTTTTCGACAGAACTGGAGACCCTGAGCTTTTCAGATCCTGTGAGCCATGTGTACGACCCCTGGCGGTATGCCCAGGAGGGGATGCGGGCCTATCTGAATCTGTTATCCTCTTCTCCACGGGTGTTTTATCTGGGGATGAACCCGGGACCCTGGGGCATGGCTCAAACCGGAATACCGTTTGGTGCCGTGGAGATGGTCCGGGAGTGGTTTAAGCTGTCTCCTGTGGTGGATTCTCCCCAGCACGAACATCCTAAACGTCCCATCCAGGGAATGGCATGTACCCGGCGCGAGGTGAGTGGAAGGCGCTTGTGGGGATTGATGCGGGACCGGTTTGGCACCCCGGAGGTGTTTTTTCAGGACCAGATCGTCTGGCCCTACTGCCACTGGATGTGGCTCAAGGAAACCGGGGCCAATCTACCGCCCAATGCGCTGCGGGCTGCGGAACGAAAACCTTTAGAGGAGGTATGTGACCGGTTTCTGGGGGAGTGTCTCTCGGTATGGAACCCCCGTCACCTTGTCGCGATTGGCCAGTATGCGGAAGCGGCATTGACCCGTGTCAGGCCCGGGATAGAGGTCATTCGCATTCCTCATCCAAGCCCTGCCAGTCCGGCCGCAAACCGCGACTGGTCCGGATCGGTCACCCGGATCCTGGTGGATGCAGGGATTTGGCAGGACGGTCAGCCCTGAATCGGGGTCCCGAATCGCAAAACATGACGTTCCTGACCTGCTGCGCGTCCCATTGTCCGACTTCGCGTCAGAATGCGTCAAGACGTCCCAGAAAAATGCTGACATCCGGCGATGGGATGCATACGTTTTCCGCATGCTGAAATCGTGGATCCTTTTTGGAATGCTGGCTGTACCCTTTGCCCTCCAGGCTCAGGAGGCCCCTCTGATGGTCACTGTGGTGGGAGACCGGGTGAATCTCCGGAATGCTCCAGAGCTGGAAAGTGATGTCATCTCGTCTGCCACCTATGGGGAACGACTGGAGGCCCGTCAGGTTCAGGAGAACTGGGTGGAAGTGGTTCCTCCGGAAAATCTGACGGTTTGGGTCTATTCCCCACTGTTATTTGAAGATCGGGAAGTGAAAGCGCCGGTCTTGAATACCCGTGGAGGGCCTGGCACGAATTTCCCGGTTCTGGGACAGCTCAAACGAGGCGATCAGGTGGAGGTTCTGGAAGAATCCGGTGACTGGCGCAAGATCGCCGTTCCCTCGGCGGTGTCTCTGTGGATCAGCCGTAAATTTGTACAGGTTCCTCCGTCGGTGGTTGCCGTGAACCCGACCCCTGCTCCGACTCCGGTTCCCACCGCCGTGCCCGATCTGCCCCTGCCGACTCCGACCCCCCAGGTCATTGTGGAAGTGCAGACGGTGGAAAAGATTGTCGAAGTGCCGGTCTTGCCCACCCCGACACCCGCAGTGGAGGCCCCGGAGGGCGTAGACCTGGTCCCGCTCGGGGGACAGGGAACCTTTTCTGTCCGCAAAGGCCACGTCAAAGCCTACCTTCTGGCCGGCAACAGTCCCAGTCGATTCCAGTTGATTCGGATTGAATCCAATGGGGATGAGGTCGCCTTGTCCTATCTGCGTGGAGATCCGGAACAACTGTCTGAACTCTCCGGCCAGCCGGTGGTGGTCCGGGGGCGGGATTTCTGGGTCACGGGAAAGAAACTGCCGCTCACCCGGGTGGAGTCTATCAAAATTCTGGAGGAGTCTCGCTAAGATGCAACGGATTCTTCGCGCCCTTCATCAATTGCCAATCGGGTGGATTGCCTTCGCCCTTGGACTGTTCATTTTCACCATGACCCGGTTGCTGCCTGGAGCAGACTGGCAACTGCCGCCGACGGCTCAGGCCCGCTTGGATGAAGCCTATATTGAGGTCCTGCAGGAGGACATGCTGTCCTATTCACTCCTGGAGAATGAGGCATTCGTACATCGCCAGACGCGAGGGGCCCATATTCTTCCGCAAATGCTCCGCGCCCTCCTGGGCATGGTCATCGGGGATTCCACCCGTGCAGGCATCTGGTTGAGTATGATGGCGGTACTGGCAACGCTTGCGGGTGGCTACACGCTGTGTCACCGGATTCTGCCATTGCGGGGGTATTGCCTGATCACGGTGATTGCACTTGCGGGTGTGGGCTCTCTCCAGTTTGCGATTCGACCGGATGCCTCCGTCGCTCTGGGAATGGCGTTGGTCATTTGGGGATATGCATTTTTCCTCGCTGCCCTGGACCGGGAAATGCCGATGCGGGCATTCTTATCGGCGATCTTCTTCGGGCTGGCGGGCTATATTCGTCTGGAGTTGGGATTGATTTGGCTGCTGCTTGCGGGCTACATGCTGTGCCTGGCGGTCTTTCCTTCGCAGGCGAAACAAAATAAAACCCCTCTGGGGGCAATGGCGCTGGGGGGAATCTTCATCGTGGCCCTCATGCTCTGGCCGTTGATTCATGTGAACATGAAAATCGCCCAGACACCGATTCTGCCTGGCCCGGATGCGGAAATGATTTTTGGGGCTCCCGCACCTGATGGGTATTCAGGTCCTTCCTTTCTCGGGCGGCTGTTTCTCGGATTCCGCGTATTGCTCCTGGATCCTGTCGGTCTCGGTATGTTGGCGGGACTTCTCTGGCCGGCGGGCATGGTGATCAGTCTGCTGACCCACCGCCACAAAGCCGTTCCCTGTTTCTGGCTGCCGACCATGTTTTTTCTGGTGGCTCTGATGACCTTCTGCAGCCTGATTACCGGTTTGGACAGCTATTTGGAGTGTCTCCAGATTATTTCACCCCTCTTGCTTCCCTTTTCTGTGCTTGCGGTGGTGTATCCGTTTTTCCGGTGGATGCAGGAAGAACCCCGTTCGTTTTCGGATTCCCGAAAGGCCTGGGCAATGGCTGTTCTGGCGGTTTACCTCATGGTCCAGCTTCCCCATGTGTTCCGGCAAATGCTGGATCTCACCCACGCGGCCCGACTCCGGGAAAAAACAGAACGCCAGTTGGTGGAGTTGATTCAGGGGCACGAAAATCTGCCCACAGATGCTGTAGTCCTCACTGATATGCCCGGCGTGCTGCTGCAGGCGGGTTGGAAAGCGGATTGTGTTCTCGGGGTTGGTGGAGAAACGGACTGGGAAGTGCAGCAATTCCGTATGATGAATGGGGCCTTGAACCCACGGAAACTCCCGGATTATCTGGTGAGACGGAAGGTTCAGTTTGTCCACTTTTCGGATGCGGAACGGGCGAATGCCCTGTTGAGGGAGATTCAGGCGGTGCTGCCTGGATCGATTGTTCAGGAGGTGGCCGTGCTGACCGGATTTGACCGTGAGTTGTTCGGCTATCTGGAAAACCGTCACCAGATGCTGAGGATCACGTACGATCCTTCCGTAACCCCCTGAAGAACGCCACCAGCGTTTCCCGGCATTCCTCCTCCATCACTCCGGCGAGATGATCGACCCGGTGCACCAGTGACGGGCTGTTGAGAATGCCAAACACACTCTGTCCTCCACGGGCGGGATCCGAGACCCCCCAGACGACACGCGGGATCCGGCTGAACGTGATGGCTCCTGCACACATGGGGCAGGGCTCCTTGGTGACATACAGCGTGCATTGGTCCAGGCGCCAGTCCCCAATCGCTTCACAGGCCTGCGTGATCGCCAGCACCTCGGCATGAGCGGTCGCATCCTTCAGCTTTTCCACCTGATTATGGGCTTTTCCCACGATGCCATGTTCCGGGTGCACCATAATGGCCCCCACGGGAACCTCCCCTTCCTCGGCCGCGGCCTGAGCCTCCCGGACCGCCATCCGCATGTAAAGGGTGTCGAAATCCATCATGGGTTATTCCCAACGGGATGCGTCCGGAGTCTGTGCCAACACGGTGGATAAGGTGGCATGGTGCAGAGGCCCGTTGGTCGCGAGCACCCCCCGGTTGTTGGCCAGGGTCTGTCCCTGTGAGAAGTCCAGAGCCTTGCCGTTCAGGTCGGTCACCCGGCCACCTGCCGCTTCTATGACGGCAAATCCGGCGGCATGGTCCCAAATCTTCTCCCGGTAGCCTTTCTTTACGGGCTGCCGGAGGTAGACCGCCGCCGCCCCGTGCGCCACGGCGGCATACTTCGCCTGACTGTCCATTCGAAGGACGTCTTTGGAGATTCCCAGGGTTTCAATCAGGGCCGCTGATTTATCATGTGCAGTGTGAGCACTTTCCACGGATTCGCACAGTTTGGCCTCCTCAAGCGGGACATCGGCACAGGTCTGGATGCCGTGGGGAGTGGCGTTTTCGCTGAGCCAGGTCTGGGCGGGGATTCCCTCACCACCTGTAAACACCACACCCGTGCCGCTGTCCGCCCACTCATATCGGGGACAGCCCAGGATCCCCAGCGTGGGAATACCGTGTTCCACCAGGGCCAGTGCGACCGCATATTGGCCTCCGCGCAGAAAACCTTTGGTGCCATCAATGGGGTCGAGGGTCCAGAAGGTCCCGTTTCCTCCCGGATGATTGCCGAGATCCAGCAGGTCTATGAGCGTGGCTTCGTTCACCTCCGGATTGACCTGGGAGGTGAAACCGGCGATCCGCTTCACGAGTTCCGGATCGTTGCGGAGGTCATCCGCGCCTTCTTCGGCCACGATGCCCACCTCGGGAGTCTGAGCGCTCAGCCGGGCGATGATCAGAGCCTGGCTGGCATAATCGGCAATCGTGACCGGGGAACGGTCTTGTTTGGTCTGATGATCCCCCACTTCAAACGCGTCGGCAATGGCCTCACAGCAGCGGGAGGCCTCCCATACAGCGGAAAGACAAAAGGGGAGCCAGTCTGAATGTTTCATGAACGAAGCCTTGATGCAGTGAAGTTGCCATTGCCAAGAAGCAACCGGGATAGTATGACGCCCTTGTTCTGGCAATCTCAAACCGGAAAGGAATCAACGTGACCCCGCAAGACCTTCAATCACTTCTGGCCCTCCAATCCAAGGATCTGACCCTCCTGCAGTTAAAAAAAGAAGCGGCGGGAATTCCCGAACGGCAGGCGCAGAGGAAGGCACAGCTTTCCGATGCGGTTCAGGCACGGGAACAGAGCCTGGCACAGGTCAATGCCTGTGAAAATGCAATCAAACAGGTGGAACTGGACGTTGAATCCAAACAGGAACAGATTGCCAAATACAAAACCCAGCAGATTGATGCACCCACCAACGAGGTCTATCATGCGCTGGAACGGGAAATCAGTACTGCGGGAGAGGTGATTTCCGGCCTGGAGGACAAGGAGTTGGAGGAAATGGGGAGGCTTGAGGAGGCAAAAGCTGCTCTCGAGGCGGCCAAAGAGGCCGAGAAGGCCGCCCGTGAGGCGGCGGATCAGGATGTGGCGGTTCTGGAAGAACGGCTGGAAACGATTCGCGCGACGTTTGCCGAGGTAAAAGAGGAACGACAGGTGCTGGCGGAGGATCTGGACCCGGAGATCCGGGACCGGTATATGACTCTGCTGACCAAAAAACAGGAAGCGGTTCTGGTTCCGATTAAGGGGAAAACCTGTGGGGCCTGTCACATGACTGTGAGTCCTCAAATCCTGCATGATGCCCATTCCGGACAGAAGTGGACGGTCTGCTCGTACTGCGGGGTTCTGCTTTACGACCCCTCCATTCTCTAAGATATGTCCAAATCTCTCTATCTCCTCGACGGGATGGCCCTGGTGTACCGGGCTCATTTCGCGTTTATCACCCGTCCCATCGTCAACAGTCAGGGCCGTAACACGTCGGCGGTATACGGATTCGCCAACACCTTGCTGGAACTGATGGAGAATCGGAATCCAACCCACCTCGCGGTTGCATTTGACACCTCAGCCCCTACCGCCCGTCACGAAAAGTATCCGGAATACAAAGCTCAACGGGACGCCATGCCGGAGGATCTGGCTGCGGCGATTCCGGATGTGAAGCGCTTACTGGAGGCCTTCCGGATCCCGGTGTTGGAACTGGATGGATACGAGGCGGATGACATCATCGGAACTCTGGCCCGGCAGGCAGAACGGGATGGGTTTGAGGAAGTGTTCATGGTGACCCCCGACAAGGATTATGGTCAGTTGGTGGATGAGCACACCTGGATGTACAAACCCGGCCGCAAAGGGGGCGGAGCGGAAATTCTGGGTGTGAGTGAAATTTGCGAGGAATGGGAGGTGGATCGGCCGGAACAGGTAATTGATGTGCTGGGATTGATGGGGGACAGCTCGGATAATATCCCCGGGGTGCCGGGGGTGGGGCCCAAAACGGCTAAAAAACTTATTGGTCAGTTCGGAAGTGTGGAGGGGCTGCTTGAGCATGTGGAGGAGGTGAAAGGGAAGCTCAAGGACAAGCTGAACGAGAACCGGGACCTGGCGTTGTTAAGCCGTGAACTGGTCGTGATTGACTGCGAGGTTCCGTTGGAAAAAGGACCGGAGGATCTTCTGCGGGGCGAACGGGATGACGGCGCTCTGCGTGCGCTGATGCTCGAGATGGAATTCTCGCAAATCGGCAAGCGGCTGTTTGGAGATGGATTCTCCGCAGTGGGCGGGGCTGCAAGCTCCGGTCCGGTACAGGGAGATCTGTTTGCGGCGGGCCCTTCGCCTTCCGGAGAGTTGAAACCCGATTTAAACACACTGGAGGATGTTCCCCATGACTACCGTCTGGTGACATCAGCGGAAGAGCGGGATGCATTTGTATCCGAAGTTCGCGCTGCCGGGATCTGTTGTTTCGATCTCGAGACCTCCAGCCTGGATGTCAGGGACACCCGTGTGGTGGGCATTGCGCTTTCCTGTGCGCAGGGCACAGGTGCATATGTGCCGATCCCGGAAGAGGGGGAGGAGGAGGCGCTTGGAAGTCTGTCCGCATTGTGGGGGGATGAGAGCATCCTTAAAGTGGGTCATAATTTAAAATTTGACCTTGGAGTGCTTCTGGCGAAAGGGGTGGCGGTGAAAGGCCCCTTTGCCGACACCATGATCCTGCACAGCCTGATTGAATCCGATCAACGGCACGGCATGGACCGGCTGGCGGCTTCGCTGCTGGGATACGCCCCGATCCCGATTACCGACCTGATCGGCCCCAAAGGCAAAGATCAGAAATCCATGGCCGACCTGAGCCCGGAGGAGGTGAAGGATTATGCGGTTGAGGATGCTGACGTTACTCTGCAACTGTATCATAAGCTGCTTCCAAGACTGGAGGAAAGTGGTCAGCGACCTGTGTTTGAGACACTTGAAATGCCGCTGCTGCCTGTGCTCACCCGGATGGAGGAGGAGGGGATCCGACTGGATACCGAGGCCCTGGCGGCCATTTCGGAGGAACTGGGAACGCGCCTGGTGGAGTTGCAGAAGCGGGTGCTCGAACTGGCAGGTGAGGACTTTAATCTCAACAGCCCGAAACAACTGGGTGTGGTCCTGTTTGAAAAGCTCAAGCTCTCTGACAAACCCAAGAAAACCAAAACGGGTCAATACAGCACCAGTGAACAGACTCTGCAGGCGCTTGCGGGCTCTCACGAAATCATTGATGCGATTCTCGAGTTCCGTGAACTGGGGAAACTGAAATCCACCTATGTGGATGCGCTGCCCAAACAGGTCCATCCCAATACCGGCCGGGTCCATACCAAATACCTGCAGACAGGTGCGGCAACCGGACGGCTTTCCTCCAATGACCCGAACCTGCAGAATATTCCTATCCGGACCGCCCGCGGGCGTGAAATCAGAAGAGCGTTTATTCCCCGCAGCGAATCCTTTGTGCTCATGGCTGCGGACTACTCCCAGGTTGAACTGCGCCTCATGGCGCATCTGAGCGGTGATCCTGGAATGTGCAGTGCCTTCCGGGACGGACTTGATATTCATGCCGCCACCGCCGCACGGGTGTTTGATGTGGAGGTGGCGGATGTCACGTCTGATATGCGGCGCAAAGCCAAGATGGTCAACTTCGGCATCATTTACGGTATCAGCGCGTTTGGCCTTTCCCAGCGCCTGGCCATACCCCGTGAAGAGGCGTCCGGCATCATCAAGGCGTACTTCAAGCAGTACCCCGGGGTCAAAGCCTACATGGATGAAGTGGTGGAGCGCACCCGTGCAGATGGGTCCATCGAAACCATGGGTGGGCGGAAACGCACCATCCGGGATATCGACTCCCGCAATCATACCCTCCGTCAGGCAGCGGAACGCACCGCGATTAACTCCCCCATTCAGGGCAGTGCTGCGGACATGATCAAAAAAGCCATGATTGATGTCGATGCACTACTCGCCCAGGGCTTTCAAAGCCGACTGCTGCTACAGGTGCACGATGAACTGGTGCTCGATGTGCATCAGGACGAGGTGGACGAGGTGACGCGTCAGGTGAAACAATGCATGGAAGCCGCCATGCCTCTGGATCTTCCGGTGGTGGTCGACGTCGGCATCGGTCAAAACTGGCTTGAAGCACACTGAACCACCGTACACCTCACATCGGCAAGCGACGTTACATGAAGACGCAACAAACGGTATCTCAGTTCGAGGCAGAGCTTTTCCGCCCGCAAAAACCTGGCGATGATCGTTCCTGGATATTTTGCCTGATTCCCAAAGAAGTGAGCGATACGCTTCCCAGGCGGGGTCGCACGACCGTGAACGCAGTCATAAATGGCCATTCGTTTCAGGTAACTCTCGAGCCGGATGGCACGCTGAGCCACTGGCTGAAGCTAAGCAAAGAGCTTCAGGAGGCAGTGGGTGTGACGGATGGAGATACGTTCACGATTGAAGTATCATCCGTTGATGAAGAACCAGATCCCGAAGTACCGGCAGACCTTGAAGAAGCTCTTTCAGCCTCTAGTGATGCGAGGCGAACCTGGGACGCTACGACGTCAATTGCCCGTCTGGACTGGATTCACTGGGTGGTTTCCGCCAAGCAGTCAAAGACGCGTGAGAAGCGCATTCGGGATGCATGCGATATGCTAGCGGCCGGGAAGAAGCGGGTCTGCTGTTTCGATCCTTCCGGCTTCTACAGCAAATCGTTCAAAGCACCTGAACCGGTCATCAACAATCAGAGTTGAGACAGAGAAAAGAAATAGTCGGCATGCCGTGACGGTATCCGCTGGATTTTAGTCCAGGTGCATGTTGGGGTTCTCCCGGTTAGCATATTTTTCTGGGGAGAGTACAAACCATGGTTCAACAAACAGCATCATGCAGGTGAAGCGAATCTCAGTATTACCCGATGGATTGGATGCGCTTGTTCACGAAAGTCTGGGTGAAGGGTTTGGTGCGTTGAAAAGGCTGAGAGAAAACCATCGCAACGGAAAAAATACCTTCCGTTTAAACGGGGAAGGACTGTTCGCGGTGTATCGTGAAGATAGTCTTGCCGGGATTTGTGGACTGAATTGCGACCCTTACACCGTGGAAGAAGACGTTGGCCGACTGCGGCATCTTTACGTTCGGCCGGAGTTCCGGAACAAAGGGGTGGGGCGAACGCTGGTTCAAACCGTGGAAAAGGCCGCCAGCCCGTACTTTAAACTCCTGAGACTTTACACCGGCAGTGAGAAGGCCTCCGCCTTTTACCAGAAACTGGGGTATCAACCTTTACAGGGCGATCATGTGTCTCATGTGAAAGTCCTGCACCCATGATTGACAGTCAATAGCACATAGGTCTCGGTGGGAAGGAGTCATTCTTTGCAGGGGGCCTCATCCATCACAATGCACCATACCGCCGAAACGTTCTCAGGAGGTGAAGAAATGAAATCAGGAATCTGTCCCAAGTGTCAATCTGATCAGGTTTATGTTGCGGATCGTGCTTATGATGAAGGCGGGTTGTTGAGATTTTCGCCATTCTCCGCTGCGAGAAAACAATTCTACATATGCAGAGAATGTGGATACGTGGAAAGCTATCTCGATCCGAAAGATCTCAAAAAAGTGGAAATGAAATGTGAACGGGTGAAGAAACGAACCGGCCTTTGATTTTACCCAACGCGTAGATCATCAGCCCCGATCAAAGGCGTGACCGCCTGCCTTCAGACGACAGTGGTTTGCCGGGTTGTAAACGGCTTCACTGGCACTTCCAGATCGTTTCTTCGGATCAGAACCGCGCTTTACCCCGCTGTCCCCGCATGCGCTGCGCTTTGGGAGTCGGCTGGTTTTCCAAATGAAGACCGTACCATTCTTCGCCGAGTCCGGCATTGGAGAATTTCTTCACCTTGTCATTCGCCAGGCGTTCCCAGTTCTGGGCCAGTGTATCATCTCCGGTGGAATCCTTTGCCTTTGCCAGCAGGTTCAGGGCATCTTCGACCTTCCCTTTTTTCACCCAGGCCCATGACATCAGACCGTACAGCAGGGTGCCGCGTTCCCCTTTCATCCAGCGGATATGTTTTTTGAAGAGTTGCTCCACCTCGTCGATTTCACCGGTCTTATACGTTCTGGCCATTTTCATGGCCACAACAGTGGGCTCCATCATCATCGGCTTGCTGAGCAGTCCTTTTCTCGAGAAGATCTCATCCACCTTATCGAATTGTTTTAACTGATAGTAGAACTGCAGGCGCATGGTCGCGATTTGGCGCCCGAGGGTGGGGGCCCATTTCTGGTAGGGCTCCAACCGGGTGGTGTGTTCCAGAGCCTTTTTCAGAAGCTCGGTCTGTTTGATCTCCACCTGTTTCCTGAGCAGAGCCGGATTGGCACCGGGTTTGGCCTGTGCCTCCTGAATGCTGCGGTTGATCCGTCCCTGCGCCACGTTCATCATCTCGTGCAGCTCTCCCTGCACCTTGCCCAGCTTCCGGCGAACGACCAACCCCACCAGCAGTGAGCTGAGGATATAGCCTCCAATCCCGGAAAGCACCACCCATGTGGTATGGAGCTGGTAGGTCTGTGCAGCCACCACACAGGCCGCGGAAAGTAAGATGGAAATCAGTAGTGAAATCATGATCAGTTCAAGTGGGTATTCAAAAGGAAGCCCTTGCTGTGACAAAATTCACCGTTTTACAACCGTAGATGGGGAGAAAATCATGGGGGGTTATAAACGGTTCCTCCTCTTGTAATAGGCACTGTGGCTCCTTCTATGGTTCACTGACCTTGTACGCAAAAGGAGAAAACACATGATGCAGGAAACACTTCTATGGCTTCAAGGACCGGGTGGCTGGCTGATTCTCGGCCTTCTGCTGCTGATCCTTGAATTTGTTGTTCCGGGTCTGGTCCTGGTGTTTTTCGGGGTAGGCGCCTTACTCACGTCCCTGTTACTTTGGGCCGTGGATGTGTCCTTCACCACACAGGTTCTCTTCTTCTGCGGTTCCTCCATTGTTATGCTGCTAGGACTCCGCCGACTGACCAAACCGATCCTGTTTGGGAACAGCAGCTCCTCTCCTGATGAAGAAGAGCTGATTGGTCAGCGGGGCCAGGTCACCCAGAGCATTACCCCTCCCGGGGAGGGACGGGTACAGCTTCACGGGGTGGAGTGGAATGCCTCTGCCTCTGACCCGATTCCGGAAGGGGCTTTGGTGGAAGTGACTGCCAGAGAGAATCTCACATTAACGGTTTCTCACATTCGTTAACGCACACAAAAGGATGCTGTCATGGAAATTGTATTAGGTCTCATTTTGGTTCTGGTGGCCATCGCGGTCCTCCGGAGCATTCGGATTGTCCCTCAGAAACAGGCATTTATTGTCGAGCGACTCGGCAAGTATGCCTCCACCCTGGAGGCGGGGCTGCATGTGATGATTCCGTTTCTGGATAAAGTGGCGTACAAACACACCCTGAAAGAGCAGGCGGTGGATGTGCCTCCACAGAACTGCATCACCAAGGACAACATCTCGGTGGAGGTCGATGGCATTCTCTACATGCAGGTCATGGATGCCAA
>DIYN01000041.1:53354-54161 GCA_002429065.1 Verrucomicrobia bacterium UBA6053 | reverse complement strand
TACATGCAGGTCATGGATGCCAAAAAAGCCTCGTACGGGATTAACAACTATAACTTCGCGGCCGCCCAGCTTGCTCAGACCACCATGCGGTCTGTGATTGGAAAACTGGATCTCGACAAAACGTTTGAAGAGCGGGAAACCATCAATGCCAGCATTGTGGATGCGGTGGACAAAGCCTCGGATCCCTGGGGGGTGAAAGTGACCCGGTATGAGGTGAAAAACATTGTGCCTCCTCAAAGCATCAAAGATGCGATGGAGAAACAGATGCGGGCTGAACGGGAAAAACGGGCCATGATCGCCGAGTCGGAAGGGGAGCGCCAGGCTAAAATCAATGTGGCCGAGGCGGAGAAACAGGAAGCGATCTCCTTATCGGAAGGGGAAAAAATGCGTCGGATCAACGAGGCCGAGGGCCGGGCCCAGGAAATTGAACGGGTGGCAGCCGCTACCGCTACCGGATTACGTCAGGTGGCCGAGGCGATCCAAGCCGAGGGGGGACATTCTGCAGTCGATCTTCGGATTGCGGAACAGTACCTCGGAGAGTTCGGAAAACTGGCGAAGGAAAACAACACCATGATTATTCCCGGAGATTTGTCCAACATCGCTGGAATGCTCGCCTCCCTGAAAGAGGTGGTGAAAAAAACAGCGTAGCGGGAAGGAGTGGGGAGGAACCGCACCCGGAAACGGGTGCGGTCTTTTTTTTGGCAAAAATCCTCAGGGAGATATCACCTTTGTCATTGTCTTAATCTTTGTCATTGTCGAATGGACCTTTTGGAGATGTTGTTCATCAGACAAAGACAAAGACAAAGA
>DIYN01000041.1:0-53214 GCA_002429065.1 Verrucomicrobia bacterium UBA6053 | reverse complement strand
ACAAAGACAAAGACAAAGACAGAGATTAGGTTTCTCCGTGGTTATGCTTCCCTTAAAATCTGTTTACAATCCGATGAAGGATCTCTATCTTTCTGGCATGAAGACCCCAGGAGTTCTCCTTCTCATTTGTGCCGCTTGCTGGCGTGCTGTCTGCACAGCCCAGCCGATGACCCTCGAGGGACATCAACAGGAAATCAGAACACGTCAGGCTGTTTTGCAGGCACAGCGAAACCAAACCCGAGCGGAAATTCATGCTGGATACAAACGGGCCTTGGAGGGGCTCATGGCGGATGTCATGGCCGAGGGGGAACTTGAAAAAGTCGAATTGGTTAAAGCCGAGATGGATCGCGTGGAGACGAAGCTCTCCAAACCCTTGAATTATTCAAAGCTGGAATCCCTGAACCGGCTGCAAACGATGTTAAAGTATCTTTTGATTGATGCTTCCCATGAGTATGGCTACGCGGTGGAGGAGCTGTATGAGGCGTATGATGAGACACTTCTCCAGCAGGAAGTGTCTCTGGTGAAAGCCAATCGTATCGAGGAGGCCATTCAGATTCGTGCGGCTCGTGATGCGCTCAAAGAGGATCTTCCTCTGGTCCAGGTTCGTGAATGGCTCCCGAAAAAGCCCGTCAATAAAGAGAACCGCCCGGAGTTGACCTTTACATGGAAATACCTGTCGGACCTCCAGGAAACACAGGCAAACGTAGGATATGGAACGCTAGGGAAAGGGTCGTCTTTGGGTTATGGGCGGGAAGGGACCTTGATATGGGTAGGAAAGCAAAAGGTAAATAAGGGAATTTCCACACATCCGCCTCCCAATGGGAAAGCATTTGTGGTGTGGGAACTGAAAGCTCCTGCGACCGAATTTATGGCTGAGGTTGCGATTAACCGAACCGGGATTGCAAGGATCGTTACCCCCGTCACGTTTCGGGTGTTTGGTGACGGCAAGGTGTTATGGACGTCCGAACCTCTCGGCAAAAATTCAAAACCTCAGACGGCAAAAATCTCTCTTCCCAATGTATCACGACTCCGTTTGGAAGTGGAGTGCCCCGGTTCTCATAACTCCGCTCACGCAATCTGGATCGATCCAAGAGTGCGCTGAGTTTACTCGGGAAACCCGACAGGGATCAGGTCTGCCGTTGGCACCCAACCTGTTTTCCCATCCACATGAATACGGGTCCAGCCCCGGACCTCTTCCAGAATGTTGACTACCGACCCTCCTTTGAGAGAGAAATGTGCGGTGGAACTGTCCAGTGGTTCAAACCGGCTGGTCAGCATTTCGGGTTGGGCGACGGCCTCGGAGTTGAGGGCTGCGGGCTGCATCAACACCAGACTGACCGTGGAAAGCATGAGCACAATGAGCCCTGCAGGCAGGATCCACACCCATGCCAGCCGCAGGACGTTGAATCTTGACCGCAGGATTCCTGTGACTCCGAGTACCCATGCAGATGCAAGGAGCAGCACGGACCATGCGGATACAGGCAGGAGCCCCGCTGCACGCCGTCCTAAGGGCAGATCCGGGATATGCGCCTGTTGCAGGGTTTGGGCCCGGGCAAGGTTGGCTTGAATATCCGGGTCATGGGGGGCCAACCATTGAGCACGTCGGTAGTGCGCGATGGCCACTGGCATTCGATTCAGTTTCATCAGCGTATTCCCGAGATTGTACTCGAGGGCTGCTGACGTGCCTTCCCGCAGCTTCAGCTGAGTATACTTCTGCAATGCCGTTTCCTCGAACATTCCGGCGTCATATCCGGCGGAGGCCTCTGTCCATTCTTCCGGGGGGGCTGCCTGTACGCGACTGCCCATCCAGATCAGCATGAGAATCATCCAGCCTCGTTTCATGCCCCTAACTCCTGATCCACCGCAAGCATACAGTCCCGAAAATCAGCCATGCGGTCTTCTGACAGTGTCGGTGGCTCACCACTGAAACGGGCCTGTTCACATTGTGTCACCCAGTGGAGAAGTGTTTCCAGTGTCTCCTCTTTCAGCGAAGGTGAGAGCGTGGCCTTCAGGGACGCGGCATCCAAATCCCCGGGGGGTAACTCAAGGCGGGTTTGCAGGTAACTGGAGAGCACCCCCCACATGCGCGGGAATCTTTCTGAGGGCTCAAGTTGCTCCACGCTCTTCAGATCATGCTGCAGGTCTCTGGACGCGGAGCGTTTTCGCGAGAGGTCGGGGTCTTTACGGCTATGCTGCTTCATCAGTCCCGCAAGGGCCAGTATCCCCCACAGGCCCAGTGGAGCCGCGGTTCCTACGGCAACGCCCCAACCAGGTATGGCGGCATCCAAAGGGCGCAGTCGTCCCGGGGAACGTTTCAGGTACACCAGATCCTCTCCGAGAACATTCAGTCCCGTCTCCGTGTCCTGCGGTAGGGAACTCACCACACGGGTTCCGTCCCCCTCGTCTGCTCCACCCGTTACCTCCAGCGGGAATGGCCCCAGGGTGGTGGTTTGATATTCGGCCATTTCCGGGTCAAAAAAGGAAAAGGCAATTTTGGGAAGTTCTGTGATTCCGGCATTACGGGGGATGATGACCTGTTCGATGGTTTTGATTCCGGACAATCCGTCTCTCCGCATGTCTTCTGCGATCAGTTTCGGTTCGTAGACATTAAAATCAGCACTTTCCTCCACTTGAGGCGGAAGTGCCTCCAGGATACTTCCCCGGCCTGTGAGTTGAACCCGCAGGGTGACCGGGTCTCCGACCGTCACACGTTCAGGTGAGAGAGATCCACTCAATTCAAACCGGCCGACATGCCCGGTAAAACCTTCCGGCCGTCCCTCTGCCGGGGGGGCGAGGACCTCCAGTGTGCCGGGTTCAGGAAGTTTCATTCGCACTGTCCGGATGTCGATCACCCGTCTGGGCATTCCGAAGGATGGTCCGATCTTCAATTCGCCGGGTTCCTGAATGCGGACCCGGAAGGCGGGATCGAAGGTGTAGGCTCCCGGCTTTTTGGGAATCATTCGCGCGACGTAGCGTTTCACCCGGTAGGTTTTCCCATCGAAGCTCCGGTTGCGGCTGCGGATTGGCTGCCAGTCACTGATCTCAAAGCCTTCTGTGGGAAATTCCGTGACATTGATGTCTTCAATGGGGTGCTCACTGAAGAAGGTCAGCGTCACATCCAGAGGCTGTTTTAGATAAACCTGATCGGAAGAGGCCTCAAAAGTCACGAACAGTCCCTCATCCACGTTCACCACTTTAGGTGCCGTGACCGTGAGGGTCATCGCCGGGAGCTCATGTTGCCCATCATCCATTTTCAGGGAATAGGGACCGATCTGGTAGGTGCCTGGTTTGCTGGCATTGATTTCATACACAACCCAGGTCACATGTTTGGAATCCGCCAGGGTGTCCTGGCGTGAGACATTTCTCACCTCGAGACCCTCGGGAAGCGGGATTTCCGGAGGAAGACGTTTCAACCCTCCGACCACTTTCAGGCGCAGGGCGGTGGAGTCATCCTGAGAAATTTCGTTTTTCGACAGTTGCAGTGTCACCTCACTCCATCCCGCGAACGGGAGCAGGGCCGTCAATGCCAGTAAGAGGATCCATCGGGTCTTCATCTTGTTTTTCCAATCACAATCATATCGCCTCACCAGTCTTTTTCCACCGGGATCCCCCGAATCTTCCGCCGCAACAGCTCCCGCCGCTGTGCTTTTTCCTGTTGCTGGAACGCATCCAGAAGTTGTCGTGCTTCCTCTGCCTCCAGCTCCTCCTGGCGTTGCTGCTGCTGTTCTGCGTTGGTTTCATCCGCCGACTCATCCTGTTGGGGATCACCGGACTGCGGTTCCTGCTGTTGGGAATCCTCCTCTCCCTGATTCTGCTGGGATTCAGGGCTCTGCTGTCCTTCCGGGTCCGGTGTGGGAGTCGGGTCCTGAGGGTTCTGATCCTCTGGATCCGGGGTCGGGGTCGGTTCCGGAGTGGGCGTCGGCGTTGACTCCGGGGGAGGCGTCGGGGTGGGGGTGGGAGTCGGTTCAGGGGTAGGAGTGGGGGTCGGAGGCGGGCGGCGTGCCAGATACCTCTCCAACTGACGGTGTGCGAGTTCAAGGTTTTTCCGGATGACCTCCGAATCGGGGCGGTCTCTCAGGGATTCACTCAGGCTCTCAATTCCGTTCCGCGCTTCTGAGATCGCGTCCTCCCATTGGGCACGTTTCGCCAGGGCCGCTCCTTTTTCCAGGTGAGCCACACCTTTCAGCAGCCGGTGCCGGCTTCGCTCGTCCGCTTCGGGAAATCCCTGGATGCGGTTTAATGCCTCCAGAGCCCCATCCGGATTCCCCGCCTGCAACCGGCTGAGTCCCTGTGCCAACCGCAGGGCATCCAGATTGAATTCCTGGTCGTCTTCCGAGGCTTCCACCTCCTGAAAGGTTTCGGCCGCCGCGTCAAAGCCCTCAGACCCCTCCCGGTACTGATGCCGTGCGTTCCGCAGCGCTTGGCGCAGTGATTCCAGACTCGGGACGTTTTCTTCCGGGCTGGCAGCGTCGGGTTGCGCCCAGCCGGGGAAAACAAGCATACCCGATGTGAGAAGAGCAAACATCCGGAGAGTCATACGGACCTCCTCCGGTTCCACATCAGGGCGGGGACGCGGACAACCTGTTCCAGAAACAGTAGTCCCAGTCCCAGTGCGAGGAAGATCTGATAGCGTTCCTCCATCTCCTGTACCCGCTGGTTTTCCAGTTGAGCCCGTTTGAGCGGTGCCAGCCCTTCCCGGAGAATGGCCTCCACCCCAAAGTCTCTCGGAGTTGCCCGGACGTATAGGCCGCCGGTGGCGGAGGTGAGGGATTTGAGCGTGCCTTCATCGAGAGAGCTTTTCACGACTTCATCCATCCGATTCTTCAGGAAATCATTTCCGGCCTGATTCAGGGGGATCAGCGAGCCTTCCGGGGTGCCCACCCCAATCGCGAATACCCGGATGCCGCGGTCTTTCAGTGTGTCCGTGACGCCCTCCAGATCTCCTGTATGATTCTCCCCGTCTGTGATCAGCAGCACGACCTGATCGGCTTCTGTTGCCTCCTCAAGGTTTTCCAAGGCCGTGGTCAATGCAGACTCCAGATTGGTCCCGCCCCGGGGGACAATCCCGGGAAACAAATCCTGCAGATGCATGAGAAAGGCACCGTAATCCAGCGTCATGGGACACTGCATCACGCCCTCTCCGGCAAAGGCCACCAAGCCAATGCGGTCTCCTTTCAGTTCCTGAACCAGATCTTCCACCCCCCATTTGGCCCGCTGCAGCCGGGTAGGAGTGAAATCGTTTGCTCTCATGCTGTTGGAAGTGTCGATCGCCACCACCAAATCCAGTCCTTCCCGATTGGCATCCCTCCAGGTATATCCCCACTGTGGCCGGCTGAGTGCAAAGGTGACAAGGCCGATCCCGAGTGTGCTGAGCATCATACGCAGGAGGTTCAGTTCGGGTACAGGCTGCTGGCGGATTCTGTCCCGGTGGGAGGAGGAAAACATCCGTGCCAGTTTTTGTTTTTTGTGCAGGAGAACCAGACTGGCGAAGAGATGAATCGCAAGAACGAGCGGGAGCAAAAGTAACAGGGACGGAGCACCGAAACTCATGCGGTGACCCTCCCGATCCGGCTGGAGGCACACAGACGTGACAGAACCAGCATCCCCAATCCGGCCGCAAGCACGCCTGCAAAGTGTTCGGTGTACAGGGTGTACTCGGATAACTCGACTTCTGTCCGCTCCAGTTCATCGATTTCGTTAAATACGTCCTCCAGGGTTTCGAGGTTCTGCGCTCTGAAGAACCGTCCCCCTGTGATGTCCGCGATTTCCTCCAAGGTTCGGGTGTCGATCGGGATCTGAACATTGTCATAAACCGTTCTGCCGAAAAAATCGGTGAGCGGCATGCGTACCATGCCGGAAGATCCGGCACCGATGGTATAGACTTTGATGCCGAGAGCTTCCGCCAAAGGCGCGGCATTCAAGGGTTCAATATCTCCGGCATTGCTGATGCCATCGGTCAGCAGCACGATCAGTTTGGAATCGGCCTCGGATTCCCGCAAACGGTTGACTCCTGCCACCAACGCACTGCCGAGGGCGGTGCCGTCCGGCAGGGTGCCGGACTCCAGTTCCTGAAGCCTCCCGGAGAGCCAGGCCCGGTCGAGAGTGAGGGGGCTGACGGTGTAAGGCTGAGCCGCGAAGGCGATCAGCCCCATGCGGTCACCCTCCCTCCGCTCGATAAAGTCCGCGGCCACCTGTTTGACCACTTCAAGCCGGTTTTGGTTATTGGCCTCCTCATCGTTGAGGTCAATCGCCCTCATGCTGGTGGAGGTATCGAGAACCAGGAGAATGTCCACGGTATCCGAGGTGACTCGTCTTTCCTGAAGTCCGGTTTGCGGGCGGGCGAGGGCCACGATCAGCAGAGTCAGCCCGATTGCGCCCAGTACCGCAGGGAGAGGATGAAGGCGCTGGGCCCAGGTTTTCGGCAGACGGCGAAGACTCTGGAGGGAGGGATAATGGTACCGGGTGCGGAGCCGGCGGGTCTGTCCAACCCAACCCCAGACCGGTAAGATCAGCAGCAACAGCAGAAACCAGGGGTGTTCAAACCGGAAGCTCATGCCGGCACCTCCGATTGGGCCGTGGAGAGGATAAACGCCTCTGTTGCGGCGGCGAGGCTCTCCAGAACATCCCGTCCGGGCCGCTCCCCGGCGAATTTGATCCGGTCAAGTGAGACAAACACATCCTTCAGCCCCGTTTGATGCTCGGCCGGCCACGGCTGAGTCTCCTGTACCTCCAGCAGGAATTCCTCTGTGGTCCGTTCCGGAGCATGAATGCCGAAACGGCCGCCAATGTACCGCCGGAGGATTTGACCGAGTGCAACTGCGGAGGCATCCACATCCGGTTCTGTCCAAATGGGCCGGGTTTTTAACTCGGCGATGGCATCCAGTGCGATGCGGTGCCAAACCGGCGGAGCCGGAGGGGGCTGTGGACGGGTGAGATACCGCCACACGAAAAAGGATACGAATGAGAGAAGCAGAAACAGGATACCCAGACCGAGAAGGAGGTTGCGGGTCCGGCGACGGAGGGCTTCCGGACCCCGGAAGTCCGGCAGATCGGTGTTTCCGAGAGTCGGAACCGTGTCCTCCTCCGCGAGAGTTGCGGTGGTGGTGACGCTGGTGAAGGGAAGTTCAAAGGTATGCGCCGGGTCGTTGAGAGTTGTCAGCTCCATGTTGCTGAACAGCACCACGTTTGTTGGCGCGTAAAGGGCCAGATCGAAGGTCATGTGCCGTTGCCACCCGCGATCGTCCAGTTTCTCCTCCGAACTGCGGTCCAGCACCTCGAAAGCCGGATCGATCCACTCCTCGACAGGAGGAAGCAGCAGACGCTCCTCTGCATACACCCGCATTTCCAGCCGGGTGGCTTCTCCCAGCTTGGGAGAGGGGTTTTGCATGACCACCTGCAGATCAGGGAGTGATTCGGGTGGCGCGAACAATCCGCGATCCGAGTTCCGGCCGCAGCCACTCACCACCAGCACGAGCATGAGCCACCATACCTGCTTCATGCACCTCTCCTCGCTCCGCGCAGCCGGAAGAATTTGGCCAGCACCCGTTCATAGGGTTCGTGCGTATGAACATGAAGCGTGTCGATGCGTCCCCTGCGCAGGGTCCGGTCCTGTTCTGCGGTCCAGAATGCCTGATGATGCTTGAGAGCCATTCGCACCTGTTTGCTTGAAGTGTCCACCAGAATGGCGTCGCCGGCCTCCGGATCCACCCATTCCATCAGGCCCACGGCGTCCCATTCGGATTCCCGGGGGTCCTCCAACCTCAGGGCAATCACATCATGACGCCGGGCTGTGAGGGTAGCGGCACTCAGGCTTTCCTCAGGCAGTCGGCCGTCGCCAATCAGGAATACCACCGATTTCCGGTGGATGACCCGGTTGAGAAACGTGAGTGCCGGAGTCAGATCAGTCCCTGTGGAGGTCGGTTCAAAACTCAGGATCTCTCTGACCACCCTCAGTACATGCCGGGATCCTTTCCCGGCCGGGATATATTTCTCCACCTGGTCCGTGTGCAGCAACAGGGCGACATTGTCCTGATTGCGAATTGCTGTGAGGGCTAAAAGGGCGGAAATCTCCGCGACCAGATCCTGCTTTAGGACCTCTCCGGATCCAAATGCCAGAGATGCACTCATGTCTACCACCAGCAGCACCGTCAGTTCGCGTTCCTCCCGGAAGGTTTTGATAAACGGATGCTGCATGCGTGCGGTCACGTTCCAGTCGATGCTGCGCACATCGTCACCAGGCTGATACTCTCTCACCTCTTCAAACTCCATCCCGGAGCCTTTAAAGGCAGAGTGATACTGGCCGGCGAGAGCGTCGGTCACCAAATGGCGGGTCCGGATTTCGATCCCGCGAATCTTCCGAAGGAGTTCCTTGGAAATCATAGCGGGTCCGTCTCTAGGGCACGGGGAGTTCGCGGAGGATTTCGTCGATCAGTGAATCCGAATCCTTTTCTTCCGCCTCCGCCTCATAGGTGACCAGTACACGATGGCGGAGGACATCCGGAGCCATGGTTTTCACATCCTGCGGGGTGACATAGGCCCGTCCCTCCATGAAGGCATGTGCTTTCGCAGAAAGTGCCAGCGAAATCGTGGCCCGGGGGCTCCCGCCGAAACGGAGGTAGTCCTCAAGCTGAAGTCCGTAGGCGGAAGGATCCCGCGTCGCGAAGACAATACTCAGAATGTACTCTTTGATTTTTTCGTCCAGGTACACCTGGTTTACGACGGTTCTCGCGGAGAGAATTTCTTCCGCTTTGACTACCGGTTCCAAAGTCGGACGGCTTCCGGTCATGGCATGGGCCTCGAGGATTTTCCGTTCCTCGTCCAGTTTGGGGTACCCGACTTTCAGCTTGAACAGAAACCGGTCCACCTGCGCCTCGGGGAGCGGGTAGGTCCCTTCCTGTTCGATGGGGTTTTCCGTCGCCAGTACCAGGAAGGGAGAGGGCAGGGGGTAGGTGGTGTCCCCAATGGTCACCTGCCGTTCCTGCATGGCTTCCAGCAGGGCACTCTGGACTTTGGCCGGGGCACGGTTGATTTCGTCCGCCAGGATCACGTTCGCGAACACCGGACCTTTCCGGATACTGAAATCCCCTTCTTTCGGGTTGTAAATCAACGTTCCCAGCAAGTCAGCCGGCAGCAGATCGGGTGTGAACTGGAGTCTCTGGAAGTGGGTGTCGAGCAGAGAGGCCAGGGTTTTCACGGAAAGGGTTTTCGCCAGTCCGGGCACACCTTCGAGCAGGACATGGCCATCACAGAGAAGACCGAGAATCAGTCGGTCCACCAAATACGACTGCCCGATGACCACCCGCGCCATTTCAGACCGCAGCCGGTCCACAAACACCCGTTCGCGGTCAATCTGCTCCTGAATGACATCAATCGAATTGCTCATGAAAATTGTCTCCTTGGGGTTAAATCCATAGACGGGATGACGCTTTTCCCGTTCAAATTTTTTTCTCCCCTACCCGGTGAAGGTCCTGTGGGAAAGGTCAAATTCCATTGGTGTTTCCTAAGAAATATGGCGGTTTTTTCTTCTAAACGCCCCCGGCAGAATATCGGTTCGTACCTTAAATCAAAATTTACTATCTTTTTTATGTTGGGTTTCACCATGTGCCGAGGATGTTGAATATGAGCCGAGTCCCTGACATAGACTCTCAGGAAATCCTGGAGCTGTTCCTCAAGGAGGACACTGCCATTAAGGCATACGTGCACGCCGCCATCCCGCGGAAGCACGAAGCAGAGGATGTGCAGCAGGAAATCTGGAAAACGGTTTGTGAGAAAATCGGCACCTTTGACCGATCCCGCCCTTTCCGCCCCTGGCTGATGGGGATTGCACGCCTTGAGGTATTGAAGTGGCGTCAACGGCATGCCCGGAACCGGGAATACCCCACGGAACAGGTCCTGACCCTGCTGGAAACGGATCTCGACGCCCTCCATGACGAGATCGATGAACGGAAACAACATCTTTCCGAATGCCTGAAGCAGCTTCCGGACAGTCAGCGGGGACTGCTGCAGCGCAAATACGTCGAGAACTGGGCCTATCAGCAGATGGCGGATCATTTTCGAAAAAGTCTCGCCTCTCTGCAGATGCAGATGACCCGGATACGGAGGGCCCTTCGCAAGTGCATGGATCAGAAACGCGGGATTCAGGAGGAACTGGCATGAGCTCTTCTGATTCTCATCTTGATGTCATTGAGTCCTATCTTGCGGATGGTCTCTCCTCCGCTGAGGAGACACAGCTTTTTCAGGCATTGTCGGAGGATGCATCGATCCGCCGGGAACTCCTGATCCAGTCGATCATGGATGTTCATCTGGAGGAACTTCTCCGGGAGGATTCCGCTTCTCCTGTGATTCCGTTTCCCGCTCAGGATGCCCGCACATCCGGAGAGTGGTGGAGATGGGCCGCCGTGGTGCTGCTTTTGCTGGGCACCTGGGCGGGATTGTCCCGCCTGGATCCCCCGGCTCCTGTCACGCCGGATCCCGGCCCGGTCCCGGTCTTTGCCCATGCGACTCCTACCCCGGTCGCTGAACCGGTCCCGGTCCCGGAGGCTCCCCGTCGCCTTGCGGTGCTGGTGGAGCCCGAGGAACGCGTGGAAATCTCCTCCGACGAGGTCCCCGCACCCCAACGGGTGGAGGGGGAGATGTATGCGGGTGACACCGTGGTAGTACCCGAGGGAACCCGGGCCCAGCTTCAAGTGGAGGAAGGTCCCACCCTGACCCTGCACCCCGGTACCAGTCTGAAACTTGAGGAGAAGGAGGACGGGCTGAATGTCGTGGTCTATGCAGGGGGTGTGGATGCCCGTTACACCGATCCCTCGATACAGGACATCATGTTTGAAACCGATTTCCTGAATGTGGAGGGGGAGGACTCCGACCTCCGCCTGCTGGCCTTCCCGGATTCCTCCTGGGTGGCCCTGGGTACCGGTGAGGTCACTGTGACCAAACGTTCC
This sequence comes from Verrucomicrobia bacterium UBA6053, assembly GCA_002429065.1. Taxonomy (GTDB): domain Bacteria; phylum Verrucomicrobiota; class Kiritimatiellia; order SS1-B-03-39; family UBA6053; genus UBA6053. Next base: position 42,274 of record DIYN01000041.1, on the reverse strand, counting down.
TCAGGGGAAACGGCGGATATCCGCAAAGGAAATTATGCGGCAGTGGCTCCGGACTGGCCGTTTCAGCGGATGGACTACGCCGTGTACTGCCCGATGTGGAGGGCCCGGAGCATGAGAGTGGCTGGTGATATTTACCCGAAAACCTTACCCGAAAACCATAAGGAGTAATGATGAAGACCCACCATACAACCCGTATGAACGTGATTGCGTGCCTAGCCATGATGTGGGCAGGTGCTGCCGCTGCCTCGCAAGTGTCCATTGTAAAAGTATATGGATACAATGGAGAGATGGAGGAAATTCCGATGACCACAGAGGAAATCCAGGATCTCCGCCAAGACATCATGCAGGAAGCTCGCCTCCATATGCCTGCACTGGTATTGGCAAAGCAACAGTGGAAGGCGTCCGGAGAGAAGGGGACCTTTCCCAAATCGGCTGTGGATCGCCGCCGGTTTGTGAAAACCGCCCGTTTCAACTCCAAAAGCGAGGCCGAGGCCTATCTGGACCGGCGGGAAGCTTCCCGGGAAGCGTTCCAGACCCGAAAAGATGAACGAAAACGAATGAGTCAGAGCCATGGCGGAAGTTCCCGTTGCCCGATCACAGGAAAATCCTACTACAGTAAGGGCAGCAGTCGAACCGCCTCCTCTTCAAAACGGGACAAAGAACGCGAACAGAAACGGGAAGCGTCGAAGGCGGAACGGCTGAAGCGTGATAACCGTGCTGTTGATTACTACCTCGAAGCCATGGCGGAAGTCCGCATGAAAGAAGAGGAACGTCTACGGAAAGTCGCGGAAGAAAATGCTCTTGTACAAGAGCGGCTGAGACAGTTAAGATAGTCTCCGTCACAGTAGAGATAGGAGAACATATGAAATCCACAACATTCTCACTCATGGCCACGCTTCTTGGAAGCGTGGCATGTTTGCACCTTCCAGTAATGGGACAGGGGTCTGTCTCCATGGGAGGGGCAGGATTCCGTGAAGTCCGCGAAATCCGCTATCCCACGGAATTTGATGTTTCCGAAAACGATATTGAAGTGAACCCACGTGCAGGTCAGCCGAATCAACGGGTGATCATTCCGCCCACGGTGGTACCCGGAGGCTTTGAAACCCGCACAGTAGGTACACAGCTTCAGACCGGGCCGATTTCTGTTTCCGGATATGTGGTGCTGCAACGTTCTGCGGATGGCCGACAACTGGTGACCCTGAGAGCGAAAAACGGGCGACAGTTCCGTGTGGCCACCGGAAGCCATTTCCGCATGGGGGGCCGGATCTTCAAAGCACTTGGGTTTGGTGACAAGACCTACCGCGTGCAGGACATTAAAACCAAGGAAACCTTCGTGTTCCGGGATCCCCGGTAAACCGACATTCCGCCCCCTTCTTGTTGAAGCTGTGACTGGAAGCGGGAACCTCTTCCGAAGAGAAGAGGGTATCCGTATGGTTGGTGCAGTGTGTGGTGCCGGTGTGGGGGCGTGTTTCCGCTACATCAGATCACGCCGGGCCGTAAACGGCTCCAGCCACACCGGTTCATGGAGGACCGAAAGATCCAGATACCCTTGGCTCCGGAAGATGGAGTCGGCGGGGTTCAACGGAGGGGCGGTTTTTCTTTTAACCGCCATTTGATCCGTGCCCGGAACCCTTCGTTTTCGAGCTGGAAGGTAACATCCAGATCTTCGATGAATGGAAACATGCCGAAGGGTTCTGCAATTTCGTCGAGAGGGGGCTGACGCCCTTCGAAGTAATAGCCGAAGGTGTCACTCTCCGGTCCCTCCGGGTGATCGATAAATCGGCCCGGAGCTGGATGAACCGGAGCGAAACCGAACCGTTTGAGGCTTTGCGTACGTGCGGTTTCCACCTCGTGATATCCGCTCCAATGAAAGGCTTGAAGGACGCCAAGTCCCTGTTGAGCGGTTTCCCTCGCTTTTGCGAGGGCAGCACCTGCGAATGCCCTCCGGGTCTTGTCTGCGGCTTCAGGGTTGAACCACGCCGATGCGTGATGCAGAGCGGGGCGCATTCGGCCCTTCACCACGGGACGGTAGGTCATCGGTTGGTTGCTGATGACCAGATACCCGTCTTGTACCTCCATACTGAAGTTGATGTTCAGGAGTCCGAATAGATTCAGGCGGATGAGCCAGCGGTCCATGCCGGTGACTCGGACCATGGCGAGATGGACGTCTTCGCCAAAGCTGGTCTCCCATCCGCTACCGGTGTCCATTCTCCGCAGTTTCTGTAAGGCGAGTTCCGGTCTGTTCAGTTCCACGGCCGCCATGGCAGGACGGGTAAAGAGGGTGGCGGCCATGGGAAACAGGATCATGTCCGAGTCCCGTAGCCAGCGTGATCCATTAAACAGTCCGGCGAGTTCACCGCTTCCGAAAGTGAGAATGCTGTCACTGTCCGCGATTGCAATATGCAGCCCGGGACCAATGTGGTCCCAGATGGGAAGATCGATGCCAATGGTATCGGTAAACAGGTCGGATAGGCCTTCGATGAGATCCAGCCAGTTCTCTTCCGCCAGATTGATGGACATCATGGCGATGGGAGCCGGATCCATTTTCGGACGGGGCAAGGGGTGGATGGGCCCACGGGATGAAAGCACCCGTCGTATCTGATCATAGATGGAGGAATGGATCAGCGGCAGAACAAACACCGTTGCCTCGTAGGTATTTGCCTCCGGAGCCTCCACATGAATGGCAATGGGATCAAAAAACTGCCTCCAAAACATGCTGTAGGCGTCCCGGTACGTGGTATATGCCGCCACTTCGCCTTCTGTGGCCAAGGTGGGCATGGTGTCCAGAAGCGTCGGCATCTTTGTGATGGATCCCCATTCAGGATGGCTGGCGAGCCCCTCCTTCAGCTCAACCTCCTCCTCTTTCAGTTGGAAAAGGGGCGCGATGTATCCGGTTTCAAACAAGTGGCGCAGGTCGTCGGGATCTTTCCCGGTATCCTGACGGTAGAGCATAAACCCGGCGTTAACCCGTTCAAGGTCTGCACGTGCCATCATCCGGCGATATTGGGCAATTTTCACAGAAGGTCCGGTGAGCCGTCGGATAAAGGGATCACTGAAATAGGCATACAGACGGGTTGAGTCACCTGGCCCGCACTGTGTCAGCATGTAGCGGAACTCTGCGGTGTCCCCGAGACTGCCGGCTCCCTTCGCCGCATGGAGAGACAGTACCTTGTCCACTTCACCTTTGTGGGTGCTCATGATGAACAGATCGTCCCGCATGGCCCATGTCACGGTATGTCCTGCCGGGGTGGTAAACGTCTGCGGGTCGGGAGAGGGGCCGATACCGCGGGCCTGAAAGAGTGCCGACATGGCCTGAAGGTTTCTGATGCGTGCAATGCAGGTGACGTCGGTACCGTCCTGCAGAAACAGGTCCGGGAGAATCACAGCGGTCTCGCCGATCATGCCGGATTTGACGAATTGGCGGAGAGTGGCTTCGGTAAGTCCGAGACGGCTCAGGTGGCGATGCAGGACCTGTTGATCCATCTGCAGACCTCCCAGGAGCCCCTGCAAGGCCCCCATCCAGTCCGCACCTCCACCCAGCAGGGGTTCAAGTGAAGCGGGATCCGGCGCATACAGCCAAAAGCGGTCGGGCGGACAAAGCTTCGCCAGGTCGACGGTTTTTCCCTTACTGTCCCCCAGTAACTCTGCGTAGTCATGCGCCTTCACGGTGACGCCGGGAATGGTCTGGATGGGGACCGTGGGTGCTTCACCCGGATTTTTATCCGGTGTGATGTTCTGCACCTGCAGCGTTTCCCGGATCGCGGCCGCGCCTCCGAAAACCCCGAGCATTCCGGTGGTGTTACCCCGGTTCCGTTCTCTGCCAAGGGAGGAGGAGACCCCGTGATCGAGTCCGTAAAGATCGGCCGCTCTGTGGACCCACAGAGCGGCAATCCGGTGGTTCAGGTCCGCCCAGCTCCAGGCCCGCATTTCTGCCCATTCGAGGAAATCTTGCCGGGAACCTTTGGCCTTTCCGATGTTGACCGTGAGCGTTTGTTCCTTTCCGGTCTCGTCATTTTTGAGGGTGACGGAAACGGATTGCGCCTCCGGATCCAGTACGTGAGCATGGAAGGTGTAGACAAAGGAATCGGGCCGTTCGGTGGTCAGCGGGTCCGGTTCAATCGTCAGTCCGGCCTGTTTCCAACGGGCCATGTCGATTTCGATGCGTCGGGTGGTTCCATTGGCGAGGAGAACCCAGTGTTTGCCATCCTCCACCAGCGGTTTGGTTTCCAGAGCCAGAATATCTGGATTTTTTTCGAATTCCTCCGGAATCTCCACTCCTTCACGGATGTGCAGCCATCCCTCGTTCACCGCCCGTTTGACGGAGGAGGACAGGGGATTTTTTTGTTCCCGTTTGTTCCAGTACAGCCGCCACAAAACCCGATTCCGGTTCCGTTGCCGCCGCCGGAGTTCCAAGGCCATTGAACGGGTCTGATCTGAAAGCTCCCAGGTATTCTCGGGTTCCTTGATGAAGGTGAAGCCGAGAGGAGCCCGAACATTTTCGGCAGGATCCACATACCACCAGCCTTCTGACGGCAGCTGCACAGAGGTGCTGACCAGCCGGATGCCGGTTTTGGGATCTGTGTATACCCGCCCCTCAACCGCATACAGCCAGGAGCCACCGAATAAAACCACGAAGATGAACCAGATACGCATTACACACTTCCCATGTTTATATTGACAATAATATTGCCATATAAACTGTGTTCCCTCTTTTCCGCAAGATCTTTTATTTCTTTTTTCTAAGAAACATCTTTCCCGGTCGTAGTCACCATGAGACCCCTGCCTGTGGTCTCCGGAAATTACGTATATGGACACACAAACCTGGATCATCACCCTTGTGGAGCAACATGAGGAACCGTTATGCCGATATGCCCGCAGTCTCTGCGGCAGTGACGCTATCGCACGGGATGCGGTGCAGGAAACCTTTCTGCGTCTGTGTAAAGTAAAGCCGGAGAAGATCAAAGGACATGAGGCGGCCTGGTTGTTCCGGGTATGCCGATCACGGGTTCTCGACCTACGAAAAAAGGAAAAACCCATGCAACCCCTTACCCCGACACAGGAAGCGACCCTGTCTTCCCAGGATCCGTCTCCGGATGACCGCGCGGCCCGTCAGGATGCCGAAACCTGGATTCCCCGGTTAATGGCCACACTGAGCGAGAGACAGCAGGAGGCGGTGCGGCTGAAATTTCAGCAGAACCTCAGTTACCGCGAGATTGCGGAGATCCTCGACATCACCGAGAGCAATGTGGGGTATATCCTGCATACGGCTCTCACCTCACTGCGGAACGACATGAACACCTTACAGGGAGCCCGGTCATGAACACCTTCGACCCCAATGATCCCATTTGGACTGCTTACCTGCTCAAGGAATGCTCAGCGGAACAGGTTGTGCAGGTGGAGAGGATCCTGAAAGAGAATCCGGATGCGCAACGTCATCTGGAGGAATTACGACAGGCTTCCTGTCTGTTGGAGCAGAGTTTTGAAACCGAACCCCCTCTTGCCCTGCATGAATTGCAGCGGGCCCGGGTGGTTTCGCAGGCTGCACCTGTGACCGGTAAGCCTCAGAAGTCTTACACGGGTCTCAAGGTTCTTGCCGCAGCGATTGTCCTGCTGCTGTTCGGGGCTTCCGTGTTCATTCCCGCGATCACCGGTGCCCTTGCCCGGTCTCAGAGGATGTTTTCCGGGGCCACGGAGGAATTGGGTGGTGACTCAGGGGTACCCGTTCATTTATCGGTAGACGTTTTGAGGGAGCTGGGCGAGACCCCGGAAACTGAAGTCGCACCCTTTGCTGGAAGACAACCTCCATCAGCAGTATCCGGAGGTCTCTGGCTCCATGATTTCAGGGGGGTGAGTGACGAATCCGTCGACAGGCACATCATCAGTCCCAGCCTGGACGATTTTGCCCCGATTCGTCCAAACACATTCCGTACAGTTTCGGATCATCCCCTGTCGACCTTCTCCATTGATGTGGATACGGCCTCCTATTCGGTTGTCAGGCAGTTTTTAAATCGGGGGCAACGCCCTCCTCCAGATGCCGTCCGTATTGAGGAGATGATCAATTACTTTGAGTACGACTACACTCCCCCGACGGATGGGACGGCATTTGCTGCACATATGGCGGTTGCGTCCTGTCCCTGGGCCCCGGAGCACCATCTGGTACGGATCGCCTTAAAGGGACGCGAGATTCCAAAGACCGAACGCCCCCCGCTGAATCTGGTCTATCTGCTGGATGTCTCCGGTTCGATGAGTGCCGGGAACAAGCTCCCGCTGGTCAAACGGTCCATGGCGTTGTTGGCAGAGCAGTTGGATGAACGGGACCGGGTTGCGATCGTCGTCTATGCCGGTGCAGCCGGGGTGGTCCTGCCTCCGACTTCCGGAGCGGATACCCCGGCAATCCTGGAGTCTCTGGAGCGTTTGAGTGCAGGCGGGAGTACGGCTGGCGGGGCAGGGATTCAATTGGCCTACAAAACCGCCCGTGAACACTTTGAACAGGATGGGGTCAATCGTGTGATTCTCTGTACGGACGGTGATTTTAATGTAGGTCTGTCTCAACGGGGGGATCTTGAAAAACTGATCGAAAAGGAGGCAAAGTCCGGGATCCAGCTTTCCATCCTTGGGTTTGGCATGGGTAACTACAAGGATGCGAATCTGGAGGGGCTCTCCAACAAGGGGAATGGCAATTACGGGTACATTGATACCTTTCAGGAGGCACGGAAACTGTTCGTGGAGGAAATGCTCGGGACCTTGGTCACGATTGCCAAGGATGTGAAAATTCAGGTCGAATTCAATCCGGCCCAGGTCGCAGGATACCGTTTGGTAGGATATGAAAACCGAATGTTAAAAAAGGAAGATTTCAACAATGACAAAGTGGATGCCGGAGATATCGGGGCCGGTCATACGGTCACGGCATTGTATGAGATTGTTCCTGCCGGTCGCGTGATCCCCGGGGAGGTCCCGGCGGTGGATTCCCTGAAGTATCAGAAAGCCTCGGAACCTGTTGCCGCGGAGAACGGCGAATGGCTGACCCTGAAACTCCGCCACAAGCACCCGGGGGGAGACCACTCCAGTAAGCAGGAGTTTCCGCTTCGTGTCGGGGCCGCACCCGAAGTTTCCCTGGATGCGGATTTCCGTTTTGCTTCTGCCGTGGCTGCATTCGGGTTCTGGCTGCGTGAACCGGAGTTCCGGGAGAAGATGCCGCTGAAAGAAATTGTACAGTTGGCCAAGGATTCCCGGGGAGACGATGAACTGGGGTACCGGGCTGAATTTGTCCGTCTGATGCAGTCGGTTCCGCCACAGTGATCAGCAGGCAAACCGCCACACCAGGGGCAAGATCCCTGAGTGTGGCTGGAGCCCCCGGGGGGTAGAGTTCAGACCGGTGGCATAAAGGCAGACCTCTCGTACTCGTTCAGTGTCTCCTGAAACCATATTTCCTGGCAAGGAACGTATGACCTGAGTGTGGCTGGAGCCGTTCACAGCCCAGGGGATCCGAGCAGCGGATTTTCATAAGAAAGAATGCAGGTTTCAGCGATTCTTCTGTTTGTATTCAGGACTCTTCCGTAGTTCCTTCCGGATGGCTTTCTCGGACCATCCTTTCTTCATCACCTTCTGCCGATAATTCTTCAAGGCCCCTTCATCGGGTTTCCGGCCAAGAACGTCCTCAAAGGATCGGGTAATGATGATATCCGCATATTCCTGACTTTTCCGGAGAGCCTTGCGTACATCCTCCGCCGTCCAGTTCTTCTCGATCACTTTGCTGCGGAAATTTCTCATCCCCTCTTCATCGGGTTTGCGGCCCAGGACGTCCTCATAGGCTTCGGTGACAATGTCCGTGGCATTGGAGGCGGCCTGAAGAGGAAAAACGGTGATGACGGCAAATAGGATAAAGAGAAAAGCGAACGGTTTCATAGAGTGACTCCAAGTGGGGTTGTCCATAGTGTCCTGTGAACGTCGCCAGAATGCAAGACCGGGCTGTGACGGCTACGCCCAAATCAGGATACCCGATTTGAGCACGATGAAGACAATGGAGGCGCTCAGATACACCCACAACCCGACCCGGGTAACGGAGAATTCCAAAATCCGCGAAAGTTTCAGATTCTTGGTGGCGAAGCTGCGCACTTCGGACCGGGTGTTGTCGGGAAAGGCCTGCATGGGATGTTTCAGGCAGGGGAACTCACGGCATAGAGCGTGAGCCTGAATCAGCATGATGGCCGCCAGAATCAAGATGAGGATGAAGCCTAAAGGGAAGAGAAGAGACAAAAGGATCCCGTGGGTGAAGAGCGACGCGGATATGCTGATTCGCCCCATTTTTTTGATGACCTCTAAGGAGACGTCATGAAAAGAGTCCGGTAAGACGATAGGTTTGTGCGGTTCAGGTATCGTGCTCATCAATGACGCTCTCTGCATTGTCTGCAATTTGATGGGGCGGGTCAATCAGAATGGCTGTTGCCCGTGATGGAACCGCCGGAACGGTCGTGCAAGACCTATTTTTCACATAGCGAACCCCTTTTGTTTTTCTGCAACTCTTTGATAGGCGGGTGCTTCCAATTCGGACATGGTTTTGCGATTTTTTCCTCTTGTACCAATTCCTACAGGTTGTGTACCTTTGGCTAAATCACCGTAAAGGCTACTATATGTTGTGGTAGTTTCTTTATTCAGATATTTCGTATCCGATAACACTCTTCTGAAAGGACGTTTCATGATGCCATTTGCCGCCACTTCTGCCGACACCCGCCAAGGGCTGACCTTTTCCCCCGTTTTCAGTACTCCGGGAGAAAACCCGTTTGATCAAGTCGAATGGGAAAAACGGACCGCCACCATTCAGGATGATGCGGGAGGTGTGCTGTTTGAGCAGAAGGAGGTGGAGGTACCCAAAGCCTGGTCGATGCTGGCCACCAACATCGTCGCCTCGAAGTATTTTTACGGAAAACCTGGAACGTCTGAGCGGGAAAATTCAGTCCGTCAGTTGATTCACCGGGTCACCCGGACCATTACCGACTGGGGAATCAAAGACGGGTACTTTGAGTCGGAGCAGGATGCGGAAACCTTCTACAACGAGTTGACCTGGTTGTGTCTTAACCAATATGGCGCCTTTAACTCTCCGGTTTGGTTCAATTGCGGTCTGTATCATCAGTATCATGTGGGGGTCGGCAGTGGGGAAGGGAGCTATTTTTGGGATCCGGAAGAGAAAAAAATCAAACGTGCCTCCACCCAGTATGAATATCCTCAGTGCTCTGCGTGTTTTATTCAGTCGGTGGAGGATACCATGGACAGCATTATGGCTCTGGCACAGAGTGAAGCCATGCTCTTCAAATTCGGCAGTGGTACCGGGACGGATCTCAGTCCCATCCGGAGTTCGAAAGAGGCGATGAGCGGCGGCGGCACCCCCAGCGGTCCGCTGAGTTTTCTCCGGGTGTATGATTCAGTCGCCTCTGTCGTGAAGAGTGGCGGGAAAACCCGCCGGGCAGCGAAGATGAATACCCTGAAAATTCATCATCCGGACATCAAAGAATTCATTGAAGCGAAAACCAAAGAGGAGAAAAAAGCCTGGGCTCTCATTGAAGAAGGATACAGCGGAGACTTCAATGGCGAGGCCTACGGCTCCGTGGCCTTCCAGAATGAGAACCTCAGTGTGCGGGTCACGGATGCATTTATGCAGGCGGTTCTGGAGGATGGGGACTGGGCCACCACCTGGGTGACAGATCCCTCCAAAACCGGACCTGTGTTCAAGGCCCGCGACCTGCTCAACGGGATTGCGGAAGGGACCTGGATCTGCGGCGACCCCGGTGTCCAGTACGAGGATACGATTCAACGCTGGCATACCTGTAAGGACAGTGGTCCGATTAACGCCAGTAACCCCTGCTCCGAGTATATGTTCCTCGACAATACCGCCTGCAATCTGGCCTCGCTGAACCTGATGAAGTTCATGGATGGGGACGGCACCTTTGATCTCAAGCGTTTCAAATCGGCAGTCGATGTGTTTATCACCGCCCAGGAACTTGTGGTCGATAATGCCAGCTACCCCACCGAGGAAATTGCCTACAACAGCCACCTTTACCGTACTCTCGGTCTTGGGTATGCCAACCTGGGTTCTCTGCTCATGGCGCGTGGACTCAGTTATGATTCGGATGACGGCCGCAGCTTGGCGGGTGCTCTGACGTCAGTGATGCACCTGGAGGCGTTTTGTCAGTCCGCCCGGATTGCGGCAGTGAAAGGCCCGTTCGATCCATATGAAGGGAATGCCGAGAGTATGCTGGATGTGGTGCAGCATCACGTGGATGCCATTGCCGGGATTGGAGAAGGTTGCCCGGCGTATCTGGTCCAGGAAGCCGAGTCTCTTGGAGAGAACGTGCTGAAACTCGGGCGGGAGCATGGTTTCCGTAATGCCCAGGTGACGGTGCTGGCCCCCACCGGGACCATTGGATTCCTGATGGATTGCGACACGACCGGGATTGAACCGGATATTGCTCTGGTCAAGTACAAGGTGCTGGCCGGCGGTGGGATGCTGAAGCTGGTGAACCGGACCGTTCCGATGGCATTGAAGCAGCTTGGCTACGGGGAGGATCAGATCCAGTCCATCGTCAAGTACATCGATGAACAGGATACCATTGAAGGGGCTCCGGGACTCGACGAGGAGCACCTGCCGGTGTTTGACTGTGCGTTTAAGCCCCGGAACGGTACCCGGAGTTTGGGGTACCAGGCACACCTGCGCATGATGGCCGCGGCCCAGCCCTTCCTCTCCGGTGCGATCAGCAAGACCGTGAACATGCCCAAAACCGCCACGGTGGAGGAAATCGCCCAGACCTACATGGAAGGCTGGAAGCTGGGGCTCAAGGCGGTGGCGATTTACCGGGACGGCAGCAAGCGCAGTCAGCCGGTCAACGCGGGGAAAGAGGAGGACAAACAAGTGGAGCCCGAACTGGGGCCCCGCCGCAGACGATTGGAGGACACCCGGCAGTCGATTACGCATAAATTCGAAGTGGCGGGGCATGAAGGGTATCTCACCGTCGGGCTCTATCCGGATGGTTCTCCCGGAGAGCTGTTCATCACCATGGCCAAAGAAGGAAGTACGGTTGGCGGGCTGATGGATGCCTTCGGAACCGCAGTCAGCATCTGTCTCCAGTACGGCGTGCCGGTAGAGGCCTTGAACCGCAAGTTCATGCACGCCCGCTTCGAGCCCAGCGGTTTCACCAAGAGCTCGGACATTCCTATGGCCAAAAGCCTGGTGGACTACATCTTCCGCTGGATGCACCTGACCTTTGTCGAGTCCAAGCCTCAAGTCCTGGCTCCTGTCTCCACGGAAAGCGTGACCGAAACGGTTACGGCCTCTTCAGTAAATGCGGAGACGGCTCCGGACACCCGGGTGGACAAGCAGTTCGAGCACTTCATGGACGATGCTCCCGCCTGTGACGTCTGCGGAAGCATCACCGTCCGCAACGGGGCCTGCTACAAATGTTTCAATTGCGGAAATTCGATGGGGTGTTCCTAAGGGGGGGGGGATGAAGCGTGGCCGGAGCCGTTTACGGCCCGGTGCTGTGACCTAAAGGCCGACAGCGACAAAGCATATGCGTTTGGCGTTACATGTCGGCTACTTGACAAATCTGGTCTGGTCTGGTCTGATTAGATGATGAAGACGTACACCATTACAGAAAGCAAGGCCCAACTCTCCGCTCTGGTTCAGCAGGTGATGGAAACGGGAGAAGCGGTGGTGATCGGCCGGAATGGACGGCCGATGGTGCAATTGATCCCTTATCAGGCCAACACCACTGTGAACCGGATAGGGGGATTTGCAGGACGAGTGCAGATGAGCGATGACTTCGATACCTGGGATACGGAAGAGTCTCAAGCGCTGGGATTGGAGTAGGAATGAACGCCTACCTTGTCGACAGTCACACGCTGTTATGGGCGGTGGGAGATCCCGGTCAGCTCAGTCCAACAGTGAGTCGGGTTCTGGCAGATTCCGACCACCGGATTTTCGTCAGCGTCGCAACCTTATGGGAGCTTTCCATCAAACAGAATGTGGGCAAGCTCACCGTCCCCGATGGATTTTTCGACAGCCTGTTTCAGGTGGGATATGAACGGCTCGCAATTCTGGATGAGCATCTGGCCGCGTACCGTCAGTTGCCGTTGCACCATCGGGATCCGTTTGATCGCCTGCTGGTGGCCCAGGCGCAGGTGGAGGATTTGGCTTTGTTAAGCCGGGATGCCTACCTCAAACAGTATGATGTCGAGGTGATATGGTAAGGGACGGAACCCGAGTGTGGCCGAAGTCGTTAGTGCTATGGCGGGATAGGTGAAGGCCCGGCGCTGTGGCCTGAAGGCCGACAGCCACCCCTGCCAGTGCGAGCTCAGAAGTGCAGCGAGTATTTCACGATGAGGCCGGCGAAGACGACGCTGACCATGGTCATGAGTTTGATGAGAATGTTGAGGGAGGGGCCGGAGGTGTCTTTGAAGGGATCGCCGACGGTGTCACCCACCACCCCGGCTTTGTGTGCATCGGAGTTTTTGCCTCCGTGGTTGCCTTTTTCGATGTACTTTTTGGCATTGTCCCAGGCTCCACCGGCATTGTTGAGCATGCAGGCGAGGGTGAAACCGGTACACAGGCCGCCTGCCAGCATCCCCATCACCCCGGCCACGCCCAGCACAATTCCCGTGAGTACAGGAACGGCTACCGCGAGAAGGGAGGGGGCAATCATTTCCCGTTGAGCCCCTTTCGTGGAGATCCCCACACAGCGTGCATAATCAGGTTTCTCTGCTCCTTCCAGTATCCCGGGCATTTCTTTGAACTGACGCCGGACTTCTTTCACCATGTCTCCTGCCGCGCGGCCCACGGCTTTCATGGTCATGGCGCAGAACACAAAACACATCATGGATCCAATAAACAATCCGCACAGCAGTTTGGGATTCAGGAGCGAGACGTTGTAGGCTTCTATCAAATCATGAATATGGGCCTGATTCACCACCAGCCCGAGCAGCTCACCCTCCTGAGAAATCGCCTTGCCTCCCTCCCGGATGATGTTGGCATCGGGAAGAGCTTCTGCCAGGGTATCCGGGTGATTAAAGAACAGGACGTTGCCCACCTGGAAGGAGGTTTCACCCGCCAGTTTGCCAATCCAGATTTTCACTTCCTCGATGTAGGCGGCCAAAAGGGCCATGGCGGTGAGAGCGGCGGAGCCGATGGCAAATCCTTTTCCGGTAGCGGCGGTGGTATTCCCGAGCATATCGAGCTCATCAGTGCGCTTCCGTACCTCTTCGCCCAACCCGGACATTTCCGCATTCCCACCCGCGTTGTCGGCGATGGGGCCGAACGCATCCGTGGCCATCACGATCCCGAGTGTGGACAGCATTCCCACTGCGGCAAATCCGACCCCGTACAGTCCCTGAGAAATTTCAGAGAACCCTCCGGAAAGGCCGAAGGCACAGAGAATGCCGATGACAACGATCACCACCGGCAGCCCCACTGAGAACATGCCGACCGCCACTCCGTCGATGATGGTGGTGGCCGGACCCATTTCCGCCTGCTCCGCGATGCCTTTGGTCGGTTTGTAGGCATCGGAGGTGTAGTATTCGGTGGATTGACCGATCAGGACTCCGGAGGCCAGACCGGCCACGACAGCTCCGAAGACACCCCAGGTGATCATTCCTCCAAGCACCATCAGCACCAGGATTCCCAGCACAAGCAGGGAGGCACCCACGGTGCCGATGAGAAGGGAACGAAGCAGATCTTTGGGGCCGGCGTTTTCATGGGTGCGGACGATCCAAATACCGACCAGGGAGGCCAGGATCCCAATCCCGGCCACCATCATGGGGGCGATGATGGCATTCATGCTCAAGACGGGGAGGGCGGCACCCAGGGCGGCAGTGGCCAGGATGGAGCCACAATACGATTCATACAGGTCGGCTCCCATCCCGGCGACATCCCCTACATTGTCTCCGACATTATCGGCAATGGTTGCAGGGTTCCGGGGATCATCTTCCGGTATGCCTGCCTCCACTTTGCCCACCAAATCCGCACCGACATCCGCCGCTTTGGTATAAATGCCACCGCCCACCCGGGCAAACAGGGCCTGCAGGGAAGCGCCCATCCCGAACGTGATCATGGTCGTGGTGATTTCAGTCATCTTTGCACTTAACCAGAGATCATTCACCATCATGGTTTCCATGCTGTATGCCCCGCTGAGGCCGGCTTTTTGCATCAGATGTTCGCCAAGGCCGAAGATGTTATGGTCGAACATGAAGTTCAGCAGGGCATACCAAATCGAAATGTCGAGGAGCCCGAATCCGACTACAACCAGTCCCATGACGGCTCCGGAGCGGAATGCCATTTTCAGTCCTTTGTCCAGGCTGTTCCGTGCACCGTGAGCGGTTCTGGCCGATGCAAGTGTGGCGGTGCGCATGCCAATGTATCCGCAGAGTCCCGAGAAGAACCCTCCGGTGAGAAACGCGACCGGGACAAACATGTTCTGAATTCCCATAACTGCCAGAACCAGGAACACCACGAAGAGGACGGCGAACACCACTCCGACCGCCCGGTATTGAGCCCGGAGGTACGCCATGGCTCCTTCGCGGACATGACCGGCGATCTCTTTCATTTTTTCATTTCCTTCCTCCTCCTGCTTCATCCAGCCAAAGAAGTACTGAGCCACTCCCAATGCAATGGCTGCGGCAAGAGGCACAAACCACCAGATTCCCGGGACCGCATCCAGATCCTTCGGGATCTCCGGCTTGGTGCTGAAACAAAGAAAGAGGCTGAGCCCTACGATGGAGCCTGCGGTCGCCCCGGTAAAGATCATGGTGCTGGGTCTGCCTTTGAGAGGGAGCAGGAGACGGTCCAGCAGGTTGACGGGAGATTTCTTGGAGGAGGACTCATTCATGGCAGATCCCGGGCTCAAGGGAATGTTCGATTAGGACTTCCAATCAAATCAATTCCTTTTTCGCATGGATCTGGCCGGTTTGTACAGACTGAAACCGGGCGAAATCATGGTTTCCGGTTCCCCCGGGGACCGGATCACTCCACATAGGGGCCGCAGGCCTTTCGAATGACTGTTAAGGGTTTGGGGATGCCGGTATCTGCTCCAGGGCCTGTTGCTCCCCCTGTTCATTCAGCACGGAAACGAACACCGGAGGGGTGCGGAGGGTAACCGAAGAGAGGGCGTCCAGCTCCTGCACCCGCTCCACCCTTTCCACCTCTTTCATATCCGGGTGAGGGGAGAACCCCTCACGTTGGTACAGGAACTGCAGGGTATAGAGCCCGGGAGAGACGGCGGCGGACAGATGCACCTCCGCACGGGTGGCATCGGAGGTGGCCTCCTCCATAACCTCCTGTAAGTGTTCAGGGCCGGTGGCGAGGCGGAGAACCACGGCATGGAGATCTCCCGGTGCCAAGCGGATGGACTGTTCGAGTTTCTGCAGATGTTCCTGCTCGGCCCAGAGGATGCTCATGGATCCTTTTGCCGGTTTGCCGATCAGCATGGCATTGTATTGATGCTGTGAGCGACGGTGTGGATGGTCCAGCTCGGATAATCCGGCCGTGGGAAGAACTGTGAACCCGGGCAGGGTGATGTCCTTGTCTGACACGTTCTGGAGGATGACAAACAGGCTGAAACGGTCCCCTAAACGAATACGGTGCGTGGAGGGAATGGCCTTGATCCTCAGCCCCTGCACCGTGTCGGACCAGCCGTTGTTTTTCCGGCGGGGTTGAATCTGTTTCAGTGCCGCTTCAAGGCGGGGAACAAGCAGCAGGATGAGGAGCAGCGGGAGGATCCGGTTAGGCAGAGGGGCATGTTTCATGAGGAGAACTCGACTGTGAGAGGATGGCTGCAGATGAGAACCCCGGTTCCTGCCGGGATCTTGCTCGGTTGGTACGAGGATCCTCCAGAGGTTTACGGGTTTTTCCAGCATAGAATATCAGGATCTGCTCAGGGTGGGCGGCATTGCAGAAGAATCAGACCTTTTTTGATATCGCTGGTGGCGAAGGGAGGATAGGATGACGGCATGTCGATCCCGCTCTGGAATGCTGAACGCCTGGCAGAACATTTGCAACAGTCTGAGGGTCCCTGCGCTCTGGCCATGTACAGTTCCGAGTGGGAGGCGATCGTCACGGACCCCGCCTGTATGCGGATCCGGGTGGATGATCATCTCGTTCATCGCGGAGATGGTGTATTTGAGACGCTTCTCTGCGAAGGCGGCGCACTTTATAATCTTGAGGCACACCTTCAGCGGTTGTTCCGTTCCGCAGAAACCCTGGGGCTTCAGGTGCAGCATTCGGCCGATACCCTGCGGACGATCCTGGTGGAGACGTTTCGTGTCACCGGCCTGGACCGGAGCCTGGGCCGGGTACTGCTCGGACGCGGCCCCGGAGGATTCGGGGTTGATCCTGCTCAGTCCGCTTGCACCTCTCTGACCGTGGTCGTGTATGAGGCCCCCCTACCGTTCATGGCGGCTCATCCTGAGGGTGCCCGGGCCATCATCAGCAGCATCCCTCCGAAATCCGGCGGCTTAGCGGGAGTAAAAACGTGCAACTATATTCCCAATGCCCTGATGAAGGCAGAAGCAAACCGTGCGGGCGTTCATTTCGCCTTCGGTTTGGATGCGGAGGGGTACCTGTCAGAAAGCTTTACCGAAAATATTGCCCTGATCGATTCAGAGGGCCGCTTGGTGACCCCCCCTGCATTTCATCATTTGGCCGGAACTACGCTTGAACGTGTCAAAGCCCTGGCGGTGGATGAGGGACGGGAATCCATTGAGCGTCAGGTCAAGCCGGAGGATCTGTTTGGAATGCGGGAGGTCTGGCTGTGCGGCACAACCGCATATGTGACCAAAGTGGTTGAACTGGACAGCCGGCCCTTACCTACGGGATCACTGGCTGCGGAGTTTCATCAGTTGCTCCAACACGACATTGCCTTCAACAGTCGTGTCCGGACCCCGGTGCTGTGAGGAATCGTCTCCGATGGAGCCTGTTTCTGGGGTTCTCCTCATGGTTTCTTCTGGCAGAGGAACCTGAGATCCGCACCCTCGTGTTTCAGGTTGAGCATCGCTTTGAACGAAAACGAAACCGCGATTACATGCAGCTTCGGCTCGCGCTGCCGGTGACGGAGCCGGGTCGCCAACTCATCCGTGCCATCCGGTTTGATCCGGAGCCAGACCGTCAGAAACATGAGAAAGGAAAACGTGTCGCGGAGTGGAAGTGGAAGGATTATGCCCGGACCAAAACCATCCGGGTGGAGGTGGCGGCGGACCTCATCCCCCCGACCCACCCGCAGGATCCTGATGAGCTTCCCGGCCTGACACCTGCCCAAATCCGCACCTATCTGAAATCCGAGCCGTTTGTGGAATCAGATGCAGAGGAGATTCAGCGCCTCGCGGCTGAAATTCCGGAGTCGGATGATCTTGAGGAATGGATTCAACTGATCGCGGACAAGGTCGTGTCTCATTTGAGATATGACGGGTTTAATCCTCAAGATCTGGGTGCATTGGAGGCGGTGAAGACCCAGAAAGGGGATTGTACAGAATATGCGGATCTGTTCACGGCTCTTTGCCGGGCGAAGGGGCTGCCGGCCCGATCCCGTCTCTGTTTTCTCACCCGTTCCGTTGATACGCCGCTGCATTCTGTATCCGAAGTTTACCTCCCCGGGAAAGGGTGGCGGGTGGTGGATCCCCTCTGGGGGGAGATCACGGGACGTAAGCAGACTCAGCTTCTGAACCGCTACCTGTTTCTCAGTACGAGCCGGAACGATACAGACATGTTCGGGAGCTTTGCAGACCGGGCCATGCAGAAATTCGGGACTGAGGTGACCGAGACAGTGGAAAGTACACTGAGGGTACGTGAACGGAAGCCGGACGGGAGCATTCAGACGCACGAGTCGACGTATTGACCCCGGGAGACCTGGTCATGTGCTTCGGAGGCATCAGGCACCCGGAAAAGGTGTCACCACGTGAAGAGCCGGGAATTCCTGAAGGAGGGCCTTCTCCTCCTGAGACAGGAACAGAAGTTTCACATTCGGACCTGCATCCATGGTCACGTAGACCTCCGTACCGGATTCTCTCAGCTCCCGCACCCGGTGCAGAACCGCAAGGGACTCGGGCTGCCAATAGATCACCGGGGGCCAGGCTGCGATCATGGTGGCGTGCATGGACATGGCATTCTGTTCGGCGGTGCTGCCCAGCGTCGGGAAATCCCGATTCAGAACGGCTTCTCGAATGCGGGGAAGGTCACGGGCCACCTGATCCGGCCAGGCGCGGTAAAGAGGTGCGGTTTCCATGGTTCGTCGCATTCCCTCCGTGGATCCTACCGGTTTGGGGGCAGACGACACGGTGAGGAGGCCGATGCGGAACTCCGGCCAGTTCGCCTCCAGAGGAGTGGCGAAGGAGTCGAGTCCGTCTTCCCGAGTGCCGGCCTGCCATTCCACGAACCCGTGAAAAATACTTCGGCATGCGCTGCCGCTTCCGATCCGGGCGAGGATACTGAGATTTCGATCCGGAAGCTCCCAGGCAAAGAGCTGGTCCATTGCCCGGACCGTAGCGGCGAAGGCACTCGCACTGCTGGCTAACCCGGCTCCCGTGGGGACCGTGTTGGTGCTGTGACACTGCAGATAGCAGCCTTCCGGCCGCAGCAGGTTCAGGAAGGAAAAGAAGCGGGAGGCGACGTTACTCTTCCGCTGCTGTTCCTGCTCGTTGATCCACAGTCCGTCCCGGTCTGCACGTACGATGTCCATCCGGGTTCCCAACGGGCCGAGGGAGACGGACAAGCTGCCAGTGACAGGCAGTTTCAGGGATTCCTGACGCTTGCCCCAGTATTTACACAATGCGATGTTCGAAGGGGCGAATGCGGAGGCGGTGTCATTCACTGGCGTCCGGTGTGGAATCAGAGAGGAAAGGACCGTTTCGGGGTTCATACGAGGGTCACTCCCTCCACATCGACCCTGACAGGTCTGGATACAAACGCGTCCACTTCTGCGTCCTCTTTCCCCAGTGCGATGACGCAGTCCCCGAGTCCGGAGCCGGAAATTTTACTCCCTTTCACTCCAGGGATTTTCCGGAGGCTCTGCACCAGATGAGCCAGCGTATGGTCCTCGGTGCCGATTGCGGACTGAAGTCCGTGATGCAGATTGAACAAGTGGCCTAACCGGTCCAGGTCCCCGTCTCTCACGGCCGGAGCCGCTTTTTGAACCACCTCATTCATGCTGCGATACAGGGCCGCATGAAGATCCGGTTGCTGCAGGCGCAGATGTTCCACGATCTCAATGACCTCGGGAGTTGGGGTTTTGTAGCCGCAATAGACGGTGGCGAGGGGGAGGTGCCGCCGTATCGGCTCGAGAAAAAGAGGGTCTGCACGATACAGCACCACCCCTCCGTAGGTCGACGCAGCCGCGTCGGCTCCCGACCCGCGCCCCTGTACGGTTCGAATGATCTCCAGAGCTGTCCGGAAGATGGCAGAGCGGTCGAACACCTCTCCTTTCCAGGCCCGCAGGGCGGCAACCGCAGCTACCGTGACCGCAGCCGAGGAGCCGAATCCCATTGTAGGGTCGATTCCGCTGTCGATCCGCATGCAAAACCCTTTCTGGACCTTGGCTTCCCGGACCGCCTCAAGCACAAATCTCAGCCCGGGCTGATCCTGCACCTCCCGCAATGGCCCGGATGCGGTGCCCAGCTCAGACTGGATATCGTAACGGCCGGGGGCTCCTGGGTGGAGGGAGACCTGTACGGAATCCTCCACAGCGGCACAGAGGGCATGATGTCCGTGCAGGACGGCATGCTCGCCCATCAGCATCAGGCTGCCGGGGGCGGATACAGTCACGGGAGTGGACGGGCGGGACATGCATCCGTCCTATACGGCTTCTTCAGGAAGCAAATGATAAAATGAATCAGACGGTAAGGGTCGAAAGGGCCTCGAGGGCCCGGTCCCGCGCGGCGCGATGATCCACAATCGGAGAGGGATAGTTCTCGGGTGGACAGCTCATTTCCCAGGGAGCGTGAATCTCTTTCTCAGAAAGAGACCGCAGTTCGGGTACCCACTTGCGGATATACCCACCTTTTGCGTCGAATTTTTCACTTTGACGTACAGGATTGAAAATCCTGAAATAGGGGGCCGCGTCCGCCCCGCATCCTCCGGCCCACTGCCATCCGAAGGTGTTGTTGGCGAGATCCGCATCCACCAAGGTGTCCCAAAACCAATCCGCTCCTTCCCGCCAGGAAATGAGTAAGTCTTTCACCAGAAACGAGGCCACAATCATCCGCACCCGGTTGTGCATCCATCCCGTGGTCCACAGTTCCCGCATCCCGGCATCCACAATGGGATACCCTGTGAGGCCTTTCTGCCAGGCTTTGAGCCCTTTCGGATCGGTGTTCCATGGAAAGGCTGCATACTTTTCCTGCAGAGGATCGGTGTCGGTGTGGGGAAAATGAAAGAGCATCTGGGTGGCAAAGTCTCTCCAGACCAATTGCCGGGTGTAGGCTTCAATCCCGTCTCCTCCTCCACGGGTTTGCTGCAAGGCATCGCACTCATGCCAAATTCTCCGGGGACTGATCTGGCCTACATGCAGCCATGGGCTCATGCGGGAGGTGCCGACAATGTCCGGGAAATCGCGTTTGTCTTTGTAGAGTCCGGCCGCTTCATCGAGGAAGTCTTCCAGTCGATCCTCTGCGCCCTGGAGGGTTGGGTTCCAGGCCTCCTGCATGCCGGTATCCCAGTTCAGACCGGGAAGCAGATGCCAGTCCGAGAGAGCGTCAGATGCAACCGGAGATTCCGGAGGCTGCAGGTGTGACGGAGGGGGCAGTGGTTCCGGAGGAGGCCCCAGTTTGGTACAGGCACGGTAATAGGGTGTGAACACTTTGTAAGGGTTCCCTGTCTGGGTGGAGACGGTTCCCGGTTCCCTCAACACTGTTCCGGGAAAGCTTTTTGCCGGAAGCGCCTGTTTGAGCTGAGTGTCCAGTTCGACCCAATCGGGTTCATACCGCCGATTCCAGAAGATCTGTTTCGCACCGGTTTCCTGCATCAACTCCGTCAGCAGCGCTTCCGTATCCGTTCCGGAGCGCAGAACCAGCGGGGACCCGAGCGTTGTCAGCTGTTGGTGAAGGTCCTCCAAAGCGTAGTGGAGCCACCAACGGGATGCCCCTCCCCGTGTCCATCTGGAACGCGTTCGTGGTGTGTGCAGATAAACGGGAATGACAGGAGCCCCTGATGCGGCGGCATGGAACAGAGCAGGATGATCGTCAAGGCGAAGATCATTTCGAAACCAGACTAGAATAGGGGCAGGGGGACTCATAAGGATGATTCGGCAGGTTTTGCTTGTCCTTACCGACTCACTCGGCCCGATCTGAGTCTGCCGCTCTCATCCGCATGTGAGCGGGAATGGGTAACACATAGGCCGTATTCCTGGACGAAAGCCGAATGAGGACAGGCGGATGGCCTGAGGTATCGGGTTCTTCAGCGGGCCAGTCCCTGACCCAGAGCCCATTCAGGTTTACCTCGAAGGTCAGCGGCCCCTGAATCATGTCCAGTCGGTTTGTAACCGCTGAAGAAAGGTACGGACTCTCCAGACTCCGACGGGTGGATGTTCCATCAGGTTCATAGCGGCACACCACCGGGAGACGGTGGGTATCTCCAGTCAGGGGGAGACGGGTCGTGAAGTGAAGAGACTGGCCTTCCCGCAGTTCAAAGGTGGGCCAGTTGTCATCCGGCAGTTTCCGGTGGAGATGAAACAGCTCCTCTTCCAGATTCACACGGATTCGCTCCATGGGAGAGATCATCTGTTGCTCCACTTCAGCGGCCACATTCCGGGTGCTGTTGAGCAGCAGCAGGGCGATCGTACCCACCACTGCGACCAGTGATACGGCCACCAGGACTTCGACCAGAGTGAATCCTGCGGGTCTCAGAGGGTGTCGGGGCGGAACCATAGCAGCGCGAGAAGAACAAGTCCACCCATCAGAAGTAGCCCCAGTGCAATGCGGAAGCTGATCGCTTCAGGGGCCAGGACGACCACCTCCTCTTCAGAAGAAGCGTCTGAGGAAGATCCCTCCTGATTCTGGCCTTTATTGGCGGATTCCTGAATCATCTGTTCCAGTTCCGTTTCATCCGGAAGAGGAATGGAGAGCATGGTGTCGGAGAGGGCCTGAGACGCTTCCAGAGGGTCCAGATCCACAATTGCGGCCATGGCCGTGGATTCGCTTGCGGGGGTGATCAACGAGGCACCATCAATGGTGAAGCTGACGTTCCCGAATTCCAGAGTGTCGCCATCGAGAAGGTAGACCGGATCATCAATCGCCGCGTAGTTGACCCGGGTGCCATTGGTGCTTCCCATATCCACCACCCTCAGCTTCTGTTCGATCAGTTGGAGTCGGGCATGCTGAGAGGAGACGGAACCATCTTCAAGCACGATGTCGCATTTGGGCAGGCGACCCACGAGGAGGTTTTGCCCCTCGTCCACTTGAATAATGATTTGATCGTCCAGAGAGCGTAGATAGATCATGGGGATGTTATGAACCGTTTTTTCAGGATTTGCAACGAATGAACGTAATTTGTGCAGACAGTGTTTCTTATGGTCAAGAGGCCTTTGCCGCCTTTGGGAATGTCACCCTGGTTCCCGAAAACCGGATCCATGCGGATAGGGTCCGGGGGGCGGATGCCGTGGTCACCCGCTCGAAAACCCGTTTAGACCCCACGCTCCTGGAAGGCAGTGGGGTTCAGTTTGCCGGCACCTGTACTGCCGGTACGGATCATGTGGATATTGCGGGACTTGAGGATCTGGGGATCACGTTCTCTGCCGCACCCGGATGTAATGCAAATGCCGTATCCGAGTATGTGCTGGCTGCATTGTTGGAGATTCAGCTCGAGCAGGGATTTCGACTTCAGGATCTGACCCTGGGGATTGTTGGGCATGGACAGGTGGGGACCCGGGTGGATGCGAAATGGACCGCACTGGGAGGGCGGGTCCTGCGGAATGACCCGCCAAAAGCCGCCGCAGGTGCTCCTGGTCCGTTTGTCGATCTGGAGACCCTGCTCCGGGAATCGGATGTCGTCACCCTGCATGTCCCTCTCATCGAAGCAGGACCCTGGCCGACTCGGGACCTTCTGAGTGAGGAAGCCGTTCGGAAACTGAAACCGGGCGCGATCCTGATCAATGCCTGCCGGGGAGAGGCCATGAATGGGTCTGCCGTGCTGGACGCCCGT
The DNA here is from genome assembly GCA_002429065.1 of Verrucomicrobia bacterium UBA6053. Taxonomy (GTDB): domain Bacteria; phylum Verrucomicrobiota; class Kiritimatiellia; order SS1-B-03-39; family UBA6053; genus UBA6053. The sequence continues at coordinate 19,110 of DIYN01000041.1, read as the reverse complement.
CAGAGCGGAGCGTTGTCTGCGCTCATCCTGGATGTATGGGATCCTGAACCCTCGATTCCTCTGGATCTTCTGGCGGTATCGGATTTTGCAACACCTCATATCGCAGGGCATTCTCTGGAAGGAAAAGTCAATGGGACATCGCAGGTCCGGGAGGCATTGCGACAGGCCATGCAGGCGGATGTTCCCGATTGGGACGCAAAAGCCCAGATGCCTGCCGCGCTGAACCCTGAGTGTGTGCTTCCCGAAACCGGTTCGTTGGAAGAGCGGTTGAGGACCGCCGTCCGAGCCTGTTATGATCTGCGGAAAGATGATGAAATGCTGCGGCAGGGCTCAGGGGACATCGGGGAACGGTTCACCTTTCTACGGCGGAATTATCCGCATCGACGTGAATTTGATGCGACCCGCCTCATCGGCGTACCCGTAGAGGAGGAGACTCTGTTCCGCGCACTCGGATTCGGGGTCTGAACACGAAAACAGGTGCGGGCATGCCCGCACCTGTTGAGAGCACGAGTCGAACGCTTACGCGCCTGCAGGGACCGCTGCCGCTTTCTTTGCCTTTGCCGCTTTCAGTTTGGTGGTGACCAGCACGATGCTGCCGATCGCCAGCACCAGCAGGATGCCGCCGAGAATGGGACGGTAGACGATCCAGGCAATGGCAATGGTGATGGTGGCACAGCAGAAGGCGATCAGGAGTGAAATCACGAAGGTTCCTGCTCCCACGATGTTGCCCAGGATCGGCAACACATCGGCGAGGACAGAAAGGGGCTTGAAGATCATTCCCAGGCCGATCACCATAAGTAAAAACCCAGCTCCACGAAGGATCCAGGTCATCATTTTGTTATCCGACTGAGCTTTCTCGAACATCGCTGCGGCGGAATGGATTCCCGTCTGCAGAAGCTGGTAGCTGTTCCCGGCTTCTGCCTGAAAAGCTTCAAAGGTATCGGATACTTGCTGGGCGGCAATGCTGACCGGACCGGAGGGGACCTGCGCAAAGGTAATCCGGACATCACCAATGGCCGGACTGGAGGGGTTTTCGCCAATATAGATCCCCCCGTTCACCACTGCAGCCTTTGCACCAAGAGCATCGGGCAGGCGGAAGCTTTCATCCAGTTTGAAGCTGGATGTGTTTCCGATTTTACCGACCAGGGTGCTGTTCAGGGTAAATGCGCCCACGGTGATCGGAGTCGCAACCGCCTTGTTATCCTGAAGAGGAAGAGACCCTGTATTGGTGTGGGGGCCTTTGTCTTTGAAAGAGCTGGAATCGATTGGAGAATCCACCCAGACTTTATCATAAACCGGAGTTTCTGTTTTGGTGGTACTCCCTCCAACGTTTTTCTTTTCCGTGGTTTTGATCGTTTCTTTCCACTGGAAGATTTCCACGTTCCGGATCAATTTGAGCGCCTCCACTTCGAGGTTGAGGTCCGGATCGGTCACCGGGTTCGGGGAGACGGCGTCTCCGGTAATGTGAATGAGTTTTCCGGCATTGGCAGGGTCCACTGTATCGGCGCTGACTTCGATGATCGTACCCGCCCCTTCATTCAGGGATTTAAAGGTGCGAACTGCGCGGCCCTCATTCCAAAACAGCAGGGGAAACGCGACAATGAAAATGATCAGCCCAATCAGTACGCCTTTTATTGCGCCTCCGATGCGGCTGAACCAGGATTGGTGGGTGACTTCCGTGAATTGGTCTGACATGTCTTCCTCTCGATTTGGTAATCAGATTATAGTTACGATGGTGTCGGGAGCCCTAGAATCGAGAAACGGATGGGCTTTTCAAGGCAAAACCAGATTATAAGTTTTTGCACCTTTTATAATAGGCCGCGACTACGTAAAGTGCGTCTGGAATGAAGGAAACACCCGCAGAATCAGTCTGCATCTAAAGCATCGATCTGCTGCTGCCGGATCTCATTGACCTCACCGATGACATCTTTTGCCTTCAATCCGGCATCGATCTGGGCTCCGCCCAACATCTCCCGCACAATCCCGCTTCCTTGGGAACGGGGAGGGGATGCATCCTGTACTTCCGGAGTGGGAGTGGGCATTTGCTGTTCGACAAGTCCTTCGATCAACACCTCCACCTCATCCTGAGTCCTTCGCCCCTGCGGTGGAAGCAGGGCCACCACCAGAATACCGGTGCTGATCAGGAGTAGGATGGTGCGGAGGGCGATTCTCATTCTCCCGTCACCTGAACCGGGGCAAAAATCGGTACGGACCCCAATCGTGCTCTCGCCCCCAGGAACGCCAATTCCACGAGAAAGGCGCACCCTGCTATTTCTGCTCCCTGGCGTCGACAGAGTTCCAAGGTGGCTTCCACCGTTCCACCCGTTGCGAGCAGGTCGTCGAGAATCACCACTCTCTGCCCTTTCTCCAAGGCTCCGACATGCATTTCCAGCGTTGCGCTCCCGTATTCCAGGTCATAGGAGACTTCATGTGTCTCGGCAGGAAGCTTGCCCTTTTTCCTGACCAGGATGACCCCAAGTCCGAGTCGCTCTGCCAAGGCCCCGCCAAACAAAAACCCTCTTGCGTCGATGGCCACAATGGCATCCGGATTCCAGTCTTTGCAGACCGTGACCAATCGGTCGATAAAGGTGCGGAATCCAGTGGGATCGGCACAGAGGGGGGTGATGTCTTTAAAAACGATGCCGGACTTCGGAAAGTCCGGCACGTCACGAATCAGTGTTTCGTAAAGATGTAGCTCAGATTCAGGTAGCGGCTGCATGAAGGTTTTCGCTCTCAAGGTTGGGTGTGTCGATATCATCGAACAAACTCTTGAGCTTTTCAAGTGCGCTTTTCTGGATCTGACGAACGCGTTCACGGGTAATGTGGAACCGTTCTCCCACACTCTCCAGCGTTTCCGGCTCACGGCCATCCAGTCCATACCGATAATTCAGGATTTTCAGTTCCCGATCATCGAGATGGTGCAACAGGTCGGTGATCTGATTGCGAACCTGCATCTGATCCAGAGCTTCGAAGCCGGTTTCAGATTTTTCGTCTGAAATCAGATCGGAAAAACTGCCACCATCCTCATCGCCGATGGGCGCATCCAAAGAGGAAGGATTGAAGGACATCGCTTTCCAGTGGGCAATCTGGCCGGGCTTCACTCCCATGTGTTCCGCAATCTCTTTGTTATTCGGCTCCCGTCCGTGTTGTTCGTGGAAGTCGTAGGAGAATTTCCGGATCCGGTTCAGTTTGTCGAGAAGGTGTGAGGGCAGACGGATGGTTTTGGACTGATTGGTGAGAGCCCGTTTGATGGCCTGCTTGATCCACCAGGCTCCGTATGTGCTCATCTTGCCACCTTTCTCGGGATCGAACCGCTCCACGGCTTTCATCAGGCCAATGTTCCCCTCGGCAATCAGATCCATCAGTGGAACACCCAGGCCTGCATAGTTGCGGGCGATTTTCACCACGAGACGAAGGTTGCAGCGTACCATCTTGTCGATGGATTTCTGGTCGCCCTGTTTAATTCCGACCGCCAGTTCATTTTCCTCTTCACGGGTGAGGAGAGGCTCTTTGGAGATACTGCGGAGGTAGGCTCGGAATGTGCTGTCGTTTTCGCTCATGATGTACTCTTGGTGAGTGGTTCATATATTGGTTCGGACAATCGTCAGGCTTCTTACATAGAGGAGGTGCTTATTTTTGACTTTTATCAAATTTTCAGAAAATAATGAAAAGAATTACCTATCGTTATAGACGATAACTGTAGTCAATGTCTATTGAAAAATGTTCAATCTTTCTCGGAGGTGACCCTTTCGAATACGAAATCCCCAATGTTTAAGGGATTTTTAGAGGGTTTATTTCCGGTCGATCCTGTGCGAACCACTCGGGTCACATCAGGTGCGTTTCAGCAGATCCGCTAATGCGGGAGCGAGTTCTGGGTGCTGAAAAACGAATCCTGACTGTATCAAACGCTCTGGAATCACTCTGGAACTCACCAATAGTGCCTCGTCGGCCATTTCGCCGAACAGAAGGCGCAACATGAAAGGGGGAACCGGAAACAGGCAGGGCCTGGAGAGAGTGGAGGCGAGTGTTTTGGAAAAGACCCGGTTGGTCTCAGGCGTTGGAGCGGTGAGGTTGTAGACACCACGCCAGTCTGGTTGAATGACGGCCAGGACGATCGCCTGGCTGACATCCTCCAGGTGAATCCAGCTCATCCATGCCGTTCCGGATCCAAGCGGCCCCCCGAGTCCCAATATAAAGGGCCAGCGCATTTTAGCCAAGGCCCCCCCCTCCCGGGAAAGCACGATTCCGAGGCGGAGTTGAACCACGCGGACCCCGGCTTCCGAAGCGGGGTGGGCGGCAGTTTCCCACTCACGGACCACCTGTGGCAGAAATCCAGTTCCAGTGTCCGATTTTTCGGTCAGTTCCTCTTCTCCCCGCTCCCCATAAAACCCGATCGCACTCGCCATGACCAGTACCTTGGGACCGGAGGCCATTTCGGCCATGGCGTTTGCAATGGCCTGAGTCCCATTGATTCTGGATGAGCGGATTTTTTCCTTCTGCTGCTCTGACCAGCGTGTTTCCGCGATCGGTTCCCCCGCGAGATGGATCACCGCATCCATGCCCTCGAGGACCTTGCGGTCCAGAGTGCCACGGCTCCAGTCCCAGGCGGGATCCGCATGGGAGAGAGGCGTGACCCGAATTCCCTGTTTTTCCAATGCAGATCGGGCGGAACGACCCACCAAACCTGAGGCCCCTGTCATCAATACGGACGTGATCATGTGGTCAGTCTACGCCGGATCAGGAGGCTTGCATCCCGAATCCGCCTGTTTCTTGCTTAGAGTTTCTCGTGTGGCCTGGAGGGATGTTCAGTGGCCGGAAGCAGGAGAGAAGGCGACTTCCAGGCTCCTTCGCTTCCGATTTCCCTGCCCAGCTCAAACAGACGGGTCATCCACTCCGGATCAAAGATTTCCTCCGGTTCCTCGATGAAGCTGGAGGGAATGTACGCCAACCGGATGTTGATCCCGTCCCGTTCAGCCAGGGTGGAGATTCGTTGAAGATCCCCCACACCCTGACTGCGGAGCATGGACATAAATCCCCGGATCGCAATGGGGAGGGTTTTTCTCTCCATGGGGCGCCAACTGGGTTCCACATACATGTTCTGGATGAGATATAGTCGCGGTGCCTTCGGGACTCTGAGTTTCTCTGTGTACAGATCCCAGTCCATTTGGGAGGGGTACAGAAAGATGGTATTCGTCATCCCCCCGTCTGCATGGAGTTCGTCATACGGAACTCCGTTGACGTGGACTTCGATTTGGACCGGAGGAAATGCTCCTGGGATCGACGCGCTGGCGAGTAAGATGTTTCGGATTAATGCCAGTGCCTCCGGAGTATCGACCACCGCGATGGCACCCAGATTCCATGTGACCGGCCGTTCGGTATCCAGGTTGGTGGTGCCGATCAGCAGCCGGCGTCCTTTCCGATGTTCGGCGGCAAGAGCCCGCATCAGGTCACGGTCTACAACCTGATCGATCTGGGCCTTGAGCGGAGCGGAAGAAGTGACGGCATCCAGATTCAGAGCAGAGATCGGGCCACGAAGCTGAAGAATATCCTCTGTATGGCTGTTGGTGAACACCTGAACCAGAATAGGATCATAGTCCGGTCCAAGAAAGGCGAAGGGTGCAATTAATGCACCTGCACTGATCCCGGTGACGATCTGAAAGTCCGGCCTGTCCCCCTTTTGGGTCATCCCGATGAGCACACCGGCCCCGAAGGCCCCCATCGGCCCCCCTCCGGAGAGCGCCAGATAGGAATGAGGCGTGTCCACCCAGGCGGGGTACACCTGCTCCAGCTCCTGGATGTCCAGCTCCAGCGGTGTTCGGTAAATATCCGGGAGGTTGTCTCCCCAGTTCCGTGCATTCGGAATACCCGGAATCACGGATTCATTCACGAAGTCCTTCGGTACGGGAGAACGTGGAGGGAGAGTTCGGCACCCTACCAGCAGGAAGACAGACAGATTCAGGAAGCAGCGTCGCGTCACGGCGGCACAAAACGGAGGCGATTATCCCTCCATGGACTTGATGAATTCGTTGGCTTCCTCAATCGATTCATTCATGTCCAGAATCAGTTCCTCAATCTGACGGGTCACATCCGCAGCCTGGGTCTGGATGCTGGCAATCGCCCGGCTGTTCAGATTGTGCTTTAAGTACAGGACCTGATCATTGAAGGCCATCAACACAGGTGTCATTTTTGTTTCCGCCGCTTTCATGGTGGCGAGCATTTCCTCAAATTGCTTTTTTGTCATCTGCAGTTGCTGTTTGCTGGACTGACGGAGCTCTGCACTCTGATACTGTTTCAGCTCTTTCTCCCACTCTTTGAACAGGTCGCGTGACACCCGTTCCACCTCCTGGATCCGGCTGCTGACGGCCTTGGCTCTGGATTCACTTTTTTTGTACTCTTTGCTGAGCTTGTTGTATTTTTTCTCCAGGTCACCTCCATCCACATCCACGACACTCTGAAACTGTTCGAGCGCAGAGGCAAACTGTTCTTTTGCATCCTCCTGTGAATCCCGGGCCGCTTCCACATCACTGACCAGAATATCACGTTTCTCAATGCCGAATTTTTCTTTCACTGCATATCCCGTGGAACGGCATGAGGTGAGGAGAAGTCCGCTGACCAGGAGACAAAGAGAGAAGAGTGGTTTCATGAGAGGCTCTGTGATGTTGGCGTGATAGAATGCTGTTCTCCAGGGAATGCCGAAACACATATTCGGAGATCGTGAAGGGACAGTGTACGTCTTCCGGTTTCAAATAGCAAAAAAGAAAACGGATTCACCGGTCGGTCTCTTTCCGTCTCCAGGAAGGCTGCGTACGTTCGTGATCATGACCACTTCCGGCGGGTGCAGAGCCAAATCAGGATCGCATCCCGGTGTATTCCGTGTATGGTGAAACGAACCTGACTCTCGGAGTGATTCCGGGACATGGGAACGCCTGTGAGAAAAACGTATGAATATCGTCGAGTACAACCGAAAAGCCTGGAACCGGCAATCCACTTCCGGCAGTCGTTGGAGCCAGCCGGTCGATGCGGAAACCATCCAGGCTGCCCGGAAAGGGGACTGGAACGTCATCCTCACCCCCAACAAGCCGGTTCCCCGCAACTGGTTCGGAGACCTGAGGGGAACAAAGGTGTTATGTCTGGCCTCTGGAGGAGGGCAGCAGGCCCCTGTGCTGTCTGCTGCAGGCGCGGAGGTGGTCAGTTTCGACAATTCAGATGAACAACTCGCAAAAGACCGTTTGGTGGCCGAACGCGACGGGTTGGTGCTGGAGACCGTCCAAGGCGATATGGCCGATCTTTCTGAGTTTACGGATGGATGCTTTGATGTGATTTTTCACCCGGTCTCAAATGTGTTTGCAGAGAACATCCGCCCGGTCTGGCAGGAATGCAGCCGGGTGTTACGACCCGGAGGACGGCTGCTTTCAGGAGTGATGAACCCGATGTTTTTTCTGTTTGATCACGAAGAAGCCGAGCAGTCGGGGGTGCTCCAGGTCCGGTATTCGCTTCCGTTTTCCGACGTGGAAAGTCTGCCGAGGGAAAAGCGGGATCAGATTGTGAAGGAAGGGCTTGCATACGAGTTCGGACATACTCTGGAGGATCAACTTGCGGGGCAGATCGATGCCGGCCTTGTGATTTCCGGGTTCTATGAGGATGACTGGGATGATACCTCCACTCCGCTCAACAAATATGCATGCATGTACATTGCCACCCTGTCGAGAAAGGTGGATCTCGGTTGAAGTGACGGAGTGGCTCCCACCCATTGACCTTGCAAACCCCATGATTGGCCTGAAACGCGGAATGGTACACCTGTCCCCATATGATCCCGGATGGGCCCATGAATATGTGAAAGAAAAAGAGACCGTCCTGTCCGCATGCACGGTCTCCATTCTCAGGATCGCGCATGTCGGCAGCACTGCGGTACCGGGAATCAAGGCCAAACCTCTCATTGACATCGCGGTCGAAGTGGAGGACGGACGAGATGTCGACGTGCTCGCGCACGATCTGGCTGACTACGGATACACCTACTTCGGCGACCGGGAAGACATCGGAGACTTCTTTCTGGCCAAAGGCCCCGAGCGGGAGAGAACCCACTACATTCATGTGTCGACCCGGCAGTCGAGTCGTTTCGACGAACTGGTGTTTTTCCGGGATCGGTTACGGGAGGATACACGGCTGGCCCGCGAATATGGACAACTTAAGGAAGTATTGGCCATTGAATATTGCGACCGCCGAACGCACTATACGCAAGGAAAAGAACCGTTTATCCGCAAGGTACTGAAGGGATTTTCCCCCTCATAAGCGACTGTACATGATCTTTCCCACGTAAAGATGAAAACCCCTTTGTCAGAAAAATCCTCCCTCGACGACATCCGGACCCGCTTCGATCACGATGTCGAACGGTTTTCCAATCTGGAGACCGGACAGGCAGCAACTGTGGATGCACCGCTGTCGATGGAACTGATCACTCAGGCCGCCGTGACCGCGACACCGGTCATCAACAGATGCCTGGATATCGGCTGCGGGGCCGGAAACAACACCATCAAACTGCTGAGAGAATATGCAGGGGACTTCGACTGCGATCTCTGCGATTTAAGTCAGCCCATGTTGCTCAAAGCGAAAGAAAGAATTTCCTCCGAAACTTCCGGAGTGATTCGGACGTTTCAGGGTGATCTCCGGGAAGTCCCGCTGCCGGAAGAAGGGTATGATGTGATTCTGGCGGCCGCTGTGCTGCATCATCTGAGGGAGGAAGAGGATTGGGAAACCACTTTTCGTAAGCTCTATTCCCTTCTCCGCCCGGGTGGTTCGATCTGGATCACGGATATGGTCAGCCATGAGAACCACGCTCTTCACACCCTGATGTGGAAGCGATATGCGGACTATCTCATCGGCCTTGGAGGTGTGTCCTATCAGGAACAGGTCTTTGCCTACATTGATCAGGAGGATTCACCCCGTTCGGTTCTGTATCAGCTCGATTTGCTGAAAAAGGTAGGGTTCAGGACCACGGAACTCCTGCACAAGCATTCGTGCTTCGCTGCATTCGGAGCTGTCAAAAGCGAGTAAGGCCGACAGGGGAATCCGCTCCTGCAGGGAGAAAGGCCGGGTGTCAGCTTAGGGTTTCCGGAACACGCAGTCCCCGGTTGTGTCTGAAGCAAAACCGGGTAGACTGTGGTCATGAAGGATACAGATCGTATTCTGGTCACAGGGGCCAGCGGTTACATTGGAGGGAGGCTCCTGGCCCGCCTGGTGACACGCAGAAATCCCATCCGTGCCATGGCGCGCCGTACGGAAGGACTCGAGGCAAAGTGGAGTCAGGATCTGGAACCCGTGGCGGCGGACGTTTTAAAACCGGAGACCCTGGTTGCGGCCATGCAGGACGTGCACACCGCCTATTACCTCATCCATTCGATGGGAGAGGGCGGGGAGTTTGAGGCACGGGAACGGGAAAGTGCGGAGGCGTTCAGCGAGGCCGCGAAGGCCGCAGGGGTGAAAAGGATTCTTTACTTGGGTGGTCTTGCGGACGAACACACCCCTTTATCCCCGCACATGAGAAGCCGCCTGGAAACGGGACGTATCCTCCGGGCTTCGGGGATCCCTGTTTTGGAGTTTCGGGCCTCGATTGTGCTGGGAGCAGGAAGCCTTTCGTTTGAAATGATTCGCGCCCTGGTTCAGCGGCTTCCGATTATGGTGACTCCCCGGTGGGTGCGGGTACAGGCACAGCCCATTCATGTAGACGATCTGCTGGACTATCTGGAACAGGGATTGACGGACCGGGATGACTGGGCGGGTGTGGTGGAAATCGGTGGGGCGGAGGTGACCTCCTATCAGGGAATCATGGATACCTACGCGGAGGTGAGGGGATTGAAACGCCTTCATGTCCCGGTGCCCTTTCTCAGTCCGAGGGTGTCCAGTCTCTGGCTGGGATTGGTGACCCCCCTGTTTGCCCGGATTGGCAAAAAGCTGATTCAGAGCATCCTGCATCCCAGCGTGGTGCGGAATCCCGAAGGAGCCAAGAGATTTGAGGTCTCACCTGTCGGTGTGAGAGAGGCCATCAGCCGGGCACTGGAGGAGGAGGATCAGACCTGCGCCACCACCCGTTGGTCAGACTCATTGTCTGCGGGGAACACGCATCGGACATGGGCCGGTGTTCGCTTTGGCACGCGTCTGGTCGATTCCAGAACCTTGCACATCACGGCACCGGCTGATGTGGTGTTTTCCACCGTGGAGCGGATCGGTGGAAACCAGGGATGGTACTTCGGGACCTGGCTCTGGTATGTGAGGGGGGCTGTGGATGAGCTGTTGGGCGGGGTGGGCATGAGGAGGGGCCGAAAAGATCCCGACGTCCTTCATCCGGGGGATGTTCTGGATTGCTGGAGGGTGGAGAACGTGGATCGACCACGTCAGCTCCGGCTCCGGGCGGAGATGAAACTTCCCGGCCGGGCATGGCTGGAGTTTGAGGTGACCCCTCTCGAACCAGGAGGGTGCACCCTGCGGCAGACAGCGGTGTTCGATCCCATGGGGCTGGGAGGAAACCTGTACTGGTTCGGAATTTACCCGGTTCATGCTGTGATTTTTCGTGGAATGATTCGCGGAATCGGGAAACAGGCCACTTTGGACAGGGAGGAAGCAGCAGGATGAAACATTGGGCGGGTATGGTATGGAGTGTGGTCTTCAGCTTCAGGGCGTTTAGTCAGGAGCCCCCGCTGATCGTGGCGCATCGCGGAGCCCCGGATCGCTACGCTGAAAATACGCTGCAAGCCTTTGAGACCGCCTTTCGGGAGGGCGCAGATGCGATTGAGGCTGATTTCCGCATGACCGCTGACGGCGTGATTGTGTGTATTCATGACAAGCATACCGGGAGAGTCGCTCCGGTGAAAATGACGGTTGCCACCACGGATTACAAAAGGCTGCGTGCCTTGGATGTCAGCACGGGCCGGACAAAGGAGTCAAGCCACATTCCCACGTTTGCGGAAGTGGCGAACACGGTCCCTCCGGGCCGGTATTTCTACATAGAAGTGAAGGGGGGAGTGGGCATGCTGCCGAATCTTCTCAAGCAGATCGAGATCTCCGATCTTCAGGACACACACCTCCGGGTGATCAGTTTTGACCCGGAGGTGATTCGGGAACTGAAGTCGAAACGGCCTGAACTTACCGCTTTTTGGATCGTGAGTCGAAAACGAGGTGTGATTGGAAAGATCGCGCCATCATGGGACCGGATCTTAAAAACGTTGAAGGAGAGCGGTGCGGATGGACTGAGCGCCAATAAACGGCATGTGACATCAGGTGATGTTCAGCGCATTCTGGACAAGGGATATTCCTTCCATGTCTGGGGGGTGGAGGATCCTGAAACTGCCAAAACATTTGTAGAAGCCGGGACTTCCTCGGTGACCACAAAAGATCCTGCAAAACTGATGGGATTGAAGGAGCCGGAGACGGAGATAGATCCGTAATTTCATAAAGGTTACAGAGGCCGTAGAGTGGCTGTCGCGTTTACGCAACAGCATCGGAACCGGGTCCTGGAAGGGCTCCCGCCACTCTCTTGGACCGCTGACACGTCATGGAGTTGGGATTTTGGACCCCATTCTTGCGCCTGCAATCTCATGTCCGCAATCGGGGTTGCAATAGGGCGATCAACCGCTACACTCCGGTCATGGCAAAACAAAAACAGTACTGGCTGATGAAGAGTGAGCCCGATGCGTATTCGATTGATGATTTAGAACGCGACGGCGTGGAACCCTGGGACGGTATCCGGAACTACCAGGCACGGAATTTCCTGCGGGATACCATGCAGGTGGGGGATCGAGCCCTGTTCTATCACAGCAATGCCACTCCTCCCGGGGTGGTGGGCGAGATGGAGGTGATCTCCGGACCGGAACCGGATGAACTCGCCTTTGATCCCAAGAGCAAGTACTACGATCCTAAATCGGATCCGGAGGATCCTCGCTGGGTGCAGCGTCAGATGAAGTTTGTGAAAAAATTCAAGCGCATGATTCCTCTCACGGAACTGAAAGACGATCCGGAGCTGGAGGGACTGCTGGTGACAAAACGAGGTCAGCGACTCAGCATTCAACCGGTGGAAAAAGAACATTTTCTGCATATCCGTAAGCTGGGAAGCCGAGCTTCCTGAACCCCAAAGGACATATCCATGGTTACGCACGTTGTTTGTTGGAAAGTCAAAGAGGAAGTTGACGGCTTGGACAAGGCCGGTATTCTGGCGAAACTGAAATCAGTGCTGGAAGACCTCCCGGGACAGATCGAGGACATCCTGTCGCTGAATGTGGGGATCAACGAAAAGGAGGCGGATACCGCCTCGGACATCGTACTGTTGTCCAGTTTTGCAGACTGGGAGGCGCTCAGCCGTTATCAGGTACATCCGGCACACCAGGAGGTCGTGGCGTTTGTGAAAGAAATTGCCACCGAACGGCGAGTGGTCGATTTTGAGGAGTAGGACGCCTCGATTCCTCAGGACAATCCACGGTACATCCGGCGTTGGGTCCCGCGTACAGCGGCATCCCTGACCACGGCGAGGCCGTCTGCACGGTTCGGGTCCCCACCGGAATGTGAGGGGCGGGGGCGACCCTTGAGGTTGCGGGAGACACACAACTGTCATTTCGTGGAATTCTCATCTTTGGCTGCGGGTTTTTCGCTTTTCTTTCGCCAGCCCTGCGAATAACGGTGCGGTTTCAACGTAAAACTTCCTTCCCTGAAACAAACATGAGTCCTGACTGCGTCCCCGTGAAACAGAAACCCACCGCCGAGATGTCGGTGGAGGAAATCAAAGATCTAATCCTGTACCATCTCTGGTACACCCAGGCCCAAGCGAAAGGGATTGCCTCCATTACAGACTGGAGAAAGGCGGTCTCCCGTACGGTTCAGGATATTCTGACCAATCGATTGATTGCCACCCAGAACGCCCATCAGAAAGCCCAGGCGAAACGGGTGTACTATCTTTCGCTGGAATATCTCATGGGGCGCCTGCTGGACAATAACCTGCATAATGCCGGTGTGCACCGGAAGATGCTGCAGGCTCTTGACGAACTCGACGTCGACTATGAAGAGCTGCGTGGGGATGAAGTGGACATGGGGCTCGGAAACGGAGGTCTGGGACGTCTCGCGGCCTGTTTCCTCGACAGCATGGCGACACTGGACCTCCCGGCGGTCGGGTATGGTATCCGCTACGAGTTTGGTCTCTTCCGCCAGGAGTTCCAGAAAGGGTATCAGATTGAACATCCTGACAACTGGCTGCGCTTCGGAAACATCTGGGAGATCATCCGTCCTGAATATGCGCAGAATATTCCGGTGTACGGAGAAGTGCAGAGCGTATTTGATGATGAAGGCCGATACCGCCCCAAATGGATAAACACCCGGACGGTGGTGGGAGTTCCGTACGATATCCCGATTGCCGGATACGGCACCAACACGGTCAATTTCCTCCGTCTCTGGGAGGCGCGTGCTTCGGAAGATCTGGACCTGTCTGTGTTTAACGAAGGCGGGTATGTCGAGGCGGTTCAGGAGAAGAACATGTCGGAGGTCATCTCCAAAGTTCTCTATCCGAATGATAAAACTGAGAACGGAAAAGAGCTCCGGCTGGTCCAGCAGTATTTCTTTGTCGCCTGTTCTCTGCGTGATATTATCCGCCGGTACAAACGCGAATACGAGGGCTGGGCTGCGTTTCCGGAAAAAGTCCGGATTCAATTGAATGACACCCATCCGGCGGTCGCGGTCCCCGAATTGATGCGCATCCTGCACGATCAGGAAGACATGACCTGGGATGAAGCCTGGAGCATCGTGACGCAAACGTTTGCATACACCAATCATACCCTGCTGCCGGAAGCACTGGAACGCTGGTCCGTCCCGCTGTTTGGCCGGGTACTTCCCCGGCATCTGCAGATTGTGTACGAAATCAATAAACACCATTTGAAAGAGGTCGAAGCCAAATGGCCGGGCGATGCGGCCAAGGTTCGTCAGCTTTCCCTGGTGGAGGAAGGGCATGTCAAACACCTCCGCATGGCCCACCTCTCGGTGGTGGCCTCTTTCTCCGTGAACGGAGTGGCGGCTTTGCACACCGAACTTCTCAAACGCAACCTGTTCCACGATTTCAACGAGTTGTTCCCGGGCCGGATCAACAACAAAACCAACGGTATCACTCCCCGCCGCTGGCTGGTGGCCTGTAACCCGGAGCTCACCAAACTGATTTCGGATAAGATCGGCTGTCAGTGGCCCCGGGATCTCGATTCCCTGAAGCAGTTGGAAGCCTACATGGACGATGAAGGGTTCCAGAAAGAGTTCATGGACATCAAGTTCCGGAATAAAGAGCGTCTGGCCAGGATCATTCTGGAGGACTGCGGAGTGGAGGTGGACCCCCATGCTCTGTTTGATGTTCAGATCAAACGCCTTCACGAATACAAACGTCAGCACCTGAACCTGCTGCATATTCTGTATCTCTACCGTCGACTGCTTCAAGAGCCTGATTTCGATATCCAGCCCCGGGTCTTCATTTTCGGTGCCAAAGCCGCTCCGGGATATGACCTGGCCAAAACCATTATCAAAGCGATCAACTCGGTCGGAAACATCATTAACCACGATGAGCGGATCAACGGAAAACTCAAGGTGGTCTTCCTGCCCAACTACCGGGTCAGTCTTGCCGCCCGCATTATTCCTGCCGCGGATTTATCTGAACAGATTTCCACCGCCGGAAAAGAGGCCAGCGGCACCGGGAACATGAAGTTGGCTCTGAATGGTGCGTTGACCATCGGCACCCTGGATGGCGCAAACATTGAGATTAAAGACTCCGTGGGCGATGAGAACATCTTCATCTTCGGTAAAACCGTGGAAGAGGTGGAGGCGATTCGTGCCGCCGGATACAATCCGCATGCAATTGCAGAAACCAATGAGATGATCAACATGCTGCTGGAGTGGATCGGAAGTGACTTCTTCACTCCCGGTGAGCATAATGTCCTGCTGTCCATCAAACAGAGCCTGCTCGACCACGGTGACCCATTCCTGGTACTGGCGGATTTTGAGGATTATGTCCGGGTCCAGCACGAAGTGGATCACGCCTTCCGCGATAAAGCCAGGTGGGCAAAAATGGCGATTGCCAACACGGCCCGTGTCGGCATGTTCTCAAGCGACCGGACGATCAGTGATTACAATAACGAGATCTGGAAGCTGGATCCGGTACCCGTGGAGGTTGATTGATGAGTGAAGGCGACTTGTTTGAGAAAAAGGCCCCCGGATACCTCTGGCTGGATGCCGAATTCTCAAGTCTGGACCTTGAAACCGCTGAAATTCTTCAGGTGGCCCTGATGGTCACAGATGCAAATCTCAAACGAATCGCCCCTCCGGAACAGGACATCAATCTGTTCATCAAACGACAGGATGACCGAGGCATCAGCCCCTGGGTCAAAGAGAATATTCCCCATATTGTCCGCGGATGCCTCGGGCCTGATGCCGTGAATCTAGGTGACGCTGAGGTCCGGCTGTGCGGGTACATTGACCGAACCATGGGCCCGATCCGCGAACAGCCCGGGGATCGCCCCCTGATTGCCGGCAACAGTGTCCATAATGACTGGCACTTGATTCGCCGGTTGATGCCGGGGATTCTCAACCGCTCTCACTATCGTCTGCTGGATGTCTCCACGCTGAAGACCCAGTGGACCGATTTCTGGGGGCGGGACGTTCCGCCCAAAGCGGACCCCGATTTCATCCGGGAGTATTTTCCGGAGGCACACCTTAAGGAGGACATGGATCAGCACAACGCCTACTTCGATATTCAGGCCAGTGTGGCCGAACTTGCCTATTACCGAAAGCATCTCGGCATGAAAAAGGGGTAACCCATGATCAGGCTGTTTCGAATACTCACACTGCTGACGGTTCTGGTGGGATGCACATCGGAAAATCCCACGCCGGAGCCTCCCCACCGCACTGACCGTCCGCTGGTGGCCGGTTACTGGCACAACTGGAACTCCTCTCCGGCCTCCTATATCCCGTTACGTGAAATTCCCACTGAGGTGACCCGGGTGATGGTTTCCTTTGCCGTTCCGTTGACAAAAGACAGTGGGAATATGGTATTTCGCCCGGCTCTGGAGGACGCGTCTGTGCTTAAACAGGATATCCAGATGCTCCAGCAGCGGGGAGTGGAGGTCTTAATCTCCATTGGAGGAGGCCGTCACCCCATTGAACTCCAGACCCCGAGGGCCCGGGATGCGTTCGTTCGCACCATGAGCCGTATCGTCAAGGAATATGGCTTTGATGGCATCGATATTGATCTGGAGGGGGTGTCCACGGTGCTGGATCCCGGGGACACCGATTTTCGAAATCCCCGCTCACCGAAGATCCGGCATTTCATCGAGGCGGTGCGGGAACTCCGAACCCTGCATGGAAAAGAACTTCTATTATCCGCCGCCCCGGAAACACAGTATGTGACGGCTGGATATCATAGGTATGGGGGGGCGTTCGGGGGCTATCTTCCGGTGATCCACGCGCTGCGGGATGACTTGGATGTTGTGCATATGCAGCTTTATAATTCCGGCTCGCAGTTTCTGTATCACGGAGAGGGTCAGCCGGATACGGTGGTGGAACAGGGGACGGTTGATTTTGTAGTGGGTCTGACGACGATGCTTGCAGAAGGGTTCCCGGTCGCCCGGGATCCCAACAACCTGTTTCCCGGCCTGGGTGTCGAGAAGGTGGCGTTAGGTCTTCCCGCGAGCCCAAACGCAGCTCCTGCAGGTGGTTATATGACCCCAGCCAGACTTGAGGAGGCGATGCGTCAACTACAAACCCGCTACCCTCAGTTTCGCGGGGGGATGACATGGTCCCTGAATTGGGACCGCAGCCGTGATAAAGGCACCCAGGAGTATGAGTTTATCCGCTCCATGACCGAGCTTCTGGAACCCAAAGCCGAGTAAGCCTCCATGGGCTATGCGTTACTGACGGCTCTTTGCTGGGCCTTTGGCGGGTTTGGGTCGTCCCGGATTTCCCGACACTATGGTCCGGCCCGGGCCAATGGCACCCGCCTCATGATCGCCTCCGGTGTGCTTGCGTTGATCCTGGTTGCCACGGGGCGTTCACTCTCGTGGACGGTGGCACTCCTGTTTGCTCTTTCCGGTTTTCTGCATCTTACGGTTGGGGACATCGCACTGTTCGGCACCTACCGCAGACTGGGACCTAGAATGGGCGTCCTGATGGTCTGCAGTTTGGCTCCGCCCACCGCCCTTATTGCAGAGTGGTACATGCTCGGAACACGGCTCCCTCCTGACAAACTGCTCTGCGCGGCGGGCATTCTGATGGCCGTAGGATGTGCGGTCGCTCCCAGAGAACGGGCCCACCTTTCCCCGCATGAATTGAAATGGGGGTTGTTGTGTGGTGCGGTGTCCGGAATCGGTCAGGGGCTGGGAGCCGCTTTAAACCGGGTGGCCTTTGAGCAGAACGATGGAATCGGGGATTGGGAAGCGGCGTTTTTCCGTGTTCTGGCTGGAGGTGCGGGAGTTTGGGCCTGGGTTGCCATTCTAACCCTGCTGGGCAAACGCCCCCTGCTTCGGCCGGATGAACTCATTCCTCATCGGAAAATCGAGGGCCACCCCTGGGTTTGGATGGGACTGTCTGTGGCGATGGGGCCTGTTCTCGGCATGATGTTTCTCATGAAGGCGTTGGCCTCCACACCCTCCGGATTGGTTCAGGCGGCACTGTCGACTCTTCCGGTGATGATGATCCCTGTGGCCTGGGGACTGGATGGAAACCGGCCGAGTCTCCGTTCAATGGGGTTTGGGATGATCGCAGTGGGGCTGACCGCCTGGTTGGCATTGATGTAGAGCCAGGAGGGGGCTGAGAGATGCAGAAAACGGCCCATTTGCGAAATATGTCGTTGTTCCCTCCGTGTGAAATCCGTTAGGGTCTGCACATGATTCAAAAGATTGCCTTCTGCTCGAATGATGCCAATCCATTTTATGATGCGGTGCTGCGTGGAGTGCTTGAGCAGGGGAAACTGGAAGAGGTGGAAATTCTCTCCTGGCTTGGAAGTTACCGCTTTCCGTTGGCCGCCCTGAAGTATTTGAAAGCGGATGGATTGCTTCTTGGCGCAGTGGAAAAGGGCGATCTGAAAGAGGAGGACCTGGCGACCCCTCACCTTGGATACAGCAATCGATTCCAGGACGGCATCCGGCCTGCAGTCGTCAATGATGATCAGGAGGCGGGGAAAATGGCGGTTCGGGAACTGGCGTCTTCCGGATACCATCAGGTGGCCCTGCTCAGTCAGCCTGAATTATGGCATGCGCATCTGCGGATTGAAGGGGCACGAGAACAGGCGGGTGCGTTCGGCATGGAGGTGTTTGAACTGAATATGACGCTGCGGGGAATGAACCAGGGGGAAACCTTTCAGGATGTATGGCATGAGCACCAACATGCGTTTCGGCGGTTCCTGCAGCAATTGCCCGAGAATACTGCGTTGATTGCGACCGGAAACGGACATGCACAGGATGCCATACATATTCTCGAGGAGGAGTTGGGCCGCAAAGTTCCGGAAGACGTTGGGCTGGTGCTGGTCGACCTATCGGATCAGCAGGGGGGATTGCTGGCGACAGTACGGTTGAACGGAGAAGAGGTTGGCCGGCGGTTGGTGCAGCGGCTTGTATGCCGGTTGAACGGGGAAACGGACTCTGCACCGGAACTGGAAAAAATTGCTCCACATGGATTTCTGCAAGGCAAAAGCCTGCGGCAAACGGAAGCCCAGAAGCTGTACAGCCGGGTCAACCAATGGTGCACAGAGAATCTGAGGGAATCCGTTACTGTGAAGGAACTGTGCCGCTCTGTCGGACTGTCCAGAAGATCCCTCGAATTGAAACTCAAGGATGCAGGACTTCCGCCCCCATATGAGATATTGACCAGGATTCGTCTTGAGAACGCCAAACATCTTCTCCGAGAAGGCGGGATCCGAATCGGGGATGTCGCCGAACGAAGTGGATTCCGGGATGCCCGGGCATTGCGGAAACGGTTTCAGGCCTACACCGGCATGTCCCCCCGCGACTGGGCGAAGCAGGAAGGATGATCGTTACTCCGTTCAGTACGGGCCTCCTCCCTTTTCCATCTTTATCGGAAGCTGATGTTAGAGCATTTTAAATAAAACTA
>DIYN01000009.1 GCA_002429065.1 Verrucomicrobia bacterium UBA6053 | reverse complement strand
GTCAAAAACCACTCTTCTATGCAACGCGACGGCTGGTTGATCGGAAAAAGAAAAACCCAGCGTACATCACTGGGTTCTTCAACAGTCTGACACCACCGAATGGTGGTGTTAAAAAAATGGTCGGAGCGACTGGATTGACGGCCTTCGGACTCCCAAAGGGCGTTGCCCGTTTGGGCTTACTCCGCTTCGCTACGTTTCAAACCGCTTAGCTGGTTCGACTCCAGTCGCTTCGTAAAAAAGAAAACACCACCGAATGGTGGTGTTAAAAAAAAATGGTCGGAGCGACTGGATTCGAACCAGCGACCCCTTGCACCCCATGCAAGTGCTCTACCAGGCTGAGCCACGCTCCGACCGAAAATTCCTCGAATCACCGGGGTGATGTTTGGAAGGGGTGGGATTGATACAGAAGGCCAGGTGAAATGCCAACTCTTTTCTGGGAGGAAATTCCAAGCGCTTCGTCGTAATCCCGCAGGCCCTGCGGGAAAATAGTTTGTTCCCCGCAGGTCCTGCGGGGTTACAGGGGATGTGGGTTACTTGAATACCGCTTCAAGCCCCATGGCCTGTTTGTGGACGAAATCCGGGATCACACCTGTGCCCATGCGTTTGACCACCGGAAAAAGAATCGAGAGAAAGCGTACGGTGAACACATGATCAAATGCCCGGTATCCCCGCTTTTCTCTCAACATTGTCCCGAGGAAAATCCGTAAGGTATGGGATTTGACCTTAAACGGGGTGAGCTCCATTCGTACGGAATAGCGTACAGGATAGAGATGCTTGTAGGCATCGATCATCTGCCGAAGATCACGGGTCTGCTGCTCACTGTAAGGCAGAAAATAGTATTTCCGTGCTTCCGCGAGGATTTCAAAGGTGTGGTACATAAAGTCCAAGCCTTCTGAGGGGAGTT
This sequence comes from Verrucomicrobia bacterium UBA6053, assembly GCA_002429065.1. Classification (GTDB taxonomy): domain Bacteria; phylum Verrucomicrobiota; class Kiritimatiellia; order SS1-B-03-39; family UBA6053; genus UBA6053. The sequence goes on along the minus strand of DIYN01000009.1, from coordinate 20,322 downwards.
CCTCCCGTTTCGCGATCCCCCTCATTTCATCCACGATTCGCAGAGCCTTCATACCCTGATCCACTTTGGCCTCTCCGGAATCCACCAAACACCGCAGGATTTTACGGATGGGGTGAAGAATCAAAATACGGTCCCAGTAGACACTCAGAGTGGAAGGCAGCCGTACCCTGCGGAAAAACAGTTTCCGCTGCGCATACTCATCGATATACAGCAGCGTTTTGACGGCCTGATCGGATGCATTCATCAGGGCAATCAACGGTTCTCCTTTCTCCGGAGTCCAATAGTGTGCGGCGTAGGAACGCAGAGCCTGAGGGGCGGATTCCCGTTCCTTGAAGATCCTCAGACAAACCCATACGTTGATCTCATTCCACACCGAGGACTGTTCGGTATACGTCAGTTTGCGGAACCGTGTCCAGCCGCCGGTCTGGCACCAGACGGACATGCCGATCAGGCCGGTCACTCCCTGGAGCAAGTCCTGGATCTTCTCCACATCGTTGCCAATATAGGAGGGATACTCTCCACAGCCTTCGTATTCTCTCCGTGCCTGAAGCTCGACGATTTTTTTGTGCGTGGATCTGAGAAACTGTTTGTTGAGAGGAAGATGGCGGAAAAAATCCGATTCTCCGTGTTTAATGGAAAGAATCAGATTCGGACTGTCGAAAGGATCAAACACCTGGTGCAGCGTTTTGCGGTTCCAGATCAGATCCCCAATCGGATACGCACCGACGCTCCAGAGCCGGAAAATCAGATTCCGTCCCGCAGCCTCAAATTCCGGAAGAAGTTCGCGGAGTAGATATCGTGCCTGACGGGGATGTTTGACCATGAGATGGCTGAGGAAATCACCTTCGACATCTTTCCCGTCCACTTCTCCAATGCGGAGAATTACCCCGGCCACGTCCGGGTACTGCTCAAAGAATGTCCGGATCATCCGCCGGAACCAACGCGTACGGTTTCCGAAACCACGCCCCATTTTTTCCAGAGACTGAGGTGTGGCAAACAGGAAGTCAGTGGTGATGTAGACCTTGAGCCCTTGACGACGGGCGGAGGTAATCCATTTTCGGTAATAGGTCGCGTACACGACCAGCTTTCGGTTTACCTCTTCCTCATAATCCTCATGTGGCAGCATATGCGCGACGTCATCGAGGGTGACCGCCGTATACCCGATCTCCACAACCCTGCGGTAGAAAGATTCAAGGTCCTCGGTAATCTGGTCGAGACGGGCAAGGTCCGCCTCACCCTCTTTTTCCAGATGTTCAAAGGGGATTTTGGACCAGTTGATCCGTTTGCCTTCCCGATATCCCCGGAAAAAAGGGGAAATGGCGTCGATGAGAAATAACTCCATGGACGCCATGATGTAACGGCATCCTCACAAACCGCAATGCGCGGAATGTGAGGATCCAATGAGGAACTCTCAGTCCTGATCGACAATTGTGACGGAGATCATCTCATCACCCTGCTGGATCTGGTCGACCACATCCTGTCCGCTGAGCACTTTGCCAAAGACGGCGTGTTTGCCATCCAGCCAGGGGCAGGGGACATGGGTGATAAAGAACTGGGACCCATTGGTGTTCGGACCTGCATTGGCCATGGAAAGCACGCCGGGGCCGTCATGCTTCAGCTCCGGGTGGAACTCATCTTCGAAGGTGTACCCGGGACCACCGGTACCGGTTCCTTTGGGGCAGCCACCTTGAATCATAAAGTCTGGAATCACCCGGTGGAATTTCAGGCCGTTGTAAAATCCTTTGCCGGTCAGGGTTTCAAAATTTTCAACCGTCTTGGGCACACGGTCGGCAAAGAGTTGAATCTCGATAGTCCCTTTTGAGGTCTGGATGTTTGCAAGTTTCACGGAAGAGTCTCCAATGGTTTGAGGATGAGGGGAAAATCAGGGGGTTCGGAAGACAATTTCCAGGCTGACGGTCCGGTTTTTTGCCTTACTGGTCGCACTGTTGTTCGGGTAGGGAGGTTGATCTGACCCGCTGCTGTTGGTCATGAGCAGATCTTCGCGAATGGTGTCGGATTCGGTGAGAAAGGCTTGAATCGCATCGGCACGCAGTTGACCCAGGTGTTCATTATCCCGGTAGGTGGCATTGGGCCGGACGGGATCGTTGTCGGTGTGACCGATAATGGAGATTTTGGCCCTGGGATCGGCTTCATGGATCAAACGAACCACCTGCTGCAGCCGAGGTTTTTGTTCCGGACTGATGGTGGACATCCGGCTGAAGACCGCGTCCTGGAAGACAATCCTGGGAAACCCTGCCGCATTGCGGACTTCAATCCCTTCGACCTCACTCAAAAGAGCACTCGCCCGGTCAACTGCGGAGGAATCGCGGGGAGGCGTGGGCGTTGGATCCTGGAACAGAACAGATCCTGAACCGGGAGTGGGAGTGGGGACAGGGTCCTCCTGGTCTCCGGATCGGTTCAGGATTCCCTTGGTGATATGAACCCCGCCCCAGATCAGCAGCAGAACGACCGTGGCGGCCAGAATGATAAACCGGTAGGGGGCCTCATGAGCCGGTTTGTTTAACTCTTCGTCCAGAAACCCTCCGAAAGGAGTTCCTCCTGATGAGTCCGAGGAAGGGGCCACAGTGGTGCGGCCCTTGGTAAATTGGTTGGTTGCAGCCAATAGTCCCCTTAAGGAGGCATCCTCGGCCCGGTACACCCGTATCGGCACTTCGGTCAGACCGGCCTCCTGTGCCGCCGCCAGCCGTTTGAATCCTGCAATCACCTCATATCCGTCCGTGCCGGGTCTTGCCAGCAGGGGCTGCAGAACCCCGTAGGTCTTCAGGGATTCCACCAACTCAAGAGGAGCCTGCAGGGTTTTCGGGGCGTTCGGTCCCGGAACCAGCTCATCAAGGGGAACGTACATGAGACGTTCCCGGGGGGTGGAAGAGGAAGACGCGGATGGATCTGTCATGGTGAGGTCCTATCAAACCATTTCCGAAACAGAGTGCAATCCTTCGACGAGAAAACTTGCAAACTTGTGCACGTTCTGTTGGATGCGCCGCCATGAATGCACCCTCTAAATCCTGTTTGATTGTTCGCGGTGGCTGGGACGGCCACACTCCGGTGGAATCCACTGATCTGATGAAACCCCTTCTCGAGGACGCCGGGTATACGGTCGAGATCGCTGAATCGACCGAGCGCTATGCGGCGGGAGACCTGCCTTCGTTCGACCTCATCGTTCAGTGCGTCACGATGAGTGAAATTGCCAAAGAGGAATGGGAAGCGCTGCGGGATGCCGTCCGGGGCGGGGTCGGATTCGCAGGATGGCACGGGGGAATTATTGATTCCTTCCGTCAGAATACCGAGTACCAGTGGATGACCGGTGGACAGTGGGTCGCTCACCCCGGGAACCTGATTGATGGATATGACGTGGAGGTGAAAGCCGGCCACACCATCACAGAAGGCATCTCCTCGTTTCACCTCACCAACACTGAGCAGTACTATATTCATTTCGATCCCGGTGTGGAGGTGCTGTGTGAAACCGTCTTTTCTGGAAACGAAGGGGAACCCGACCTCTATCCTGCTGGAGCCCGGATGCCGTACGCCTGGACGCGTTCCTGGGGCAAGGGGCGGGTGTTTGTGGCCTGCTGGGGGCACACCTTTGCAGACTTTGAGGTTCCGGAAGCCAAACTGCTGACTCTCCGCGGCCTGTGCTGGGCGGGTGGGTCCGAGGATCTGCCCGGTTGAACGAGGAGGAACAGCCGGTCCGGATTCCGATTAACGGAACCTTGGACCTTCACACCTTCCGGCCCTCGGAACTGGGGGATTTGCTGCCTGAATACCTCTCTGCATGCCGTGCAGAGGGGTTTTCTTCGGTCCGGATCGTACATGGGAAAGGAACCGGGGCCCTGAGGGAAGGGGTGCATGCGATCCTGAAACGGTTATCGGATGTGGAGCGTTTTCAGCTCTGCCCCGCGCATGAGGGCGGCTGGGGAGCCACCCGGGCATGGCTGAAACGGTAGCGCTGTGGGCTGAAGGCTTACCGTCACATTCCCGAATTCAGGTGCACAGGCTGTGGCCGGAGCTGTTTATGACCCGGAAGCTCCTTTCTTGTCCACAAATCACGATGATTGCGGTTTGTACTTCATGCGAAGCTGTGTAGATTGGTGCCATGGATCCGATTCAATCTCCTCCTCCACTTCCGCCTTCCTCAATCCCCACAGGGATGACCGCTGCCCCGGAGGTCAAACGGGGCCGCTTCCGCTGGATCTTCTGGCTGATTCTGGGCGGAAGTCTGCTGTTTAATTTTGGCGGCTGCATGGTGGCCATTGTCTCAGGAATCTCCGGCATGACAGGCGGCTCCCTGGAGTTTCCCGTGGTGACAGAAACGCACGCGTACGGCCCCTTTGTATCGGACCATAAAGTGGCCATCCTCCACCTCAATGGTGTCATCCTCCGCGAGGAGGTGGGAGGCCTGTTCGGTCCTTCTGTCGACCCGGTGACCAAGTTGTTGTCGGAGATACAGGCCGCGACGGTGGATGAGGAAGTGAGTGCCATTCTGCTGTTGGTCAACTCCCCGGGTGGCGGGGTCACCGCAAGTGACGAAATTTACAATGCCCTGATTGCCTTTAAGAACAGTGAGCCGGATCGTCATATTGTGGTACACATTCAGGATATGGCTGCGTCCGGAGGGTACTATGCCGCGTTGGCAGGGGATAAAATTATTGCCCAGCCCACCTCTGTGATTGGATCTGTAGGGGTGATCCTGTCCTCGGTGAATCTTCATGGGCTGACGGAAAAACTTGGGATTCAGGATGCGTCGCTGACCTCAAGCGAAAACAAAGCGCTGATGAGCCCGTTTGAACCCGTGAATCCAGAGCATCAGGAAATCCTGCAAGATGTCGTGGATGCGATGTATGACCGCTTCCGCACGCTCGTGCTGCAGCACCGTCCTTTCGATGCAGAATTTGCCGATGAGCATTCCCTGCTGGATGGCAGAATTTTCAGTGCGCCGGATGCCGTGGATAACGGCCTCGTGGACCAAATCGGGTATGGGGATGTGGCGCGGAAAGAAATCCTGAGTCTGTTGGGGGTTCCTGAAGCCTCCTTTGTTCAGATGGAGTATACCGGCAAATGGGGTGGATTGTTTTCCGCAAAAGCTCCCCGGATTGAATTGCCCCGCCTTCAGGGGGCCCGTTTCCTCTATCTCTGGAAACCGTGAGTTCCTCCCGTTCCCATCTCGTGGTCCAGGGGGCCAAGGAGCACAACCTCAAAAATGTGGATGTGCAGATTCCCCGCAACGCATTGGCCGTGGTCACCGGACTCAGCGGTTCAGGAAAATCGTCATTGGCCTTTGATACCATTTTTGCGGAAGGACAGCGGAAGTATGTCGAAAGCCTCTCTGCATATGCCCGCCAGTTCCTGGACCAGATGCAGAAACCCAATGTGGACCACATTGAAGGGCTGTCTCCGGCGATTTCGATTGAACAGCGTACCGCCGGATCGAACCCGAGGTCGATCGTCGCCACCACCACGGAAATTTATGACTATCTCCGTCTCTGGTTTTCCAGCATCGGGATTCCACACTGCCCGGACTGCGGTCTGGAACTGACGCAGCAATCCGCGGAAGACATCATCAACCAACTCATGGAGTTGCCGGAGAAAAGCCGCATCATGGTACTGGCTCCCTATGTTGACGGCCGGAAGGGAGAGCATCTGGAAGTGTTCAATGAAATCCGGAATCAGGGATTTGTCCGGGTCCGGGTAGATGGAGAGGTGATGGAACTGGATCAGGTTCCGAAGCTGAACAAAAAAACCAAACACAGCATCGAGGCAGTGGTGGACCGTCTGGTGATCGGTGACGGTGTTCGGTCCCGGTTGGCTGACAGTGTGGAACTGGCCTTGAGGCTGGGGGAAGGGCGGATGCATGCCTTGGTGCCGGCAAAGAAACAGGGGGAATGGGAAGTGCGCCTGTTCAGTGAGGAGTATGCCTGTCTTCCCTGCGGAAAGAGTTTTGAAAAACTGGAGAACCGACACTTTTCCTTCAACAGTCCGTACGGGGCCTGTCCCACCTGTGCGGGCCTGGGCACGATGGAGATTTTTGACGAGGATCTGGTGGTGCCGGATCCGGAAAAATCGCTGGAGGATGGGGCCGTGGAGGCATGGCGCAGGGGCGGGAGAAGAGTGATTCTCTGGTACCGCAAGCTCATTCGGGGAGTGGCAGGGGCTTATGACGTCGACCTGAATACCCCCTGGAAGAAGCTTCCCAAAGCATTCAGGCAGGTGCTCCTGTATGGATCAGGGGAAAAGATTGTTCCGATGAGCCTCTATCGGGGTGGGCGCAAACTGAAGTATGAAAAGCCCTTTGAAGGGGTGATCCCCAACCTGGAGAGACGGCTGAAGGAAACAGACAGTGACTACACGCGGCAAAAATTGCGGCATTACATGAGCCGGTTGAAATGCCGGGACTGTAACGGGGCCCGTTTGCGGCCGGAAAGTCTGGCCTGTACGGTGCACGGCAAGAATATTCACGAGATCTGCACCATGTCGGTGCGGGATGCACTGGCCTATTTCGAGAGTCTGAAACTGACAGAATCCGAACAGCCGATCGTCGCAGAAGTGTACAAGGAAATCACCCACCGGCTGCGCTTTCTGAATGATGTGGGGCTGGATTACCTTACTCTCGACCGGGAGAGTGGGAGTCTGTCAGGAGGGGAAGCGCAGCGCATCCGGCTTGCCACTCAGGTGGGGTCAGGTCTTATGGGCGTTCTGTACGTGCTGGATGAACCGAGCATTGGCCTGCACCAGAGGGATAATCTCAAGCTGATCGAAACCATGAAGGGGCTGCGGGACAGTGGGAATACGGTCCTGGTTGTCGAGCACGATGAGGAAACCATCCGTGAGGCGGATTACGTGGTGGATATGGGACCCCTGGCCGGGACACACGGCGGGGAAGTGGTGTTTCAGGGAACACCGGCAAAACTGCTCAAGGCGAAAACCCTCACCGCAGATTATCTGAACGGACGGAAAACCATCGGCATCCCGGGTGACCGGAAGCGGGTGGTGAAATCCAAACAGATTTCCATCAAAGGAGCCGCCGAGAACAACCTCAAAAAACTGGATGTGAAAATCCCTCTGGGTCTGTTTTGCTGTGTGACCGGAGTGAGCGGCAGTGGAAAATCCACGCTGGTGGACAATATCCTCAAACGGGTGTTGTTCCGCACCTTTCACGATTCCAAAGACCTTCCGGGTACTCACAAATCGGTCACCGGCCTTCAGCATGTCGACAAAGTGATTGTAATTGACCAGAGTCCGATTGGTCGGACTCCCAGATCCAACCCCGCTACCTATACGGGGGCGTTTGGCCAGATTCGGGACCTCTTTGCGAAATTGCCGGCCAGCCAGATACGTGGCTATGGTCCCGGCCGGTTCAGTTTTAACGTGAAGGGCGGTCGATGCGAGAGCTGTAAAGGAGACGGGGTCCGCCGAATCGAAATGCATTTTCTCCCCGATGTGTACGTCACCTGCGAAGTCTGCGGCGGGAAGCGCTACAACCGGGAAACCCTGGAGGTGCGCTACAAGGGGAAGACCATCTCGGAGGTGCTGGACATGACGGTGGAGGATGCGCTGGTGTTCTTTGCCAAGGTGCCCGGCCTTCAGCGCAAGCTCCAGACCCTCGTCGACGTGGGGCTCGGGTACCTGCAGGTGGGGCAGCCTGCCACCACCTTGTCAGGTGGAGAGGCCCAGCGGGTCAAACTTGCGACCGAGCTCAGTAAACGCGATACCGGCAACACCCTTTACATTCTGGACGAGCCGACCACAGGTCTTCATTTTGAAGATGTGAGGAAGCTGCTGGAGGTGTTGATGCGCCTCCGCGATGCGGGAAACTCGCTTTTAGTGATCGAACATAATCTTGATGTGATCAAAACCGCAGACTGGCTGATCGATCTGGGTCCGGAAGGCGGAGAGGGTGGAGGAACCCTGGTTGCGCAGGGAACCCCGGAGGACATTGCCAAGGTTTCCGCATCTCATACCGGACAGTTCTTGAAAGACATTCTCTAAGCGCTACCGGGCGGCGTGTTTCTGGCCTCTTCCGTTACGGACCATTCCACGCGATCAGGATGAACAGAAACAACCCAATAAAAGCGAGTACACTCAATCCTGCATAGGCCAGGAACACTCTCAATGTGATCTTGTAGAACCAATGTCCTGTACTCCGATACATGTGAAATGGAAAGAGAATGCATCCTCCCCAAAAGAAACTGAACAACAGACTGTTGGTGATGTTTCCACTGTGAGTTCGAAGATGAAACCCAAAATTCCAGGAATCGAGCTGCGCCCCATACGCAGTTATATGCAGATAGGACACCAGAGTGTTCGCAATCGAAAGGGGCAGACGTATCGGGAAGAAAAGAAGAGTTCCAAAGAAACTCTCTTCGATGTCAGTGAAATAGACAAGGCTTCCTGTTAAAAGGACGTAGAAAGCAAACCATTTAAAGGGTGTTTGGATATGCATGTCGGTTGATGTGTACTCACCTATCACACCGCAAGTGTTTGAGGATATGTTTATTCGGTGAAATCCCACATGTATGTCGTCCGAGGGGCTTCAAATCGCTCCCCTTAAACCCGTAGACAATAGGCATCGGTTACGCGCACCCTCATACGGCCTCTGTTGATGGTCTGTGCAGCACCTGGAGCTGACGACCTGCAAAAGAGAGGGCAGGTTCGAGTATTCTGTTGAGTTGAGGGTAGCTGAAACATTTTGGTGATCTCCGTCAATCTAATGACGACTAGAATCATGAGCGGTCCTGAATGCCTGTGTTACGTTCTGAAGATGGCTCCACTTATCTCATGAAGAACCTCATTTTTCTTTTGCTTCTCTTTTTTTGGCTTCAGTTTCCCTTATGGGCAATTGACCTGAATTTCACCAATGCTGCTAGTATTGTCAATCCGCCTGGTACGTCGGAACAGGTCGGTGCTGTTTACCGGTATACGAACGTGGGCACAGAGGATCCCGGCGGTCCCAATGAACTTGATGTGGATCTGATTCTCACGTTGTTGGACCTGAATGGGGGAGCCTCCTATCAGGACAGACCTCCGGCGAATCAGAATTTCCTTCTTTCGGATGTGGGTGCGGTGGAAACGGGAAGCCTGAAGTTTCAGCCAACCTTTGATCTGGACCAGTTCCAGTTTGCGGAATTTAATGTCCGGTTTGTTGAATCCGGTACTCTGAATGCTGTAGAGGCGTCAGACCTTAATCTCGTGATCATTGACATTGATTCTGAAAGTAACAACAATCAGAATTTCACGGATATGCTGTTTGTGGATCAAACTGCAGGCGGTACCTTCACGTGGACGCAGGATACAAATCTCGTGACCAATACAGGGATAATGGGGACATCCGGCACCTCCTACCGGAGCTTCTCTCTCGATTATACGACAGATCTCTCTGGTGCACCCAATATCACAGACAATGAAGCGGCAGCACAATCTCCCTATACCGTGATGCTGGATTTCGATACGGTTGGGATAGACGGCATCAACTTCGCGTTTGGCGTTCATCATGGGACCGGAACTCAATTTGTTCAGGATTCAGCCCGAAAAGCTCTGTTCGACGGAAGTGGTACGTTTACGTTTGTGGGTGCAACCGAAACCATTCCGGTGATTCCGGAGCCTGCCAGCCTCCTCCTCGTCGGAGTGTCGTTGGGGGCTGTGGTTCTATGCATGGCGTTCCGTATCTTGAACCGGTAACTGCAACATAAACCGGGGCCAGATCCCTCTCTCTGGCCTTTCCTTTGAACGAGTATCGGGATGATTTATTGGTCCGGAGTGCATATGCCGATGTACAACCCCTTTCCACGACTCTCCTCAGGGTGCACGTGTGGCATGTACCCAATGTTAGAAATGAATTGATCAGGATAGTGAATAAATTGACTTCTGTAGTCAGTCCGCTCCTGGCGGTTCCCTGATATGTTCATGATATGCATAGGATGATGAGTGGTTGGGTAATGTTGATCCTGATGGTGGCCTTAGGAGAAGAGGTGAAAGCCGAATCACGGCCTAATATTGTATGGATCACCTGTGAGGACATCAGTCCGTATCTTGGCAGTTATGGAGCTGCTCATGCACAAACACCGCATTTGGATCAGTTAGCCACACAGGGTGTCCGGTTTACGAAGGCCTATTCTCCAAGTCCGACCTGTGCTCCCGCCCGTTCCGCATTATTGACAGGCATGCATTCAACCACTCTGGGGACGCACAACATGCGATCAGATCCGGTCATGCCCCCGGTCATCCCTGCTTATGCAAAATTGTTTCGGCAGGCCGGGTATTATTGCTCCAATAACAACAAAAAAGACTATAACTCGGATTTTAACCGGGATGGATCTCTTTGGAATGAGAGCGGTAACCATGCGCACTGGAAAAACAGGCCGCAGGGCACCCCCTTCTTTGCGGTGTTCAATGTGTTTGTGTCGCATGAGAGCCAATTGAAAGAAAGTGCCGTCAATTGGCATGTTTCGCATGGGAACATACCGGCTCACCCCCGGATCGATCCAACTGAAATTCAGCTGCCTCCCTATCATCCCGATCTTCCTGAAATACGGGAGGATTGGGCCAGGCTTCATGATCTGATTACGCACATGGATGAAATTGTCGGGGAGTATCTGCAGGAACTAAAGGATGAGGGTGTTGCTGAAGATACCATTGTCTTTTTCTTCTCCGATCATGGTGGCCACCTGGCACGTTCCAAAAGGTATGTTTACAATGCAGGAACTCAGGTGCCGATGATTGTGTGGGTGCCGGAGAAATACCAACACCTTTTGCCCTCGCTCCCCGGCACGACGTTCGACGAAAAAATCACATTTGTTGACCTTCCCAAAACCGCGCTGTCGATTGCGGGGATTCCGGTGCCTGAGTTGATGCAGGGCAGGATTTTTCTTGGACCAAATCGCGAACCGGAACCTGAGTTCATCCATTTTTATCGGGATCGTCAGGCTGAACGATACGATTTTTCACGGGCGGTTTCAGATGGACGCTATACCCTGATTCGGAACTTCATGCCTCATCGTCCACAGGGCCTGGAAGCCGGATATCCGTATCAGGTGCAGTCGAACTGGAGCGCATGGCGGGAAGCCTATGAAAACGGTCAATGTAATGAAATCCAGTCCCGGTTTTTCCGGCCGCCTCCTGCTGTCCAACTGTTTGATACCCAACAAGACCCCTGGCATACCCAGAATCTGGCGGATGATCCTGCGTATTCTGAACGACGACATGCACTGGCTTCACAACTGGAGACATGGATGGTGGAAACCCGGGACCTGGGATTGATTCCCGAGCCACTGTATCCCGAACTGGTGGGGCCAGTAAACCTCCATGCCACACTCTTTGAATATGGACAGGCTCATGCCGCATTGTTTGCTGAACTCGTGAGAGCCGCGACTCTTTCCAGCTACGGTGACCCGGATTTAGTCCCTGAGTATATGGAAATGTTGTCACATCAACATCCTGCTGTGCGATATTGGGGGGGGTATGGGTTGTTCCAGGCAAGACCGGATACCCCGGGAGTCCGCCTTGCTCTTTCCTCACGTGCAGAGAACGACACCTATTCTGGCGTTCGTTCCATGGCTGCTCAGGCCTTGGCGGTATGTGGAGACCCGGTTGGTGCCTTGAACGTGTTGAAAAACGAAGCCGACATGGCGACTCATGCCTACCCGTTTTTGTTTGCCTTGAATGCCATCCAAAATGCGGGTTTGGATCTCCAGGTGTCTGCGGCAACATGGAGCAATTGGAACGAGAAAACATTTGCCACAGGTGGGGCCATTGATTCAAGCGGGGCGGAATATGCAACCCGGCTCCTCTCAGACGGGCAAAGCCGTTTATCCGACGTTCCCCTGAAGATGTGGCGGGTATGGCCCAAGAGCGGGTTCGCACATACCTCCCGCCTGGATTCAATACACTGGCTGGAAGTCGGGGCCCGTGACCGTTCATTTTTTGGAGGGTACCCCCAGATACAGTGGTCCAAGGTTCGTGGACCCGGCGCGATTTTCCTTTCCAATCCGGATGCGGCCGGCACTGCGCTTCAGGTGGATACCCCCGGCAGTTACCTGATTCGGGCGACTGCGCAGGCCCATGGGGAATCGGCATCCGTAGACGTCACCCTCCTGGTGGGGGCTCAGGATCCACCGGGAAACAGGTATGTCCACTGGGCATGTAATGAAGGGCAGGGGACGGAGGTGTCGGATGCAACCGGTCATGAGCGATCGGGAGGCACTGCAACGCCATGGACTGCAGACAAACTGGGCGTCAGCGGAAGTTCGGGTGACTATGCCCTGTCCTTTGCAAACCGGGAAAGCCATCAGGCCGTACTGACTCCGCACTCATTAGGGCCTCTCACTGCATTTACAGTTTCGGTATGGGTGTATGCCGATCGGGCCGGCACAGATGCCGGAATCTTCTCTGCACGTCCGGTTGAAACTTGGTCAACCAATGCCCCTCCGAATCCGGGAATCACATTGCGATATGATGCAGAGGGATGGTTTACTGATCAGGTCCGTGATGACGGCTCGCCCAAGAATGTGATTCAAGGGTTGATGACGGTAGGAACCGGCGCCTCCACCATACAGCTCTTTGTTGAATCCAGTAAAAACAGACAGGTTGCAAGCCAGTGGCAGCACCTCGTCCTGACCTGGTCCGCCGGCAAGCCTCCTCGGTTGTACATAAATGGAGTTGAGGATAAAGGCGCGGTTTTCGGAACCCGGGTCGGTCAAGGTGCCAGTGTGGAAAATGGTCTGTTGATGCAGGCTATTCAGGATACAGAAGCATGGATTCTGGGAAGGTCCTGGCAAGTCGCCGGACAAATGAGCTGGGAAGGCCGGATGGATGAATTCAGTTTCTTCACCCGACAACTGGGGCCGGAGGATGTAATGGCTTTATACGCAGCGCATGCCCGTGATCAGGTTCCGCATCTGACGGTTACAGCCGCTGCCGATATCGAACACGGGAGCTGGCTCCCTCTGATTGGACAGGTATCCGGTAACGAAGGTGAAGGAAGCTCCTTCACCTGGAAAAAAATATCAGGACCCGGAAGTGCGGTATTCTCGAATCCCAATCAAAAAGACACATCGGTCCGTTTTGACGGAAGAGGTACCTATGTGATTGCACTCACTGCCGGCAACCTGAACACGTCCGCTGTGACGATGCATACGATTGACGTGATGCATGCTCCCATTCGTATTCAGTTTGAGGAGACGGAGAATTCCTTGCAGTTTACCGTACCCGTAGAACCGGACAGCCACTATGAACTTCGGACGTCAGATTCATTGCAGGAACCGGTTGAAGATTGGACCCTGGTTGAACAAAAAGAGGCCTCTGAAGAAGAAACGCTGGAGTTCCGGGTAGAAAAACAAGCCTACAGTTCTGAACCGGTCCGGTACTTTGTTGTGACCGTTTCTGATGCGCCATAATGGCCGTATCAGCAGTCTTTATTGGGATTGCCAGTGGGCCCGGTACACCAATGGGGACATTCCGGTTTTGCTTTTGACTTCCCGACTCAATTGAGAGGGCAGCCCGTATCCACAGATATCTGTGATTTCGGTTAGACTTTCCGAACCGACCCTGAGTTTCTCCAGGGCTTTTTCCAAACGTATTTGCACCAGAAGCTCTCCCGGAGTGTGTCCGGTTTGTTGTTTAAGTTTTCTGGCCATTGTGCTTCTGGACATTCCGGATTGCCGGGCGATGTCATCCAGGCGAGGGATTTCGTATATCCATTCGTGCATCGCCTGAATTGCTTTTTGGAGCTGAGGCTCATGTGGAGCGGCAAACGCAGTGCTCTCTCTGGGGATAATCCCCTTCGTAGGAATGTATTCCCGCCTGGGGCGGCTGTCCCCGGTATGGATCATCTCCATTAACAGTTCTGCTGAGCGGTAGCCTTTGGTTTCATGGTCAAAATTCACACTGGAAATGCCAGGGTGGGAACATTCAAGCAGGATGCTGTCGTTGGAAACACAGAGGAGATGTACATCCTTGGGAACCTGGAGATGGCTTTGTTTCAGGCTGTGGAGTGCACGGATCGTATGTTGCGCATCCATACAGATCAGACCGAAAGGGGAGGGCAGCCCCTTCACCCATTCCGATAGATTCTGAAGTTGTTGTAACAGCGTCCATTGCCCGGATTGGTGTTCGGAAAAACTTCCCAGGAACTCCAACCCGAAATCGTGAATCCCCTGTTCAAGGGATCTGATTTTATGATGACAGACCACAGAGGATGGATCTGCTGTCCCGATGAGAGCCACCCGGCTGCAGCCGCGTTCCTGAAGATGGGACAGAGCCTGCCGGGATAACTCCTGGAAACAGGACCACAACTCAGCGGTACAAGGTATCCCGTCATGGCGTGAAAGATTCACCACCGGCACAGGGAGTTCCTGAAGAGACGCCACCAGGTTGTGAGGTGCGGTCAAAATGAGTCCCGAGATATCGGTCTGCAGGAACTGACGTTTGTCCGGGAACATGGGAAGAGGCGTCAACACAGCTTCTTCCTGCGAGGTGAGAAAGCGGGAGATGCCTTTGAGAAGAAGTCGGGCCCATTCCGTTTCCAAGCCGAGATGAATTCCAATGCGCATGCTGCATTCATGCCATGGTGTGGATGAAAGAACCAAGAGAAAATGACGATCTTAATAAATATATTGATCACAAAGGTCATTCGCCCAGTTGCGATGGCCAGTAGTATCCCCTCTCCGAACATGGAACGCATGATGCAAAATTAACTCATAGAGGAAGAATGAAAACGACGACATTACCACAAGGTTTACTGGGCTACATGATCTTTATGCTGACGGCATGGGCCGTACATGTGGGAACCGCTTATTCCGCTGTGATTGAGACATACACGTTTGAGGGACTCAGCACGGGTGACCTAAATGGTCAAAACGGCTTTACTGCTGCTGCGGATGTCGATGTTGTCTCGGGAGGACTTTCGTATACCAACGGGAGTGTGAATGCCCCGGGGGGATCACAAAACATTAGCATGACGGCAACATCACTGAACGCAGCCGGACTACCATTTTCAAACAGTTTTGCTGCTCAGACCGGCGATGTGTATTTTTCAGTGGCCATGACCTGGTCCGACTTGACAGGGAATTTCGTATATTTCGCAGTTTCGGATGACACGGACAGTTCAGGGTTGACCAATAGTGCCGGGTTTTATTTTAACGATGCTGGAACGACACTGCGGGGGAGAATGCGGGGGAACAGCAGCGGAGAAACCACC
Organism: Verrucomicrobia bacterium UBA6053; assembly: GCA_002429065.1. GTDB lineage: Bacteria > Verrucomicrobiota > Kiritimatiellia > SS1-B-03-39 > UBA6053 > UBA6053. Next base: position 5,114 of record DIYN01000009.1, on the reverse strand, counting down.
AACGGACTGCTTTCTTCGATCACGACAACTCAGACTTCCACCCAGATGGTGGTCGGAAAACTCTACAAAGACGGGAGCGCAACCTATAATAAGTTGGATCTTTGGTTGAACCCTGCCTCGACAACGGAAACAGCTTCTCCTGTGACGATTACTCAGGATTTGGGCGTGTTTTCAGTGGATACATTCTACCTGCGAGGTGGAAACTCAGGGGCTTCTGCAACCCTGAACATGGATAATGTTACATTTGGAACCACCTATGAAGATGTGGTGATTCCGGAGCCTTCAAGCATCGCCCTTCTGGGAGTTGCTCTTGCCGCATGGTGTTTCATTCGCCGCAGACAATAATGTGACCCATCACATGAGTACAAACTCTCAACGCCTGGGAAACGAAGCCCAGGCGTTGAGGTGGCCAGATGAATCTCTGCAGGTATACCGGAGGAGCGACCCTAAGAACCCCTCATGTTCTCGAGGTGAACCCGTTCCTGGGAAACAGAGGATGGTGCAAACAACACGTTGGATGAATTTCGCGGCCATTTGCGTTCTCATGAGAGCATCCTCCTACGCGGAAAGCGAATCCGCCCTGAAAGGGTATGTCGCCAGATATCGGGCCAGCAGCCTTGAGGACCGGGTGGAGGTTAGAAAATGGCCCTCGCACGGGGGGACGAATCCGGTTCCTCTCCTGCAGGTGGAGAAGCCGTTGAACGGTGACGTGTCTGCCCCGTCAACACGAACTGTGCGGATTCATGGCTTCAACCATCGGGCGGTTAGATTTCTCAAAGGCAAACGGGGAGAGGGTGAACTACTTGAAGCAAAAGGGCTTTTACCCAATGGACATCCGACACGGACGATTTTTGCAGTGTATAGAGTTCATACCCACAGCTCAAGCTGGGCTGCCCGCCTGGGAGGTTTTGGAGCGAGCAGGGTCGAGGAGGGGCTTGAAAAAGCGGTTTGGAACTTTGGGGTAGATGTGCATGGGGAAGCCAAACAAGGGTCTCTCAAATTTGATGGAGAGAGGATTGGGCCCCATTTGTCGACTCGGTTCATTCCGGGGCAGGTCATCCTCCGGGCACTGGTCATGCATGATTCTCAAACTTTTTCCGAGTACCTTCAGCCTGCCCATGATTTTATCCAGATTAAGAAAGTACTGAATCAGGCAAAACCCTCCAGTTTGCTTCATCCCATACGTGGTCATTTTTACTTAGGAGATCTTCATGCGGAATCATTGGGAGGAGGGCACGGGGAAGTCATCCTGGATGTATTTGATGTGACGGTGTTTGATCGTGCACTTGGTGACAAACAGATTCGGAGCATCCTGAAGGAGCTGAACTGGCAATACACAAACCCAGTTCAACCTGCTGCTGATGGCTCAGGCTGACACGATTCAGGCCGAATACGGCGGGATGGCTGCATGTAGAATCGTGGACGCTATGGGAAAATAACGGCAGAGCCTTTTCAGGAGGGTGCACAGATACCGCCACCAAAAGGCTCTGCAAAAGCCAAGGAATGAGAAAGGAAGAATCGTTCTCTGTGTTTCCTTTTCATTCGTGGTGCTTACTTTGTTGACGGGGGAGTGGTAGACTCCGGCGGGGATGTGATTTTTTTTAAGGCCCGTTTTGCGGAGTCTCTCACAGAAGGTGATGGGTTCTGCAGGGCCGCGTTTAGTTCTGGGATCGAGGAGACTGCCTCGGGGCCATAGTTTCCCAGTGCCTGGCAGAGGTAATACATCACATTTGAATGCGTTTCCTTCCCTAAGCGATCTCTCAGTGCTGCTACAGCAATCTCCGGATCAGGTGTGAGTGAACTGAGTGATCTGGCAGCCCGAAGCCGTACCAGCACGTCTTCGTCCCGTAGGGTTTGACTGAGGGCCTCGCCAATTCCGGGAGCGTTTCTGCGAAAGGAACTCAGAGCATAAGCCGCTCCAAAGCGCACTCTTGGGTCCTCGGATTTGAGAGCCAGATAGAGCGCAAGAAGGGCGTCAGGCCCAATTTTGCGTAATGCATATGCCGCTTGGCGGGCTTTCCGCTTTTTCAGTTCAGTGGTTTTTGAACCCGGGCGAGCGGCAATGCGTGTGTCATAGACATGTGCTGAAATCCGTATCAACCCCCCGCAAGCGGATTTGGCGTCCGAACCCAGAACGCCCAAAGCATGGATAGCCAGTTTTTCGTCCTCTTCATCGTAGGGCGGGTCTGCCACTTCAAATCTGTTCACCAGAGCAGGAATGGCATGTTCACCCATCTTTCGGATGGCGGCATCATAGGGATCCGATGCCCCGGAGTGACAGGGGGCGATTGTTGCAAACCGGATGTCGTCCAGCCACTGGGTCAGTGTTCTGCCCTCGTGGCTTGGTTCAGGAATGTCAAGAACAGGAGGAACTCCCTGAAGTTCCTGATCTTCCAGATGCCGCTTGCGATGGCCTTTGTAGAGGATGATCAGTTCTCGTAACTCATCGTGTTCTGTCTGGCTGAGAGTCGTAAGGATGGCATCTGCATCAGGTGCATCACCCCGTATTAACTCACTCAGTGCACTCCTGAGGTTCGTTCGCACGCTGCCTGCCCGGTTTCGGGATAATCGTTCGATAATCTCTACATGCTTTGCATCAAATGTGATGTCTTCAAAAAACCAATTATAACGAAGGCACGTACTTAATAATTCATTCGATCTTGCGTTCTCCAAACACAACCACATTTCGCGAGTCACCAGAGGGTTTTCATTGGTGGAGGACAGCAGGCGGCGTAACCCGGCGTTGATGGCGGGTTCATCCGGAAGCGCAAGGACCTTCAAAAATTCAGGGTTCGGTTGCTTCTTTTCCACAGTCATGTGTTCAAGGATATCCTTTGCCAGATGCCGATTGTGTCCTTCGGTTACGAGGTGACGTAATATGGGGAGGAGCCCCGTTAGATCTTCCGGGGTGACAACCCCCTTACGGGCATGAAGACGGGATTGACCTGGGTGGAAGTGACTTGTTTCAGGGTCACTTGCTTGGATCTGGTTCTTCAGCTTCCAAAGTGCCCAGTATACGGCTTGATCGGATCCTTCTTTCAGGATGTGGGTAAGAAAATCGACCGAATAGTATTCTCGTAGCAGATTGCGGGCGGTTTGTTTGTCCGGGTCGATATAGGCCGTCTGGATCACTGCGGGCAGACTATAGTTCGGGAGTATGACAGAGACCAGAATTTCGACCGCATCAGGATCATGGGGGTTGGCTTTGAAATCTGCATTCGCTTGAACGAGTCTTTTTCGAAGGGCTGGGTCGGGAATGGAACTGTTATCGATGATTGTCATGTATCCATATACATGGAACGGCCCCAGGAGGATGAATGTGGCGAGGAGGAGGGCGGAGTAAAACCTTGAGGACATCATAGGAACACAGCGAGGATGTTTGTACCAAGTGGAGGATAAGGTCGTGTTAAAAAGGTGCAAAAGCAGAAATTGAGACCTCGGACGGTCCAGCACCCAGGGACTAAGCGACTGTAAACCTCTCATTTTTCATGTTCGGATGACAAGATGATAACCCTCTTAGAGCAAGGAATGGGGGATAATGCTGGGGTCGGTTTTGGGTACTCATTTTTCTCAAAGTTTTTTCTGGGGTGTGCCGCTATTTGACACACCCCCTTTTGTACGATGGAGGGCATGGTTGCGCAAGTTTATCGTGCCCGGAAGCCACGGGCATCGCCACTCTGGCAGTGCCTGACCCGGCATTTCGACACCTTTCAGGCGGTGTATGAAGAGCGGTATCAGTCCCGCCACGGCTACCTGCGTCCCATCATCCCCGAGGTGGTGAACAAGTTTCTGGACTGCGGGGATCTGGAGCACGGATTCGCCCGTATCCGCTGCGATCACTGCCAGAAAGACCACCTGCTCCCCTTCTCCTGCAAGGGCCGCTGGTTCTGTCCCTCCTGCCACCAGAAAAAGGTCCAGCTCTTCGGAGCCCTGATGACCGAGAGCATTCTGTTCCCGGTTCCCCACCGGCATGTCACCCTCACCATCCCCAAGATGCTCCGGCCCTACTTTCGCTACTACCGTGAACTGCTCAAAGACCTCTGCCGCATCGCACACGAATGCGTCCGGGATGTCATGCGCATCTCCCTGGACCAGCCCGAGGGCATGCCCGGTATTGTTATGGCCATTCATACGTTCGGGGAGTATCTCGACTTCCATCCCCACCTGCATTTACTCATGGCCGACGGACTCTTTCTGCGCGACGAACGCTTCCTGGTCCTGCCGGAGAACGGCATGGATGCGGTCGAAGAGCTTTTCCGCGCCAAGCTCATCACCTTCCTCAGTAAACAAGGCCTGCTGCAACCTGACCGCGCCCGCATGCTCAGGAGCTGGAAACATTCCGGTTTCAACGTTCACCGCAGTCGCCGCATCCAACCCGACGAACGCGAGGACCTGGAGCGCGTCGCCCGTTACATTATTCGCAACCCTTTCTCCCTTGAGAAAATGGAGTTCAAGACCCCCAACGCCGTGAACAAGGACGGCACCGTCATCTATCGCTCCAGGATGAACCCCAAGATCCACCGCAACTTTCAGATCTTCACCCCTTGCGACTTTATCGCCGCCATCACTCAACACATCCCCGACAAGAGTTTCAGCTCGTGCGCTACTACGGTTGGTATTCCAATAATATGCGTGGCTAGCGAAAGAAATGCGCCGAGGAGGAGAACGGGGCCGGGGAGGTGGAAGAGGGCATGGAGGCTTGCCCGCCGGGGCAGGTCATCGACGTGTCCGAACACGAGCCCCGCCGCATCCCTTCCAAGAAATGGCGGGACCTCATCAAGAAAGTATGGGAAGCCGATCCCCTCATCTGCCCCGACTGCCAACGGGAAATGCGGATCGTGTCCCTCATTGACGAACGGGACGTGATCGAGAAGATGCTCAAATGTCTCGGATTGTGGGAGCAGGGCGTTCGCGTGGAACCAAACTGCCAGAGCGGGACCGACCCGCCCGGAGGGGATTGGGTCTACGAGCCTGTCGAACAGGACCCTTTCCCCGACTATGACACTGAACCCGTCCTCTTCTACGCAAATGCCTGAGCGTCTGCGGCGGGGAGGCTTTTGTCTGGTTTCGTCTGGTTTCACTGAAAGTCGGCAATTCCACGCCCCGAACAGAGG
>DIYN01000010.1:44561-69210 GCA_002429065.1 Verrucomicrobia bacterium UBA6053 | reverse complement strand
TCCAGCTTTAGGGTGTCAGGTCAACGGCGATCCAAACCGTTGATCCCACAACAGAAGGTCTGCCCATTTCCTTTCGAGATGGAGTGGATGATGTTGTTCTAGCCGGAAGAAATACCCCTTTCGCAACTGGGTTACCCCTTGTGACAGCCTCGGTTCAAGATACACTGGATGCAATGGCAGAGGTACTGGAGCTTGAGCTGGAATACACCCAAAACGCCATCATCATCTCTCGCAGAGGCTCAAGCAGGGATTCCAGCTCTTCCAATGAAACCGGGACGCCATAACCACCTGACCAACCGCCCGAACTCGCTGAAGCGAGTCCGGCCAGCGTAAACGTTGAACACAGCCATTTTTCGAATCGCGTACATGAAAGGAAAACGCCATGCAGAAACTCGTACTATTCTCCATTTCACTCGTCATGCTGTCCCATCCGATACAAGCGGCTGAGTTTTCGCTGCACGATGCCAACGAACACAGCTTTCTGATCTTTAGAACGGAAATCGAAAGCACCAAGGACATCGGTGTGCACGCCCAAAAGCAGATTCCCAAACTTTTCGAAATTGCCAAAAGTGAAGGCATCAAGCCAAATGGAGAGATCCACCACTTCTATTACACAAAAGGTGGGCAGTCGTTTCTCGAAATTGGCATACCGGTTGAATCAGGTGCGAACCTTGGTTCTTCCAACAAGGGGGCATATCGCATTGTGAAAAAGCCTCCCTACCGATTTCTCAGATACATTCATCACGGCCCGATTTCCACCATTGGCCAGAGCTGGCCGAAGCTTCACAGTCAAAGAATTCAGCAGGGCGAAGTAGGTGAAGGGACTGTCGAAGTCTACCTGTCTGGAATCAATGATCTGATGTCGAAGGACACAAGGGTGGAACTGAGAGAGATCCTGCTGCCAAAGGAACTCATCAAGGGAGAATGTGTGGTTGTTGGATTTGCTCCGAATTCTCAGGCCAGTAAAGCCGGCATGAGAGAAGGTGACATCATTCGCACGTATGCGGGCGAACCTACCGCCAACTTCGCAGACCTTATTGAGGCAATCAAGTCCCACAAAGACGGCAAGGGCAAGATTGAGGTTGTTGTGCTCCGTGGGAAGGCAGAAGAGACACTTATGGTGAAATCGGGTTCACTCGGAGCAGCTATCGAGAATCAATAGCACCCCCAGAGCCGGATGCACCGCGAGGAGAGAGTAAGAAAATCGTCAGCATCCTCCCCGCTCGAACTCGCTGATGTGATGTCAGAGGTACTGGAGCTTGAGCTAGAATACACCCGAAACGCGATCATCATCTCTCGCAGAGACTCAGGCATGGATTCCAAAGGATGTCGATTCCATACCCCCTGTAGAATTTGCAAAAGGAATACCTGATTTCACACATGTAAATCTGCCTATCTCGGGTGACTTCGCACCGAGTGATTTTGAATGAGGTCTGAAGCTACGCATTTTCAAAACCAGACCAACCGTCCAAACCGACTAACGTAGACCCAACCAGCGTAAACCAATCCGCGGTCGGCGGCTCTCACCTTAAAACTCGTGCGCCAGAGGCGCATCAACGGCACCTCTCCGAACCCCGTCTTCCCTTTCGCACGCATGCGTGCTACAGTCCGATTGGCACCCAACGGGGCCACCGTTCATCCACCTGAAAGGAATGTACTGTATGAAGCATTTATTCATCACGATCACCATTTTGGCGACTGCCCTGACTTTCACTCTCGACACCTATGCAAATGAGGGGGTGCAACTGCCTCGCAGAAAACCATCGGTGTCCGCTAATGAGTATCTATATGAGATCAAAGATAATCAGGTACTCGTAAATGACCAGTTGATCACCCTGTTTGCCTTTACTCCCAAGGGCATCAGTGCCTCCTACAGGAATAAGACAGAAGAGGGGAAAAAACCGCAGTACGCACTTAAGGTCTACAATTCCTACGGAATGCTTGTCGGCACCAAGAAACTGGGTGAGAGTCTGGTCATGATTTCCTTTGGAAGCAGCACCTACATGGAACCAGGGGCGGTTAGTTCAGAGAGAATTTACCTGACAGAATACCCTCTCACCACGATACTGGAGCACACAAACCTTGTTTTGCCAGACGATCTTTTGGAAATGAAATGGGTGGTCATTTCAGACACGAACACAAAACCCAGTGTCGATAAAACCAAGGCAAACGCATCCTCAGACAACACGTCAGGTGCATCTTCCGATGGGATGTAAATCGCAGCGACAGGAAATCCTGATGCTGTGAACTGCAGCATTTTTAACCATACCCCCTCCCCTGCCCGAATCGGCTAACGTGATCGTTCTCGGATGAAGACCGTTACAATCATCCTATCCTTGATTGCCCTGGGAATCGCCATCGTCTGTTTTGCATGGGTCCTGTCAGAGAACCGTACGAACAAAAGAGCGATGGCCATCATAGCGGATGCTCAACCTGGAGCCAGTCTAGTTCAACTGATTGAACAATATGGCGAACCCGATTTTGTGACGAATGAAATCGAACGAATGGGAAGTGGCGGAGCACCTATCAATCAAGAGTTTTGCGAAGGTAAAACCCTCAATCAATACTATCTGACTCCACCCTGCACCTGGGTAAACATCTATACTGACAAAAATGGGAACATCGTGTTTGTGAATTGGAGCAGATCCTGAATGTGTCATAACCAGACCAAACACCCGAATCGGCAGATGCCGATCCAATCAGCGTAGATCGTTATCATGCAGATCTTGTTCCGAACCTTCAGGTTTCTGATCGTAAGTGACCTGTTTCAACATGCTCAGGAAAACAGGATCGACCCAGCACAGCTTTCATGTTGAAATCAGTCCTGAAATGAAACTACGTCATGTTTTCATGGGATGTGCCGGGATCACAGTTTGCGGGATGCTCATCTACCCCGCGATGTATTCAGGCCATGGTCCGAAAAAACAAACGATCGCGTCCGCACAAATGTTGGCCATTCAAACGGCCTGCTCCTTGTACAGAAATGAATTTGCACGATTCCCGTTTGGAGATTCGTTTGATATCGGCCTGATGCTTACCGGGCACAACCCCAAGGAAAAAGTGTTCCTTGATCCTGATGACATTTCGACAAACGGGGAAGGCGCCCTCCTGGATCCATGGGGGACTCCATATCAAATTCAGCTCGCACCGGACAAACTCCCCTTCATTGAAAGCGCAGGGAAAGATGGCCGATGGGGTACAAAGGATGATCTTCCCAAACGGTGAACGTTTCAGGCACAATCACGAGGCTGGACCGATCTCCTTTGTTGAATCTTTTTGCAAACCGTGCTTGGATAAGAGCTTTCACTAGTAGTACTTCAACCCAACCCGGAACAGATCGATATGAAAATCCCAGTTGCAATGGCTTCCCTCCTTCTCAGTTTGAGTGCTGGGCTGTATGCAGAGTCCGAGCCGAAAAAAGAGATGGAAAAACCCTCTCCTCATACCTCCATGGATCAGGACAAAGACGGCAAGGTGACCTATGAAGAATTCTACGGGCACAAACTCACAGCCCAGAAAGAGGCACTGAAAAAGAAAAAAGAGCAGCTTGAATTTGAAGAGCAGAACCTGGCCACCAAAGAAGAGGTCATGATGAAGAAGTTCAAACGCATGGACCTGGATGGAGACGGCGTGCTGCAGGAACGGGAATTGAAGGCATTCCTGCCCAGGCGCTGACGACCTGACATCGGATGGGGTCGTTTTCCAATGGCAGAGTACCTGGATCCTCATCGCTCCTGAGACGATGGCTCCAGCAGGGAGCCGTGTCCCGATGCATACACCCTTCCAGGGGGTACGAAGGCTCAGGCCATTGCCTGTTGCAGCAAACGGACGACTGCAGACCTCTTATTCGTCAGAGAGAAACATATGATGGAAGTGTTATGCCCAAAGTGTGGTGACATTATGGTTCCGGGAAGACGTCGGGATGACGCTCACGGCATGAAGACCAAACAGGAAAAATGGCTTGAAAACAGCCCTGCTGACCATCCGGACAACTGGCTTTCAGGCAAAGGCCGCGCCTACAGAGTGGTGACCTACGCATGCCGAAGTAGCGGCTATCTGGAATCCTATCTGTATGACAAACCATGGCACGACATGAATGGGCCCCAATGGGACCCAACGTGATCAGACGTGGAGAACGCACCCTCATCCGGAAGAACTCCTGATCGACGGGGCCTGCGGCAGAGAGGATGATGACACCCACATAAAAGCCGCTATCTCTCAAAAAACAGCGGCTTCATAGAAAGGCCCTCCCTTAAGGAGCCTTTCTCTATTACAGATCGATAAAAATGATCATCTCTTTATTTTTGAGTTGGTCAAGACGTGCTGGAATGTCGTCATCGTCCGGGGACAGAATCTCATGGGTTGCGGTGTCAGGACCCTTTCCGTCGTCGTCACCCGGGTTCATCAGCTTCAGCTTTCCATCCTCAAGCACCACATTCACGTTACCGGGTTTTTCTGAAGATCCATCGTGATGGCCGACCGTAATGATCATTTCCTTGTTTTTCAGCTGATCAATGCTCATGGAGTTCGGGTCTCCCACAGCCAGCAATGACATTTCACCGGGGTCATCATCGTGGTTGTAGCCCACCGTGATGATCATCTCTTTGTTCTTCAACTGATCCATGCGCTGCTCAGGCTCATCCGTATGGTTCAGGATGATGATCATCTCCTTGTTTTTCAGCTGGTCGATTCGAAGGGTCGTCTCGTCATCCTTGAAGTCATTGATAATGATCATTTCCTTGTTCTTGAGTTGATCAATGCTCATTGAGCGCTCCTTCTTCGCAGTATCGCTCACAAAAATGATCTCTTTGTTCTTGAGCGGATCGATGCGGAGCGATCCGTCATCCGTCACGGTGTACGGGTATACGAGCATCTCTTTATTCTTCAGTTTGCCAACCCGGGGCGAGGGGTCTTCCCCAGGCGTTTTATCAAAGAAGATGATTTCTTTGTTTTTTAACTGATCGATCCCCATGGACCGTTCTTCACCTGTGTCCTCATTCACAAAGATGATCTCTTTATTCTTCAGTTGATCCATCGTCCCGGACGCACTGGCATAGATGATAATCATCTCTTTGTTTTTCAGCTGATCAATCATTCCGTGACCTGCGTGATTTGAATAGTCGGTGATGATGATCATTTCCTTGTTTTTAAGCTGGTCCCGCCTCCTCGCCTCTTCCTTCAGAAAGTCATAAATGATGATCATTTCTTTATTTTTTAACTGGTCTCTGGGCTCAGGATCAAACGCCTGCTTGATCATCAGATCGCGTTCGGAAGGAGTGGTGGCCTTCAATTCCTTGGGTAAGGTCCGGGATGCAGGGTCCTCGAATCCCTGTGTCGGATCCCCGACACCGGGCCTCGCATGTTTTGGGGGCTCAAAGTCGGAAGGATCAGGCATCGGCGTGGCAGAGGGTGGCACCGGGCGGGATCCCCCGCCTCCATCTCCAGAAGGTGTTCCTCCTCCACCCGAGCCCGGATCACGGTCTGGAACCGTACCCGTCGAGCCCCCTCCAGTCGGGTCCCCTCCCCCCGGGGTTGCCCCCCCGCCCGTGGGTTCCCCGGTTTGCGCATAAAGCACGACATGGTTCAGTCCGAGGATACAGAAAAAGGTGATCATGATTTTTTTCATATTTTGTCTCCAGTTCTCGTTAAAAGTTGAAATTCATCGCAGCACCCAACACCATCCGTTCATAGTCTGCAAAATCCTGGGAAGAAGAGGCCTGCACAAAGGTTGCATTCAATTCTCCGGTAAGCTGGTCGGAAAAAAGCGGTCTGGAAAGCGCGACAAATGCGGTCCAGACTTCATCGAGCCGGGCAGGGTCATAGAGGTATTGTGTGTATGACTCTTCGTCGTAGGACAGGGACGTGTGCAACCGAACGGAGTTTGGCAACAACAGGGTGGCGGTTGCCGTCCCTCCGAAACGGTCACGGACAAACTGTGAACCTTCGGTATCCGTTTCCTCATAAAACACTTCCAGAGAGAACGAGAGGCTCCTCTTCCAGGCCGTCGAGGAGACGCCAAGTAGTACCTGGCGACGCTCTCCATCCAGATTGAACAACTCAGGAAACGCACTGGCATCTGCGTACTCCTGATCCTCCCAGCTCAGGGACAACCAGGTGTTCAGGCGATCATGTATGACAACATGGCCGCTCCCACTGATCCTCACCCCTTCCACATAATCGCTTTGGTCAAGGTCACCTTCATAGACATGACCTGAAAGCTGCAAGGTGGCTGGTTTCCCCAGGAACGTCATCCTGGATTCCAGGGAGATGTTTCCTCTGTTTTCCGCATAATCAAACGACTGCAAGGTCTGTCGGTCATGCCGGGTCTGATACCGCTGGTAGGACGTGAGAATGTCAAAGGGGAGATACCCCTTCTCCTGAAGAAAAAACCGGTACCCGACATAGACCGAATACAAGTGCCGCCATGATTCATCTTCCGACGTATGCACCGTATCGGGTCGTGCCGTGACATTGTCATCATACTCGAAGGCGAGCCGGGCATAGACCTGCCACGGGCTGCGGGGCGGAGGCGGAATGTCCGGGATGGCCTCCCGAATCGCAGTGATGCGACTCCGGAGGGCCTCGTTCTCGGGATGTTGACGGAGATGGTCACCTAACAGGGCATCAGCCTCCCGTATCCATCCCCCCAAGGTTAACGCATGGGCGTAGTCCAATAGCAGTTGCGTATTGTCAGGATCCAGACTCCGGGCCCGGGAAAGAACCCTCTGTGCATCCTCAAGATAACCTGCATCGCGTAAACTGACACCCTGGAGATGCAGAAACTCCGGATCGTTCGGGGACTCTTCGAGCAGTCTGCTCACTTTCTGATACGCTTCGGGGTAACGACCCTCGCGCAGCAGACTGCGTACCTCCGCAACCGGTGCGGCCTCCGCGGCTCCCGTCGCAGGCATGACACAGATCCAGACCAGAACGTTGGATGTGACAAACAAGGTCCTCTGAGACTTCCACCACAAAAAAAGCAAGCGTTTCAAAAATTCACCTCTTTCCGCGTCAAACCTTCATCGGGCTCCATAGACCTATTGCCCCTGACAACCTCTTTACCTTTCAGCATGCATGCAGAGGACGTCCGAGACAGGTTCCCGGTAATCACTTCCTCTGCCCATGCGTTTCCCACGAGAATCAGAGAGACGACCCAGAGAATCCGCATGCGAATTCTGCGCCAATCCTTCATGAAAAACTCCATTTGATTTTTGCAACCATTTCAGGAATCTAAAAAATGAAATACGGGCTGTCAACCGTTCCTCTGTTCAAGAAACCCATTGCAACCTGAGGAGACATTCTGCAGGGTGGGTCCGATACCGCGTCATCCCGAACCGCATTCGTCCAGTATCGCCAGACTCATGAAACATTTCCTCCTCTCTTTCCTGTTCGCAGGTGTGCTCTTGCTGTCCGGCTGCAGGCATGGCGAGGGAATGACACCGCTTCTGATTGCGGCACATGATGGAGAAACCGCGGATCTTCGCGCTTTGCTCGCGGACGGAGCGGATGTGAATCAAACAAGTCGATATGGATGGACAGGACTTATTTTTGCAGCCCGGGAAGGACATGCCGATGTGGTGGAGATCATGCTGGAGGCGGGAGGAGACCCGAATGTGGTGACGGAAAAAATCCCACCCGGTTTTATGGCGACGCGGGGAGGTTATTTTGAAACCACCGCACTGGCAGAAGCCATCAGGAATGACCATCTGGAGATTGCCAACCGTCTGATAGATCAGGGGGCACAGGTTGAGAGCCTTTCGGTTGCCCTTGCCGGAAAGAAGGGTGACCTCAACTTGCTGGACAGGATGCTGAAGGGAGGTGCAGATCTGAACCTCCCGGCAAAGACGGCATATTACTCCACTGCTCTATGTGAAGCTGCGAAACAAGGGAATCTGGAGGCCGTCCGCTGGCTGCATGAACATGGTGCAAAAGTCAATGTGCCAACAGGACGTTCGCTCCCCCTGCATTGTGCCATTACCTCCAAAAATCCGGAGGTTGTGGACTATCTTCTTCAACAGGGTGCGGATCCGAACCTGTCCGCGGGCGACGCCGGATACCATCATAACACCGCACTGGGGAAAGCTGTGGGATTACACCCGCGTAATCAGGGAGAGAGTACGCAGATCCTGCGCATCATTGACTCCCTCCTGAACCAGGGCGCAGACCCCTCACATACCGACACTACAGGAAAAACTCTGGTCGAACGGAAATTACTTCAGAAGGAAAACAGCCGGGCATACCGGGAAAAACACCCCGTCCACCCTGACAAGGTTGAGAAGGTTCAGATTCAAGATGCACACCGTGACGTGGTCGTGGAGGTCCTTCAACAGGCCATGACCCCATAAGTAATCGTCCTGCTCATGCGTACCGAGTTCATCAAAGACCGTGAGATTTACGACCAGGTCATTCAATCCATGGTTTCAGAGGTACGGGATTTCCTCTGGATCGCCACTGCGGATCTCAAAGACATGTATGTGAAGAAAGGTGCCCGGATGGTTCCCTTTCTGGAGATTCTGTCCGACATCGTGGAACGGGGCGTTTCCGTCCGCTTGCTGCATGCCAAGGAACCCGGGCCGAATTTCCGGGAGGATTTCGACCGGTATCCGGCATTGATCAACGGCCTGGAACGAATGCTGTGCCCGCGGGTTCACTTCAAGTGTGTGATCGTGGATGGAAAGAAGGCTTACTCCGGGAGCGCCAATCTCACAGGTGCCGGAATGGGCGCCAAGAGCGAGAAGCGCAGAAATTTCGAATCCGGAATTGTGACAGATGACCCCGGCATGGTGGAGCAGATCATGCAGCAGTTTGACCGCGTATGGATTGGAGGTCACTGTGAACCCTGCGGGCGGCGGCACTACTGCCCGGACTGTCCACTGGAGTAATCCGCCGCCCCCCGGTACCCGAATCGTTCTTGTGATTTTCGCCCGCAGCCGATAGCCTTGATGCAGGTACCCGCAGGGTCTGTCTCTCCTCGCAGGAACGAGGTTCTGTGGATGCCCCAACTCCGCACAGTACGTTCCGGGATGAGCCTTGACAGTATCTTATTCGAGTTAAGCCTGATTGTAGTGGGTGCAGCCACGGTCGGTACGTTGTTTCTCTATGCGAGACAGCCTATGCTCCTGGCCTACATCGCCATCGGCTGCGCCGTGGGACCGAACGGGTTCGCCCTGATTCCCAGCACGGACCATATCGCGGAAATCGCACACTTCGGGGTCATTCTGCTCCTGTTTCTCATCGGCCTTCACCTTCAGCCCCTCAAACTGCTGCGGCTGTTCCGCAAGACCGCCATTCTAACCTGCACCACTTCGGCCATCTTCGCCGTTGCATCGCTCCTGTTCGCTTTTCTGCTAGGGTTTGATTCTCACAGTGCCGTCGTGTTCGGCGTGGCCATGATGTTCTCAAGCACTGTGGTCGGCCTGAAACTGGTCCCGACCACGACCCTGCACCACAAGCGGACCGGGGAAGTCATGACCAGCGTTCTGCTCTTACAGGATGTGATGGCCATCCTAGTGATCCTGTTCGTGTCGGGAGAACGCAGCGACAACGTTCTGTTAACGTTCGCTCTGCTGGCTGGAAAATTCGTGCTGTTATGCCTCTTCTCTTTCGCAGGTGTCCGGTATATCACCCTTCCGCTGCTGAGACGCTTTGATGTCGTCCAGGAGTATTCGTTTATTCTGACTCTCGGCTGGTGCATGTTGTGGGCGGAAATCGCGCATCTCCTGGGCCTGTCGTATGAAATGGGGGCTTTTGTCGCGGGACTTTCCATCGCCTCCTGCAAGGTGGCCCTGGTCATTGCGGAACGCCTGAAACCCCTGCGCGAATTTTTCCTCATCCTCTTCTTTTTCGCGGTGGGAGCGGAAATGGATCTGAGCCTGAGAGCGACTCTCCTGGTTCCGGCACTCCTTTTCGGCACGGCCATCGTTCCCCTGAAGGCCGGGGTCTTTCGCGTCGCCTTTCAGAAAAGCGGTGAAACCGCCTCCCTCTCCCGGGAACTCGCGGTCCGTCTCGCCCAATCCAGTGAATTTTCACTCCTGGTGGTGTTTGCGGCCGTCTCCATCGGGGCTCTCACCCCGGAATATGCGATGGTCATCAAAATCGCAACCATCGTCACATTTGTGGTGTCAACCTACTGGGTGGTGATGACGTATCCCACCCCGATCTCCGCGCGCTCAGCCCTTCGCCGGGACTAGAGGAAACGACAACCTACTCTCTCACCCGAATGCCATCCTCAATGCTGGATTCCGGCGCATCAATCAACCGATCACCCGCGACCAGACCTTTTGTGATTTCGACCCTGTGGTCGTTGGCGAGGCCGATTTCGACGGAGCGGCGTTCGGCGCGGCCTCCGTGGATCCGGAAGCACTGCCATCCGCCGTCCTCTCCCCGGAACAATGCGGTACGGGCGACGCGGAGTGTCTCAGTTTTTTCATCGGTGATGATGCGGACCCGGACCCGGTAGTGTAATCCGATCTGAAAACCGGCCTCGCTCAGTTTCGCCAGTTGATCGGCATCGAACTGGATGTCCACATTCACCCGCTGCTGCTCCACGCCCAGCGACGAGAGTTTCGTAAACGCCACAGGTTCAATACGCCGCACCGTGCCACCGATCACCCCTTCTCCGAAACTCTCACCCCGGATTTCCACCCGGTCACCCTCCTGAAGGTGTACCGCCTCCTCCGTGAGGATTTCCGCCGTGACCTCAAGGCGGTCCAACTCTCCGATTTCAAGAATGTCCATCCCTGCACTCATGACCTTCTCATTCCACACATGCCGTTTCAGCACCGTTCCGGAAACAGGACTGATGATGGCGGTGCGGGCCAGGTTGCGTGCGACCAGCGGACGCACCAGATCGGTCATCACCAGCATGGCTTCCGCCGCATGACGGTTGGACACCGCCTCTTCCGTTTTCACTTCGGAGTCCAGGTACTGCCATTTTGACTCCCGCTTCTCCCGTTCGCTGATCCCCGTGTCGGGCATGCTCTGGTTGGCTTCCCAGACCCACTTGGTAAAATCGGTGCGGGTCCGGCTGGCTTTCACCTGAGCCGTGGCGGCCGCCACATAGTTCTGCATCACCTTGACCATTTCCTCCACCTGGACTGTGGCATCCTTCCAGTCAAGGTCCTCGATCCGGGCCACCTCCTGTCCTTTCTCCACCCGGTCTCCCTCTTCAAGGGTGATGGGAAGGATGCGTCCCTGAATGGGCATGGTAATATGATACACCCGGGGCAGGCTGGTCATAGCCCGGTCTTCCACATAGGCGGTGACCGGTCCGGTTTCGACCGTGACCGACTGTACCAGAACAGGGTTGGCTCCGCCGGTCACGGCGAGTACAGCGAGCACCCCGACCGTCAGGATGCTGTAGAGGATAGGCTTGGTTTTCGGTTTCATACTCAGTCTCCGTTGAACATCTTTTTCCATTCAGGCTTTCATCGCAAGGGCTTCCACCCGGTTCATCTTCCGGATGCTGCGGTGGACCACCCATTGCGAGGTCCAGACAAAACAAAACGCCAGCAGCAGGGTATACAGGTAACTCACCGGCTGGATGCTGGCCGGGAACGCGTAGGCATCGGTTTGAAAAGCCTGCATCATTCCGATCAGCATCATATGTCCCAGAGGCGCTCCGATCGCAGCCCCGGTGAGCGTGGTGAGCAGGTTTTCCCGCAGAAACAGCCGGCCAATCTCCCCCCGGGTATAGCCCATGGCATCGAAGGTCGCGATTTCGCGCAGACGTTCGGAAAGCGCGATCAGGGTTGCGTTGAGTATGGCCCCGAAAAAAATCACAGCCGCAAAGAAAATCATGACCACCGCCATGCCCCGCATCGCACCGCTCATCTGCTCCACCAGAGCCTGCTTCTGCCGCTGAATGTCCATCACGGCCTCGAGCTGCGGCATCTCTTTGATGGCCTGCATAAACTGTCGGTGTTCCTCCGCGTTATGCTGGGCCAGGATGCGAACCTCATTGACGGCGGTTCCCTCTCCCACCTGTCGGTTCAGCCAGGAACGGTTGGCATACACCTGCAGCCCCATCATGGAACGGAATGCGGCGGCCACCCGTACCTTCAACGGCCGCTGTTCCCCCCGCACCGGAAGCAGGGTCAGGTCGTCTCCCACGGAAACCCCCAGTTGCTCCATCAGCCGATCCGACATCAGCAGCCCCTGTTCGGGGATCGCGACCCCCTGCCCCTGTGCCCCGATCGCCTGGGTGAGATGCGAACCGGGTTCAATTCCGATCACCACGCCCCTCCTCTCACGGTGACCGTTGCGGTAGGTGCAGGGCAGATTGAACACCGTTTCAGCATACGCAACCCCGGGCAGACGGCGAATGTCGTACAGCACCGAATCCTCCATCTCATTGGAAAGGGTGAGATGGTAATCGCTCTTGAGGCTGAGATCAAACTGCAGTTGAATCATCCGGTCGATGGAGTCGACAAATCCGAAAGCCAGGATGACAATGGAGCCCCCCATCGCCGCGGAAAAGATGGAAATCGCGCTGCGGGTTTTGCGGCGGGACAATTCCCTCAGCACCATCTGCCACTGAATATCCAGCCTCCGCCAGAAACCGGGGAACCGCTCCAGGAACATCCGCTTCCCGGACGGGGGGGCTGGCGGGCGCATGGCCTCTGCCGGCTGCAGCCGCATCCCCCGTTTCACCCCGTTCATCGCCCCCAGCATACCCACCACCACCGAGATCAGCACTCCGGTGAGCATCAGATCGGGATACACTCCGCTGACCAGACTCGGGAACGAGAAGAAAATCAGATACATCGAGGTCATGGCCTCTGCAAGCAGGTACCCCAC
This sequence comes from Verrucomicrobia bacterium UBA6053, assembly GCA_002429065.1. Lineage (GTDB taxonomy): Bacteria > Verrucomicrobiota > Kiritimatiellia > SS1-B-03-39 > UBA6053 > UBA6053. The sequence goes on along the minus strand of DIYN01000010.1, from coordinate 56,412 downwards.
CCCGGCCCCCACGCTGCCCCCGAATACTCCGGCCGCGAGACCATATTTGAGATAGTGCAGACTCAGCTCGCGGGAGGAATATCCCAACGCTTTGAGCGTTCCGAGTACCGTGCGCTGCTGCTCGATCAGCCGGGTCATGAGTACGTTGAGCACCAGTCCGGCGACCACCATAAAAAACAGCGGAAACATGTACGCCATCTTGCCCAGCCCGTCCAATTCACTGCTGAGCGTGAGGTGGGAGAACTGCTGCTTCCGGGGAATGGACGTGAAGACCCCATAAGGTTCCAATCGGTCCGCCAACATCTGAATCACCGGCTCGGGGTGCAACCGGGCCTCGGGAGTCAGCAGGCCCACCAGATTGTTGCAGGCCCCTTGATAACCGAATGAATCCTCGGCAAAGCTGCGTTTGACGTAAAACATCCCATAGTGTTCCGGATCATCCACCAGGCTGCCGGGTGAGGTGGTGTAGACAAACTCGGAGGAAATGGCCGTACCGCAGACCACCAGTTCCCGGCTCCGGCCATTCATGACAATACGCAGGGAATCGCCCACTTTCAGGTGACGGGCCGTCGCGAATTTCTCGGACACAATCACCTCATTGGCACGACCCGGGGAGAAGTAACTTCCAGAGCGCATCACCAGCCCGTTGATCATCGGCTGCGGTTCTTCCGGCATGGACATCATCAATCCGCCAACCGGTTTCACCTCATCCGGCAGATCCACCATCACCTGATACTGAATTCGGGTGCGGAGTTCGGAAACACCGGCAAGGTCCGCAATGCGCAGGACCTCCTGCACCGGCGCTTTTTTCAACTCGATCCAGAAATCCGCCATACGGCAGGTGGAATAGTACTGTGCCTGTGCCGCAGTGAGGTTCCGGGCAGCTGACAGCATGCCCACAAAACATCCGATGCCAATGCCGATGATGGAGGCCACGGCCAGGAGCATTTTCCAGGTTTGACCCAGATCGCGCAGCAGTTTCCGGTCGAGACTGTTCACCACTCTACCAGTCCAGGTCGCGGGCCCGGCGCGGGTTGGGGTTCTCCTCCAGCCGATCCACGACGCCATTGGCGAGTACCAGCACCCGGTCCGCCATCCCGGCAATCGGACGGGCGTGGGTAATCATGAGCACGGTGGTCCCGGTCTCCCGGCAGAGGTCCTGGAGCAAATCCAGTACGAACAGGCTGGTGTCATGGTCCAGGGCTCCGGTGGGCTCATCGCACAACATCAGCCGGGGGCGCCCGGCGAGGGCCCGGGCAATCGCCACCCGCTGCTGCTCCCCTCCGGAAAGCTGCGCGGGAAAATGACCGGCGCGCTCCCCGAGTCCCACCAACTTCAGCATGTCCAGAGGGTCCTGTGGAGTGGCGGAAATCTCTGCGGCCACGTTCACGTTTTCCAGTGCGGTCAGCGTAGGCACCAGATTGTAAAACTGAAACACAAACCCCACCTGCTCCCGTCGATAGCGGGTGAGTTGTTTGTCCTGAAAGGTGGCAAGGTCCTGCCCCTCAAACCACAGTGACCCTTCCGTGGGACTGTCGATCCCCCCGATCAAATTCATGAGTGTACTTTTCCCCGACCCGGATTCCCCCAGCACCACCATCAACTCCTGTTCCCGCACCTCGACATCAATGCCGCGAAGCACCGGCACGGACACCTCTCCCATTTGATAGGTTTTGGTGATCCCCTGGAGGGACATGATGATGTTTGGCGTCTGATTCATGCCGGTGTGATAAGAGATCCGTCATGAATACGGCTCCGGGACTTGTCAATCCTGCACCTACGGCAAGGCCGCCTGCAGGAAGCCCTGCCGATTCCTCCATGGCGGGATGTACTGAAGGTGCACCCCACATAGAGAAAAAAGCTAAATGCCTGTTGAGCGCTCGGGAAAGATCCTGTATCGGTCAGGATGCCCCCTGCATACCAGCCAAGGGAACGATCCATGAAGCCCTTCTTCCCCCTCCTCCTCTTCCTCTTCCTCTTCTCAGGTTTCGCTTCAATCGGAGCGGAACTGATACCGCACCCACTGGATCAGGAGATAAAGAGGCTCCTCGCGGTCACCGAAACTTCCGGTGCAACCTTTGTGAGAAACGGCAAGGAACACACCGCCGCGGAAGCGGTGGAGCATATGATGAAGAAGTATGTTCATTTCCAAAAAAAAGGGAGGATCGCGTCGACCGAGGACTTTATCGCCCTTGCAGGAACCAAAAGCATGATGAGCGGAAACGAGTACACGTTACGGATGCCGGACGGCCGCACACACAAATCCGGGGAGTGGCTCACCGCACGTTTGGCGGAGATCCGATCGGCATCCGCTTCAGAGTGAGCCTGAGGTTTTCCAACCGGCCGCGATTAGGGATGTTCGGACAGCCGAATCAGTTCCAGCCCGTTCATGAGCAGATTCCGTTCACCATCCGGTGCTTTCTTCAGGCCCTTCCAGGAGAGCTGAAGCACGCCGCTGTCCTCCACCCAGAACGTCGCCCCCAGAGTGGGGATCTCCCAATCCGAGATTCTCGTGCGCCCCAGGCCAACGGGGCTTAACGCCGACGCCCACACGGAATCGAGAACCTTTTGGTCTTTCATGAGGACAATTTGCTGAGCTTCCTCCGGTACGGCGCCACTGGCCTCCCCATAATTTTCATGAGTGAAATACGTGTCCAGGTGATAACTGAGGAGGACATACCTTCCGGGTTTCAAGCCTGTCACCGTCAGGGTGATGGTTCCCCGGTTCACGCAGATAAAATCCGCCACCAGTTTCCCCTTGGTGGTGCCTTCGGGAACCACCCGGTCCACCCGGGCATTGGATCCGCGATAATCAAAGCCGTTCGGAGATGAGGTTTCCAAGGTCGCCTTCACCCCACCATCCTGAAATTCAATCCGCTGCCCGTTATTGGTTTTCTGCTTTCCCTCCACAGGAATGAACCCCTTGTGCCGCGGAGGCAGCGGTGCGGTGTTGGTGTTGAAATCCACGGCAAGCACCTGCTGTCGGGCAGAAACCGTTGGCATCAGGCTGATGAAAAAAAACAAGCTGAAGAGACAAGATGTCCTCATGGCTGAAAAAGAGGGAAGGATTCAGAAATGCCTCTACGGACGCGGAAATTATCAAACCAGGCCACCATCGGCCTGGAGGGAGACCAGTCTGTCGTGCTTCCTCCGTAGAAGGTGGAAAAGAGAAATTTCCGGATGGCAGATTCCTGAGTGGCCAGGCCGCGGAACTCCACCTGACGGGTGTCCATCACCGGGACACCATTCACCAGTAGACGGGACCATCCGTTGGAAGCGCCTTCATCATTCAGACTGACCTGCAGCGTCACATGATGCCATGCTCCCGCCTGAAAAACCGGTTTGTCGGTGATGGATCCCACGCCGAAGGTGACCTCATCCTCCTGGTCATACAGGTAGGTCTGTCCCCTGCCCTGCTCCCTCCACATCACCCGGGCGCTCCATCCCTCCGGCACCCGGGTTCCTCCTCCTGTCACTTTGTTCAACGGGGCCAACCCGTGAAGTTTTCCTCCCAGTACAAACTCGAAGCCCTCTTCAAACCGCACATCGAAAGACAGGGTCGCCTGCCGTACCTGTTCACCACCGGGAAAGGGGTATTCACGGATCACCCGTTCACTGCCGTTTGAACTGGGGACATACGTGCATTTCAGTGCATGGGTTCCTCCGACGCCCTTCCCGGGGGCGAGTTCCAGATGCGGATCAGCCAGGAGTACGGCAGCAAGCCCCGCCGCATGATCTCCGTCAAAGGTCTCCTCCAGAATCACTTCAGCCGGATCTGTGTACGTCAGACGTCTTGCCGAGAACCCCAGCCCATCCACCAGGGGGCCAAACAGCACCGATACACGTTCCCGGCCATCCGGAAGTGCCTCGGACGGAAGATCCCCCGTGACAGGTTGCCAGACCTGAAGCGTCGGTGAGCGGAGAAAACGGGTGTAGACTCCGCTCAGATTCCGGTCAACCACTACCCGCCAGGCTGGCTCATTCGCCACCGTGACCACCTCCTCCTCTCTTCCCGGATGATCCAGGGGATTGACCGGACTGGTGCCGGCAGCCGCCTCCTCCAGATTTCGCCAGCCATCTCCATCCGCATCGATCAGGGCTCCGGTCCAAAAGGCTTCATACCGCTGCTGAACCGTAAAATACTGCTCTTGAAAATCTGCATACGACACCCCGTCCCGCTGCGGAATGGCATTCAGCTTGGTGTCCCTGAGGTCCTGCAGCACAGCGGGCTGAGATGTTGATACATCCTCCAGCTCAAACGGATGATGGTTGAGATCATACAGGTCCATATTGGAACCGTTCCGGATCAGTCTCCAGTCCGCCGTGCGAACGGAGTCCTGTTGAAGGGTATTCAACTGCCGGGAGTAGGCCCAGCCCTTGCCCGCTGCAGTCGGATTATCCACCATCGGCCGCAGGCTCACGCCGTCCACGCTGCCCGGAACCGGTATTCCGCAGTAGTCTGCGATCGTGGGATAGAGATCCACCGTCTCGACGATTCCCGAGGTGGGGACGCCCGGTTTCGGCTGACCCGGAGCCCGGATGATCAGGGGGGCATGCACCCCGCGTTCCAGGACGAGGTGTTTTCCCAGCAGGCCGTAATCATCCAGACACCAGCCATGATCCGCCCAGAGAATCACCAGTGTATTCTCATCAAGCCCGGTATCCTCCAGGGCCTTCAGCACTTTTCCGATCTGGGCATCCACATAACTGATGGAGGCGTAATATCCGTGACGTAACAGTCTCCGGTAGGCCGCATCTCCAAGTCCAGCGGGTGCTCCGTTCTCATAGACCTCTGCATACCCTCCTCCGGGTTCTCCTGACTGCTGAACCGTATCCGGATCCGCTCCCACAGGGGGCGTGGCCGGGTCGGGTGACGGCAGGGCATTCCGGTCGTAAAGATCCCAGTACGCCTTCGGCGAGTTAAACGGCAGATGCGGTTTCAGGAATCCGACGGCTAAAAAAAAGGGCTGACCACTTTCCTGAAAGGCTTCAAGCCGGTCTACCGCATCTCTGGCGATGAGGCCATCCGGATAGGCGGTATCGGGCAGAGACTCCCCCAGGACATTGACGCCGATTTCATATGCAGGGGAATCACCCGGGTCTCGCGTGCTTCCATCTCCATAGGCAAAAATCGGGTTGTGTCGAAAACCGGAAAGACTGTGCCCCACCACCAGTTCATTCCAAGAATGACGGAACTCCGCATGTTCCACCTCCTCCCGGTAATCCGGTGAGGAGGCCGGAGCGTTGTCCTTCCAGACATAGCCGTCGGAACTGTGACTGATTTTTCCAATGCCTACGGTCCACCACCCGTTCCGCCGCAGCAGATCCGCCACACTTTCCGGAGATACCCCTATCTCTTCGGGCAACTGTTCCGAGGCAGCGTTTGTGGTATCCTGAAATGTTCGGGGACGACGGCCGGTGAGCATGGCATGACGGGACGCTCCACAGGTCGGCACCGCGACATAATGATGCTGAAACAGCCTTCCGGATGCGGCCAGCTTATCCAATTCCGGGGTGTGGATGTGCGGGACCCCATAGGCTCCAATTTCGGGGCGGAGGTCGTCCACAGCGATGAGCAGCACATTCATGGGGGCGGCCATCACCCACGAGTGACCGCCCAACAGCAGGATCGGCAAAAGGAACCCGCGGATGCTCATTCCGCCACCTCCACAATCTCAAATCCATTCAGGAGAATATGGGTCAAACCACCAGAGGAATAGTAGCCGCCAAAGGTAATCTCCACAGGCTGATGTTCCTGCGCGGTGAAGACAAACGCCATCCGGGGGATGTCGGCATCCGTGAGGTCTGTTCTGCCGAGTCCCTCGTTCGAGAGGGCGGTGCAGGCCACAGCACTCTGTACCGTTCCATTCCAGGACACGTACATCCACTGTGCCTCGGTCAAGCTGGCCCCCTGTGCAAATCCCAGGTTCGAACCGGTGAAGGGTTCCAGATGCGTGGAACGGAAGACATACTCCCCTGCGGCCAGCCCGGAGAGTTCCAGGACCAGGGGCGCATCCCGGGACGCGACAAAATCCGCAACCAGTCCGGAGAGATTCGTGCTTCCTCCCGGCATGGTACGGCTGGCACTTCCATTGGTGCTGCGAATCTCCAGGGGCTCGCTTCCCGCTTTGCTCAACTTCACCCCCACCCCTTTTATCGTCGTTTCGACCTCACGCCCCGGATTGCGGTCCGGGAACAGAAACCATCCCCGGTGACCACTTTGCGTCGGAGCGCCGGGAACCGACCCGTTATTCATATCCACGGCCAGTACAACGTCCCCTTCCGCAGGAAGAGCAGGAGGATTGGGAGCTCCCGGGGGTTTTCCGCTTCCATCCGGCGGACTCCCACCCAGAACCGTCACGGCATCGATCGCCGTTCCATCATGAAAGCGAAGGTCATCCAGCCACATATCCACCGACGTGCTTCCATTGTGAAACCCGGTGAAGGTGAGGGTGTCCTGCGCCGCTTCTGTTTCCCGGAACGGCATGTTGTTCAATGCCAACACCGCCTCCCCCTGCTGGTTGACCAACCACACATCATAGCTCTGCGGAGGCAGGTCCTCCACGTTCCCGTTTGCCAGCGTGTACGTCACCGATGCACCCGCCGCGTTCTCATTGACCACGACATTCAGGCTGTAGGGGTTTCCCGGCGTATAAGCCCCGCCTTCCACACCATTTTCCGGTCCCCGGCCTACCACGTTCCCTTGGTTAAGACGCAACTCGACGCCAATGTTATCCAGCAGAATGCGGAAATTGTCCGATCCGCCGGGCGTCTGATCCACAAAATCAAAGGCCAGGGAAAACAGACCGTCATTCACACCGCTGCCCGACTGATCCGCATCAAACCGGGTATCAAAGGACGTGAGGGTCATCGAGAGGGCGAAGGTGGTCGTAGTGTCCTGATCCGTGACCTGAACCCCATTGTTGACCGGAACGGCCGTGGTGGTACCCGGAGACGCCACACTCCATTCCACTGACGGAGCGTTCCCTCCGGCCCCCAAAGCTCCATCATTAAAATTGTCCACCACAATCCACTGTGCCCGCAGAGGTTCACCTTGGAGAATCACACTGCACACGGCATAATGGAAAAGAGACTTCATCTCTCTCAGAGCGTGAAAAAAAGAAAGCCCCCAGAAAACCCGGGGGCAGATGGATCCTCCGGTCACCCGTACCTCAGCGGCGTTTGAGCCGGGCGATGCACAATGATCCCAGTGCCACTCCAAGCAGCAGAAGACTGGAGGGTTCAGGTATGGCCGCAATCCGGATACTTTCGAGAGCGGCCAGATTTTCGGTGGAGTCATAAATTCTGAAGTCATCGATCAACCCATCGAAAGGACGGCCATTGTTCTGACGTCCACCCACCCAGATATCGGCATTCGCCAGGTTGGGGTCCGCGATATCAGCCGACACGGTGGGGAGAGTCCCGACAAGAGACACCGACGTATCCGTATCCCCGACATAAAAATTCACTGCGTCCGCATCTGTATTGTCCCAGGTGATGGCAAAGAACACCCATTCATCGGTGGCGGTGTAGCGTGTATCGGTAGAGGTTGCAGACTGAGCTGTTCCTCCCGGCCCCTGAAATTTAAAGCCGCCGTCAAACAGAAGTCCCATCTCCAGGGCTCCGGCCTGAATCCGGAAAATCCGTGCGGATCCTCCTGGAGTCGTTGCGGTGTTGTACCATCCTGAAACCGTGAAGTTGGACAGCGTGGGGGCGGTTCCTCCAAACGTTTGTGTGACAGACCCTCCGCCGGTTCCCGCACTGCCCATCCCGTCTGCGGAGGTGTTGTCCATGGCAAAATCCCCCGCCAGCCCGGAGACGCCACCCTGATCGGCTGTGTAAGTGGGGGTTGGACCGCTTCCATAGTTTGTGAAACTGGCGGTTCCGCCCAGAGTGCCGGAATTGGTCAAATCATTGTCAAAGTCATACTGCACCAGGAGATCGGCGGAGGCATGGAGTGAAAACAGAACGGGCAACAACAGGACTCGGGATGTGTGGGGTAAGAATGTCATAAGGGGTCTTCCTCAGTTCAATGTGGTTGGGATGTTGATGGTCTGACCCTAATCCTGAAGACCGAAGCCTTATAGAACATTTCATTCAATATTGAAAATATTTCGAAACCACCTAAAAACATCCCCATGAAACTGGCGGTACAATTTGATCTGACGCGATCCATCGACATCTCGGTGCTCAAGGGGGCCCGGGAATGGTCCAAGCAGCGGCCGGAGATGAGCATCACCGGAATGATCCTGTCCTCAAAATCCGGAAGGAGAGACTACCGTTCCTATGATGCCATGATTTCACATGACACCGGAACTCTTTCAGATGCAGACCTCCATCAACTACCGGCAGAACGCATCGGGTACTGGTTTCCGAGTGATGCCCGCTCACACGCTCCCTGCATCCGCTATGCGCATGAATCCGCAGGGGCAATGGCTGCGGCGTACCTGAAACAAATCGGACTGACGGCATTCGGGTATGTCCATGATCTCAGCCGGAAACACAGCTTCAAACGGTTTGACGGATTCTCCAGGTATCTGGACGGAGATCCCGTGCATGAATATCGGGAAGGTCACAGAACCCGTTCTTTGGGCTGGAGCCTGAAGAATCAGATTGCAGATATCGCGGAATGGCTGTTGGCACTCCCCCATCCTGTGGGGATCTTTACACTGAATGAAATTCATGCAGACCGGGTGATGCAGGCGGCGGCACAGGCGGACCTTCCCATTCCCGACGCCGTGTCCCTGATCTGTGTCTCCTCAAACCCTCTGTTCTGCCAGCATGCAGAAGTGCCTCTGACACACGTCTACTTCTCACCCACACGATTGGGATATGTCCTGGCTGAACTCATGTGGGAACGTCATCATGGCCTCACCACCGACACCGAGAGAACCCTCGAACCCGAAGGGGTCATCTCCCGCAGCTCCACCCAGATTCATTACAGTCAGGACTGGCTGATCACCAAAGCGGTGACCTGGCTCAAGCAGCAGGACATCCCCGAATGGAAGGTGGCCTCTCTGGCCGATAGTCTCGGCGTGTCTTCCGTCACCCTGCGGAAGCGCTTTCACAGCAGCACCGGGATGTCGCCCAAGCAGTTCATGCGGTCACTGCAGGTCAAAGAAACACTTCGTCATTTACTGGATACCGAGGATGAACTGGCAGACATTGCCTATCGATGCGGTTTCTCTGACCTGGCCCACATGAATCGGGTCATGAAACAGGCGTATGGACAGCCCCCGCTGGAACTCAGAAGGAGAGGCGTTCCCACCGCTTAGAGTCACGCGTTCGCGAAAGAAGTGGGAGAAGGTCTGGGATGACGTGATCACCTGCAGTGAACGCTGCCGGAGAGAACGGAGAAAGCAGAGGAAACCGTCAGAGCACCTGTCTTAGGGTAAGCGGATGCCGGCGTAACTCTCCATATGTGCGTTGGGCATTTCACAGCGAAGCGCTTCAGGCCGCGGGCCGACCTCACTCAGATCAACCGACTGGATCCCCATCGACCCAAGTTTTTCTTCAGGCTGGAACACTGGAGGTGTATCCCACACTGCAGCCGGAGAAGACTCCAGAAGGATCGATCCCGGTCCGGCCCCTTTCTCCTGCCAGGTTTTAAGAGAATACGAGGACACGTCTTCCGGAGCACAGTCGTAAGGTTCCAAGCGGTAGATCACGGGCTCGCAGGATCGATCATGGTACGCATTGCGGGCGGCCAGTATCTTGCCAACCCGCATGTAGTGGACCCGGTCGTGAATCATGGGCTGACCGCCCGACACCAGGACATTTCCTTCAAACCGGTTGGGGAAATTCGGATACTCGGTATAATTCTCGTTGTGAGTGAGATCGACTTTCAGAACCGCATCCTCTCCGGCAAAGAGCAGATTGTTCCGAAAGGTGTTGGCCTGTCCCCCGTTCAGATGAACCGCCTGATGCTGGCAGTCGTGCACCACATTCTCCTCAATGACCATGCCGCAGCTTTTCCCATCGAGATAAATCCCGGTCGCGCCATAATCCGCGGCCCGAACCCCATGCAGCCAGTTCCTTCGGATCACGGTTCCAGGCTGAATCCCCAGGGTGTAGATCAGTCCCATATCACTTAACCCACCCCGCTCCCGGACTCCGACATCATAAATGTGATTGTACTCAATCAGGTTTTCCTGCCCCTGCGTGTCTTCGAACTGCCAGCACCAGCCAAGCGATAGCCCGCTGTAGCAGATATCATGGATTTCATTATGGGCAATGGTCACCCGGTTCGCGTGTGCAACCAGCACCCCGCACCCGGCGGTAAATATGTGGCCAACGGAATGAATGTGACAGTCGGTGACCCGGATCTGCCGCGTCTCTTCTCTTCCTTTCACCGGCGAAGAATCCCCCCAGATGTACACGCCCCCTCCACCCAGATCATGAAGGTGGCAGCCTTCCACCTTAATCCCGCGGCATCCCGGAGCAAACTCCACCCCGTGATACCCGGTCTCCTTGATGGTGCAGCCCTCCAGCCTGCAGTGCTCCGCTCCGAAAAAATGCAGCACCCCCGGCAACGACCTGTCGGACTGACTCAATGCGGTTCCCTTCAGGGCTCCCGCACGGTCTTTTCTCATTTCCTGCAGCACCTCCATATTCACCGGATCGCGAAAAGCGGATGCATCACGGGAGCCATATGGATCATAACGACCCGGTTCCTCAGGTTGATGCCAGCCGGTGAATGCAAAGGTGATGCCTTTGAACTCAAGACCCCGGACATAGGTTCCCTCTTCCGGGATTCCCCGAACCCTCAGAAGCTGTTCGCATACCGGAATCTCGATGGACATACGGTCCATCCGCTGCTCCGGGTGCGGCATGTACCACAACCGTCCTGCGGCTTTTTCAAGGTACCATTCACCGGGAGAGATTCCCTCGAACACATTCTCCAGAACATACTCCGCCCATTCCGATTCAAAGCTCCGGGTCAATCGGAACACCGGCATTCTTTCAAAGCGGATCTCCCCCGTCTTCTCATCGAATTCTCTGACAGGGATTCGTTCCTCCACCCAGAAATGATGCACAATCATCTCCGCTCCCTCCAGGGTATCGACTCCGTCCAGATCTTCCGTCCTGACAAAAATTCTTCCACCGGATGCCCGCATATCCTCAGGAATCTCCCCCTGCGAATTCCCCTGAATCCGCAGCTTGCCCGAGCGTGGCCAGCGTGGACGGGCAGCACATTTGCCATTCACAAACACACTGTGGAACTCTCCGTATTGGTCGAGGTGATCCTGCACATCCGCCACCCAGGCCTCCCGTCCATCCGGCAGAACGCCTTTCCTCCACCCCGTCATCGGAACGGCTCCGCTGATCACCGGTGCGGATCCCGGGTAGGCCGCGAGTGTAATCGCCCCATCCTGTCCGGGACCGATACAGATGGGAGCTTTCTGACGGTAGACCCCGTCCATCAGCCAAATGGTGACTCTGGACCGGAGTCCCCGGTCCAGCAGGACCCTTGCCCTCTCCAGCGCATCCTCAATCGAGGACAAAGGCCCGCGCGCCCCTTCCGCTTCATGTACGGGCTGGTATCCGTCATAGACACGGTCGCCATCCGGACTGACAAACAAATCACCTTTCTTCACCTGATTCATGGAAACACCTCATCATAGAATTACACACAGGGTAGACAGGCAGGAGGTACAGGTGAATTCCCGGAAAACGCATCGTTGCATGAAAACGATGCCGACGTTCCCCTCTCACTCTGCTACCGCAACAAAGAGCTGCTCATCACCCTCCCTCCAATCTTTGTCTTTGTCCTGATCTTTATCCTAAAAGCTGCTCATTTACCCAGACTCAGAAAGGACAGAAGGACGAAAGACAAAGACAAAGACAAAGA
>DIYN01000010.1:42560-44486 GCA_002429065.1 Verrucomicrobia bacterium UBA6053 | reverse complement strand
AGACAAAGACAAAGACAAAGAATAGGGATGGAGGAACGATCAGCTTCTGCGAGCCCGATTCGCGATGGGAGGACGGGTCTTGGTATGCACAATCAGCCGGATCATCTTCCTTCCGCTCCGGTCATAGATGGCATCAATCCCTTCATGATCCGCTCCCCGGACCAGCACAAATTCCGCCGGACGTGGAAGGCGCATGGGAGGCAGGCGTTTGTCGCGGGTTTTGAAAAAATTCCGGAAGGCGATCACAGGACCAACATAATCGTCGCATGCCCGCTGACAACAAAAAATCCTGAAGCAACTTCCCTACACAACCTTGCACTTCGATATGTTCTAGGGTAGGCATGAAATCTGCTTAGGCACAACCCTTCTTTGTTTTGGACACCTTCCTTCATCAAACTCAAAGCCAACGTCAGCAGCAGGTGCTGGCCCCTCAGATGCGGCAGTCTCTGGAAATTCTGCTCGCGCCGCTGCAGGATTTGCAGGCTCTGGTGTCGAAAGAAATGGAATTGAACCCCACCCTCGAAGTGGTGGAGCCGGCACAGGAACGGGTGGAAATTGAATCGGAGACCTCCCAGGAACTCGAGGATGTCAGCGAACGCGAGTTTGAGGAGGAGTATGAAGTGCTGGCCCGGCTGGACGAGGATAACCGGGAAAGCTTTCAACGGGGGGAGATCCTGCAAAAGCCTTCCGCTGATGCCGAAGCGAAGCGGCAGTTCATGCTGGAATCGATCACCGCCACCCCCACCCTTCAGCAGCATTTGAAGGAACAACTGGATCTGAGCTCCCTGGAGGGGATTGAGCGTCAACTGGGTGAGATGATGATCGGCAGCCTGGATGACGACGGATATCTCAGCCTTTCCATTGACGATCTGGCAGAAAGTGTGGGTCTGGATGTGGAGGTGGTGGAGGATGTTCTGGATGAAATCCAGAGTTTTGACCCGGTGGGAGTTGCCAGCCGCAGTTTGCAGGAATGTCTGTTGCAGCAGCTATCCCGCTCCGGCCGACTTGGAACCCTGGAGGCGCAGATCATTGAACGGCATCTGATGGACCTGGGTCGTCACCGCTACGGGGACATCGCCCGCAAACTCGGGGTGGACGAGGACGAGGTCCGTTCCGCCGCCGAGCGGATCGCAAACCTCGACCCCAAACCCGGCAGACAGTTTGACTCCGAAGAGGCAGTATATGTGATTCCCGAAGTCTTTGTCCGCAAGGGGCGGGACAAATGGAATGTCCGCACCAATGACCGGGAACTCCCCACCCTCCGGATCAGCCGCCGCTACCGAAATTTAATGAACGACCCCGACACGCCGAAAGACGTGAAACGGTATATCCGGGACAAAGTCCGGGGCGGGGGCTTCCTCATGAAAAGTATCGGACAGCGACAGGAGACGCTGAAGAAAATCGCCGAGGAAATTGTCGAGGTGCAGGAGGAGTTTCTCGAGAAAGGGGTGAAACACCTCAAACCGCTGACCATGAACGAAATTGCGGAGAAAGTGGGGATCCACGAAACCACCGTCAGCCGGGCCGTCAGCAATAAATACATGCAGACGCCCCGCGGAACCTATGAACTGAAGTATTTCTTTACTCCGGGATACAAAGACGAAAGCGGGAATGCAGTCTCCAACAAATCGATTAAGGATGCCATCCGGGATCTGGTCGACCGCGAAAACAAATCCAAACCGCTGTCGGATCAAGGCATGGTGAAAGCGCTTCAGGAACAGGGCTACAAAGTCGCCCGGCGGACGATCGCCAAATACCGGGATGAGCTTCATATTCTTCCGTCCCATTTGCGGAAGGAGTAGAATCCTCTCTTACCTGTACTCTTACTCTTAGTCATAATCTTAATCATAATCTCGACACTCTCGAAGGATGAAGGATGGGATTGAGAGTAAGATTAGGAGTAGGACAAAGACAAAGACAAAGACA
>DIYN01000010.1:0-42490 GCA_002429065.1 Verrucomicrobia bacterium UBA6053 | reverse complement strand
AAAGACAAAGACAAAGACAAAGAGAGGATTAAATAGATTCTTTGCCTTTCTCCACCCAGGTTCCTTTGATGAGAACCGTTTTCGGATCCTCCGGAACTCCCCGCTCATTTCGGTTCAGTTGACCCAGAACCAAATCCACCAGCGCGGCTCCGATGGCCGGATTCTTCTGGGATACGCCGCAGAAATCCGATTCCCCCTGATGATTCAGAAGTGCCACTTCCGGAACAGGTCCGCTGTAGTCAGGTGTCAGGATGTCACTCCTCAGCCGGCCATCCATGGTGAGAACTGCATCTGGGGATTCACGCTGCAGCCAGGGCAGCACCTCGCCCGGATCATCATACACACACGGTTCCAGCGCACACCCCGGAGGAAGACCACGGGAGAGCGAATGATACCCGCCGAGAAAAATATGCAGTCGTTCGTCCATGTACGTCGGCAGGAGCAGGGAAAGGCGGCGGTATCCTTTCTTCACCATCTGCGTCCCGGCCAGCCGAATCACATCCAGATGAAACGAGGCGGCCCGGTGCAGCACCGGATCCACCAGAGCATACCCGTAGGTCGAGAGAGCAAAATGCGAAAACTCAAAGCCATTCATCAAGTGCTGGGTTTCCCGGGCCACCAGCACAATCACCCCGGTAATGCCCCGGTTCCAGAGCACTTCGCTCAACCGACTGGCTGTGAGTCCGTTTTCCTGAAGAAAAAACTGCTCCAGGCGAAAGCCGGCCTGCTCCGCTTGAGACTGAATTCCATCCGTCAATTGCGTGAGAGAATTCGCGCCTTCCAACTGGGCCCGGTTGTACCCGCCCAGCACCAGGGCCAGGGACGCATCCGCCTCCCGCACAGTGCCGGCGCGGAGATGGCGCATGAGATTCGAAACCAGAGGGTTGGGCCGATACCCCATTTCTTCCGCCAGAGCCAGAATTCGCTCCCGGGTCTCGATCGACACCATCCCTGAGCCCCGGAGAGCGTAGGAAACGGTCATACGGGATACGCCGGCACGTTCTGCGATGTCCGCCTGTGTGACCACCTGACCTTTCTTGCCCATACCGGGTTGAAACATATCTATGACCGGTTTCAAGCCCTTCTTTACGAATACAGTTGAGCGCGGGTTGTGCAACCGCCCTCCCCTTGGATATCTTCAACTCACATCTTTCACCAGGAGAATGCCATGACACGACTCACCTCTCTTTGCACCGCACTGCTGCTTGGAACCGGCACTGCCCACGCGACCCTCCTCACCTACGAAGGCTTTGACTACACCCCTGCCGAGAACATCGACGGACAAGACGGCGGAAGCGGATGGCGATCCCCGTCCAACCCCTCCTGGAGCGTCACTTCCGGTTCCGGCACCATCACCAGCGGTGGCTTGTCCTACTCGGATGCCGGCTACACAGGCGGTGCCCCTTCTGAAACCGGACATGCCCTCACCTCTTCCGGCGCAAGCAGCCGGATTCAGCGGATTCCGGATGTGGATTCCAGCGGCGTGTGGGACAATGCAGGCCTTCGCAATGCTTCCGGAAATTTAATTGGAGGAACAGGTGTCACCGGTACCTTTTACGGGAGTCTGCTGGTGAGTTCCTCTGACTGGTCCTCCTCACGTCTGATCTATGAATTTCAAAGTACCTCCGGAGGCACTCGTCCCCGGCTGGATATCAATGGGAGCTTCAGACTCACGGATACCAACGGGGGGCCGATTTCAAATACCCCCGCCATTAGCCCCACAGGCTCTAACACCTATTTGGTCGTCTTCCAGTTTGATCTGGATGGCACGGATACGACAACCGCAAGTGTATCCAACAACAGCAACATCACATTCTGGGTCAATCCTGATGCCGGCACCATTCCCCCGGCCGGAGGGATCCAGATGTTCACAACCTCCCGGAAACTCATTGAATTCAACCAGGTGGATGTCCGGAACATTGGTGCGGGTGATGTCACCGTGGATGAGATCCGCTTCGGCACGGAGTGGTCGGACGTGGCTCCGGTCCCGGAGCCGGGTACTCTGGCGTTGGTTTCCATTATGGGCATGACCCTGTTTCTCTTCCGACGACTTCGAAAGTAGGGGACTCGAGGTTTCCCGCAGGGCCTGCGGGACTACATGATATACACTATCATCCCCGCCCCTTAAAAGACATGCTTCGTCGCACACACCCTTCAAGACCTAGCCCTCTTCCGTACACCCGCAGGCCTCTGCGGGGAACAGCGCAGGTTTCCCGCAGAGCCTGCGGGACTACATCTCGTACACCATCATCCGCTCCCCTAACGGACATGCTTCGTCGCAATACCCTTCAAGACGTAGCCCTCTTCCGTACACCCGCAGGCCTCTGCGGGGAACAGCGCAGGTTTCCCGCAGGGCCTGCGGGACTACATGGCGTACGACGCCTAAAATGATCCAGATGCCCCTCTGAAGGGACGCTTTTCATACAAAAACCCTCGACAACGGCACTGGGATTCATTTCAAATCCGAATCCTATGGAGATGACTTCCCGCCCCCCTGTCGCACTGGCCGTTGATATCGGCGCTGGCTCCGGCCGCGTCATTGCCGGCATTCTTGAAAACGGGACCCTGCGCCTGGAAGAAGTGCACCGCTTTACCAACGAAGGGGTTCACCTGATCGATACCTGGCACTGGCAGGTTACGCGTCAGTTTGCCGACGTGCTTGAAGGCCTGAAAAAGGCTCACGACCAGTATGGGGATGCCATTCAGAGTATCGGGGTGGACACCTGGGGAGTGGATTACGGCCTCATCGATGAAAAAGGCCGCCTGCTGGGTATTCCGGTGCAGTACCGTGACGGACGCACCGACGGCATCATGGAGCGGGCCTTCGCCAAGGTTCCGGCCAAAACGCTGTATCAGGCCACGGGGAATCAGTTCATGTTTTACAACACCCTCTTCCAGCTCATGGCAGAGGGGGAACAGTTTCCGGAACGGCTGAAAAAAGCCGACCAACTTCTCTTTATGCCTGACCTGCTGAATTACTGGCTGTGCGGCACCAAGGCCAATGAGGCCACCATTGCCAGTACCGGCCAACTGGTGGATGCCTCCACCGGTGAGTGGGCCTCCGGTATTCTACAGGACCTGGAAATCCCGGAATCCATTCTGGGACCCCTGGTCCAGCCCGGCGATGTGCTGGGCGATCTGCTCCCCGGAGTGAAAGAGGCCACAGGCTTCGGCGATGCCAAGGTCATTGCCGTCGGAAGCCATGATACCGCCTCCGCCTACGCCGCGGTTCCCACCGAAGAACCCCATGCGGTATACCTGTCCTCCGGCACCTGGTCATTATTGGGTACCATGTCCGATAACGCGGTGGTGACGGATGAGAGTTTTGACCTGGCCTTTACCAATGAACGCGCCACAGACGGCCGCATCCGCCTGCTGAAAATTCTCTGCGGGATGTGGATCCTGCAGGAATGCATGAGTGACTGGGCCGAAACCGACGGGTTTGACTGGGACACGCTGGTGGCCGAAGCCGAAGCGGCGGATCCCCTTGTTTCTTTTATCGATCCGGACGAAGAACGCTTTGCCACGCCGGGGGATATGCCGGAACGGATCCGGACGTTCTGCCGGGAAACCGGGCAGCCGGAACCTACCAGTCGTGGCGCTCTGGCCCGGGCGGTATATGAAAGCCTGGCCCTGAAGTACCGGCTGACCACCGATCAGTTGGGACAGTTGGTGGGACACGAACTGGGTACCTTCCATGTGGTGGGCGGAGGGAGCCGCAACAATCTGCTCAATCAATTCACCGCCAATGCCCTCAACCGAAGCGTGGTCGCCGGACCGGTGGAAGCCACCGCCGCCGGCAATGTCCTCTGCCAATTAGAATCTCTAGGTCACGTCACGGGTCATGAGGAGATGCAGCAGATCATCACCTCCTCCTTTGAGGTCGATCACTTTACGCCTCAGGATACCGACGCCTGGGATCAGGCCTTCCAGCGGTTTACGTCGTTGATCAAGGCGTGATCAGGTCATTACGGTCATGTGATTCGGAAAGACAAAGACAACGACAAAGATCAAGACGAAGAATAGAACTCACATCTTCTTTCTCCATTATCCCATTTCCCTTCTCCCCACGCTAAGCGTGGCACGTATCTCCCAACATAACCCTCACCCCCTCCTCCCTTATGACACAACGCTATATTGGATCCCTGCCGAAGATCGGCATCCGCCCCACCATTGACGGCCGTCTCGACGGTGTCCGTGAATCCCTGGAAGATCAGACCATGAACATGGCGAAATCCGTCGCTGCGTTCCTGTCCGAGAACCTGAAGGCCCCCAACGGGGAAGCCGTGGAGTGTGTGATCGCCGACAGTTGCATCGGCGGCGTGGCCGAATCCGCGGCCTGTGCGGACAAATTCGCCAAAGAAGGCGTCGGTGCCTCCATCACCGTGACCCCCTGCTGGTGTTACGGTTCGGAGACCATGGACATGGATCCTCTCATTCCCAAAGCGGTATGGGGATTCAACGGAACCGAACGTCCCGGTGCGGTGTACCTGGCCGCCATGCAGGCCGCTCACAACCAGAAAGGCCTTCCCATCTTCACCATCTACGGACGTGACGTTCAGGATTCGGATGACACCTCCATTCCGCCGGACGTACAGCAGAAACTGCTTCGCTTCGCCCGTGCTGCATTCGGTGTCGCCTTCATCAAAGGCAAGAGCTACCTTGGCATGGGCAATGTCTCCATGGGCATCATGGGCAGTTATGCCGACCACGAGTTTTTCGAAAGCTACCTCGGCATGCGTGTCGAGGCTGTGGACATGGTGGAATTCGTGCGCCGCATGGACCGGGGCATCTACGATCCCGCAGAATACGAAAATGCGCTCACTTGGGTGAAAGAGAACTGCAAACAGGGCGAGGACTACAACCCGGCCGAACGGCAGCCCTCTGCCGAACAGAACGAGCAGACCTGGGAAACCTCTGTCAAGATGGCACTGATTGCCCGCGACCTCATGGTCGGCAACCCCCGCCTGAAAGAACTCGGATACGGGGAAGAGGCCCAGGGTCACAACGCCGTGGCCGCCGGATTCCAGGGACAGCGTCAGTGGACCGACCATCTCCCCAATGGGGATTTCATGGAAGCCATCCTGACCACCTCCTTCGACTGGAACGGAAAACGCACGCCCTACATGCTGGCCACCGAGAATGATACCCTGAATGCGGTGTCCATGCTCTTCGGTCATCTGATCACCAACGGAGCCCAGATCTTCGCCGACGTGCGGACCTACTGGAGCCCGGAAGCGGTGAAACGTGTCACCGGTCATACGCTGGAAGGCCGCGCGGCTGGTGGATTCCTCCATCTGATCAACTCCGGGCCCGCTGCACTGGACGGAACCGGAGAGCAGTCCATCGACGGCAAACCCGCCATGAAACCTTTCTGGGAGATTTCCGACGAGGAAGTGGACGCCTGCCTGAACGCCACCACCTGGCACCCGGGAATGGACGAATACTTCCGTGGCAGCGGATACTCCACCCGCTACCGCACCAAGGGCGACATGCCGGTCACCATGTGCCGGATCAACCTCACCCGCGGACTCGGGCCTGCCCTGCAGATTGCCGAAGGCTGGACGGTTGAACTGCCGGAAGACGTGCACAATACCCTGGACGAGCGGACCAACCCCACCTGGCCCACCACCTGGTTCGTGCCCAACACTCAGGACCATGGTGTCTTCCGTGATGCCTACAGTGTGATGAATGCCTGGGGCAGTAACCACGGTGCCTTCAGCTACGGTCACATCGGAGCGGATCTGATCTCCCTGGCCAGCATGCTGCGCATTCCCGTGTACATGCACAACGTGCCGGAAGAGGAGATCTTCCGTCCCAGTGCCTGGAATGCCTTCGGCACCAAAGAACTGGAGGGAGCGGATTTCCGCGCCTGTCAGACCTTCGGCCCGCTGTACGGCTGAGTGACACTGGAATCGAAACCTTCGATTCCACTAAGACCGACTGGACCGCATCGTCCTGTCGGTCTTTTTTTGAAGAAAACGGAGCCGGGGCATTCCTGCCCCGATACAGGGGGCGGGGTTGGAAAACCCCGGCTCCATCCGAAAGGAGATAATGACAAAGACAAAGAAGGAAGTACTGAATTCCGCCTCATTGTCCTAATCCTTGTCTTTGTCAGACCCCAGCTGCATGTGATCCTGTCTATCCTGTTCATCCTTGTTACGATTTCGATGATAGTTTATTTTACGGAAACACCCCTTTTTCATGAAAAGAAATGGTCCTGATTTGCGGTCCTCTCTAGACAGGACCGGATGAACGCGACGCCCCTTCCCTCCACAGATCATCTCACTCTGGATCAATGCATTGGTCATCTTCTGTGTCCTCTTCATTCAGGCAACGATCTGGATCGGTTCCGGTATCTGCAGGAGAAGGAGCATTACGGTTCTGTATTTTTCAACAGCCGGCCTCTGGAGGACTACCAGGCCATCACCACGGCGATTCAGGATGTCGCCGCCTCTCCCGTGATCATGGCGGCGGATCTGGAAGCCGGAGCAAAATCGGTGCTGGGAGGTCATACCCCTTTCCCCTGGAGCATGGCATCGGGTGCCGCCATGGATCTGGAGGCGACGGAAGAAATGGGGAGAGCCACGGCTGCAGAGGGTCGTCATGCCGGACTGCACTGGACCTTCGGGCCGGTAGTGGACATCAATTACAACTGGCGCAACGGCGTCACCAATATCCGCAGTTACGGAGACCAGCCACAGACGGTGATCGATTGCGCATCGGCTTTCATACGAGGGGTTCAGGAAAACAGGCGCATGGCCGCCTGTGCCAAACACTTTCCCGGGGACGGCATGGATGAGCGGGACCAGCACCTGGTGACCTCGGTCAATTCCCTGACCCTCGACGCCTGGATGGCGACTTACGGAGAGGTCTGGAAAGCGGTCTTTGCCCTGGGGGTCAAAACCGTGATGACCGGGCACATCAGTTTCCCCGCTTGGCAGGGACAGGCCTCCGACCCCTCCGCCGCACTCCCGGCGACCCTATGCCCCAAACTGCAGATTGATCTGCTCCGAACCGAACTGGGCTTTGACGGCCTGCTGGTGTCCGATGCCGCTCCGATGGCGGGCCTTCAATCCCGTGTACCCGAAGAGCAGGCCGTGGTTCGCTTCCTCCAGGCCGGCGGGGATGTGTACCTGTTTGCTGAACCTGACAAAGACTTTCAGGCGGTGCAGAAAGCGGTCATCCGCGGAGATCTTTCCGAGGAACGCGTCCGCGAGTCCGCGGCCCGGGTTCTGGCCCTGAAAGAGTGGCTGGGGCTTGCAGAGGCGTCCCTCGGGGCAAAACCGACGAGAGAAGAAACCGCCCGGTTCGAAGCGGCCTCTAAGCGTCTGGCGTCGGGTGCCATCACCGTTCAGAAAGCAAGTCCTGCAATTGGCAGAGCCCCCGCCCTCGATGACCGAATCCTGACCGTGACCCTGGATTACGAAGGCCATAAGTTTTTCCCGCAGACCCTGGAGGCATTTGACCAGCATCTGCGCGACGCCGAGTACACCCACCTGACGCATCTGCGCAACCCACCGCATGGCGAGTTGGTCCAAACGGCCAAGGACTACGATACGATTTTCCTCAACATCTACCTCGTGCCACATATGTTGATGGGGCATACCCGGCTGTACTGTCCTCAAGCCATGACCTTCTGGCGGGGCTTTTACGCCTCGCATCCGGATGTCCGCTGTACCAGCTTCGGCACACCTTACGTTCTGTTTGATCAACCTCACCTCCCCAATCTTTTATTGGCGTACAGTGCGGTTCCAGCCAGCCAACGGGCTGCAGTCGAGGTCTGGCTGGGCCGTGCCACCGCAACCGGCACCTGCCCTGTCCGTCAACCCGGGATCACCTTGCAAGGCCTGGACTCCCCCATCCTCATGTCTTCAGGTTAAATTCCCGGCGCCGTCGGACCCTCCATCCATTCACCTTCGACATGGGTGAGTAGTGGATGCTTGGGTATTCCTTTCACATTATGATCCATTTGCCCGACCAGTAATTCAATTGCCGTTTTCGCCAGGGTTTCAAAGCCCGGCATCACTCCGGCAATGAGGCCTGCATGTTCTTTCTCCAATCTGAAACTGGCGAAGCCCAATGTTGTGTTGGTCTTTGATGAACAGCGCTGAATCACCGGTAAGACGTCATCTAACGCAATGACCGCATCGGGTTGAGATCGCTCAACCCACTTCTCGATGACGGAAGGTTTTGTTTGAGGGCTCGCATCATTACTGCTGAGTCGGGGCACCCGCTCTGTTGGTTTGCAATATTGATGGTGTATGGCGGTCGCGGCCGTCCCTCCATGGCCAATCTTGCTGTCGTATCCATCCGCCATGATAAGCCCTATCCTACGATACCCTTTTTCCCTCAGCTTTTGATAACAGACCAAAACCGAGGCCTTAAAATCCCAATTGATACGGTGAAACATCGGGGTGTTCATGGTTTCACTAAACAGCACCCAGGAAAAGGCGTCCCAATGAATCGCCCACTCTCCCGTCATTTCCTCGAGGAAGGGGGAGAACATCAGAACGCCTCGAATCCCCCTGGAACGCCAGATCTGCTGCACCCGTTTCGGACTGTGAAAGTCCGGGCCGCAAAAGTAGGGTTCAAGTTGATATCCCATCCTTCTGGCCGCATCTTTGCACATTCCCTGGTACATCAAACTACTTTCCGGTTGATATCCTTTGGGCACGGGGACCAGAAACGGGATTTCTCCACGCACGCCTCCTTTGGTTTTATTTTGTGCCAGTCGGCGGGCCAGCCGGGATAATTCTGGATCACGGGTGTAACCGAGTTCCTCCGCTTTCGCACGAATTCGTGCTCCGGTGGCCTCCGACACATTTTTTCCGCCTCCACGAAGAGCAACGGACACGGCGTTCCGGGACACCCCACAGGCATCCGCAATCATCTGCATGGTGACTCTTTGATCCATAGGTTGACTGTAAACCCTGCAAGGCCTGTTCGGCAACACGAATCTATGCGAATGTGAACGGGTGAAACCAACGCTCATACTTCTCCCGATTGTCTCCCTTCTCGTGTCCCCACTGTCCAGAGCTGCGCTGATTGCCTATGACGGCTTTGACGGATCTCCTACAGGTTTTTCCTCCGCCTTTTCCGGCTTTGATTCCAGCACCAGTCTTGGATACACGGACGCGGCGGGCAACATCCTGGACACCTCGACAGGTTCAACCAACGGAACAAATTTTGCCTCTACCGCCACGCTTTCCTCTCCGGTCAGCAGTGGGACCTTTTGGGTGAGCTTCATCGTTTCAAATACGACTGGTGATGGCGCAGACCCTTTCCGGTTTGATATCTGGGACACGGTGGTCGATAACAGCTCTGCAAATGGAGCAGGTCCGATGATACAGTCTCAGTTCAGTGGGGATGCGGTGAATATGGGTGTCGCATCCAAAACGAATGGAACATTGTTCAGCGGAGATATTCTGGGAGGTACAGACCTGACCACGGATGCAGTTGGCGGGAGTGGTACCCAGTTTTATGCGGTGTCCATCAATGTCGACACGGGTACGGTCACTGGATATCGGAATCCGAACCTCGACAATGTCAGCATCCATGAGGCAACCGCGTCCTACACTAACGAGAATGCCCAATCCATCACCTACAATGCACTGCAGTATGTTTTTGCGACGAATTACCGCTTCGATGAAGTCCGCGTGGGCGACACATTTGCGGATGTCACCCCCTTCACCGCCATCCCAGAACCCTCCACATTCACGTTAGTGGGTTTGGCGATGATGGCTGTTTTCTATTTGAAACGTAAGTCATAAGGTACGCTTTCATCCAACCGACCCGGTAGCGTTCCGCTACCGGTTTTTTGTTACCATCACATAATTAATGTGTGATTCGGGTTTCCAAAAAGAGCGGTAAGTCCATAGACGTGCACGGTCATCAGGGTTACCTGACTTCCTGCCAACATTCTCCCGTATCCAGGAGCCTTTTATGTCCTCGAAATACGACGTCATCTGGTCCACCCCGTCCCAGGATGCCTCCGGTTCCATGCCGTTAGGCAACGGCTCCACAGCACTCAATGTCTGGGTGGAACCGGACGGTACCCTCTACGCCTATCTTTCCCGTGGGGACTGCTGGGGGGAGTTCGGCCAACTTTACAAACTGGGCAAATTCTCTGTGAAGCTGCGGACCCGGGATGGTTCCCCGATTCTGGCGGGTGACCACTTCCGGTGGGCCCTGAATCTTGAGCAAGGGATCATCTGCGTCTGTTCGCACCTCGGCCAAATCGAAATCCGGGTCGATGCCCATCATCCGTCGGTCTATCTCACGGCAGAAGGTCCGGCGGACATGACCGCCGACGTGACCACTCATGTCTGGAGAACGGAGCGGAGGATCATCAGCGGTCAGGAAGCCCACAGTCTACACAGCCAGGCACCCTACGAGGTCTATCACGACGCGGATGTGATTCCGGACCTTCCCGGGGACCGCATCGGTATGTATCATAGAAATGAAACCGCCACCTGGGTCTCGAATCTGGAGCAGCAGGGGCTGGGGGATCTTGCCGAGTCATCCGAAGATCCGCTTCTGTATCGAACCTTCGGAGCCGTTCTCTCAGGACCGGGACTCCGGAAAGTGTCCCCCACAAAACTGGTCACCCGGGAGGGTTCATCCCACTTCGCCTGCACGGTCTGTGTCGACAGTGGAATTGCCCCCGAAGAAGACACGTGGGTCCGGAAACTTCTTGAGACCGCGGACGCGCTCCCCGCAGCCACGGATCCGGCCACCCGTGACGCCCATGTGTCGTGGTGGAAGGCCTTCTGGGAACGGAGCTGGATGCATGCGGACGGAAACGGAGCCGCCCGGAACATTTCCCGCAGTTACGCCCTGCAGCGGTTCATGAATGCCTGTGCCGGCCGCGGGGAATTCCCGATCAAGTTCAATGGCTCTCTCTTCACCGTGGACTGGAACATCGAGGGAGAAGGTTTTGATGCGGACTACCGCCGATGGGGGCCGGGCTACTGGCACCAGAACACCCGGCTGCCTTACTGGGCCATGCCCATGGCCGGGGATCTGGATCTCATGAAACCCTACTTTGAGATGTACCGGAGAAACCTGCCCCTAGCCCGGGAGCGGTGCCGGCGATTCTGCGGACATGAGGGGGCGTTCTTTCTCGAGACGCAGACGTTCTGGGGAACCTATCTGGAACACAACTACGGCTGGAAAGACTTCCAGGGTTCCGATCCGCTCGGGAATTATCAACGGGATCCCGACCTGGAGGGCCATCTGTGTCAGAATCAGTACATCCGCCGACACAACTCCTCCGGGCTGGAAGTGGTGCATCACGGACTTCTGACCTGGCGGTACAGCGGGGATGAGGCCTTTCTCCGCACCACGGTTCTACCCCTGGCTGAGGCGGTCATCGACTACTACGACCTCCACTACCCCCGGAAGAACGGGAAACTGCACCTCCGTCCCGCCCAGGTGATCGAGCAGTGGTGGGAAGCCGAGAATCCCATGCCGGAGATCGCCGGTCTCACCGCCTGTCTCAAGGGGCTTCTCGCACTTCCGGATACACTTTGCACGCGAAAAGACGACTGGACCCGTCTGCTGCGGGAGTTGCCTGTTATCCCAACGGGAAGGAAGAACGGGAAACGGGTCTTCACCCCGGCCGAACAATGGAAGCCGGAACCCCGGAATCAGGAGAACCCCGAACTGTATGCCGTATTCCCCTATCACCTCTGCGGAAAACATACTCCGGATGCCGAGATCGGAATCGAAACCTTCCACCAGCGTGCGTACACCCATGACCGGGGCTGGGCCCAGGACGGCATGCAGGCCGCGTTGCTCGGACTAACCGGTGCTGCCCGATACTCCATTACCGA
The DNA here is from genome assembly GCA_002429065.1 of Verrucomicrobia bacterium UBA6053. Classification (GTDB taxonomy): domain Bacteria; phylum Verrucomicrobiota; class Kiritimatiellia; order SS1-B-03-39; family UBA6053; genus UBA6053. The sequence continues at coordinate 30,653 of DIYN01000010.1, read as the reverse complement.
ACGTCTGACCGTGCCCAGTCCCTATGCCCGGTTCCCGGTGTTTTGGGGGCCGGGGTTTGACTGGGTTCCGGATCAGGATCAGGGCGGATCCGCGACACATGCGTTTCAGTTGATGGCGCTGCAGGAGCGGGATGGAGAGCCGGACCTCCTACCGGCATGGCCAGAGGACTGGTCCCTTGAGGCCAGACTTCATCTTCCAGGCGGTCAGGCGGTCGACATCTCGCATTCCCCCGGAAAGTAAGAAGACGCGGAAGCAACGCCACCGCAGGGACGGTGCCGTTCACGGTCCGTGATCCTCTCCGGTTCCCGCCTCGGCTTTACGATCCGAGGCTCAAAGATGTTCGCGTTTATATTACGTGTTAACCCCAATCGGCATTGTCATGTATTTGTAGGATCTGGCACACTGCTTGGCATGTCTACCCGCACGTGTCATCTCCTGGCCTTTCCCGCACTGCTTCTCCTCTCCTCCTGTATGCCTCCTTCTCCGGACACCGGAGGGACCTTTCCCCCCAATGGGGTCCCGAACGCTCCGTCGGTCCTGCCGGCTGAAAAGGCCCTGATTCCCTTCAACTCCCAGTGGGAGTACGCAACCATCGTAAACTGGCGTCCGGGGGACGGGATGGAAGCCACGGTGAACCCTCCCCGCTTTTCCTGGCCCTACCTCGAGGGAATCGTCGCGGAAACATGGGATGATATTCCCCAGAACCTCTTTCAGTTTGAGATCGCCTCCACGGAGGATTTTGCGCGTCCGGCTGTCCGGATCACCGACACACCCTATAACTTTTACAATGCACTGTCTCCTCTTCCCCCCGGGAGGTGGTACTGGCGGGTTGGATATGGTCCCCGGGAGCAAACCGTGTGGTCCGCGGCCCGCCGATTCGTCATCACCCCCGGGACCCCAGAGTGGGACCGGACGATGATCACCCGTGCTGCAGAGACACTCGGGGGATTGAAACGACCTCGCATCGGGCCGGAGAGCGGGGACTGGGCCGCCTTCAACCAGGCACTGAAAACGGATCCGGGTACCGCAAACCGCTATGAACTCATGGTGGAAAACTGCGCGCGCATCATGGCTCTGGACTGGTGGGAGAATTTTCCGGAAACGGACAATCTTGGCCGTCCGCCAGCAAACCGGAATGAGAAGACCAAATGGGTCAACATGCTGAAAGAACTGACCATTGTCGCTTACGTCTACAAACTCACTGGCGACGACAGATACGCGGGGTCGATTCCACGGATTGTGGAGATGGCCTCCTGGCCGAGGGGTGGACTCCTCTCTCCGGAGGGACTGAGTGGTCACACCAAGATGCCGTCCCAAGCTGCGGAGCTGTTTGCGGTGGTGTATGACTGGTTTTCCGAAGACCTGGAACCGGATCAGGCCGCCACCCTGAAAGAGGCCATCCGCTGGCGGCTTCAGGACATGTATTTCGATCCGAAGTCCATCATCTGGAAACGGGGTGACCGCACGATGTATCACGCCGGTCTGGCCTACACCGCAGGAAGTCACCCCTACCAGAATTACGCCTGGGCACTGCCGGCGGTTCTGCTCATGGCCGGGGATCTGGAAGTCGCCGATGACCTCACCGAACTCTCCCTGCATTATCTGACCGGGTTCACCATGCAGGAGGGGCCGGAGGAGGGATACAATGAGGGCCATGGGTACTCGAATGAAAAGGCCGGCACCATGCTGGATGCCGCCATTGTCACCCATCTGCTGCTTCCGGAACTGGAGATGGGAAAAAACCCAGCCATCCGCAATCTGGTGGACTGGTTCGCGTTTATGTTCTCCGGTCCGGAACAGCTTCCATGGGGCGATTCCTGGCTCCGCAGTGCGCGGAACGTCGGCGGAGAAAATCTCCGCAAACTGGCGGTCCTGACCGGTTCCCCCCTGGCCAACCATTTGTGGCAGGTCCGGGGCAAAGGCGACTACAGCGCCAACATCCGCAGTCTGTACAACCGCCCCTGGTTTGATTTCGCGATCTGGGATCATCACCGGGAGGAACTCGCCACAATTCCGGAGCAGGTGGAAATTGGCGAAACGCTGTTTTTGGACAAAGCGGGATGGGTCTTTGATCACACCCGCCCCATTCTGAACCTGGAGGATTACCGGCAGGCAGTGGGCATGCAGATGCAGTTCCGGCCTTTGGGAGGTTACAGCCATTCCTACCCCTCCGACGGCTCCTTTGCCTGGTTTGGACACGGAGCCCTGCTGTCCAGTGGAGGCGGATGGCGCTCCTGGGCCAGTCTGGGATATTCGCGGGATGCGCTGAGCCATAACTCTCTACTCGTCAATGGAGAAGGTCACACCCTGATCAACCGGTATCAGCCCCAACGTCCCTACACCTCACGTCCTCTGGCGTACCAGGAAGCCGAGAACCTGCGGTACTGGGCGGCGGAGCTGACTCCAGGTTATCCCGATGAGGCCAACGCGGATCAGGTCATCCGTCACGTGGTCCGCATAGACGATGTGTACCTGATCTATGATGAACTCATCGCGAAAGAACCTTCCACCTTCCACTGGCTGTTTCACGTTTTTCAGGACGTCCCGGTGGAACAGACTCCGGATGGGTTCACCTACACCATCGACGGCGTACATGCACGGGTCCAACTCGCAGGGTCCGGCGAAGTGAGCATTGAAAACCGCATCGGCCGGGACGGATATGTCAATCCCGTCACCGGCGAGGACCATTACCCCGCAGACACCCAGCGGGCCACGACCCGAAGCATCTTCAAAAAATTCGAAACCATGCCCCCGCAGCACAACAACCTGATGGTGGCGAATGTGGAAAAATCTCTGGCGTTCACCTACCTGGCCGTGCTCACCTGCGCACCGGAAGGTGCTCCGCTTCCGGAGATCAAACTGGAGAGCGCTTCCCGGGTCCTTCTAGCGGATGGCAGAACGGTTTCCTTTGATCCCGCGCACCCCGGCGACATTACCGTGGACCCCTCCAGGGTACATCCGTAGGTCAGAGCCTGCCACGCGGAACGCGTGGGTCAGAGAGAAGAGGGCAGAGGTCAGGAATAGAAGATCCTGCCCGAAATCGTACGCGTAATCGAATCGCGGGTTCCCAACCTCCCACCTTTGAATTCTGACCTCTCCTACAGCGTCTCCCCTTCCCTCCAGACCCCCTGAGTCATGACCAGTTTCGGACTGGCAGGTTTTCCGGTTTCATTGCGGTTCAACTGGGCGGTGATGAATTCCACAGCTGCAAACGCCAGCGTTCTGGGGTCGTGGTAGGTACCCGTCATAAAATCCTCCCCCTCCGACGAACTCAGGAGCACGAAGCCAAGATCTTCCGGAATCCCGAATCCGGCATCCATCAGGATGTCATAATCTGAGGGGTATTGCGTCAGGATGGCATCCAGTTTCAGCTTTTTCACCCACAGGAGCAGCGGCGTCGCCTCTCCATGGGTGTACAGGAGGTTTTCCTCACTGAAGGACATGTTCGGGTATTCACTGAGGGCCCCCATAAACCCTCCGGGAGATTTGTGTCCGGTCCGATGATTCATCTCAGGCGACAGGTGCATTCCCACCCGCCGGTATCCCTTGTTCACGATGCGGTTGGTCGAGTCATAGGCAATCTGAAACAAACTGTGAGCCACCCGATGAATTCCGGAAATGTTCTGAGAATGACCTACGGCCACCACTGCGAATCCCTCGCAGTCAAATTCTGCATCAAATTCGAGTGCCGGAGGCTGAAACGGCGGTAGAATCACTCCCCGTAATCCTCGGTGCTGCATGACCCGGACACAGGAGGTAAAGCTGGTCTGCCCGGGTTCGGGTTCCACAATGTCCACTCCGTAGCCCAGCATTTCCGCCCGTTTGCGGATCCCTTCGTAGACGGCTCTGGCATACCCATAAGGGGAATGGATGGCCCAGTGTTCATTTCCCGGGGGGGCGAGAAGAGCAAGCCGGGTCCCTTTACTCACCCCTTTTCCGGATTGAACCTGGGTCATGAGAGAGGAGACCAAAGGGTTGGGGCGGTACCCCATCTCCTCTGCCAACGCCTCGATGCGTTCACGGGTCTGAGATGAAATTCTCCGGTCACCGCGGAGAGCCAGGGACACCGTGGTTTTGGTGACTCCGGCCCGGTCTGCAATATCCTGCATCGTAATTGGACGACTCATGGTTGACGTGTAAAACGAGCGGATTCTGGGTCAAGAAAACAAAACAGGTTGCTCTGGGAATCTAAACCATGTTAGATTCTAAACAGCTATACAACCCATCTGCATTATGAATTCAAAAGAACGTTTCTTTGCCACCCTGGACCGTCAACCGGTTGATCGCCCGGCCTGCTGGCTGGGTTGCCCTGTCCACACCGCAGAACCCGCCCTGTATGCACATTTCGGCGTGCAGGACATGGCCTCACTGAAACAAAAACTGGGCGACGATGTCACACCGGTCGAGGTTCCCTACCATCACCCGCCCTCGAACCATATCGCCTGTGCCTTTGATTTCGCAAAAGGAGCCTCCGATGATTATGAGGAACGGACGCTGACGGCCCCTGGGTACTTTGAAGACATCGAGGACCCGGAGGAACTTCTGTCCTTCAACTGGCCGGATCCCAAGCAGCACATGGACACGGCGGAATGCCGGCGGGCATTTGACGGAATCCCGGAGGACCAGGCGGTCATGGGAATTCTGTGGTCCGCCCATTTTCAGGATGCCTGTGCCGCGTTCGGAATGGAAAGTGCGTTGATGACCATGCTGGAAACGCCGGACATGTTTCAGGCCGTGATCGACCGGATCCTGGAATTTTATCTGGAGGCAAATGAGATCTTCTTCCAGGCAGCCGGAACACAGATGGATGCGGTACTGATCGGGAACGATTTCGGCAGTCAGACCGGGTTGATGGTCGGGGCGGATGCGCTCAGAGAATTTGTCTTTCCCGGCACAAGAAAACTAATTCAGCAGGCCCATGAATACGGCTACCGTGTCATTCACCATTCCTGTGGGGCCATCCGGGAAATCATCCCGGATCTGGTCGATCTGGGTGCAGATGCGATCCACCCCATTCAAGCACTTGCGGTGGGGATGGATGCTGCGGCTCTTCAACAGGAGTACGGAGACCGGGCCAGCTTCTGCGGAGGGGTGGATGCCCAGGAACTCCTCGTCCACGGCACCCCGGATGCGATCCAGGCAAAGGTCGCCGAACTCCGCGGGCTGTTTCCCACCGGGCTGATCATTTCTCCCAGTCATGAAGCCATTCTTCCCGATATCCCGCCAGCGAATATTCAGGCCCTGTTTGAGGCAGCGACCTCGTAGTCGGTTGCAGGTCCATATCCGCCCCCTGGCTCCGGACCAGACTAGAACGAGCGGTGGTAATCCACGGTGAGTGAGAGCCTGGCGCTTCCCTCTTCTGCTTTTACCTGCCGCACATAGGCGTACTCGACACGTGGAAGCTTGGTCTCCTTCAGAACCGTATCTTCGACGTGGATCCCCTCCAGAATGACAGACATCCGTCCACTCTCCTCCTCATCCACTGCCCGCAGTACCCAGGCCGTCTCCAGCCGTTCACATACCTGAAGACAGCCTGTATCCGGCAGCACCTTCATCCGGAGCATGGTTCCGCCCTCCTCCCGGACGGGTTCCACTTCCACCACGTGAGGGGAAGGACCCGTTCCGGAATAGACAGCAAGCGGCTGCACGGCCAGTGCGACACGGTCCGAACGAAGAACCCACCACGCTCCGCTCTGTTCCCATGTTCCACAGCCGTCCGGAAACCACCACTCATCCGACACCTCGGGACCGTCCTCCAATACCGCGTGTTTCACGCTCCGCACCACCACGGCCAGGGGGCCTTCCTGGTGGGAGAATGTGACCGGTTCTGCACAGTCATTCTGCCCGAAAATCCGGTAATTCCGGTAAATACCGTTCGGGCCGGTTGTTGGATGGGTGTTCACGCTCCCACCGGTTTCCGTCCTCCACTGCAGTCGTCCCACCCCGTATCCTTCAATCAACGCTGAAACGGGGAAACTCTGCCAGCCGAGGCCCCAGGTCTCATGCTGATAGTGTCCGGGCATGACGGGAAAGCGGGAACAGGTCCCAAGCCGGATTCCGGTTCCCACCCAACTGACCGCATCATACCCGTTGAATACACGGATTTGTTTTGATCGCGGCACTGGAGGCACCGAGTGGGTCCAGATGGCCTCCCGATCTGAATACAGGAGATATAACAGAAATGTTTTCCAGGGAAGCTCACGCCCCTTGGCAAAGACATCCTCCGGAACAGAGGGATTTCCGATCACCCATTGCAACACATCCCCCGCCCGGTCCGCTCCGGAAAAGTTATAACTTCGAATGCTGGGCACACATTCCTTTCCATCACAGAAATGGGCAATCTCCAGTAACTCCCTTTCCAGCCCGATAAGGTCCGGGATCCACGTTTCGCCGGAGCCGGAACGAATCAAAAACCGAACCGCCACGAGAATGACCGGAATGTATCCGAGGCTGAGGTTCTCACCCCAGCCCCAGCCTTGGTGCCGGGTATACTCGATCCAGTCCTCGGCAAAGATGCCAGCCCGTTTGCACAGATACGGCTCCTTCAAAAAACAGCCGACTCCCCAGAGAACCGCGACATCACTGACCACTTTATTGGGATAGTACCAGTGGGCTTCCGACGCTTCGCGTTCAAACCAGGGGGCTGTACGACGGCAGAGTTCCCGGACCCGGTCCCATTCCCCTTCCGAGAGGGCATGGGGAAACACGGCTTCCAGCACCAGAAACGGCATGAGGGTAAAAAACGCCGCATTTGTGTCCCAGACCTGCGTTTCCTCCTGAAACCAGCGCATGCAGCCGAAGGTCTCCTCGTCCGGGTCCGTGACGACCAGGGTCAGCAGCGCGTCCAGAATGCCTTCGCCCTGCGCTGCCGACAGTTCCCCGGTACAGCGGGCCAGGATCATGTAGACCGCAGTCTCCCGCCCGGAGGCTGGGTGACCTACATCCAGGGTTTCCTGGGTATGGCCGGGTTTTGCGCTGCGAAACCAGGGATACTCCCAGGAGCCTACGTGGGAAAAGGAATCGAGAAACGGGGAAAAAAGAGCGGAGTCCATCTGAATGTCAGGCATGATCTGGGAAGAAGCCTGTCCGCAGATTCGGGGAAAACAAGCCGTGAGCAGACCTGCTGCCGGTTCACTCGTTAACGGAGCCGGCGGTTTGTAGAAGAAACGGCGTCAACGACCCTGCCGTCATCTAAGGTGTTTCGTTATCGCCCCAGCGGAGAAGGAAACCACGAGGATCATCAAACAGGTGCCGCGATTTTCTGCACGACGGGACGGGCGGTCGGTTCTGCCATCCTTCTCTGTCGCAGGAAAATCTGAGACCTTCCCGCACTCAACCCGACTGACGCTGCTTGGGGAACCCGGAGGACATTTAACGTGTAAACTATCATCACTCTTCACAAATTCTCACAGGATGTGTTCTATGGGGAATATCCAACATCTTGTATCTGGAGAGAGAGTGTATGAAGAAATTACTCACAACATGTTCCGTGCTTGCGGTTTGCGCAGTTCACGCAGCCCCCATCGTATATGAGGGGTTTGATTACACAGCCGGTGTCGATATCGCAGGTCAAACGGGTGGTATCCCGGCCGGATCCCCGGGCTGGAACGGAAATCAATGGACCAACGTGTATTCAGGCGGAGGGGTCAATCAGACATTCAATGCCACGAACAGCGGCCTGTCCTTTACGGACGGAAATGGAAACACCCTGGTTTCAAGTGGCAATGCCATGATTGAGGATGAACAGGATGCAAGCCCTCCAGGAGGGGGAAGCTCCTATCGTCGCGAGTATGCCACCCCAAGCGGGTTTGGGGATGAGGGAACGGAGGCCTGGATCAGTTACCGTGTCGACATTAGCGGATCCGGATCCCATGGGTTTCAGTGGGGCAGCCCAAGCGGCAACATCAGCCAATTGCAAATCTACCGGGTAAACTTTGGCGGCAGCACCAACACGTGGCGTCTGCAAATTGGCGGCAACACCGATGACCTCGTCGATGCCGATGGGATCAGTGCCACGGGGGATTATCTTGTCATTATGAAGGTGGACTATGAGGCCGGTGTGGATCCGACCAGTGTCTGGTTTGTCGAAAACGGTACCGGGGACATCTCTTCTGAATCTGCCCTGGGCTCCCCTGACCTGTTTCTCGACACCAACGGGGTCAGCGCGAACGACACCGCCACATTTTATGCCGGAAACTTCCCGACCTCGGTGACCTACGACGAATTGCGCATCGGTACTTCTTTCGCAGATGTGGTGCCGATTCCTGAACCCTCCAGCCTGCTGCTGGTCAGTATTGCATTTGGCTCTATCCTGCTGCTTCGCCGGAACCGCAACTAAATCATGCACCCAAACAGAATCGATATGAAAACCCGTTACACTCTTCTCACCACTGCAGTGGTTCTTGCCGCGAAACTCCTCCATGCGGATCTGATTTTCGAAGATGATTTTGAAAGTTATACAGCCGGACAGGTCATCGACACTACAAAATGGTCCCTGGTGCTTTCCGGAGCCGACAATGTCAACACGGTTCACGTGGAGCAGGATACCGGGAACCTCTTCGGAAAGGGGACCGGGAATCAGTATGTGGATCTTCTGGACAACTCCACCAATCCGGGCGGACAATCGATTTATCTGACGAAAACCGGCCTTTCCACTGAGCTGGCATCCGGCATTGTGACGCTTAACATGAACATCATCGAACCCGAAGGCACTCCACCTCTGTCGGGAAATGACGGGCGGATTCTCGTGGGAATCGGTGATGGGACCATGGCCGGTACGGACCGCGCCAACCTTCCCAACTGGAACGAAACCTCTGCCGGTGTCTCCACCTACGGCACCGTACCGGTGACCCGCGACACCCTCTACAATGTCAACATTGTCTTCAACAACAGTGGCAGCTCTATTCAATACAACAGTCCGTCAGGGCTTCAGACATTGGATGCCACCAGCGCGGATATCTGGATAGACGGAGTGTTGCAGGCGGAAAACATCCTTCAGGATCGCAGCTGGGATGGAGGCATTGCAGTGGACTCCGTCGGATTCCGTTCCTTCTCCGGCTCTGCACAGCGTTTACTGGTGGATGATTACCGGGTCTATGACGAAGCCCTGGTGATCCCGGAACCCTCCACCCTCATGTTGGTGGGCGTCGCCCTCACTTCTCTTTTCGTCTTCCGCAGGAAACGCTGACGCTTTCCCTTGGCTTTCCAGTTCCCGCTCCACAAAATGGAGCGGGATTTTTTTTCACCCTCCACTCTCCCCAGCCTTTCCCGTCCGATTTCCATCATGACCTCTCCGTTTGCACGCTCACGAGTTGAAACCCTTCTGAACGGCGTCTGGGAGTTTAAATGTGATGCAGATCCAGACTGGGGCAACTTGAGAGTTCCAGGCTGTTATGCGATTCCTCATGAAGGAAAATGGAGAAAAAACTACTGGGATGCACATGGCTACCCCGCCCATTGGGAAGATCAGGGAGCCTGGTACCGGCGGACGCTTGCGCTGACGGCGGAGCAACTCTCCCGCCCCCTCGCCTTTCGATGCGAAGGCTGTTATCACGTCTACCGCGTCTTCTTAAACGGGAAAGAAGTGGGATCCAGCCGGGATGGGTATACCCCCCTCACCTGTCCATTAAACGAGGCTGCGGTCGAAGGGACCAATGTACTGGAAATCAGAGTGGAGGCCGATCCGGGTGAACTCTCAGGCGGGGAAGCACAGCTTTGCAGAGGGATTTGGCAGGACACGTGGCTGATCTCACATGCGGAGCAGCATGTGGTGGGAACCCCCATCCTGGATACCCGGGTCGCCACGGGAACGTTCTCCTGCCGGCTGCAGATTCGGAATCAGGCGGAGACGTCCTGCGACTGTCAGGTCACGGCGGTCATCACCGACAGGGACGGGACCGTCGTGCAGGAGCTCCTTCAGGACGCGGTCCATCTCGAGGCGCAGAGCCATACATCCCTCGAAGTCTCCACCGACTGGGCGGATGCCCACCTTTGGTTTCCCCATGATCCTTATCTCTACACCCTCACCCTGCAGATTTCCAATGTGCAAGGAGAGATCCTCGATCACTGGCAAGACAGATTCGGATTCCGGGAGGTAAGCTGGCAGGGCCACCATCTCTACCTCAATGGGAAGGAGCTGTATCTTCGCGGACACGGCGGACATTATCTCGGCGACCTCCAAGGGACCAAAGACTACCACTTGACCTGGTTCAGGGAATTGAAACAGCGGGGTGTCAATTTCCTCCGTCTGCACGTGTACCCCAAACACCGCGATTTGTACCGTGCGGCAGATGAAGTGGGCATCATGCTCATGGGGGAACCGGCCTTTCATTTCCTCGTACCGGAGAAAACGGACGCCGACAAAGAATTTGCCAAAGACCATCTCGGCCGGATGATAGACCACCTCCGAATTCATCCCTCGATCATCATGTGGAGTGTCTCAAATGAACTCCGTTGGCGTGGCGGCGGCGAAAAACCCTGGCTGGTGGAGTACGGACGTTCTCAAGACCCGACCCGACCCGTTTTCTCCAGCGACTTCTCCGCGTTCTCCACGCACGGGGATCTCATCGGCCACCACTACAACACCGATACCGTGTTTGAGGAATGGGAGGAACATGGTCCCGACAAACCCATGATCTGGGATGAATGCGGGGAAGTCTGGCAGCCGAAGCGGCCGCTTCACAACGGCTCGGCGGGATATGAGACCGCCTGTCAGGATTATGCCACCGGCACCTATCGGGACGGATGTACCGAAATTCAGTACGCCATGGATCTCATCCGGGAGGGCCGAACATTTGCCGGGCAGCACCATCGGGTCAATGCAGTGGTTCCTTGGGATTTGGGATACGTGTTCTTCCGCTGGCAACCAATGAACCGGTTTCGCGGGATCTGCATGGCGTCGACCAACCCGGAGTCGGCGGGCCTCCAACCCACGCAAATCCTTCCCTTTTCCTCCCCCCTGAACATCTGGGACCCCACCCTGCCCGTTTACGAACCCAATCCGGGCTTCTATTTGTTTGAGGAAGACATCAAATCGGTCCGATTTCCGAGAGAAACCAGATCCCTGACCTTTTTCCCCGGAACAGAGGTGACGCTTCACAGTCCTCTTTTCTTTTATGAGGACCTCCGGGAAGCTGACCGGGTGAGGTGCCGGATTGAAGATACTGATGGCCATCTGCTTTCCGAGCACGTCATGGCGTTTGATGTCAAACCGGGGGAGATGCGCCGGAATCTGGACTGGAACTTCGGGATCCATGAGACCGATCATCCGCGAACGGTTTTCCTCGTGCGCCAGTTTGAGCATGCAGGGACTCCAGGCCACCGTGACGTAAGGACGGCGTATCTTTTTCCCCGACTGACGGCAGAAGATCTTTCGTCTTCAGAGGAAGTCACCATCCACGATCCGGAGGGGAATCTGATTCCAGTGCTCAGAAACGCGGGGATCGCATGTACGACATTGGAATCCCTGACAGAGGCCACTCTCGAAATGGGCGTCCTGGTGACCACTGCGACAGACATCCCCGATTCCGTGGAGACCCTGGTCAAACAGGGACTCCGCGTGCTCCATCTGACGTCAGGTTCCCTGCCACCTTCGCAAACAACGTCTGCTGTGAAGTTGGTGAACTCTCCTCAACACCGTGTCCTGGACGGAATCCCGCAGCAAGCCCTGACCTTCTGGAGAGGGGGCTGCGTCCATCAAGGACTGGAGCGTCCGGTTGGGGCTGAAAACCACCGCATGCTGCTGGCAGCAGACCGGAATGGAACCACGTCCGCTCTGCATGAACGGTATCTTGGCAAAGGAAGGTGGATGGAAACCAGCATCCGGATTGTGCAGAGCTTGGACGCGGAACCCGCAGCTCACGCTCTCCTCCGGAATCTGCTTCGGCATGCCCTGAGGGATGTCCCCGGAAACGAGGTAGCATCCACGGCTGTTTTCGGGTCAGATACCTGGTGGGCGTGGATGCAGAAAACAGGTGTAGTCGCAACCCGGCTTGACTCCCTCACGCCCCGGTCAGTGGAAGGCAAAACCGTTCTGCTCATAGAGGGGCAGGCGGCGAATGGAAACGAGGAGGTGTTGAAATCCTTCACCCAACAGGGAGGGACAATATGGGTACAGGAACTCACATCGGACGGGCTGACGGCATGTTCCAAAGCCTCGGGAAGCCCTCTGACCCTCACCGAGCCTTTTCTAGGGGAACGCCACCATTGCGTGAAAGCCTCCCGCAGTTGGACGCTTCGCAACACTCCGGATGACGGGGTGGAGTATTATCACCAGGTCGTCATCCCCCAGCCCTATGAACCCAACCTTCATCCGCTTCTGAGTGGCGTCGCGAATGCGGACCTCAAGACGGAAAAAGGAACGCCGATGTTTTCCCAGGGGATCAAACCCGAGAGCTTTGACCCGGTTGGATGGAATGACGGTGTCAGCATGCTGGTCTCCAACTGGCGGATCGACTGGTCCCTTCCCCCTGCTGGCGGCGAGTACATCAGCGTGGGGAAAGATATCCGGCGTGCCCAATGGTTTCTCAATCGGGATCCGGTTTTACTGGAGGTGAAACAGGGATCCGGCCGGTTTGTCTTCTGTCAGATGCGGCTGGCACAACAGGGAGAGACAGGGCTACGGGTCATGCGACAGTTTCTGACCAACATGGGGTGCTCACTGGGAATTCCCACACACCTCCCACCGGACGAGAGCTTGTTTCAATCCGCCTACCAGCAGGAGCAGGACCTCCGCCTCCGGAAAACGGCAGAGACCCTGGCCACCCTTCCCCCTCTCCCCTGCCTTCCGGACATCTTTCAGGAACTGGAGGGAAGGGACGGTGGAGGCCGGCAACCGAATGTACTGCTGATTCTGGACCATCACATGCAGAACATCGGGACTCCCGTGAGTGAAGAGATCGGAGACAGTGCCAAAACATCTGTCGCGTCTGCCTCCTACCGTTCCGTGACCGAACTCGAGACCTGCCTGCATCAGGAACTCGGCAGCACCCACTGGGATATCATCTACTTCACTCTGGGGGAAGACACGGCGCCCGAACCGAACGATCTGGCAGCCCTTTCCCGGGTTGTGGAACTCCTGAAAGAGACCAACGCCCAATTGATGTGGGGATCCACCCCGCCCCTCCCCTCCGCCTGGGCGGACCCCGGCCATAACCAACGGGTCGCCAGTATGAATGCTTCTATGCGGGAGTATCTCTCCGGCCGTGATGTGTACATCAACGATTGTGCGGAGTTCTACAACGCCAATTTTCAATCCTACCTCAACAGTGACGCGCAGGAACTCCGCGAGGAGGAGGCCTCGGCCCTTGCCGTGGCGATCGCAGAAGCGATTCAATTCTTCGGCAACTGATTCCTCCGGAACAGGGCCTGCAGAACCCGACGCAGAACTGACAAATACTCTCCCATCCGTTTCCGACCCTCTGCATCATGATGAAACCCTTTCTGGTTCTGCTGTTTTTGTCTTCAACCATCCTGGCCGCTGCAACGGAACTCCACCTGCCAGCCTTCCGTTTCGGATCGCAATCTCCACAAGAGTTTGATCGCCACTGGCATGTACAGGGGGATCGGGACCAACTCAAATTTGTGAACGATGGGAACCAGCAGATTCTACGGCTCAAGCTGAACGGACCGGGACGGCTGGTTGCCCACACTCAGGTGGATCTCCGCCCTGACTGGAAACACTTGCGTCTTCGCCTCTCCATGCGGGGAACAGATATCCTCAGCGATGCACACAAACCCTGGCGGTGTCCGAGAGTGACCCTCTATTGGACCGATGCTGACGGGAACCTGAACCGGGAACAGCAGAATTGGGTCGGGCTGCAATGGGACCAGGACTGGGGAGTCTACCAATTACTCGCGGCCGTTCCCAAGGGATCCCGAAAGGCGAATGTGGAAATCGGGATCTATGACGCATCAGGGACCTTCGATCTGAAGGACATTCAGGTGATCGCGAACCCGGAACGTCCGGCACCGGAAAACGACCCGAAGGTCCCGATCCGCCCACTTCCCGGAGCCGAAACCGTCGTGTACAAACAGGCGGGTGACTTCCCGCTGCAGCTACACGTCTTTCGTCCGGAGGGAATCCAGGAACCCCGCCCGGCGATGCTTCTGTTTCATGGTGGGGGATGGAATGGAGGGCATCCCCGAAAACACATTCCCCAGGCGCTGCATTTCAGGGACAGAGGGTTGGTCACCGTCTGTGCCGAATACCGCATCCACGGCCGTCACAGGAGCTCTGTCCCGGATGCCGTCGCAGACGGCCGCTCTGCGATTCGGTTTCTCAGGGCCAATGCCGAACGGTTCGGAATCAACCCGGACAAAATCATTGTGTTTGGAGGGTCTGCCGGCGGCCATGTTGCCGCGTCCGCGATGTGTTTCGGTCAGTTTGATGATCCATCGGATGATCAGAACATCCGGGCGACTCCCGACTGTCTGCTGTTGATGAACCCTGTGGTGGATACGACCGAGAAAGGGTACGGAGCCAAACGACTTGCGGAACGGGATCAGCTCCCGCCGGAATCCATTTCGCCTTTACATCATCTGCCGGAAACGCCGGTCCCGACGCTTGTACAGCATGGGACCGCCGACCGCACCACTCCGTTCAGCAATGCAGAGGAATTCGTTGCCGCCCTGAAAGCGAAAGGCGGCGTTGCGGAACTCATTCCCTACGACGGCCGGGGACATGGGTTTTTTAATCAGGGATTGAATTACTACCACACCTTGCTTCAGGCCGACCGTTTTCTCGTGGAACAGGGTTTTCTTCCTGAAACGGGCAACCTGCTCCCCAGACATCCAAAGCGATTGGACTGAGAACGGGAACCTGTCAGAGTTCCGCAAAGATTGTCAGAGTTCCGCTTTGAAGCGGAAGTCCACAAAGGCCGTTTACGGCCTGGTTTCAAAACCCAAGGTTAAGGAACCAGTGGCTTTAAAGCCACGGAACACTTCCGCTTCAAAGCGGGACTCGGATATGTCATTCATCCCATCCCCGTCCCATCTCATCTATCGGATATTCGCGCCAGATACGCTGTGCCTGCTTCCGTCCTGTAGACTTGAGATAGTCATCTGCACTTGAGTAAGGCCACTCCTGCCGGGTCTCCGCATAACCATGTTTCACAGGATTGTGATGAATATAGTTCACGGTGGCCCAATGGTGTCCGGAAGAGCGCACAGGTTTTGCCATCAATCCGTGAAAACACTTCCGTCCCTGTTTCCCTTCCTCCACATTCCAATCATGCGAGGAACGTCCGTGCAGGCGTCCCAGAGCCTTTCGGATCCGGGTTTCATCCTCTGTCTGTAACAACGCATGATAATGATTGGGCAGCAGACACCAGGCCTGAAGCTCCAGACTCGCATCACGCAGTACCTGTAACCAATGATGGCAAAATGCCCTCATCCGCTCCTGATTCAGTCCGATCAGCGGGTGATGTTCGTAACAAGCCGCCGTCACATGCAGCCAACCCGGCCGCCCAAAGACCGGTCGGTGCCAGGCCATCCCAACCGCATGCCGTACCCTCAAGGCCTCCATCCTCTCTCCATCTGTCATGGATCTCCACTCATACATTACCATACAATTGCATACTTTACGTTTACGCACAAATCTATACGTATGTTTTTAATGATTGTCAGAGTTCCGCTTTTAAGCGGAAGTCTTCAAAGGCCGTTCACGGCCGGGCTTCAGAACCTAAGGTTGTGGATTCCGCGGCTTAAAAGCCCCTCAACACTTCCGCTTAAAAGCGGAACTCTGACAGTTTTTGCGGTTATGTTAACGAGAAAAGCGCAGCTCTGCTTTTCTTTCGTACCTCCCTTCACGTAGTATCCGGGGACCCTATGAAACCTTTCTGGCCAATCCTGCTTCTACCATTCATCACGTTTGCGGTTGAACCTGAAGACTGGCAGCTCACCCCTCTTCCGGTACAGGATCTCTACAAGGTCTTCCAGAATCCTCCGGCGGAAGCGCGACCATTTGTCCGCTGGTGGTGGAGCAATAATCAGGTGAAGATCGACCAGGTGAACACGGAGCTGGATGCGTTCAAGTCGGCAGGCATTGGCGGAGTCGAAGTGAACCCCATTCTCGATCCCACCTTCACCTGGGAACGGAAACGTCTGTCCTCCGCACCTGTTCTCACCTGGCTGAGCCCGGAGTGGAATCAGCTCCTGCTCGAGACAGGGAAATCGGTTCAGGAACGGGGGATGATCATGGACCTGCTCGGGGGAAGCGGCTGGCCGTTTGGCGGGGCCTTTCTCGATCCGGAGGACACCGCTTTCCGGATGGTGCTGCAGCATGAAGCCGTCAAGGGGCCGCTTGTGCATAAGGTGGATTTAGAGGAGGTCATGAACCGGAAGCCGAACTATATGCGGAGCGGATACAAAAAAGCTCCGCATGCTACGGAGAAGCTTCTCTTCCTCTATCTTCTTCCGGCGGAGATGACGTCGATTTCACAGGTCCGGAGTCTTCCGCTGCCGAAAGAGGGGCAGACCCAACTGGAGCTTCCGATCCCGGAGGGAGAGTATGTTCTGACCTTCGGGGTGCTGGAGCAGAACTTCCGCTATGTGGGGAACGCGGTGAAAGGAGCCAACGGACCCGCACTGAACCACTTCAGCAAACGCGCGACCCGCAACTACATGACCCGCCTGTTTTCGATCGAAAACGACTGGGACGTCCCCCTTTCCACCTATGTTCGGGCGATCTTTTCCGACAGCATCGAACTTACGGAATCGAACTACACCCCCGGCATGCTGGATGCCTTTCAGGAAGAGACGGGATATGACATCCGTCCCTATCTCCCCCTGGTGCTGATGCCGGAGACGCACACCCGGAAGATGCTCACCGTTTCCCGGGAGTTTGAGGAAACACTGAGACGGGCCCGGTACGACTGGTCCCGGCATCAGGTGCACACGTTTCTGGAGGGCTTCACCCGGACCTACATCGACATGTGCGAGGAGAAAGGACTGCTTGCCCGGTATCAGTCCGGCGGAAACCCTTCCTGGATGGGGATTCAGGAGGGAGCCATGCTTCCGCATATCCCCGAAGCGGAAAACTGGCCCTATCGGAAGGAGTATCTCGGACATGATGCGTTTTACGAACGGATCTGGACCACGCAGCAGTCCAACATCAAATACACCTCCACCGCGGCGAATCTGACCGGACGGCGGATCGCCAGCGCGGAGTCCATGACCAATGTCGTGAACCTGTTCCAGATCACCCTCGCCCAGATGAAACAGGCCCTCGATGTGAATTTCATCGGCGGACTCAACCACACCGTGCTGCATGGGGCCACCTACAGTCCACCGGATGTGCCCTTCCCCGGCCTTATCCGGTTCGGAACCGTGGTCACGGCCCACAACAGTTGGTGGCCGTACTTCCGGCAGTTTGCAGACTACAATGCCCGTCTGTCTGCGGTGTTTCAGAATACCCGGATGGAAGCAGGGATTGCGATCCTGGTCCCGGGTCCGGATGTCTGGGGAGAGCATGGACTCAACAAGTACAGTCTCGTGAATCAGCCATCGTACATCGGCTCCATGTGGAAAGCGTTGGCGGAACTGGGCGTCAACAGCGACTACCTGCACGGGGATGTTATGAAGCAGGCGGCGGTCAGGGATGGCGCTATTCACATTGGACCGATGTCCTACCGCATGCTGATGGTGGTAGAAGCCCGTTATCTGGACCTAAAGGCCGCAGAAAAACTGCAAACCTTTGCCGAGTCCGGCGGAACACTCGTGTTCGTAGAAACGATGCCTTCCCGGGTGCCCGGTCTGGCTGGAGCCGGAAAAAATGATGCGCAACTCCAACAGGCCATCATCCGTTCCATGGATGCCGGGGCCCGTTTCGTCGAGGCCCCGACCTTCAAAGGAAACTTCGCCGCTCTCCGTGACTGGCTTAGGACGGTCATGGAGACAGCTGGATATGTGTCGCTTCTCGAAATGGAGTCCCCCCGAACCGGGTTTTATGGCATGCAGCGGACCGCTGCAGATGCAAACGTCTTGTTCTTCACCAACACCCACCGGTTCAAGAATATGGATACCCGGGTTCGCTTCAAGCTGGAGGACAAAGGTCTGTATGTCTGGGATCCGCAGACCGGGAAAAGCCAACCCTATGCGATGCCGCAGAATGAAACGGGGTTCGACCTTTCACTCAGACCTCTGGAATCTCTTCTCCTCATCACCGGCCCCCGACACAATGCAGTGGCCGACCCCAAAACGCCCAACGAAACCCAGAGTCTCCCCCTCGGTCCCTGGAGCCTGCACTTGAGTCCTATCCATCCAGGAGAAGCCTTTACCTTGGAAGTAGACGAACTGGTGGAGTTCACCCGCCACCCGGATGAACGGCTTAAGAGCTTCTCCGGAGTGGCAACCTACACCACCTCTTTTGAGCTAAAGGACCCAGGAAAACGGACCCTGCATCTGGGCGATCAGAATGATCATATCTGCGAAGTGTTTCTCAACGGCTCTTCGCTGGGTGTGAGCTGGTATGGGCAGGGACTCTTCGATGTGTCCGAACAGATCAAAGCCGGAACAAACACCCTGGAAATCCGCTACACCACCACCCTGTTCAACGGGCTCATCGGCACCGAGACCTTCAACCGGTTCTGGAACAAGTGGCACAAAGGAAAGACACCTGAACCGGAGCCCAGCGGATTAATGGGTCCGGTGACTCTCAGAAGCAGCACAGCGAACGATTAGTAGCGCAACTCCAGGGCCCCCGGCAGGCATGTCACCCATGCCTCATTCCCTTTCCGAACCAGCGGCAGGGGATGCCCCCCGGCTGTGGCCGAAAGGGTTTTCGGAGCCTGCGGAATGACCAGCGTTAACGGAATGAGTTTCTCCTCGGGCAGATCAGACGTCAACCTCACGGCAAACTGGCGCTGCCCGGTTTTCTCCACCGTCACCTTCGCGCTTTCCCGCATGGTGATGTAGGCAGAGACATCCTGGAAGGTGGCAGGCCACAGGCGTCCCTCATCCCTTCGGCGGGCCACCTCCTGCAGATGCAGATCAAACTGACGGGGGTCCTTCAACGCATCATACCCATTCTGGAGACCGTGCACCATCAGCACGGTCCATCCGCTTCTTCCCTCCTCTTCGTCCAGCCATATGGAGGCTTTCTTGGCTTTCATTCCTCCACCAAACTGACGGTAATTCGTGCGCCAGGCATCATGCGTTGCTTTGACGCGTTTTAACGAAGGTTCGGTAATGGCATTAAAGGGAAAACAAAAGGTGGTCGGCACCACCCCCACCCGTTCTCCAATCCGTTTCTGAGCCTCGACGATCTCCCGGTCGAGTCTCTCCTCGGGAAGCTGCCGGAAGTTGGCATGGGTCCAGGAATGATTGCCAATCTCATGCCCCTCCTTGATCAACTGCTTCATCTCCTCCCAGGTGATGGTGCCGATGGAACCGGGCTTTTTCGCTTCCGCCTCCTCTGTGCTTTTCGCGGTCCAGGCCATGACAAAAAACGTGGCCGGCAGCCGATGTTCGTTCAGACGCGGAGCGGCATAGGTGAACTGATCGCGGATCGCATCATCAAAGGTACAGGTCCAGGCCGCCTTGGCATTCCCGGGCCAGGGGGCAAGGGCTACGGTCATCTCTGCAGCCCCTACAACTGCTGACAGCCATCCCCCCAAAAAGAGCACCTTTTTCATCAGATGAATATGATACAGCCCATGCCGGTTGCCAAGGGGGAAACAGACCATGGTGCAGGTGACGTCACCTGCGCCCTGTTCTTCCACAGAAGAATTGAAAAGAAGATTGGGGACTCACCTCTACTCATTCCCTACAAAGGCAGGGGTCGATCCCACAAACGGTTTGTAGGTCCGACCAATGCGCGGATCGTCAAGTGGACCTCTTATCAACCCGAAGGCTTCCAGAAGATCATTCCCCTGGACAGAGAGTACATGATGTTTCCGAACACTAGCCACCGCATCCCCTTCGACGATTTTGGACGCGCGGATCCCTTGCGGCAATGCCCCGTCTTCGAACGGATACAGTACTCCTTTTTGGTCCCCTTCGTACCCGAGCCACAAAACGCCAGCACCCTCCGGCAACACCCAGGAACGTCTCATCGTCGGCAGCGCGGCCAGATATTCATGCGCCATGCGGGTCCAGTCCGGCACCACCTTGCCCAGATCTTTCTGCCCTTCCGTGTTCCAGCAAACGGTCGCCTTGTTTGCATACATCCGGAAGGTGAAATCGGTGGCCTTTTCCGTGCCGGCTCCGGGAGGACGTGAGGTGGCACGGAACCATTTCACGGTATGCTGCATAAACCACCATTCATCCTCATACCCATGATTGGGGAGTTCAATGCTGCAGCTTAATCCTGGGAAGGCCGCGGACTCCGACATCAATGCGACTCCCTCATGACTCCATTTGGCATAAAGCTCCCAAAACGCGCGGGCCAAGGGAGGACGGCCTTCTGCATGCGCACTGAAGGAAACCGTCCATTTCTGCCAGGAATCCGCCCAGATCCCCTGATACCCCAACTCGTCCCGGGCGGTTTTCATTCTGTCGATGAATTTCTGGTTGAACACCGGATTCAAGGGATCAAAGGCATAGAGAATTCGGCTCCGGGTCCATTCCCCATTGCCCACCTCTCCCCAACTCGGTTTCAGCCCGCCCTGCTCCGCGTCTACTTCGACGGCGAATTCTCCTGCTTTGTGGGCAATGGTACTGAGCCAGGCATAATAATCGATCTCCCATCTGGCACATGCACGAGACACCTCCTGCCAGGCTTCGGCAATTTTTCCTTCCGCCGTAAAATCGTAAGGCGTGCAGTCCCCGCCTCCTGCATAACGGGGATCCTTCTTTCGCCGAAGATCCCGCCCATTGATCCAACCCGGCTGGTGCTGGAGAATCATCCTCACCCCGGAGGGACCGAGCACCGACTCGATCTGACCCGACAAGGCTCCAATCCGCCCTTCCCAGTCATAGTCCGTATTATACCCGGCTGCGGGAAGAGGTTCGGGCTGGAGAAACTTCAGCTCTTCTGACATCTGATCCCGTACATGCTGATCGACCTCCTGCCAACGGGTGATGGACTGCCAGCGGGTAAAGGGCTCCGGTGGAACCAGGACCAGGTGAAGAAAGGGGATCGAGGTAAAGGACCTTCCTTTCGCGAACCATTCCTCATCCCGGATCGAAATCTCCCGATCACCGGGAAAAGCTTCCGTACAGGTCCGAAGATTCCCCTGGCGGACCGGATACGAGGCATACACCGCATGGGGACGGTATTGAAAATCGACCACATTCGCTCCTCCGCCACGTGCCATCATGCCAATCCACGGCGATAGCCGGTGCTTCATCCCATAACCCCGGTCTCCGATCTCCAATGAAGCCGGAACCGCAGGGGAGATCACCGGCACCCCCTGAACCGCCCCGGGAATAATTTCCGTGGTGGTAAAACAACGGTCAATGCCTCCACGGCCATTATCCTGAAACGTTTCTTCAATCGATCCCAGCCCGCGGTACCGCATGGCCACAACCGTCGTCCCCACAGCGGACCCCTCCAATTCCCACGTTCCCTGGGTGCGCAGAACCCGGAACTCCGGACTGTCCGGAAGTCCGGTGTAGGAGATCTGATGCCGCCAGCCCTGCCAGTCCCATCCGGCAATGTTCACCGTTTCCGGTGTGAACCTCCACACCAAATGTCCGCAAATCTCTCCCGGCAGTGTTGTCAATGCACGAAGATTCTTCTCCCGTGCCGACTCCGCCGGAAGCTGGGGAATCGCGTGGCCAAAATAATCGGTGTGAATCCTGAGAATCCCCTGCTCCTCCGCCCGTTTTTTGCGCTCGGTCTGATAGGCCCGTATCTTTTGTTGAAATCTCTGAACCTGCTCCTTCTGATCCTTCATCCGGGAAGGGGCACGCGCTTGTGTTTTGTCAAAGCTGTGCCGATAGTGCATACGGCGTACATCCTGTTGCTGTCTGGCAGCGGGATCCGCTTCATCAGGCTGAGAGACCTCGTCCTGAAGCCGTTTGAATGCGGCGGACGTTTTGGTATCATGAAGAATTGCCAATTCCTGAAGCTCTTGCCGGGCGGCCTCTGCTTGCAGACGCAATGTACGCAGCACCTCATCCTCCTCCACTGCATCCGGATCAGGCGTCATGTTATAAAATTTCTGAAGCGCATCCAGGGAGCTTGTCGCCCGCACATCCAGATGGAGTTCAATCCCGCCCTCCACCGGTTTCACCTCCCGGACAATCAGATCATGCATCAGCACGGGAGTTCCGAACATATCCTCAGCCAGATACGGCCGGAACAGGGTATCAGGTGATGTGGTGTCCACGTCCCGTACGGCTGCGGTGTGGAGACCGAGAAGTCGGTCACCCTCCAGCAAAAACCGCAGCACCACCTCATTCGGCAGGGTGACGGTGAGAGAGCTTTCTGACCTCTGCACCTCCTGTGCGGGAAGCGGAGACCCGAAGAGAATTCCGGCAGTCAGGAGAAAAACCCCACAGCATTCCACTGCGTGTCGGAGATGATATTTTACGTATTCTGAAGTACTCATAGAGAAATAATCTACTATTATCATTTTAATTTGTGCACCTTTCCTCATTGTCAGTATACGAATAGTAGTTGATGTTTTACGAACCTATTTTCCATGTCCTCTCCCTTTCACATTGGATTGTTTATCGCCGAAAACATTGAGCGTTCCAGAGATTTCCTCTTCGGCGCCTACCGTTATGCGGGCTCACATCGTCATCTGCAGGTACACCGGGTCTCACGGCTCAGCAAAAAAGAGGATCAGTGGGACCTGATCAAATCCGGGAAGTTTGATGCGGTGATCTACCCCATGGTGGATCCCCCCCTCTCCTCCTGGATTCTGGAAACCGGACTGCCCTGTATCAGTTACCATCGAAATGCGGAGGCCGAAGGTATCACCAGCGTCTGTGTGGACGATGTGGAGGTGGGACGGATGGCGGCGGAGTATTTTCTCCGGCTCCGGTTTCGGTCCCTGGCCTTCGCCGGTACGTCCCAGGTCCAGTATTCCCGCCGACGGGTGCAGGGGTTTCGGGAACGAATCGAATCCGAGGGACTCCGGATTTTTGAACAGGAACTGTACTCGCCTCCTTCCGAGCGGGATGCCTGGTTCCGCTCTCTGCCCACCCCCTGTGGATTGTACGTGAGTTGGGACCGAGACGCCGCACATGCCTCCCGCATCCTTCAGGGATTGGGAATCCGGGTGCCGGAGGATGTGGCCATTCTGGGGACCGATAACGACCGGCTTGAATGTCAGTCTGTGCATCCTCCTCTCAGCACGATCGAATTTCCCTCTGAAAAACTGGGCTTTGAAGCGATGCGGAGGATCGACCTCCAATTACAGAAACGTCCTGAAGGCCGGGAATCTCTCATCCTGCCGCCACTTCGGGTCGTGGAACGTCAGTCCACCCGGTTGAGCCTGATCGAAAATCCCTTTCTGCAAAAAGCGCTCCGGTTCATCCAGGAGAACAACGGCAACCCCATTCGGGTTCAGGATGTCTGCACCCACTCAGGTATCAATCGGCGAAGTCTTGAAACGCAGTTCCGGACCCATCTCAACCGGACGATCCTGGAAGAAATCCAACATCAGCACATCCAGAAAGCCCGGGATCTGTTGCTCAATCACGAGATTCCGATCAAAGCGGTCGCCTCTTTGTCCGGCTTCAACTCCAGTTCCCGTTTCTGCAAGGTATTCGAGCAGTACACCGGCACCCTGCCCTCTGTCTACCGCCAGCAGCGGACGATCCTCTCCCCGGAATAAGCGGGTCTGACCCGCCTGGAGTGCGGCGGCTTGCCTCCGCTTTTCTGCAGCGAAGCCTGCTTCGCCGGTTGCGACGGCGGAGGCAAGCCTCCGCACTCCACATCGCCCAGGGTTAACGAGTCACATGAAGGCGGCATCGTTTTATCATCGCTCATTCAAATAGAACCTATTATGATTTTGTTTGTATTCAACTCAGGAACCAAACCATGGAATCATGTCACTGGAAGCCGAACTGGAGTGAAACACGTGAGCACCTGATGGGGTGGTGGGAGCAAAAGGATTTTGTCATCGGGAAATGGGGCGGTGTGCCAGCCCAGGCTCCCCGGACCCTTTCCCTTCCCAGGCCTCCAGAGCTGAGAGATGAGGCCTATTTCCTCGGAGGCGCCGCCCGGGCGGAACAGGACCTCCATGACATGGCCTCCCAGGCGTTTCCGGGAGACATCGTGCCGGTGACCGATCCCGTACTCGGTCCGGGCTCTCTTCATCTTCACCTGGGAGGAGAGGCGCGCTTCAAAACCGGGGAAAGTGTCTGGTTCGAACCGGCCTTTGCCGGGATCGAGGACGTGGAGGACATCCCTGAGCTCACTTTTACTGGAGAAGATCCGGCCTGGGTCGCAACCGAGGCGTGGTACAGGCGGATGCTGGACATCTACGACGAAAACTTTTTCCTCGGGGTGCCGGACCTTTGTGCCGGCCTGGATATTCTGGCGTCTCTGCGGGATCCGAATCTGATCATGCTGGACCTGCTGGAGGAACCGGAATGGGTGCAGGCCTCCCTGGAAGCGATCGATACGGCCTACCTGGAGATCTACAACCGGATTCAGAAACTGGTGGATCCGGAGGGAACACGCGGAATGGGCAGCCGCTCCTTTTACATCTGGGGACCTGGCCGCACCGCGAAGGTTCAGTGTGATTCATCGGTGATGATTTCCGAAGACATGTTCCGTGAATTTGTTCAACCGGGCCTGCGGCGGGTGTTCAGAGACATGGACCGGACCCTGTTCCACCTAGACGGCACCGATGCCATCCGTCATGTGGATGCTCTTCTGGAGATTGAGGAACTTGATGTCATTGAATGGACCCCTGAAGCGGGAAAACCCGGCGGAGCGGATCCCTGCTGGCACGACATGTACCGGAAGATCCTCGAGGCCGGAAAATCTCTGCAGATTGTCTATCTCACTCCCGACGAAGTCCTCCCCCTCTTTAACGCCATTGGACACAACGGGATCTATGTCATGCCGGAGTTCCGGAATGTGGCGCAGGTCGAAGACCTCATGCGGGCCACAGATCCCCTGCGGAACTGACACCACTGGATCCGGTGAACCCCGAAGAAACGCTTGTGATACCGGCCGTTTCATGCAACGTGTTGCAGGAGCGACTCCATCCTATGTCTGACGACTCCCATTTCAGTAACGTGACCCTGAGGGACATTACGGCTCAATGCCGCTACTCCCTGGCGACGGTCAGCCGGGCTCTCCGGGACGATCCCCGGATCAGTGAGGCCACCAAGCAGGAGATCCAGCAGCTTGCAAAGGAGATGGGCTATCGCCCCAATCCGATGATTAAAAGTCTGATGCTGGCTCACAAACGGGGCAGTCCCCGGAATGAACTGGTTTCGAACATCGGCTGGCTGAACACTCATCCGGACAAGGACATCTGGCACAATACACCCTATGGTCGGCACCTCATGGGGGCGGCCAAACAGAGGGCGCATGAACTCGGATACGGGTTTGAGGTGTTGTGGTCCGTGGAACCCGGGTTGTCGGTAAAACGTCTGCATCAAATTGCCCACACCCGGTATGTCCGCGGTCTACTGGTGCCTGGCACCGTGAACACCTTGATGGACGAGGGATTCCCATGGGACCAGTATACCGTGGTCTGCATCCGTGAGCGGCAGCTTGGACAGGTCGACTGGCACCGAAGCAGTGCCGCATCCCGAAAGAACACCCAGACCGCCTTCCATCATCTTCGCGTTCTGGGATACCGGCGAATCGGCTTTGCCGGAGGAATCTATATCCGGGATGAAGAGGACACACAACAGATGCTGGACTTCAATGCAGGTGACGTAGACCATCATGACTCCCTGCTGCAGGACGGCGTATGTGCACAACTCTCTGGCTACCTCTGCAGTCAGGCATTTATCCGAAAGGAAGATCGAATGCACCCGTTCCTGTTTAACAGTGATCCGCATGGGCCCCAGACCTCATTGATCGAATGGCTCAAGGAGATGAGGCCCGAGGCGGTGATCTGCAACGGTCGCATCATTCACGATGCGGCCGTGGCGGCGGGATTCCGGGTTCCGGAAGATCTGGCCATCGCCCACACTCATCTGGATGACGACGTGGAGGGCTGGGCCGGCATCAACCCTCACCTGGTTCGCCAGTCCCGTTCTGCCGTGGACATGCTCTGCGCACAAATCGAACGGAATGAGCGAGGCCTCCCCGATTTCCCCAAACACATGCACATTGAGGGAGAGTGGTGTGACGGCTGGACGGCTCCGGGTAGATCACACTAACTGACGGATCACATTATCCACAGGGTCTGGAGGATCCTGCAACTTGTTGCACAGGCAGTATCTACCCATCTCCTTGATGAGGATGTAGAAATAGGGACCAACAAAGGAAGAATTATGAAACTCACACTGCCTATCGCCTTGATCACGTTGATTCAAACCGCCTTCGCACAAACCATTACCTATCATTGGGATACCGAGTCTCAGGTAACTGGCTTTCCGTACGAGACCAATGCGACAACGCCGAGTGTACAGCAATATTCCTCTTCAGGCGGATTGAATGGTTCGGGCGCTTTTCAGTTCAGTGGAGGTAATGGCAGTAGCGAGGGGATGATGACCACACCGGATGACGCGGTGACCTTTGATCTGACCTCAGATCAATCCATCACCCAATCCACGTATTTTCAGGTGGGGACCAGGACCCAGTTCGGAGCAAATGGGAGACGACCCTTGTATCTGGGACTTACCAGCGAAAACACGGTAACCTTTAACCCCTCGACCGGAGGAGGCCCTGCCGTGAAAGCAACAGGTGCAGGGCTACGGGTCGTGAATTACAATGATCCTTCAGGATTTGTGGATGCAACGTTCGGGTTTATTTCCGGTACTTCCGGCGGAAATGGAGCAGGTGGCTTTTCAGATAACGGAGGCAGTTTCCAGCTTGTACATGGCAACTGGTACTTCATGGAGGTTACCCTGAATTACACCGCAGGAGCAGGCAGTTGGCTTCCCAGTGTCACCATCACCAACTCCGACTCAGCCGGAATCCTGGGAAGCGAGGTGGCCTCCTCTTCGTTTGGAGGGGGCTCCGCTTATTTTGACACCTGGAGCGGTGACACAGATCTTCGCGGATACATTTCGTCCTGGGGTGGAGAAAGGAGCAATATTTCGAACATTGACCAAACGACCCTGGTTGCGATCCCGGAGCCTTCCTCCATTGCGCTTCTTTCCATTGCCATCGCACTGGGGTTGGCCGCCAGTCGCCGCAAACGATAGGTCACAACGTAAGAAAAACGGACCCTGGAACAGGAGTCTTGTTCCGTGCCCTCTTCCCACAGGAATGAGGGTATGTATTTGCATCCTTTCATACACTCTGGGACGCTGCCCATGCGTTGTGGGTGTGCATCACCCACTCATGCTGTCGGGCGACGGTTTGAAGACATTCGCTCTGTCGTGAGAAACGAATGGTTCACCTCCTGATACCATCCGATATCACGCCAGTTCTCCCAATAGGGATGGGAGAAGTTCCAGGGCGTGCTGCCCCAGAGTCCGTACTGGGCGGCCAGGACATTACATTCCACGCACCAGTCCCGCAACCATCCCCAGCTTAAATCCGGGTGATCCATATGCCACCACGGCCCCCAACCTTCGCTGGTGGCCACCGGGGCCCCAGCCTCAACACTCCAGTCCATGGCCTGTTGCAATTGACCATGCATATCCGCCATCAACATCGGTCGCATGGAGCTGAGGGTCGCATCAATGCCTTTCTGATAGGCACTGTGATCATGATCGCCCCTGTCTTTCCGGACATCCATCCAGCCGGAGCGATGGGTAAATCGACTGCTTTTGCTCATCCAGAAATGCAGTTCCAGTACATCCAGACACTTAAGCTTTAACGAGCGGACTTCCTCCCAGAATCCGGTCAGAGAAATGGTGAACCGATGTTCAGGATACCGACGCTGAAAATGTGACATCGCATTTCGGAAGTGATCACCGACCATGTCAAGTTGGGCCTCATTCCACTGGAAGCCGCGTTGGGATCGTAAGACTCCGGCCTCCCCCATCGCCTCTGCCAGGCCGGATGAAGCGGAGGACCTCCCGGCCAGGGATTCCAGTTGGGGACGAAAGGGACTGAAGAAGGGGAATTCCTGATCCAGATCGATGAACAACACATGTGCAAGCAGGCCACGCTCGTCCAGCAGGCTGAGCGTCCTCTCCCACACCTGAAAAAAATCCCCAGGACGCTTCTCCGGGTATTCAGGATGGGTTACCCCCCAAGAGGAGAGCATCACAAAGATCCCTTTCCTACGTGTGATTTCCATGAACTCAAACAGCTCATGTGCAACCGCATGCTTCCGGTCCACATCCGACGGGCCCCAGTTGGCAAGCGGATCCCCTTTGACCGTCGTTTCCTCTTCCGGATGTGTCAGTTGGCCAATCACCCAGGGAAAGGCTTCAATCCGGACGGTATTAAACCCACGCTCCAACAACTCGTCCGTTACCCGGTCAAAATCCCCGAAACTCCCAGTAGGATAATGGGCATTCAGCCAGGAGTAATCCCACATCGCAATCGTCAGCCGATGTGGACGGAGATGTTCGGTGAGGTCGAAGGGGATCATCCGATCAGATGCAGGATTCGAACGGTGACCGACCGTCATCAGGGTAATCGCTCACCCTTCTTTGCTTTCACAATCTTTGCCAACTCCTCCAGACTGGGTGCAGCGGCAACAGTGAGATCATCCACGAGAAATCTGGAGGCCTCTCCCCGTTGATAGGGCATCCAGATCCGCATCAGGTTAATCTGAGATGCCGTTTCAGAAAGGGGTTCGAGCGAAATCATCCCCTGGTCATTTCCATTCACATACAATCGCGGCCGCCCCGTCCGATTACCCGGAGATGGAATGATCCACTCAATCTTCATCCACTTCGCATCGGCTCCGGCTGACACGTCCTCTTTCCCCAGACCGCGCCCTGTTCCGGTCAGGGTAATGTAATCAGCATGAATAAAGATCTGTTGCCAAAGTTGGTAGGATTCCGGGGTATTGTTGGAAATCTGGATCCCGAAAAGGGAGTCATCTGTAGAGGTATTCTTCAACTTGAACCCCATGTAGAGGTATCCCTCTTTCAGATCCGGCAGGGCAATGTCGCCAGCAGGTTGCCACGGATGGTCATTGCCCTTCCCTCCAGCCAACACAAGTGCGGAGTTCGCCCCGGCAGAAGAGGCTACCGTAGGATCCGTTTTGGACTCCACAGCCCGGATCGATCCGGGGGTATTGTTCAGTACCCGGATCGGAGCCCCGTGATCCGGAGTCTTTTCCTCAAAGTCATTCCGGTAGATGATCCCTTTCGAAGAAGCAGTGGATTGAGCGTGAAGCAGACAGGAGCACAGAGTTGAAATAAATAAAAGCGGGTATTTCATGATGAGATGTGTATCTGGTTATTGAATTTAATTTCGCCAGCCGTCCCAGCCCCAGGGGGCTTGAAACCGTTTATCCCCGTCAATCTGATCCCACAGTTCCGCAAGTCGCTCCGTTTTGACATGACCGTCCACATAGAGCACATTGACCCCATCTCCCCGGTGACGGGGATCCAGACCGCCATTGGTTAAATAAGGTCCAAGATACCGGGTGCAGTTTACGGAATCCGCAAGCAGGATCATACTGGATCCGGGAAGTTGATCCACACTGCGCTGTGGATCATTCTGCCTGTCCCCGTGATCATTCACGAGTTGGTTCATGCCGTAATCGGAATAATTTCCCGGCCGAATCAGACTGTCGGACATCGGACAGGCAAACACACCGGGAGGGCGGGATCCTACTTGGGCCAGGTCATAAAAATGGCGTCCGGTAAATCCTTCCAGGTAGGGTGCGACATCCAGATGCCAGGTGTTGGTGCTGCTGCTTTGCTGATACGGCAGTTTCCCATAGCGCTCCGAGGCATACAGGGTGAATCCGTTTCCCAACTGCCGCAGGTTGGAGAGCCCCTTGGTGGTTTTCGCCCGTTTCAGCGCTCCGGAAATAGAGGGGATCACGATGGAGGCCAACAAGGCAATAATGGCAATGACCACCAACATCTCGATCAGGGTAAACGCGGAGGTGGGGCTTTGAGATACGGTCCGCGAATGGATACTCGGTTTCAACATAATCTGAGGAGTGTTGTCATGACAGAATCCACCATACCCCTCAAACGCAGGTTCTTGAAACCGCAAGAGAGTTAACACGTTGCACGCCGCCGCACGTTTTCACAGCAATCAGGATGTATTTCTGCCGTACGAAACCTATTGAGCCGCTTTTTCCACTGCGGCCTCGAGTTGCTCAAGGCTGCCTCCATTCCAGTTCAGATATACCACGGTTTCTCCCATGTTCTGTCCACGGACCGGGTTTGCAAACAGGTCCACCACCTCGATCGATTCCGGGAAATCCAGCGTGTAAGCCGGAACCGGTTTCGCAGGATCCGGCATCAGCGCACACAGCACACGGTCATTCACCGGGTCGGTGAAGTAAAAGGCCCATAGCCCATCTTTCACTTCCACTGTTTTTTCCGGAACGGTGTCTTCCAAATACCAGGCGGCAGCCGCCTGTGCGGCGGCAGTGGGATGCAGGTTCAGGAATTCGTCGTTCAGAGATCGGAATCCACGCAGATCATCTCCGTAGGTATGGGCGTAACTGCCCATCAGGTAATAATAGGTGCGGCGGGG
>DIYN01000006.1 GCA_002429065.1 Verrucomicrobia bacterium UBA6053 | reverse complement strand
TGCGAAGCAGCCCGCACAACGATTACGCTGGCCGGACTCGCGCCAGCGAGTTCGGGCGGGTGATCTGGTTATGAAGGTTTATCTTGTGTAATAGAACCAATTACTTTGGTAGTTTTCGTCAAAATTCTGTTTTGAATCAAAACTCACAGAAATGTTTTCTAGGGTGAGGTATCCAAATTCATCAAATGGCTTGATGAGGTTGTAGTAGAGCTTGCGGAAATTTGAGCGCTGTTCGTTCGACTCAGATTCGCAGAGTTGGTCATCGGTGAAAAAGAAGAATGTTACACCTTCGAATAATCGAAAAACTTCCCAGACATTCTCATTTTTTAGTTGGTTCTTGAGCTTTTTCAGCCGTTTTTCAGGAACACGCTCATTCGCTTCGATCCTGGCAACTGACTCGAATGACGAGAACACGACAAAAAGCCCGGTAAAATCAAAAATCTGATCATCATTGTTGCTGGCAATTGAGACAAACTTCTCTCCGATTGCTTTCTGGTCAACGCGGTTGAAGTTACCGAGGGCGCCATTCCGAAATTTTAATGCATCACTAGTTCTCTCGAGCACGACAGAAAGGCGGGGCCTGTTGTCGGGTATCACCGTTTCATATTCGACGCTCAAGACCTCCACCCCATACTTCTCGTCTATCCAACGAGCCATGTCGCTAAATGGGGATGTCAGAGTGCGCCGGCCATTCTTGATGGCCTTTACTCGCTTATATTCTGCATCAGATGGCATGATCATTGGAGACACAAGGGGAGGATAACGTCAAGCATGAGGCACGGCTGACCGGGAAAGTGCCGTCGATGCAGGATAATCGTTGGAAATGCAGTGCGTCATTGGAACTCGAAGCGGATCAGCCGTTGCTCTCCATGCGCTTGTTCGACCTTCGATGGTGTGCCTCCGTGTGCCCATATCATCATTTTAGCCAGTCCAAATGGATCCCGATCTCCTTAGGTAAGCATTCTCGGACATTCGCAATGCGGTTCATGGCATCCGTTGGGTGATCGTGCCCTCCGTCAGTCACAACAAGGAGTTTGTCGGGCAATCCGAAAAGTGACTCAACTTGCGACAACGCACGCCCGAGTTGAGTACCTCCGCCGGTTCTGAGTGCCGCCGCCGTAGAGGCGTCCAAGTCTCCTCCCTCGATCAAACCACTGTTGAAACGAAGAATCTTGACGCGTCGCATGGATAGAAGCGCACGAAGAAAACCCTGAACTTTTGGGTCCTGATATGCGACGCCCATGCTTCCCGAAACGTCCAGCAAGACAATCGTCTCCTCGGCGATCGGTTCGAGACCGGCGGCATGCAGAGCGTCTGATAGTCGCTCCTGAAACGAGTCGATCGCACTCAGGTTGAGCGGTTCGATACCTTCGATGAAATCACATCGCGGGGGGAGCGAAACCGACGTGCCTGTGATGTCGTAGTTTATGATCAGAAGCCCGCCACTATTGGGGCAGCCGTTCGAATAGGCCGCCGCCATTTCCTCTAAGCTCTTTGAATCAATCCGAATACGCTGTTTGAATTCAACGACACCAGCAGTGTTGTCCGGCGAACTTGGATCATTGAAACACACACGCAGATCGGGCTTGATGGCTTTTCGATCGCCGCTGCGGTACTGCGTTTGGACTTGGACAGCGACACACGCCGATGGGTAGTCGTGGGCTGTTAGATCTGCGATGATCGACGTGGCATATGCATCTATGGGACAATAACCTTCCACGATGCGAAGCGCAGGTCTATATTCCTCCAGACTGCGAAGGGTGAGCACGGTAGCCCAGACCTCGTATGTGTGCCACCGATGTCGCCAAAAGGGAAGATCCAGAATATCAAGGGCTGCAAGCAGCGGCACCTCGGCTTTCCCAGTTCCCGACGTTAGCAACGGCTTAACCGAACTTTCGTACTCCTGAAGGGCAGAGCCCTTTGATTGCGGCGAGAGTTCTCTGAACTCATCAAGAATGCGGTACCATTGGGGCAACAAGTCAGTCAGAAGATAGGCGGCCTGCTCAAGCGAAGGCTTGCCCTCTGGGCCAGAGTCAAGGTCTTGGATTTCCGGAAGAAGTCTAGCGGCGTCTCTTCGATTCCGTTCCTCGACGTATCCGTCTATGATGTGCTGAAAGAGGTCACGTATGTTTCTCAAGACTTCGTCAAACGTATGGTTCGAAAATGAAACCACTGGTAAGTCGTACGGCTTCCCGGGTTCATACCGATCGTATTGCGTCCTGGATCTCCACGCGGATGTGTCCTCTCCTTCTGTTAGTTTCCTCCCCACGCCGAATAGACCGTGAAGCGCCTCTATTGGCCATAGCCTCGATGTGACCGTCGTAATGACACGTTGTGAGGTCTCAACGTGCCGACGGAATTGTTCAAGGTCGATCGTGGATCGATCCTTTTGATCGCTAAAACCAAATCGAACGGATATGGACTCCGTTGCATTGGGCGCTACCTCGCGATTAAGGTAGTCCCAGATCTCTTGAAACATCTGGGCAAATGGCGCGGCGAGTTCCAAGAACTCACGCAGAAATGCTTCTGCCGATAGGTCAGAGCTATCGAGAAAGCGTTGCAATCGATTGTCCGGACAGCCGATCTTGTGCCTGAGTTCGCGAAGTAGTGCATTGTCCCTACCATGCTCTTGTCTGAGGTGCAGGCCACGTTTCTTGATCTCGCGATAGAGGTCGCTAGCTGTCTCTATTGGATTCATTGCGGTTGCTTTTCTCCGTATCTTTGCCGCCATTATCGAAACAGACGTTATAGACAAGATCTTAACTGTGAGTCTTCCTGTTTGGTACCTTCCGGTGATTTTCTGAAAATAAATACTTGTGTATACTTCATGTTTATGTATACTGATGTATTCATCAGGAGATGCGGCATGATGAAAAAGATACCGGATGTTTTAGTTGGCGAGATGCGGAAAGCGTTGGATGTGAAGCTTGTACCCCGAAAGGAGCAAGTGGACTGGTTTAAGTGGCTTCGGTATTATTTACATTTTTGCGAAAAATACCGGTTTGCGACCCGTGATCCTGAAACAGAGGTTCTCTACCTGCAGAAGCTTTCCTCCAAAGGCCAAACCGAACAGCAACAAGGTCAGGCTTCTGCGTGTATTTCATTGTTCAGGGAAGTTGCAAACGATTTCCTGCGAAGGGTGCTGATCAAGAGCAGGCTCCTGAACTGACAGACTGGGGACAGGTTCTGGTCCGAATGCAGGAAGTGATTCGCCTTCGGCAACTCGCGAAAACGACCGGCCGCACATATAAAGGCTGGATCGTTCAGTTTCAGGACTTCCTGACGTCTAAGCCGGTTGATCAGGTGAACGACGACGATGCGGTGGCATTTCTGTCCTGGCTTGCGACGCATCGACAGGTGGTCTCGACCACACAGAATCAGGCGTTCAACGCATTGTTAGTTCTTTTCCGGCATGTGTTGAAGAGACCGTATGAGTTGGGAGATAAAGTGAAACGGGCGAAGCGCACCCGGTATGTGCCGGTTGTCTTAAGCCGGGCAGAGGTGAACCGGGTGTTCGCCCAAATGGAGGACCCGTACCTACTGATTGCGCAGTTGTTGTATGGCTGTGGCCTGCGGTTGACGGAAACGCTTGAACTGCGTGTGGGACAGTTGGATTTTGATCACAGGATTTTAACCATCCATTGTGGTAAGGGCCGCAATGACAGAACGCTGCCAATACCGGAGTGTCTGATGCAGAAGTTGCAGGATCACCTCAAAAGGGTGCGATCACAGTTTGATAAGGACCTTGAGGCTGGGTTCGGGGGGGGCATTTTCACCAGAAGGGAGTCCGAAACGATGGGAATCGCGGTGCAAACAGTGGCCCTGGCAGTTTGTGTTTCCGGCCAAAACCCTCACGCTGGTCCCAGCATCAGGACAAAAGAAACGCTATCATGTGCATGACAGTCAGCTCAGTAAAGCTCTGCGGCATGCGGTGTGGAAGGCGGAGTAGCAAATGAATTGTAGATCCTCGAAGGCGTGAGGCTTACATTCCAAACGCATCTTCTTCCCAGGAAGACAGAGACTTCAAGTGTGGTCGAATTTTGTTTGGGTGGGAATTGGGCAGAACAATTTAGGGCAGGACAATGATTGGGGGGATGGTGGAGAGGAGAATGCAGAAGGACTTGATTTCCCAGTTCCGCATTTACGCGGTTTCCTCCGACGCGTGGTTTACCGGGCGGATTTCAGAGCAAGCCGTTCCGGATTCGCCGGGAATCGTTGTGGGTTCTGAACACCGCTGCGTAGTTCACATTCGTTCTCTGATCAGAGTGACACCAATTCCCGAATCTCGTCCCAGTTGAGTGTGTCCATGACCGCTCCGTCACCGCTGAGTGCGGCATCGATGAGTTCGCGTTTTTTGTCCTGGAGCTCCATGACCTTGGCTTCGACCGTATTGCGGGTGATGAGTTTCATCGCATATACGGTCCGTTGCTGTCCGATCCGGTGAGCCCGGTCGGTGGCCTGATCTTCCGCGGCAGGGTTCCACCACGGGTCGAGGTGAATCACGACGTCTGCTCCGGTCAGGTTCAGTCCCGTCCCTCCGGCCATCAGGCTGATGAGGAAGACGGGGATCTCTTTGTTGTCATTAAACTCATGCACCAGATCCTGTCGGTTTTTAGTGCTGCCATCCAGATAGAGATGGGAAAGATTCCGTTCCTTCAACTGTTCCCTCACCAGGCCTAGCATGGAGGTAAAGGAACTGAACACCAACGCTCTGTGACCGCCATCGATAATTTCATCCAGGAGTTCAAAGAACATGTCCAGTTTTCCGCTCTCATCGGGAGGTGATGCCAGTTCAGGCACCAGCCGGGGATGGCCGCATAACTGCCGAAGCCTCATCAGACCTTTGAGGACATCTAGTTTGTTGCCACCCGACTTCTGAGCGGCCTCCATGTCGGATTTAACCTGTGACTCCAGAGCCGTGTAGGCCGCATGCTGGGCCGGAGTGAGATCACAGAACACTCTGCGCTCAAGGCGAGGGGGCAGATCCGGGGCCACGTCCTGCTTGAGTCTGCGAAGCAGAAAGGGTTTGAGTTTTCGTCTCAGCCGGTCCAACGCCGTATCCGATCCTGCACCCCCCTGTGCAATCACGCTGGAGACATTTTTTTTGAACTCAGCGGCGGTGCCCAGGTATCCGGGCATGAGAAAATCAAAGAGCGACCACAGGTCCCGGACCTGGTTTTCCATCGGAGTTCCCGTCAACACCAGACGACAGGGGGCCTGGAGCTGTTTCGCGGCTTTGGCATTCTGCGTGTCGGGATTTTTAATATGCTGCGCTTCGTCCAGGATCACCGCGGACCAGGTGAGGGAGTTGACGATGGAAATGTCCCGACGCAGCATGCCGTAGGACACGACCACCAGATCCGCATCCCCCGAGTGTTTCCACTGTTCTGAGCGTTTCGCTCCCTCAATGGCACGGGCCGTTTTTCCCGGCAGAAACCGTTCACATTCCTCGACCCAGTTGCGGACCAGTGAAGAGGGACAAACCACCAGTGCCGGAGCCCCGCGGGTGTCGGTGTCCAGACGTTCCAATGACAGCCAGGCCAGAGTCTGCAGGGTTTTGCCGAGTCCCATGTCGTCTGCGAGAATACCGTTGAATCCACCTTTTTCCAATCGACGCAGCCACCGTACTCCCACATCCTGATACGGTCGCAGCAGGGAAGAAAGTGAAGCCTCCACCTTAACAGGCTCCAGCTCCAATTCCTGATTCTGATGCGAAGCCTCCCGGATCCAGTCCTCGGACGTCACGGCAGACAAACCTTCCGCAGAGGCCAGTCTGGACTGGAGATACCCACAGGCTCTTTTGGGGAGTTTCAGACCACCATCCTCACTGGGAGAGGATTCTTTGACCAGCTCCGTCAGCACCTCCACCTCTGCTCTGGGGAAAAGGATCAGGGTGTCTCCCACCTCTAGGTATTCTTTGCCGGAGGACAGCGCTTTCCGCAGAGAGGCTTCGGTGTGTGGATTGCCCACACTGTCTCTCAGGTTCATGTCCAAGCGGAACCAGTCCGGGCGATCCGTCGAGTCGACCTTTACCTGGGCCAAGAGGAACGCAGACGCATCTACCCATTCTTTGAGGTTTCCCTTCCAGTCGACCTCCCAGCCTTTGGGTTCAAACTCGAAACGGATGCGAGAGATGAGATTGGCGATGGCCTGTGTGCCTTCCACTGTTCCCAAACGGTCTCCACTGTCTGCAGAAAACCCAAGCGCAGCCAATTGGGCAAGAGCCTCCTTTTCAGCTTCACGATTCCGTCCGCCATACGCGAGGGGGGCGTTCGGATCTGGCAGACTGCACACGTTGCTGGCTTCGGGCCCGTTCGCCAGCACCTGCACCTCTCCGTACCGGGCATGCAGGACTCCGCTCACAAACTGACGGCCCCCTTTTAATTCCAGATGATATGAGGGCGCGACGTCTGAGGATGTGAAGCTCTCCATGTCGACCCGATTGTCCACCAGCATGGACGCTTCCAGTTTGGGCAGATCCTCCTGGAGAAAAGCCTGCACCCGTTCACGCGGGATATGCACCGGTCCGGAGCGGAGGCCTCCTAGCTCCGATGGGGGGACGGATTCCAGAGGCCATGCCCGGTCACCGCCAATGACCCATCCTTTCTTCTTTGCGAGAAGAAGAAGGGGGGACGTTCCTGCAGGCAGTGAACGAGGAAAGTCCATCTGCAGTTGGGTGATCAGCTGTCCGGAGGCTCTGTCCAGGTCCACGGTCAGCATGGGGAGAATCGGGCTGGTTTCGATCCGGATCGGGGCGGGCCAGTCGAGAATCCGGATCTCCTGACCCTGCAGGACTTCCAGGATCTGAACCACATCCTCGACCGGAGCTTCAAACACCGGGGGCAGGGGCCCGCCTGCCAATTCCTCCAGCAAGGCGAGGAGAGACTGGTCGGATTCACTCAGCTTGAGGGCCTGGGTGGGATGCAGTTGATCCGGCCGCCGTACCCG
Organism: Verrucomicrobia bacterium UBA6053; assembly: GCA_002429065.1. Taxonomy (GTDB): domain Bacteria; phylum Verrucomicrobiota; class Kiritimatiellia; order SS1-B-03-39; family UBA6053; genus UBA6053. The sequence continues at coordinate 49,173 of DIYN01000006.1, read as the reverse complement.
GCTTTGCAGTTCGACGGTTGGAATCAGATGCATGGAGCCTTTCAGCACCTCCTCCGCCCAGTTTCGGCGAAAGGAAAGATGCAGCTTGGCAGGAATTCCGGTAGGCCCGATTTTCCGGAAATGCCGTCGTCGGTCAGGCACCACTTCCAGCAGCTTTCGGATCCGTTCCGCACGTTCCGCCTGCGGATCCGCATGGTCCTGTCTCCAGGCCAGCATGATGGCGATGACATGACCGCAGATCAGGCCTTCCTGCCGGCTGACCCTGCAGGGGCATTTGTTGAGGCAGTGCCCGGAAGAGGTGACCTCAAACCGGCAAATCTGTGCCCGGTCCCGGATGGACAGCCGCCCTTCGAATGTGCCGTTCTCTTCCGTGTAGTGTTCCACCCGGCCGGACTCAAACCATCGCTTGCCCTCCTCGAAATGAGTGGGCGTGGTCCAGGTGCGCAGATCTGCTTCAGATATCTGAAGGTCCATGGGTCAGGCGTCCGGATGTTGGAGAAGTGAAGAATACAGGTCGACCCGTCGATCCCGGAAAAACGGCCAGATGCGGCGGTGCTCCTCCAGCAGGCTGAGGTCACAGTCCGCAATGAGAATCTCCGGTTCCTCTCCGGCATGGGCGATGAGGTCTCCGGTGTAATCCGCGACAAAGCTGTTGCCCCAGAACCGGGTGCCGTTTTCGGTCCCGACCCGATTGACTGCAGCGAGATAACACACATTCGCGGCCGCATGTCCCTGTTGCACCCGCAGCCAGGCTCCCAACTGTTTGGAATACAGGTCCGGGTGCTCAGAGTCCATCCAGCCTATGGCGGTGGGAATCAAGAGAATGTCCGCTCCGTTCAGTGCGGTGAGCCGGGCCGCTTCCGGAAACCATTGGTCCCAGCAGATCAGAACGCCGATTCGGCCGTACGCGGTGTCAAAGGCTTTGAATCCGGTGTCACCGGGGGTGAAATAGAATTTTTCCTCAAAGCCCGGATCCTGAGGAATATGGGATTTCCGGTAACGTCCGGCGAGGGTCCCGTCAGCGTCGATCACCACGGCCGTGTTGTGGTAGACTCCGGCTGTCCGTTTTTCAAACAGAGAGAGAATCAGCACGACGTTGAGTTCTTTCGCAAGCAGAGAGAAGTCCTCCGTGGTGGAACCGGGAATCGTTTCTGCGAGATCAAAGCGTGCAGGATCCTGGGTGTCGCAGAAATAGGAGGTAAAACCCAACTCCGGGGTGCAAATGATCCGGGCCCCTTTCTCCGCCGCAGAGCGGATCAGCTCTTGGGTGTTCTCTCGAGCCTGAGCCGGATCTGAGAACGGGGTATACTGGAGAAGAGCGATGCGGGTTGCATTCATGCGCGCGGTCCGTACCATAGGCCCTATGGAAATGAAAGACGGATATCGGGACCCGCTTCATGCCGGCGATGTGCTGGTGGCGTCTCCGTCCCTGGTGGATGGAAATTTCGCCCGCACCCTCGTGTTTCTCAAGGAGCACGGGGAGGAAGGCTCGCTGGGGCTGATCCTCAACCGTCCCCTGTTCCAGTCCCTGGGTCAACTGGTCCCTCAGGCAGAACTGCCGGAGGATCTGGCGGAACTTCCGATTTATTTCGGCGGACCGGTACAGGCGAATCAGTTCCTGTTGACTCTTTTCCGTATTCACCCCCCCACGCATCGGTTTCATTGTGAGTTGAATCCGGATGCGGATGCCATTCGGGAAGGATTGCAGGACCCTGACTGCGTGGTCCGGGCATTTGTGGGTTATTCCGGTTGGGGGGAGGATCAACTTCAGCAGGAGGTGGAGCGAAGGGATTGGTTCTGGACCGCACCTGACGGCGAGATGCTGCAGTCGCCGACGATTCCCCGGTACTGGGAGTTGCTGGTGAATGGAGATTTCCGCTGGCAGTCGCTGCGGGACCGAATGCCCCGGAATCCGGAATTGAATTAGAAGGCTTCCTCAGGGGATCCGCACATACCGAAGGAAGAGGGGGCGGGACCGAGGAGGACCGTCGTCTGGTGGTATCCATTTCCGTTCCCGCCAGGTCATCCTGCCCGGAAATGACTACCCCATCCGCGCCCTGCATCAACGAACCCTGTCTGATCTCATGGGCCGTCTGCCTGTTCGGCTGGAGGGCGTGTCAGGTCCATCAGGCCTTGATCTCCACTGTTCTGTCGAAAGAAACATCCGCATAGACACGAGAAAAATCGGGACAGGCGGACGGTTTCATGAGAGACTTCCCCCCTCTTCAACCGGATACTCACCTACAGAACCTTATGTTTACCAAAGAACAACTGCTGTCTGCAACCAAGCGGGATGATCTGATTCAAGTGGCCAAAGAAAATGAGTTTTCTCTGCGCAAACAGATTCGGAACCTTCGCTATGAAGATGAACTGATGAAGCTCCAGGTGGAAATGGTGAACCTTCAGCGCTGGATTGCAGAAAAAGGGATGCGGGTGGCGGTCATCTTTGAAGGCCGGGATGCCGCCGGAAAAGGCGGCAGCATCAAGCGGTTTTCGCAACATCTGAACCCCCGTTCCATGCGGGTGGTGGCCTTAACCAAACCGACCGATGTCGAACGGGGCCAATGGTATTTCCGCCGGTATGTAAAAGTGCTGCCGAATCCGGGGGAGATCGTGTTTTTTGACCGGAGCTGGTATAACCGTGCCGTGGTGGAACCGGTCATGGGCTTTTGTAAAAAGAGCCAGTACAACGAGTTCATGCTTCAGGTTCCAGAGTTTGAACACATGCTGTATGAAGACGGGGTTCATCTCATTAAATTCTGGTTTGATATCAGCCAGAAGGAGCAGCAAAAGCGGTTTCAGGGACGGCTGGAGAATCCCCTGAAACGCTGGAAATTCAGTCCGGTTGATTTGAAAGGTCAGGAACTTTGGGGGGACTACACCAAATATAAGGAGGAGATGTTTGCGAAGACACATACCTCGTTCAGTCCCTGGGTCATTGTGAAGACCAATAACAAGAAAACAGCCCGGCTTGAGAGCATGCGTTACGTGCTTTCCAAATTTGATTATCCCCGGAAATCCAGGGCCAAGGTTTCGCTGTCCCCGGATCCGAATGTGATTCGTCGGTACTACCGGCACAATGAAGACATGGATTGAGAGGGAACGGATATGAGCAAATCTTCTACATTGACCGACCAGGACCTGGAACTTCTGAATACCCCGCTGGGGTTGAAGTATCTGCTGGCCAGGAAAAAGACGGATGTCCACCATGCGCTGAAGCTGGTAAAACATGAGTTGAACATGCGCGAGCTTCATGAACAGATGATCCATCTGCAGCAATGGGTGATCCGGGACCGGCAGCGGGTGGTCGTGTTGTTTGAAGGGCGGGATGCCGCTGGAAAAGGCGGAACCATCCGCAGTGTGACCGCACATATCAACCCGCGCCACTACGAGAGTTACGCCCTCCCGAAACCCACTGAGGACGAGAAAGGGCAGTGGTACTTTCAGCGCTATGTGAACTGCCTTCCCAATCCAGGTGAGATGGTGTTCTTTGACCGGAGCTGGTACAACCGCGCCATGGTGGAACCGGTCAACGGATTCTGCACCCAAGGTGAGTATGAACAGTTTATGGAGCAGGTGAATGACTTCGAAAAGATGCTCGTCAGTTCGGGCATTTATCTGATCAAATTCTATCTCTCCGTCAGCCGGGACGAGCAGGCTCGGCGCTTTGAGACCGTCCAGAAAAGCCCGCTCAAGCGATGGCAGCTCTCGGAAGTGGATTCCAAAGCGCAGAAGTTATGGAACCAGTACAGCCGTTACAAAAACCTGATGATGGAAAAGACGGACACGGAACATGCTCCCTGGGTTGTCATCGATGCCAATGACAATACCCGCGCCCATGAAGAGGCCATGCAGGTGATCCTGGACACCATTCCCTACGAAGTGGAGTAGGGGGCATCAGTCGTAGCGTCCGCTGTGAGGCCTGGCCGGGAGCGTGAAATGCCTGTCGCTTGATTGGAAAAGAGCTTCATGCCCTGTCCAGAGAATGTCAGTTGCGTTCTTCATCAGTGCAAGACCTGAGAGAATCATGGTCATGCAGATGACCAGCAGGATGGCCGCCGTTCTCCGCCGCTCCTGAACGAAACCCGTCCAGATCCGTGCAGTACCGAGCAGGTTCCCGGGAAGCGACAACCACTCAGTATGACCGCACGCACACATGGTGAAGGTGATGTTCAGGAAGATAATGAAAAGACCAAGGAGGCTACGGTTCATCTTCACGCCTGCGGCCGGAGTTCCATGTCAGAATCGCCGCTTCGACCTCCTCCTGCATGGCGTTCGAGATCATCCGATGTTTGAAGGGGGATTGGGACTCTTTGAGGATGGGAGCGGACGTTTGAATCTGGTGTGCAAGTTGGCTTAGAGAGTCCCGCCCTTTGGAGTGATACTCTTCCCGTTCAGGGTCCAGCAGTTTCAGGGTCCAGGTATACCCGAATGCGGAATGGTTACAGGAGACATCCAGGATGAGATCCTGACCGTCCGACACAAGAAACCACAGGGAGGGTTCGTGATCCACCACCTTCATGTTGTTCGCGTTGTTTCGAGGCGGAATTCTTTGGGCGTGAAATGCATATAGATTCCGATATGGAAGCAGAGGACGCCGTACAGGACCGTGCCGAGGGGATGGATGTGAGACCCATCCGGCATACCCCGTTCCAGATGAGCAAACGCATAGAGGTTGCCCAGCCAAAACAGCGTATGACCCATCAAGTAGAGGGTAGGGCCTGATCGGAATGTCCTTAACGTCCGGGGAAGAATCCAGACTGAAAAGGCGAGTGCGAGAAGATGGTAGAGGCCGATTCCTGTTTCCAGAGCTGTGTCCATGATGTGTGTCAGGGTTATCTGCATCATACGGCTTCCTCCTCTCGACCTGCAATCCTAACCTCAGCATTCCATCTGCACCCGCTGACGGGCCCGTTGATTCAGGTCTTGTCTTTTTTGCTGCCCGATGGTTTTTATGGCCGAATGAAGTTGCGAAGGCCCTTTTCTCCTCCGGTTCTGCTGCTGTGTGTGTGCAGCTTGTTGTTTCTCCCCGCCTGTTCCGTTGCGGAGGAAACCGATGCAGCCATCGGTACACCTCGCGTTCTCGGTGAAACCGAATACCTGTTCATTCAGGAAGCGGGTGTCAGTTATGATTCCCGTATCGATACCGGAGCGACCACCTGCTCGATTCATGTGGAGGATCTCACGCCGTTTGAGCGGGATGGGGAATCCTGGGTGAAATTTCATCTGGTCGGAGAAAAAGAGGACCAAAAGATTGAAGTGGAAAAACCTGTCTCCCGGGTGGTCAAGATCAAGCGCCATGGTACGGAGTCTCAGGAACGGTATGTGGTGCTGCTGGGTGTGAAGCTGGGCGAGGAAATCGTGCAGACCGAGTTCAGTCTGACCGACCGCGGAGACTATACCTATCCCTTGCTGGTCGGGAGAAATCTGCTTCGCGGTGTTGCCGTGGTGGACGTCAGCAAATCCTATGTGCTGAAGGCGAAAGGCCCCAAAGTCTCTTGGGAGAAAAACCGATGACCGCAAAGATTCAGCTCCGTTTTCTGATCGTGATTCTGGTGTCCGCAGGACTGGGGCTGACCCTGGTCAAACATTACCGTCATGGCTACCCGATGGTGCCCCGCAAACAGACGGCGGTCTGGTCTGTGGAAGCCCGCATCAGCTTCCGGGCAAAAGGGGAGGCGGTGAAAGTCAATTTCGCCGTCCCGGGGACGCAGGAATTGTTTGGCGTCCTAGGCGAAAGCGGTTCCTCCCAGGACTATGGGTTTACAGCGGCCGCTCCTTTAGGGGAGGATGAACCCTTATACCGGTATGTGACGTGGTCTCAGCAGGAAGCCAAAGGGCAACAGGAACTCTATTACCGGATTGATGTGTACCAACGACCGAAGGAGCTGAGCTGGTCACTTCCCGAAGGCCGGATCGTCGTCGATCCGCAATTTGACCAGGCCCCGCTGGCCCTCTCCATCAAGGAGGTCATCGGCAGCGCGAAAGAGCGCTCTGCGGATGCCGCAAGTTTCACCAGCCAGTTGATTCAGATTCTTGCCAATGCCGATAACCAGAATTCTCAGACGCTCCTGCGCGAAGCCGACACCGAGCTTCGCCGCTTAAAACTCCTCAATACTCTGATCAACAAAGCCGGATATGAGTCGCATCTCATCCGGGCGCTCTCGCTGGGTGACACCCAGTCCCGCCAGCCTCTCCAACAGATGGTTCTGCTGGTGGATCGGGAAACGAATGACCGCCGTCTGTTTGAATGGGGGAATCCACGGCCCCTGGATCCCGAAGGGTTTCTTGCCTGGCAGCGGGGTGGGGCCGGGCTGATTGAAATCTTCGGGGGAAGCGGAGCAAAAGTGGACTACAGTGTGATCCGTCAGGACCTCCCGTTGACGTTTGTACTCGAGCAGGCGGCGAACTACGGGGAGGACAATTTAATGAATCTGTCGTTGAGCAGCCTGAGTTTTGAGCAGCAGAGCTCGTTCCGGCTCTTACTGATGATCCCCTTTGGCGCTCTGGTTGTCGTGATCATCCGGAACATTGTCGGGGTGAAAACCTCCGGCACGTTTATGCCCATTCTCCTCGCGATGGCGTTTTTGAAGACCCAGCTTCTCACCGGAATGATTCTGTTTGTGATTGTGGTGTCCGTGGGGCTGATCATGCGGGCCTATCTCTCAAGGCTGGACTTGTTACTGGTCCCCCGTATTTCCGCCGTGGTGGTTGTGGTCATCGGCATCATGGTGTCGTTTGGATTGGTGGGGGCAAAATTTGACATTCCTCTCATGCAGTCGGTCACGTTGTTTCCCACCATCATTCTCGCCTGGACTGTGGAACGCCTGTCCGTGTTGTGGGAAGAGGACGGACCCCGGGAGGTGATCACCCAGACGGCGGGGAGTTTGTTTGTGGCCATCATGGCCTATATGGTCATGGGGAATGCAACCCTGCGCTACCAGGCCTTTGTGTTTCCGGAACTCCTGCTGGTGGTGCTGGCGGTCATTCTGGCTCTGGGTCAGTACTCGGGGTATCGACTGTCTGAACTGTTCCGTTTTGCCCCGTTGGTGAAATCCGCTCAAGGGCCCAAGTCATGAGCGGTCGGTTTCACTGGGCCAGTCCCCGCCAGCTAAAAAAGCTGGGTATCATCGGGATGAATCAACGGAATGGCTCCTACATTGCCCACTACAATGACCGGAAATTCTATCCCCGGGTGGACGACAAATTCATCACCAAAGAACTGGCGGTTGAATTCGGCATTCGCGTTCCGGAACTCTACGGTGTTATCCGGAAGCAGCACGAAGTACGGGGATTGGAGGAACTGCTTCGACCATATGATCAGTTCGTGATCAAACCCTCGATGGGGAGTGCGGGCAAAGGAATTCTGGTGATCACTGGAAGAGACGGGGATGAGTTTTGTAAACCCAGCGGCAGCCGTATCAAACTGAATGACATCCGCCGCCATATCAGCAATACCCTCAGCGGCCTGTATTCACTCGGGGGGCGAAATGACAAGGCCATGATCGAGTACGCGATTGCCTTCGATGACTGTTTTGATGGCTTTTCGTTTCAGGGTGTGCCGGATGTACGGGTGATTGTGTTTCAGGGGTATCCGGTGATGGCGATGATGCGCCTGTCCACCGAAGCCTCGGACGGGAAAGCCAACCTCCATCAGGGGGCGGTGGGTGTGGGGATTGATATCGTCACCGGCAAGGCACGCAGTGCCGTCCAGTGGGGCAAGACGGTCACCGAGCACCCGGATACCGGGCGAAAGCTGAAGGAGCTGGAAATTCCGCACTGGGAGGAAATCATCGAGCTGTCCGCCCGCTGTTTTGAAATGACCGAACTCGGTTATCTGGGTGCGGACATCGTGCTCGATAAGCACCTGGGTCCCCTCATCCTGGAACTCAACGCCCGACCGGGCCTGGCGATTCAGGTGGCAAATAACACCGGACTCTTACCGCGTCTGCAGTGTATTGAAGGCCTGAGCCGTCCGGAACGCATGCTGCGGACTCCCTCCGAACGCGTGGCGTTTGCGAAAAAGCAGTTTTCTGCGTAAAGAGGGTTTATCCTCCTATCCCGTTCAGACCGGCGAGCATCATCGCGCACCCGCCTAAACTTGACGTTGAGATGAACACAAGGATCCAGCCGAGAATGTGGCAGACCCTCTGATTCCTGGCGAGGACCCAACCCACACAGGCCCCGCCATAGACGAAAATAATCCCTCCAGTCATCGCCTCCTGTCTGTCTCCTTTGCCGATGGTCTCAAAAAAACCGGTCGGATCCCCTAAGAGACCGACCGCATCTAAAAACCCCATAAAACCCAGAGGGGGAATCGTAATGACAAATGCGAAAAAAATGAAAACCGCGCTTATTGAACGGAGCCAGTAGTTGGGGGGATCGCAGATCGGCTGATGTCGTTGGTCTGGAATCATGATGAATTCCTTTAGGGGGGCTAGGTGAGTGGCGAAAGGGGGAGCATAGAGGGAGAAGGATCATGATGGGTCGAGATACCCCTCCAGACCGTCTTCAATCCGTTCAATCAGGTCGGGGTGCATGAAGGGATAGTCGTCCGGGATTTCCAGGACGAGGGTGTCGCAGTTCCGGATCTCATCTGGAAACTGATCCCGTAACCGGCGTAGATGAAGGTGCTCCATAGCGACCACCAGGTCGGCCCATATCAGGTCCCGGCGGTTGATCCTTCGTCTGGCGGAAGCGGCCGTACCGGCGGAACGGACCTCCAAACCGCTGTGGTTGCGGTACATTCGTTCTGCGGTGGGGCTTCGCCATTGATTCCGGGAACAGACAAAGAGGATGCGGAGGAGGGACATCGGGAGTTCAATCCTCCGCTTCAAGCGGAAGGGTGATGTTGTGCTTGTCCATTTTGTATTTCAGAATCCGCCGGGTGGTCCCGAGCATTTTTGCCGCCCGGGTCTGCACCCCGTCACATGCCCTCAACGCCTCAACCAAAAGCTCCCGTTCTACCTGCTCAACGGAAGCGGAAAGGTTTTCTTTCAGGGTATGAGGCGAAAGGGTCTGCAGGTGTTCCGGATCCTGGAATTCATTGGGAAGCAGATGCCGGGGCAGGCGCATGTGATGTCCGTGCAGCACAACCGAACGTTCGATCACATTGCGCAGTTCCCGGATGTTTCCCGGCCAGTCGTAGGTCTGCAGGGCTTCCAGGGCATCGGGTTCAAATTCCCGTGTGTGCGCATTTAGATTTTTGCTGAACTGATCGAGAAAATACGTCGCGAGAAACCCCACATCATCCAGTCGCTGACGTAAGGGCGGGATTTCAATGGGCACCACATTCAGACGGTAGTAGAGGTCTTCCCGGAAAGCCCCCTTCCGTACCTGCTCCAACAGGTTCCGGTTGGTGGCGGCCAGGATCCGGGCATTGGTGTGCAGGACCCGGTTGCCGCCGAGACGCATGTACTCCCGCTCCTGCAGGACCCGGAGCAACTTCACCTGGGTGTTGAGGGACATCTCGCCCACTTCATCAAAAAAGAGTGTGCCGGATCCCGCCAGGTCAAAGCGACCCAGTTTCTGTTTATTGGCATTGGTGAATGCGCCCCGCTCATGTCCAAAGAGCTCACTCTCCATGAGTGGTTCCGGAATTGATGCACAATGCACGGCAACAAAGGGTTCTGTGGCACGGTCACTCCAGGTATGGATCTGGCGGGCAATCATTTCTTTTCCTGTACCGCTTTCGCCATGAATGAGTACCGTGGCATCCGTTTGGGCGGCCCGACGTGCATTTTGAAGCGCGGATTGAAACGCCGGAGATTCTCCGATCAGGCCTTCTTCCGGATACAACCGCTTTACGTCGGATTCCATGGCCTTGACCCGTTGGCGGAGGGTGTGATGCTCCAGAGCTCTGCGAACCAGATGTCGGAGTTCTTTGATATCAAAGGGCTTGGTGACAAAATCCACGGCACCTGATTTCATCGATTCCACGATGGGTCTCGCACTGGTGGACGCACTGATCATGATGACCGGCGTTTCCGGATACAGGGCTGTGAGCTCCTTCAACAGGGTGACACCGTCCTTCTCCGGCATGAGGACATCCAGCAGGATCAGATCCACCGATTGTGCGGAAAGCACTCCGAGGGCTTCTTTCGCACTGGCGGTGAGAGTGATGGAATATTCGTGGGAAAAGATCATACGAAGGGACTCACGGGTCCCTACGTCATCGTCGACGATCAGCAGGCGTTTCATGTCGTGGGCGGGGAGTTGGGAATCGTTAGAGTGGCGTGTGTCCCTCTCGGGGTGGAAATCAGGCTGACATCTCCTCCATGTTCCCGGGCAATCCGCCTGGCAATGGGCAGGCCAAGCCCCATCCCCTGGGCTTTCGTGGTGAGAAACGGTGAAAACAGGACGTCCAGTTTGTCCGGTGGGCACCCGTTTCCGTTATCCTGGATATCAATGTGCAGGGCTCCGTCGGCTTCATGCGCAGCGAACAGGATGGATCCCTGACTGCCCTGAACCGCCTCCCACGCATTTTCCAGCAGATGCAAAAGGGCGGTTCGTATGCGCTTTGCATCGGCCGTGAGCGCAGGGAGTTCCGGTTGCAGCGACAGTTGAAAATCAGGAGCCCCCGTAACCGTGGAGAGCTGGGAGCGGAATTCTCCGGCAATAGACGTGAGCAGACTGCGCACGTCCACCGTTTCCAGATGCAGGTCCTCCTGTCGGGCGAACGACTGTACCTGCTCCACCAGTCCCTGCAGTTTATCGATCTCCTGTTCCACCTGCCGCTCAAATACCGTGCGGAACCGGGGGTCGTCGATTCGTTCGGGGAGAAGCTGGGTAAAGGTTTTGATGGTGACCAGCGGATTGCGGACTTCATGGGATAGCCCGTCGGACATTTGTTCCCAGAGTCGCTGTTCCTCCCGGTCCCTTCGTCCTTCCAGTTGCTGACGTTCCGCGCTGCGGTCTTCCAGTGTCACCAGGACACTGGGTTGATGCTCGCTGGCGTGGATGCGCCGTGCCTGAAGGCTGAAATCCCGACCGGTTTGGGGATGTCGCCATGTAAAGCGTGACGGGGACCCGTCTTCATCTTTCGCCGCCTCCTGTATGAGACGGGTCAGCTCGGGGTTCAGGCGAAGAGGCGTGGCCGCATGGGTCAGGTTCAGGTGTTGACGGGCCGTATCACTGGCCCAGAGGACAGAGCCGGTCACGGAGGCATGCAGCAGGCCGATATGGAGCTCCTGCAGCAGATCGCAGGATTTCTGGTAGGCCGTTTGAGTACGGGACTGCTCGGAAGCCCGTTCGAGGGCGGCCGCCATCAGATCCACCGCCTCCATGACCGTGGAGAGATCTCCTGGACGGAATCGATGTCCGGAGAACAGCCGTCCGGTGAACACCCATCCCATCAGCCCCTCCCGACCGCGCAGCGGGACCAGCAACTCAGCCCCCCATTGATCGAGAGCCCTGCCGAGAATGGCTTCCTCTTCGGTGGTCCGTTCTGCATGGAGATCCGCTCTGGACACCACACAGGCATTTCGTTCCAACCACCGGATGAAGGGATCATCCTGTGCAAAGGGATCCCGTCTCGAGCCCGGGAGCAGCATGTGCCCGGCATGAAGCCGGAACGCCCCGGTGTCCTGATCGCGGAGATACAGTCCTGCCCGTGACAGTTTCATACGGGAGCAGAGATGATGAATAAGGCTGTCGGCCAACTGTTCCGGCTTTTCCGCTTCATGAAAAAACCGGATGCATTCCTCTGGAGAGAAGAGCGGGGAGGGGGGCTGCCCGTCCGGATTGACCGGGTTCGGCGGGGAAAAATGAAGGCGGGAGCGAAGGCGTTGGTTTTCCTCCCGGAGGTTTAAAAACACCTGTGCCTGCTGCAGCGTGTGCAGGAGGCTGACGGGATCCACCTGAGTGTCCAGCAGGGCGTAAAATTGACGTTGCTCCAATTCCCTCAGATGGAGACTTCCTTTCGGCCCCAACAGTGTCAGAACATGCTGCCTGAGTTCCTCCACGAGTTCATGCGGCAGGGGGCCTTCGTCCCCCAGCCTTAAATCAATCAGGCACAGGCAGAGTTGCTGATGGCTGAGTGCATTCCGGAACTCGGCCTCGTGTTCATAGAGTGTCAGCTCAAACGCCGACGCCAGTAATGGGGTCAGGCGGTCAAGCAGGACCGGATCACGACTCAGGACCCATAATGGGATGCGGGTGGGAGTCATGGATGTTCCTCCGGATCAAGCAGTGGAAAGGAGAGACGGAACCGGGATCCTCCCTCCGGTCGGTTCTCCACCTGAATGCGAGCCCGGTGTTCCCGGAGAATCTGGTGGGCCACTGCCAACCCCAGACCGGTCCCGGTTTCTTTGGTGGTGTAAAAGGGGTCGAAAATATGGTGCAGCATGGTTTCGGGAATCCCTGGTCCTGAGTCACTGATTTCCAGGATGAGTTGATCGTCCTCCCCCCGGGTGGCCAGATGGTACACGCCTCCTTTCGTCATGGCATCCCGGGCGTTGAGAAAGAGGTTGAGCAGCACTTGTTTCATTTGGTCCGGATCCCCGAGGATCCGGTCCTGCTCCGCCAGAAAGTCGGTTTCGATGGTCAGATGATCGGATTCGGCCTGCTGTTCGACCCATTGCAGGTGGGAGGCCAGTTCCAGGTGAAGGTGAAGGGGGCGGGTACTGGGTTTTGAGGGTTTGGCAAAGGTCAGCAGTTGGTTCACCAGCCGGTCGATGCGTTCGATTTCTGTGCCGGCCAACTGGGAAAAGGTGGTGCGGAAATCCTCATCCTCATATCGCTCGGGAAGGAGTTGCGTGAACGTCTTGAGGGTGACCAGGGGGTTTTTGATTTCATGGGCCATGCCGGCAGATAAGGTGCCCAGGCTGGCCAGACGTTCTGAGCGCCGGACCTGAGTTTCCAGTTGCTTGTAAATGGTCTGATCCTGAAGCACCAGGAGGGCGCCCAGCAGTTCTCCTTCATACCCGTGAAACAGAGAGGCCCCGGATAATACATGCACCTTGGGAACTCCCTCAAACTCGAGTTGCAGATCCCGGTCGCGGATCACCTGATCGGTGCGGAAGGCCTCTTCAATCAGATCCTGAAGGGGGAGAGGCAGATAAAAGGATTCTTTGCCGAGGAGTTCTGTCTCCTGCACCCCGAGAATTCTGGCCGCCTCGTGGTTGCAGGTCGTGATGCACTTGCGTTGGTCTGTGGCTATGACGCCGTTGACCATGCTGGCCAGCAGGTGGTTCATGTAGGTTCGGCGGTTTCGGATTTCGGTGTACAGACGGGCATTTTCATAGGCCACCAGGAAGAGATCCCGGAGGCCTTCAACGGCGGCGGCCTCCTGATGGCCAAAAATTCTCCCGGATTCCCTCGGCCCCAGCAACAGGGCGCCAATCAGCTCGTTCTGTCGGTACAGGCCGATGGCGGAACCGATCCCCTGTTCCTGTAGGGTGCGAATCACCTCCGGTTCCACCGGATCCGTCCGTTCCCGGTCGAGAAGATCCGTGACCACCAGAGAGCGGTTCCGGTGAAGCAGACTGATCAGGTGCGGCGGAGGCGGTTCCTCGGGAAACCGGTGGGTGACAACGGGGTTTAATCCGTTCGGTGATTCCAGATGAAGCTGGAGTGCCGGGGTGTCCAGAGTGGAATGGACCAATTGGGTGAAGGTTTCAAGCAGAGTGTCGGTGGTGACCACCGTATTCAGGCTTCGGCTGGCTGCACGGAGTGTGGCTCCCACATCGAGGGGAGGGGTATTGATGAACAAACGGTTTGCTAATCGCTGGAGCAGCCCCTGTGCAGGTGAAACGGACAGAACCACCGTGATGGTGGCAATCAGAGCTGCCAGAGAGGTTGGATCATCGTTGAGGTGTTTCAGCAGGGATACGGACACATGCTTGACTGCGAGGTATAGGCTGAACAGATAGCCCGCGAGCATGCTGTGTGCGATAATCCGGCGGGCCACCACCGGTACATCCAGAATGCCTCGGGTCGCGATTCCATAAGCACTGATCGCAGAAAAAATGATCACCGAGACCGGAAGAAACGAACCCAGATCAATCTGACCGGTCAGGTTGGGGATGATCAGGAAAAACACCCCAATCAGGAGGCTGGTGACGCAGCTCAGGAGGACGAATTCCAGTTCGGTTCGTTTGACCCCGCTGACCCGCCGGACACTTTGACCCATGGAGGTGAAGAGGATGGCCCAGGATCCGATGAAATAGATGTTGAAGAAGATGAACCCCGGCCCGTAATCCGGCATGGCCAGCACCTTCCCCGGTTCCGGCATGGTCGCCCCCTCGAGAAACCAGTCCGTCTGGCAGAGCATGACGACCGCCACCCAGACCCCCAGCCAGATCCGATTGCGCAGGAAGAGGCGGACGCAACCCTGCTGCGGCCGGATGATCGACAGTTTGAGCATGTTCATCCCCGCCGGGATGAGTGCGGAAACGGCGGAACTCTGCCGGATCCAGAACATGGCTTCTTCAACCGAAAGGATATGCGAGGCCCCCCAGAGGCAGCACAGCCATGAAGTGATAATCAGGGTCAGGGCGGCAAAACACCGGTTCACCAGCCGTCGGGGTTGCGAGAACAGGACAAATCCTCCGATAGCGGGGGTCACCAGAAGAGAACTCAAGGTGATCAGCTGAAACAGATTCATGACTCCTGAATCCGTTTCACAATCAGAGAACTGTTTCCCCCACCCAGTCCATGCACATTTAATAGAATACGATCCACCTGGGTATGGAAGGGTGCTCCATGAACGACCTGCACATCGCAGTCTGGATCCGGATAGTCATAATTGGCTGTGGGGGGCAGAATGCCTGCACGCAGGGACTGTACACAGGCGGCAAGCTGCAGGGGACCGGCTGCAGAGAGAGGATTGCCAATCACCCCTTTGATCGAGCTGACGGGCAGGTGATTGGCAAGGGGGCCGAACACCTCATGTATGGCCCTGGCTTCCATCCGGTCGAGAACCGGATGGCTGGGTCCATGGGCATTGACATAGCCAATATCCATCGGCAGCAGCCCGGCATGATCCATGGCCTCTTTCATGGAAGCCGCAAATCCGGAGCCTGACTCCGATCCCGGATCGTCCGCGATGCTTCCATACCCCATCAATTCCGCAAGCGGAGTCGCTCCCCGGGAGAGGGCATGGGCCAGGCTTTCCACGACAAACATTCCTGCACCCTCTGCAATTAACCCGCCTTTCCGTTTGGCATCGAAGGGACGGCTGGACTGTTCCGGTGAAAATCCTGTATCGGGCGCGAGCCCGGCCAAGTGAAACGAGGCCATGGTGAGAGGGGTAATCGGGGCGTCCACCCCACCGCAGAGGACCACGGCGTTTTCCCCATTTCGGATGCTCATCATCGCCGCAGCCAGTGCCTCCATCCCGGCGGGACAGGCTGAGGAGTGCGTGCTTTTACGAGTACGAATCCCCAGCGTTTCGACAATCTCACAGGCCACAGCATGAGGCTGGCAGGCACTGACGATATAAGGGCTCACGCGGGAGGGGCCTCGTTTGGTCAGGATTTCCTTTCCTTTCTCAATCACATCGATGGCACTGGTACTGACCCCGAGGTGGACTTCTACCGGTTCCTGGCTCTTTAAATCGGCAGGGGATAACCGGGCGTGCCTCAAGGCCATATGCATTGCGGCAATGCCGAGGCAGGTATGCCGTCCCAGCCGTTTCTCCTTAATCTGCAGTCCAGGGTCGAGAAAGTCCTGAAGCTGAAACGACTTGATCTCTCCAGCAGCGGATACAGGGAATTCCTCCGTTGAAAACAGAGTGATGGGCCCGATGCCGCTGACCCGATGCAGGGTTGCCTGCCAAAACGCATCAAGAGAATTGCCGTTCGGGGCGAGAACACCCAGCCCGGTGATCACGGCTCGCTTATGAGGATCTTTCATTTCCGAAGAAGAGACATGGTGTACAAAATTGAACCCATATAACCTGTCGTGTTCAAATTTGTCCAGAATTGTCGTGTCCTATTTGAGAAACCCTGTCATTCTTTGCAGTATGTCAGATTTAGAATCTGGCATGCTTCTTGCAACACCATACCCCAATCCCGGAGGGATGTCCGAATGGACTTTGCTCACATGATCACTTCACCCAAACATCTGACCCTCACCACCCTCCTGCTTCTGAGCATGGAGGTTCGGGCGGATGGATTCAGAAACCCGCCTGCCGGAGCTGCGGCTCAGGGCCGTATCGGGGGACGGATTGCCTACACCACCGACGCGTCGGCGGTGGCCCACAATCCCGCGAATCTGGTGGAGATGACGGTGCCGGAAGTTCAATCAGGCCTCACGATGGGATATTCGAAAACGGAATTCACAGGTCCAACGGGAGAACGCTCTGAATCAGAGGATCCCTGGGCCGCTTTACCGTCTGTTTTTGCGGTGTACCCTGGGGGAGAGGGAGGAGCTTGGGTATTTGGTGGAGCACTACTCTCGCCCTATGGGCGTTCCACCCGGGTCGACGAAACTGGTCCCCTTCGGTACACCGCACCTTGTTTCACCGAGCTCCGCTCTCTGGCGCTCTCCGCCGTGGCTGCCACCTCCCTGTCCGAGCAGGTGTCCGTGGCCGGAGGGCTTCGGATAGTGTGGAGTTCTCTGGATTTACGGCAGATTTATCCCTGGGGACCTGCCGTCGGAGTGCCGGGGCTTCCGGACGGAAAGAGCCGGTTTGAGGCCGATGGGGTCGGAGTCGGGCTTCAGGTTGCTGTAACCTGGCGGATTGATGATGCCCATCGTCTTGCCTTCACAGTGATCAGCCCGGTAAAGATTGACTATGAGGGCGATCTTCATC
Source organism: Verrucomicrobia bacterium UBA6053 (assembly GCA_002429065.1). Lineage (GTDB taxonomy): Bacteria > Verrucomicrobiota > Kiritimatiellia > SS1-B-03-39 > UBA6053 > UBA6053. Next base: position 32,417 of record DIYN01000006.1, on the reverse strand, counting down.
TCAGCCAAATTCCCGCCGGCGTTCCGGCACAGCCCACCAGCGATTTTGAAACGGACATCACCTTTCCGCTGGAACTTGCGCTGGCATATGGATGGAAGGTGAATGAGCATCTGACGCTGGAAACCAATGTGGAATGGGTGCAGCATTCCGAGTTTGAACAGTTGGAACTGGATGCGGGTGCGAACTCACCGTTTCTTGCCTCAGACCGGATTGAGACCGACTGGACAGATAACTGGACGGCTGGACTTTCCGCCGCCTACCGGTTGAACCCGGAGTGGGTGCTCCGAACGGGAGCCGTCTATCTGCAAAGCCCGGTTCCCTCCCGGACCATGCTGCCGACCACATCCGAACAGGACCAATGGGTCGTTTCGGCCGGAGCCGGATGGTCGAAAGGGGTTCATCTGGTGGATCTCTCCTACTCATTGGGTATTTTTTCTGGGCGGACCATCACCGACAACGACAATCCTGCCTTTAACGGTGAGTATGATTTCGAAGCTCACCTGGTCAGTGTTTCTTATGGACGCCGTTTCTGACGCAGATCTCCAGGAGACTGAACAGGTCTCTTTCCCGGTTGTCCTGATCATTGATGATGAGATGGGGCCCCGCGAAAGTATGCGGATGCTGTTGAAGCCGGTTTGTACGGTGTTTTGTGCGGCCGGGGTGCGGGAAGGCATCGCGATTCTGAAGCGGGAAACTCCGGACTGTGTGATTATGGATATCCGCATGCCGGGCATGGATGGGATTGAGGGGCTGAAGCTGCTTCGCAGTCTGGATCCGGATGTGTCTGTGATCATGCTCACCGGGTATGGCACGCTGGAGACGGCGAGAGAGGCGATCCGGCTGGGGGCCAATGATTATCTCAAGAAGCCTTTTGATGCCGTCGAAATGGAGAAAATCGTCGGGGAAAATATCCGGAGGACCGAATTGGCCAGACGGAAACGGATTGTGCAACGGCATCTCCGGGACCTCAATCAGACTCTGCTGGATGAGGTCGGTCAAAACCGGGAACTGGCTGCATTGGGACAAGCCTCCAGAGAATTGGCACACGACCTTCAGAACCCCCTGACCATTGTCATGGGCTCCGTGAACCTGCTCTCCTATGAGCTCAAGAAGCTGGAGGAGTCAGGTCTGGTCATTTCCGGTCCGGGGGAACAGGCCACGGACTATCTTCAGGTTATTGAAAATTCCTTGATTCGCTGCCGCGAGTTACTGCAGGCCTGGAGGAACCTGGGACAGGAATCCGGTATTCAGCTCGAGAACCTTCATCTGCACCGCATCCTGAAGCCGGTGATGTCGGAGGTGCGGGCCATGGCGATGGACAGAATGGTGCTGCTGAATGAGGACATCCGGATACCGACCAGCCAACGGGTATTGGTGGACCCCCTGCAATTTCCCCGTGTGGTGTTTAACCTTGTGTCGAATGCCTTTGAATCTCTGCCCGAGCATGGCGGCTGGATCCGGGTGGAAGTGGAGGTGCAAGGCGACCGCCTGTGGATTCAGGTTCAGGATAATGGCTGCGGGATGACAGAGGAGGAGGCGAAGCATGCGTTCCATGCATCCTTTACCACCAAGCAGGAGCAGGGAGGAAGTGGTTTAGGGCTGACCATTACCCGGAGAATCCTTGAACAGCATGGAGGAGGAATCGAATTCGAAACGTTGCCGGGAAAAGGCTCAACCTTTAAGGCGTGGATCCCAGCCGTCATGGTGGGAGAGTAAGATGACACATGAAACCGTGAATCCCTATCAGGCAGATCCTGTTGATTATCTTTCCAGAATCGCCAGTCTGTTTGCAGACTACAAGCAACGCGCACTGGCGTTTCTTCAGTGTACCGAGGGAGAGCATTTGGTGGACGTCGGCTGTGGAGCAGGGGATGATCTGCTGTACCTGGCCTCGAGTTCACCATTTCCCCTCAGGTTAACCGGCGTGGATCCCGAACGCACGTCGTTGGCAGCGGCCCGGAAACGGGCGGAGGGTCTCGGTGGTGAGATTACCTTCCTGGAGGGGAGTTTTGCCGGGTTACCCCTGGAGTCGGACGTCGCGGATGTCATCCGGTGTGACCGGGTGTTTCAACATCTCACCGACCCGATGGCGGCGTTGGCTGAAATGATGCGGGTGGTGAAGCCCGGTGGGCGGGTGGTCGTGGTGGACGTGGACTGGGGCAGCCTGGTATTGGATCACCCTTCACCTGCTCTCACGGACCGGATTCTTTCCTACATCTGCACCTCTCACGTGAATGGACGTGCCGGGCGTCAGTTGGTCGGACTGTTTCATCAGGCGGGGTTGCAACAGGTGGAGGCCTATTCGGATTCGGTCTGTGTCACCGACTGGCCTGTGGCTGTGATGATCTGGGCCCTGCAGGATGCCGTGGACCGGATGGTTGCGGAAGACCGGCTTTCCTCCCATCAGGCCTCTGACTGGTGGCTGGAGGCGGAAACACATGCGGAGCAGTCCCTGTTTTCAGGGGCGATGACCGGATTTGTTGTCCGTGGTTGTAAGCAGGACGGATCTCCGGGTTAATGGGAAAGCGGGTGCTCGGCTCCCGGAGTCATATATGAAGATGAATTCCGTATGACATGAGACGCGGGTTGCGGGTTTGTTTTGCCATTTTCCGAACAATTTGTCACAATCTGTTCACTATGAATAGATCTCACATGTTTACAATTCTGATTATGGGCGTCCTTGGCACGGGCGTACTCCCCGCCGAAGAAGTGACGGAATGGAGAAAAACGTATCATGACCTTTTGCTGAAAAACCAGGAGAAGCTGGAGGAGGAACAGGGGGCACTTGAGGAGAAATACCTTGAGGTTCTGGAGCAGAGATCCAAGGGGTTTCAGGAGGCGGGGAAACTGGAAGCCGTTCTTCATCTGCGCGAGCTCATGGAGGTTGCTCAGGAGGATGGAGGGCCCGGATCCCCATTGGAAGCGGAACAGGACCCCTATATCCCGGATGTCCGGAAAGCCTATCATCGTGCCTGGGGGCAGCTTCACAAATCGGCGTCGGAAAGAGAGCAGGATCTGAAGAACACCTATCTGGAACGTCTTCAGGCGGAGATTGTGCGTAAAACGAAATCCGGCGAGATTGAGACAGCGCTTGCTTTCCGGAAAGAACTGGAGGAGGTCAGGGCCTTAGGGATGGCTCCGAAAATTGTCGAAGTACCGGATGGAACGGCGAGGGAAACGGAATCGGTGCAGCACCCCATGAGAGAGTTTGAGAACAGTCGGTACCTTTACGTGAAAAAAGCGGTGAGCTGGAGAGAGGCCCGTGATCTCGCGGAACGGATGGGCGGGCATCTCTGGATTATTAATTCCAAAGAGGAATGGCAGGCGGTCAGAGGAATCTCGGGTGTTCACCGGGTCTGGATCGGAGCGTTTGAGGTGGAGCCCGGAAAACGTCTTTGGCTCGACGGAACCGTTCTGACACGTATCAAAGGGATCCGGTTCCGCTTTTCCTCCCACGAGGGGTCGGAACCGGCAATCACCATGGGGGGGAAGGGATTGGTTTCCGATCGGGAAGAGCGGGCCTCTCCGGGAAAAGTCCGGGGATTCATTGTTGAAACCCCGAAGTACTGAGTCCGGATTTACCCTTCTGTGGAGGAGTACTCACTGAACCATCCCTCGATCCGTTCCCGGTCTGGTTTGCCGTCGTAGATCATATGGCGGTATTTCAGTTCCACGGACTTCCCCTGTTTCAGGGTGAAAGGTGCATCGCGCAGAATCGGAACATGGAGACTCTGGATGTTTTTCACGTAGTACCCCAGAAAGGGAGTGGGATGCCGGAAATTCGAGGGATGGCTCATGGTGCAGATTCCGGCCCAGAATTCGAAATGGGTGCGGGATGCTTTGCCATCCAGCCAGAAATTGTAATCCATCCACTCGGCAAGGCTCCTGTTGTCTTCTTGGATGTCCTTCTCCCCGATGCTGTTGCGGATCTTCGGATTGATGCAGCGTACCAGCCGGGTGTGCATCCCGGCATACCCGCCCCATTCGGGTTTTCGTTCAAACTCCACATCCTTTGCAGCCGCAGTGGCCTGGATATGCCAGTCGATGCTGTACGCATCTTTTTCTGTCACCCGGCCTACATGGATCCAGCGGGTTTCATCCACCAGGGGCTGCTGATCACTTGTCCGCCATTGAATGTGATGCTGAAGGCCGGTATGATCGCGTTGATCCTGGTGGGGTTCAATGGAGATATGCACAGGAAGCCCCCAGACCTTGTCATAAAAATCCCGGTCCCACACATTGTGACCGTTGAGAAATTTCCAGGAAAAATACATTCCCTCATGCCAGGGATGATCTCCGGAACGTACCAAGGTGAGGGTCTCTCCTGAAGGCGTGCGGACCGGGTGGCATCCGGGGTGATAATCATATCCGTCGAAGGTATATCGAAGGACCTCCTGTTGATTCCGGGTGATGAGGTAGGAGGTCGTGTCGGCAAGGAGTGCATAGGTCATGAGAGAATCCAGGGTTCAAGGTTGGGGGCAACAGGAAGGCCGGTAGCGGCTGAGGCGTATGCGGCATCCACCGTGGCCAGAGTGGGAAGCGTGGACGCCGCACTGTGTGGGCAGACACGATCTTCAAGCACGGCGGAGATCAGTTCAGCCATGGGATAGATGAAGGCGTCGGGAAACCACCGAATCCCAAAGGTGTGATGCTGTCCCTCCGGACCGGTTTCGTCATTGTAGACGCTGATACGGTCCAGATTCTCCGAGACGATGCAACCTTGGGTCCCATGAATCTCAAAATGGGTGGCCCAGGGGCGGAGAGGGTGCAGCGCATTTGTCTCCTGGAGATAGGCCTGGAGTTCATCGGTATAACGACATGACACCGACGTAAGCATATCCCCTTTGTACCTCTGATCAGGGCGGCGGGTTGCTTCTGCATACACCCGGCTGGGCTGCCTCCCCAGCCATACCGCGAGAATATCAAAATGGTGGATCCCGTACTGATGCATCTGAAAGCGGTCCATTTCCCGGTGCCAGGAATTCGTATTGAACCAGTCGAATCCGGAGAAGAGTTGGTGGTGGATCCAGTAAGGGTCCCCAATGACACCACTCTGAAGCAGGTGAGTGGCAGCCCCGTATGTAGGAGCCCACCTGGCATTTTGATTGACCGCGAAGTGGACGCCGTGTTTCTCGGTCACCGCCACAAAGGCAGCCCCTTCCTCTGCGGTGTAGGCCAGAGGTTTGTGAACCAGAATATGTTTCCCGGCTTCAGCCGCCGCTGTGATGATGTCCAACCGACCCTCATTGGGAATGGCGCAATCAATGATGTGAATATCGGGATCGGCCAGCAGCGACTCCAGCGAGTGATGAACGGTTTCAATTCCGTGTTTCGCCGCCACGTTCTCCGCCTGTTCAATCCGCAGATCGGTAACACCCTGGATCCGAAGCCCTGCCTTCCGGTATGCAGGGCAATGTTTTTCATCCACAATGCGACCGGTACCCACGATGCCGATCCCCACCTCCTTCACAGAGGCATCAAGGGGGAAGTGAACCACGGATTCAAGATGCTCAACCACGTTCATAGATCTCCTTTTGACATATTGAAAATAGCTTAAATGACAGGTTTACCGATTACATCTCGCTATAGGCGCCATTTTATGCTGAATCGTCAGGTATGACCTTTGTTCCACCCATGAAAGCGATCCGGAGTGAGAGCCATGGGTTCAGTGCCGCGGTTCATGAGGTGACAGGTCGGGAACGGGAGGCGTATATGGGGCACCGGCATGCCGACATCGAAGTCCATTGCTGGGAACAACCGGTCGAATTTCTCCTGGCAGGCCGGGTTCTGCATCTTCCCGCCGGGATCCCGATCGTGTTCTGGGCGGGGAATCCCCATTTTCTGATTCAGCCGAGGTCTCTACCAGCCATCCGTATTTCCTGGATCACGCTGCCGATCGCATGGCTGCATCAATGGAACCTTTCACCGGATGTGATCAGTACCCTGATCGCAGGGGAGGCGGTCTATCTGTCCGACGACCCCGGCTGGGGAGAACGAATGCCGGAATGGGCCTCTCTCATCCAGCAGGGAGGGACCGGACTGCAGATCGCCCGCCTGGAACTGCAGGCCTTCTTGCTTCGTCTTCAACAACATCATCTCAAAGCCGGATCAGAAGCCGTTTCCCGCACGATGCCGCAGGCTGTGGAAACGGCATTGGTGTGGTTGCTGGAACACTTTCAGGAGGTGGAGACCGCAAGAGATGTGGCGGTTGCATTGGGGTACAATCCGAAGTATCTGATGACCGCATTTCGTCAGCATGTGGGGCAGACCCTGCAGGTGTATGTCAACCAGCTCCGTGTTATGGAGGCCCAGAGAATGCTCATGCAGTCCGAGGCCTCCGTGACCACCATCGCCCTGGAGTGTGGATTTCAGTCGCATGGCCGGTTCTATGCCAGTTTTAAAAAATTCTGTGGGCAGACCCCCCGTCAGTTTCGTCAGTCCCAGTCTGCCTCCTAGGCATGGAAACGTAACGGGGATGCCTCAATAATCCCGTTTCCAGTTCACCCCGATGCCTGGGAGAATGTGGGTGCCGGTTTCGGTCGTGATGGAGAAGTTCCGCCGGATTTCATACTCAAGAATGATGCTGGTGCCGGGGGTTCTGAGACTCTGATTCACTTCAAGATAGAGCTTGTTGTTGATCTGGCGTCCGGCAACAAGTTCTGTAGACCCTGCTGCGTCCCCGCTCTCTCTGAGCTCCAACTGGTCCACATTGAGGAAACTGCGTGCTTTGCCCATAAGGTCCCGGCCGGAGCCTTCACTGTCCATCATGCTTCGCAGCGCAAGCCCAAGTTCGAGGGCCTGGAGGCCGGTGATCGATGCCATGTCCTTGCCGAAGAGGATTCTGGAGAGGATTTCATCCTCGGGAAGGGGAGGGTTTGAGCGGAGTCTGAAACTGGGATCATTTGCCAGCCCATTGATGATCAGGATGGCATCGAGGTCTTCCCGGGAGTATTCGGCTTCCAGATCCAGGAGCGGGGGCGTGCCCAGGGTGTTGTGGAAATGGACGGTTCCCTTGCTGAAACGGAAGGTCCTGCCGAAAAAGGTCACGGTTCCTCTACGTGGGCTTAGTTTTCCGTTCAGTTGAAGGCCTTCAGGTTTGAGGCTCAGTTTGAAATCACCCATCCAGGTGGAATAAAGGTTCTGCCCCTTCACAATTAAAGTGGAGGGGATTCGGAGGTTCAGATCCCCCTGTGCAGTGAGCCCTTTCGGTGCGCGTTCTTTCACACCTGGCACTTGTTGAACCGGTTGCGGGTCCGGGGCTCCTTTCACAGTAAAAGCAACGGGTTCCGGAACCGGCCTGGGAAGACGGTCCATGTCAAACTCTGTCCGTTCCAGTACAAGGTCTCCGTCAAGCTGTAAGGACTCCCCGTCTGTTTTCGTGACAGACACCGTTCCCGATACAGAAGCCAGAACCGGGTCAAGATGAAGAAGCCGTGCCCCCTGAAGCTGCAGTTGCAGACTTCCGGATCCTGGCAGGGTTTCGGTCCTCCACTGACCCCCCAGTGACACCGTACCCCCACCGGGTGTTCGTCCGGTGGCCTGTTGAATGGTCAGCAGGCGGTCTTCCAGTTTCACGCGCAGCTCGATTTGGTCTAACCGGGATCCCAGGCGGAAGTGATCATAGGTTCCCTTTACCATTTGCAAGGACCCGTTGAGACTCGGCTCTCCTTCTTTTCGGCTGAAACGGAGATCGGTGACAAGTTGACCCGCGATTTTCTGGTTTTCCAGAAGTTCGAACCGGTTCAGCACCGAAAGGTCCACCTGTCCTTTCATCTTTGCGGTGAGATCCGCCGTCTTGTCCGGAATGTGAAAGGGAGAAAGACTCCAGCCTTCGGGTGAGCTCAGATCCGCTTCCATGTGGTTCCCATTGGTATCCGATACAGAAGCGCGGAGTGAGAGACCTCTGCTTGACCACGTCCCTTTGGCGGTACCGTTTACCTGCAGATTCGTGTTCGCATCTTCCAGCAGGAGCCCGAGTTTTTCAAATTTACATGTCAGGTCCGCAACGGGTTTTTCCCAATTCCCCGTCAGCCTGACGCCTCCCGTGAGCGTCCCGTCCAATGAAATCCCCTCCAGCTCCGGGAGTTCCTCTGCATCGAATGTTTGAATGGTGATGGAGAGATCCAGATCCTCCGGGTGACCCGTCCCTTCCAGAAAAAGGGGAATCCCGTTCATATCCAGATCAGCCGGCTGGAGCGTGAACGAATCCCTGTTCAGGGAAAGAGAAACCGGGGACTGATTTGAGAGTGTGAACGGAGGGACCTCCAGAAGCAACTCCCCGAGCGTGAGGTTCCAGTCGGGATTTCCGGGGCGAAGGGCAAAGGTAAAGGAACCCTCGGCCTCCCGTCCGGCAACCTTCATCGTGTGAGTCAGAGACCCCTCCATTCCAGCGCCATCCCCGCTTATGGTCAGCAGACTGTCTCCTGCAGCGACCCCCTTCCATTGCAGACCCGTGGTCTGAAGTGTGGAGCGGAAACGACTCTCCCCCGCTTCGAATTGGAGATCCGTGGTTCCGTGCAGGCGTCCTACCACTTGAACCCCCATTACATCTGCAAGTGGTTTCAGAGACTTCAGGTCAGAGGTCAGGTTGAGTTCCAGTTTTTCCCTTTCCCGATGCAGGGTGACGTTTCCGTTCACCTTCCCTCCCGGAACATTCATCAGCACCGTTGCCTGCAGGGTCTTCTCTGCCAACCGGACATCAGACTCTACGGAAAATGGAGCGTTGACCTCGGGATCTGCTGGCAGATAGGCTGCCCAACGGGATGGTTCGAGGCCGAAAGCCCTCAGAGGTTCCTGAAGCTGATGGACAAACAGAAAAGGTTGCGGCGTTTCCAGGGAGACCTTTCCTGTCCATGTTTCCTCTTCCTGCTGGAGGAGAACTTGGAAAGCATGTACCCGGTGAATGTTTCCGCTCCCTTCGAGTGCAAGCGTCGAAGCGGGGGGGAGGGTGAGCGTTGCGTCGAGTTCCATAATGTCGGAGGTCAGGGTAAAGGAGGTCAACAGCCCCTCACGTGAATTCAGGGTGCCAGAACCTGAAACCGAGCCCCGTATCTCCTGTCCTGCGAGTGCCTGATCCACCCGTAGGGTTTCGATCTGTACCCGATCGAGTTCCAGATCTATTCCGGCGAAGGTTGTTCCCCCCTGTTTTCCGGCCAAGGTCCCTTCCGGTCCGTCCGGGATCCGGGTCACCTCGAGAGTCTGGACCGAAAGCAAGGGGATCTGGATGCGGTTCCTCTGCAATCTCCAGTTGAAGGTGAGCCCTTCAATGTGCAGCCATTTTCCTGCAGCATCTTCAATCGTCAGCTCCTGGAGCTGAATCGAGAAAGGCCATCTTCCCCGGAGTCCATGCAGAGAGATCTGCTGATCAGGGGTACTGATGCGGCTTGAGATCTCGGCGGCAATGGCATCCTGAACCTGGGGAAGATGCAGAGAACCATACAACGCGAACAGGAGAAGAACCCCTGAAAAAAGCAGCCGTTTCAGGAAGCGTACAATCGGTAAAGCTCTGTTTTTCCGCATCAGAATGATTGTCCCAGGCTGATGTAAAACTGCAAGCGTGCGTCTTGATTCTCGTTCGGGTTCAACGGATAGGCAAGGTCCACCCTCAACGGACCGATCCCGGTGAAAATCCGCAGCCCCAGTCCAGCTCCCCACTGCAGGGGTTGGTTCCCGAACGGGGATTCCTCCCGGGTCGCCATGCCTCCGTCCAGGAAGGCAACCCCTCCCCAGGTTTCGGTGAGGCGTGCCCGCAACTCGAGGGACAGCTCCAGCAGTGAACTGCCTCCCACGACGTCCCCGTTTTCTCTTGGCCCTATCGACTGATAACTGAATCCCCTGACGGATCCACCGCCCCCGGAGTAATACCGTTCGTCCGCAGGAATCTCCGAAGTCTCCGCCCCCACCAAACTGCCCATGGAGGCTCTCCCGGCGAGAATCACCTGAGGCCAGCGGGAGAGGCTGATGTAACGGGATCCGGTCACTTCAATCCGTCCGAAATTTAAATCGGCGTTTAATACATCCGTATAGGGCGAGAGTTCGGCCACGGTCCGATGACCCTTCACCGGATTCAGGGGGTCGCGGGTGGTATCCCAAATGGTGAGGAACGGCAGCGAGATCAGTCCATAGATCTCCTCTTCCCCGGCCTGCTCCACGGTGGCATATTTGTATTGGAGACCCAGACTGTTGGAGCGGGTTCGGCTGTATTCACGTTCGATTCCGACATAGCTTTCAAAACTCAGACTGGTGAACGCGTCCGGACGCTCCTCCTCAATTTTCATTCCCAGAAGCAGACTTTGATTCCGGATTTGAAATCCTGGTTGTCTGAAGCTGGCGCTGGCGATCGTTTCCTCCTCCGCCAGGGTGAAGTCCAGCAGCAGCCGCTCTCCCCGGCCGAACAAATTGCGGTGTTCCCATGAGCTCCTGAAACCGAAGCCGACATCGCTTCGATAGTTCCCGCCGAGACGGACCGTCCGATGAAAACGTTCTGTCGCAGATAGAAGAAAGTCGAGTTGCTGATTGGGAGCAACCTTCTGTTTGGGGGTGAGTTGAACGCGTGAGAAGAGACCGGTGAGAATAAGGTCCTGCTGGAACTCCTCGATAAGCCGTTCATCGTATCCATCACCTGGATCCCAGTTGATCATTCGGAGGATTGCCCGCTCTCCAACCCCGGAGAGGCCCTCGATTTCCAGGTCTCCCATGGTCATCATCGGTCCCGGATCGATGACGGTTTCGATGTGCATGTTTCTGGTGCCCGGGTCCAGTTCGAACCTCCTGTCTTTTATTTCCGGATAGGGATGTCCATGTGTTCTGAAAAACCGGAGCATCCACTCCTCCGAGGTTTGAATGGCTTTGGTGGAGGCAGGGTCTGTTCTTTGCAGAAATGGCTTCCAGGTTGTCCTGGGAGGCGTGTCACCGACATACCGAACCGTTTGTTTGCCGATGGTGTAGCGCGGGCCTGGGTTGATGAGAAACCGCACCCTGTAAGGGGCCCGGTCTGTTTCCAGATCCGCCTCGACCTCGGCCTGGTAATAGGCATTGGCCTGCAGGATGGAGACCAGACGGGGGACGTCATCCAGCATTCGCTTGCGGAGAAGGGGAAGGGAGGGAGGGGGATGATCCCTTAAATTCTCGGTGCGGGAACTGGACCGTATGAGGTCCTCCATGGGATGATTGCGAATTCCCTCCCACTGTACCGAATACGGTATACCCGTTCGGTCCTCGTCTGCACACACGCGTTGCATCTGCCCGTTGAGCCACAAGGACAGGACCAGTAGAGAGAGGGAGAGGGATGTCCGAAACCTCATATGCCTGATGTAACAGAATCACAGAGTGGGAGCGAGGATTCGCACCCCCAGATCATCAGGATTTCGTTGTGCCGGAGGTTATACCCGGGAAGTCTCAGGGACGACTCCCCGGCAATGGGACCGAGCATAGAGATGACCCGCAATCGCCCTGGATGATTGCAGGGACATGCCTCAGAGTCTCTCAGTGGAAGGAGCAGGAAGAGGTTCCGGTGCCGGGTCCTCTGTGGTCTCCTGAATCTCCTGACCGTCCTGTGGCTGCATCCGGGCGTCATGCCGGGCAAGCACCTGTTGCTGGGCATCCAGACGGGTCAGTTCATGTCCCAGACGAATGCCAAGCTGCCGGAGACGATTGTTGGTCACTCGCAGGCTTTCCACAGCCTGGGTGAGCTGACGTTCGATTTCCATTGCCCGTTGACGGCTGCCCACGGATTGGGTGGGCGTCTGCTTCCCGCTGAGGATTTCCTTTTTCTTTTCTTTCAGAATGTCCAACAGTTCCTGCTGCTGTTTGATTCGGGCTTCCTGGTCCGGGGGGAGTTGCGTGAGCCCTGCACGCTGACCTTCCGCACGAAGGTGACCGATTTCATTGTTGATCCTGTGTTCGGCCTTTTCAATGGCCTCAATGAGGCTCTTCCGTTCCATTTCAGCATTGATGGTCTGTTGACGATTCTGTTTCCATTCATCCGATCGACGCCGGCGCACCCGGACATCATTTCTGCCGTAATAATCATTGCTGAACTTGTAGGTATATTTCCGGACATCCTTGTGCTGATGCAGAGAGCTGGCCATCAGCATAATCTGATCCAGTCTCGACTTCACTTTCTCATCCAGAAATTCCACTGCCCGGCCCTGGGCGGTGGTTTCCTGGCGGTAGGCCGGGAGTCTGGAAATCGCTGCCGCGTTGGCATTCCGTTTTTGTTGCAGTTGGAAAATGCTGGTTTTCAGGTCCTCGATGATCCGCCGCTTCATCCGACTGATCCGGGTGCCAGAGGCATCACTGTCCTCCAATTTTGCGATGGCCTCCACAATCTGTTGAATCCGGTTTTCGATCTCCTCATTGAGGTCAAAAAACTGTTCACTTAACGCCTCCACAACCACTTCCTGCTGAGCCAGCATTTCCTCCATTTGTTCCCGGGTATACTTCCGCTCCGGAGGCATGGCCTCCAGTTGCGGCTGTGCCAGGGACCCCGGGGGATTCCGTTGTGCAAAGATGCTGAGAGGAATGAGAAAAAGAATCAGACTGTACTTATGCATGTTTGGGTCTCCATTGAAGCCCACTAAGCCTTACGTTCCAGGTATTGTCAATTCGCCTTTTCAGCGTTCGACAGCTCTCCCTGCGCGTTGTTTCTGCCGAACGGTTCCGCCAGTCATGGGCGCCATTCTTCTGCCGTAAGGTGTAGAGAGAAGGGTTTCGATTTGCACGACAGCCGAATCATACGAAGGTATGGGATGATATCCTGCGAAAGATATGATGACATCGAAGTCGTCTGCCTGTTTCAGTACCCGGTTCGGCTTACCCTGAAGTCCGGGCTGACACTGGAAGGTACTGCACTTGATACAGCCCGCAATGAAAACGGCGGGGAGTGTCTGCGACTGAAGCGTGCGCAGGAGGAGGTGCTGGTCGTACTCGACGAACTCGACCTCCTGGAGGTCACCATTGAGAACCCCCACCTCCAGCGGGTATCCTTTTAGTGGGAGCAGGGGCCGGTCCGCAGACAGCGGGAACCCGCTTCAGTCTTCTGAGTCGGATTCCTGCAGTTTCTCCAGCCCTTTCTGAAGAAGCCGGCCCGCCTGTTTTTCCACTTCGGCCCGCAGGGTTTGTTTCAGCCCTTCCTTGGTAATCTCCTCCACGACCTTCAGGCCGATCTCGGGGCCGGTGATCCCTTCGGATCCACCGACGTTTTTCAGATCGATATCCGGCAGAGTGACTTCTTTCACCCCTTCTTCAAATTTCCGGTGCCGAAGGGTCAGTTTGACTCCGGCAATCCGCAAATGGGTAATGGCCAGCAGGGTGTCCTCCGCCTGTTGGTCGTCCGGGTCGGCGTTTGGTTCCCTGGAGGGAGTCTCTTCTTTCTTTGCATCAATCTTGGCCTTGAGGTTCCGGGCGAGTTCCTCCAGATTCACGCGGTTGTCATCCCGCACTTCCAGATACACCTCGGGTGCTTCAATGATGAATTCCTCCAGGCGGATGGGCGACCCGGTGACAGACTGTACATCAAGGTTCATCCGGATCTTCTGCATGGAGAACGCCTCTGCATCTGTGTAACCTTCAGGATTGTCGATACGCAGTTTTCGGATTTCTCCTGCCCCGCTTCTCAGAGACAGGTCAACGGCACCCACCCTGACCGGTTCCCCCAGCATTTCGGTCCCGGTGGTTTCCAGTGTGCTCTGAATCAGGGAGTTCAGGTTTTTCAACAACAGGATGACTGCGATGGCAACCAGGACAACGCAGCTGAGAAAAAATGAAAGCAGGAATTTTTTCATGAATTCGCTCTAAAGAGTATGGGAGAAAATTCCAGTCGAAACCCGGTCGCACTCAAGGGTTCCTCGGTCTTGAGAAGGGGAATCAGGCCTGGTTCTCCGCCGGAGGAGGGGTCTGATTCTCCGTCTTCACCAGGATGTCCTGTTCCGGCTGGGCGATGAAGTGTGGAGACATGATCTGCACCCCGTACTCGTTGAAGGTATCGAGGATATTCACATGCAAATCGGAGAGGAGCTGATTTTTCTTTTCCAACTTCCCCGGAATGAAACGAAGCTCATACCGGATATACCAGTCGGAGAGTTCGGTTTTCAGGACACGCGGTGCAGGTTCCCTGCGAATACCGGGGGTCGCGTTCACGGCCTTGAGCAGCATGGCATCCACCTGTCTCCAGGGAGTGTCGTATCCAATGGTCACGGAGGTTGCCACCTCCGTGGGGACCTGACCGCGATGACGTGACAGGTTGGTGCTGTGTTTCCCGATAATCACGGAATTCGGCACCGTGATGAATTCATTTTTGGGCGTTCGGATGCGTGTGGAAAGCAAGCGGATCTCCAGGACTTCCCCCTCAACCTCCCCCAGAATCACGTATTCTCCGGAGCGAATCCCGCCGGAATAGAGGACCACAAAACCACTCATGATCTGGTTGACGGTTCCGGAGGATCCGAGTGAGAGCATCAACCCCAGGAGGACGCTGATGCCTTTAAAGGCTTCGCTCCCGCTTCCGGGAATGTAGGGGTACGCAACCATGATTCCGGTGATCCAGATCAGCCCGGCAATGATTCGCCGGGTCGCCTTGGCAGTGTCCTTGGACAACCAGGTTTCGTCATCATTGTCCGCCGTGTTTTCCATGGTGTCACTGAGCCCGCTGGCCAGGCGCACCACCCCGCGGGTCACATAAAAGATGATCAACACCACGAGCAGATTCGGTATGGCGGTCAGGACACTCTCCACCAAATGGAGGAAGGCGGTCTGAAAATGTTCCCCGATGACGGTTGCGACGGGGCGGGTGAAGGGGAACCGACCGAGTGCGTACCCCAGCCACAGATATCCCAGGATGAGCTGAAGAGCGAGAAAGGTCACTGTGATGAGTTGGCGGAGGGCAACGAAGGCATACTGTCGGATGTCGAACCCTTTCCACTTCATCCAACTGACCTTGTAGGTCTTCTGGATCAGCCATTTCCTGATGAAGGAGCTGAATTTCCGAAGAATGAAGATCAGAAACAGAAGGAGCCCCGTTGCTAAAACGGTACTCACAATTCCTTTGAGAACCAGTTCCGGTCTTTTCTGATCCCGAAAGGCCTTCTGCAGTTCTCCGAGGTTTGTCACGACCTGTTCCGCTGCCTGTTCAAGCGTCTGTCCGGAGGCAGGGTCAATATCCGTTTCAAACAGAGTAAACAGGGAGTGTCCCTTGATATTGAAGTAGATCGCCTCTACCCCTTCGTACGTGAACGGCTCCGATCCGAAGTCATGAAAGGCATCAAAATCGGATACCTGCTGAAACCGCTTGATTGTCTGTTCAACCCGTTGTTGAGGGCTCCGACCCCGGACGGTGGTACGGAAGGTGACAATGGTTCGGTTCCAGATGATGATGGAGGCGGGGTCCCCCCCAAGCGACAGTTTGTCCGTATGCTCCAGTTCCTCCAGATACGCGGGAGAGGCCGATTCAGAGGGAGGCTGACTGAAAGACAGCGGAGCCCAGTACGCCGTAAGGAGAAGTCCGACCACCAAACGAAAACGCTTCATGCAGCTATCTTAGTGGATCGGATCCTTATTCGACAAGAACGTGATTTGTTCCAGATGGGTTATTCGGGGGGAGTCAACATCAGCCGTTTTCCCAGGATCACGCAGTTGAACAGGTAACGTCCCACCTGATCCCGGGTCATGAAGGCATTGCTGCCGGGAACCTCTTTCAGACTCACCACGGTTTGTGCTTTGATATCGAACAGATCGACCGCAAGCTCCTCCTGTTTCCAGACATTCGGATCCTGAAGATCCATGTCGGAGCTGATGCGGATCAGCATCCCTCCCGTTTCCCAGAACACCCAGGTTTCATTCGCCACCGGGGAAAGCGGGGCGAGGAATACCTGCTGATCTCCGGGTGGAAAGGTGAGGTTATGCTCTTTTGCGTGTTCAAAAAACGCGTTGCGTGAGGCGGCACGGAGTTTCTCCAGAAACGCTCCTTCCGGAAACTGGTCCTGCTCACGTTGCCGGATTCCCCGGGTGATCATGTCGGTGAATGACAGGGAGACGACGGCCGCATCCGCAGGAGCCTCTTTCCCCCCCCCCTCCAGCCGCTGTACATTCCGGATCCGGAACTGCTCATTTTTCACCTTCAGCTTTAGTTCCGCTACCTCATAGTCCGCTTTGCGTGCGGTAAATGAAATGCCGATGGCCGGCATCATGACCTCGATCATGCGCGATTTGTCGCCGGGATCCAATTCGGGTTTCAGTTCCCGCACCCAGAACGGAAAGGCTTCCTCGCCTATAATGTTCTCGGCATCATTTTCATCCAGGACCCAGCGGTAGAGGTGGCGCAGGCATTGAACGAGAAATTCCTCGTCCACGCCTTCCGGAAGATCGGGGGCGTTGGGGGGCTGTGCCTGAAGGGGAGACAGAAGCAGGAGCAGAATCGGAAGCAGGTGTTTCATTGTTTTTCCAGGGTGAAGAACCGGTTGCCGCCCAGAGAACCGCTCTGGTTGTCCGGGATGCGGACAAAACGTCCGCCGGGGTTGTAAATATCTTTGTCGGTCATCCAACTGTAGGCCCGGCCGGTGACCTGAGTGCGGTTCACCTGCTGCAGCCCGGCAAATTTGTCCGCCTCGCCGATCCCACCCGCGAAGTAGGCATCTGCGAGACCCTGGGCGTAAGTCATCAGCCGGGCGAATTTTCCGGGTTTGCCGTCGTTGGCGATGCTTTTGAGGTAATCGATCCGTTTCTCCACCCGGGCAACCGCTGTGAACTGTCCACGGGCGTCCCGGTAGAATCCGTCACACTGTCCCCGTTCTCCACCCACGGTGATCACATCGATGATGTCGGTAGTGGTGACGGCCGCGATCTGCGATTGTCGGTATCCCTTCGGAATGTGCTGAATGCGGGAATCCAACACGTGCAGGATCTGAAGCATGCAGGCTTTGGTGTCGGTTTCACTCACCCACCCCCGTTCCCCGGGGAAGGGGCTTTCATTCAGCAGCAGCCGGGCAACGTAACCTTGTTTTGTCGTGGCAGGTTTCAGGTCGACATTGGCAAATGACTGCAGGGGAAGCAGTAGAAGGAGACAGATTGGACCCAGGATCAGGGCAGAGCGGGAAGGACGGGCAGGGGCACACATACGGACAACATGCAGGTGCACCCGAAGGGAGTCAAGGGGCTTTGTGGTCTGGGGGCCTCTGCAAGGGGTCTCGCCCACAGACTCAGCGGAAGGGAAGGGCGTTTCAAGGTGCAGAACTGTAGGATGATCTATTTTTCTCCCCTTTTTTTCGAATCAGAGTTGCCTGACCGGCTGTCCCCTTTATGACATTCCCATGGCAGTGGAAGAGCAACAGCCTCGTGTGAATGTGTCTGGAGAAGAGATCCATCTTTCCGGCCCCTTTCTCCTCAGCACCGAGCGTCCAGACCTGGAACCCGCAGCCCGGGCCATTCAGTCCGGGAGCGGATCGGTGGTGATCAAAGATATGGGGATCGGAGAATGGGACAGCACCCTCATGACCATTGTGATGCGCTTTCATGAGGAGGCGGTTCGTGCTGGACGAGAGCTGAACCTCCGCAATCTGCCTCAGGGCGTGCAACGGCTCCGGGATCTCGCCCTCGCCATTCCCCCCCGCAAAGGAGCGGAGCGGAAAGAGAAGCGAAAGGGAATGCTGGAATCGATTGGGCTGCATGCACAGACCAACTGGAAGGAAACCATCGGGTTTATCTCCTTTCTCGGCGAAGTCGCACAGTCATTGGGTCGGTTGGTGCGGGGGAAGGCCCGGTTCCGTGCCCATGATGTCTGGCTGCAGATCGAAAGCTGCGGTCCGCAGGCCCTCGGAATTGTGTCATTGATTTCGGTTCTGGTGGGAGCCATTCTCGCATTTGTCGGTGCGGTGCAACTGGGCATGTTTAATGCCGAGGTCTATGTTGCCAACCTGGTGGGGCTGGGCATGGTCATGGAGATGGGAGCTCTCATGACCGGGATTATTCTCGCAGGCCGGACCGGTGCCGCCTTTGCCGCACAACTGGGAACGATGCAGGTGAATGAAGAGATCGACGCGCTGCAGACGCTGGGAATTCCTCCCATGGACTATCTGGTGATGCCGCGCATGATCGCTCTGGCCGTGATGACCCCGTTGCTGGTGATTTACGCGAACACGCTCGGGATTCTGGGCGGGGCCACGGTCGGGATTCTCATGCTCGACATCCCGGCCCAGGTCTTTTTTATCAAGACCTTTGAAATGATGACCGGATGGCTTTGCCTGCAGGGATTGATCAAAGGCTGTACCTTTGGCATTCTGGTGGCGATTGCGGGGTGCATGCGCGGCATGAACTGCGGCCGCAGTGCCTCTGCCGTGGGGCAGGCCGCGACCTCCGCCGTGGTGAGCAGTCTGATTATGATTGTGGTCGCGGACACAATTTGGACCCTGGTGTTTATGATCTGATGACAGATTCCTCTCCCAAATCCCCTCCGCCCCTGCGGGTGGAAGAACTGGAAATGCGCTATGGAAGTTTTCTGATTCAGTCAGACCTCACCTTCCATATTAACCGCCAGGATATCTTTATTATCATGGGGGGCAGCGGGTGCGGCAAGAGTACGCTGCTGAAACACCTGATTGGACTGGTGCGTCCGGCCAAGGGCTCCGTTTACTATGGTGAGACCGATTACTGGGGAGGCGAAGAGGCGTCGCGACAGGCCATCATGCAGAACATCGGCATCCTTTACCAGCAGGGGGCGTTGTGGAGTTCCTTGACCCTGGCGGAAAATGTGGCCGTACCCTTAAAAGAATACAGTGACCTCGGCGCAGCGGAAATCCGGGAACAGGCCTCCTACAAACTCTCCCTGGTTGGATTGGCCGGATTTGATGATTTTTACCCTTCGGAAATCAGCGGAGGCATGCGCAAGCGTGCAGCCTTGGCCCGGGCCCTGGCGCTGGATCCTGAATTTCTGTTCTTTGATGAGCCGTCCGCAGGGCTGGATCCGGTCAGTGCGAAACTCCTGGATGATCTCATTCTGGAACTCCGGGATACCCTGGGGGCCACCATCGCCATTGTCACACACGAGCTCGCAAGTATTTTTGCCATCGGCAATAATTCTGTGTTTCTGGATGCAGAAACCAAAACCATGATCGCGCAGGGAGATCCCAAGCATCTTCGGGACCACTGTCCGGATCCGAAGGTCCGGACCTTCCTGCACCGAGGTGAACTCTGAGTACGGAATGAAACGAGTATGAGTCAAAAAACAAATCCAACTGTCATCGGCGCATTCGTGCTGATGGGAATCGGCCTGGCCCTGGGGGCGGTTCTGATTCTCTCCTCGGGAAATCTCTTCAAGGAAACACACCCGTATGTGATGGTCTTTGACGGAGACGTCAGCGGCCTGCTTCCCGGAGCTCCTGTCCAGTACAAAGGGGTCACCATCGGAAGCGTGAAGAACATCCAGCTTGTGGTGAACCGGGAGGAACAGATGGCCAATGTTCCGGTGCTGGTGGAATTCGACCCTTCGCTTATCACTTTTATCGGGGATGAAAGCCATAATGCCCAGATGAGCAATGAAATCCGGGACGGTCTCCGGGCTCAGTTGGAATCGCAGAGTCTGGTAACCGGATTGAAAAAAATCATGCTCGTGGATCGTCCCGATGTCCCGGTGAAGATGCGCAATATGCTGGACGGGGAGTATCCGGAGATTCCCACCTGTCCCACAGCCGGCGAATCTCTGATCAATGAGCTTCAGGCCCTCCCCTTGAAAGAGATCGTTCAGGAGGCATACGGCACGATGAAAAATCTGAACGCGATCACGGCCTCTCTGGCGGAGGAGGAGACCATCGCCTCTACCCGGGCCACGCTGGAGAGCATTCAGAAGCTGAGTGCGAATTTGGATGAAACCTTGCCGGTCCTGACCAAGGAATTCACCAGCAGCCTCGAAAGCATGCGGTCACTTGCCACCGACTTTCAGCCCGTGGGAAAAAGTATGTCGGAAGAACTCCCCGGCATCATCGACGGATTGGAGGACAACATGGCCAGCTTTTTTGAGCTGCAGGAGAATCTGAACAAAACCATGGAGGAGATTCAGCTACTGCTGAACCGCAACTCCACCAGCCGCTATCAGCTTGCGGATTCCCTGACGAAGTTCACCGAGCTCGCGGTGAAAGCCACTCAGCTTCTTGATTACCTCGAACGACACCCTGAATCGATTCTTACCGGAAAACCCGAATGAACAAGACCCTGACCCTGCTCCTCGTTCCTGCTGTGCTTACGCTTATCACCGGGTGTCTGCAGCCGGGGACGACCCCGGCCACAACCTTTTATCAGCTTCGTCCCATGGATCCGCCACATGCGCCGATCGGAACGTACACCGAATCTCTGGTCGTGGGTCCGATTGAATTGGGCGCCTATCTGAACAATCCCCGGCTGGTCACCCGGCCTACGGCGAACCAGGTGGCCTATCTGGAGCACCACCGGTGGGCAGAATCTCTGGACCTGAACCTGGCATTTGTCCTCGCTCAGGATATTGCCCACCTCCTGCAGTCCTCCCGCACCTATGCCTACAGTCCCCGGATTGGTGTGCAGACGGATGTGGAAACGCTGAGAATTCGGGTCAACGCCTTTGAGGTGGACGAAAAAGGACAGGCGGTCCTCGACCTTTCGTTTATTCTCATTGAAGGGGTTGAACGGAAGCCGATTGAACGGCTTATTCTAAAAGGGCCCGTTCAGGACACGACACCTGCGGCACAGGTTGAGGCCATGAACAAATTAGTGGGTGAAGCCAGTCTGGCTCTTGCCCGCATTGTGTTGGCGGACGAAAAAGCGGAAAAAGCAGAGGCTCCCTGAGACGGAAACTCTGGAAGGCTCACCGGATACGGCCGTCCAAAGGATTAGGCGTCCGGATGCGCTCCGAAACGGAGCGGGGACATTTGGGTCCCCGTTTTTAAAACATCCAATATGGAAGATGAAACGTCCACCCTGCATCGGACAAAGCAGTCGGGTGCAGAGGGGCTCTACTCACTCTGACCTTTCCTGCGCAACTCACTCGGCGAGGAACCGAACGCCCGGTGGATAAATTTGTTAAAATGATGCGGGTCTGTATAACCCACCTGTATGCCGACCGATTTGATGGGAAGATCCGTATCCCTGAGTAAGTGTTCCGCCCGTTTGGCACGGCGGTGCTGGATGTAGTCCGCCACCGTTTCACCGGTTTCTTTGCGGAAAATCCGTGTCAGTTGATTGTGCGAAATCTCCAGGTTTTTCGCGAGGTCGCGGACAGAGAGGGCTTCCCCCAGTCCCAGTTCAATCTGCTCGCGGGCCTCTAGGAATACCGGGTGAAGGGTAGGGGTGTCGGGCTGCAGGTTTGAGTGACGCTGCTCCAGATTCCAGAGTAAATCCCAGAACGTGATCTCTGCCCGCAACGGATGCACGGGGAACCGGCGAACGACATCATACATGCCCTCCAATAGGTGTGGGAAGAGCTGAGGATCATCGGTGAAGCGGGGCAGCCACGCGGTGCCTTTTTCTTCTGACAACCGGAAATGCGCGTAGAGGTGACGTGCATGTCCGCGGAAATGGTACTCCAGTTCCACCCCTGGAGGAAACACCGTCACGGTCCCCGGTCGAATCGCATAGTGAGTATCATCCACATACACATCCGCTGTGTATTGATAGAGGTGAAGGCACCAGAGGGAAGGAAGTCGGTACGTTTCCTTGGCAACCCGCCCGTGAATGGAGACACCTGTCTGCTGGATGATCGGCCTGTTTTGAAGGTTACATTGAATCATATGGCATTCTCTATGGTGATTAAATACCAACGTTTGTGAGTCAGGGCAATTGTCGAATGCCGAGGATCGCGGTATCCTTCGGGGAACATTGAACCTGGAGACCTTATGACAGATACCCTGACCCACCCCGGCGGAAGTTTGACCGCCTCCCAGAAAGAACAATATGAAGTTGAAGGCTATGTCGTTCTGCCCAACCTGCTGACTCTGGAGGAACTGCAGCCGATCATGGATTCACTATCCGAGAAAGTGGAGTCCATTGCCCAGGAGATGCTGGAGAAGAACCTAATCGCGGATCCCCATAAGGACGTGCCGTTTGAACACCGTCTCGCCAAGCTCTTCGAAGGACTGACCGACCGGGAGTTCAACACCTACGGCCGCAGTTGGCGGGAACGTCGCCCCGGATTTTATGATCTCATGAGCAATCCCAAGATTCTGGATGCGGTGGAGTCGCTGATCGGTCCCGAGATCTTCTCCAACCCGGTTTACAATGTCCGCCCCAAAGTCCCCAATGTGGCCGCAGGGGCCGTGCCCTGGCATCAGGACAAATCCTACTGGCCCGATGCGAATTCCAATCCGGTCATTACGGTCTGGATCCCCCTCGTGAACGCAGATGAGGAGAATGGATGTCTGCGTATCTGCCCCCGCACTCACCGGAAACGGGTGTTGTCGTATCATGCAGAACAGCAGACGGGTACGGAATACACCGAAATCGATGACGAATTGGTTCAGGCCGCAATTGATGAATACGGTGTGGATGTGGTTCCGGTGACCGCTGGCAGCGCAATTCTCTTCAATGACCGGTGCCTGCACATGTCCACTCTCAATCAGTCAAAGGACCGGGTGCGTTGGAGTGTGGACCTGCGGTATCAACCCACGGATCAGGACCCCATGCCGTCTCATGGGGTTGGATTTCTTGCCCGGAGCCACCTGTATCCTCAGCGGGTGGCGACCCGTGAGGATTGGAATGCGGAGCGGCCGGAACATCCGGAAGCCTGAAATCTTCAGTCAGAATCTCCAGCCGGAGGCAGGAGAGGGGACAACCCCTCCTCCAACCAGCCGGATTCCCAATGATGTGCCATCTGAGGCCGGGGCAGAAACACATGCTCCCGGCCTTTTTTATGCAGAGCTTCGGACATCCGGCACATCTGATCGTGGAAGGTCTCGCCGGAGATCAGGATCAAGGGATGAGCTGCCGGGACCGCCTCCTGAAAGGCATCAAGGTTCCTGAGGGGTAAGTCCTTCTGCCACTGTTCATCATTCGCGTAGAAGGGGGCGGTGCCCCAGGGAGGGAGCGCTTCCATCGTCATCGGCGCATCGAAGATCACCGTCGCCTCCACGAGTCCCGGATACTCCCGGGTCAGATTCCAGGCGCCTATGCCGGATTTGCTGAACCCGATGAGGGTGACCGGGGAAGGGTGTTCTTCCCGGAGCTGCCTCACTGCCTGCAGTCGGACTTCCGGATTGTACCAGACCAGCCCGGGAAAGTGGAGGACTGGAAGAGCAGGGGGCGGAGTGCCGAAGGTGGTATCCGCTGGGTCGGTCGCTGGCAGAATCACGGGGTGCATAGGCTGACAGTTTTATCACACCAGGTCTTCATCCATCTACGTGAAAGGCGTCTGGTTTCCCGCAGGGCCTGCGGGCTTACGACCGGGTTCTGCTGAAATTGAGCGGGATGCCCGTGTTTCGTTTTGCAACCGTAACACTTTGGGGTTTGGGGTGAGAATGCGTTTGGTTGCCCGCAGGGCCTGCGGGCTTACGGCCGGGTTCTGCTGAAATTGAGCGGGCTTCCCTGTCGGGTTTTCTTGCTTCTACGCCAAGGGCGTAGTGGA
Source organism: Verrucomicrobia bacterium UBA6053 (assembly GCA_002429065.1). GTDB lineage: Bacteria > Verrucomicrobiota > Kiritimatiellia > SS1-B-03-39 > UBA6053 > UBA6053. Next base: position 8,845 of record DIYN01000006.1, on the reverse strand, counting down.
ATTTAGCCCAGGGTTGTCCTGCGAAGCGGGGCTACCCTGGGAACATGGGGTGCCAGAGATCAACCCTGACGGGGTTGCGGATGGAATCGAATCCCTTCCTGCTCGTGGAGGAAAACGAGCAGGGAGAGAGTGCTCAGTCATGCTGTCGGTCGTAGTGGAGATACGGAGGAGAATAGAGCCCGGCATCTGTACGTTGCCAGTATTCCTGTATTCGGGCCTCAGGCAGGGGGACCTCCATGGCGTTGGCGAGTTGGCTGATGTCCGAAGTGGCTGCGGAGGTGAACTCCAGTCGCCGGTCCGATTCCAATCCGCCGGGAGTCCATTCAGAGTCTGTGTCCGGAACCGGACTGTTTTTTTCTGTCAGCAGGGTTAGCCATCCTTCATAATCCGTCCAGTCTCCTGACGGCAGACGAAAGGCGGCGTCTGCTTCGGGGACTCCGTACTGATTGCCGGACGAATGCAGAACCTTCAGCACCCGGTCATACTGGGTCAGGGGTTCTGCCTTTCGGTCCAGATAATCGATGGCTTTCTGCCCCGGAATGTCTGACAGGAAGCGGTTTCTCTGGATGGTGACGTTTTCCCATTCCTCTGCAGTGGTGGGGCCATGGGGATGATCGCGAAATTTGTACAGGAGCTGGGTATGCTTCCGGTCGGTCTCCACATACCCGCCTCCTCCGTTCCGAATGACGAGGTTGTCTTCGACCCGGGTGTTGGAGGCCATAGTGACGTATACCCCGGTGTTGTCATTTTCGGCTGCGATGGAGTGACGCAGCACATGCGGCCCTCCATTGGGCCGAGTCAGTTCATACATGACCCCCATGCGTTTGTTTCCGTAGAAGAATGAGTCCTCCACCAGGATATTCGTGCAGTAGACATCGTACCAGATGCCGTTGGCGTAGTTGCCGACCGACACGTGCCGCCGGACCGTGATGTTGTGAACGTTTCCCGATTTGAAACCCGAAGCATGCCACCCCAGCCATCCGGCCCAGCCTCCCCGGTAGTTGTTGAAAGACGTTTCACAGTCCTCCATGAAGATTTCCTTGGTGTTGTTTCCCATTCCCATGCCGTTGGCACCGTTATGGTTGGCGGTGACCCGGCGGAGGATTCCGGAGCGGCTGGTGTTAAGCTGCAGGCCGGTGGCGATGTTGCGGGAGATGTCACAGTCCTCGATGAGAAAGTTGCTGCAGTTGTTGACCACCATCGCACTGCCCATGGGGCCCATGGCACCATGCTGAATGGTGAGATTACGGATGACGAAGTTGTCTTTATTCGCCGCGATGAACATGGGGCTCCAGCCCCGTCCTTTCCATTGTGCCACTTCGATGGTGAGGGTGTCATCCATGGTCAGTCCTGTTGGCAGCCGCATTACGATGGTTCCGTGCAGATCATCCTTTACTTCCTCTGCTGTGAATACCGCGAAGGTGCCGGGGTCCAGGGATGCAAGATCCTCCCGTCCCAGAAGTCGCCTGTCAAATACGAGTCTGCCGGGCTGGTTGGACGGGTCGCCTCCTTTGCCCGTGCCGTAATCATCAACGCCCTGTTTCCCATCCGGGTCGACCCATTCATACCGTTCTGCCAGCACCTGCCGCAGATGTTGGCCATTCAGGTAGATCATTTCACTTCGCTGCATCACACCCGGGAGTTTGGCGAACCCATAGGTGTTAATCCAGGGGCCTGCTTCCACATGGGTGCCGAAGGGCCAGTCATGCTGGTAGACTCCCGGAGCTCCGGGTACCGGAGTCCAGGTCGAGGGGCGGAAATCCCCGTAGTCCGGATGAGCCTCAAACGAACCGGACAGGATGACCTTCCCTTTTTCGCTGCCTTCCATGACAAAGAGTGTCTGCTGTGTGGCCGGATCGGCCTGCTGGTTGAGACGGAGATAGTAGCGGGCATCCTCCCGATAGATTCCCGGGCCTATCACCAGCTTGGTTGGAATCCCGTTTGACAGTGACTGCATCACCGCGTTCCGGGAGCCCATCAGAGTCAGAAAGGGCTGCTCCTTGGTGCCGGGGCCCTGATCGGAAGCCGCAGCATGGGATTGATTCACATAGAATACCGCCTGAAGGGTCGATTCATCCAGATCCGGTAGCCTGGAGGTCGCTTCATACGTGTAGACGGGTTTCGTATACGGGACCACAGACGCGGGATCCGGCGGAGTGGCGGGAGTCCGGTTTGTGGTGCGGGTGGGAGAAGGGGTGCAGCCGGTGAGAAACGAGAAGCTGGCAATGCAGAAGGAAGTGAGAAAGAAGAAGTATCGCATGAAGGAATACTAGTGGTGCGGACTCCTTGACGTCAAAAAGCCTCTGCAGAGTAGCGTCGGAAATGGAGGGTGGTGAGGGGGAAATCTGTTGGAAATCAACGGGTTGGAGTCCTGCAACCATGCAAAGCTTTTGACCGGGAAGGGCGTCAGCTTGAAAGAAGAGCCTGAATAGCCCGGCGGGCGGAGCGGGCTGCGGCGTGAACACTGCTCCAGTCCGTTCCGTCGGTGTACGCATCTCCGGCGAAGAGCAGCCGGTTGCTGACAGGCTTGCCGAGTTCCCGGATCCGCCGCCAGTTCTCGTAGTCCATGATATAGGCCCCACGGGCAAAGGGTTCCTCATTCCAATTCTGGAAAAGATGCTGCCGATACCCTGCAGAGGCCTGTCCGGCGAACAGATCATCCAGTTCCTGCAGCATGAATGCGAGTCGTTCCGCCTCCGTCATGTCCGTGTACACCTTGGCCGCCGTTCCCACGGCAAACAGCCCCAGCACATGCCGCTCCGTATCTTGTCCATATGCCGCATCGTAATACAGTTTCTGGCCTGCAGTGCGGGGTCGGATTCGGAAACCGGTCAGAGCAGGGTAGAACGGTTTGGAGAATTCAAGGAACGCCTTGCAGCCGCCCCAGACCTTGACCGCCTGGATGGCCTTGGTTTTTTTCTCCGGCAGAGGAGGGGTGAAGGTGATGTGGTTGAGCTGGAGAAGTTTCACCGGCACGGTGACGATGACCGCTGACCCGGTATACTCGGATTGGTCTGTCCGCACGGACACGGTTTCCGAGGAGGTGTCCACCTCCTTGACCGCCGCCTGGTAGAGGATGTGCGGCCTGACGGAAGGTACGACATACTCCTCAAAGAAATCAAACCAGGTGGCCCCAATGAATTTGCGGTCTTCCGTGAAGTCTGCATCCTTAAGGGAGAGTTCTTTGCCTTCATAGAGCATGACGTCCGTTTCGGGATCATAGCGGGTGGTCTTGGTCTCCACCGGTACCGAGGCATCGTTAACAATCTCTTCCAGAATCTTCGGAGCCACATGAATCCATTCCGCACCCAGAGGAACGGGGAAATCCACGAAGTCGGCATTCCGCTTGAACCGGCCTCCATGTTGAGGGGCTGCCTCCAGGATCTGAATGTCGATCCCGCGTTGTTTGAGAAGATACCCGGCGGTGAGGCCGGCGGCTCCGGCTCCGATGATAAGAACCGGACCTTTTAATCCGGTGGAGCTGTCCCGTGAGGTGCAGCCAAGAATTCCCTGGCTGACGGGGAGGCTGATGCCCAGAATTCCACAGAGTTTTACAAATTCACGCCGATCCATGCTCATAGACAGAGACTGTACCCTTCACAGGCAGGATTGGGAAGTCCGAAGGTGGATGGAGGGGAACCGATCAGGGGAGTGGTCCTCAATTCTCGGTTTTCACCGAATGGCCCCCATCGCTCTCTACCCAAGCGTCCACCCACCCCCATATCTTGGGGGGTCTGCCCTCCTTCAACAGCCTGTGGATATCTTGTTGGTAACCTTTCATAGGGGGAGCCCATTCTTCGAAATGCTTGATTTTCAACGGCTCCGGAAGGGAATATCCCGATTTTCCCTGTTTTCACAGGTTGTGGATAACCACTACAGAATGGTAGGTTTTGGGGGTTGCGCTAACAAAAGCACAATATATTGTGGTTGGAGGGTTGACAGAAACGAGGGGGTGGGAGTACAACGTTCCTTACCGTTTACGACGTTCAGGTCTCAGTAAGGGGGAGGTTGTTCCCTGTTGAAGAGACCTAAAGGCCGGAAACCCAACCGTTTCGATTGATTCAACCCCTCAACCCCTTGGGAATGATTCCTATGGCTAATGAAACCTCCTTCACCGTCGGGTCCCGTACCTTCGTGCTCGACAAAGAAAAGGCTGAACAGGCCTTTGCAGAAAAACAGGTGATTAACGGGCGCGAAAGCGTCTTTTTTAACCTGCTGCCCCTGAAATACACCTGGGCGTACGAACTGTACCGCACCATGAAGTCCAATCACTGGGAGCCCGAAGACATTCCGATGCAGAAGGACATCGAGCAGTGGCAGAGTGAGGATCAGCTCAGTGATGTGGAGCGATGGATCATTCGCATGGGGATTGGGTATTTTAGTGCGGCCGAAGGCATTGTCGGTGACAATATTCTCCACGTGATCCGGGAGAAGGTGACCTCACCGGAGCTGAAGCTGGTTCTCGGACGCCATGCACATGAGGAAAACATTCATGCCGACTCTCTGTTGTACATGATCAGTTCTCTGGGCATCAATCCCCACGAATGTGAGGCCATGTTTGAGGACGTGCCGACCATCACCGCCAAAAACGAATTTGTGATGAAGGTGTCCCGTTCTCTTCGCCGGGATATTGATCTCTCCGTGCTGGAGAACAAGCAGTTGTTCGCAAAAAACCTGTTCCTGTTCGGTCAGTGTATGGAGGGCACCCAGTTCTACGGTCTGTTCGGTATGGTGCTGGCCCTGTACCGTCAGAACAAATTCCCGGGCATCGGACAGATGTTCCGCTACACGTTGCGTGACGAATCCAATCATATCGAGCTTCTCCGCAGCCTGCTCATGGCGCTCAAGGATGAAAATCCCGATGTGTGGACCCCCGAATTTAAAGAAGAACTCCGCAGCCTGATGCGGGAAGCGAAAGAGCTGGAGAAAGCCTTTATCTCCGACTGTCTGCCGGTGAACGCCGTGGGCCTCAGTCACGAGGAATTCTCCGAATACATTGACTACATTGCCGACCGTCGACTGGAAGGCTGTGGTCTGGAGCCGCTGGCTCCGGGTGCGGGCAATCCGTTCCCATGGCTGGCAGAGATGATGGACATTCAGAAAGAGCAGAACTTCTTCGAAGGCCGGGTGACCGAGTATCAGAAGTCCTCTGCTCTGGCCATGGTCGACGACGACGAACTGTAATACTTATGCCCTAAGGAAGAGCACACCACATGATCCGCAGCAATACTCTTGAAGAAGACCAGTTGTTAAAAGAACACGCCTCCCGCAGTCTGGGGGCCGCCCGTCGGTTTGACTGGGCTCAAGTCGTCGCAGAACAGTCCCCCCTCGGCCTCAAGGTGACCTCTGATGGAGCGGAGAGCGATCTCTCTCCCGCAGAAGTGGCCGGAATTGTGGGGGATGCCCTCACCACGCTGCTGATGTCCCGTCAGCAGGAGAGTGACATTTTCAGTGAGCAGAACTGCGAAATGGTGGCGGAAATCACCCAGAAAGTGTCCGAGGGACTTCTGGGTCTTGCCGAACCCCGTGAGCAGAAGCACGTCAGCCGCGAAGAACTCCACCTGGCCATTGAAAAGGCTCTGGTCCGTCAGGAAGCCTATGACCTGGCCCGGAGTCTGGTGACCAATCGTGCCACCGAGCTTCCCAAATCCACTGTAGGTCCGACGGTCTCCACCCAACTCCTGCGCCGGAATGGTCAGTTGGTGCCCTGGAATCCGAACAAGATCGAAATCGCGGTTCGCAAAGCCTTCCTCGCCCTCCATCTCGACAGCTCCGCCGCGGTGGATGTGACCAATGCGGTCAACGAGCGGGTCCGGGAAGGGCGTCAGGCCATGGTGCACATCGAGGATGTCCAGGACATGGTGCAGGAAGAGCTGATGAAGGCCGGTCACTACAAAGCGGCCGAAGCCTACATCCTCTACCGCGGACGCCGTGCCCTGCAGCGCGCCGCCGAAGAGCAGGATAAACCGGCTGCCGAAGACCAGGGGGTTCTCGTTCGGGTGCAGCGCGAAGACGGCAGCTCCTTCCTGTGGGACGGGGCGGATTTGCGGGCCCGCATCCAGTTTGCCGGTCTGGGACTGGACCTGGATCTCAACCCGATGGACATCGAGACCGAGCTCCGCCGTTCCGTCTACGACGAAATGAAAAAGCCGGATCTGGACAAGACCATTCTCCTGAATGCCAAGTCTCTGATCGAGCGCGACGCCGATTTCGCCACTTTTGCCGGGCGCATTCTGCTCTCGTACATCTATGAAGAGGTCCTGGACTGGGATATTCTCCGGGATGGTATCGGCAACCTGCGTGATGCCCACCGCCGCGGATTCAAAGCCTACCTCGAGCGGGGCGTGGAGTTGGACCGCCTGACTCCGAAACTGCTGGAGTACGATCTGGACCGGATTGCGGATGCATTGGACCCCAGCGCGGACCTGGGTTTCGACTACCTCGGCATTCAGACCCTGTATGACCGCTACCTGATCGTGGACAAAAAGGCCAAGGTCACCCGCCGTTTGGAAACGCCGCAGTTCTTCTGGCTGCGTGTCTCCATGGGGCTGTTTCTGGAAGAGCCCGAAGAACGCGAAAGCTGGGTGATCAAGCTTTACAATCTGTACAAGAGCCGCCGCTTCTGCAGCAGTACGCCGACCCTGTTCAATGCCGGCACCCTACACAGCCAGCTCTCCTCCTGCTATCTCTACAAAGTGGACGACAGCATCGAGAGCATCATGCTGCGAGGCATCTCCGAGAACGCGTTCCTGTCCAAATGGGCTGGAGGTCTCGGTGGCTCCTGGACTGCGGTTCGCGGAACCGGGGGCTACATCAAGGGCACCAACGGCGAAAGTCAGGGCGTGATTCCCTTCCTCAAGCTGCACAATGACCAGTTGGTCGCGGTGAACCAGGGCGGCAAACGACGCGGTTCCGGATGTGCCTATCTGGAAACCTGGCACAACGACATCTTTGACTTCCTCGAACTCCGCCGGAACACCGGGGACGAGCGCCGCCGCACCCATGACATGAACACCGCGAACTGGATTCCCGACCTGTTCATGAAACGGATGGAGGCCCGCGAGGACTGGACCCTGTTCCGGGCCAACGAAACCTCCGATCTGCACGACCTTTACGGTCAGGCGTTCGAAGAGCGCTACAGTTACTACGAGAAACAGGCCAAAGCAGGCAAGATCTTCGGCCGCACCCTGCCCGCGATTGAACTGTGGAAGCAGATGCTGAAGATGCTGTTCGAGACCGGACATCCCTGGATCACCTTCAAGGATCCCTGCAATGTGCGCAGCCCTCAGGATCACTGTGGCGTCATTCACAGTTCCAACCTGTGTACCGAAATCACTCTGAACACCGGTGCGGACGAAACCGCAGTGTGTAATCTCGGTTCCGTGGTGCTGGATTCGCACCTCAAAGAGGACGGCTCCCTGGATCACGATAAACTGCGCGACACTATCCGCGTGGCCATCCGGGCCCTGGACAACGTGATCGACATCAACTTCTATCCCACTGAAGCGGCCCGCACCTCCAACCTACGTCACCGTCCGATCGGGATGGGCGTGATGGGACTGGCCAACGCACTGTTCCGCAAGGACGTGAGCTTCGCCTCCGAGGACGCCATCGAGTTCAACGATGAGTTCATGGAAGCGATCTCCTACTATGCCTTCGAGGCTTCCAGTGATCTGGCCCAAGAGCGTGGCACCTACAGCACCTACACCGGATCCAAGTGGGACCGGGGACTGCTCCCCACCGACACCGTGGATCTGCTCGAGAAAGAGCGTGGTGTGGCCATCGACGTCCCTCGGGGCGGTAAGATGGACTGGAAACCGCTGCGTGAGAAGATCGCCAAGCAGGGCATGCGCAACAGCAACGTGCTTGCGATCGCTCCGACCGCGACCATCAGCAACATCATGGGCACCAGCCCCTGCATCGAACCGATCTACAAGAACCTGTTCGTGAAGAGCAACCTGTCCGGCGACTTCATCGTGCTGAACGGCACCCTGGTCCGCGACCTCAAATCCCGCGGACTCTGGGATCAGGACATGCGCGACAACCTCAAGTACTTCGACGGAGAGCTGTCCGACATCGACCGGATTCCGGAAGACCTCAAACGGAAATACGCCACCGCCTTCGGCATTGAGTTCGATTACATTATCCGCGCGGCCGCCCGCCGCCAGAAATGGATCGACCAGGCACAGTCCGTGAACCTCTTCCTCGGAAGCCCGGACCTCAAGACCCTCTCCCACATGTACCGCGCCGCCTGGCGGGTCGGCCTCAAAACCACCTACTACCTGCGGACCCTCGGTGCCTCCAACATCGAGAAAGCCACCGTCAGTGTGAAAAAAGAGGCCGCTCCCAAAGAAGGGGAGACCAAAGTCTACTCCGAGGCGGAAAAAGCCGCCTGCAGCCTGGACGCCATGCTGAACGGAGGAGAATGCGAAGCCTGTCAGTAAACAGAGCGACACCTTCCAAACTCAAAACCGCCCGGACACCATCCGGGCGGTTTTATTATGGGTCGCTTCGATGACTATAATCCAAAGAGTGGCTGGAGCCGTTTTACGGCCCGGCTCCTGTCGTGGCCTAAAGGCTACGACCACCCAGTTGGTTTCAAAACCCGTATTCTAGACCAGAAACTGAGAACCTTTGGGTGCAAAAGAGTGGCTGGAGTACTTCCTCCTCAGCACTTCACGCTATGGCGAGACATGTTCTGGCCGATGTTACGAATAGATGTTGACCCCAATCTGCAAAAATGTAGCGTGGGATATACAGAACCGTAGACTTATTTGTTATCCGCAAAACCATGAAAAGAATACTTCTTCTCATATGCTTTTCCACGAGCGTCCGGTTATAAGTC
>DIYN01000035.1 GCA_002429065.1 Verrucomicrobia bacterium UBA6053 | reverse complement strand
ATAACTCCCATCGCTACGTAAACCCGCAGGCCCTGCGGGGAACATCCCCTTTCCGGCAGGGCCTGCCGGTCTACATCACGGCTCCACACCCGCCCTCTCCTCATGTTCACTGACCCCGCCATTTTGTTTGATCCCGCCGGTCTCTCTTCCCCAACTCGGGACCTGCTTCTCACCCGCGCACTGGAACTGGGCGAATACCTCCTCACCGCCCCTCCCTTCCGGGCAGACTCCCGGATGCACGGCGCAATGCTGATCGACGTGCGCGCACGTCACCGGACCGTGGTGACGCTGGCAGGATTGTATCGGATCACAGGAAAGGAACTTTATGCGGAGCGGGCCTGGTTCTTCATGAAGGACGGCCTCGAGCAGGCCCCTTTCCTCATGAAGACCCCCAAAAAACTCCTTTTCGACCTTTCGACAGGGGAAGCCGCCGTCACCATGTCGTTTCTCTTCGACTGGCTGGGAGACTGGATGTCAGAAGAACAGAGAACTGAACTCGTAGAGGCTGCAAAAACGCTGATTCTGGAGCCGTATCGAGCCTGCGTGGATGTGGAGGACCCCAAGGATAAAATCTGGTGGCACGGGGCGGATATGAACTGGAATTCCGTCTGCAACGGTGGAGCCTGCACCCTCGCGTTTCAGTTGTACGAGGAATGCCCGGAAGCCCGGGCCGTGATTCCGCTGGCCATGCAGGGACTGGATCTCTACATGGCCTCTCTTCCGGAGGACGGGTCCTCTGAAGAATCCGTTGGATACTGGGCATTCGGCAATCTCTATCTGTTCTACGCCCTCACGTCCTGGGAACGCCACCACCGGAAACCTCATCTCTTTCTGGAGGGACCTTTCTTTGAAAAGGGTCTTTCTTTTCTCCTCGACTTCACTCCGCATGGTGCCGCCATCGGCTTTGGGGATTCCAACAAAGCCACTATCACCGGCTGGATGCTGGCCGCCGCCAAACGGGTGGGACGGCAGGATCTGCTTGAAGCCCTGAGTGCCCGGATTCAGGAAAAGCCCCATCCCGATTCCACCGTCATGCCCAAAACGCAGGAGGCGTTTCCCACCGAACTGTTCGCAGCTTTGCTTGCAGAGACCTCATCGGAGAGCGTCACTCCGAGGCCTCCCCTGAAGATCTATCCGGAGAACGGCTGGGGCATCTTTACCCAGGACCACCTCACGCTTACCTTCCAGGCAGGACGGACGGAGCGGTATCACAGTATGCGTGATGCTCTCGCCATCTTTGTGGCCTCCGAAGGACAGGTGCTGGTGGATTCACCTGAAAACCACCCCTATCCCCGTGGCTGGTTTGACCAGCCTCATCTGGGGGAACGTGGACATTCCCGGAATTTGTACTGGGAGGATCATTCCACCAGCAAATCCACCCCCTGCGTCAATGGCGTGGGCCAGGCTGTCCGCGGTGCGACCATCTGGAACAGCGGTGACACCTGGATCGAGTCAGATGCCACCGCCCTCTATCCCTGGTTTGTTGACCATCTGTCCCGGAGAGTGGAACTCCACCCCGGGGGATTCCGGATCACGGACCGGTTTGAAACGCCGATGGAGGAATGGCATGAAGTCCGGTTCATCACTTCCGCGGAGGTGCACGAGGACGCAGACGGATGGATCCTGCGCCGGAATGGCATGGGTATCACCCTCCGTCTGGAGGCCGATCACCCTCTCCTGTTTCTGCATGAAACCCGGACACGTCCCGTCGTGGCCTACGGCAGTGTCACCCTGCTTCGCTGTGTGTTGCGCGATCCCGCCAACCGCTCGGTGATCACGACAAGGATCACATCCGCCTGAGGACACGCATTGATGAACATCATCTATCTTCATTGTCACGATGCAGGGCGGCTCCTCTCCCCCTATGGATTTGCCGTCGACACTCCCCATCTGCAGGCCTTTTCCGAAGAGTCGGTTCTGTTCCGGCAGGCACACTGTGCGGCCCCTACCTGCTCCCCCAGCCGGGCTGCACTACTGACCGGCCAAACCGCACACGAATCGGGGATGCTGGGCCTGGCCCACCGGGGATTTTCTCTCCGCCACCCGGACCGGCTCCTGGCCCGGCTCCTGCGCAGGGAACACGGAATGCAGGCTTACCTCGCAGGAATCCAGCATGTCTTCAATTTCCGGGAGAAAGGAATCACGGATAGCTATGACCGCATGCTCGCTTCCCATAACCCGGGCACAAGTATGAACGATCCCGAGCGGGACCGTTTAGTGGCGGAAGCAGCCGTGACGTTTCTGAATGAACGGAACAAGGAGGACACGCCTTTTCTGTTGGAGTGCGGTTTCTTTTTTCCTCACCGCACCTTTCCGGACACCGATCCCGACATCAACCCGGACCAACTGCAGCCCCCACCGAAACATCCGGACCAACCCGCAATCCGGGAGGACATGGCCGGGTTTCAGACCGCGGTCCGCAACATGGACAGCGCCTTCGGGATGGTCTGGAACGCACTGCAGCAGGGGGGATGGACCGACAACAGCCTGATCTTTTTCACCACCGATCATGGCATCCCTTATCCATTTCACAAATGCCAACTCCATGACACCGGCACCGGGGTCGCACTGTTGATGCGGCCTCCCGGACCGGCAAGAGCTTCTCAGGTGTGCGACGCCCTGGTCAGTCATCTGGATGTGTATCCGACTCTGTGCGACTATCTCTGCATTCCGGTACCGGAGTGGTGCCAGGGATCCAGCATGCGACCGCTTATTGAAGGGCAAACGACCTCGATCCGGAAGGAACTGCATGCAGAGGTAACCTTTCATGCGGGGTATGAACCCAAACGGTGTGTTCGCACGAACCACTACGCCTACATCCGGAACTATGAACTCGCGTTTCATCCTGCTCTGGCCAATGTGGACGGAGGTCTCGCCAAGAGCTGGATGATCGATCAAGGTCTTCTTCCCTACCCGGTCGCGGCGGAAGAGCTGTACGATCTCCACGCCGATCCCGGCGAACGTCGGAACCTGGCCGGGTTATCGGAATGTGAACATCTGCTGGAGGAGATGAGAGAACGTCTCGACCGATGGATGAGGGACACGCAGGATCCACTTCTACTGGGTCCGGTCCCTGCCCCGCAAGGCACAACCATTACCCCTCCGGATTCGATCCACCCATGACCTCCCGACTCTCTTTCCTTTTGTTCATGTCTCTGCTCCCCCCCTCTTTTCCTGCGGACACGCTGCTGTCCATCGATCCGGATCATAGCACCTACGAGGCTCCAGGTCCTGAAAACGTGCGCATCTCAGAAGATGCAGTCCTTTACCTGACGCCGGGTGCCAGCCGCAAAGACGCGGTGTGGGTCCGGATCGCCAATCAGGCCCCGCTGAATCAGGGAGAGTTCTACCGGTTATCCTTTGAGATGCGGGCGGTGGAGGGAGAACAAGAAGCCGCAGGACAGGCGGGTGTGCAACTTACGTTCGGCGGTGTCCCTGCGGAAGGAGCGTACAAGCGGGAAGTGATCGAAAAACAAACCGTTGCGGTCGTCGGTACAGAGTGGGACGCCTTTGTGATCGATCTGAAGCTGGGTCGAGGATATGCAAAGGGGGAGGCCCGGCTCGAAATCACCCCCGCGTTTTTTAAAGAAACGGTGGAAATCCGGAACCTGCGGGTCACCGGCTTCGGAAACGAAGCCCCTCCCCGGTCAACCGGGAACGGAGAGCAATATCCCGGGCACGCCCCGGATGCGGCCTGGCGGGAAGCCTCCCGAAAACGGATTGAAACGCACCGCAAAGCACCGATCACCCTGCACATCCGGGATGAATGGGGGAACCCGATTCAAGGTGCCACTGCCGAGATCCGGATGACCCGGCATGAGTACCTGTTCGGCACCTGTGCCAAAGCGTTCCGCCTCACCGATGCGGAGCTTCACCACACCCGACCGGAGTACAACCGGGAGGCCTGGCTGGCTGATAATGTCATCTACCGGGAGCGGATGCAGAGCCTGTTTAACTTTGTGGTGCTGGAAAATGACATGAAGTGGCCCTCCTGGGCCGGGCAATGGCCGAACCGACGTCAGGAAGTCACCATGGATGCCCTCAGATGGCTGAAACAAAAGGGCCTCGTCGCCAAAGGGCATACGATTCTCTGGGGAAGCTGGCGTCAGAGTCCGAAATACCTTCAGGAGAAACAGGACAAGGTCCCGGAACTCCGAACTGCGATTGAACAGCACATCCGCGATCAGGCCGCAGCCATGAAAGATTGGGTGCAGTATGCCGACGTCCTCAATGAACCAGCGGCCCACCGGGATCTGATTGAGGCTGTGGGGGCTGACCAGGTAGCGACATGGTTTAAGATTGCCAAACAGGAGATGCCGGAGGTGCAGTTGGTGATCAATGAATTTGATATCCTCGGCAACGGAGGCAGTACCCGCCGGCAGGACCATCACGAGGCCCTCATCCGGGATCTGCTCAAAGACGGAGCTCCCATTGATGTTCTCGGATTCCAGTCCCACTTCTGGTCCACCCGGTTGACCCCGCCCGAACGGTTGTACGAGATCATCGACCGGTTCGCCGCCTTCGACCTTCCGCTCATGGTCTCCGAGTTCGACATGAACTTACTGGATGAAGATTTACAGGCCGATTATACCCGTGACTTTCTCCTTCAGTGGTTCAGTCATCCTGCCACCGAGGCCTATATCATGTGGGGATTCTGGGCAAAGGCACACTGGTTCGGAGAACCGGGAGCCATGTACCGTCAGGACTGGACACCGAAACCGAACCTCAACGCCTACACAGATCTTGTGCTCGGGGAATGGTGGACCGAGGAATCCCTGACTTCGGATAAGCAGGGAGCGGTCAGCCTCCGCGCGTTCAAAGGCGACTACGAAATCGTTGTCACCGCACCCGGACGCAATCCGTCTGTCAGACGCCCGACCCTCCGCAAAGAAGGACTGGACATGACCGTGATCCTCTATCCGGCTCCAACGCCTTAAACGCCATGTCGTCCAGGAGAATGGCTGGAGCCGTTTACGGCCCGGCCCTTCAACTTGGCGAATGCGTGTATGCTTTTGCTCTGAGCCGGGCCGTAAACGGCTCCAGCCACTCTCTGGTTCCCCCCCTCCTTTCCCTTGTACCCCCTGTGGGAATTTCGTACTCTTCGGTGAATGTCAGATCAGGAACTCGTCTGGGAACAACGCTGGAATCCGCTCCGGGGAGAGTGGATTCTGTTTTGCTCGCATCGGGGCGGCAGACCCTGGATTGGGGAGACCCACGGTGCGGAGGAGGAACGGCCTCCCTCCTACGATCCCACCTGTGCACTGTGTCCAGGCAATGAACGGCTCAGCGGCATCCACAACGACGACTATTCCGGCACCTACTGGTTCACGAATGACCTGCCCTGTTTTGGAGGGCTGGAGGTTGAACCTTCCGACGACCCGCTGTATCAGACTAAACCCGCATTCGGGACGGCCGAGGTGGTGTGTTATCATCCGGACCACAGCAAAACCTTTGCCGAACTGAGTGATGACGAAGCGGCCGACGTGGTGCTACTGTGGCGGGAGCGCTATCGGGAGTTGTCTGCACGGGAGGACATCGACCACGTGCTCATCTTCGAAAACCGGGGAGAGCTCGTAGGCACCTCCAACCCCCATCCGCACTGTCAGATCTACGCTGGAAACATGATCTACGGTCACACGCTGAAACACATCGAACAGTCCCGGGACTGGCACCACCGCACCGGAGGCTATCTCGGACTCGAGATCCTGAACCGGGAATGTGAGGGAGGACGGGTCATCTGCCAGAACGACCACTTCATCGCCTGCGTCCCCTGGTTCGCGCAGTACGCCTACGAGGTGTACCTCTTTCCCCGCCGGGCGGTCAGCAGCCTGGCCGACCTGAGCGAAAAGGAATGTCGGCATCTGGGAGAGCTTCAGCGCGATGTCTGCATCCGTCTCGATAATCTGTGGCAGCAGCCCATGCCGTATATCATGACGGTCCATCAGGCTCCGACCGATGGACAGGACTACGCCTACTTCCCCTTTCACATCGTCTATCACCCTCCGCTCCGAACCCCAGACACGAAAAAATATCTCGCCGGTCCTGAAGTGGGCGGGGGATCCATGACCAACGAAAGCCATCCGGATCTGAAAGCCGCCGAGTTGAGAAACGTGCCTGCCACACATTACCGGCAGGAGCAGGGGCACGGCAAATGACTGATACCATCTTCCGCGGAACCGCACCCGGCCGACTCGACATGCTGGGGGGTGTGGCGGATTACAGCGGTGCGCTGGTGCTGGAACTCCCCCTCCAGGCAACGACAACGGTTGAACTTCATCCACGGCACGATCCGCGCATGTCCTTTGAGAGCGAACAGGCCCCCGCCTCCTTTGAACTCTCTCTGCACACCGTGAATCTGTGCTGCAGGCTTCCTCTCCCGCAACTGGTCAACACCCTGGATGAACTGGCGGTTCCCGGTTTTGTCCGCTACCTCCTCGGGTGTTACCTGCTGCTGGTCCGTGAGAACCTGATCCCGCCTTCCCCGAAAGGACTCCGGTTCAAGGTGTCCTCGGAAGTCCCCCTCTCAATGGGTGTCAGCAGCAGTGCCGCACTGGAGGTTGCCACCATGAAAGCACTGGCAGCATGTTTTGCGCTCACGTTTCAGGGCACAGAACTGGCCCGCCTGGCCCAGCGGGTGGAGAACGATATCGTCGGGGCCCCCTGCGGCCTGATGGACCAACTGGCCTCAGCCTACGGAGTATCCGGCTCCCTGACTCCCATTCTCTGTCGGCCCGATCAGGTCTATCCGTCCATCCCGCTTCCCACGGGCCTCTGCCTCGTCGGCTGGGCCAGCGGAGTAGAGCACGACGTTTCCGGCTCCCCGTATGCCACCACCCGATGCGCCACCTTTATGGGATTTGAAATGTTCAAGAGACACACCGGCCAGAACTGGAGCTTTCCTGCGGAAATTCCGTCCGGGCTTTTTGAAGAGGAAGCCCATGCGATCCCGGAAACTCTGACGGGACGTCAGTTCCTCGAAGAGGTGGGATCCATCAGGGACCCGCTTTCGGTCATCGATCCGGATGTGACCTATCGACTGCGGGCCGGTCTCTCCTTCCCCATCGCGGAACACCAGCGGGCGACGAGGGTGGTGCATGAGCTGCGGAGCCCCCACCCCGTATCCGAGATCCTTCCTCACATCGGTGAGGCCATGCGAGCCTCCCACGAAGGGTATAGCGCTATCGGGCTTGGACATCCCGCCACAGATGCCATGGTCTCCGCGATCCGACAATGTGGACCTGAACAAGGCTTCTTCGGCGCACGGGTCAGCGGAGGAGGCTGCGGAGGAACCGTGGTCGTGCTTCTCCATTCCACCGCCCTTCTTCACCTCGAAGAGCTCTGCAGGCAGCAGACCCCAAAAGGACAGTTGATTCTCTAGCAGGATAAAAGGGATTCCTCGTGTTGTTCAGGATGAGAAAGATGACGACCACTCACCACGCTTACGCCCTATGAAACCCATGAAGAAAACCGTGGTAAGCCTCATACTTTCCACAATCTGCTGTATGGCAGCACATGCAGGCTTTTCGCGTGAGGAGTTTATAAAAGCTCTTGAGGCGTCCAGGTTATCCGGATGGCAGGAGGTCAACGATTTCTTTCGAGAACACCGCATAGAACAACTGATCTCCGACTGGCAGGCCCAGTACGGAGATGTCGATTTTTCGGAGGAAAATCTGCGGAATGCGATGTCCTATCTGCACCCCAAAACGGAGGAGCATTTGCAGGAGGTCACAGAAGGTCTCCTGCCCGAAAGCTACCAAACACATCACACTTATTGGGCGAGGGTTTTCTTCCAACCGTCATTCCTGAAACAGTATACACCTGGGAAACCTGGAAACTACTATGTCGATCCGAACGGAAAGCTTCCGGGCTACCTGCAGTACACGTTTTCGAATGGGCAGGTGGATGTCACCATCATCGAGAATGGAGATGTGATGATGGTACATCTCGACAATCAGGACTTTGACCCGGACCGGGGGTTCTCCTCAGAAGAATTCCTCCACGCGCTGTCTTCCACCTTTCAGCTTTCGTTTGAGGACATCATCGTGATGCGCACCTTGCGGCCTTCTCCCGGGATCCCGAAAGAAGGATTTCTTTTCTCATCCCCGAACGCCGGTCAGTTCCACGTAAGTCGGAACTGGAAATCACACCTATTCGGTTTTGTCGGAGCGAAAGGTCTTCATGTCCTGGTGTTTAAGATTCAGCCTGATCCATCACAGGTACAGTTCCGGTATGATTTCAGATGGCTGGACCGGATGATTCGCTACCAACAAACGAAAAACCTCGAAGGATCATCCGGTCGCGACATCCGACACCGCACGTATTCTCCGAATCAGACACCCAGCCCCTGACCCGGGGCTACACGTCGACCAGACCGGGAGGGGTCTGCAGCATAAACCCCTCCTCTTTCATGTCTCCCCCCAGATCGTACTCCATCCCCTCATCCGGCAGCACCACCTTCTTTGATGCCACACCGCACAACATCCGAGTCCGGTGGATGACAGCGACTCCCCACAACCATTTCCCCTTCCCCATTGACAACTCGGTGGGTTCTGTCTCGAATACACCTCCACGATGAACTCCTCCTCCACACCCCGGCGCCCCAATCTTCTCTTTCTTTTTTCCGATCAGCAGCACTGGCAGGCTCTCGGATGCATCAATCCGTTTTTCACCACTCCACATCTGGACACCTTTGCACAGGACGGCATCCTGATTGAACAGTCGTTCTGCACCACCCCCCAATGCTCCCCGAGCCGGTCCACCATTCTGACCGGCCTGTATCCATCCAAAACCGGAGTCATCGGCAATGTCGGCATGTCAGGCGGAGCTCCCCTGAAGCAGAAAACGCTGGGCAAAGAACTGCAGGAGGCAGGATACCGCACCGGATACTTCGGAAAGTGGCATCTCGGAGAAGAACCGGCCGCAACCGAGGGATGGAGTGAAGAAGACCGGACCAAGCACGACCCCAACGCCGAACAACATGCGGTTCGGTTTCTGGAAAGCACCAAAGACCAACACACCCCGTTCGCACTGTTCGTCTCGATCAACAACCCCCATGACATCTACTCATTCAACTCACATGAACCTGAATCGCCCCTCACCAACACCCCCCTCCCGGAGAGCTGGCATCACGAAACGTTCACGGACAAACCAGAGGTGCAGACACAATACATGAACGAGGATCAAGGCAGGGCCATCCTGGGAGCAACAAAAGAGGACTGGCAGAAGTATCATGACTGCTACCGCGAAAAAACCAGGCTGTTTGACGAACATGTGGGCTCAATCCTTCGCGCATTGGATCACTCCGGTCATCGGGACAACACGCTGATCATCATCACCTCCGACCACGGGGATATGGACACCGAACACCGACTCATTTTCAAAGGCCCTTTTTTCTACGAACACATGATCCGCGTCCCCCTGATCCTTCAGCTTCCCGAATCCCACCCCGCAACCTGCGGGGGCCGAATTAGCGGTGCTGATATCGTGAACACAGACCTCGCCCCCACGATCCGTGAATTCTGCGGACTCCCTCCGCAGGACTCCGACGGGAAATCCTTCGAACCCTTACTGACCGGGTCCAGAACCTACTCCCCACGCCCTTTTGTCATTGGTCAATACTACAGCAAACAAGCGTGGGTAAACCCCATGCGTATGATCCGAACGGAAACCCATAAACTGATTCGGCACGCCCGGGGAGAGCTGGAACTCTACGATCTCAAACTCGACCCGAACGAACTTCACAACCTCGCGGATGACCCCGGACAGGCAGAGACAGTCCGGGAACTTTCTGACGCTCTGGATAACTGGATGAATGAGAACCAGGATCCATTTCCAGACCAAAGCCCCACCGATCGACAGGGAGCCCCTCTCCCAGCATCCTCCCGGTAACCTTTTACTTGCCCGAGACAGGCCCTCAACCGCTGCAAAGGGCTCACGGACCGTCCCCTCATTATTATCCATTCCGTGAACAATCATTCCGAAGCGATCCCGACCGTGATGGACTGGTCCCATTGCGGCTGCAAAAACAGCAGTGTCCCTATCCCGCTGATACCGGTGGCCGAAACCATCTGCCCCCGACTTGGAGAAGCGGTTCCATTCGGAAATCTGAAGTATCCGATGGGTCCGGGCAGCCTGTATATC
This sequence comes from Verrucomicrobia bacterium UBA6053, assembly GCA_002429065.1. Taxonomy (GTDB): domain Bacteria; phylum Verrucomicrobiota; class Kiritimatiellia; order SS1-B-03-39; family UBA6053; genus UBA6053. The sequence goes on along the minus strand of DIYN01000035.1, from coordinate 239,138 downwards.
TCTGTATCGGACACCACAGTAAAAGACACAGGCAAAGACGCGTACTTTCTGAACTTCCGAACTGCCGTGAGGATCCAAGGAGCATACGACAGCTGAGTCCGGAACTGCACCATGAAGCATGTGAGTTTTGCGGCCGCCACCTGCCGGGGATTGAAAGAAGCCGGTGTGGCCGCCGTACGGTTGTTGTTTGGAAAAATCGGACCTGCGGGTGTTCTTCTCATCGAGGAGGAAAACCCGGCCCTGGCCGAAGTATGAACACAGCGGGTTGCAGGGTGGATCTCACTCCCGGAACGGGATTCCGGAAAAGCCTGCGCAATCGTTTTGCATATTGCCCCCTGAATTGAGCCTGTCCTGTGGTAAGGTTTTTGGCATGATACAACTGCCCTGCACTCTCTCCACTCGAATCTACACCCGGGGAACGCTTCTTCTCAGTATCTTCTTCCTGTGGGGAATGAGCTTCAACCTGCCCGCTGGAGAAAAACCAAATGTGCTGTTTTTCTTTGTCGATGATCTCCGCCCCGAACTGGGGAGTTATGGAGCCCGGGACGTCCAGACTCCGGAAATCGACCGGTTGGCAGAGAGCAGCCTGCAGTTTCAACGCGCCTACTGCCAGATCCCGGTCTGCGGCGCCTCACGCGCCAGCCTGATGACGGGCATGTTCCCGACCAACAAGCGGTTCCTTACCTACTTTGCCCGTGCAGACGAGGATGCCCCGAAAGCCAGGACACTTCCTCAGGTCTTTAAAGAAGCGGGGTACACCACGATCTCCAACGGGAAGGTATTCCATATTGGAGCGGACAGTGGAGACCGCAGTTGGAGCCGCCCTGCCTGGAGGCCGCAAGATGGATACCGAAAAGCACTTGATCCGGCAACCATGGCGACCCCTTCGAAACGGGAACGGGGTCTGATTGCAGAAAAACCGGATGTCCCGGATGAGGCCTATGCGGATGGGCAAATTGCCGCCCGAACGATTGAAGACCTGAACACGTTGAAGGACTCCGGCCAGCCCTTCTTCCTCGCCTGCGGCTTTCTCCGCCCGCATTTGCCTTTCTACGCTCCCAAAAAATACTGGGACCTGTATCCGGAAGGAAGCATCCGAATTGCCGACAACCGGTATCGCCCGGAGAATGCTCCGCAAAAGCTCCGGGGCAGTCGCGAATTCCGTTCCTATCAACTCAAGAACTGGGATCTGGATTCCGAGGAATTCCATCTGATGATGCGTCATGGATACCTCGCCAGTGTCAGCTATGTGGATGCCCTGATCGGGAAGGTTCTGGAGGCACTGGAAGAACTGGAACTGGAGGAGTCCACCATTGTGGTGCTGTGGGGGGATCACGGATTTCATCTCGGAGAGCACAACTTCTGGGGCAAACACAATACCATGCATCTCTCCACCCGGGTGCCATTGATCATTCGGGTGCCGGGGAAATCCACCGGCAAAACCGAAGCACTGGTGGAAACCACGGATCTGTTTTCCACCCTGTGTGACCTTGCCGGGCTTGAGATTCCGAACACCGTACAGGGACGCTCTTTTGTTCAGTTGTTCGACCAACCTGAACAGCCGTTCCGCGAAGAGGCCTTCAGCCGGTACGGAAATAAACAGGCCGGACTGGCCGTCATCACCGACCGGTATTCCTACACCCGGTACCGGAATACGGATCAGGAAATGCTGTATGACCTCAAAGAGGATCCGGATGAAAATGTGAACGTGGCCGGTGATCCGAAATACGCCGAGGTGCTGAAGGATTTAAGAAAACGGCTCGAACGAAGGGTCACAGAAGCAGAGGGAGTACCCTTTCCAACGGAGTGAAGTGCAGGAGGATGGCCGGAGGTGTGGCCTTAAGGCCTACACCCACTCTGCGATATGTGCCGTACTCCGGAGAGTGGCTGGAGCCCTTCAGGGCCCGGCACGGAGAAACAACCCGGCGGGTTATTTCACCGGTCCATTACGGCTCCGCCACGATATAGAATCTGTGGGGAAGACGGGGGAACTGCGAAAGGGTATGAATCAATTCTCCATAGGATTGGTCTTCGTCAGGTATCAGAACGATGTCTCCAACCCTTGGAAAGAAGGGATCATCCACCTCGTTCCCCCACTCCGGATCATCTGCTATCGAAAGCAGTGACGCAACATCCGGTTGCTCTTCCCCATCGTGAGAGGCCTCCTGCGTTTGTTCATTCCAGACAATCCGATTCGGGGAGGGTTCCGGCATTCCCCCGACCGTATGAATCAGGAGGTTATCCGTCGGTGCAGGCCCCCGGGCAATGAACACCTGCTTCCACCCGGAACTGCTTGCGGCAGCCAACCGGTTTTGCACCGCATTCCACGTCCACCTGGGCCTGGGCTCCACCTCCAGAGCCCAGGCCAACCTGACCCGATAGGAAACAAGGACATGGCTCAATTGAATGACCTCCCTCGCATCGCAGCGGTGATCTGCCCGCAACAGAAGATGAGACGCATGCCATTCCCCTGACGGACCAAATATGGTTTGCAGGGCAAGGTCCACCTCCTCGGACCCGAACGTTCCGACATACGCATCTCCCAACCAAACCCCGCCATGGCGGTTCAACACCATGCGATACCACCCATATCGTTCTGCAGGGTAAACATCCCCATATGATTTCTCCGGATCATCAGGATAGTAGGCGTGATCGAAGGGTAATGTGACCCGATCGGACGTGGGGTCGTGATTCGCTTTCCAATACACGAACCCCGTCGACATCACCAAAAGTGCGATGACCGTGACTGGAATGAGAAGGATGAAACGAGTCTTGTTAGCTCTCATGGTGGAGACACCACGGCGGTAGGGACCCAATAAGGAAATTTGGTAAGAATTTTCACCAGGTCTCCATAGGACATCTCATCTGAGAGATTCACCAGAACCGTTTCGATTTCTGATGCAGGTACCGGACGAAAGGGATCGGCCAGAGGAGCAGGTTGAGGATCCAGACCGAAGGTGACCTCATTGCCTGTTTCCTGGTCGAGGTTGAGAATCGTCATCAGAGCCTCAAACCCTGAGTGGAGATTGCCATTGTGGGTAGCGGTTTGGGTTGCATCATCCCACACCACGTACTTGGAAAAAGGCTCCGGTCTCTCAGAAAAAGAACGGAGCGGAATTAACTCCTGAAGGTCAAAGGCATGAGGAAACACAACCTGCTTCCAACCGTTAACGTGTACCAACGACAGCCTCCATCTGAATGCCTGCCAGGTCCACACAGGAGTATCTTCTACATCTAAAACCAAATATGGCTGAATATTGTATCCATGAATCATATGACACAGGTGGACCACATCCTCAGCGGAGCCCCTGTGATCGGCATACACTTTTACTACCGCATGGTTCCAACGTTCGTTGGCCCTCACTAATTCTTCAAACGCAATACCCAGTTCACAGGAGTCGACTGTCCCAATGGGATTGTCCTGAATCGAAACCATCCCAAACTGATTGAGTAGAATGGTATATGGATCCATCAGCCCCGGAGGCATCCCAGGAGAACTCTCACGTGCCTGCCGCGGAAAGTAGGCATGATCATAAGGCAGCTGCACCTCACGGGTGTGAGAATCTGCATGCTTCTGCCAGTACGACCAGGAGCCAAACCCAACACAGAGCATCAGGATAACGGCGGCACACAACAAACAAACACGAACGGAACGGGTCATATGAGAGTGGCCATCACCCTACCATGGGCAGCTCTCACCGGACAGCGCAAACCCGGATCACACACATTAAGGTACTGGTTCCCCAACAGCAGTGGGAAGACCATAAGGTTCCTCCCAACCCCACCAATATCCTGGTGAGAGAACACGACCAAGTTCATAACAACCATTCAGAAAGGCTCTCAATACCGGATCCCAGCCAATGGCTACACTTCCGTTGATCAACGGATCATAGAACGTGTACACCGCAGGTGGAGGCGGAATCTCTGCATCTGCGACATAATACGTGTTGTAATATTGGTACACCATCCCTTCCATCACCCCGAAGCTCAGGATGTACAAAAGCAACAACCAGAAAGGAGAGGTAACCAGCCAAAACTGCGTTTTGGGCGTCAGGTGCTTGAACGGAGGTAAAAAACGTTTCTGCATCTCATTTTTTCGAATCAACCCACCGTATCAACACCGCAGCTTACCGGAAGGATGATCCGCTCTTCCACATGCTCATTCCGTCGTCATGTTCAATCCCGGGAATGGTCATCTTGAAACCACCCTGATCGTATCATGCGAATTTTGTCATGCATAGTGTGAAGTCGCGCGGGCTCCTCAATGTCCAGAGAGAGTTCATCTGCGGAAGGCATTGGATGATATAAAGCTGCGGCGGTGTCCCGCCGAAGGATCATTCTTCGCATGATTCCACTTTTACCTGGTAAGGTGCCAGATCCATGACCTCTCCTTTGATCCGTTTTCCGTTTTCCAAGCGGACATACCCGGCCCCTTTTCCGGAGAAATCCTTATGCCGGAGACATCGACATGAGAGGGTCCACGACTCTTCACCCTTCGGTTCCACGGATGCTCCCCGAAACTGTCCCTCCACGTCACAATGGATCCGTCGGTATTGGGGGGATTGGCCGGAGAAATAAAATCCGATTTCTCTTACCATGACAGGATGCGATTTCCGGTTGTATACCTGAAACTGAAACCGACTCGTTATGGGATTGACGGCGGAGAGAGACACTCGCACATCCTTGGATGTTTTGAGCAGCATGCGGGACCCGCATACAGCGAACAACAGGGCGATCAATCCACCCACGGCAAGGATGGTGTAGGGTACAAAGGTCATCAATCCCTCCAAGCATGATAACAGTTACTGGTATGTGCGAACAGAGTCCCATTCACACTGATTTTCGTTTTTTCCTGCTCCGGATTGGAACATCGTGCACTCAACTCCCAATAGAAATGTACTGAGATCCAGACCGGGAATCAACTGCAGATCATATGAAACGTGTTATAATACGGTTATGGATGACACCCTAAATGCTGTGACGTGAAGGTTGAAAGTACCCGGTTTGCGTCTACCATCGGTGCATGCCTGATCCCGACCTTTCATTTCTTCCCGATCTTCTAAACCGCACTGCGGATCTGCTTCGCCTCTCCGGCGCAAACGACTTCAAAGCAGGAGCCTGGAACAAGGCGGCGGTGATTGTGGAACAGGAAGGCGAAGGACTGCGTTCCCGAAGTTCGGAAGCGGACCTCAAAGAACTTCCGGGAATCGGAAGCTCGCTGGCATCGGAGCTGCACACCTTTCTGACCGAAGGCATCCTGCCCCAGTTGATCAGGCTGGAAGAGGAGCTGCCGGACAGCCTGATCCAATGGCTGGATATTTCCGGACTCGGCCCCAAACGGGCCGCCAAGATTCATCAGAAACTGGACATCGATACTCTCGAACAGCTCCAGGAGGCGTTGAAGGATGGACGGGTGGCCGCCCTTCCCGGTTTCGGGGAAACGTCGGCCAAAAAGCTCCTCAATTCTCTTGCCTGGATGGAGGGAAACTCGGAGCGGTGCCTGCTGTCGGAAGCACTGGATATGAAAGAGTGGCTCCGGGAGGAACTGGAGGACACCCCGGGCCTGCAGCGCTTGGAATTCGCCGGAAGCCTGCGGCGTTCGCGGGAGTCCATTGGGGATCTCGATATCCTGGCCGTCACCTCCGGATCCGATACGGATCTCCATCGCCGATTTGTCCGATTGGATCAGGTTGCCGAGGTGCTGGTCTCCGGAGACACCAAATCCTCTGTCCGTCTGCAGTCCGGGCGTCAGGTTGATCTGCGTACCGTATCGGAAAACGAATTTCCCGCAGCCCTGATCTATTTCACCGGCAGCAAAGAACACAATGTGTTCCTGCGGAGCCGGGCCCGGGAAAAAGGGCTGACCCTGAACGAGTACGGGTTGTATCCACTGGTGGAGGGCGAGGCGGATCGCGATCACCCCTTGAATGCGGAAGATGAAGCGGCAGTTTATGCTCACCTGGATCTTCCGTGGACCCCGCCCGAACTTCGTGAATCCGGATATCAGTCCTGGATCCAGTCTGACCGTTTGCCGGTTCAGGTGAACGAGGAGGATCTTAAAGGCATTCTGCACGCTCACAGTACCTGGAGTGACGGCACCCACACTCTGGAGGAGATGGCCCGTGCCTGCATGGATCTCGGATATCAGTACCTCGGCATCACCGATCATTCACAGAGCGCGGTGTATGCAAACGGACTGACGCCTGACCGGGTCGAGGCCCAATGGAAGGAAATCGAAACACTCAATCAGAGGTTTCAAGATGAGGGCATGGATTTCCGAATCTTCAAAGGCATTGAAAGTGATATCAAACGGGATGGAAGTCTCGACTACGAAGACGACCTTCTTACCGGTTTTGATTTTGTTATCGCCAGTCTGCACAACCACTTTGACCTGGAAAAACCCGAGCAGCAGGAACGGGTGGAAAAAGCTCTGCAGCATCCGGCAACAACGCTCATGGGACATCCGACCGCTCGCTTGGTCCTGAGACGCCCCGGAGTCAAACTCGATATGGACGCAGTCATCCGACTGGCGGCACGTCAGGGAGTCGGAATCGAACTGAATGCCACAGCAGAACGGATGGAACTGGACTGGAAATGGGGACCCCTCGCAAGGGAGGTTGGTTTGCTGACCGCTGTGTGTCCGGATGCCCACCGGATCGAACACATCCCGCATGCCGGACGCTTCGGCATCCCCATGGCACGGAAAGGGGGCTTTGAACCCGATCGGATTCTCAACACCTTGTCAGCGACTGACTTTCTAAAACGCGTCACCGGGTAAGAAGCACCCTGATTAGCGGCCAAAGCAGGTGCGGACCTGATCCAGGAAAGCACTCTCTTTGGGATCCAGTCCGTCGGCCAGCAAGACCTCCTGAATCGCGTGAAGGGCATCTTCCTGATCCCCAATATCCGGAAACCGTGCGCAGGAGCTGTGAAGCAACTCTTCTCTTCGTTCCGCGGATGAAAAGGCGGTGCGAACCGTGGCCGTCGCCTGCTGGAGATACAGGTCCAAGGCTGTACCGGACTGCCAGTCCAGCGACCCGATTGACAGCGTGGCGGCGTCCGCCTCGGAAAGGGATAAATTCCCGTCCGCGTGGCGTGCAGCAATGATGAGATGAATCAGTGCTTCGTTTTGTTCTTGGGTAAAAGTTGCCATGAATCCTTTTTTCCATGCTTTCAACAGAAGGCAAGGCGAATCGATCATCACCAAGGTGGCGGGTTCATGTGCGGACATCGGGGTTATCACCTTCGGCAAGACCTGAATCAGACCGTCCATGAAAAAAGCGGGATCGAACCTTTCGGTCCGACTCCCGCTTGTCAGGTTTCCACCCACCTCGCCGAGACGGGCCTTATCCTGGGCGTTACTCTGCCACGTGCTCGTGCTCGTGATCACCGAGTTCTTCCTCGGTATGCTCGTGGGTGTGCTCTTTCAGTTCCTCTTCGGAATGCTCTGTAGCGGCATCCCCATCATGGGAGTGGCTGTGTTCATGCGAATGCGCGTGCTTATGCGCATGATCATGGGAGTGGGTTGTCCCGTCGGCATGAGTGTGTTCGTGCCCGTGACTGTGAAGGTGTTCCGTATCATGGGAGTGTGTATGATCAGAAGAAGCAGCGGGTTCCGCTTCTGAGCCGCAACCGGTCAAGATCAGGGAGGCCGCACACATACACGCTGAGAAGAAGGTTATCGTTTTCATAGACCTTATCACTATCACGACTCTCCGCACGAGGCGACCGTTTTTTTCGACTCAGGGGGAATTTGAGGAAGTGCACCTAATCGATGAGCGGCAAGACTCCTCCCACCAGGAACCTGGGGCCAGGAAGGATCTCCCTTTTCTCTCTAACACGCCCTACTCAGACCTTCGCTTCACAGAGTCCTTTCAGTTGTTGCAGGGCGATGGTCCAGGCCGCCATCATCTCCTCGAATGCCTCATCCATGAGCATCTCCACCTCCAGCAAGGTGCCGCCGTTCCCATCCGGGCTGAAACGGTAATTCTCCTGAGATCCGATCCATTTTCGCATCTCATCATCCATGGCGTCGATCACGTCATTCTCCGGTGTGACCATGGCCGTATGCCGGGTACGGATAAGCTGGTCAGGGACCCATTCCTCAATCACCGCCCGGGTTCCACCCTGCAATGGATCGAGAAACGTTACCGTGCCCCCTTCTCTCCAGTCGGCCAGCATGCGCATCCCCTCGCCCCAGGCATTTCCCCAAGCCGGATAGTGTTCCGGATCCGTCAGGATGCTGAAGACCACGTCCTGCGGTTTCTGAATGTTGATCGAATAGGTACATGTTTTCATGGACAAGAGAACCGGAACGAGTGGAGGTGAAAGAAAGAGACAACTACGCACACAGGATACACAACGTACCGGAGAACGACCAGAGCCGATGTGTCTCAGTTGTCAGTACGCCTCTGAACAAGATCATCGGCTGCATCCCCTCTCTCCCTCCATTAACGGCTCAAACTCCGTTGCGGAACGCCTGAACGCCATAAATCAACTTGACAAAAATCCTGATTTTGAAGATTCGAGATCCGAACTGTTAAAGGCCATTAATTATGAAATTACCTATCGCATCCTTCATCGGCCTTACGGCCCTCTTTACTCTTGGTCATGCTCAGCAATACAATGCCGGAGCGGGATCAAGTGCCACCGGAACCAATGCAACCGCTGTAGGCGCGGGAGCCAGTGCGGCGGGAAACAATGGAAGCGCATTCGGACAAAACGCGAATGCAAGCGCCACCGATACGACAGCGATCGGACAGGGGGCTACGGCTTCAAGCGCAGGAGCGACAGCCGTGGGAGAAGGCGCTTCAGCTCAGGGTGAAAACGGAACAGCGGTTGGAAGCAACGTGATGGCGAATGCCACCCGCAGCTCCGCCTTCGGAAACATCGCCTTCGCCACAGCGGAAAACAGTACCGCAATCGGCTCACAAACCCTTGCTTCAAACTTTCGCACAACCGCCGTTGGGTTTCTTACGGCTGCATCCAGCCAGGATACCACTGCGATAGGGAATCAGACCACGGCAAACGGAGTCTCAGCGACGGCTGTGGGCTTCATGAATGTGGCGTCAGGACAAAATGCCTCCGCCATCGGCCACACCAACGAAGCGTCCGGATTTGACGCCAATGCAATTGGGGCCTCTAACGTCGCCAGCGCCTCCAACAGTCAGGCGATCGGTTATAACAACGACGCCACCCAGGCGAACGCGCTTGCCATCGGTACGAACAATCAGGCCACAGGTTCCGCCGCCAAAGCCATCGGAGGGGGCAATACCGCCTCCGCGCAGGCGGCTCTGGCGATTGGAGGGTCGAACCAGGCAACCGGCATGAGCAGTATGAGCCTTGGAGGCAGCAACACGTCCAGTGGAGAACGTTCCATTGCAATCGGAAACGGGAACCAGGCGACAGGAGCCGAGTCGATTGCCGTTGGCCGCATTGCCCAGGCACAGGCAGAAGGTGCGATTGCCCTGGGGAATGCCTCCATTGCGAGCGGTGTCGATTCCATCGCGATCGGCAAAAACAGCGTCGCAACCGAGGACAACACCGTTTCCTTCGGGTCCGCCGGTAACGAGCGACGCCTGACCAACATCGCCCCGGGGGTTGCCCCCACAGATGCCGCAACTGTATCGCAATTGGACGCCGTCAACGGCCAGGTGGTTGAGAATACAGAGAATATTGCCGTGAATGCCGATAACATTGCGAGCAACCGCCGCCTCATCCGGGCGAACAGTTCCGCCATCGATGAAAACCGGGCCCGGATAGACGCCAACACCCAGGCGATTGCCGGTCTGAATGACCGGGTTGATGATCTGGAGGGTAGAGCCTACGGTGGAATCGCGGCAGCCGCAGCTCTCGCCACACCGCTGGACCCCTCCGAGGCGGGAAAAACCTCCGTCATGGCCGGAGTGGCGAATTACGAAGGAGAAAGTGCCGCGGGCGTCACCCTCACCCACCTGTTGAAAGGAGAGTTTTTTGAGAAAAACAGAGTCATGATCAATGGGGGCGTAGCCGTCACCACGCAGGAAACCGTCGTGACCCGTGCCATGGTCGGATTTGAATTTTAACCAGACAGACCTTCTTCTCCCCTCACAAGCAGGCCCGGGTTAGATAATTCTGCATGCAGGGTACACCTCCCCCTGCTCCGTACTGACTCGCCCACCCGGCCGGGTATCCTCCGTTCATGTTCCAACCCTTACCGTTTTTCACAAATGACCTACAGGAGGTCCGGACATCGATTGTCATTCTCATCGGGTGTATGCTTCCAATGTTCCGGGGCACTGCCGAGGCCGCTTCACCGGCTCTGCCCATTCAGTCCATTGCAATTGAAGAAAAAGGCCTGGGTCAGATCCACTCCGATTTCGTCCGGGAACAATTCGGGATCCAGGCAGGTGACCCTTACGATGCCGAGGTCATTCTCACCGCGAGGGATGAATTGCTCGCCACCGGCCATTTCGACTCGGTTACCCTGTTCGTAGAGGAAACGCAACACGGCCCCATCCTTCACCTCTCACTTTCCACCAAACCGATCCTGGCAAAACTCCGGTTCAAGGGACTCGGGGAGCTTACCCGGCAGGACGCGTTACGACTGGTCTCCCTTCCCTACGGCGAACGCACCGATGCGACGGCCCTCGCCTCCGCAGCCAACCGTCTTTCCCTGGGACTTGCCCGGAAGGGACGCCTGGAGGCGAAGGTTCAGTGGAAGGCAGAACCTCTTGCCAACGGAAACATCGAAGCGTGGTTTGTCATTCAGGCTGGCCCGGTGTTCCGCATTGGAAACGTGGAGATCATCGGATGGCCGCACCACCTCCCCGCGGCTCCCCGTCCACCGCAAAGTGGATCCCTGTTTCGCCCCGATGAGATCCTGGCCTCAGCCACGCGTCTGGAAGGAGCGTTTCGCAATGCAGGCTACGCATTCGCAGAGGTGGCGGTGGACTGGAAAGTATCTGACCACCAGAAGGTTGACGTATCGCTCCATGTCACCCCCGGGAACCAGTATAGGGTACGCGGAATTGAAGTCAAAGGGTTGGAGATCACGGATGAGACGGTGGCCCGGTCTGTAATTGGGACTGCGACCGATGCGCTCTACGACGAACGGTCTATTCAGGCGGATCTCGACCGCCTCCGGAACCGGGGAATGTTTGGCGGGGTTGAAATCGAGGCCGTCCAGACAGGGCCGGGTGATGTGGATCTTGTCTACCACTTGGAAGAGAAACGGTCCGGGACCTTTCTCGGCGGATTGGAATACGGACAGGATGAGGGACTGGCCTTCGTTCTGGAAGTGAAGGAGCGGAACTTTTCCTTTAAGCCCCCGTTTCGTGGGGACGGGATTGAAACAGATTTCCAGGCTGTGATTGGAGATGAACGCCTGCGCCTGCATGCACGCGTGTTTCAGCCCAGTACCCGGGGAGGTCCCGGGTTCTATGGGGCGGGGATTGGTGCGGCTCAGCTTGAATATCTGAGTGAGGACTACAACCAGAGGCAGTTCAATCTTGACGGGCTCTTCGGCCGTAACGTTCATGACCACTGGAGCGGAGCCCTCGGGTATCAGATCTCCCACTTCGAAATTTATGATGTTGCCGCAAACGCGCCATTACTCATTCAGGAGGAGGAAGGCACCAGCCGGTTTGCCGGACCCTTTGCCCAGATCGGGTACAATACGATGGCCGGCGGGCTCCGTCCCAGGTCAGGTCTGTCCGCCATGTTGAGAACGGAAGTGGGCACAGATCTCGCTCCCGGCACGGTTGAAGCGTTCAATACCCGATTGACGGCCCAGTGGCATACCAGTCCGTTTCCGGGGCACACCTTGAGTGTGAAAGGACGTGTCCGTGCGGTATCCCCCTATGGAGACACCGAACGGGCTCCTCTTCCCCTCCGTGAGTTTCTCGGAGGCATCAGCAACCTGAGAGGATTTGAATTCCGCAGTGTCTCCCCCCGCAATGAGGAAGGAGATGAAATCGGCGGAGAGACCTCCTGGTTCACCTCGGTTGAATATTCCGTGCCTTTCCCGGGACTCTCCTTTTTGGATATCTCGGCGTTTGTTGATGTGGGGAACGTAGGTCTGGATTCGTTTGATCTCGGACAGGGAGACCCTGCATCCAATATCGGAATCGGGCTCCTCCTCCTCGCGGATAATTTTCCTTTGCGGGTAAATGTGGCCACTCCATTGACACTACCCGAAACGGATACCGTGAACGAACGGGACCAATTCCGGATCTCCTTCAGTGCCGGTACCTCCTTCTAATCCCGAACCGAATGGTGCTATTATGAAAACACTCATGCTCTGCCTCTTTTTGACCCCGCTTCTCGCCACCGCCCAGCAAGATCCCATGAAAGCGATGGCGGTCCTGGCCGATCAGTTCATGGAATTCGTCAAATCGGAAAAGTATCCGGAAGCATTCGAATCATTCAGACCTCACTGGCCCCTGAAAGATGCGGAGTTCAAAGCCATGATCGACACCACCGTCACCCAGATGAACACCCATAAGAATACCTTGGGGGCGGTCACAGGCACTGAGTTTATCCGGGCAGAAAAAATCGGGAACTCGTTTCTGCGCCTGACCTATTTACAGAAATTCGAACACTCTGCATTTCGCTGGAGAATCACCTTCTACAACGCCTCCGATAAGTGGCTCGTGAATGCGGTCTCATGGGATCATTCACTCGATTCTCTTTACGAATAGCGGACCCCAACCGGTTTCAGACCTCTCCCGTCTACTTCTCACGTTCCGAACCAGGAGGCTCGGAGGTGGCTGTTGCTTGGTTGACGGTACGCAGCAGGTCCTCGGCTTTCTCATTTTCGGGCCACACGTCCAGTGAGGACTCAAGCAGCTCCCGGACGTATTCTCTTTCGTAGCTGTCTGGTTCAGACCGAATGCGTGAGTGTGCGGTCTGAACCAGAGCATTTGATTTCAATACCCTGGCGATCTGTCGCTCTTGATCCAGATCTACGGCAACCCCGGAGATCTCGAACGCCATGTCAGCCTGCTCAATCGCCAACTCATACCTTGACAGTTCCATCGCATGAAATGCCTTTTCGATGTGGGTTCTCACACGCATACGTTTTTGAGCATGCGTTTCAGCGATCAGTGTTTGAGTTCGCAAGAGAACATCCGTTTGAACCTCGATCGGAAGTTCCTCCAGGTCGATAAATTCTGGAATGTCTTCGATCTCCCCCGCATCATCCAACCCCAAATCCAAGCCCATCTTCTCGGGAGCCTGCTGCGCAGGTGGCGTCGGCTCCAGTTCAATCTGAACGGACTCAATCCCTTGCACCGTAAACGCAGCCACAAAAAGTTGAAAGAGATAGAGGATGGAGGACATAGACTCGATGTTACCCATTCTCCGTTATGAATGCGGTCCCTGAGGTTCCGCGCTCTCTGCATCAGAAGGTGGATGTTTTCGCCGGCGGTCACATTCTGCTGCTTTTCTCCGGTCTGACTCTGCAAATGTTTGAAACAGTGCAAAGAAGCCAACCCCGGCACTCTCGATTCCCCCAAACATCACGAAACACACCAATCCGACCACACATCCTAATTCCGGTCCATACTGAGTTGCCACCCAGATCGCAACCCCTGCGATCAGCAGAAGGGGCAGGAACAGCAGCCCAATACGGATGACCTCACTTCGTTTCATACGGCATGCATCATACGGCAAGAACCTCTATCCAGCCAGAAGGTTTTTGTATGGTCGCTGACCGTCGATGCTCCGGCCCACAACCGGCATAAGGGAGCCTGGAGGTTGTCTACGCCCTGACGATTCGTCTACCGATTCTCTTTCTCGAGCTTCAACAGCTTGAGCAGTTCCTCCCGCACCTCCACCTTCTCCATTCGAAGAACACCCCCGTCTTTGCGGTAAAACACAAAACACCGATCTCCTTTCCGCAGATGTCTCTCCGCACCGGAAAAGGTCGTTTGTGTCCAAACACCTTTCACAACCACGCTTGTATAGACCACGTTCACGACCTTCTCTTCAGACATTCCTTTGAGCACCCCGAGCACGTTCCCTTCGAATGTAGACCTCCATTTTACAGACCGGATCTCATCCCCCTCCTTTCTGAGTTGCTCTGTGTGCACTGCATGCTGCACTTCGATTTCAAGTACCGTCTCAGCTTGAGAAAGTACCTCCTCCAGATTCATGGGGATGAGACCGTCTGCCAGCACACCCTTTGCGTGGCTGATCAGAATCAGTATCCATACTAAACATAACGTTTTCATCGGTGCAATCGGGGTGTGAGGTTCAGGGAGAAGGTTCCGGAAACGGATCCCCTTCCAGGCGATAGTAGTTCGAATAGAGTTCTCCATCAGGATTCCGGTATTCAATGACAAACGCAACATGCCTGCCTTCGAAACACTGTTTGGAGATGTTCGTGATGTCAACATCCGGGTAGTTGGCCAAAAAGTGTGACTGTGACTTATAAGGTAAGTCCTGAAATGAAATCGGTTCATGCGTGTGCGCAGGATATACACACCCCACCCCTAAAAGAGAGACCAGGACGGAGAAGGTGAAAACCCAGCGGTTTCGATGAAGGTGTTGTTGAGCCTGGTGCATGTCATCTCTCAGAAGCATCACATCGGATTGAACGAATCAGGTGTTGCAACACGATCCGGCCATCAAGGAACGTTCATGATCCACCTTCAAAGAGTTTGTTGAAACGACAGGTGAATTCAAGACCGATCCGCGCACGTCACCACAAGCGAAAGAAAAAAAAGATTCAGGATTCTCCCCAGATGCGGATTCTGTCTGGTCGAGGCCCGGTGGATCCGGTAGATTCATCTCATGAATGCGTTCGTGACTCACGTCTTCCTGGTTATCCCCGTCGGTTGCAGTCCGGAGTAAAGGCCTTGCAGATGTTCATGGCCATGTCAGAACAAAACAGATGACCGAAGGGCTCTCCATGAAACGGCTTTTCCTGCTGACACTGCTGCTGCCTTCGGTTCTGACGGCCCAGTTTCAGGTCGGATCTCCGGGCCAGCAGCGACCTCCAGACACCCCGCTATTGCGTCTGGGAAACCCTGAGACCCGGAAGGACGCGATCGAATGGTACAGGGCCCAGGGAGAGAAGGCGGTTCCCGGATTGCTCAAGACCCTCCAAGACCCCAGCCGGGCCCGACGCCTCTTGTCTCTGTCCGCCCTGCAATACAGTTGGTCCGAGGCGGCGGTCAATCCCGTACTGGGGAAGCTGGTCTCCTCAGATGCATCTGAACGGAATCTGGCCTGGGCCGTGCTGAACCGTCACCTCAGGAATGAGGAGCTGTTCCAGAGAATTGAACCAGGTCTGCATCGCATGGATCCCAAACTGGTGGCCTCGGTACTCCCCCGGCTGGAATCGGTGGAACCCAGTCTGGAGCGGATCAAACGTCTCGCGGCCCATCCCCGCTATGCGGAGCCGGTCCTCATGTGGCTTCCGCGGTATTCTTCCCCCGATCTGATCCCGCTGACCAGACGTCTTGCCCTGCAAACTCAGTCCAGTCTCCGTTCGATGGCCATTGCGGCCCTGATCCACCAGCAGGACACAGATCCTCAGGCCCAGCAGGCGATCACCGCCTGGCTGGCGGATCCGGATGCCCGCGTCCGGGAGCTGGCGGCAGAGTATTTCCGGTGGCATGGGGACGCAACGGCCATCCGCCCCCTTCAGGCGAGAGTGAAACAGGAAAACGATGTCTTTGTCCTGGCCAGCCTCAACGAAGCGATGAGGATCCTGGAGCACCGCGCAACCCTGGATTCCCGTTCCTCTCCACCTCCTCCTCCGGACATCGAGCCCTTTTACCGTTATGACGGAAACCGGAATCCCCCGCAAGCGGAGGGACAGAAGAGACTCCTCGCCCTGCGCAGCTATGCCGGCTACCCGGCGAAACGGGAGTCCCCCACCGAAGTCCCCCCTGCCGGAAAGCTGATTTCGCCCACCCGCAGTTTCTGGTTGAAAGAAGAAAGCAACTACGGAAACCATGTTGGGGCGGAACGTGGGGGTCCTTTTGCCAATTCGGTTCATGTGGGCATCGATGTGAGCTGGAGGGAGGACATGGCGGCAGTGGTGGCGATTGGACCGGGACGGGTCCGGCATATGCGCGTGGGTACCTCGAGCTGGGGAGGCATCGTGGTGGTGGAGCATACGGATGCAAAAGGGGACCCCTTCTGCTCCCTGTATGCCCATTTAGGTCCACTGGTGACGGTCCAGGTGGGGGATGTGGTGGCCCAAGGTGACAAGCTGGGATCACTGGGTCGGAACTATAGCTGGGAAAACGGCGGATACCGGGCCCATCTTCATTTCGGCCTTCACAAAGGGTCATATGGAGATGGAAGCTGGATCACCGGGTATCTGCATCCGAACCGATACCGGCAGGGAAATCACGGATGGCATGCGCCAAGGCAGTGGATTTCCCGACCTCTGTCAGAAAGATAGCACAGGGGCGTCCACCCTCACACCCCGCGGGCGTGCGGGTCCCAGATGAATTTGTGGATCTGCAACTGCATCCGGACAGGAAGTCCGTCATCCAGGATCCATTCAGCCAGATCCTGAAAGGGGACCGCATCCCAGACCGGTGAGAAGAGAACCGGGCATTTCTCGGTCAGAGCCTCCCGCATCACCAGCTCTTTGGCCCATTCGTAATCCATTCGGTCCTGGATGACAAATTTAAGTTCATCGGTGTCGCGTAACGCGTTGAGGTTATCCATTCGGTTACGGGACACCATGCCGGAACCGGGGCATTTCACATCCACGATTCGGCGGACCCGGGGGTCCACAGGGGCAATATCCAGGCTCCCGGAGGTTTCGAGCATCACCTCATACCCTTCATCGCACAGCCGGGTCATAAGTGGCAGGGCCCCCTCCTGCATCAACGGTTCCCCTCCCGTCAGTTCCACCAATTTGCACGGAAAGCCGGATATGGCGTCCAGGACCTGATCCTCACTCATCTCCCGGCCTTCATAAAAGGTGTATTCCGAATCACACCATGCACACCGGAGGTTGCAGAAGGCAAGCCGGATAAAAATACAGGGCCACCCCATACGGTCCCCCTCCCCTTGGAGGCTGAAAAAAATCTCATTCACGGATAACGGCTTACGCATGACCGCCTTGTAAAAGGAGATGCCCGTGGTTACAAGGCACGAATTTTGAACTCTTTCGGTTTCCCGGCTTTCAAAACTATAGGAAACAGAGTATTTGTGAATTTCTCAACAAACAACAACCCTCCGCACGGTCCCTGCCAACCGGGCGGAACTGGAGGTGAAACATGGTAGATTGGTGGTTAGCTTGGTTTACCACGCTGGCTGCCGCCGCATTGGGCTGGTTCTGGAACTGGCACGTGCAACGTACTGCGGAACGAAAGGGACAGCAAACCCTGGAGGACCGGATGCGGAATGCCCGCCGAGAGGCGGACATGTGCGTGCGTGAGGCGGAGACCAGCGCAAGGGAACTCCTGCATGAATCCCGGAAGGAATTCGAGTTGGAGACCCGTGAGCGACGGCAACGGCTGGAAGAAAAAGAGGATCAGCTCCAAGAGCGAATCCTGCTGCTGGAACGGAAATCCCACGCCCTGGATGAACGTGAATCCCATATGGAACAGCGTCATCTTGAGGTAGAGGTGGAATCGGTCCAGCTTCAGGCCCGACGTCAGGAGTTTGAGCAGTTAATGGAGGAACAGCGGGTCAAACTGCAGGAAATCGCCGGCCTCAGCGAAGACGAGGCGAGAGCCGAGATGCTGCATAGAATTGAGGACGATGTGAGAAAAGAATCAGCCCATTTGATCCGGCAGATTCAATCCGATCTCCACCACAAGGCAAAACGGGAAGCCCAGAAAATCATCACCTATGCCATCGAGCGCTACGCCGCCGAGACCGTACATGATGTGACCACTACGGCCGTCGAGCTGCCGTCGGAGGAGATGAAGGGGCGGATTATCGGAAAAGAGGGACGGAATATCCGCTCCATCGAGTCGGAAACGGGCGTGAATGTGATGATTGATGACACGCCACAGGTCGTGGTGCTGTCGGGATACGACCCCATGCGGAGAGAAGTGGCCACGATTTCGTTGAAGCGGTTGATTGAAGACGGCCGGATCCACCCGGCCAGCATTGAGGAAACAGTGGCGAAGGTCCGGGAAGAAGTGGATGAAAGCGTGCGCAAAGCAGGCGAAAACGCAACCTTTGAACTCGGTCTCACCAAAATCCACCCGGAAATCAGCTACACGCTGGGACGGCTGAAATACCGTCAGAGCTACTCCCAGAACGTCTTGAGCCACAGCATTGAAATGGCTCATCTCATGGGCAGTATGGCCGCCGAGCTAGGTCTGGATATTGACACCGCAAAACGAATCGGTCTGCTCCATGACATTGGAAAAGCCCTCACGCATGAGGTGGAGGGCTCCCATGCCATTATCGGTGCTGACTTGCTGGCCAAACACGGCGAGGACCCTCTCGTCGTCAATGCTGTGGGTGCACACCACCGGGAGATTGAACCGGAATCGGTGTATGCCCATCTCGCCATGGCTGCAGACGCAGTGACCGCCGCCCGGCCAGGGGCCCGGAATGAAAACACCCATCAGTACCTGAAACGCCTTGGAGATCTGGAGGAAATCGCCAACAGCTTTGACGGCGTCTCCCGCAGCTACGCCATCCAGGCCGGACGCGAACTCCGGGTCCTGGTGGAGCCCGGTGAGGTTTCGGACGAGAAGGCCATGGAACTCGCCAGAGCCATCAGCGGCCGGATCGAACAGGAGATGAACTTTCCCGGTCAGGTGAAAGTCACGGTGATCCGGGAGACACGTTCCATCGAGTATGCCCGCTGATACGCCACCCCCTGTCCGGCTGCTGAGCGAGCATGTCTGCAATAAAATTGCAGCCGGTGAAGTCATCGAACGTCCCGCCTCGGTCTTCAAGGAGTTGGTGGAAAACTCCGTGGATGCTGGAGCGGGCTCGATCGGGGTGGACGTGCTTCAGGGAGGGCGGAAGGCCGTGATCGTCACCGATGACGGGAGCGGGATGGACAAGGAAAACGCCCTGCTCTCGCTTGAGCGGCATGCCACCAGCAAAATCCGGGATGTGGATGACATCGAACACATCCATACCATGGGATTCCGAGGAGAGGCCCTGGCCGCGATCGCGGCGGTGTCCCGCTTTGAACTCACAACCCGTCGACCGGAGGACTTGTCCGGCCACCGCCTGAATGTCGAGGCCGGCACGCTCAGGGATGTGGTGGAGACGGGTTGCCCGCCCGGAACCCGGATTGAAGTCCGCAATTTGTTTTTTAATGTTCCTGCGAGACGGAAATTTCTGCGTACAGAAGCGACGGAGCTGGCCAATATCCGGACCCTGTTTCATACCTTTGCCATTGCCCATCCGGAAGTGACCCTCCGCCTGAAAGTAGATGGCAGGGAATTGGAGCACTACCCCTCACAGTCCAGACTGGAGGACCGAATTGCGGATGTGTATGGCGGAGGTCTGTTAAAGGACCTTCGTGAAGTGGAATTGCAACAGGGCGATCTCCACATCCATGGATTTGTCGGGATTCCCACCCTGCACCGGGGGGACCGACGGGATCAGATCACACTGGTCAACCGACGGCCGGCAACCGCCCCCGTATTGGGATTTGCCATTCGGGAGGCCTATCAGGATACCCTGCCAAAGAACCGGCATGCGGTTGCGTTTCTGCATCTGGATATGCCGGCAGACTGGGTCGACGTGAATGTGCACCCTACCAAGCGGGAGGTCCGGTTCGGCCCCTCCCATCGAATCCGGGATGCGTTGATTGGAGCGATTACCGAGGCCTTGTCCCCCAGTTCCGGAGCAATCTCCCCGGAGCCCGATGAGCCCAGGGAAGATCTCACTCCGAAGCCGCCGCTGTTGTCACCGGAAAAACGTCAACCCGATCTGGAGGTCTCTCCTCCCCACTACCCCCCCCTGCCTCCCGCGTCTCTTCCACCGGAACGGAGTGAGGCTCTGGCCCAGGCCCCTGCGTCCCCGCCTCCACCCTCCACACGGAGAGAACCCGATCCGGACCCCGATTCTCCATGGAAAGATGCGCAGTTTCTCGGCACCGTGCAGAACCGGTTCTGTCTGCTGGAGACGTCAGACGGACTTGTGATTCTCGATCCGGCATCGGCCCGGGAACGCATTTTGTTTGAACGGACGAAACGTGAGCTGGAACGGAGCGGTGTACACAGCCAGCCTTTGCTGGTGCCGGAAACGGTACAGGTGGACCCTTTGACCACCCGGAAACTCGACGAACACCATGAGCTTCTGGAATCGTTGGGGTTCCGGATTGAACCCTTCGGAGGCGATACCCTTCTGGTGGAGGCTCTTCCCGCCTGGATGGGAGATGTGGACCCCTCCGAAACCCTGGAAATGCTGGCAGAGGAGCTGGGACAACATACCGGAAGCCGGCATACGCCGGAAAAACTCCGGGAGCAGTTGGCCCGTTCCTGTTGCAGAATGGCCACTCGCAAACTGCCTGCCCCCACCCGGGAGGAGGTTCGGCTGCTGATGAAAGAGCTTGGAGCCTGCGCCATGCCCTACACCACCCCCTACGGACGGCCCACCCTGATTCATATGGGCATCGGGGAGTTGCGACGAAAATTCGGACTGGATGCCTGACGATCTTCTGCCGAGGGTCCTGGACAAATGACGCAAGGGAGGTGAATTCTCCGGGTATCCACACATAGGCGGTGGTGTTGACATCCCTTTCCTTCCCATCCTGTTCACCCCTGTTTCGATTTTGGTGCAAGAAGGATGCGAAAAACCGACAGCTCGTAGTTGCAATCCGAATAGAGAGGGGACTAGAGTTCTGGCGCGATGGATATGCCCGCCCCCTTGTTTATTGGACTTCTGATTCTGGCCGGATCGGCCGGCGGGTGGCTGGCCTCAAAACTGAAATTGCCGGCGTTGTTCGGACAGGTAATGGCCGGAGTGCTGCTGGGACAAACGGTGGCTGGGGAAACCCTGCATTTCAACCAGGATGCCTTTCATCCCTTCTCCACTTTTGCCTTGAGTCTGATTGCCGTCACGATTGGCGGACACCTGGAGTTCCGCCGGCTGCACAACGCCAAAAAACGGATCCTTCTCATCTCCATCATGCAGACCATGGTGACGTTTTTCATCATGTTTGCGGTGCTGCATTCGCTGAACCCCCTCGGTCTGGCAGAAAGCATGCAGCTCCCGGTGCATCTGCTGATGGCCTCGATTGGAACCTCCACCTCTCCCGTGAGCACCATTCATCTGATCCGCGAACGGAAAGCAAAAGGCCTCCTGGTGAAGACCACCATTGCGGTCCTGGCGGTCACGAACCTGATGACACTGGTGATTTTCGAGGTGATTCGGGCCTTCGATATCAACCTGCTGACTCAGCAATCTTTTGACCCCAGCGTCCTGCTCACCGCGGCCGAAGGAGTCGGGTTGGCTCTGGCGATAGGCGGAGGAGCCGGATGGGGACTGGTCCGGTATTGCCGCTTCCACCTCGGACGAAAAAGTGAACACCGGTATGACCCCCATATTCTCCAGGCCGAGCTGTTCACGGCGTTTCTGGTCACCATGTTTCTTTGCAACGGCCTGTGTGAATGGATCACAGAACACTCCCCGGCACACATGATTGCCCCCTCTCCCATCCTGGCCAACATTATGATGGGCCTGGTACTGGCGAACATGTCTTCCTTCAAAGAGGATCTACTCGGTCTGTTCAACGTGCTGGAACACGCCGTGTTCACCATGTTTTATGTGCTGGCGGGTTCCCACTTCCAGTTTCATCACCTGCATACGGTCGGTTGGGCCGCTTTGCTGTTTTTCATCACCCGGATCCTGGGAAAAGTCCTGGGAGGGTACATGGGCGGGGTCATGAGCGGCACCACCCGGAAACTGTCGATGAACATCGGCCCGATGCTTTTGAGCCAGGGAGCTTTGGCGGTCTCCATGGTCATCTTAATTGAGCAGTACGAGGCCTTCTCCCCGATAACCGGTCAGTTCACCGCCTGCATCCTGACGGCGGTGGTCATGGCGGAATTGTTAAGCGCACCGGTCATTACCCAAGTCATAGACCGGGTGGGAGAAACCAAACGCGACCGGACCCGCCTGATCGAATTCCTGCAGGAGGAGTATATTCTTCCCAGAGTCCGGGTGAAAAGCAAACAGGATGCCCTGGAACAACTGGTATCCTTCCTGTGCCATACCCATCCGATCGACACGCCGCGGGATGACGTCATGGCGGCGATTCTCAAGCGGGAGGAAAGCATGCCCACCGGGATTGGTCATGGGATTGCAGTTCCCCATGCCATTATCGGCGGCGGGGGACATATCTCCGGTGTCCTGGGCCTCATGGATCCCCCGATCGACTTTGGGGCCCCGGACGGTGAACCTGCACGACTGGTCATCCTCATCGCCACACCGGAAAACCAGAAACACCGGCATCTGGAAGTCATCGCAGCGATCACCCGCATGCTGCAGAATCCGGATATACGGGGGAATCTGTTCGCAGCGGAATCCGCGGAGGAAATTCACGAGATTATCGACTCAGAGGAAGCCGAGACCTTCAACTATTTTCTTTGAGACGGCCGAACCACTCGAACGCAGGCACAACATACGGGGATCGATCCCGATCCCGATCCCGATCCCGATCCCGACAAGCGATTGCCCCTTTAGGGGGGTCACGCGAAGAGACATCGACCTGAGAAAGGGCTATCGCTGTCCCTGACCGCTGGTGCCCCCCCCGCCGTTTCCGCGACTGGAATTCCCACGAAAGGCCGAACGCATGGAGGTCATTTCATTGATGGTCTCCATGTATTCCATGAACCCCTGGGTTTGGTCTGCATTCAACCCGAGGTTTTGTTGGGCGTAGTCATTCAGGAGAATATCACGCTGCATGTCCATCAGGCCGGAAGCCTCACGGGCTTTGGCCCAAACCTGACGTGACAGGTTCCGGCGTTCATTGCGGTCGAGTTCAGAGCTGTTCAGCTCTTCCATGGTCGACTGCATGTCGTCAAAGGTTGCCAACAGCTTTTGGTTGGCCTCACGATACTCGGGTGCCAGTCCCTCCAGAGACACCTGAGAGAAAAACTCTTTCCGCATGGCCAACTCACCTCCGATCCGTTCCCGAAACTGCGCACGTTGCTGATCACGGCGTTCCCGCCACTCCTGACGCTGACGCTCGCGTTCCTCCCGTGCGGCGATCTCTTCTGGCGTGGGCTCACGTCTCTCTTCGGGCTGGGCCTGCTGAACGGCCTGAGCCGGAGCCTCCGGAGCAAAATCAACACTTTCAGATTCCACGACTTCCACTTCATCCCGTTCGGGTTCTTCCTCAACATCCCGCAGGGTAAACATCGGGGGGGCTTTCCGGAGGGTATCAATTTGTTCACGCAGGTCATCGTTTGCCCGCTGCAGACCGGAATGGTCCGCCTTCATGTCGGTGATCACACCCTGAGACTGGTTTAACTGTTTCGCGAGTTCCGTCCCCTTTTGTTTTTCATGTTGAAGAAGGCCCGCGAGAGCGAGAGTCGAAACGGCGAGGACAACACTGACGATGGAGGAAAGATGTTTCATTGTAAAAAAGAATGAGAAAAAGGGTGAACTACCTTACAACGACAGACCCAGAGAATTATTGTTCAAGAAGTGAAAAAAAATTCATCCCCCACGAAATCCCTGCTCCAGATGCTCCCGGATCAGGGAAAGACTGTGTGCGGATTCGGTGACCTCAGCCGGACTGAGCGGGGATCCGATATCCTCCAGCAAGGCCGCTTCCCGGGCCAACATCCGCTCCACCAACTCCCGCCCTTTACGGGTCAACGCCATTTGTTTCGACCGTTTATGCCGGGGGTTTGAACGTGGCGTCACCAAACCCTCATCCAACAGCAGGTTGATCTGGGTCTGGATAATCTGACGGGATACCAGACGCTCTTTTGCCAATTCAGGCACTGTACAGGGCCCTTCCCGAAACAGGCTCAGCAGGAGGCTGCGCTTGGCACTGGTTTGCCCCATGTCCTCATGCACCTGGTCGCCTAACCATCGAAGACGGTTGTGCAGACGGCGAATTTCCTCAAATAATTGCTGATACGGCCCGTTAAATTGACTCATTTTCCCTTTCTACTGAAGGAATGAGCGACACACAACCCGAAATAACGACAATTTTATTGCCAATTTTATATTGACAATATTATTGTCGTATAGAAATATATCTCTATGAAAACACCTTCCCGTCCCTTGCTGCACCCGAAACGCGTCCTGCTTTTCATGCTTGTGCTTTCGACTCTGGCCCTCAATTCCTGCACTGTGCTGAAGCTCCGTTATGATGCCTGGAACCGTTCCGTCCACCGCAGTCCGGACGGTGTGTTGGCCCATGCCCGTCCCTCCTCCCAGGGAGAGGGGGACACGGCACTGCTGTTGATTCACGGGTTCGGGGACGGCCCCCATGTCTGGAAGGCGATGGCGGCTGAGTTGGCCAACCGGCAGTATCATGTGCGGGCCATGAGGCTGCCCGGCTGGAATGAGCCGATGGATGTCAAGCGAAGCGTCAAAGCGGATGACTGGGAAGAAGCGGTCGTGCAGGAGGTGCAGGCCCTGCAGAAAGAGCATACCACCGTTGTCATTCTCGCGCATTCTCTGGGAGGCTGCGTGAGTATCTCCGCCACCCAGGTGGGAAAAGTACATCCCGATGGACTGATTCTGTACGCGCCCCTGCTACGGGTTTCCAGTGCTCGAAGCCCCATTCTCACGACACGCCAGTGGTACAAGATTGGGTCCTGCATTCTTCCGGACCGCATGATCCTGGAAAGCCCTTTCCCGGATCATGTGGTCCGGGCCACCCCCAGACCGCGTACAGAACGGGATCCCTTTATCCCGGTCACGCTGTACGACGAACTCTACACGGTCATCACCCGGGTGGAGCAACAGGAGTCCAGGACCTCCTTCCCGGTCAGGTTAATCCTGCCGGAAACCGATCGGGTCGTGGATTCCGAAGTGAGCCGGGCATGGTTTCAGCGGCTTCAGGCTCCGGGGAAAGAACTCCACATCGCAGAAAATACCGGACATGTTCTTCCCTTGGACCTGGACCCTGTGGTTGAAAGCGATAGGATCTCTGAATGGCTGAAGGCCAAAGGAATCATGAAATGAAATCACCCCATCAGTCACTCGGCAGTTTTCATTGGCATAACGCCTCTCAGTTTGGCGGAGCCCTCAACGACAATCTGTTTAAACTGGCCGTTATTTATGCCCTCCCTGCCGCATGGCCCCAGGCCGGCGGAGAATATCAGAAAGCGGTGGTCGGCGCTCTGTTTGCCATTCCCTTCCTCCTGTTCATTGGCGCCGCAGGCGTCCTGGCCGACCGGGTATCCAAACACCGGATAGTACGTGGAATCAAAGTGATGGAAATCGGGGTGATGGCCTTCGGGGCTGCCGCGATCGCCATGCAGAATACCGGGATGCTGCTGGCAGGCGTTTTTTTCATGTCGGTACAGAGCTCTCTCTTTTCTCCCACCAAATTCGGCATCGTCCCCGAACTCGTGGGGAGAATCAATATTTCCAGAGCGAACAGCCTCATGCAGGCGGCGTCCTACCTGGCCATGATCCTCGGCACCATTCTCGCTCCCATCCTGAGCAGCCTGATGGGAGTATGGACCGGTCTGGCCAGCGTCGTGATCGCCACCTTGGGATGGATTGCCGCCATGAGGATTGAGGCCACCCCTGTCCGCTCCACGGACGCCAAGGCCTCCATCTTCTTTATTCTGGATATTTTCCGGACCCTGAAGTTCATTCATAAAGATGGTTTTCTTGCCCTTGCAGCCTGGGCATCGGCCTTCTTCCTGATGATCGCCGCGTTCATCCAGCTCAACCTGCTCAGCTACGGAACCGGAATACTCGGGATGGAGTCCGATGAGGAGGCGACCTTTCTGTTCGTCGTCGTTGCCCTGGGCATCGGACTGGGTTCATTGATTGCCGGAAAAGTGAGTCGGCGGGGCATTGAGTTCGGAATTCTTCCGGTCGGATCCCTCCTCATGGCTCTGAGCTGTTTCGGCTTGGCGGCTCAAACCGGGGAAGTGCTCGCCTATATCCTGTGCGGCACCATGGGATTCGGGGCCGGTCTGTTTGTGGTGCCGGTGCAGTCCTTCCTGCAATACCGCTCACCGGACGAAAAGATGGGCGAAATTATCGCGGCTTCGGGCTGGCTGAGCTGGATGGGGGTTCTGCTGGCAGCCGGTCTGCTGTATCTCTGTTCATCCGTACTCGGATTGAATCCGGCTCAGGGATTCCTGGTCATCGGCTTCCTGATTCTCATTCTGGCGGTTCTCGCCTTTCTCGTGCTGCCCGATTTCTTCGTTCGCTTTGCCGCCATGGTCATTACCCGCTGCTTTTACCGCCTCCGCTGGACCGGACTGGACCACCTGCCTGCACAGGGTGGAGGACTGCTTGTCTGCAATCATGTCTCCAAGATGGATGCAATCTGGCTGTCCGCAATTATGCCCCGACGGATCCGGTTCGTCATGTCCAAGGTCGTCATCGAACATTCCTCCCCCTGGATGCGGTTTCTGGTCAAACTGGGCGGTGTCATTCCCATTCATGAGGATGACGGCCCGAAAGCAATCCTCAAATCCTTCCAGGAGGCCCGGACGGCGATCGAACAGGGATATCTGGTGGCGATCTTCCCCGAGGGACGATTATCCCGCACCGGACACCTCCTCCCTTTCAAACCCGGATTTGAACGAATCGTGAAAGGAACGGATGCGCCCATCATCCCCATGTTCATCGAGGGCGGGTATGGCACCTACGCCAGTTATGCTCATGGTGAACCGAGGCTGTTAGCTCCGGGTGATTTCGGCCATCGGATCCATATCGCAATCGGCCCTCACTTCCCGACGTCAAGTTCAACCGGCGAACTGGAGTCCGCCGTACGCACCCTCGCAGCGGAAGCGAACCAGGCCACCGCTCCTCTGCGTGGATCCGCAGGCCGCTGTTTCATCCGGACGGCAAAAGCACGCTGGAAGCAGAAGGCCCTGGCGGACAGTTCCGGTAAAACCCTGACCTACGGAAAGGTCCTCATTGGGACGACGGTTCTCCGGCCACGCCTTGAGAAGGAATTAAAAAATGACCCCAGTGAGGTCGGAGTTCTGCTGCCTCCCAGTGTCGCAGGAGCGATCATCAATCTGTCGTTGGTGATGAGCCGACGGATCCCGGTGAACCTGAACTACACCGCCTCCCCCGGTGCGGTCACTTCAGCCATGGAACAGGCAGGGATCCGCACCGTGATCACCTCCAAGCGGTTCGTGGAAAAGCTGCCGGAGATTCCCCTGCCGGAACATGTGATCTTCGCGGAAGATCTGTTTGAGAACATCGGGGCGGGAGAAAAGTGTCTTGGTGCTTTGAAGGCGAAATGCCTCCCCGCCTCGTGCCTGGCCTCTGATCGGGACTGGAAACCGGAAGACCCTCTGACCATCCTGTTCAGCAGCGGTTCCACCGCCCAGCCCAAAGGGATCATTCTTTCGCACAGCAATATCCTGTCGAACATCGATGGCTTCTCCACCGTCGCCCGTCCACAGTCGGGAGACTGCCTCTGTTCCGTGCTCCCGTTTTTCCATTCCTTCGGTTTTACGGCCGGGCTCTGGTTTCCCCTGACCCGGGGAGTGACGGTGGTGTATCACCACCACCCCTTGGAGGCGGATGCCATCGGTTCACTGGCCAAAAAGCATGAGGCGACAATTCTCATGGGCACTCCAACCTTCCTCACGGCCTGGATACGGAAAATTGACCCCGACTGCTTCACTCAGCTTCGCTGGGTGGTTGTCGGGGCTGAAAAACTTCGGTCCAAAGTGGCCGATATGTTTGAGCGCCGTTTTGGCATCCGGCCGCTGGAAGGGTATGGTGCCACCGAATGCTCTCCCGTGATTGCGGTGAATGTACCGGACTTTGATGTGGACGGTTACTGTCAGCGGGGAACCCTCGAAGGAAGTGTGGGCCGCCCGCTTCCCAACCTTCGGGTGAAGGTTCTGGATCCGGATTCCGGGGACCCCGTAAAACAGGGGGACCCCGGACTGCTCTGGGTCAAAGGACCCAGTGTGATGCGGCAGTACCTGAATCATCCCGAAAAAACCGCAGAGGTTCTCCAGGAGGGCTGGTACAACACCGGGGACATTGTCAAACAGGATGAGGATGGATTCATCATGATTACGGATCGTCTGACCCGGTTCAGCAAACTGGCCGGAGAAATGGTGTCACACTCTGCGGTGGAGGAGGCGTTGCAGAAAGCGGTGGGATGCACTCCGGACCAACTCGCAGTGACCGGGGTCGCGGATGAGAAGAAAGGGGAGAAACTGGTCGTCGTCTTTGCCGAGGAACTCGGGGACTCCGCCGGGTTTCAGGAGGCGGTGCGTGCACTGGACATCCCCAATCTCTGGAAACCCGATGCCCGAAACTGGCTGGCGGTGGACGCGCTGCCCACGCTGGGAACCGGAAAGCTGGATCTGAAAGGACTGAAATCAGTGGCCACAGGGCAGTCACATGCCTGAGCCCTCACAGGGCCCTGCCCTCTTTTCACACCCTTGATTCGACGCACTTTTCTCCGTTTCTGGATTGAAGTCAGGAGGGGGGGGCTTAGACATTCACTCCTCATGAGCGAACAGATTCAACCGCTGCTGGAGCGCATCCAGTCTGAAGGCCTGCAAAAAGCGGAAACGGAGCGTGAACGCATCCTTTCCGAAGCCAGGAAAGAAGCCGAAACTCTCCTCGCACAAGCGAAGTCAGAGGCTGACTCGATTCGGGAAACGGCGGAAGCCGACGCCAGGGCCGCACTGGAGCGGGGAACGGCCACTCTGGAGCAGGCCGCCCGTGACCTGTTGCTGCGGTGGAGAACCGAGTTGTCCCGACAGCTTGAAGTGGCGGCATCGACGGCGGCCTCCAGCAGTCTTTCCTCCTCCGAAATTGTTGCCGGTCTGCTGAAAGAACTCGTGAAGGAGGCAGGCAAAGGCACTGTCAGGGTGGAAACGAATGCAGCTCTTGCTGACGCCCTCAAACCTCTGCTCCCTTCCCTGCTGAACGATGTGGACGGTGAGGTGGTCATGAACCCGAAAACAGGTTCCGGCTTTTCCGTCCGATTTGCAGATTCGCCTCAGGGCGTGGATGTGAGTGCAGAAGCGGTGGCGGAATGGCTGGCGGCGGCGGTCAGACCTGAGCTTGCGGCCTTGTTAACCCCCTCTTCAGCCGGAGACTGAGTTCATGCGGATCTATCTGCTGGCGAGCTTTCCAACGCTCTCCCTGCACGATCCGGCTCCTCTGAATCTCGAGGAGTTTTTTCACCGTTGTGCCGCTCACTTGTCGGATGCCGACCTCACCGAAGTGGATCGGGTGTGCTCAACCCCTCCCGGCGGGACCTCCTCATTCGCAATAAGCTGGGCAAATGCCTGGAAGGTTCTGGATACCGTGAACCGCCGGGAACGCCTCCAGCGGCTTCCCCGAACGGCCGGGGACAGCCTCCCTGATTTGCCCGGCAGCGAGGACCAGCTTCGGAAGGACGCCCTCACGGCCTGGGAGGAAACGGACCCCCTTCGGCGGGAAACGGCATTACTGCAGGCTCAGTGGAACTGGATCGATGACCGTCGCCGCAGCGCACCTTACTCTCTCACCGACCTTTGCGGCTACGCCCTTCAGCTCCGGCTTCTGGAACGCCGTGATAGCTGGGATGAACCGGCCGGCCGGACCCAATTTACTGAACATACTGCGAGTTTTCTCGAACCTCTTCTGGAGAAACTCCGCCAACAGGACCTTTCCGCATGAATGATTCCGCCTCCTCCCACGGCACCATTGACGGTGTAAACGGCAACCTCATCCGCGTGACCTTCCCCGAGGCCGTCCGGCAGAATGAAGTCGGGTATGCCCGTATCGGAGGGCTCCGTCTGAAAGCAGAAATTGTTCGGGTGCGCGGCCGACAGTGCTGGCTGCAGGTCTTTGAGGACACTTCAGGATTGAAAGTCGGCGATCCGGTGGATTTCTCCGGAGAGCTCCTGTCCGTGGAACTCGGACCCGGATTGCTGACCTCGGTGTACGATGGACTGCAGAACCCGCTACCGGAACTGGCCGAGCAGGCCGGGTTTTTTCTCGAGCGGGGGCAATACATTGACGGACTCGACCGCAGTAAAGTCTGGGCCTTCAGCCCTGGCGTGCAGGTGGGGGACACGGTTCGGTCAGGCGATGCGGTCGGATCGGTGCCCGAAGGGATGTTCACCCACCGGATCCTGCTCCCTTTTGACTGGCGGGGAGAATTTACCGTCCGGGACATCAGCCCGGCCGGAGACTATACCGTGGATACGGTGGTGGCGAAAGTTGAGGACGCCTCCGGGGAGCTGAGGGACGTGAAAATGTTCCAGAGTTGGCCGGTCAAAAAAGCCATTCAGGCCTATGAGGAACGCCTCCGTCCCACGGAAAACATGAGCACACAGGTCCGCATCATCGACACGTTCTTTCCGGTTGCCCGTGGCGGAACCTACTGCATTCCCGGCCCCTTCGGAGCGGGAAAGACCGTATTGCAGCAGATCACCAGCCGGCGTGCGGATGTGGACATCGTGATTGTGGCCGCCTGTGGTGAACGTGCCGGGGAAGTGGTGGAAACTCTCCGGGAATTTCCGGAACTGGATGACCCCCGCACCGGCCGGTCGCTGATGGAACGGACGCTGATCATTTGCAACACCAGTTCAATGCCGGTGGCCTCCCGTGAAGCGTCCGTGTACACCGCCGTGACCATTGCGGAATACTACCGGCAGATGGGGCTGAATGTTCTGCTGCTGGCCGACTCCACCTCCCGCTGGGCTCAGGCACTCCGGGAACTGTCCGGCCGTCTAGAGGAAATTCCCGGCGAAGAGGCGTTCCCCGCCTACCTGGAAACCGTAATCGCGAACTTCTATGAGCGTGCAGGGTTGGTCCGGCTGCGGGACGGAAGCGAGGGGTCGGTGACGATCGGCGGCACCGTTTCGCCGGCAGGCGGTAACTTCGAGGAACCGGTGACCCAGAGTACCCTCAAAGTGGTGGGTGCCTTTCACGGTCTCAGCCGGGAACGCTCCGACCAGCGTCGGTATCCATCCATTGACCCCCTCGACAGTTGGAGCAAGTACCCCAGTCTGGTGGATGATCTGCAACTGGACGAAACCCGGCGGACCCTCCGGAACGGCCGCGATGTCGAACAGATGATGAAAGTGGTCGGCGAAGAAGGAACCGCCATGGATGATTTCATCCTGTTCCTGAAAGCAGAGTTTCTCGACGAGGTGTACCTCCAGCAGGACGCCTTTCACGATGTGGACGGCGCCTCCAGTGCAGATCGCCAGCAGCATGTGTTCGGCGTGATCCACCGTATTCTCACCACCCCCCTCACCTTCCCCGGACGGGATCAGGCCCGTCAGGAATTTGTCCGTTGGCAGCAGATGGCCAAAGACTGGAACCGGACCCCCATGGAGGATCCCGGCTTTGCGGAACAGGAAACCAAACTGCTTTCCTCTGTGGAGGCCTTCCGTACGGATTCATAGGAGAACTCAAGATGCATACGCTTTACCATGGCATTGAAAATATCGTCGGCAACGTGCTGATGCTCCGGGCTCAGGACGTCGGATACGGCGATCTGGCAGAAGTAAGCTTCGGTGAGGACTCCTCCCTGGCTCAGGTGATTCAGCTCGACGGTGACAAAGTCTACCTTCAGGTCTTTTCCGGAAGCCGGGGCATCCCCACGGACGCCACCGTCCGGTTCCTGGGTCACGGACTGAACGTTCCTTTCTCGGAGGATCTGCTGGGACGTATCTTCGACGGATCGGCCCGTCCCCGCGATGGACGCCCTCAACTGGACGCGGAACCTGTGGGAGTGGCAGGCCCTTCGGTGAACCCCGCCCAGCGGATCATTCCCCGGAAAATGGTGCGGACCGGAATCCCGATGATCGATGTGTTTAATACCCTGGTCCAGTCCCAGAAACTCCCGATTTTCTCCGTCGCCGGGGAACCGTACAATCCCCTGCTGGCCCGCATTGCACTCCAGGCGGAAGTGGATGTCATTGTTCTTGGCGGTATGGGGCTGAAATACGACGACTACCTGTTCTTCCGGGAAACCCTGGAGGAGGCGGGCTCTCTCAGCCGCACGGTGATGTATGTCCACACCGCCGCCGACCCCACGGTGGAATGTCTGTTCGTTCCGGACCTTTGTCTGGCGGTGGCGGAAAAATTCGCCCTGGAAAACAAAGAAGTGCTGGTCCTGTTGACCGATATGACCAACTACGCCGATGCGATGAAGGAAATCGCCATCACCATGGAGAAAATTCCTTCCAACCGTGGATATCCGGGGGATCTCTACAGTCAGTTGGCGGCACGGTATGAGAAAGCCGTCGATTTCGAAACCGCGGGATCCATCACTGTACTCGCCGCGACAACCATGCCGGGAGATGACGTCACACACCCGGTTCCCGACAACACAGGATACATTACAGAAGGCCAGTTCTACCTCCGCAACGGCAGAATTGAGCCATTTGGAAGTCTGAGCCGACTCAAACAGTTTGTGAACGACAAAACCCGGGAAGATCACCGCAAGATCATGGACCGGATGATTCAGTTGTACGCAAATTACCGCTCCACGGAAGAAAAACGGTCGATGGGATTCCGAATGACGGAGTGGGACAGTAAACTCGCCAAATTTGGCGGACTGTTTGAATCCCGTCTCATGGACCTCCGTGTCACCCTGCACATTGAGGATGCGCTGGACACCTGCTGGCAGATTCTCGCGGAATGCTTTGAACCGGATGAATGTGGAATGCCCTCCGAGCTCATTGAACAGTTTTGGCCTACGAAAGAGTCAGGAGCCATTGCTCAGGAGTCATCCGGCACCCCATGACCGATGACAACCTTCTGATGACGAACACATTATGCCCTTAAAACGAACCAAGTCGGAACTGAAAAACCAACGGGAGTCGCTGAAGCGATTCCAGCGGTATCTGCCGACCCTGCAACTCAAGAAACAGCAGTTGCAGGCGGAAGTGCGGCAGGTCGAAGCCGCGCGGGAAGAACTGGAGGCAGAGGTGGAGAAAGCCCGTCGGGAGCGGCAGTCCTGGATTTCATTGTTCGCAGAGGATCTACCACTGGCCGACTGGCTGACCCTCAAACGTCTGGAACTGGGCACCCAGCATATTGCCGGGGTGGACGTCCCGGTACTGGAAACGCTGGAGCTGGAGGAACAGTGTCCGGACCGCCTCCAGCATCCCACCTGGATCGACGAAGGATTACAAGCCCTCCGCCAGGAGATCCAAATGGCGGCAAGACTTGAGATTCTGAAACAGCAGGAGGAATTGCTGGAAGCGGAATTGCGGACCACCAGTCAGCGGGTGAATCTGTTTGAGAAAGTCAAAATCCCCGAATGCAAAGAAAACATCCGCATCATCCGCATCGCACTGGGTGATGAACAGGTGGCAGGGGTGGCCCGTGG
Source organism: Verrucomicrobia bacterium UBA6053 (assembly GCA_002429065.1). GTDB lineage: Bacteria > Verrucomicrobiota > Kiritimatiellia > SS1-B-03-39 > UBA6053 > UBA6053. The sequence continues at coordinate 205,732 of DIYN01000035.1, read as the reverse complement.
CAAACTGGCGAAAAAGAAAAACGAGGAGCAGGCCGCATGATTACCCCCATGCGACATGTGACCCTGATGTGCCGTCTGGAAGACCGGTCCGATCTCCTGGATCGGTTGCGGGATTTCGGTGCGGTGCATCTCACCCCGGTTCAGAGGGATCATCACGACATTGAGAAACTGCGGTCCCGGATTTCCGAGGTTCGGAATGTCATCCAGAAATTGTCCCGAATCCAGGAACCGGCCTCCCCGCTTGAGGGCAGCCCTGTAGAAGTGGTGGCCCTGTGCCAGATGCTTGAGGACGAGCAGAAGGGGATGGCTCAACTGCAGACCCGGGTTCAGCGCGAGCTGCGGGCATGGGAGCCATTCGGCACCGTGCAGCCCTCTACTCTGAACGCTTTGAAACGCGGAGGGCTGTCAGTGGACTTTTTCCGTTCAGGTGAAGCTCCTGCGGACCTTCCGGAGGGGGCGGTATGGCTGCCCGCTTCAACCGGGTATGGGATCAGCATTTCTCCGGACCCGCTTGATAACCTGTCCCTGGACCCCCTGCAGATGCCGGTACGGGGCGTCATTCGCCTCCAGCGGTTGGAACAACGCCTTGAGGCCTTGTCCTCCGGTCATGACCAAACGCTCAAAGGTGCAGCAGGCCGTCTTCCGGATCTCACCGCCTACCTCTTGGATTTGGAAGACGAGTTGACCTACCTGCAGGCACATGCCGGAATGGAGCACACCGAGGAACTCGCCTGGATTGAAGGCTTCGTACCCGAAGGCCGGGATGAGGCTCTGAAGGCTGTATCACCCGAGTGGGGTGCGGCACTCCTGATGCGGGATGCCGAAGCGGGTGATCCCGCCCCAACCCTTCTGAAACAAAACAGCTTTGTGAGCTGGATTCAGCCTGTATTTGAATTTCTCGGGGTCACCCCCGGCTATCAGGAAGTAGATGTGGGTGCCAGCTTCCTGATCTTTCTCTCCGTTTTTTCCGGGATGATCATCGGGGACGCAGGCTACGGCCTCCTGCTGTTGGTCCTGGTGGCCGGACTGAATCTGGTAAAACCCGCCACCCGCGGTAAGTTTGCCAATCTGCTTTACCTGATGGGCTCGGCCACGTCGATTTGGGGGTTTCTGACCGGAAACCTCTTCGGAATCAGCGGTATACCGGCAGTGTTTCCAGGCCTCTCAGCCACTGCCGACCCCACCGCCACAATGAATGTGTGCTTCATTCTGGGCTCCATCCACCTGACACTGGCTCACGGCTGGAACTGTTGGAGAAACCGTCGCTCCCTGCAGGCCCTGGCTGAACTGGGCTGGATTGGCAGTACCTGGACGATGTATGCGATTGCAGGAAACCTCATTCTCGGCTGGGATGCCCTGCCCTCCTTTATCCTTCCAATGTTTTTCGTGAGTATTGCGCTGGTCGTGTTGTTTATGACCCCTCCGAAACAACTGAAGGAACAATGGGTGGATCATATGATGCTTCCCCTCACTGTGGTGAACAATTTCGTGGACGTTGTCAGTTACGTGAGACTGTATGCGGTGGGAATGGCCACCTTCGCTCTTGCGTCCAGTTTCAACGCCATGCTGTTTCCGGAGGGAGTGGAGCGCAATCTCTTTGTCAACGGCATCATGGCAGTCATTCTGATTCTCGGGCATGCGTTGAACTTTATCCTCGCCGGAATGGGGGTCATGGTCCACGGAATCCGTCTGAATACGCTCGAATTCGCCTCGCACGTCGGACTGACATGGTCCGGCATTCCTTTCACCCCTTTTCAGCGACACTCCGAAGCCTCTGCCGACACAACATCCTCAGACGCTTCTGATCCAGCCACTGTTTAATTCAACATTCCACACACTCTCACTAAACAAGGAAATCACACAATGAGTACGGAAGCTGCAACTATGGAACCTGCAACGATGGAAGCCCTCTGCCGCCTCGGCGGCCTCGCCGCCCTCAGCATTGCTGCCGTCGGCTCAGCAATTGGATCCGGTACAGCCGGTATGGCTGCTGTCGGAGCATGGAAACGCGCATTTCTTCAGGACCGTCCCGCCAGCTTTCTGCTGGTGATTTTTGTGGGTGCGCCCCTTTCACAGATCATCTATGGATTCGTTCTTATGAACAGCATGGCAGCCCTGGCCGTGGAGTCGGTGAACGAACAATGGGCTCTCTTTTTAATTGGTGGCCCGCTCGCAGGAATCGGCATGGCTGCCTCCGCCATCCTTCAGGGAAAAGCGGGTGCAGCCGGTGCGGACTCTCTGGGTGAAACAGGAAAAGGGTTCGGGTTATACCTCATGACCATCGGCATGGTGGAAACCGTCGCCCTGTTTGTGCTTGTGTTCAGTCTGGGTGTCCTTCCATCTGTGGGCTGAGGATCAGGTCCAGCCTGGCGTCTGCCAACGAAACCGCTCCCGGCATTCCGGTGGGCGGTTTTTTTTGAGCTGACTTCGGGTCCGTTTTTTTCCCAAGCTCACTCTGTCTGTTTTCTCTTCCCTTTGAACCGGACATGAACTCCACCGCTCGAATTGATCCTCTGGTTTCGTTGAAAACAAGAACATGTATTCCGAGGAGTGGCGGGTTATTCCCAAAGGGGAAATTCAAATATCTTTTTTGCGACATCACCACGGAAGAATTAAGTTCGGAGTATTTCCACCCTCAATTAAATGGTAACGAATGCATGATGCGTATCCGAATGTTCGAGTTATTTCCTATTTTTTTTAACTTTCCTGTTTTACATAGTTCCAAATCGATCATATAAACTTCGCCACCTTACGGGGAGATGGAGTTCATCTGTATTCAATAGGAGAGTAGCAATGGAATACAAAGCAGTGAAAAACCCAAATCGCCCCGGCCGTCCTCCCAGTGGTTGTGTATGGGCGAAAGATGAAGCCGGAAACCCCATCACCAATAAAAAAGGTGAATTCGGATATCGTCCCGCAACTCCAGAGGATCTGAAAAAGAAATCCACTGGCCCGAAAAAGAAACGTGGACCCAAAAAAGGCGCTGGCCGCAAAGCTGCACCTGAATTGGGCGAAGAATTGAAGCCCGCACTCTTGCTCAAGAAGACGTACAAGTCTCTCAGTTCTTCTGAATTGGAAAAAATTCAGGGAATTGTAACCGGGCTGATTGATTCGGCAAAAGAAACTGAAAAAGTAGCGATTGAAAAAGAGATCGCCAAACTTCAGGGACAACTCAAAGGTCTGTAAGTTGCCGATCTTTTGATGTCAAAACGCCCGGGAATCCCCCGGGCGTTTTTTTTACGGCAGGCAAAAGGAGGCCCCCTTCTTCGGAAGCGGCGGACCGCTCAGCACCTGTCCTGGGCAATCCTCACAGCTTGATACCGGCTTTCTCGGGTTCCAGTCCCTTCGTTCGGAGGAAATCCCTGAACGCCTCCGGAACCTGCTGAAAATCCTCTGCAGAATTCAACGGGCCCCGAAACTGTTCCTTTCCGTTTTCCGAGATGACAACCTCAGCCTTCCCATTTTGAGACCGGTATTCCACCCGTGTATCTCCGTCCATCCAGGTCATGTTCCGGGAAATGGAAGACTGCTGATGGTGGTTCATGGGCGGGATCTGTTGATGAAGCTGTTGCTGCATCGCCTCCATTTGACGCTCCATCTCCAGAAAACGCTGTTCCAGTTGAGACGGCATCCCGGGAAACGTTCGCAACCCCGGACCCGATAAGGGACGTCCCGGAGTCATTGTGGATGGAGCGGGAGTGGAAGCTGCCAAGTCGAGTGGTCTCGTCCCCAGGGTCACCTCTGTTGTCTTACGGGATCCATCCCGGAGATAGGTTACTTGCATGCTGTCGCCGGGCTTCTTCATCTGCACCAGCACAGAGAGCTGCTCCGGGTTGATCAGCCATTGATCATCCAGTTTTTCCAGGATGTCCCCTTTCTGCAGAATGGTGTCCGCCGCACTGTCCTCCACGACCTGAATCACTTCCAGCCCAACGCCCTCCGCCAGTTGGTCTGCATCCCGGTTCCAGGGAGGGCGTGACTGGGTACTGACGCCCAGAAACGGGGTCGCCGCCGCAAGAAACGTCCAGGGTAGAAACAGCCAGGTTGCGGCTGTCTTGATCGAATTTCTCATGTTGTACCTCATGGTAAGAGTTTAACATGAAGACCTCCAACCCCCGGGAAATGTTCAAAATTTACCCACGCCCCATGCGCAGAAGAATCGAGAACAGGAATCCAGTGCCGAGAAGCAGGATCAGGGTCGCCCCGGTTCGGAGATCGAGCCAGTTACTCAAGGCAACGGACATCATTCCCGCTCCAGCCCCCAATGCGCCGCTCCCCCACAGTAACGCCCGTGGAGACCGTACCCACTGCAGCATGGTCGCCGTCGGAATGATAAACAGTGCGGCCGACAGAACCGCCCCCACAGCCTGTAGAGAGGTCACCAGTCCCAACACCATGAGTCCGGTTAACAGATAACGCATCTTGGATACAGGTACCCCCATCGACGCCGCAATCGACGGTTCGAACAGAAACAGAATCCAACTGCGTCTGAACCGGGCCAGAACCACCAGAACCAGGAATCCCACGGCACAGGAGATCCACAGATCACTGTCCCGGAGGCTGAGAATATTGCCAAACAGCCAACTATCCAATGAAACATAGGTCTGGATCCGGTCCAGCATCAGAATCCCGCCTGCGAAGGAGGTGGTGTAGAGAACCGTCAGCGCGGTTTGATCATCCAACAGTCCAACACGGGCCACCAGTACCGTGGACAGGCCGACCACCAAGGCCCCCACCAGAGCCCCGACAAACCCAACCAAAGGATTTAGCCCCCCGAAAATAAGAATCGCCAGAGCAATTCCGGGAAGCAGGGTGTGAGCAAGAGCACTGATGACAAGTGCATGTTTCCGCAACACGACCAGAGTTCCGAGAGCACCGTTACTGAATCCAATCACCGAAATGGCAAGGAGTGCGCGTTGATTGAAGGTGTACTCCAGAAAATCAAACATCCGACTTCTCCGCAGAAGGTCCTGTCGGATAGGTCTGGAGGAGATGATCTTCGGTGAAGACCTCTGATGTCGGCCCCACGCCCACCATTTCGCGGTTCAGCAGCAACACGGTATCAAACAAAACGGGTACCGTCTTCAAATCGTGATGGCAGACCAACAGCAAACGGCCACGGTTCACCAGTTCCTGAAACAGGTCCCGCAAAAGGTGTTGAGAAGGTTCATCCAGTCCGCTGAACGGTTCATCCAACAGGAGGACATGTGCACCCTGGGACAGCGCTCTGGCAATTTGGGTACGCTGAAGCTGCCCACCACTGAGTTGAAACAGCCTCCGCCCCCTGAGATCATTCAGTTGAAGCATGGTCAGTGCTTTCTCGACGATCTCCGAATCAGAGGGGCTCCAGGGGTGTGTGTCTCCAAGGTGAGGATAGCGACCCAACTCCACAACTCCCTGCACCGTAAGCGGAAATCTTGGATCCAGTTCACTGAGCTGAGGCAGGTAGGCAATTTCCTGCCTCATGTCCGTCACAGGGCGGCCACTCCATTCCACCTTCCCGGATAACGGGGTGTTCAGACCTGCAATGGCTTTCAGCAGAGTACTTTTTCCAGCACCATTCTGGCCTAAGAGCCCCATGGCATGCCCGCAGCCTATCCGAAAGCTCACTTCCTGAAGCGCACAGATGGACCCATAGTTCACACTCAGACCCTCGACCACCAATTCGTGATCCGGATGGGGGGCATGTGCAGGGCCAAGCAGAGAAAAATCAAATTCGCTCATTCGGATACCGGCCAACTAAACTCGAACAGTTCCTCCTGCATGCCCGTGCCCCAGGCTCCAGCTTGCACAGTCGGCAGATTTCCCGGTTCCACTGTCAGTTCCGCATACGCCTGCTCCACGCCTTCAGGCCACTCAATGATGACCTTGATCTGCAGGACACCGTCCCGCAGCTCAAGTAGGGCATCGGCCTCCTCCTGCAAGGCCCCTCCACTGTCCAGCAGCACCGTTTCCTCCTGCATGAGCCGGACCCGTTTGGGGGGATGGGAGAAGACAACTTCAAGCCAGCTTTCGAGCGGCAGGGCCTCTGAAGTCACTTCAGAATCCGACAGCAAAGACGTGCTACGGCTCGTAAGAGTCAGGAGCGGCCAAAGCGACACCAGTCCAACCAGAATGACCAGGATTAGGTCTCGAAGTGGAGAACCCTTCATACACGCCTACTCTTTAGAGAGAGACGTTTGGATGTTCAAAACATTTGCTTTGAACATTTCCGCGTAGGATTCTCCATTGGGGGGCAGAAAATCCGCAATCAACGGTTCCGCGATCTTGACGTCCGTTGCCTTCTGAATGGCTTCCAGCGTTTCAAAGGATGATTTTGTTTCAGGGAAAACCACTCGGATTTTCTCACGTTTTAACGTTTCGATGGATTCCGCCAGATCCTTGGGAGAGGGATTCTGTTTATCCGTCAATCCTTTAACCGGAATGGCCACAAATCCATAATCCTTGCAGAAATAGCCAAAGGCGGCATGGGAGGTCACGAGTTTCCGGTCTGATTTGGGAATCCGTTTCAGCTCCCGCTCTGCCCAGGCATGCAGTTCCTCCAGTTCGTCCATCAGGACGTCGGTCTGTTGTCGGAATTCCTTTTTCTTTTCCGGGACCAAGGCTTCCAAGCGACGTCCCACATTTCGAACAGCCCGACGGACCGACAGGGGACTGTGCCACCAGTGTGGATCAATGGCCCCGTGCATATGGGTCGGACAACAGGCAAACACCGCCAAATTGGGATCGATCAGCACGGAGGGAACTTTTTTTCCCGCCTCATAAATCTCAACCCCTTCCGGAAGGTTATCCGCGAGTTTATCCAGATACGGTTCCAAATGTTTTCCCATGGCCACAACCAAATCCGCCTTTTGCGTCTTCGCCATCTGGGAGGGAGTCGGATCGAACTCATGAATATTTTCGTTCACAGGTAAGAGGCAGTGAACCTCGAGACTCTCTCCGGCGATCCGGGACACCATTTCCGACAGGATCGGATGGAGGGTCACCACCTGCGGAACCTCACCTGCCCGAAGGCAGGTGAGGCACAGCAGCCAAACCAGGTACACACGGAGAGAGAACATGTTACCTAACTTCGGGGCCACCCCAGGCAAAACCGATTTGGGCCCAGAAAGACTGCTCACTTTCATCGCCGCGCTCGTCGAAATTGGCCTGCAGCTTCAGTTCCACGCCTTCATAGACCTTGAGTGCGGTCCCGATCGAGGTTCGGAACCAGTCGGAGGCTTCGAGTTCATCAATGGAATCCACATAGTCAAAGCGAAGGAACGGGTGGACCAGATCGGTGGCTTCCACCTTTACTTCCGAGGAAAAGCCGATGCCGCTGATGGAGGTAGAACCTTCCTCGTGATGGTCGTCATCCCCATGCTCTTCGTGTTCCTCTTCGTGCTCCTCCTCTTCATGCTCTTCCTCATGATCGTCGTCATGGGCACCGGCCTTGCCGTCCATGTGGATGATTTCAGTGCGCCAGCGAACGGCACGCCCACCGGGTTCAAGGCCGTTTTCGCGCCAGGTGTATTCCACGCCCACACCGGCAAACCAGGATGACTCACCGGTTTCATTGTCTCCGCCTCCGCCGAAACCGGCGAAGGTCCAACGGTTAAAATCATCCACGGCCAGGTCTTTGCGAAGACCAAGTGTCCAGACATCGTCCTGGACCCGGAACTCTTCCAGCGCTTCAAACCCTTCACCATGTTCATGGCCATGTTCGTCCCCATGCTCCTCGTGCTCCTCCCCTTCGTGTTCCTCATCATCATGGTCCTCGTCTTCATGCCCGTGCTCATCTTCTCCGCCATGTCCGTGGTCATGAGAGTGGTCCGGACGCTGACCAAAGGAGAGGGAGAGCACCAACGGGTTGTCACCTTGCGAGTACCAGTTGAGTTCGGCGGCTTTGGTTGCCAGTCCGTCCTCACCGAGGAACAGGCTGTTCACCAGAGGCGCGTCCACAGTCGTCCAACTGTGGAGGTGTTGGGCATTGTGAAAGCCGACACGGTTGAGCATCAATCCTCCGCGGAGTTCGAATCCACCGGGAAGGCTGTGAAGAGAGAGGAAGTACTCTTCCCATTCCCACTCAAAGTCATCATTCTGATCCGTGAACGCCAGACCTGTGACGAATCCACGCACGTGATCCTGCCAGTGCAGGGACAGGGAGGGTTCCAGGGCCTGAACCTGAAACGCACCATCCCGGTTGGGATCGTGCCCGCCAGGAGCAAATTCACCGGGAGAATCCGCAGAGGAGCTGCCAACCACACCATACGCATGGAAGGAAGGAACCAGAAGTTGCGGGTCTTCCTGGGCAAATACGGGAACGGCGAAACAAAGGAATAGAGGGAATAGACGAAGCTTCATAGGTCTCCTAAGACATCTTTAATGATAATGGGATCTCAATAGATATAATCACAGGTCGTGAATGCAAATGAAAACCCATTCTTATTAACCGTAACTGAACACAAAAAAACCCCCTCAGAAGAGGGGGAAATGGAGCGAGCGATGAGATTCGAACTCACGACAGCCACCTTGGCAAGGTGGTGCTCTACCAGCTGAGCTACGCTCGCGAACGGCGGGCATCCTTGCACGCTTCTTTCTCCTTTGGCAATGAAAAAAGTGGGAAAACTTCCTTCCCAGGTGGGAAATGACATCCGGTGCGTTAGGGGTGTACACACGGGACGGGGGCACTCCTGTCATCGTTTCAACGTTCAGGGATGGGGAAACTCCCGGTCGGGTTCCAGGCATGAGTGAGGGAAGAAGCCAGATGGGATTTGGGCTCCCGCTTCCGAAACATCCGTTTTTTTACGAAGAGAACGACACCATTCCGCTCTCGCGAATGCTGTGGAAATACGAACTCTGGCCCGGCCGTAGCTGCCCGATAATGACATGGTCCAGTACCTGAATGCCCAGAATTCTACCGGCTTCAATGAGTTCTTTCGTGACCTTCAGATCCTCTGGAGAGGGGGATGGATTTCCGCTGGGATGGTTATGGGCGACCAAAACCGCAGCCGCTTTGCGTTCGATCGCGGGGAGAAACACTTCCCGGGCATGCACCAAACTGGCATTCAGCAGACCCTGACTGACCAGGACCGGCTGACATTTCAAGTGATTGCGGGTATCCAGAGGAAACACCCAGAACCGCTCCTGCTCCAGCTCCCTGGCCTGTTCACGAAGGAGGCGTGCGGCATCCTCGGGCCCCTGAATCACCGGGTCCTCATCGGCCTGCTCCTGACTCAGCCTGCGGGCCAATTCCAGTGCGGCCTTGAGTTCACGGGCTTTGGTCGGGCCAATCCCCTTCAGTTGGCTGAGCTCTTTGGGTTGAGCCCGGACCAATGCCGTCAGCGAGCCAAACCGTTGTATCAGCTCCCGTGAGAGGTCCACCACGTTATGGCCTTTGGTGCCGAAACGGAGCAGAATGGCGAGGAGAACCTCGTCCGGCACATGTTCCGCCCCGGTCCGGTCAAACATCTCCCTTGGCTGCAGCCGTTTCGGCAGTTCTTTTGCAGTGATGTACGCTTCCCTGACCTGATCCATCTGCACAGAATGTTCAAATCCCGCACAAACTCAACTCTCAATCCCCGGTCTCCCGGGAAAAGAGAAAGGGGCCGGTTTCCTCCCAGACTCCCCGTACCTCATCTGCCAGACGGTTCCGGTCCTGATCGTTCCGCACCTCGATCCAACGGGAATTCATTTGATTCCGAAACCAGGTCCGTTGCCGTTTGGCATATCGACGGGTTCGGGTAGCGAGTGCTTGAATCGCCTCCTCACGCGAGGCTGTCCCCTCCAGAACCGCTTCTGCTTCCTGATAGCCGATCGCCTGTGAAGCGGTCCCGGTCAGGGCTCCCATTTGCTGTAAGGCACTGACCTCCGCCAACAGTCCCTGCTCGAACATCATGCGGATCCGGCTCTCGATCCGTTCGTTCAATTCGTGGGGAGGCCAATGAAGGACCGGCATCATGACACCGCGGTCACCGATCCACCGTCCAGGCAGATCTTTCCCTTCCTGGATCCGCAACAGGGCCCGTTCAAGCCGACGTGGGTTCTCCGGATCTGCAAGGGAGGACAGGATGCCCGGTTTCAACCGTTCCAGTTCCCTTTGCATAAACGCCACATCCGGTGTCTCGCCCCGGTCCTGTCGGGTATCTTCGTCCAGTCCCAGCATCAGGGCTTTAAAGTAGAGTCCGGTCCCTCCAACCGCCAACGTGGGGCGGTCATCCAACTGCTCCCGGATTGCGCGAAGCCAGTGGCCGGTCGAAAACCGCTGCCCGGGATCCACCAGATTCACCCCGGCATACGCATACCGTTCCTGTTCCTCTGAGGTCGGTTTTGCCGTCCCGATATCCAGATGGCGATACACCATCATGGAGTCGACGGACAGCAGCCTCAACCCCAGTTGATCTGCCAGAAGATGCGCCACATCCGTTTTTCCTGATGCAGTGGGACCACCGAGGAAAAACAAAGGGGTCGAACCGTTCATTCGCTGTCAGCGGATTTGGAACGCCGAAGCCCCGACAGCATGTAGAGTCCTACGCCTATACAAATAAACGAGTCCGCCAGGTTGAAGATCGGCCAGTCCAGGTTTCGGTCGGCCCAATGCCAGTGGATGAAATCCACAACATACTGAAGCCGGATCCGGTCGGTGACATTCCCGATCACCCCCCCCATAATCAGCCCGAACGCCCATTGTTCCAGGCGGGTGCGTTCGAACAGCTTTTCCCGAAACACTATCATCAGACAGAACACGACCACGGAAAAAATGGTCAGGGGAAGCGGGTGATTCTGAAACAGGCTGAACGCCGCTCCGGTGTTCTTGGCAAAATGGAAATGAAAAAACCCCGGAATCACCTCGATGGTGTTCACCGCCCGGTCCAGGGCTGGATCATATAAGGTGGTGTAAGCCCAGCGTTTGGTCAGCTGATCCAGCAGCGCCGCCACCAACCCCACGGCAAAGGGCCACCTCGGCGGAGGGGTGGACGGCGACTCGCCGCTCATTACCAGCCTTTGAAGGATTGACCGAAAGGACGGTACCGGGCACGGCCCTGTTCCATCTTTGCCTGGGCCTGCACGCTGTAACGGGTGTACGGGATGACCTCAAGCCGGGCACGTTCAATTTGAACCCCCGTCAGCTCGCAGACACCGTATCCGCCCTCTTCGATGCGCATCAGCGCCTCCTCCACCTCATAGAGCACATCCTGCTCGGTGCTGGCCAGACTAAGAGCAAACTCGCGGTCGAAGTTATCGGTTCCGTGGTCGGCACTGTGCTGAGCTGCTCCTGAGAGGTCTGCGCCGGTCTCACGGCCCGCACGATGAAGATTGTCCGTGGTCAAAAACTGAATATCCCCCAGCAGGCGGTCACGAAGTTCAAGCAGAAGCTTTTGAAATTTTTTCAATTCCCGTTTGTTCAGGGCTTTGCCTTTGACCACGGAACCTGCTGGTTTCACCGGAGCTTCTTTCGGATCCGTTAACGCTTCGGCGACCCGGCGCCCACTGGGTCCGGGAATCCCGGACGGCACCTTGGCCTTGGCGGTTTTCTTCTTCGCAGCCGTGGTTTTGGCCGCAGAGGCTGCAGGACCTTTTTTCGCCGGAGCTTTCTTTGCCGTGGATTTCTTTTGCGCGGGTGCTGGTTTCGCAGCGGTCTTTTTCTTCGTGGTGGCCGTTTTTTTCTTAGCCGTCGTGGCCGTCTTCCCCTTGGCGGTGGAAGCGGATTTTGTGGATTTGGTTTTCTTCGACGTTGTTTTTTTCGACGGCACGGTACGGTCCTTTGCAAGGGCTGCCGGTTTGAACCGGGTGGAAAAGTTTGGCACGTATACGGGGTGAAAACCCTGAGTCAATGAAGAACCTGCCTTTTTACAGGGGTTATCCGCTTGCAGGGAGATGATTCGCATCTAAGTAGGAAATATGTCCCATCCTCACGTTCCCACCCGACGATTCGGCCGTACCGGCCTCGACATGCCGGTCTTCACCACCGGGGGGATGCGGTATCAGCAGGATTGGAACGATTTGCCGCCTGCAGATGTGACCGATGAATCCACCGAACATGTCCGCCAGTGCATTCTCCGCTCTCTGTCCCACGGCATCCGGCATATCGAAACCGCCCGTGGATACGGGAGCAGCGAATATCAACTCGGCAAGGTGTTCAAGGATCTCCCCCGGGATGAGCTGATTGTGCAGACGAAAATTGGCATCAAAGACGACCGGGATCAGTTTATCCAGTCCTTTGAAACCAGCATGGAGCGGCTGCAACTCGACCATGTGGATTTGCTCTCCATTCACGGAATCAATAATGAAGCTGAACTGAACCGGGCCATCGACTACGGGGTCCCTCAGATGAGAGAATGGCGGAAACAGGGGCGGATCCGGTTTATTGGATTCTCCACGCACGGGCTGACGGATATTATCACCAAAGCCGCATTCACCGGGCTTTTTGACTACATGAACGTCCATTGGTATCTGGTGAACCACGATAACTATCCCGCCATTCAGGCCGCGGCGAGGCAGGACATGGGCGTCTTTATCATCAGCCCGAATGACAAAGGGGGTCGGCTGCACACCCCGACTGAAAAACTGACGTCATTCTGTGAGCCACTGACGCCCATGCAGTTTAACGCCCTCTACTGCCTGTGTGAACAGAAGGTTCACACCCTCAGTACAGGCGTGGCGAAGCCTTCAGATTTTGACGAACATGTAGCCGGCATGGCCTGGTACGACCGACGTCTTGAAGTGGTCCCTCCGATTCTCAAAAGCATTCAGGAGGAGATTGACCGGATCTTTGTCCCAGGCTGGCACCAGACGTACGGAGCAGGACTTCCCCTGCCCTCCAAGGCTCCCGGCGGGCTTCATCTGCGCGAAATTCTCCGCTTGTACACCTGGGCCAAAGCCTTCGACATGATCGAATTTGCGAAAAGCCGCTACAACCTGTTTGGAAATGCAGGTGATTGGTTTGCCGGTTCCGCACCGGGGAACGTCCCGGAGCAGGACATTGTGGAGGCCATTCAGGAAAGCCCCCACCGCGATCTCATTCCAGGCTTTCTTCGCGAGGCACACACGTTGCTCAAGGGAGAGGAGGTGAAACGCCAAAGTGAATCCGAAAAAGAGGATGAAGATGAGTGATCCGGTCTTTGGGGATGAGAAAGTTCAATATCCAGTTGATGTTCACTTCCGTATTGTAAGTCAGGCCACTCCCGAGGTGGACCAGAGGGTCCGCGAAGCTGCGGCATCACTGGGTGTTGCGGAAAGCCTTAAAGCGGGGAACACCAGCTCTTCCGGTACGTACCTGAGTTATCAGCTCAGCGTGAGCGTGGAATCCGAGGAACGGATGAAGTCGATCGACCGGACGTTCCGGAACGTCGAAGGCGTTCGCATGGTGCTCTAAGTCCCCCTGGAACCGCCGGACGTCGCCAGTCCCGGATCACAACGTCAAGGTTGCAGATTTATGCACTCGGGTCGGACTCAGAGGAAGAGGTGTTTTCCTCTTCCGCTGGCGGTTCTTCCTCTTGTACCGGTTCAGGCTTCTCCTCCTGCGCGGGCACCTCGGCCGCCTCTTGCTCCCCTTCCTCAGACGGGGTGTCTGCAGCCGCAGCGGCTTCTTTCTCTTTCAGGGCCAATTCCCGCTGTTCCAGGTTCCGACGCATTTCCGCCATCCCGGGAAGTTCATCCAGGCTGTTGAGCCCAAAATGCTCTAAAAAGACCTGTGTGGTGCCGTACAGCCAGGGTTTTCCAGGCAGGTCACTTCGCCCAACGACTTTAACCAGCCCCATTTCCAGCAGGTTCCGGACAATCGAATCCGCAGCCACTCCACGGACAGATTCAATTTCCGAGCGTTGTACAGGTTGGCGGTAGGCAATAATCGAAAGGGTTTCCAATGCAGGTTTTGAGAGTTTGTTCGCCTTGCCTTTCTCCAGAAGCTCACGCAGCCAGGGGCCCACGGTTTTCACGTTGCGAAGGCGATACCCTCCGGCAACCTCTGCGACCTCCAGTCCAAGCTTGGACGAGGCAAGATCCTCCCGGAGCTCCTCCAGGGCCTGATTGACCTCTTTGGCCGTAATCTCAATGAAACTGGCTTCAATGCCTTCGTAGGTTTCTGCGGTGCGTTTAAACACATTCACCATCTGCCGGGCCGTGATCGGTTCACGGGTGGCAAACAGGAGGGCTCCGAGGATTTCTTTGATTTCAGGAATACTGTCCGCATCATGCATAGCCGGGATCTCCCATCACCTCATCCAATGTTCCGGTTTCAGGCACTGGGGCCTCCTCTTCCACTTTGAGTAGCATAATATCGGTGAACTCCCCCGGCTCCTGTGCGGCCCGGACCTGCTTCATCCGAATCAGCTCCAGAATGGCAAGGAAGGTGCAGACCATTTCGCTCCGGGACCGCATATCCCGGAACAGGCCATGAAGGGATTTCTTTTTCCCTTTCCGCACAATTTCCGTCATCAGAAAATCCACCTTGTCCGCCACGGTGAATTTTTCGGCGAAAATTTCGGTTAACTGCTCGCTTTCCGCCCGTTTCAGAATCTCACTGAAGCTGCTGAGCAGGTCGAAAATACTTACATCCCGCAGGGCAAGACCGGAATCCTTTTCAATCGCCACATGCTCCCCCTCGGGGAAAAACACGTTATGCTGAGCCTCCTCAAGCTCCTCCAGAGTATTGGCGGCATCCTTAAACCGTTTGTATTCCACCAGTTGTCGGACCAGGTCCAGACGGGGATCCTCCTCATCCTCTTCCAGTTCGGGGCGCTCCTCTTCCGGGAGCAGCATACGGCTTTTGATCAGCATCAAGGTGGCGGACATCACGAGAAATTCCCCGGCGATGTTCAGGTCCAGCATCCGCATCAGGTTCAGATGCTCATTATACTGGGAACAAATTCGCTCAATGGGAATGTCGTAGATGTCCACCTCCTCTTTCTTGATGAGAAAGAGCAGAAGATCGAGAGGCCCCTCGAATACTTCCAGTTTTACTTTATAGTCTTCTTGTTCCTCTGACATGTCTACACCTCATAATCCTACGGCATCCCGGGCAGCATTGAGGACCGGTTCCACAGCCGCCCTGGCCCGGGCGGCGCCCTCCTCCAGCACGGCGTCCACTTCATCCGGTTTCTGTTCCAACTCCGCACGGCGTTCCCGGAAGGGGCCGAATACCTCTTCCGTCTTGTCAGCCAGGGCTTTTTTCGCCTCGCCGTAGCCCATTCCCCCCGCCCGGTACCTCGCGGCAAGCTCCGCCTGTTCCTCTTCTGAGGCAAAAAGCTTGTACAAGGCGAACACATTGCAGGTGTCCGGGTCTTTCGGGTCCTCCAAGGGGGTGCTGTCCGTCACCACTTTCATGATGGTTTTGCGGATTTTCTTCACACTGCCAAAGAGTTCGATGGTGTTGCCGTAGGATTTTGACATTTTCTGACCATCAACCCCGGGAACGATCGCAACCGCGTCCCGGATCATGGGATCCGGCAGATGAAACACCTCTTTTCCATAAGTCCGGTTGAATTTTCCGGCGAGGTCCCGGGCGATTTCCAAATGCTGTTTCTGGTCTTTGCCTACGGGAACAATGTCCGCGTTCACACAGAGAATATCGGCCGCCATCAGAACCGGATAGGAAAACAGCGCGTGGTGGGCATCCACCCCCCTGGCGGTTTTATCTTTGAAGCTGTGGGCCCGCTCCAACAGCCCCATGGGACATACCACGCTCAGGAGCCAGGCCAGCTCATGCACCTCCGGGACATCGCTCTGGCGATAGAACACTGTACGGGCCGGATCCAGTCCGCAGGCCAGGAAATCCAGCGCCACCTCACGGGTGTAAGCCCGCAGGGCGTCTCCGTCCTTGACCGTGGTCTGGGCATGGTAATTGGCGATGAACAGAAAAACCTCATGATCCTCCTGAAGGGCCAGCGCCGGTTTCATCGCACCGAAGTAGTTGCCGATATGCAGTTTTCCCGAAGGCTGAAAGCCGGTGAGCACTCTCATGAATCTGTCCTGTTGTTCCTCTGTCGTTTTGCGGGTGAAGGCGGGGATTACCCCATCCACTCCAGTCAGGCAATGGAAAAAGAGACGGCTTTCCTTCCTGCTTTTTCTTGATGAGAACTGTAAGAAGCATCAAAATCATCCGTCATACTGTCAAATGAAAGACACACACACCATAATCGCCCACCTTCTGGCAGCGGATGATCATCCTCCATTGAGCCGGGAACCCGAGTTTATCAAGGCTCGGGAGGCTCTAGAGGCCGATCCACAGCTGCAGGAGGCCTATGAGGAGGCCAAACAGTTTCACGAGCAGCATCCTGTACTGATCCGCACAGATGAGATGCCGCAGGATGTTCGCAACCGCATCCGCAAAGAGTTGGAACGGAAAATGCCGTTGATCACCACCACCCGGATCGAAATGGAGCTGAGTCCATGGACGGTGCGCACTCAGTTTGCCTGGGCCGCGCTGCTGGTGCTGCTGTTGGCCGGGATGTCGGTCCTTTCATCTCTGGTCCTGGACCAGCAACACAGCCAGGAAATGGAAGTGGCGTACCGGAATCAGCCCCCGCAGGACGCCTTCCGCAGTTACGTCGGCAAGACGGTTCAGGATATGCCCTTCCTGGAGTTCAAAAGCAGGGACACCACGGAATTGGTGTCCTGGATGCATGAGAACAAAAGCCCGGCGGTGTCCGCCCCGACTCAGCTTATGGATGAAACGGGTATTGGCTGCGCAAACCTGAAAGGCCCCAATGGAACGGTCTCCCTGATGTGTTTCAAGGTGCAAGGCAAGATTGTCCACCTGTTCATTACCGACAATGAAACCGTGGATGTCTCTGACGTCCAACCGGCGGTGAAAATGAAAATTCAGCAACGGGAAGCCGTGCAGTGGAATGATGCCGCTCATACGTATCTCCTGATCACTCATGACAAGCGTCAGGAACTTCCCGAGATATTCTTATAGAGGTTTCTGACCGGGTACCCCCACTGCACGGGGGTAGTTCCTCGGTGTTTCGGCCATCTTTTTGTAGTCCAGAAGATATCCGCCACCAGGCTGAAGCTCCTGGTGCAGGAGCTTCACCCGAAGCACCTCCACCGCGCGTCGTGCTTCACGGATTTCCTCCGGGGCTTTCTCCCCTTTCATTGCCAGCAGATGCCCCCCTTTTCTCAGCAGAGGCACCGTGAATTCCAACAGAATGTTCAGCCTTGCAACCGCACGGGCGGTGACCACATGAAAGTGCTCACGGTAGGCAGGATGTTGCCCCAGCACTTCCGCCCGTTCTGAAGAACTGCGGACATTCTGGAGTCCCAACTCGTCGGCTGTCTCCTGCAGGAACCGGGTTTTCTTGCCTACGGAATCAACCAGCGTCCACTCCATATCCGGCCGCATGATCGCAAGGACAAGTCCCGGGAACCCTCCACCGCTTCCCAGATCCAGCGCCCGCTGTCCTGCATCGGCTTTCAGCCTCGGGATCAACAGCAGACTGTCAAAGATGTGCCGCGTCCAGACCCCCTCTTCCTCCCGGACCGCAGTGAGATTCATCCGCCGATTCACCTCCAGGAGGCGCTGCACATAGGTTGCAAGCAACTCCAGGCGGTCGGAGGGAACCGACATTCCCGCCTGGGTACAGGCTTCAGAAAAAGATTCCGGAACGTTCATAAGTCACCCGACACTCGCAACTCCCTTCCATCGCCTCTATTCCCCGAACAGCTTCATCTGCCCGGGGTCCTCTTTTTTCGGACGCGAGCGAGGGTGGAGAATCTGGGGCTGTCCCGGATGCTTCTGCCCCCCTTCCAACCCGAAAAGAATCTCCCGGGCCCGGGTCACCACCGGTTCAGGCAGGCCGGCAAGCCGTCCCACCTGTATTCCGTAACTCCGGTCCGCCGCGCCCTCGATGATTTTCCGGAGGAAGACGATCTGCTCCCCCCTCTCCCGGACCGCTACGGAGTAATTCTTGGCCCCGGACAGCGAATCCGGAAGCTGGGTCAGTTCGTGGTAGTGGGTGGCGAACAGCGTTTTGGCTTTGCTCTCCGGCCGGTTGTGCAGATGTTCCGCCACCGCCCAGGCAATGCTGATGCCATCATAGGTCGAGGTTCCCCGACCAATCTCATCCAGGATCACCAGGCTGTCGGGCGTCGCATTGTTCAGAATGTTCGCCGTCTCCTGCATTTCCACCATGAAGGTACTGCGTCCTCGGGCAAGGTCATCGCTCGCCCCCACCCGGGTGAATACCCGATCCACCACACTCATGCGGGCGGAGGAGGCGGGCACATAACTTCCCATCTGGGCCAGAATCGACATCAAGGCCACCTGCCGGATATAGGTGGACTTTCCGGCCATGTTGGGACCGGTGAGAATATGGAACTGATCCGTCTCCTGGTTCATGAAGGTGTCATTGGGAACAAAGCGTTCGGAATCTTCAAGCGTTTCAATCACCGGATGGCGGCCATCCCGAATATCAAGGGTTCCGTTATCGAGCATCTCCGGACGGGAGTAGTTCAGGGTCAGAGCCCGTTCCGACAAGGTAGAAAGCACATCCACCTCAGCGAGGGATTCCGCGCTTTGCTGAATGTCTGCGGTATGCTCGAGCACGTTCGCGCGAAGTTCGGCAAACAATTCCTGCTCCAGGGCCACCGACCGGTCCTGAGCGCCGAGAATTTTATTTTCCACCTCTTTCAGAGCCGGGGTGATAAACCGCTCAGCATTGACCAATGTCTGCTTGCGCTGATAGTCCTCCGGAACCAGGTCGAGATTGGCTTTGCTCACCTCAATGTAATAGCCGAACACTTTATTGTGCCGGATTTTGAGGCTTTTAATCCCGGTGCGGGCCTGTTCCTCCACCTGAAACCGGGCGAGCCAGTTTTTTCCTTCGGTTGAAGCCTGTCGGAGCTCATCCAGCTCTGGGTGAATGCCTTCCCGGATGACCCCTCCATCCTTCAGGTTGGCGGGGGGCTCCTCCACCAGCGACGCGTCGATCACATCCGTCAGCTCTGGAAGCGGCTGCATCCCCTCTCCCAGAGCCCGCAGGCGTTCTGAAGCACTTTGGCCCAGGAGGGTTTTCAGTTCCGGCAACGCCCGGAGGGACTGAGACATGGCCTGGACTTCGCGGGGATTGCCGCTGCTGCTGTGCAGTCGGGAGAGCAGCCGTTCAACATCTTTTACCGCTCCCAGTGACTCCCGTACGCCCCGGTATACGGCCTGATTCCGGATCAATTCTTCCAGCGCATCATGACGGGCACAAATGGCTTCGCGTTTGGTCAACGGACGCTGAATCCATTGGCGCAGTAACCGGGCACCCATGGCCGTGCGGGATGTATCCAACACCTTCAGCAGGGTCGGTCCCCGGTGACCGGGACGCGGATCCCGTGATTCCAGCAATTCCAGATTGGATACCGTGGCCTCATCCAAGACCAGAAAGTCTTCCGGGTTCCGCACCTGGAGGCGGCGGATATGGTCCACTTTGTTGTGCAGGTTATGATGAACATAATGCAGCACGGCAGCTGCAGCACCCACCGCCGGCCCCAACCCCTGGCATCCAAATCCTTCCAGTGACTGCACCTGAAAATGACGCAGCAGAAGATCCTCCGCTGCATCCGATTCAAACGTCCATTCGTCGTAGGGAGTCAGCACCCGTGCGACCAGCCGGACATCAGCGGGCCATTGATCCTCTTCGTCCGCAGCCACAAGTAGCTCCGCAGGACCTGCAGCAGTGAAACTATCCAGCAAGGCCCCGAGATCCGCGGACTCCTCCACCCGGAAATCACCGGTGGAGATGTCGAGCAGTGCGAGACCGAATGCTTCTTTCTCCCGGTGAAGACCGGCCAGGTAATTGGGGCGGGAGGACTCCAGGACATTGTCTTCCAGAACCGTTCCCGGAGTGACGATACGGGCCACTTCCCGTTTGACGATGCCCTTGGCCTGAGAAGGGTCCTCGACCTGGTCGCAGATGGCCACCTTCTTTCCGGCTTTGATTAATTTCGCCAGATAACCGTCTGCACTGTGATAGGGCACCCCGCACATCGGAATTTTCTGGCGTTTGGTCAGGGTGATTTCCAGAATCCGGGAGGCTTCCACCGCATCGTCAAAAAACATTTCATAGAAATCACCGAGACGGAAAAAGAGAATCACATCTGCCGGGAGACTGTTCCGGATCGAGCGGAACTGTTTCATCATGGGAGTGGATTCTTTTGCCATCCGGTTTGCTTAACGAAGCACCCGTGCCGCGCAAGGAAATCCTGCCGGCATGATGGGAGAGAGGTGCAGAACCCACGTCTGGGTGACGGTGTTTACGCTACAACATCTCACCCCGGCATGGTTCCTCATACATCTTTTCCCGTTTTCTGTGAGGTGAAACCCATTGTTATGAATCAGACGGGCAGGTAGAATTCATCTGTGTGGTATTTTGGACAAATTCTGGCACTCTGCTTGGGTTCCTTCACCTGCGGCATGCTCCTGAGCACACGGGTACAGAACTTCTGTTCCCGGCAACCGGTATGGGTGACGATGGGAATCTCAGGCGGAACCCTGCTGTGGCTTGGATCCGCCTGGGGAGCCCGCTGGATTGCTGAAAACGTCTTGTTCGGATGGCAAATCGCGGAACTCTACGCGATGAGGGGGAAATGGATGGTGTTCGCGGGATGTGCCTTTGGATTATTGGGTGTCGTTGCCAAACGCCCCCCTCTGACGAAGACTCGAACCGTCTCTCTGGTCTTCGCGGAAATTGTACTCATGGCAGTGCTCACCTGGAGGACCATGCCCATTTATCCCTGGCTGCCTCGTACGCTGGAGCGGGATGAACAGGGTCACATCCGGCAGAGCATTGAATTCACCTGCGGCCCCGTCGCACTCGGGAATTTACTGGAACAATGGGGGCAACCGTCCCCACATGAGCGGGACCTGGCCCGACTGTCCGGCACCACCTATGAAGGGACCACCATGGGAGGGCTCATCCGGGCGGCGGAAGCGAATGGATTCGCGGTCCTGCACTGCGCCCCCATGCGGGTGGAGGAACTGAAGCAACAGGAGCACCCGGTGATCATTCAGATTTCCACACTTCCAGGACTGCTTCACGCCACCGTCCTCACCCATTTCAGCGAGGACGGAGCCCATGCCATCGACCCCGCCTACGGACAACGCACCATCCGTCTCTCCAGGCTGGAACGAATCCTCACCGGGACCGCATTGGTGCTGCAGCCGGTGAATCCGAACTCAATGGGTGAGTGAGCCTGACCCATGCGAACGGTTCCTCCCGGTTTCTTTTGTTGAATAAAATCTGAATTCACTCAGAAATCGCAGCATGACATCCAATCAATATGAACGCGCGAACCTACTCTCTGAGCCTACTTGAAAATGCCAGCCTTCCACCATAGCCCCGAACAGCTTCAACAGGGAAAACGGTACGAAGCCTGTTTCAGAGCCTATGGCCGGGGACTTGCCATTCAGGCAGGAGGAAACGTCCTCAAAGAAGGGGGCGTAGAAGTCTACGCATCCCCCACGCAGAATGTGTTTAATGCACATCTTCCCCGCCCCTGCCCTGCGTACAGGACCCGGGAAGTCTTTCACACCACGCTCCGGCTGGGGGAACAGCAGCCCTCCGGTCTGGGAATCCTGGTGGGGCCGTCAGCCCGGCAGGAGGAATGGGCCGCCCTGCTGAAAGAACAGGGAATCCGGTGTGGATACTGGGTGCCGTTCATGCACCGTGACCTTGCCATCCCCATTGCAAAATCCCCGGTCATCAACAGAATCCATATCACCACCCTGTCAGAGATCTCGGTGTTCTGGGAGCATCCCCACCCTTACATCGGGAAACCCACGACCCCGCAGCGTCAGGCGGAAATCACCTACGGCGGAGAGTTGGTAAAAAAAGGACGCGCACAACAACTCGTCGCATTCGAGGGGGAGAAACCGGTGGGGTTCGCCCTGATATTTTTACATCGGAGGGCTGCAGCGGTTTATAACGTCGGTGTCCTGGAGGCGTACCGGAAACGGGGCATTGGCAGAAACCTGATGCTCGCCTCTCTTCGGGAAGCCAGGAGGATGGGAGCCGACTGCGCCGTCCTCAGTGCAGCCAGTAAAGCGGTGCCGGTGTATGAACGGGTGGGGTTTACCAGCGCCGGGCATTACGGCAGTTATTACATCGGCCGGACACGGCTGGAGAGGATCGTCCATGAGCTTGATTAGACAAGCACATGAGGATTACCCTCCTGTAGAGAGGAGTTTCTGAGATGGAGATCAGCTAAGATGTCTGCCGGATGGCGAAACAGGTGTTGCATCATCCTGTGTTGCGTAAGCGCTGAAGTATCCGCCCAGGAAGTGGACCCTGAAGCAGGGATTCAGCGCCTGCTTTCAGGAGACCGGTCCATCATTCCAACCCTGGTGGAACAACGGGAGGTCGTCCTGCCCATCCTGGTGGCACGAACCCTTCCTTCCGATATCGATCTTCAGCCTCTGCTGCTTCAACTGGGTGCCGAATCCTACCGGGACCGGATAGAGGCGGTAAAGACCCTCAGCGAGATGGACGTCAACATTCGGGAAAAGGTCCTTGCCTTTCAGCGGGAACAGGCAGGAGATCCTGAAATCCGGAGAAGGACGGATGAGGTAGTGCGGTCCCTACAGGTCAGGGAGACCCAGATTCCTCATGCCACATTGGTACAATACCTGATTGCATGTGGGGATGTGGACTCTGACACCCTCCTGGCATTGCAGCACAGTTACGCGGTAGTGTTTGAACAAAAACCCGCTGAATTGTTTGAGGGCTTGAAACAGGAGGAGGTCCCCAAAACGTTCCGGATCTTTGCCGCCCAGATCATGCAGGTACCGAAACTCCGCAAACCCTTCATGGAGTGGATGCTGACATCAACAAACAGAAACGCTCCCACCCTCGAGATCATGAGAGACCTCCTGAAGGCGGATTTCAACTCCACATTTACAGCCATTCCCGTCCAAAACCATCATCATCGCAACATTAATAGATTAATTGATACTGAATTTCAGGATGCCTTAACGGATGATCTCATTGAGTACCGCTTGAAGCAGTTATACGATTTAACCCCCGGAGACATGCCTTTTGCATTTCGGGAAGGTCAACCGATCACCCCGACCATGGCCTTTCATTTCTTAAACAGTGAAGAAATGACGCTACTCGACCACCGTTACACCTCTTTTCTGCTCGGGAAACTGGCTGCACTTCCGGACCAGGATCTGAAGACTCTGATCACCCGCACAACTCTCACGATGAGGTTGTTCCGGATTCTGGTGGAACACAAACCGGAGGCGTGGAGGGAGTTAACCGGGCTCGTGCAAAGCAGAGTCAAAAACGCGAAGAACTATCTGGAGTTCTACAGCAACGTTCAACTCGCTGTGGACACCTTTGAGCTTGAATACGAAGAGGGAGAACTGGATCCCACGTGGACCCGACTCCTTCGGGAGTCGGATCAGGATAAGGATACCCGTCACTTACTGTATACGGGTCACACCTATCACATCAGCCGCCCCGTCTTGTTGTCCCACCTAACGTGGCATCGAGACCTCTTTGCACAGAGCAAGATGAACAAGTATGATCTCCTGGTGTACCTGCTGGAATCAGAAAATCCCCGGATTCGGGAAGGGACACTAAATGTGATGCTGGACGTATTGCCAAAGGGACGGTCCAAAATGAACCCGGACCGACCCGACACCCCGGATCCCAGGATGGAGGGGCGCATCACCCCGTTAATGATGCTGCGGGAACCGGAGGAAAACAAAATCGACACCCATACAATTCGCAGGCTTTGGAATGCCATCTTACAATACCCCGAACACAAGCATCCGGAGCTCGCAGCCAAAAAACTGGAGGTACTCGCCCACATTCCGGATGCAGAGGATGTTCCGTTTGAATTCTCGCAACTGAAGCATCACAGTTCGGCCCTGCTCCCTCATCGTCTTGCCCACTTTTATTCGGTCAACCGCCATCTGATGGATCCGTGGCTACAGGAAGAGGAGCTGACGCCATTTGGACTCCAACTGCTTTGCCTGCTCTCTGAAACAGAGGGGCTTCCAGACGACACAAAGAACATACTTCGTTCCTCTCTTTCCCGTTCTCTGAAACGGAAACCGTTTTCCAGAAAGATGCTCTTCGCCCTGCATACGACGAGTCTCAGGCTCGGAGGCATTCCACAGGAGGACTTCAACGCCCTTCTCGAGGATGTGCAGGATAAAAAACGACTGTATCACTTTTCCAACCTCCCGATTTGGTCTCTGAGCAGTGCTGACCGGCATTTACTTCCGGTCCTAGAGGAGCAGCTCGAATCATGCACGCAGAACCGAAGTGTTCTCCTCAAGATAGGGCTGAGGATTGATCCGGCTCACCCCCCCTTACAAAAACTGATTCAGGATGAACTGCATCATGCTGATGTGTATGCGGTGGCAAGACTGGCAATACACCCGGAGGTTCATTACACCGCGCTTCCGGAAGAAAGGCTAAGAGAGATCCTGGATGTATCAGACAGCAGTAACCGGTCGGCAGTTCGTCAATTGATCCAATCTCTCGTTGAGGAACCACACCCGGAGATCGCTCTGAATATATTGAAACCGGTGGTCGGAGAGTTACTGGATCGAACACAGGCCCATCACATGCTGAAACCTTATGTCATCCAGAAACGGACGGCATGGGAGGTTTGGGGAGAGGACCTGCTTCATCTGGCCAAAGCGGGCACGCGTGAACAGGCCATCAATGTTGCAAACGTCATGGAAAGCATGATCTGGATCCCCTCCTCAGCGGTCCCGTCTATTCTAGAAGTCCTGCAGGGCCTGGGGGAAAACCCGATGGCACGGGATCAGATGCTGTTGGTGGTGGGACGTTTTGCACAACCTGATCCAAAGGCCTATCATGCGGTGAAAGCGTTGAAGATGGATCATGTTCGCAGTAAATGGATCCAAGTCTATGCCTTGGCCGCCCTCTGCCCGGAACGGAAAGAGAGACAACGCTATTTTGAAGCGCTGACGTCCTCTCACGAAGAAATCCCCGGTGACCTGTACATCCAGATGATCGCCGGTTTAAACGGTTTTGAACCGCAAAGATGGAAGATCCTGATGGAATGTACAGACCATATTCTGCAGGGTGGGGATCGCAGATTCCGGCCACATCATCTCCATACGATTATCCAGGAATCACCCCGCTTTCAGGATTCAAAGCGTCCCCTTTCTCTATACCAGAACCTGTTGAGCCGGTTCGCACGCGTGCCTCCTGAACTCGATCATTCCATCTCGTACAGCCAAAAAATGTTGGAAAACCTTCTCACACATTACCCAGGTGAACTGGCGAAGTTTGCGCCTCTGGTAGAGGCACTGCCCTCCAAACCGAAGCAGTCCTTCACCTACCACAGGTTCCGGAGTCAGCTCCAAGAAAGAAAGGAGTGAGACGTCCGGCTTTCCGGTTGACCCCGATGTTATGCACAAGCCTGTTTCATTTTCAGTTTTCAGGAAATTTCGAAGAAAGTGACGCAGGCCACTGGACAGAATGAGGCTTTGAATTATATTCGGTTCTCTAACAAATCAACCCACTTGAGGAGTACCACTCATGGCTTATACCCTTCCTGACCTTCCCTACGCCGCTGATGCCCTGGAGCCGCACATTGATGCGCGCACCATGGAAATCCACCACGACAAACACCACGCCGGTTATGTGGCGAAAGTAAATGCAGCCCTCGAAGGCAACGAGGAACTCGCGGCAAAATCTGTTGAAGACCTCATCGCAGACCTCGCCACGGTTCCCGCCGACATCCAGGGCGCTGTGCGCAACAACGGCGGCGGACATGCCAACCACTCTCTGTTCTGGAGCATTCTCGGTGCCGGCTCCACCGGACCCTCCGGAGAACTTGCCGCCGCCATTGATGCAGCATTCGGTTCTTTTGATGCCTTCAAAGAAGCCTTCTCAAATGCAGCCGCCACTCGTTTCGGTTCCGGCTGGGCCTGGCTTGGCGTGACAGCCGAGGGAGGACTGGTTGTCACCTCCACCCCCAACCAGGACAACCCCCTGATGAAAGGCTTTGTCGACACGGAGTGCACCCCGATTCTCGGACTCGACGTGTGGGAACATGCCTACTACCTGAATTACCAGAACAAACGTCCTGACTACATCGCGGCATTCTTCAACGTCGTGAACTGGGACAAAGTTGCCGAGTACTTCGCGGCAGCAAAAGGCTGAAAAGCCCTTTTCTCCCACCCACAGCCCCGCCTTCAGGCGGGGCTTTTTTCTGCCATCCTCACAGTGGCCTTGGGAGGTGAATACGATACGCAGCCCCCCGTTCTTTTCGCGTTACAACGGATCGCATGTCACGAAAGGGGGGAGGATTCACCCACCCTCTCCGCGTCTTTCCATCATGAGAACGCGTCCATGCGTTTATCGCCGGGCTGTCGTCCGGGCGAGAGGGTTTGGAACCTTGTGGACCCAGTCTTCCTGGTTCCTGGCAATGGTGGAGATCAGTTTGATTGCGAGTAAATTGACAGGAATCCCAATGACACTGGAGAAAATGGCCAGACGGGTGGAGATCTGCAGTTGCTCCACGTTCTCCCCTGGAAAACGGAAAACAATCTGTGCAACAAGATTAGATATCAGCCAGAAGGCCCACCACCATCGCAGCAACGCGGATACGGGTTGTAGCCGCCACTTTGGAGGGTACAGACTGACCTGATAAATTTCCTTCATCGCCTCAAACGGCTTAAACAGGGTCATAATGGGAACAAAATACCAGCCAACGGACCAACCGGGCGTATTGGTCATGCGTTTCGCCCCGAATCCTACACTATTGGCCGCAGCCCGGTAGGTCCATTTCAGAAATCCAATTGCTGTCACCAGATAGGTGATCGTGTAGACGATCGCCACAATCCCCTGACGGGCATAATTTGCACTGGCCTCCTCATTCGTGAAATCACGCGACAGCATCATGGCCATCCCGATATCACTGAGAATGGAGATCAGCTCCATTGCCAGAACGATCCACAACATCACCACCACAAAGCGGGTCAAACCCTTCGGATCCCGGACATAGCTGTGCTGTTTCATCACCACAGAAGGATTGGATTCGCCAAACAGTTCCGTGACGGATGTCCAGTCGGACATCCCCTCCATCCAGTAAAGTGTTCCTTCCGGAATCCCCCCCTGTGCCCACAATTCCTGGGCCGCGTCCTGTTCAAGTATGCGGGTGTTCCGATCCGGGGTGGTAAGATGAATGCTGGCCATACGGCTCCTTCCTGCAGTGTTGTGATCAGGAAACACATACCGCTTTCTCTGCCTTCACTTCAAGCGTAAGGAGGGTGCAAAAGAAAACCGGATCCAGGGTGTGGCAGCGAGGGACATTCTGGTAGGATTTCTTGCATGACGGAATCTCCCTCTCTCCTTCTCGCTCTGGATCAGGGAACCACCAGCTCCCGGGCCATCTTGTTTAATCAAAAGGGACGCATTGTGGCCTCCGCTCAGAAAGAGTTCCCACAGCGTTACCCGAAACCGGGATGGGTGGAACACGACCCTGCAGATCTTTGGTCCAGCCAGAGTGCGGTCATGGCCGAAGTGATGTCGAGAGCCGATGTTACGGCAAAAGACTTGGCCGCCGTGGGTGTCACCAACCAGAGGGAAACCACTCTGGTCTGGGACCGCCATTCCGGAAAGCCGGTTTGCCATGCTCTGGTGTGGCAGGACCGAAGAACCGCAGACCTCTGCACCCGAATGAAAGAGGAAGGACTGGAGCCGGACATTACGCAAAAAACCGGACTCCGGCTGGATCCCTATTTCTCGGGCACAAAGCTCAAGTGGATTCTGGATCATGTTGACGGGGCCCGTCAAAGGGCCGAACGGGGGGAACTCCTATTCGGAACCGTGGACACATGGCTGATCTGGCAACTCACCGGCCGCAAGGCTCATGTGACAGATGCCACCAATGCGTCACGCACCCTTCTGTACAATCTGCACACCGGCTCCTGGGATCCGGAATTGCTGAACCTGTTTACCATTCCGGATACGATGCTGCCCCGAATTGTTCCTTCCTCAGGCATCGTGGGAACTGTGGCAGATCACCTCCAGGCGGAAGGAGTCCCGATCGCCGGAGTCGCGGGAGACCAGCACGCCGCATTATTCGGCCAAACCTGCTTTGACCCGGGAATGGCAAAAAGCACTTATGGAACCGGTTCCTTTCTTCTGATGAACATGGGATCCACTCCCATTCCCTCCCGAAACAATCTTCTTAGTACGGTCGCCTGGCAAATTGGGAATAAAACCGAATATGCGTTGGAAGGATCCGTGTTTATTGCCGGAGCCGCTGTTCAATGGCTCAGGGATGAACTGCAAATCGTGCGTTCAGCAAAAGAACTCGACCGGCTGGCAGCCGAAGTGCAGGACGCAGGCGGTATGTATCTGGTGCCCGCGTTTGCCGGACTGGGAGCCCCGCACTGGGACCCGTATGCACGCGGAGTCGCGGTAGGGTTGACCCGGGGTACCAACCGGGCCCATTTCTGCCGGGCAGCACTGGAATCCATCGCCTTTCAGACAGCGGATCTGATCACCTGTATGGAGAAAGACAGCGGCGTTCCTCTCAAGGAACTCCGGGTCGATGGCGGGGTGTGTCACAGCGAACCCATGCTTCAGTTTCAGGCGGATCTTCTTCAATCCGACGTCGTACGGCCCGCCTGTGTCGAAACCACCGCTCTCGGGGTTGCCTATCTCGCAGGCCTTGCGGTCGGATTCTGGTCCGGACGGGATGAGGTGCGATCCTTGTGGCAGCGGGACCGCACGGTTCATCCCATCAGATCGGCAGCAGAAGTCGCCGGGTTGCGACAGCAATGGGACCGGGCGGTGGAACGGGCCAAGGGATGGGAGGAGTGAAGGGAGGTGGAAGTCAGAAGCTTGAAGAATGGGCACCCTTCTCCCTTTTCCGAAAACCTAAAGACTCAACTTGACAAAGTTGGGATTCACGGCAGTATGCAGGGCCTTTTTTCAGGAGTTTCTTATGAATTTTGAATACCTCGAGACCGCAAATCAGAAGATCCAGAACAAACCCTTGCTCATCAACATGGTGTCCCGCCGGGTGAAGCAGCTCAACCAGGGCATGCGCCCCATGGTAAAACCGGACCATCCTCATCAGGAAAATCTGGATATTGCGCTGAAAGAGGTTGCGGAAGGACTTCTGAACGCAGAAATCATCCACAACACTCCGGAACTGGATGAAGCGGCTGCGGCCGAAAAACTTCTGAGTCTGTAACATCAGACTTCCCGGTTCTGCCGGACAGAAAACCGGGCCCAGTGAGGGACCCGGTTTTTTTATGCCTCCCGATTCGACCTCGATTTCGAATTGGATTTGAAGTTCGATTCTGCACATTGACCTCTGACCTCTGACCTCTGACCCCTGACCGATTCCATGTCCCCCAAGCCCACACCGGAAGGCGTTCTGGCCACCAACCGGAAAGCCCGTCATAACTACGAAATCCTCGAAACCCTCGAGGCCGGGATCGTATTGGCGGGAACCGAGGTGAAATCCATCCGGAACCGGGAGCTGAGCATTGAAGAAGCCTTTGCGGCTGAACAGAACGGGGAGCTTTTCCTTCACAATCTGCATGTCCGTGCGTATTCCCACGGAAACATTCACAACCATGAACCTCAGCGGATCCGGAAACTGCTGCTCCACCGGCGGGAAATCCGGAAACTCGGTGCACAGATTGGTCAACAGGGTCTGACCCTGGTCCCGTTGGATCTCCATTTGCGGAATGGCAAAATCAAGGTTCTCCTCGGACTGGCCAAAGGAAAGAATGTCTCGGACAAACGCGAATCTCTGAAGAAAAAGCAATCTGACCGCGAAGCCCGCCGCGCCATGGCGACGGCCAATCAGCGATGAGCCCCGACCGCCTCCAGGTAAAGGAACTGGCTGCCCCCCTGAGGATCTATCAATTCTCTGACACCCACCTGCAGGCCCATTCCGCATCGGACCCCCTTATTCCCGAATCCTGGAAGACCTCACCCAAACCTGTCCTGCCCTGCTCGAATGAGGAGTTGGTGGACCAGCACCTGGAACGGGCGGCGGAAGGCGGCGCGGATTTGATTCTTTTCGTGGGAGATCTCTTTCACTTCCCCACCCCCGAAAACCGGAATCTGGTTCTCAATGCGGTCAAAAACTGCCCCGTGCCGGTGTGGACGGTTCCCGGGAATCACGACTGGTTTTATCCCGGGCAGGACGGATGGGAGGAATTGAGGGAACAGCAGCTCCCTCTACTGAACCCGGTGTTCGGTGAGTCTCCCTCGTATTGGCTCCGGGAGCACGGTGGATTGCGGATTCTCGGACTGGACAACAGCACCTATTTTCTGACCGGGGAGCAAGCCGACTTTCTGGAACAGGCACTCGAAGATCCGGCCCCCTTGCTGCTTATGATCCATATCCCCATCAGTGCCCCCGGGTTACGCGAGGCAACCATTGCCAAACACGGGAACCCGATTCTTATGGCGGATCCAGAGGGGCGAGAACGGCAAGGCATCGACCCGGAGCCCACCCGGCGTGCGATGCACCGGCTCCGGCACGCCTCCTGTTTGCGGGGGATCGTTTCCGCACATGTTCATCTGCCCTACAGCTGCGAAGTGTTCCCGGGGGTGACACAGTGGATTGCAGAAGCGGGATATCGAGGCGGTTATCGGTGGCTGGAATGTCATCCGTGATCCCCACGGGTCTGTATGTGCATGTTCCGTTCTGCATTCGGAAATGCCTCTACTGCAATTTTTATGTCATTCCATTGGGAGAGGGTCCCCTGCCCCGCCGCCTTCGTGATTTCCGCAGCTTGAAGCATCAGGGGTATCTACGCGCCTTGGAGCAGGAGCTGCAGGACCTTCCCCAGGACTTCCGACCCGAAACCGTCTACATTGGAGGAGGAACCCCGACAGAACTTCCCCTGGAAGACCTGAGCCGCCTCTTCACCATGATCCGGGATCATGTGGATCTTTCGAGGCTGACAGAACTCAGTTGTGAAGCCAATCCCGGGACACTGGACCAGGAGATGGCGGACATGATGGTGGAAAACGGGGTAACCCGCATGTCTCTTGGAGTCCAAAGTTTTCACGACGGTACCCTGGAACTGTTAGGACGAATTCACAACGCACAGGAGGCATGGAATGCGTTTACCCTGCTGCGCAAAGCCGGCGTCCAGAATCTAAGTCTGGACCTCCTCTTTGGATTGCCGACACTCTGTGAAACCGTTTCATGCAATTTGGAGGCGATCGACACACTCCGTCCTGACCATGTGAGCTGGTACAGTTTGGAATATGAAGAAGGGACGGCCTTCACCGATCTGCGGAACCGGGGAGATTTAGTGGACCCGCCTGAAGAAACCACTGAACGGGAATATGCAGAGATCCGACGAGGGTTACATCACCTTGGATTTCACCAATACGAACTCTTCAGTTTCACCCAACCCGGGCACGAATGTCTTCACAATCTGAACTATTGGAAGGGTGGAGAGTATCATGCCTGCGGCCCCTCTGCTCACCGGCATGTAAACGGGACCCGCAGCGCAAACCCTTCCGATTTACAGGCATACCTGCGTGACTCTGCTCAGCAGGGTAACATCGAACATTTGGATCCAGAACAAAAAGCCAGAGAACGGCTTCTCACTCAATTGCGGGTGACCCAGGGAGTCCATATCGAAACGTTTTTACAGGACACGGGATACAGCATTCACACGCTTCTGGGAGAGGCTTACGCAACCTGGAAACGGGTAGGATGGATGGAGGAACGGGGAGGATATGTACGACTGCTCCCGGACGCGTATCTGATCAGCGACGCCATTTTCCGGGAGCTCATCTGAACGTCCGGATCTCCTCGGTTCCGTTACTTAAGAAACTCATCCAGTGCTTCCTGCATCTGCGCGGCGTTTGATAACCCGTACATCGACTCCAGAGGTTCTTCGACCGGGCGGCCTTTCCCGGTTACTTCGGTTAAAAACTTCACAAAGGTATCTTCATCCTTGCGTAACTTCAACATTCCCACCAGTTGGTGACTGGTGGCGTAGTATTTTCTCACCGCATCTGTACCGGATGGATAGGACTTACGGCTGATCAGTTCTGACACCGGAGCAGTATCGTCCATCTCACCCAGGCTCCTTCGGATATTCACTTTCTGCCCCTTGAAGGCCTGCCATCCAAAGTGACCATACCACTCAGCCAGCCCTTCATTCAGCCAGAGAGGAGGCCGGTGGATAAAAAAGCGGTTTAAAATCAAATGGCTCATTTCGTGCGCCACAATATGTGCATTCACTTCCCGGTTATCCATATCGTAGATAAACATGACCCTGCCCCGCACATACCCACCGGCCCATTGGTTGGGGTACTGCGAAAGTTTCAGATACTCTTTCCAGTCGTCCCGGTCCTGAATCACCACGATATGGGACTTTTCCTTTACGCGATCTTCATACCCCGGCAGGTCGGCCGCGATGTACTGGTACAGATAATCGGCCATTCTTGCGAGTCGTTGCGCATAGCCCAGTTTCTGGTAATGGACGATAAAATACTTGGTCTCCGCATGATTCCAACTGCGGTCAATCTGCTTTAACGCGGACAGCTCGTTCTCTTTAATTTGTTTATGCCAGTGATTCCCGGCACCCAACCGCTCAAATGTCAGTTCTCTGCGCCCTTTCGGGGCCTGGATCTGACCGCGAGGTGTACTGCCTGTGGCGGTGGGGCCTGCCAGCCTGATCACCTCCGCACGGTGGGCAGGGGTTAATCGTTCCAACCGAACCTGAACCGTTTCGCCATCCTTTTTTTTCAGCGTCACCACCCCGGCATCATAACTCACAAAGGCAGCGACGGTTTTATAGCCCCCCACTGCGCGCCAGGTTTGATATTCCTCCTCCGCGAATCCAGTCAGACTGCATACGGCGGCAAACAAGACGAGAACAGGTACATGTTTCATTTTCATCCCTCTTTTGTTCGAACAGGCTGATACGCTCTAAGATAGGCGCCTTTACGTTTACGCGGGTCAAAACTCGACCCTTTGGTTGTCAAACGGCGGCATGTTTTCCGGGCCGCCTCCGGATCCATTCCCTCAAATTCAATACGCCATAAGGCTCCGTACAGCACCGCACGTCCCTCCCCGTGATTGCAGTGCATCAGGGCGGGACGGTGTTCCGGTTCGGCCATCCATGTCAGGTATCGGTCACGGGTCTCCTCCGCAGGGACCTGATCCGACTGAAGGTTCACATGATGCACGCCCTCCTCCTCCAGCACTTTTCGCTCCGCCTCAATTTTTTCCTCTCCCTCACTGGGGCATCGGAGATCAAATACGGTGCGGATCCCCAGCGATCTGACCACCTTCCGGAGCTGTTCCGGCGGCATGGCGCCAGACGTGTAGGCCTCTCCCGGCGTAATCACGGTGAGCCGGTGCTCACGGAAATGCCACCAGGCGTAGGCACCGCCACAAATCAGCACACTACCCAGAATCAGAGGAAGAAGGATCGACATGAGGGTGGAATAGCACGGTACGTAAGATTTGCAATGCTGAAGCTATAGACGCTATTGATAGATTCCCGAATCGTTCGGATCAGAACGGGTCCGCGGGACAGGATTGACGCTGCACCAATTTTTTGCCACAGCTTCATGATGGGAATCAATCCGTCTCAATTGGGAACCGAGGTCCGCAGAATCCGTGAATCACGGGGAATTTCCCGCAATGATCTCGCCGTCCGTACCGGGGTGGGTAAAACAGCATTGTTCGATCTGGAACACGGAAATCCCGGGGTCCGACTGAACACCCTGCTTGCCGTGCTTCATGAGCTGGATATGGATCTGGACCTCCAACTGCCGAATGCAGAGCCTGCGGCTTCCGAGCCTCCACCACCCCCGCAACCCGCATCTCCCGGGCCATCCCCGGACCTCCCGGAACACCTCCTCTGAATGCGTTTGACGCCCTTCACCCCGACCGGGTCCTGGAATTTGTCGAGGAAATCCTCGACGCGGACACCCAGCCCATCTGCAGACCGCTGACAAGTTATATCAACCGGGTGTACGAGGTTCTGCTTGAAGAACCTCACCCGGCACTCCGGGGAGAATCCGCCGCGGTCGTGAAATTTTACCGTCCGGGTCGGTGGACGGTGGACGCCTTGCTGGAAGAGCACGATTTCATGTTTGATCTGGTGGACGCAGATGTCCCCGTCGTCGCTCCTTTGGCAGATGCGGAGGGAAACAGCCTGTTCCGGGAGGCTCCTGAGATTTGGGGGGCCTTGTTCCCCCGACGAAGAGGCCGCCCGTTTGAAGATCCGGATGATGCCGGTTGGCAGGAACTCGGGAGGACATTGGCGAGAGTGCACCGAGCCGGGGATGAGCAGGTTCCAGACCACCGGATTGTGTGGCATCCGCTTGAATCAGGGTATTTTCATCTGGACCTCATTTTGGATCACCTGGAGGCACAGCCGGATCTTCAACACCGGTATGAAGACGTCGCCACAGAATTGATTGAAGCCGTGGCCCCGCGGTTTGATGAAACCGTCTACACGCGTATTCACGGGGATATGCATCCCGCCAATCTGATGCGAAGACCGGATGAACACGGCCTCTTCCTGATTGATTTTGACGACATGGCCTTTGGTCCACCGGTGCAGGACCTGTGGATGCTTCTTCCGGAACGGGCAGACCGGTGTGACCGGGAACTCAGTCATCTGCTGACCGGATACCGGATGATCCGGGATTTTGATCAGGACACCCTGGAATGGATCGAACCCCTTCGGGCGATGCGGTTTCTCCATTTCACCGCGTGGTGTGTTCAACAGCAGCAGGACCGGTCCAGACGGAATGACCAGGACTTCGGCAGTCAGGGTTGGTGGAACCGCGAACTGGCCGCCCTTCAGGATCAACGGGCACAGATCCGTGCCCTCCTCGGGATCTAACCGTTCCGCCCTGCGCACCACCGCACCGAATAGGTCATATTAAGTCTCGCTCCGTTCAGATCTTGTCCTAAAACGCCACCGTTATGGACACGACCTCTTTCTCCACCTTCAATGTGGGCGAGATGACGCCTGTGGATGGCATCCAGGGCTTTCGCCTTTCCCGCTACCCCTCCCGATTGGAAACCGAGTTTCTCACTCCAGGGGGGAAAGTCAATGCACGCAAAGCCGTGGGATGTGAGATCCGGCTGGTTCCGAACACCGATCGGGTTCGCTTTCGTCTCAGCAGTCCCGAGACTGTCACCGTACAGTTTTATCAGGGGGACTTCTGGGTACAGTCTGTCCAGTTGCGTCCGGGACAGGTGCAGGAACCGGAGGTCTGTGTGAAACCCGAACTGTTCGACCTGCCGGAAGCCGCGAAGAGCGATCTTCTTTTTCATCCGGCCGTGATCCGCATGAGGGTTGAGAGCGCGGGGATCGTCTACCTACATGGTCTGGATACCTATGGATTCGGTTCCCGCCCTCCAATGGCAGAGGAATTGCCTGCCATCCGCTGGCTGGCGTGGGGATCGTCCATCACTCAGTGTGATACTTACGGGTATGTCCACCAGGCCGCCCACCGCCTCCGGGTGGAGGTCCTGAACAAAGGGATGAGCGGAAGTTGCGGAGTTGAACCTGCTACTGCGCAGTACCACTGCGAGTGCGAAGACTGGGAGTTCGCCACATTGGAATGGGGAGTCAACATCCGGGGAAGTGTGGAGCCGGAGGAATTCAAGCAACGGGTGGACGGATGCCTGGAACACTTTATTGCCACCGGGAAACCGGTGTTTCTCATCACACCTTTCTCCAATGATGCCCATCTCGGACTTGGAGATCCGGAGACCGTCAGACGCCAGTCTGCGTTCGGAGAAATCCTTCGGGAGGCCGTGGAAGCGTCACCGGAACAGATCCGCCTGATCGAAGGAGAGGGTATTCTTGCACGGTGGAACTGGCTGGCGGGGGATCTGGTGCACCCCACACATGAAGGGCACAATATGATGGGAGAAAAGCTGGCACTTCAGCTACGCCCCCATCTCACCGACCTTCTGGGCGACTCCTGACCCGTACGACGGCCCAGGCACGTCAGTTTGAGTTTGTCAGCCACCCGGTCTCCAGAAGCCGGTCAGCCAGAAACTCCCCCAGAAGCCGGTGACCGCATTCCCTAGGGTGCATGTAAAAGGTCAGGCATTCTTCCGGAGGGTTCGACGATTTCAATTCGTATGAATTGACGGCTTCCACCCCGGCTTTCTCGCAGATGTCCCGTATGTTCCGGGTCAGGGGGCCGAACACCACGACCTTGAATCCATGCGTATCTCCCAGGTGCTTGAACATCTGCAAAGAGCGAAGAACCCCTTCTTCTCCCGCGAACTGCATGACCTCCGCATCCACGGAGCCTTCCGGCATGTCACCGAGTTTCAGCACTTCCGGGGTGGCTTTCTCCAGGAAGGCTCTCCGGTTAATCAGCAGAGAGAGAAAGTAGGCCCCGGGTTCAGTCCAGTGATTCCGCCTGGAATACATAAAGAAGGGCAGCAACGTATCATTGTCGCACCAGCCAATCACGACGACATCCGGCTGATAGGCCAGCCCTTTGCTTTCCAGCATCTGCAGTTCCTGGTAGGTATTGTATCCCGGAACCGACATATTTAACACCTGAACCTCCGGCAATCCCTCGGCTTTTTTCAGTTCCTCCTCCAGGACCTCCATGTAGCCGTTTCCCTGATCCAGACTCCAGCCCCACATGCCGCTGTCCCCTACCCCGACAATCCGGAGCGTACCCTCGGGCTTGTCCAGACTGAATTCTTCGGACTCACGCATCCCTGCGGAGTTCGTGACCAGCTTATTGTGCCCAAAGGAGCGGTCCAGGTTGGGCTTCAGTTCATAAATCAGACGCTTGTTGTCACTGAGCTGGGTAATCACCAGCAGCGGGTGATGGCTGTCGGTCGGCAGGTTGCCGTCCGGATTCGGGTTAAACATCTGCTGGACAGAGTTGAAGCCCTGCGTGCGCTGGAGGTACATCCGGACCCCGACTTCCCCAACTGCTCCCACCATGAGCAAGCTGAACGACATCAACAGCAGATTGGCCACGCGGAATTTCCGCTCCGGTCCTTTTTCCTGCAGGAGGTAAGAGGCCATGGCTGCAGCCGTACCGAGAAAAAAACAGAGAAAAGGATGAGGATTGCCGATGCCCATCACCGAAAACCCTCTTCCTCTCAAGAGAAAAAGAAGGCAGGCCGCGAGAAAACAGGCGGCCATGCCACGAAGAGCCCATACGATCAGCGGTTTCATCATCTCACCAGAAAAGGGGGTTCAAAAAATACTCTTCACCGGAAATCTCCGCGTTTTCCGCAATAAACACTCTGGAGGCATCACGGGTCACCACTTCATGCCACACCAACCGACGGATACATACCGGTTCATCCAGTCGGAACAAGCGGACGTCATCCGGGGCATTCGGCAGGGCGACCGCGATGCAGGGAGCCCCGTGCATGGGAGCAAAGCATTCCTCACTGTCGGGATGACGGTGCAGACGTTTCAAGGGCCCGGGGGACGTATCCAGCAGGGCCACCCGCCATCCCTGACTGTCAGACTCGGTATACAAATCCTGGAAGGCCTCTCCCGCCTCTTCCCGGCGGAGAAGCTTTCCATAGGGAGCAAAGGCTTCGGGAGTCAGGGATTCGGGAACAGGTAGGCTCTTCATGGGGTGATCCCGTTTTCGGTGAGAATCTCCACGAGGATCTGTTCGAGGGCCTCATAGGAGTAGAGAGCTTCGGCCTGCCGGAAGTTATGCTCCACCGCCTGCTGACGCCGTTCACAACCCACCAGCATGTCCACGACTCCCTGCGCGGCCGCCTGCACCTGTGCATCTGCTACCGTCACCAGATTTCGGTCATCCCGCCCGGAACGTTCGGTTCCCAGAGACACCACATCAAAATCCGCCAGCCTCAGGTCCGAGACATAGACCGGGTATTCAAAGAGCAGGACGGGAAGCTTGGCAAAAACCGCTTCGATCAACTGATTTCCCCAGCCTTCCCAGTAACTGGGATAGGTCACAAAGTCCGCATCCACGTATGCGTCCCACAGGGAGTAGATCTTTCCTTTTTCGTCCTCTCCCCGGCTGTGTTTGACCCGTTCCCCGCACCAGAGGAGGTCCACTCCGAGTTCTTCGGCTTTGTCGATCAGACTCTGCTCATAAGATCCGCTTAAACCGATTCCTTCCACATACCCCGCACAGACCAGCACAATGCGGTCTTCCGGACCAAAAGAACGTCCATCATAAAGGGGCAGCGCTTCCAGCCGTGCACGGTTGTGCGGCTGATGGAGTTCCGCGATCACATCAATGGCCAGCTCAATTCCTTTCCGGTCCAGCACCCGGGTGGCCTGCAGGAAATAGAGATCATTCGGCCCCAACCCAAGGTCCTCTCGGAAGGTCGCGTTAAACGCATCACGCTCCCAGAGAGGTTGCTGAAAATCAAATACATTGGGGACGACCCGTGCATCCATGCCGGTCCGCTCCTTCAATGCGGCCTGGGCCAGACGGTTAATGCACAGGTGCCGGACATTCGGTTCGTTTGGCGGTGCGTGTTGCTGATAGAACGCCACGACCTCATCCGACGTCGGGTAGACCTCCCCGCTGTCCTCCCACCAGAAGTCATGGTTATGACACACCGCTTTCACCCCGGTCTCCACCAGTGCCTGATGCAGTGCCAGCATGCCCGGAAGATTATACCCTACGGAACAGAGGTTGTTGGGAAACACGAGATCGAGCTGATTCTTCCGGATGAACGCCACCATCCCCGGGCGAATTTTTTCCGCATGGGCCTCCACCTCGGCCAGCAATTCAGCCGGAGAATCATAGTCGTTCAACTCCCGGGTGGCATTCATGAGAATTTTCTGGGTGACCGGGTCAAACGGGTACAGTTCCGGAATAAACTGTCCGCCGGGAACATCCTCGTTGCCGGCCAGGTAGTGAACCGTATGCCCCCTCCGCTCGAGGATTTTCCGAAACTTGTCCACTTCCAGGGATACCCCGTCTGTACGTCCAAGCCGGTGTTGAATAAATCCAATATTTGCCATGTCCGTCCGCTATCAGGCCCCGGGACAAGAGCAAGCGGTTTTCAAAACATCAAATCGAGATCGGGAAGGAACGATTTACGGTGAGAGTATGGCCCATCACACCCTTTCCCCATGTCCGAAACCAACAGCCGACGTTTCCCTTCGGCACCTGCTTTGATGCTGATACCCCGTTGGCAATTTGAACCCGCGTTTTCATCATGCACCCCAATACAACGCCGGAACCCTGGTATCTGTCACACGTGCGGTGAACCGTACTCGGGGGAAGCCGGATGATTCCGTGACTTTGAATCTCTTTATGCTGTCAACAAAGCGGCCATTCAGAATAGAAAAAGGAGGATCCTTTTCGCAGCCATGCTCAGCGGTTTCTTGTCACTTTCACTCCTGGTACTCAATCTGTCCTATGCCCCTATTTGGGACAGCCCACGACCTGACGTTTCCTGGTTTCAACCATCGCCTCAGAAGGTTTCTCCGGAGCTCAGTGCGTATGCGATCCTCGAGGAAGCCTCGGAAAAAATGGAGTACCCAAGGGGGCATCCGAAGCTCAGGAATTGGGTTTCAGAGCCTGAAACATCCAGCCGGACCACCCGTGAAACCCTGATTCAGGAGTTACTCCAATACGACAAGGTATTAAACCAGCTTAAAGGCCAAGTGCACTTCCGGCCCGAAATTTCATACGAGGGCGTTAAAAAAATGAATGTCTTATTCCTCCGGGATCTGGCCTTCTATCAGCAATTGCTTACCTTCCATGCCATCGAGGACGGAGACCCCGAGAAGGCAATACACTATGCGATCGAATCCATTGAATTTTCCCTAAACATTACCGGAAAAGGAGGGTCGCTCATCCATGAAATGGTCGCATCCATGATGCTGGGTTTGGCGCTTGAGAATGTGGAACGTATCCTCTCCGCGTTTCCTGATCACCCACCCTCCTCCCTGATGCGCAGTCTGCTCTCTATTCCGGATATGCGTAAGGCGGGGTGGTCCATGCTGCAGGCAGAAGCCCGTTTTATGTGGGACTATCAGGAAGACCGACCCCACCTTCCCACCTTTATGGAAACGGGTATCATCATCCTCACCTGGGATTTTTCCGCTTGGTGGCTGGAACTGCCGGCACCGCCCCTTCTCTTCCATCCAAACCGAACGACAGGCTATTACTTTGAGCAGTTTCAACGGTGGAAAACGTACCTTGAGACTCCCCCCTCAAAAAGGGCGGAGGTTCCGCCTCCGGAACCACTTAACGTCAAACCGGATATCAGAAATTATGTAGGCATCCGGGTATTTAACTCCCTGGACGTTCTGATGAAGCCCATCGAAGTTCTACAGGAAAAAGAGGCCAAGTCCCATGCCTTGATTCTTATGACATTCCAAAACCGAAATCAGGTCCCACCTGATTCCTGGGTTTATGACCCGTTCACCGGAAATGCACTGAAGGTAACAGAGGACGGGACCGAAGTCATCTCGACCGGACCCGATCAACAATTTGGAACCGGGGATGATGTTACGTTCCCTATTCCCGAATCACTTCGGAAATAAGGGGAAACCACATCATGCAAAAAGAAAGACACTACGTCAGTTTACCTGCCACATACGTCCTTACAGCTTCCAGATCGGCTCCGATGTGTTCGCAGCGGGTTTCTGCACCTTGGAGCGCATCCAGAACCGGGTGGTGAGGCTCCTCTCCGATGGCCTCCACAATGGCATCTACGAATTTCGCCGGGTGAGCGGTTGCGAGACAAATAAGCGGGTCCTGATTTCGCAACCGGTTTCCCACCGCAACCCCGACGGCTGTATGCGGATCCAGAAGATAGTTTTCTGAGTCGTTTGTTTCGCGAATGGTACGGGAGGTTTCCTCTGTATCCGCTTTGTCCGACCGGAACAGAGCCATCATCTCATGATCCCTCCAGTCCGACAGATCGGTACGGCCCGTGGAGGCGAAGGTGTTCATCACCTCTGAGGTTTTCTCCGGGTCCTGACCAAGAAGAGCAAACAGGAATCGCTCAAAATTACTCGCGACCTGAATATCCATCGAAGGGCTGATGGTGTGGGCCACCTGTCCGGTTTCATAGATGGCCGTATTAAAAAACCGTGCAAGAATATCGTTCTCGTTGGTGGCCAGTATCAGCCTGCTCACCGGCAGCCCCATTTGGGATGCATAGTAACCGGCCAGGATGTTCCCGAAGTTTCCGGTCGGCACACTGAACTGAATGGTCGCCTCACCGGTCTCTTTCATGACCTGAAGTCCTGAATAGAGATAGTAGACGATTTGAGCCATCACACGAACCCAGTTCACGGAATTCACGGCTCCAAGATGGTACTGTTGTTTAAACGCCACATCCGCAAACAGCGTTTTCATGATCCGCTGGCAGTCATCAAAGGTCCCGTCCACCGCGAGGTTAAAAACATTCTCATCCAGAACCGAGGTCATTTGCAGGGCCTGAACCGGACTGGTGCGTCCCTCAGGATGCATCATGAAAATATTGATGCGAT
Organism: Verrucomicrobia bacterium UBA6053; assembly: GCA_002429065.1. Classification (GTDB taxonomy): domain Bacteria; phylum Verrucomicrobiota; class Kiritimatiellia; order SS1-B-03-39; family UBA6053; genus UBA6053. The sequence goes on along the minus strand of DIYN01000035.1, from coordinate 164,316 downwards.
TCTTTCCACGCACCCCGTGAATCGCCGCAGATCCGGTATCGCCACTGGTACTTCCCAGAATATTCAGTACCTGATCCCGCTTCTCGAGAGCGTATTCAAAGAACTGGGCCAGAAATTGCATGGCCATGTCTTTGAAGGCAAGCGTCGGCCCATGAAACAACTCGAGGACGTAGGCATCCCCCACCTTCACGGAGGGGGCGGTCTCCGGATGACGGAAATCGGAGTAGGCCCGATTGACCAACACCCGGAGATCATCGGCCGGTATATCCGTGATGAAGTGCGAAAACACTTCAAATGCCAATTCCGGATACGACAACCCGCTGAGACGGTCGAGATCGTGACGGAGATCCGGAATGGATTCCGGTACCATCAGCCCTCCGTCGGGAGCCAGCCCCCCAAGTCCGGCATCGATGAAGGACATGGGCTCAGTGGCCCCGCGGGTGCTGATGTAGCGCATCGAACTTAGACCCGGGGAAGGTCTGAGCCCATCTTGCGGGGCAGCTCAGAAGGTTTGCCCATCAGGTACTCGTCCACAGATACAGCGCATTCACGCCCGTCTGAAATCGCCCAGACAATGAGGGACTGACCGCGCTGTGCATCCCCGGCCGCGAAAAAGCCTTCCGTGGTGCTCATCCAATTGTCATCAATCTTCACATTGCCGCGGCTGTCGAGTTCACAGTCGTACTGGGCCACGATGGTTCCGGTTTCCGGAGCGACAAAGCCAAGTGCGAGAATGGCCATTTCGCAGGGCCAGACTTTCTCGGAGCCTTCAATCTCCTTGATCTGTGGCCGGCCGCCACCTTCGGGGGGCACCATCTCGATCTGGATGGTTTCCAGACCGGTCAGTTTGCCGTCTTCCCCAATGAAACGCTTGGTAAGAATGCTGTAGTGACGTTCACAGCCTTCCTCGTGAGACGTACTGACCCGAAGCTTCATCGGCCAGAACGGCCAGGGCTGGGTTTCCGGACGTCCCACCGGAGGCATCGGCATCAACTCAAAGTTCTCAACGCTTTTTGCGCCCTGGCGGATAGACGTTCCGATACAATCAGAACCGGTATCGCCACCGCCGATGACAATCACGTTCCTGTCGGTTGCCAGGAGTTCCTTTTCCCAGAGGCCCTTCGCCATGACATCATCGCCTTCAACGCGGGAGTTGGACTGAGGCAGGAATTCCATGGCAAAGTGAACGCCGTCCAGGTCACGCCCTTCGATCGGGAGATCGCGGGATTTGGTGGCACCGCCACAGAACACCACGGCGTCATACTCCCGTTCAAGATCCTCTTTGGTCACGTCTTTGCCGACATGCACATTGGTGCGGAACTCAATTCCTTCGGCCTCCATGACCTCCAGACGGCGGTCAATGACCCATTTCTCCATCTTAAAATGAGGAATTCCATAACGGAGAAGCCCGCCAATCCGGTCCGCACGCTCAAGCACTACCACCGTATGTCCGGCACGGTTCAACTGCTGTGCGCAGGCCAGACCTGAGGGTCCGGATCCAATCACCGCCACTTTTTTTCCGGTCCGGGATTCGGGAGGCTCGGGTTTCACCCAGCCTTCCGCAAAGCCTTTTTCAATGATGGATTTTTCAATTTCCTCAATGGTGACCGCCGGCTCGTGAATCCCGAGCACACAGGCCTCTTCGCAGGGAGCGGGACACAGCCGTCCGGTGAACTCCGGAAAGTTGTTGGTCGAGTGAAGTTCATCCAGTGCATGCTTCCAGTCACCACGGTAAACGAGGTCATTCCAGTCTGGAATCAGGTTTCCGAGAGGACAGCCGGTATGGCAGAACGGAATGCCGCAGTTCATACAGCGACTCGCCTGTTCCTTCTTTTTCTCTTCGGAAAACGGCAGGTACAGTTCTTTGTAGTCGCCGATTCGTTCTTCTACTTTCCGCTTTTTGGGGAGCTCTCGGGTGAACTCCATAAATCCGGTAATTTTACCCATGTTCGTTCTCCAGAAATTTAGCTTTGTTTCGCGTTCAGGGCCTCAGTGGTTTCCTGCTGCTTCTGCTGTTCCTCCTCGCGCTCCCGAGCCAGACGTTCCAGCGCCAGACGGTAGTCGCGGGGCATGATTTTGATGAACTTGGGCAGGTATTCCTCCCAGTCATCCAGCACATTGCTGGCCACCGGTGAGCCGGTAAGACGCAGATGCTGTTCAATCATGCCGTGGAGTTCTTCAACATCGTTCGGGTCCACCACATCCTCAAGGTCCACCAGCTCGTGATTGCAGCGGTGCTCACTGAAATCGCCGGCTTCATCCAGAATGTAGGCGATTCCACCGCTCATTCCGGCCGCGAAGTTACGTCCTGTATGACCCAGAACGACCACACAACCTCCGGTCATGTATTCGCAACCGTGATCTCCGACACCTTCCACTACGGTGCGGGCACCGGAGTTCCGAACGCAGAAACGCTCACCCGCCATCCCGCGGATGTAGGCTTCTCCCCGGGTGGACCCGAACAGGGCCACATTGCCGATGATCACGTTATCCTCTGCCTGGAAAGGACATTCATCGTTGGGCTGCACAATCAAACGCCCACCACTGAGGCCTTTGCCGAAGTAATCGTTTGCGTCCCCTTTGAGGTGAAACTGAATGCCGTGGCAGAGGAATGCACCGAAGCTTTGTCCGGCGTGACCGGAAAAGTCGATCTGAATGGTTCCCTCGGGAAGACCGGCTTCGCCGTACTTGCGGCTGACCTCTGCACTCAGCATAGTCCCGCAGGTCCGGTTCACATTCCGGATGTCCGCCTGGAAGTGCACCGGTTCCGCCTGCTCAATCGCATTGGCGCATTTCTCGATCAAGGTGTTATCCAGCGCGATGTCCAGATGGTGATCCTGCGGGATCGTCTGACAGCGAAGGCCCTCCTCTTCGGGTTGGGGTTTGTAGAGGATCTTGCTGAAGTCGAGACCTTTGGCTTTGTAGTGATCCACAGCTTCCGACATATCCAGAAGTTCACTGTGCCCCACCATCTCATCCAGGCTCCGGAATCCGAGAGAGGCCATGATTTCACGCAGCTCTTCCGCCACCAGGTGGAAGAAGGTGATCACATCGTCCGGCTGGCCTTTGAATTTCTTACGGAGTTCCGGATTCTGTGTGGCAATACCCACGGGACAAGTATTCAGGTGACACACCCGCATCATGATACATCCCATGACAATGAGAGGTGCGGTGCTGAATCCGAACTCCTCCGCCCCAAGCAAACACGCAATGGCGACGTCACGACCGGTGAGCAGTTTTCCATCACACTCCACCCGGATCCGGCTGCGGAGGTTGTTCAGAACCAGCGTCTGGTGCGCCTCGGAAAGTCCGAGTTCCCAGGGCAGACCCGCATGCTTCAGTGAGGTCTCCGGAGAGGCTCCGGTCCCGCCATCAAATCCACTGATGAGCACGACGTCGGCTTTGCCTTTGGCCACACCGGCCGCCACAACCCCTACGCCCACTTCGGACACCAGCTTCACATTGATGCGGGCATACTTGTTGGCGTTTTTCAGGTCGTGGATCAGCTGCGCCAAATCCTCAATGGAGTAAATATCATGGTGAGGAGGCGGGGAAACCAGTCCCACATACGGAGTACTGAACCGGGCTTTTGCAATCGTCTGGTTCACTTTCAGACCAGGGAGCTGTCCCCCTTCACCGGGTTTCGCCCCCTGAGCCATTTTGATCTGAATCTCTTTGCTCTGGGTCAGATAGTAACTGGTCACACCGAAGCGGCCGGAGGCCACCTGCTTGATCGCGGAGCTGCGGCTGTCACCGTTTGCGTCGGGATGGTAGCGGTGTTCTTCCTCGCCGCCCTCTCCGGAGTTGGATTTACCGCCCATGCGGTTCATGGCCACCGCCAGAGTTTCGTGAGCTTCGCGGCTGATGGAACCGTAGGACATCGCACCGGTTTTGAAGCGTTTCACAATTTCAGTCCAGGGCTCCACCTCGTCCAGCGGAATCGGCTCGCGCTCACCGGACTTGAATTCCATCAGTCCGCGGAGCGTGCACAGGCGTTTGCTCTGATCATTCACCATCTTGGCGTATTCACGGTATCCAGCCTGATCGTTGATCTTGGTGGACTTCTGCAGGGTCGCCACCAGCATCGGTGAGATCAGGTGACGTTCACCGCGACGGCGCCACTGGTAGACACCTCCCACATCGAGAGGCAGGGTTTCTGCAATATCTTTTTCGGGGAATGCACGGTGATGGCGCTTGGCAATGTCCATGGCCATCGCATCCAGATCTGCACCCTCAATGCGGGTGGGAGTACCGGTAAAGTACCGGTCCACCACAGACTGCTGCAGTCCGATGCACTCATAAATCTGGGCACCGCGATACGAATGCAGCGTGGAAATCCCGATCTTGGACATCACCTTCAGGATGCCTTTGTTCGCCGCCTTGATGTAGTTCTGGACCGCTTTCGCGGCATCAACGTCCTCTTCCTCCGCAATTTCCCTCACCGTGGCCAGCGCCAGATACGGATTGATCGCTCCGGCTCCGTATCCGAACAGACAGGTGAAGTGGTGACACTCACGGGCCTCCGCAGTTTCCACGATGATCCCCGCACGGGTACGGGTTCCCTGTTTGATCAGGTGGTGGTGAACGGCGGCGGTCGCCAGCAAAGCGGGAACCGGGAAGGCGTTCTCACCCGCACCCCGGTCAGACAGAACCAGCAGGGTGTATCCATCGGCAACCGCCTGGGAGGCTTCACTGCAGATGGTGCTCAAAGCCGACTCCAGGGCCGTGCCCTCTCCCCCCTCAAAGAGCATGGAGATGCGTTTGGCTTTCACCGCCTGATGCTCAGAGGCAAGAATACGTTCAAGTTTGTTATCCGTCAGAATCGGTTGCTCCAGTTTGAGCATGGAGGCGTGCTCAGCGGTTTCCGCAAACAAATCGCGCTCCATTCCGACGTTCGTGATGAGCGATGTGACAATTTCTTCACGAATGCCGTCCAACGGAGGGTTCGTCACCTGCGCAAACAACTGTTTGAAGTAATTATAGATCAGTTGAGGACGGTCACTGAGCACCGCATGGGGAATGTCCACGCCCATGGAACCGAGGGCTTCAATTCCTTTCTCCAGCATGGGCTTGAGGACAATGCGTTTATCCTCCAGCGTGTAGCCAAAGAGATTCTGCTGGGTCTGGAGTTCATCTCCATTCATTGCAGGCTGCTTCGGCACAGAGGGAAGATCCTGGATTTTCACCAGTTTGTCCTCCAGCCATTTGCCGTAGGGCTGCTGGGTCGTGATGTCACGTTTGATCTCAGCATCCTCTACGATCCGGCCTTCTTCAAGGTTGATCAGGAACATCCGACCCGGCTCCAGACGGCCTTTTTTCACGATCTTGGCGGGATCGATGTCCACCACACCGGTTTCAGACGCCATGACGACCTGATTGTCGGAAGTCACCAGCCAGCGCGCAGGGCGAAGTCCATTCCGGTCCAGGATGGCACCGACAAAGGTCCCGTCGGTAAAGGGCATCAGTGCAGGACCGTCCCACGGTTCCATCAGGCAGGAGTGGTACTCGTAGAATTCTTTTTTCTCCTGATCCATGGTCAGGTGATTCTGCCACGCTTCCGGCACCATCATCATCATGGCTTTCGGCAGATCACGGCCCGTGTGATACAGCAGCTCCAGGGTGTTATCGAGAGTCGCGGAATCACTGTTTCCGGGGATGCAGATGGGAGCCAGTTTGGACATACGGTCACCGAAGACCTCACTTTCAAACTGCCCCTGACGTGCATTCATCCAGTTGGCATTTCCGCGGACGGTGTTGATCTCACCGTTATGGCAGAGCAGACGGAACGGTTGAGCGAGTTTCCACGCCGGGAAGGTGTTGGTGGAGAAGCGCTGGTGTACAAGCGCCAGGCAGGTCTCCACATCCTTTTCCAGGAGGTCGAGATAGTAGGGCTCAAAGTCTTCCGGTTTCAGCAGACCTTTGTAGATCATGGTCCGGGAGGAAAGACTGGTCACATAAAAGGCATCCTTGTCGTTCAGGTCGGCATCCTCGACCACAAACTTCTCCACCCCTTTGCGGATGATGTACATCTCACGTTCGAACGCACGTTGCGTGTCAACGTTGTCCCCCATGCCAATGAAGATCTGTTCCATCGCGGGTTCGGAGGCTGCGGCCATCTCACCCAGAACCTCGCGGTTCACGGGGACATCCCGCCAGCCCAGAAGGGTTTGACCGCTTTCCGCAATTTCAGCTTCAAACTGGGCTTTGATCCGAGCCCGTTCGCCTGCGTCTTTCGGGAGGAAGACAAGTCCGGTACCGTATTCACCTGCGTCGGGCAGGGTGAACCCGAGATCGGCAGTGACCCGTTTGAAATAGGCGTGGGGAATCTGAATCAGGACACCGGCTCCATCACCGGTTCGGTTGTCCGCGGATTCCGCGCCACGGTGAGTGAGACGGACCAGGATTTCCAGGGCCTGATGGATAATGCCGTGAGAGGCTTGTCCGTCCATGTTACAGATAAATCCGACTCCGCAGGCATCGCGCTCTAGATCGGGATCATAGAGTCCTTGCGGGGCTGGAAAATGAGCATGTCGAATCTGATTTGAATTCTGCATAAAATCTCTCCCGGACATGGGGCTGTGGGTGCCGAGGCTATTCCGGTCAAATTGACCATGAAACAACGCAATGGAGTGGCAAGATGTGTTAAAATGGGCTAAAAGGGCAGGGATTCGTACACCCGCTTCAGTTTCAGAACAAGCATAAATTTGAAAACGGGCAGGCCCCCACGGCCAGAAATCACAAATTTGTACGCCAAGTATCGCTCCCTACATGCAATCCCTATCCGATTCCCTTGCATTCCGAATCCTAGGTCCTGCGGACGCAGATGCCTTACGCCGGCTGCGTCATCGTGCGATTCAGGAATGCCCGGAGAATTTCGGAACCCCTCCGGCAATCGAACTGGGGCGCGGGACCGGGTATTACCGTCGACAGCTTCTCGCCGCTCGGCTGCGTGGTCAGAGCCGAATCCTAGGCGTCCTTCAGGGTCCCAATCTGGTGGGCATGGCCGGTGTGCGTCACCGTCACACCCTCTCCATCCCCTACGGTCTGATTTACAGCATGTATCTCATTCCTGAAGTACGCGGAAAAGGAAACGGCCGGGCACTGCTCGAGGAAGCCCAGGCCGTGCTCATTCGGCTGTGGAAGGTCCGCATGTTTCAGATGAATGTGGAGATCCATAATCTGACAGCCCTGCGGCTCTACGAATCCTGTGGATTCCGCATCCTCCGGACGGACACCCACGCCTTCCGGATCGGCGACCTCGACTTCGATGTCCATCTGTTGGAGAAACGCATGACGTAATGACCTGTATCCGAAAGCGTCTCCCGGCATGGATCACTCTCCGGTCTCTTCCTCTTCAGCGGCGTCCAGCTCCCGCTCTTCCTCCAACACCACATCATCCGGCACCGCCTCTCCCATTCGCACTAGTGCCCTCCGGGCCTCCTCACGCACCCGATACCGCAGGAACTCAACATACTGCCCGGAAGCGGTAGGTTTGCTCCTCACGCTCCGTTGCGCGGCAGGGTGATCCAGCAGACTTAGAAAAACCGGGAGATCGTCTTTTTCCTCCCAGGCGGCCACAAACGAGACAACCCGGCCCATCTCCCACCCATCTACGTCCACAGAAGGATTTCGGGACTCTGTGAGCAGATAAGCCCGCAGAGGCTCATGCAGGATCCTGCGGAAATCATTCCGGTTTCCACGCATACCGGCATCATGGAAGGCACCTACTGTCTCCGTCGGCTGCCGGGTGGCGGTCTGTACCCAGAAGCGACGTTCGACATCCGAGCCGGGTTCACGGAGTTCTCTGTCAGGAGCGTATTGCATTCCGCCACTGGCCAGCGCAGCCAGTACATAGGGTTGTGCATGTGGCGGGGCTTCCAGTCCGGCTTTCGCGTAAGAGTCAAAACCCCCATGACGACCACGGGCATTTGCAACCGTATGCACCACAAACCCGTCCTTTACCTCAAGCCAGGATTCGAGTTCAGACCGTGTAAAGTATGTCTCCGCAAACAGAGGAACATTCAGCAGTTGAACGACCATTCGCAACTCAGGAAGCTGATTTCTCTGAAACGCGGCCCGCACTTCATCTGCAATCTCAGCATACAAACGGATTCCTGCACGGGTTTCAATGCGAACATCTTCAGTCAGCAGGTCACTCAGAATCCGCCACGCATGATAGGGGGAGGTCTCGACCTCACGCAATGCCGTTCTCACCAGAGCCTCCCGATTTTTTGTCTCCGGCCAGGAACGCTTCAGAATCAACTGTAATTCCCGGGATATGTCCGAGGTCTCCTCCCCCTCCTGTTTTTTCTTCACCGCCAGAAAGCGTTCCGCTTTGTTCCGCACATACCTGCTCTCCACATAGGAGCTGGCAAGACGGAGGGCGCTCAGAAATCCCTCCTCGGTTTCTGTCCTGCCCCAATCCTCCTGCTCAGGGGCAAACTCGAACATCTCTCTCAGATGGCGGGGAAACACTCGGAGAGCCATCTCATCAAGCTCAGCCGCAAGACGGGTCTCCTCGAGAAAAAAACCTGCTCCACTATTCGAGACCAACGGTAGAGAGCTGTAGGTTCTAAATCGCACCTGTGCTGGCGTCCCGCGTTCGGGCATGTATCCGGAAACAACGAGATGATGTTCCGGCAGTAGTTCAATCGGTACGTAACTGTTCCCGCAGAAGCTGTACCCGTGCGTCTGGACCCGATCCCATTCCCCTTTCTGATTTCGGTGCTCCAGTTTGAGATACACATCACCGTCCTGAGAGGGAATAAGAACCGTCTCCGATGTCCGGTTTATCAGGTATACGGGCACCCCATCTTTCCGGCTCGCAAAATCGGCGTGGAGGCTGAGTTGTCCGGGTTCAGCCTGCACATGGTTCGGCAACGCCTCATTCCGTTTCACCCGTTCAGCCACTCCAGGGATAGACCATGATGACGCCTTGGCCGGCTCTTCCCCCCACACATATGAACTCAAGACCGCCAGACATACAGGCAGGAACAGAGATCGCAGCGGACAAAACATATTCATGAGGTGACCTAAAGAGTTCTATACACGACCCACCGTATACCTGACGTAAAAAAATACGAGATTTCAAATGATGTGAAAGATTCCGCCATCGACACCGACTCACGGAAAGAATCTATCTTGTCCTTTGTTTCTCAGGCAATCCATGCACAATGGAATGAACTTCTGGAGGAAGAACTTATGATGACAACCGCTGAACGTCCGGTCCGCATTGCGGAGTGGGCAGATCTCGAAGACCGGAAACCGGCTTATGCCAAACTCAGCACCGTTGACCTCGTGCTGGTCCGGTACGGAGAAGAAATCTCTGTGTTGTATGGACGCTGCGCTCACCGGGGAGCATTGATGTCGGACGGCTATGTGGAGGGAGACAATCTGATTTGCGGGCTTCACCAGTGGGACTACCGGGTTGACACCGGGGTCAGCGAATACAACAACGCGGAGAAGCTGGACAAGTTCACAGCCTGGCGGAAGGACGGAGGGGTCTATGTTGACGAAACGGAGATTCTCGCCTGGGAACAGGCAAATCCGCAACCCTATCAGGAGGATGCCTATCAGGGTCTGTATCAGGACCCCACGGGCACCGCAGATGAACCCCATGTGAAATTCATCCGGAAACTGGCCAATGACGGGTTAAAAAAAGTCGGACATCACGGCCCTTCCGCCTCCATGGGCGTTTCCCGTCAGGAACTCCCGAAATGGGATGACCTGCAGCTCCTCACCGCACAACTGCATCGGGTTCCGCTTTTAGATGATGCTCCTGTGGGTACAGACGTGGTCATCGGCCCGCAAAGCCAAAAGCCGCTTCATCTTCAAATCCCCCTGTTCGTCAGCGACATGAGTTTCGGAGCTCTCTCCCAGGAGGCAAAGGTCGCGCTCTCCAAAGGCGCCGAACTGGCTGGCACCGGAATCTGTTCCGGCGAAGGCGGCATGCTCCCGGAAGAGCAGTCGGAAAACTCCCGATACCTCTACGAACTCGCCTCGGCCCGGTTCGGTTTCTCCATGGACAAGCTGCAGGGGGTACAGGCGTTTCATTTTAAGTGCGGGCAGGCCGCAAAGACCGGAACCGGAGGACATCTCCCCGGAAGTAAAGTGACCGGAAAAATTGCCGAAGTACGCGGGCTGGAACCCGGCACCACTGCCATTTCCCCTTCCCGTTTTCCGGAATGGGACTCGATTGAGGGCTACAAGGAATTCGCCCAAGAGGTTCGTGAAGCCACGGGAGGCATCCCAATCGGCTTCAAACTGTCCGCACAGCACATCGAAAAAGATATTTCCACTGCGGTTGAGGCCGGGGCCGATTACATCATTCTGGATGGGCGTGGAGGCGGAACCGGATCTGCGCCTCTGATTTTCCGGGATCATATCAGTGTTCCGACCATTCCGGCATTGGCACGTGCCCGCAGAGAACTGGATCGACTGGACGCGTCGGGAAAGGTCACCCTGATCATTACCGGCGGCCTGCGTGTCCCTTCCGATTTCCTCAAGGCACTGGCGTTAGGTGCAGATGCGGTCGCAGTCTCCAACTCGGCTCTTCAGGCAATCGGATGTCTGGGGATGCGGGCCTGCGGAAGCAACAACTGCCCGGTGGGCATTGCGACCCAGAAAGACCATCTGAGAGCCCGTCTGGAAATCCGTGCGGCGGCCAACCGTCTGAACAACTTCTTTTCCGCCTCCGTGGAACTCATGCAGGTGATGGCCAGAGCCTGCGGATATGATCACCTGTCCAAATTCAACCCGGATGACCTCACCACCTATCACGCGGACATGGCCACATTGTCCGGCGTCTCGTATGGTGGAGTCCAAGCACCCTAACGCATTCTCATCAGGACAGACCATGTTTGAACAACTCGTCAACTGGATCTTCGTGGCAGTGGGAGGGTACCTCGCTCTGGGGCTGGGCTTTGCGGTTGTGTTTGTGCTCCGCGGAGTGAGGGAGCTGGATCCTACCGCCCGGGAGCGGGCAAGCGTTGGATTCCGACTGGCCATCCTTCCCGCCAGCACCGTGTTCTGGCCTTTGCTGCTGAGACGATGGCTGTCCGGTCAACATGAACCTCCGGAGGAATGCAGTCCTCACCGCTGCGCGGCCTGCTCCGCCTCTTGTGAACAGAAGGACGTTGTATGATCGGCCCAAAACGAACAATGCATCGACGGATGTGGTGGGGAGCCGCGTTTACGTTTCCAGCCATACTTATACTCGCGTGGATGGGCCGGGAGGAAGGTCCCGGCTACAGTGGGGAGACCCTCCCTGCAGCCGCAGCCATGAAGGCCTCCCCTGACGAGACATGGATGTTTCTGGAGGGGGCCATGTCAGGAGCTCTGTTTCTGACAGACGGTGGTCCGGTTCTCGAGCTGCAGCGGATACGCCCCCTGAAGAAGCCGGATGTGTTGGTCTATCTCGATCATGGAGAAAAGTCTCTGCTGTTGGGTGAGGTGGGCACCCAACCCCACCGGCGGTTTGCGGTCCCGGGAACCGTGGACCTCGGGGGCGCCACGGTCCGACTCTACAGCCTGGCCCACTACGAAACCCTCGACACCCACACCCTGAACGAGGAGACACCATGAGCCACGGGTATCAGTTTGTCGGATGGAACAGACAGAAGAAACTGTATGACCTGACACTGCTGGGTGCAGTCCTCAGTTATCTCCTTCTTTTTATAGTGGGATCCATCGTGCTTCATCCGGATGCCGTCATCGATATGATCATCCTCCGGGCTCTCGGCACCTGTGCCTTCGTGCTGCTGCATGTGATCCTCGCCATCGGGCCTCTTGCCCGGCTGGACCGCCGCTGGCTGCCTCTGCTGTACAACCGGCGGCACATGGGGGTCACCATGTTCACTCTGGCGCTGCTGCATGGGCTGCTGTCCCTTCTGACCTATCACGGATTTGGAGACACACATCCTCTGGTGAGTCTCTTCACCTCCAACACGCGGTATGACAGCCTGAGTCAGTTCCCCTTTCAACCTTTGGGATTTTTCGCCCTGATCCTCCTGTTTCTCATGGCCGCGACCAGCCACGATTTCTGGCTGGCCACCCTCACACCCCCAATATGGAAAACGCTGCATATGGGGGTGTATGTTGCATATGGACTCCTGCTCGGTCACGTCGGATTCGGTTTTCTACAGACAGAAACCCACCCCGCTCTGTTCGGGCTTCTTGCCGCCGGTTGTCTGACCCTTCTGGCACTTCACCTGGCCGCAGCCGGGAAGGAAACGAAACTGGACACACAGGATGGCTTTCAACAGGACGGAGAAGGATACCTGAAACTGTGTGAGGTGTTGGAGATTCCGAATAATCGGGGCCGGATGTTTTTTGTCGGAGGAGACCGGATCGCGGTGTTCCGTTATGACGGCAGAGTTTCAGCCATCAGCAATGCCTGCCAGCACCAGAATGGTCCCCTGGGGGAGGGCCGGGTGATTGACGGTCTGGTGACCTGTCCCTGGCACGGGTTCCAGTATGATCCCGCCACTGGAGCCAGCCCTCCGCCGTTCACGGAAAAAGTCCCCACCTTCAATCTCAAAGTTCTCAATGGTTCCGTCTGGGTCCATCCGAACCCGAACCCACCGGGGACCTATGTAAACCCCGGCCTTGTGGAGGAACCCGGCCATGCGTAAACACGAAGAGGATTTTTATATCGGATATTTATCATCCGCCCCCAAGGGCCTTGCATCGGTCACCCGGCTGCGCATCCTGATCCTGATTGCATTCGCCCTGATTGCAGGAGGAGCCATCACAGCACTTCAGTCAAAATTCTGGCCGGGAGTCTTTGAATTCGGGACCTACCGCGATTTTGAAGGCATGATCCTCGAACGGCCCTACCCCACGCTGCTGGTGAAGCGTCCTGAAGCGGGCGATCATTTTCCCTACAGCCGCTATCTTCTTGTGAACCCGTTTAAGTTTGGCGCAGATGAAACCGTACAGGGGCTGAACGGTCAGACGGTCTCTCTCAAAGGGCAGTTGGTGTTTCAGGACGGCAAGACCATGATCGAAGTGGCACCCGAAAGCGTGAAACCGCTGGGGAACAGTGCTGAACCTGTATCCCTTCCTTCCTCCGAATGGGGACGTCATACCCTCCGCGGGGAAATTGTGGACAGCAAGTGCTATCTGGGAGCCATGAATCCGGGAAATCTGAAAACCCATAAAGCCTGTGCCGTGCGATGCATCAGCGGGGGAATTCCACCTGTGTTTCTCGTGAGGCAGAAGGAAGGGGCTGCCCTGTATTTCTTGATGGTAGACGAGGAGGGAAACCAGGTGAATGAGGCCTGCCTTCCGTTCGTGGCGGAGCCCCTGGAGATTACCGGGAACGTCCGTCAGGAGGGAGGGATGCTGATCCTGTACGCCAACCCCGAAACGTATATCCGGCTGTAACCCCCATGAGTGCTCCTGCTTCTGCTGAACTTTGCCCCGACTTCGTCATTCAGGCACTGGAGGTTGTGCAGACCATTTCAGACCTGGCAGGAATGGCCGCCGCCGCAGTGGGCCTGATCAGCGGTGTGGTGATGTGGCTGATGCTGGAGGCCCGCCTGATCGGAAAAAAGGATAGCGCCTCCGAACGGTGTGCGGGCATCCGCACTGTGCGTGCCTGGATGGGGAGATACATTTTGCTTGGGCTGGAATTCATGATTGTCAGCGACGTGATTCACAGCTTCCTGTCCCATGATCTGGTGAGCCTGTACAAACTGGGCCTGATTGTGGTCGTGCGCACGGCCATCAGTTTTTTCCTGGGCAAAGAGATTGAAGCCGATGAATCCGGCACCTCTTCCGGAATGGCATAATTCACCGCTCCGGTTATGGATATCCTGCTCGCATTTCTGGTTGCGGTACTCGTGAGTTTCACAGGGTCGATCCCGATTGGAATGCTCAATCTCACGGCAATCTATGTGGGCATCCGTTATTCGAGGCGGGATGTACTTCTCTACGCCATCGGTGTCGCCGTCATTGAGTTCATGTATGTGCTGATTGCCCTGTTTGCGGCCGGCTGGATTCAGCGTTTTGACTGGATTGAGACGATCGTTCAGTATGCGCTGATCCCCGTGTTACTGCTCCTTGCAGTCTCCTATTTCCGATTGGACGATTCACAGTTCACGATGGAGGAAAAGACCCTGAAGAATCCCTTTCGTAAGGGACTTTTTCTCTCTTTTATCAATCCGTTGCCGATCCCCTTCTGGCTGTTCGTCGCTTCCAGTATTTTCTCTTTCGGCTGGTTCCCCATGCAGACCAGCACCTCACTTTCCTTTTCAGTCGGGGTGAAAGTCGGCACCTTCCTTGCCATGTTGTTTTTCGGCCTCGGGGCAAAGGCCTTATCCAGGCGGTTGGAAAAAATAAACAGAGTCATTCACAAACTGATCGGCAGCATCTTTGTACTGCTGGCGCTTCTGCAAACCATTCGCCTGTTGGTCAAGGGGTAAGGGAATGTAGGCTCCGTCGCCCCGTGGAACACCCGGATGTTCCACAGGACGGATCCGTCCTTCAGGCGTTTTTTTCGCGGAACCGGTCAAGCTTTGTGTATGCGTTGCAGACCAGTTCCTCGCGGAACCGTACCGCAACGGCAAGTGAACAGACCAGCGTGATGACGGCCAAAACGGCCAAAGACCCCATCTCCCCGGCAAACCCCAAATGGGTGACATGAGAGCCAAGTGCACCCAGCATCAGCAGCACGGTTAGCAGGGCTCCATTGGCGGTGGTACGGGGAACCAAAAGCAGAATGGCTGCAATCAGTTCGGCCACACCGATTCCGATTCTCCCCCAGGGTTCTATGCCAAGCTGACTGAAGATGGCAACGGACTCGGGAGCCGCGGTAAATTTAAAGAACAGGGTTTGCAGTAACAGGACCGCCGGCACAATCCGAAGAATCCAGAACAGAATTGACATCGCTTTGTTTGACATAAGAACTCCATGAAAGGTTTCAAAGGGGTCGGATGCCGACGGACGTCATTACGGGGAAAGTTGAAATTCGGGGCAAGTGTCCCTGCAGAGGCTCTTCATCACGCCTCCTGTGTTCTACGAGTATGGATCCTTGCGGTTCCAGCTCATTCTGCAGGGCAGGCTAACGGTCCTTGTTCCACTTCCCCATATCCACCCCCGCCCGGAGTTTCGATGTGCAGGACCTCTCCAGATTTCAAATGCCAGTGTCCCCGGGGGGCGAGGGATTCACGGGATCCATCCCTCCGTTCAATCCACTGACATCCAGGTTTGCCGGGTTGGCCTCCCTCAAGTCCCGCAGGGCCCTTCGTCCGACGTTCGGTCAGCAAAGAAACGTCCACCGGCCCCATTGCGACCCATTCCCGGATCAGCCCGTTTCCCCCTTTGTCCTTTCCTTCACCACCGCTTCCCTTTCGCAGGCTGTACGACCGTACGTGCAGCGGATAGGCAAACTCCAACGCCTCCACCGGTGTGTTCAGGGTGTTGGTCATATGAACCTGCATCCCGTGTTCTCCGGGATGACCGGGGCCTGCCCCGCCCCCTCCCCCAAGGGTTTCATAATAGGCAAAGGGTTCCTCTTCCTTTCCCGCACCGCCCATGGTGACATTGTTCATGGTGCCTTGTGACTGGGCCGGCAGATGGCCGGGCAGCATTTGAGCCCACAATGCCAGCACGACATCCACAATGCGCTGGGACGTCTCGACATTTCCACCCGCCACGGCATGCGGTGGACCTGCATCCAGTACGGATCCCGGACGGGTCAGGACGTGAAGAGAACGGAAAGCAGCTCCGTGCAGAGGAGGCAGTCCCTGCATCAACTTCATCACACACAAATACACGTACTGAACCGCGGATTCACACACGGCATGCACGGTATTCAGACTTCCCTGCATCGCCGGATCACTCTCACGAAAATCAAAGTGGAGGCGATCCCCGTCCGACCGAAGCTCACCCCGGATGATCACATCTCCTTCCAACCCATCTTCCGCCTTCCATTCCCCTTTGGGCAGGCCCTTGAGAAATGATGCGGAGATCCGCTCTGCATATCCGTCCAGCTCCTGCATCCAGCGACGGAACTCGTCTCCCCCGATCCGGGTGATCAAACCGTCGAACCGCCGACCGCCCAAATGATGTGCCTGGATTTGTGCCCTCACGTCTCCACGCCGCTCCCCGGGCGAACGGCTGTTGGCACACAACAGATCCAGAATTCCCTCCTGAAGCTCCCCATTTTTCACCAGAAGCACCGGCGGAATCCGGAGTCCTTCCTGAAAAATGCTGCGGCTGTCGGGAAGAGAGCCCGGTGTCATCCCGCCCACATCCGCATGATGTGCACGGGTTGCGGCCATGGCAACCGGACGTTCCTCACCCGGGACAAACAGCGGACTGACCATGGTAATATCCGGGAGATGGGATCCACCATGAAAGGGATCATTCAGCATCACGACATCACCCGGCTCCAGTGACGGAAAGGCGGCCAGTACACTGCGGACACTTGCAGGCATCGCCCCGAGGTGTACCGGAATGTGTGCGGCCTGAGCCAGCATCCCTCCCTCTGCATCAAGAAGGGCACAGCTGAAATCGAGACGTTCCTTGATATTCGGGGAAAACGCCATCCGGGCAAGAGCCGCACCCATTTCACGCGGAATCGCCGAAATCCGGCTCTCCATCACCGTTAATTCTGTGGCGGATGCGCTCATGACGACAGTCTCCGGGTGCCAACTAAATTGCCAACGGAGTCTGGTTCGAGCTGCCATCCCTCCGGGAGGACCACGGTATGAAAATCATCCACAAGGATGCAGGGACCGACCACGACATCCCCCGCCCGCACATGATTTTTTTGCATCCACTCCGCCTCTTCCGGTAAGGGAGGATCCGACGCCTTCCTCTGCTCAAGTTCAGGAAAGGCAATCTCCGGAACCGGCAGCCATCCCTCCAACCGGATCGTCACCAATTGCACAGAGGCTTCCGGATCACGGGTCCCGTAACGTCTTGCATGTAAATCGTGAAACCGTGCACCGGCCTCTGCGAGGTCGGCCTCCTTCAACCGGACACCCAGTTCATGGGATTGACCACGGTATCGCATTTCAAGGGTCACCTCCATCTTCAATTCGGAGGCCTTCCACCCATCCTCCTGCACACGCTGAATGAGCTCCTTTTCCATCAGGCCGATTTCTTTCCTCAGCGCCGGGATCCGATCTGTATCCCACTCCCACATGACCGTCCTTCCGGTTTCCTGCCGCAGTCCTCCGGTGGCGGCCCCCAGTGCGCTGAGGACCCCGGGATGAATCGGAACCAGTACACGTGGAATTCCCAGTGCCTCCGCGAGCGAAAATGAGTGCAGCCCCCCTGCCCCTCCAAATCCCACCAGCGTAAACTCCGCTGGATCATGTCCTCTCTCCACCGAAATCACCCGGATGGCATTCTCCATATGCAGGTTGGCAATCCGCAGAATCCCTCTGGCGGCCTCCTCAGCACTCACACCGCCCATTTCCTGCCCAAGCCCCTCCAACGCGTTTCGAGAGGCGGTCGTATCCAGCGTGATCCTCCCGGTCAGAAATCGGTCCGGATGGAGATGGCCCAATACCACATGTGCATCTGTGACCGTGGGTCCGCCTCCATTTCCATAGCAGGCAGGACCCGGAAGAGCCCCTGCACTCTGAGGCCCCACCTGCAACGCCCCACCTGCATCCACCCAGGCAATCGATCCCCCTCCTGCCCCCACTGTGTGAATATTCAACATCGGCACACTGACCGGATAGCCCTTCAGGGTCATTCCGGTTGTCACCTGAGGCTCACCGTCTATCAATGCGACATCTGTAGAGGTTCCCCCCATATCAAAAGTGATGAGTTTCAAGGGTGCTGCGGGACTGCCGGCCTGCACAACCCGCATGGCGCCATACACACCGGCCGCAGGACCCGACAGCAAGGTGCGTACAGCCTCTGTCCCTGCACGTTCTGGCGGAAGCGTTCCTCCGTTGGATTGGACGATGTGCAGGGGGGCCATCCCTTTGACACGCGCCTGCTTCCGCAGCTGATCCAGATACTCGATCATAACCGGCTGGACAAAGGCATTTGTACAGGTCGTGGAACAGCGCTCCGCTTCGCGGAATTCAGGGAGAATGCGATGAGAGAGAGAGACCGAGAATCCGGCTTCCGCCAGCATCTCCCCCACCCGCTGCTCATTGCGGGGGGCAAGAAAACTGAAAAGAAAGACCACCGCGACGGATGTGATCTTGCTTCGCTGCAGAACAGCGATCACCTGTTTGACCTGACTCTCGTCAAGGGGCGTTTGGATCTGCCCAGTTGAATCCACCCGTTCCGCAACTTCAAACCGGAGATCAGCGGGAATCAGAGGAGGTGGCCGCGTTGGAAACAGATCGTACAGATTCGGCCGGTTCTGTCGGCCAATTTCCAGGATATCACGGAACCCGCGGCTGGTGATAAGCGCACAGGGAGCTCCTTTATGTTCCAGAAGCGCGTTGGTCGCGACGGTGGTACTGTGAATTAGGATGGCCGCCTGTTCCGAAGAGACGGCACAGGCTCCTTCTACGACCGCCTGTTGAAAGTTCCCGGGAGTGGTGGGCACCTTCCAGGAAATCAGTGAGCCATCACGTACACCGACAACATCTGTGAAGGTCCCACCGGTGTCCACACCAATGCGGAGGGCATGTGGTGCTGAATCACTCACCGGGATCTTTCGGGAGGTAGGCACCCGGGATTTCTAATCCGTATATATCTTTCCATCGGTGAATGGAGCGGATTTTCTCTTCGGTCAGGTCTCCGGAGGTAGTGGCCAACTGCTCCAGAAGAGCCTGCCAGGCCCATTCCCGACGAAGAGAGGGGCTTGCGTGAGGTACTTCGCGTAAATCCACTTCAAACACCATATCGTGGGGGCCGTTGACGGACGTTCCAACCATCTGGAATCCAAGGATGGGCTGATCTTTGGGAGCTTTGCCCACTAGGATCAGGTGACTGTCCAGATACAGGTGGGTGAGCTTGCGGGGATAGATTTCCAGTTGGGAGGCCTGGGTAAAGCGGTAGGAAATGTCCGCCAGCACCGGACGGTCAATTTCCCGGGCCAGATCGCGGATCGCAATCGGAAGCTGCTCTTTCTCCGCTTTCACCAATGATCGACCCCGGTTCCGGAAGGACAGAAAGTCGAGGAGGAAACGGTTTACCCGCTCTCCTCCCCCGACCGAAAAGACACTGACCTTCCCTTGATTCTTTTCTGTAAACCGGTCGAGGAGCTCCCGGGTATCCATGACCCCCTGAGTCGGAACCCCATCCGTAATCAACAGAGCCTGTACCGGTCGGGTGGGTTGTACCTTAGAGCGGTAGAGCCCTTCCAGTGAGGCGAAGACATCCGTTTTGCCGTAGGCATGCAGACCCGAGAGAAACGCCCGGCCTTTTGCCCGGTTGATCACCGTGGCGGGAATGGAGACGGGATGCATTTTGGTCACCTCATTCCGGAACGCTGCGAGGGTAAAGGTATCATGCTCATCCAGCGTATCCAGAGCACTGCGCACACCGCGGAGGGCCATCTGAAGTTTCTCCTCGGTCATACTGGCCGAACAGTCAATCATGATCACCAATTCCCGGGGCATAACCGGAAGGGACTCGATCCCATTGCGTCGAATCTGGATTTTGAAATAGCGCACATCCGGCTCAAGAGGATCTTCCCACACCCGGGTTTCCAATCGAAGCAGGTCCTCCACCGCGTTCATCCCGGTGACATCCTCCGGAATTCGTTCCGGTTCCTGCTCCATTCCCGGGAGGTCCCCCAGATCCGGGAGACCGGATTCCCCGACTCCGGGACTCGCACCGTCACCTCCCAAACCGGGTAAGTCCAACTCGGGCAGTCCGGGAATAGAGAGAGGCTGTCCTCCACTCACGGTGGCTGCACGCGGTGCATCCGAGATCCAGTTGTCATTCCCTCCCCCGGAAAATGTATCCGGACCGACCGGGAGGGACAGGTCCGGAGCATTTGGCACGGAGGAGTCAGACGACCGGAAGGTTCGGGGGAGAAACTCCAAGGGTTCTTCCACCCGCTGATCGGTTATGGCCAGGACTTCCTGTTGAGGGGTCCAGGAGGACTCCGGTGTTTCGATCCCGGACTCCTCCGGAAGATCAGACGACCGGACCGAAGAATCGATTTCCGTGTGCTCAGGTTCCGGGTCTCCACCTTCCCATTCTCCCGGAGCAGGCAGTACCGGGTCGGAAATCCCGGGAAGGTTCGCGGCCGATTCAACTGCAAGTCGATCCAAAAGCCCCGGGAGCTCCCGCTGAACCGCCTCCATATCCCTCGGTTGCACCTGAACCGAATGCTTGGGTGGCGGCGGTGCAGGTGCCTGGATCGGATTTTGGCCCAGCAGAAGATTGGGATTGAGCTGCACAAGACCGACATGGAGGCCGGCTGAGGCGCATACCGCCACAGCCCACATCCACCATCCGGGTGATTTTGCCGTTTCCAATCGGAGAGCCATACCGGATACTCAAAACTGCGCGACAGGGTTTGACAAGCCTTAGGCGTTTTGGAGGGCCAACAAAAATTCCGGGTTGCTCTTCGTTTTCTTGAGACGGCTGAGCAGGACTTCCATGGCCTCGACGGCGGGAACCCCGTTCAGCGCTTTCCGCAACACCCACACCCGACTCAATTCATCCGGGTGCATCAGCAGGTCTTCTTTCCGCGTGCCGGACTGGGCGACATTGATGGCGGGGTACACCCGTTTTTCCACCAAAGACCGATCCAGAGCCAGTTCCATGTTCCCGGTGCCTTTGAATTCCTCAAAGATCACCTCATCCATCTTGGATCCGGTATCCACCAGAGCGGTGGCAAGGATGGTGAGACTGCCTCCACCCTCAATATTCCGGGCGGCACCAAAGAATCGCTTGGGTTTCTGCAGGGCATTGGCGTCCACACCGCCGGAAAGAATCTTTCCACTGTGCGGCTGGACGGTGTTGTAGGCCCGCGCAAGGCGGGTAATACTGTCCAGCAGGATCACCACATCTTTACCATGTTCGACCTTCCGGCGAGCCATCTCAATGACGATTTCCGCCACCTGCACATGCCGGTCGGGAGGCTCATCGAAGGTGGAGCTGATGACCTGCGCTTTGGTATTGCGCTGAAAGTCGGTTACTTCCTCCGGTCGTTCGTCAATCAGGAGGATAAACAACTCCACTTCAGGATGATTCGCGGAAATGGAGTTTGCCATGTCCTGCATCAACACCGTTTTCCCGGTCCGGGGAGGGGCGACGATCAGACCCCGCTGCCCCTTTCCAATCGGAGTAATCAGATCAATGACCCGCATGGGAAGGCTGGGGTTTTCTGTACGCTCCATCATCAGCCGTTCATCGGGAAACAGCGGGGTGAGGTGTTCAAACGGTATAACCCCACGTTTCCCTTTCTTGGGTTTTTCACCATTGATGACCGAGGGAACGCCCAGACCGAAAAAGCGGTCATTCGGCTTGGGGGTGCGGAGGTCTCCCTCAACAAAATCACCGGCCCGCAACCCGTAACGGCGGATTTGGGAGGGAGAAACAAAAATATCTTCAGTGGTGGAGAGGTAGTTGTACTGCGGGGAGCGGAGAAATCCGAAACCGTCCTGAAGAATCTCGAGGATTCCCTGTACATACACCGGGCCATCCTGATCCAGATTCGCACGGACAATCTCCGCGATCAGATCGCTTTTCCGCAGTCCGGCAGGATCCTGGATCTCCATCTCCTCGGCTTTGCCCTCCAGTTGGGGGACGGGAAGTTTCTGGAGGTCAAACAGGTTCAGCGGAGGCCCATTCCGTTCTTCTTTTTCCGGAAGGAAATCCTCCATTCCATGACGGGAACGACCCGCACGTTTTGGTCCGCGATTGTTGTTATTCTGATTGTTGCGTCCGCGCCGACGGCTACGGTTTCGGCCCTGCCCCTGGTTCTGGTTGTGAGTCTGATTCCGGGCAGCATTTCCCTCATGGTTCTGCTTCTGACCGGAGGAGGACTCTTCGCCTCCACCCGAATCCGATTTCTTCCCGTCCGTGTCCTCGCGGGGAGCCCGTCGTTTGCGTGGAGCGGGGCTGTCGCTGGGAATCGGTGCCGGAGGCGGTTCAGTGGATTCAGTGGAAGCGGTTTTCGCGCGGGACCGTGTTTTCGGTTTCGCGGGGGCATCCGCGGCTGGAGTGCTTTCTTCTGACATTCTAGGTGGTTCCTGGGGAGTTAAGCTGTACCCATCGGTCCACCTGCTCATGCAGATGGTCCAGGGTGAAATCATTGTTGATGACCCAGTCCGCCAGCTCCATTTTCCGTTTCACCGGCCATTGGGACCGGATTCGTTGAAGCGCCTCGTGTTGATCGAGACCCCGTGAAGTTAGGCGTTGGATCATGATGGATTCGGGAGCCCCAATACACAGGACTCCGTCAAAATAGGATTGATACCCACATTCATAGAGCAAGGGGATGGAGACCACGGCCATGGGAGCCGTCTGTTGCTCACACCAATGCTGCCAACGGCTGCGAATCACCGGATGAACAATGTCATTCAATTTGGTCCGTTCCCCGGGATCACCGAACACCTTCTTCCCCAGGAGGCGGCGGTTCACATCCCCTTCCTTGTTCAGGATGTCCTCACCGAAGGTTTCCGTCAACTGAGACAGCACGGGGGAATCCGCCTTCAACAGGGCATGACCCAGTGAGTCGGTATCCAGTACGGGAATCTGCCAGTGGTGACGGAGGCGTTTTTCCACCTCGCTTTTTCCGCAGGCGATTCCACCGGTGAGGCCTCGTATGCACGTCTTCATGATCAGGGGGAAGAGGAGGAATTCCGTCTCAGAATCACTTGTTTCCGGACGCCCATTGCCGGTTCGTACCGGGGAAACAGTTCCTGAGCCCGTTTGGCGAAATCCTCCGCGCCCTCCAGATCACCCGACCGGAGCAGATACGACGCCCTGCGGGTAAACAAACCCGCGTTCTCCTCATCTTGTGGAGTGATTATGCGATACAGCGTGTATCGGGGAAACGGCCCTTGGATTTTCACAAACCACGTCAACCGATCCGGATGATTCTGGAGTACATTCCAGGCGGAGGTTTTAGGGGGAGGCAATGCGTTGACCATATATGGTGGGGAATTCTTGACTTCATATAGCTGTCGTTCTCGCCGCAGTTCCTCCTGAGACCCGGGAGTGATCGGGATCTCAAGGCTCACATCCGCTACCAGGCGCTCATAGTCACGCTGGCTATGCAGATAGTACCGTGCACCCTGTTCCAGTGCCCAGTTACGGAATGAACGTTCGTCTTCCAGATACAGATGTTCGTAAAACTGGCCGACTTTTTCCCGGATTCCAGGGGTTTCAAACTTGGGATGCAGAACAATCGGAATCCCGGTGTAACTTAGCACCGTCGCACTGACACCGAAATTCGCGAGCATAGCAGGTGGATCAGAATGATCCGCCGGATCCAGGTGCTGGAGTTCCTCATTCAGAAAGGTCAGAAGGGCTTCCGTGTAGGGATACTCGAGTTTGCTTCCCGAGCCCCAACGGTTATCCGGAAGTTCAAGCATCGGGTTAGAAACCCCAGCCTGCTCCAGCATCTGGCGCATCGCGGCACGTTGAGCACGTTGTTGCTCTGTATTTGCAGGATCAAAGAACAAGAGGTGGTACATTTCCACCCCGGTAATGAGGAGAATCAGGATCACCGCAATCAACATTCGTGGCCACTCTTTGGAAACCTGGACCATCCTTCCCACTGCGATTCCGACGCAAACGGCCAAAAACACGATCAGGAAAATGTGAAAGCGGAAAAACAGCACATACACCGGAAGGGTAAATAAAAGAAAGTACACTTCGGTCAGAGGAACAGGAGATCCGCTAGCATCTTTTGAGATGGCCTTCGGTCGGAGCCCTTCATGCAGGAGTGCAACCGCGGCGATCAATCCTGCGTAAAGAGTGATGGCAAAATAGGCTTTTGTCAATGACCAAGTCGATGAATTCAATGCAGGTGTCCACATAATCCGTTGCACATACGTGAGCAGGGATGGGTCCACTGGTTTGACATTCCCGAATCGAAGCTTGGCCCACAGTAACTCCCCAAAATGTGAGTAGTTTTCCTGAAACAGCCTGCCGATGAGGATCCAGGAAACGCCCACCGCCAAAAAGAGAAGCCACCGGCCTTTCTTGAAACGGTCTATCGCCGGTATCCAGCCCACACTCCTTGCCACATACAGCCCCATCACCGGCGAAAACAGAAATCCATGTGTCCTCAGATACGGGTTCAGAAGGCCCGCCAGGAGTAAGGCTCCTGTTGTAAGCAGCCACACGGGACGGTGTACATGATCATGGTCCGGATGTCGAAACTCACGAAACCAAGTGAATACGCCCCAGAGTCCGAAGGCCATCTGGCTGAGATCCCAGAAACACTGAGCCAAGGAGACCGACACGGCTGCGAGCCCCCCCCACAACCAGCGGGAACTTTTTTGTTCTGAGCTACCTGACGTCGCAGACGCGGCAAAGAACAACAGGAACAAAGGAATCGACAGGTTCTCACGAGACAGTTCCAAACCACTGGAGCGTACCGCAAACGCCGGACTGACCATCAGGATCAGCCCCGTTAAGGAGGACCCCAGTAGAGACCGTGTGCGTACCCAGGTCCAAAGAAAAGCAAACGGGATCGCGAAACTGAACAGTGCGGTGGACACACGTCGAATCCGTTCCGATAGAGACAGGGACTCCGGTAACCAGCGTGCCACTGCCGAATAAATCCATTCCGCCCCGACGCTGTACGTTTCGCGGGGGACCACACCTTCCGGAACACCCACTTTGGGTTCATGCTCGGGAAGAGTTCCGGTTTCCCAAACCTGCCGGGTCATCCGGAACTGTAAGGCCGACTCTTTCAAAAACAGAGCTTCTTTGCCCCCCAGGCTCTGGGTCTGCAGTTCCCGGACTTCCAGTCGCACAAGAATACTCCCCAGCCACAGAAGCAGACAGGAGACGAACAAAACCGCGATGCGCAAACGAGTATTCATACAAACGGAAAGAAGGCAGCTACAACATTCGTTGAGCTGCCCTCTGAAGGATTGAAGTGTGCTTCAGTCCAGCGACCGGAGACTTATTCTGCCACCAGGTCCTGACGGTTGCCCTGATTCACGTTGGTACCGGATGGGTCAACCAGACGTGCGGTCACAAAAATCAGCAGGTTCCGTTTCTGAGAAGAGGTACCTTCACTGCGGAACAGACGTCCAAGAATGGGAATGTCACCCAGGATCGGCACTTTGTCTTCAAAGGTCGTCAGACTTTCGCGGATCAGTCCACCCATGACAACGGTGTGACCGTCCCAGACAATCATCGACGTGGTGATGTTCCGTGAGGCAAATACAGGCTGCGGCATATTCACGATAAACACCTGATCACCGATGGGCACCTGAGTACCGTACTGAATCCAGTCCACCAGCTCTGCGATTTCAGGGAGCATCACCAGGTTGATGGTGTAGTTGTCCGCACTTACTGTTGGAGTCACGTTCAGGATCACACCCACTTCACGGGTTTCAAACCCGCCGGGAATCACGGTCGGGGGAACAAACACCGGCTGGTCGTTATCCTCACCGCCACCGCCCTGAATCTCAATGTCGTTCTCGGTCACATCGAATTCAGTCGGATAGATGATCTCTTCCACCACTTCGATAATGGCGTTCACGCCGTTCAGGGTGGTCACACGGGGAGCAGACAGCAGATCCGAGTTTCCATTCTGCTCGATAGCATGCAGGATAAACTGAACTTCCGGATTGGTGAGCACACCGCGGAGAGAAAGAATATCCCCCAGGAAGTTATTGCCCTGACTGCTTCGGGCCGTGGGGGACGTATTGTTTGCAACCGGGTCAAAGTCAAAGAACCGGAGTCCACCGGTTACACCGGAAGGATTCTGGTCGGCGATGATGCGTGGACGTGCCGCAACAGGCCCGGGACCATCCTGTACCAGGATCTCTGCATCATCCGTGAGAATCCACTCAAAGCCAAGTTGCTCCAGATCACTCTGATTGACTTCGACAAATCTTGCTTCGATCTGTACCTGCGTCGGCGCCACATTGATCTTTGCCAGCACCTGTTCAAACTGAGGGAATTGGTCGGGTGTCAGCGTCACCACCAACTGTGCGATCAAAGACTCATACGCAATGCCGCCTTTATCAGGGATGGTGACACCGTAGCGTTCAAACAGAGCTTCAATGTCAGGGCCATCTGAAATACTTCCGCCTCCGGCAGGGCCGCCGAAGGGATCCCCTCCAAACGGGTCTCCTCCCCCGGCGCCACCAGCACCACCACCGCCTCCGGGGAAGGAGGCAGAAACAAGCGTCCAGCGGGCAGGATCAACCGGGTAGAACCGTGTGATCAGTTCTCCTTCGCCTTTCCGCTGAATAATGATGACATTTCCGTCAAAACGATAATAGAGGTCGGCAATTTCGGTGACCGTTTCCAGAGCGTCCAACAGATTTACGTTCCGGAGCTCAAGCGTGATCGGGGGAATCCGTGAGGGTGCAGCCGTCGCTCCACCACCTCCGAGAGCCGGGCCACCGAATCCACCTCCGAGACCACCAAAAGGATCTGCAGCGGGTGCAGGGGCCGCATCACCGGCTCCGCCTCCATCGTCCACTCCGGAATCTGCCAGTTCGGGATCCATAAAGATAATGTTCACCCCTTCCCCATCAGGGTCCATCTCACGGCTGATCCGAACCAATTCCTCAATGACATCGCTGATATGCGCCCGGCGGAAATTGATCTGGCGAACCGGAATGTTTTGCAGTTTTGAAATCATCGCCTCTTCAGCTTTGGCAATCTCGTTACCGGCCACCGGAGTAAATTCTTCATCTTTGCCCTGCTTGTCCACATCCAGGGGATACAACCACGCTTCCTCGGCCTCCCTCATCATCTTCGTCACCGACAACTCACGCTCCACCTTGTGAGATTCCCAGCGTTTTTCCGTGACGCGTTCCAGAAAACGAAGGGCGTCAATGTTATAGCGGTCGAAGCGCAGGATCTCCTCAAAGGTTTTTTCCGCCTGATCGTAATCCCCGATCTCCATCTCTTTCCGTCCCCGAGCCAACAGCCTCCGGGTTTCACTTGCGATGGTTTTGTATTTGTCTTCTTCTTCAATTGGCTGCCGGATTTTCCCTTTATCCAGATCATCCTCGTATTTTGCGATCTTCACTTCCAGCTCTGCAATTTTCGGATTGGCCTCCCAGGATTCCTGAGACAGCCGCAGAAACTCACGTGCCTGCGCCATTCGTGCGCCTTCGTCCCGACGATCATAGACCCCTT
Source organism: Verrucomicrobia bacterium UBA6053 (assembly GCA_002429065.1). Classification (GTDB taxonomy): domain Bacteria; phylum Verrucomicrobiota; class Kiritimatiellia; order SS1-B-03-39; family UBA6053; genus UBA6053. Next base: position 137,091 of record DIYN01000035.1, on the reverse strand, counting down.
CCGCCAGATTGTAGTAGGCATTGGACTTCAACTGGCGGGCAATTTCAATTTCCTCCTCAAGCTGCTTCACGACTTCAAACAGAGCCTGTGCCTGTTCCACCTGATCCACTGCAATCTGCCATTTCCCCTGTTCCATGGCGTCGAAAGCTTTCTCAATGTGTTTTCTGGCGCGCATCTTGCGCTCTTCATGAATGACCCGGCGCTGCTCCGCGAGCTTCTTTGCTTCCTCTGCACGCTGTTCATCCGTTACCGTCTCTAAATCCGGGATTCCCTCCATGACATCGTCTTCACCGCCACTCAGTCCCAGATCCAATCCGCCTCCTTCAGCGGCTGGAGCGGTGGGCGCCGCATCTCCCCCACCCATGTCGAAACCTCCAAAGAGGTCGTCCTGAGCATACGCTCCAGGTCCTATCAAGAGTCCGAAGCCCACTAAACAAGTGAGCAAAGTACGAGGGTTGTTCATGCGGAGGGTCTCCTTCTTACGTGAAGCATCAAGGGGGTTAGCATTCATCATATGCATACGGGGATTAAGGTAAGTACGAAATTCGGATTAATACTGAGGATTAAAGAAATCTGGGGGAATCATTCCGTCCGGCGGCATGCCCTCCATACCGGGTTGGGGGTCCGGCTTTGGTGGGTTCAGTCGGTCGATTTCCTCCTGAGTGGCACGGCGGATCGTAAGCGGCGTTTCCGAGTCATCGGTTTTTACTACGACAGAGTCGTTCTGGATGTCAATGACCTTGTAGGAAATCTTATCGATCTCAAAGGCAGAACCCACACGTACATCTTCTGACCACTTGGGTCCGGCAATCAAATGGAGCTTGGCGAGGCTCTCCGTGATCCGGCCCCGGGATTCGGGTTTATAGCGGCCCAGTTTGAGAACTTTCTCCCCTACTTGAATGGTCGCATGTGATTCATCTTTCCATGTACCGTCCGGGCGCTGGGTACGTTTCTCCGTGTAGCTGACCGCTTGGAATTCCTTGTTGCGGCCAAAGCGGGAGCCGGTTCTGATAAATCCGCGGTTCCAGCGGTTTTCACCAGGATACCGCCAGCGGAGTTGGAGAGAATACACACCCTCCCTCAACTGATTGAATCCCAGAAACTCCATGAGAATACTCTTCTGTTCCAGCTCTTCCAGTCGCAGGTAATCGATCAGAGGCGGATACGAAGTTGGATCGATCGGGTTGTACCCTTTCTCCAGCTCATCCGTGGTCACCAATCCATCGCCGTTTGCATCGATCAATTCCACCTTGGTAATAAACCCGTCGTCGTCCTGGTCTTCAAAGACATCCCGGGGATCATCCGGATCCATTCCCAAATCACTTTCAAGCTGTGTCGAAACCCCGTCACGATCCGTTTCATCATCCTCCCCGATTTCTTGCGTCTCCCCACAAAAGGGGCAGACCATCGCGTCGAACGGGATCAGGGTTGGAGGAAATTTCTTATTGATACATAATTTCCGGTGGGAAGGGGTGAAGGAATCCGTCGTGGTGTCCAACCGGGGCTTGTCAGTGGTCAGAATGGCAAGCATCCCTTCCAGGTTTTGCGTATCGAGACTGACATCCGCAGTCCGTTGCTGCACATCCTTTGCAGGTGTAAAGTTCCCTTTCAGATTCAGCACGGTCAGCACCGAAAACCCGAGCCCTGCCAGTAACAGGATGAAAAAAAGTTTTTCGCCGTGTTGTTTCAGAAAATCCATTACAGTCCCTCCGGCAGGGTTGCAGGTGCAGCCTCAGCTTGCGGTTTCAGTCTGTAGAGCGAGAGGTCAAGCTGCACACTCAGCAGCTCTCCACCCGTTCTGCGTTGCCGACGGTCGGACAGTCCCGCCACCTGAACCGCACTTTCCTCTGTTGCTTCAGGATCTTGGGTCGTGCCCTCCATCATGGCAAGCATATCTGCGATCCCTCCCCGGGGGCGGGAACGGGGACGACTCGGCCTCCCCCCTCCCGTCGGCCCTCGGGTCTGACTCTTCCCGGAGTCAAAGGCAGACGTGATGCTGTCAGGCCAAAGGTCCTGATTATCATTGGTAATCTGAATCCCCGTGATGACAAACTGATTGGGGTCCGCCATCACGCTGGAGAGAAGATCCCAGAGAAACTCCTCATACATTTTAAACTGAATGGTGACCGACAAGGAGTCAAACAGGCGGTCCCGTTCTGCCATCCATTCCGATTCACCGCTCTCCGCCTCGTCCTGTGCAACGCCAAGCCCTGGTCGGGGCCCCGGAAGCGCACCGGGCATCGCAGCCCCCGGAAAAGCTCCCGGCAATCCCCCGCGGGCAGGGGTATCTTCTTGTTCAGGCTCCGAATGCGTGACTTCAATCAACGCCAATTCACTGATTCCCCCGTCAAACAGTTTTCGGGACACATGGTCCATCACATCCAGTTCCAGAATCAGCCCCGGGATTTCCGTCGGCTCCGGGAGTTTGCCTTCTTCAATGAATTCATTCAGTCCGAAACTGGGATCCTGGAGCAGAACCCCCTGTTCCCCCCCTTTTGTCGCCTCCTTGGCTGCCTGCTGGAGACTGGGCACAAAATTCCGGATGTAATCTCCAAAACGGGACCGGCTGATTCTTTGAGGCTGCAGTTGTCCGGCAGCAATTTCTTTTGAAATGGAATCTCGCAGACCCCGGACGTTCGATTGCTCCGTCTCCAAGGCGGTAATGCTGTCCTGCGAAGGAAAGATCTCCTCTGCCGTAAGCTGGGTGACTTGGGAGTTCAGGCTGCGGATGCTGCGTTCGAGCTGCTGATTGGCAGAACGGGTTTTCATCATCCAGAAAAGAGCTCCGCCGGATAAGAGCAGACAGACAACTCCGGAAACGATCAGAAGCTTATATTTGGTCCAGTTCATAGGGAGAAGGCCTCCTCAAGTACCAATTCCATTTCAAAGGTGGAGATATTCTTCCTGAACTCCTTCTGTCCCGGTTCAAAGCCCAGTTCCAGTACACTGCGCGAAATCTTGGTATCGAACTCCTCGGAAGAAAACATCTCGGAATTCCGAAGGTTTTCCTGGAATTTATACACTTCCTTGTTCTCCTCCTGGAACCGTTCCTCTTCCTTCAGGTAGGGGTACAGGTCGTCCTTGAAAAAAGAGGCGACCAACACGAGTTTTCGATCCGGTTCGTCCGGATCAGGTTTCAACTGGGTGATCCAAATCCCTTCCGGCTTCAGACTGCGGATTTCCTCCAGCACCTTCGGCCAGGCCGTTCTGGAATCCACCAACCCCGTCAAGCCGAGAACATCTTTTTGCACCTGTTCAAATTCCGTCTGAAGCCGTGCAATCTGTCCACTGTAGCCTTTGAGAGAGCGGACCTGGGTTTGGAGCGTTTGCTCCTTGGAGGTGAGCTTACCGCCAAGAGCGGTTTCATGCCAGGCCCACAACGCCGTAATGGCCGTGATCAGCGCAAATGAGGTGGCCAGCATTCCCTGCTTTTTCCGGAACCGCCGTTCACTGACAATCGAGGGCGGAAGGAGGCTGAGGCCAATGGTTTCGGATCCGGTTTTCCGATACGCAAGCCCAACGACTTCTGACAGGAGATGCCAATCCTGGTTAATCCGGTCCTCATCGACAGACCCTCCCACGGCGAGGGTTTCAAAAGGATTCATGTACTCAACCGGAATTTCCAGTTTTTCCTGAAGAAACACATCCAAATAGGTCATCACCGCACTCCCGCCGGTGAGCAGCACCCGGACCGGTGCGGACCCATGCTGCTGACTGCGGTAGGAGTTAATGGAACGCATAATTTCCGCATGCATGCGTGTCATGGATCCGCGGATACATTTGGACACTTGGTCCGCCTGCTGGTCTTCCAGAGGTTCGTAGGCTCCGCCGAGTGCCACCATGGAGACCTGCTCTTTGAGCTGCTCCGCCATGCCGAAATCCAGATTGAAATCGTTGGAGATGGCCTGGGTAATGGTGTGCCCCGAGACCGGAAAACTGCGGCTCCACAGCCGTTCCCCCTCCGCAAACACCACGTTCGTGGTTTTTGCCCCCATGTCGAGAATCATGGTGCACCCCTCCGCATCGGGATAGGCATTGCGGTAGGCATTGTACAATGCCGCAACAGACACGTCCACCAGCTCAATTTCCAGTCCGCAATCGTGCAGTGTTTCCGCCAGTTGCTCCACCACCTGCTGCTTCACCGCCGTCAGCAGAACGTCCATATCCCCATCCTGTCCGGCGAGGATCTGCTTGTCCCACACGACTTCATCGAGATTGGGAATATTCTGTTTCGCCTCGTACTCGACCACCTGGGGGATTTTATCCGTCGATACCGGCGGAAGTTTGACATACCGGGAGAACACGTGCATTCCGGAGAGGGACAGCAGAACCGCCCCCCCTTTGATGCGCATCTCGGACATCAGCTCTTTCACCGCCGTTCCGGTGTAGAGCATCCGGTTCTCCTCCTCGCTGGGTGCAATGCCCACAGCACGGATACCATAATTATTCAGAGTAGGTTGATGGTCCTTCCCAACCAAAAATTCTGCAAGTTTGATGGTACTTGCACCGACATCGAGGGTCAGAATACGTTTCGACATGAAAGAGTCCGGAATGGGGATACGGAGGAATGAATCAGGGTTTGATGGTTTCGTGGCGCTCCATTTCGATCAACGCCCAGGGGGATTCCGACCGCTTCAGGAGAGGGATGGCATTCGCCGACTCGCGCTCCCACCATAAGTTATCCGGCCTGGGCTGAGGCTCGGCCTTCCACTCCGCCTCTTCACCGTCCACGCTGAACACCACAGCAACCGCCTCGATTTTTCCATACCGCTCAAAGGTGTTTGGATCCAGAAACATCGTGGCCACATGATCCCCCTTCTTCACGTTCATGTAGGTCACCGTCCCACTGAAAAGGTTGAACGGACGGGCGCCTGCGGGCAAATCTTTCGGGTCGGCTTTCAAGACCACATGAAATGTGACGGTGACTTCATCCGTCCACTCCTTGGCCGTTTTATACTCCGCCCTCGCCATCAGCCAATCGCGGCGGCCGTCCCGCTTGATCGACATTCCCTGTACCGACACATCGTATTCAGGGGTCTTCACATTGCCCGCTTCCACTTCCTCAACCCGGAGCAACTGGGATGCCGGAACCTGCGGCGTATTCTGGGCCAGCAACCGACCTCCGGCAATGGCGATGGACATTAGGACGAAGGTGCGGACAAGCGTAGTCGGCATGGGTGGCCTCCGGGGCAAGTTTCTAAGGATGTGTCTCATAGGGATTATGCGAATCTAACGGAACCTGTAGACAGAGGTCAACCATCTAATCCCCGATTTCCGAAAAGATTTTGTAAGTTTTTACTACATGACGTTCGTCTTCAGTGTATGTTTTGTCATTCAACCTGTTCCCGTAAGCCGTGAGGAGGATTGCGTGCATCCAGGACCGCGGGCCTTTCAAGCCGTAACGAAGGCCCCCTTCCTCCGCTCTTACAACCCTGAGGAAAGGTCAGGCAGATCGGACACAAACAGGATGCGGCCCTTCCGGCGTCCATCCGGATTTTCAAACGGATCCCTCGCCACCCGGTAGACTTTACGGGTGGAGGAAAGTGTCTGTCTAGCAGGTCCGCGGGTTTCTGTGAGCAGAATAATCCCCAGAACCTGCGAACGGGTATTGAGCAGGGGAAGGGTGTCCACAAGGATGGACTCGGCGGCATGACGGCCCTTGGAGGCGGCACCTGCTATGTCCAGAAGCTCCCTTTCTACGGCTCCGTTCCAATCACCCCGCTGGGTGAATCCTGAGTCTGAGTCCAACAGCACCGCCGCCTCAAGTTCTTTTGCCACCTCGACCCCCTGCAGATAGGACAGGGCAGTTCCACTGTCCCCGGGCCAGCTTCGAGGAACCGCTCCCTCAAACACCGTCCCCACCGCTTCAGGATAAAGGGAGTTTGGATTGACCAGCCCGATATCGCCCCATCCGGCCACATACCCGCTCTGTCGGGTATGGCGCATCCACCAACGCCCTTCATGGGCAAACAGGTCAAAACTACGCCAGGCGTCTCCCAGAGGGAAATGACCGATTTTTTCCGCCGGGTCGGTTTCATCCGGAATCGGGGAAGCGGAGGGAACCCAGCAGACAAATTCATCCCGGAACTCATCTGTCTCCTGTGCATCAACCGCAGCCGCATTGATTGCGGTCAGGGAAGAGTCCACCGCCTCCACCCAGTTTGAGAACACGTGATTGATACGGGGGTCTGTGACTTCAAGAACGGCGACCACCTGCGCGGTTCCGTTTGATGGGGGAATGGCCACGGAAGGTAAGGTCAGCCGAAGTCCGGCCGGTAAGCGGTCCACCACACCCGAACCATCCACGCGTTCCAACTCCAGCCCTTCCAAGTTCCATTCAAATTCGAGATTTGACCCCACCGCAAAGGAGGTCGACGTGGAGGAGACGTTGGAGCGTATCACGGCAAACGCGCTCTCCACATCGCCTGCGGGGCAGTCAAATTCCCAGTCCATACCGGACGTACCTGCCGCCAGGAATGTGGTGGGCGTCCCGGTATCCTTCCGGATCAACTCGGGCGTTCGGGGCATCCGGTACCGGTTGGTCTGGGCATTTCCAGGGAACGGATACCACACTTCAAAATCAATCCGGTTACTGATGGTCAGGCTCGTTCCGTCATTCCGCAGGGTCAGGGTGGCAACCGCTTCATTGATCATCGGGACCGCCACCGCCGTCAGGGCCTCCGGATCTGTCGGCACCTCTCTGCCGTTCCAATAATCCTCAAAAGCCTGCGCCAACTCTTTGGCATCACGATCCGGGAACAGCTCCGTCATCACGGCTTCAATCTGATCCGGAGTCCAGTCTCCCGGAGCAAAGGAGAGCCTTTCGCCGTTCAGTTCCACCTCGGATTCCCACAGGCGGGTGGATTCGTCGAACCAGCCCTCATCCAGCACCTCCACTCCTGGAACAAACAGCGGGTCCGCCGCCGAGTGGTTCAGGGAAAACTCCCTCGCGGTCATATACCATTCATTGGCCGCTCCGGTGTAGCTCAGTGAATCTGTCTGGATCAGGGATTGCTCCACATTGGGGTCCAGCAGTCCGGTCAGATCCACGCCTACCCAGGCGACCACCGTATGAATCGCGTTTGTATTCCCGATCACGGACCAGGTGGCATTTGTGGAACGTGCGTACAAGCTGTCCAGACCCGTGCCACGCAGACGTTCCGGCCACCCCAGCCATTCAGCCGTCTCTTCTTCCACCAGACCGGTTACAGCCGTTCCAAGCCCGGTGGACACCCAGCTCCTTTGCTGATCCGGAAGACTGTACACCCGGTTTGTGGGAACCAGAAAACTGTCCTCGATCTCCGCAAGAGCTATGGCAAGTCCGGTCTGCAACTCCCGTCTGCTCAATCGGGTATGTCGGTCCAGGGCTCCGGAATCAGAGCGGATCCGGGTCAGCCCTACCAGCAACAGCAGCAGCCCCAATAATACCGAAACAAAAAACAGGGAGGCCACCAGTGCCGAACCCGTTCGCAACCTCGCCGACGGTCTCATGGAGTTCCCTCCGGTCGCACCCGGAACTCTATCCAGGCTCCTCGTTCCCGCTGCACCCACTCATAGAGATTTTCCGGAACCTCGCCGACAACCGGATACGGAGTCGTGGTGGCAGCCATACGCACATCGACCACCTCCAGTAAAGAGGGAGGAAACACATCCGACGTCACCGATGCGTTTAAACGGAAGGCCTCCACCTCCACGGCCATGGCATCATCCAGCACGATCTCACGGTCCAAATCCGTTCGTTCGACATCCTCCCACCAGTTCAGCGGGGTATCCAGCCGGTTTTCTGCAGGGCCGGAGTACCGGACCCATTGGAAGAGCCGGGGGTCCTCCTGTGGGTGCTTTTCCCGCCAATACTGCACCCACTCCGTTGCCTGATCTCCGGGTGCATCCAGCCGATACCGCAGGAATGCAAGGGCAGGCTGATCGTCCTCCGTGGAGAGAGTAAACACCCAGATGGAACTTTTCACCAGGGCATGCAGATCATCCTGCAACACGCGGTGAGCCGTTTCCAGGGTGCGCTCCACCTCGAGTTTCCGGTACTCCCCGGTGACCGTTCGGGTTACGAAATCCATGCTCCGGGCGAGGATAAAGAGGATAAACATCACGATCAGCGCTGTCACCAGCAGCTCGATCAAGGTGAATCCGGAGGCACGGGAGCGATTCATAACCCCGGCTCCAGATCCAGAAAGGTCCGGGTGAATTCGAGTTGCTGCAGGTCTCCCCACATTCCCGCCAGCACCGTCACCTCCACCAGCCCGGACGCGGTGGTGACCTGATTCACCTGATAACGGATCCGCCTTGGTTCGAGCTCATTTGCCCCCATCGGCGGCCAGACACTCTCCGTTCCATCCATCGCGATTTGAGCGGAGACAACCCCTTCGGCTGTCAGCGTGTTGAGGGTAAAGGCCTCGATGGACGGGTTCCCATTCAGGTCCCAGTCCACCGAAGCAAACACGGTTTCGGCGAAGCGTTGGAGTCGGGACTCATCCCGCTGCGTCCGGCTCAGATTCGCCGTCATGGTCACCAGCGCAAAGATGCTCCCTAACCCAATAGAGAGGACAAACACCGTCACCAGGAGCTCAATCAGGGTAAAGCCGTTGCGGGTTGACGCGGCGGCCTTCATGGCGGGTCCTCACTTGACAGTTCCTCCACGACGAGAACTCCTGTGCGGGGACGGATCTGAATCCGGATCGCCTGATCCCCTTCCGACTCGCCGTAGAAAGACGCTTGATTTGTCGCACCCGATAACCAGGATCCACGGGCCAACCGCAGGTAGGAAGAGAGGAACTCCTGGCCCGCGCCCACCCGGATACTCCCATCCGGCATAAACACGGCCAACACTCTCAAAGGCCCCTGAACCCGCTCCATGTCTTCATCCAGATTGTACTCCAGAACCGGGGACAACTCGATCAGGCTTTCCGCATCGGGCTCAGGCTCCGTGTTGGTCTCGGAGGGCTCGGGTTCGGGGGAAAAGACGATCCCGTCCGGCAACCGAATCCAGTCCTCCTCTGCCGGATGCGGAGCCACCTCGGGAAAAAACTGATACGCCTGATAGCCGATCTCCTGGTAGGCCTGGTCGTCGTCCTCCTCACGGTTCCGACGACGCACCCATTGCGCGCCGGGACCGGCAACCACCAGATACCAGGGTGTCCGTTCTGCCCTGGCCCGGGACTGAGCCCGTTCCGCTTCCTGCACCAACCGAAAGGCGGCCCTCTTCACCTCCGCCGGGTCCGCCCCGGAGCCGATGGGTCGAAGCATCAGGGTGGTCATCAGAAGGAGCATCACCAGCACCACCAGCATCTCAATCACCGTGAACCCCGTGCAGGGGTCCGGTGTGGGCCGGGAACGGCAGAAAAGGGGCGGAGGCCCCTTTCGATCTAATCCGTGGCAGTACCTCATCTGGAAATCACAACTTCGAGTCCCTGCATGCTACCCATGCAAACACAGGAAAATCAATCGAATCCATTGAAAAACAACGTTGACGTTCGGGAGCACATCGGCTACCTTGCCCGCCATCGTTACGTCCGGATGCAGGAAACGAGTGGGTCTTCGACTCACTTTTTTTTGTCTCCGGTACAAAACAGGACATGTGAACTCTCCCTAAAAACCGAAGGCGAAACCCAGAAAGGCAACGACAGGTATGAACTCCGAATTACAGGCTGTAATTGACTATTATGAGCGGGAAAAGGGTATCGACCGTGAAACCCTGATCCAGGCGGTGGAGAACGCCCTGATGACCGCGTCCCGCAAAAGCATCAGCGGAGCTGGCGGAGAGGTTCGGGTGGAAGTGGACCGTGACACGCTGGCCATTAATGCGTTCAGCCCTGCCACTGTCGTGGGCGGATTCCCCAATGATGAAACCGAGATTTCCCTGCTGGACGCCCGTGAGGTGGATCCTGATGCGCAAATCGGAGGACAGGTCGAGCAGCGGATTGACCCGCAGAGTTTCGGCCGCATTGCGGCGCAAACGGCCAAACAGGCCATCCTGCATCACATCCGGAGTGCGGAGAAAGGCAAAATTTTTGATGTCCATAAAGACCGCGCTGGCGATATCGCCACCGGAACGATTCGACGCTTTGAGCGGAATGATGTATTCGTGGATCTCGGGGTTGGAGAAGGAGTGCTGCCCAGTCGCGAGCGGGTCCCCACGGAGGATTACAACGTCAATGACCGCATTCGCTGTTATGTGGTTAATGTCACCAACCCTCCTTCCGGACCGCAAATCCTGCTTTCCCGCAGCCATCCCGGCTTTGTTCGCCGCCTGTTTGAACTGGAAGTGGCGGAAATTGCCGACGGCACAGTGGAAATCCGGGGAATCGCCCGTGAGGCCGGGTTCCGGAGCAAGGTGGCCGTCTGGTGCCAGGATCCCAAAGTGGATCCGGTGGGGGCATGTGTCGGCCTCCGCGGAATACGCGTGAAAAACATTGTCCGGGAACTCGGTGGCGAGAAAATTGATATCGTCCGCTGGAGCGAAGACATGGACACCCTTGTCCGCAATTCCTTGCAGCCCGCCGAGCTCTCCAGAGTGGAAATTGATGAGTCCACCCAGACTGTGAACGTCAAAGTCCGCCAGGATCAGCTTTCGCTTGCGATCGGAAAAAAAGGACAGAACGCCCGTTTGACCTCAAAGCTCACGGGCTGGAAAATTGATATCAGCCGGGATGAGGAAGCCATGAGCTTTGAAGAGCGGGTCGCCCTTGCCATCGAAACTCTGGCCGGTGTGGACGGAATATCCGAGGATCAGGCGCTTGCTCTGGTTCAAAGCGGATTCCTCACTCTCGAGGGGATTCTGGCCGCAGAAGCAAGCGATCTTGTGGATGGAGAGGTCATTGACAGTGCAACCTCGGACCAGATCCGGTCCGCCGCCGAGAAAGCCTACGAAAAGCAATTCGGGAGCTCTGAATAACGTTTATGAGAGTATTTGAACTCGCCAAAAAACTGGAAATTCCCATCAAGGAATTGATGGAATTGATCGAAATGGAGGACATTGAGGTCAAGAACCACTTTGCCGGCCTCACGGAAGAACAGGTTGCCCTGCTTGCGGAAGGGGTGCTGGGTGACGTACCGGACTGGGCCCAAGTGGAGGAATCCCCGGAAGAAGAACCTGTGGAGGAAGCCGCCGTTTCTGAAGTGCCTGAGGAAGAACCCGGCCCTGATGCAGACCCTGCGGAACCTGTCGCAGAGGAGGCGGAGCCGGAGCTGGAAGAGCCGGAAGAAGAAGAGCTTGAGAACCGGATTGAAATTTTTGACAGCATCGTGGTGAAGGACCTGGCAAACCGCTTGGATCTGAAACCCAACGTGCTGATTGCCTCTCTCATGAAAATGGGAGTCTTTGCCAGCATCACCCAGTCCGTGGACAAAAATACCGCCAAAAAACTGGCGGAGGAACACGGGTTTGAGGTGATCACCGAAAAACCTAAACCGAAGCCGCCGCCGGAACCGGAACCTGTCAAGGAACCGGAGCCGGAAAAAGGGGCTCCGGTGGCAGGTTCAACCGAAGCGGCTCTTCCTCCTCCCAAGGAGAAGAAGAAAAAGAACAACAAGAAAAAGAAAAAAGGCAAGGGCGGCAAAACATCCGGCGACGCCGGTGCCACAACCCGGCCTCCGGTGGTGACCTTCATGGGCCATGTCGACCATGGCAAAACATCTCTGCTGGACAACATTCGCAAAGCGAATGTGGTCAAAGGCGAAGCAGGTGGCATCACCCAGCATATCGGTGCATATACGGTGGAGACCGACGGACAGGAAATCACCTTTCTGGATACACCGGGCCACGCCGCATTTTCCGCGATGCGCTCCCGAGGCGCCAACCTGACCGATATCGCGATCATTGTCATTGCCGCAGACGAGGGATTCAAACCGCAGACCCACGAAGCGGTCAAGCACGCTCAGACTGCGGGAGTCACCCTGATGGTTGCGGTAAACAAAATTGATCTTCCCACCGCCAATCTGGACAAAGTCTACGGTGAGATGCAACAGGCCGAATTGGCCCCGGAAGAATGGGGGGGAGAGATCGTCACGGTGCCGGTCAGCGCGCACACGGGAGAAGGTCTTGACACGCTGCTCGAAATGATCCTCCTGCAGGCGGAAGTTCTCGAACTGGAAGCCGATCCGTCCACTCCTGCAAAAGGCTACGTGATTGAATCCCAGTTGGAAAAAGGGATGGGCCCCACTGCTAGCGTCCTGGTGACCGAGGGTACGCTCAACCGCGGTGATGTTGTCCTCTGTGGAGAAGCCTACGGAAGAATGAAGGCTCTGATCGACGCAAAGGGCACCCGAGTGAATGAGGCAGGACCCTCTCATGCGGTTAAGCTGATGGGCCTGAATGACGTCCCCTCCCCCGGGGATCGTTTTGAGGTGTTTGATTCCGAGAAGGAAGCCCGGGAGCATAGCGAGGAGCTCAAAGAGCAAAACCGTGTGGCAGCCCTGCAGGGACCGGAACGAGGCGCTTCTCTGGATGATTTGTTTGCACAGGCAAAACTGGACAACGTGGAAGACCTCAACGTTCTGCTCAAGAGCGATGTGAAAGGAAGCCAGGAGGCGATCATCACCTCTCTTGAAGAGATCAAGAGTGACAAGGTCCGCCTGAACTTCGTCGGCAAAGGAATCGGTCCCATCAACGAAAACGATGTTCTGCTGGCGACGGCCTCCAACGCGATCATCATCGGCTTTAACGTCGCAAAAGAAAACAAAGCGGTGAAAGCGGCCAAGCATGAAGGCGTTGAAATCCGTCTCTACGACGTGATTTACGAGCTGATCGACGAAGTACGGGCGGCGATGCTGGGACTTCTCCAACCGGTACAGCATGAGAAAGTCGTGGCCACCGCGGAAATCCGGGCGATGTTCAAACTCCGCCGCAAAGGAAACGTGGCGGGCTGTATCGTCACCTCCGGACGCGTCCGTGCCAACGCACGTGCCCGTGTACTGCGCGGCAGCGATGTCATTTACCAGGGGGAAATTTCAACCCTCAAACGCTTCCAGGATGAGGTGAAAGAAGTCGGCAATGGACAGGAGTGCGGGATCCGCCTCCAGAACTTTGACGATTTCGAAGTCGGCGACGTGGTCGAAGTCTACGTGACGGAAGACCGGGCCCAGGACCTCTAACCCTTCGGACCCATGGCCAGCAAACGCATACAGCGGGTCAACGAACTGCTGCAGCGGGAAATTGCCGGAGCGCTCTATTCCCTGCAGTTCAGCCCTCCCCTAGATCTTGCGCGCGTGACGGTGGCCGCCGTCTCCTGTGCACCCGATCTCCGGAGTGCCAGTGTGCGGATTTCCGTACTTCCCAACCCCGACGGAACCAGTGATCTGGTCGAGGTGGTGCGACAACTCAGGGCCCGAAGGAAGGACTTCCAGGCGGTGATTGGAAAGAATGTGGTGATGAAGTACACCCCTCACCTCAATTTTGAGGAGGATGAGGGTCAGGCCCATGCCGACCGTATCTATCAGATCCTCGATAACCTTCCTCCCATGGCGGAAGAGCCGGTCCAAGGTGAGGACGACCCGGATGGCACGCCGTAACCGAAAACGGAAAGGGCTCCCCCTCGACGGAATTCTTCTCGTCGACAAACCGCAGGACTGGACCTCACATGATGTGGTGAATTTTGTCCGGGGCCGCTATCGGCTGGCCAAAGTCGGTCACGGAGGCACCCTGGATCCCATGGCCACCGGTCTGCTGGTTCTTCTATTGGGGAAAGGAACGAAGCAAAGTGAAGCGGTCATGGGAGGGCGAAAAGTCTACGAAGGAACCGTAACCCTGGGTGCCACCACCAACACCCAGGATGCAGACGGAACCATCGAGGAAACCCGCCCTCTTCCCGAGGGCCTGGACCTCGCGACATTGGAGGAGGCCGTTCAACCGTTCAAGGGGAACATTGAACAGGTTCCTCCCATGGTCTCCGCGATCAAAAAAGACGGCAAACCGCTCTACAAGCTGGCCCGCGAAGGGAAAGAAATTCATCGGGATCCACGGCCGGTCACGATTCATGACTATGAGATCACAGATGTCCGCCTGCCGGAGGTCGACATCCGCGTCACCTGCAGCAAGGGGACCTACATCCGGACCCTGGCGCATGATCTTGGGCAGGTTCTGGAATGCGGAGCTCATCTTTCCGCCCTTCGGAGAACCTCGTCCGGTGACTTCCGGGTCTCGGAAGCCGTGACCATTGAGCAGCTCCGCAGTTGGGACCTGGACGAGATGAAACAACACCTGCTTCCTGTCCACCCACCAGAGCAACCGGGCCCTGTGCTCCATACCTCCTATTCCTCCTGTCAGGCCGACTCGCAACGGCCGCTGGTCCTTGCCATCGGAGCCTTCGACGGAGTCCATCTGGGTCATGAGCACGTCATTCTGACCGCAAAAAGCCTGGCCGAAACCCATGGGGCTGAGACAGGGGTGATGCGGTTTTACCCACATCCCTCCAGAGTACTTGACCCTGAGAACGCGCCTCCCCTGCTCTGTTCAGAGGATCAAATGCCCGGGCTCCTCGCCAAGTTGAAGGTGGCGCACCAACTTCGGCTGCCCTTCACGGAAGCACTCGCACAATGTGAGCCGGAAACATTTTTGGAAGACCTCTTTCACGGTCTCCCGAACCTGAAAGGCATTGTGGTGGGGCCCAACTGGCACTTCGGATATAAAGGGAGAGGTGACGTGGAAATGCTCAGAACCACCGCAGCCGAAAAAGACATTGAGGTCGTGATCGCGGAAGGTACCGAATGGGAAGGGTGTTTGATTTCCAGCACCCGGATCCGGGAGGCCCTGATCCGGGGAGACCTTGCATCCGCCACCCACATGCTCGACCGTCATTACACCCTCCATGGAAAGGTGGGCCCCGGAAAGCAGTTTGGGCGGGAACTTGGGTTTCCCACCGCCAATTTCGAACCTCATAAAGTTCTGCTCCCTCCACCCGGTGTCTATGCCATGCGGGTGATCGTTGAAGGCTCCCGGTATGCCGGCGCAGGATACCTGACCCATGAACCGGAACTGGTGGAGGTGCATCTGCTGGACTTTGACGGGGACCTCTACGGGAAAGAGATGGAGGTCGAGTTGATCTCGTATCAGCGCCCGGCCACCCCGATCTCCGATCCCAAAGTACTCCGCGATCGCATTGCAGCCGATGTGGAGCAGATCCGCGAACTGCTGCTGGGATGAGAAGCGTTCCCCCAGTACCGGATCACCTCTCCCTCCGTCTCTGGACTGAGGACTGGTTGCGGCCGTTTGATCTGGAGAACGAATGGGAACAGACCGGCCCACGGGCAGTGGATCTGGGCTGCGGAAAAGGACGCTTTCTGCTCGCACATGCAAAGAATCACCCGGAGATGCGGATTCTAGGTATTGAACGGAAACTCCGCCGGGTGCGGAAAATCGACCGCAAAGCCAGCCGCGCAGAGTTGCATAACCTCCGGGTTCTGCGCATGGAAGCCAACTATGCCATGCGGTACCTGATGCCGGATCACTGGATCGACATCTGCTATATCTACTTTCCCGATCCGTGGCCGAAGGACCGGCACAGTGACCACCGACTCTTAACACCTGACTTCATGGATGTGCTGGAGCAGAAGTTGTCGACTGCCGGCACCGTACACTTCGCCACCGATCACGAACCCTATTTCGAAGAAGTGATGCAACATCTGCTACCGGACACCCGCTGGAAAGAAATCCCCGCCTATCTCCCCACCGAAGAAGAAACCAGTGACTTCGAACTGATGTGGAGAGCAGAGGGAAAACCGAGTTACCGGTATTCGTTTACCCGGGCTGACGCTTAAAGTCGGATCAAACGGAGGATAGGCCTCCGGCCTGTCATCTCATGCAGCCCTCAGGCCAGAGGCCTAAGCTCCGTTACTCCACAGGCTTGAGGCGCAGTTTTTCCAGAGGGATCGGTTTTGGAATAAAGGGTTCCACCCGCATCAACAGATACCACCGCTCCCCTTTTCCGGTTGAACTATGAGAAATCTGGACCGTTTCCCCTGCCGTCACGAAAAGTGAAGTGGTGAGAGAGCCAAACGGAATCGGCTTCTCAATTGGTTTACCAGCACCTCCCACCTCCACAACCAAAACTGTGTTTATGTAGTTCATGTCCGCTGAAACCGTAGAGGTGACGTTCAACACAATGACCTGTTCAGCATCTCCAACCCTCCAACCTGACTTCAGATTGGCATTCACACCGTTCAAGGTCACCAGACTTTGACTCATCCGTAGGCTTGCAATGTCTTTCTTCCATAGCGCCATGACCTCTTCTCCCGTAAGAGGCTTTACTTGTTTTTTCTCGATGGCCTGCACTTTTTCTTCAGGAAGAGACAATACCTGAAAGGTGTAAACCACCTGAGTGGGGGTGAGAGTTCTCGTATTCAAAATTTTGTGGAGTCTTTTCTGATTCTCCAACGTGTTCGTCATGATGATGGAGGAAAAAAGTTCCTCATACTCAATGGAACTACCTTTCGGAAACGTGACGCCAAACCTCGAAAAGAGTTCTTTTGGGCTAATCGTTTTCTTTTCTGGGCCTTGCCCGAATGGATCTCCTCCGCCAAACGCGTTTGCATTCGGGAATTCGAACGGTTCAGAAAAAAAATGCCGGAATTCATGTCCGTGGTCAGGAAAGACATACGTATCCATCTCTTGAAGTGCAGGGTCGTCTCCTTCCTCCTGGGCAAAGATGGGAAAAAGGGAAAGAGCGAGGAGAAATACGCAGAGTTTCTTCATCATGAGGCCCTATTTTGTTTCCTTTGATTCTACTGGAACCAGTCGGAGTTTTTCAAAAGGGGGTGGTTTGGGTTCTCGAATGCGGCCATGTAGCAGGAAATAGAGTCGTTCGCCCTTCCTGGTCGAGGTGTGGAAGACCGGAACATGCTCATCCATCGACATAAAGACTGTGGTGTTCAGCCCATGAAACACCGCCGGTTTCACGTCTCCAATTTTTTCCGTTGGATACAGAAGCAGCGTGAGAGTCATGTGAAGCTCGTTTGAACTCACTGTCACGGTCACATTCGTGGTCAGAGGGGGAATCAATTCTTTTGCAGAAGGAGAAGTGCCCGTTTCCAGAATCGTATTCACCCCGTTCAAGGTGGTGAGACTCTGGCTCAACACTTGTTCCGCAACGCCTTTTTTCCAGAGGGCCAGAAGGTCATCCCCACTCAACGGTTCACCTTTTTGCTTCTCCAAATCCTGCACGCTCTTTTCAGAGAGAGTGAGCCAGGTGCAAGTAAGCAGGACCTGTTCATCAGCCACACCCGACCTGGTCAGTATTTCATATACCTTTCGATGATTCACCCGCGTGTTCGTCATCCTGACCGAGGCTGTCAACGGGTCATATTCCACAGAACTTCCCTCGGGAAAGGTTACCCCAAACTGTGAAAGCAAACCCTTAAAATCAATCGTCTCTGGCGGGTTCGCAGAACCAAAAGGGCTACTACCCCCGAAGGGACTACTCTGGTGAGAAGAGGTTCTCATTCTCTCCGAAGCCGGAAACAAATAGGTTTCCAGTTCTTCAGACTCAGCTTCCGGTTTTCTCTGGGCGAAGGTACACAGCAGAGGAAGTAGAGCCAGGACACAGAACAGATGTTTCATGTCCCCACTCTACTTTTCCTGGAGTACGAGCACAAGCGTTAGGCGTTCAATCCCTCTATCCAGTCTGTCAGCAACTGTCCCCAGGGATGATTGCGGTCGAGACCGAAACCATGTTTCCCTTTCGCATACACATGGAGTTCAACCTCGACTCCAACCGCGGTAAGGGCTTCAGCAAGACTAAGGGAGTTCTGGACCGGGACTGCGGCATCCTCCTGGGTATGGAACAGAAACATGGGGCAGGTATCCGCGGTCACAGCCTTTTCGATGGAAAGGGCCTCCGCAACGGCCATATCTGGAGTTTCCCCCAACAGATTGTTCCGGGATCCGAAATGGGACCAGGATTCCGTCAAACTGACCACCGGATAGAGCAGGGCGGCGAAATCGGGTTTCCAGGAAACAGCATCCAGCTCATCCGACACTCTCCCCTCAGTCACTTCAGGTTGTGTCGCCAGGGAACCCGCCAGATGACCTCCTGCTGAAAAGCCCATCACACCGACCCTGTCGGAATCCAGTTCATGGCTGGAGGCAAGAGAGCGAAGGAATCGCAGTCCGCGCTGGGCATCCATGAGGGGAACAGGATGGCGTTGAGGAGAGTGACGGTACTCCAGAACCGCACCGGCCACCCCGTAAGCAGACAGCAGCATAGCCAGACGGTGCCCCTCTTTCGGGGTGCTCACCCCGCCGTATCCGCCTCCAGGCAGAATCAGGACGGAGGCCCCTGTGCGGTACTCATCACTTGGCAGGTAATAGGTAAAGCGAGGGAATTCACCGTCGGCATCCGACGCAAGGGGAGGTGAATCCCCCCACAGCGGCAGAACCTGAGGAAGGTTGAGGGAGGGATGTGCTTTCATCCTCTGAGCTTTAGGAGAACCCGCCGCGATTTCACGATAAAAGGGATCCGTTTCCTGGAGGTTGCACTGGACTTCATAGACATAACCTTTTTAATGAATCGGAAGTCGCCGGACACCGTCCAGATCAGAAGACCGGATTGACAGGGCGGTTGAAGCTATGAAACTGACCAGAAGATATCTATGAACCTGCGGAACCCGTTCTCTTTTCCGAATCAGAGCAGACGACGGAGTCTTCTCCTCTCTGTCATCGCCAGCCTGATTCCAAACCTTTATGGTCAGTCGCTCCAGTCAGATGATCTGCTCCATCCCGAACGGCATCACCTCATCTCTGAAGTATGGCAGGATGTTCAGGGTGATACCGTCGCCTCGATTGATGTCGTCCTGAACGAAGTACCCGATCAGACAAAAATCCTGGCCGGTGAAACAAGACGTCTGATTTTCACACAGGAACAGGACACGCATTTTGCCCGAAGGATCAAGGGATGGTTTCGCGCACCGGAAACTGGGGACTATACCTTTCACGCCTACACCAGCCATTCTGCAGCGATGTGGATCGAGAGAGAGGGGAAAGCGGTTCAGATTCTCACCCTGGAGAAACCCAGTCCGGAGGGGGAATGGGCCAAGCAGCCAGAACAAACCTCCACGAAAACCCGCCTCATCAAAGGGAAGACATACCCCATTGAGCTGAGAGTGAAAGCGGGGGCAGGTTTAAATTATTTTGCCCTTGGCATCACCTTTCCCGAGGGATGGACAGAATTTCCGATTCGCGTGAAACGTTTTGAACCTGTACCGGAGGACATCTCCATGGACACCGATCAGGACGAAGATGGCCTATCAGAGTATCAGGAGTGGGTGATGGGTACGGCACCTGACCGATTTTCCACGGCCGAGGATGGGATTTCCGATCTGGACAAACTCCACATGGGTCTGGATCCACTTAAGAAACTGAGTACCCCTCCCGCTCTCTCCGTTGCCTGGTGCAGGGAACACAGGATTCCCATCGACCCACAGGCCCGCTGGCAGGACCCGGATCAGGATGACCTTCAGAATCAGGACGAATACCGGCTGGGATTTGATCCCAATCATCCGGATACCAGTGGGGACGGGATAAACGATGGGGTGGCCGCGAGAATCCTCCGGATGAAACCGGATCAGCAGCTCATGGAGAAAGACCTGATTCCTGTGGCCACGATCAAGGGTTCAGCCATACTGTCCACGCAGGGAGTATGGAAAGAGGGAGCTTCCGGAAACAGCCGGCATACCGTGACGACCAACGGCTCCGCCACCTACCGGATACTTCATCCGGATCCCAACCCCCTGATCGGACATCTCACCCTTCAGCTACATCACGAAAACAAGAAACCGGCTGGGGACATATGGGTCTCCATGAACCTGGACTCGCACGAAGTAAGCCGTCAGCGGATCAGGACGGAAACCGGAAAACCCTACAAAGCCTGGTGGGTCATTCCCCGTGTAAAGGAAGGCATTCACGATGTGACCTTTCAAATTGAAAACCTGGATGAGAACCTG
The DNA here is from genome assembly GCA_002429065.1 of Verrucomicrobia bacterium UBA6053. Lineage (GTDB taxonomy): Bacteria > Verrucomicrobiota > Kiritimatiellia > SS1-B-03-39 > UBA6053 > UBA6053. The sequence continues at coordinate 117,147 of DIYN01000035.1, read as the reverse complement.
AATGTTTCCTTTGAGAAAGTGAACCTCTTTCACCTGCCCAATACACCGGAGGGTATGGAATTTCTGGAACAATGGAAGCAGGACACCCTGCAGGTTCCACCGAGGACGTCATTTCAGATTTCTCCCGCCTGTCTGGAGGGTCATTCGATCCTCCCGCAGTTTCTGGAGATAAACCTTCTGCAGAAAGACAGCCCCCAGACATTCTCTGCCGCTCCACTTCCTGACGAAAGATGGTATGCCAATCTTCCCCTGCCTGCTGATGGCACAGCATGCTCTGTACAGTTGAAACATCTCGCATCGCACCGTCAACTGGAGACCGAACTTCACTGGAGCGAAACGAATCTCTTTCAAACGGTCCCGCCTTACCTGCGCCCAGGGGATTCGTTACGGATCACCGCTCATCCTCCGGAACAAAGGGAAGGGCAGTTCCGGGTCAACATCAACGGAATGGAGGTCGATTTCCAAACGGTACTGGATCCCGTGGTGCAGAGGTTTGAAGAACCAGGAGTGTATGAACTGGAAGCCGAATGGAAACTGGGCGATGAGACCCGGAACGTCCAGGTCTCCCTCGAAGTCCTGTCACCCGGGGAGTTTTCACACAGCATTATCACCAAGTCGAATGAGGAAGCGCAATGGACAGTGGACCCGGATGACCCGAAAACACTCGTCCTCGACCGGAAAATGGAGGTGACACGAACAGGGAACACTCTTCAGAACACCGCGAAACGGACCGGGTCATATCCCGTCATGATCCGGGCAGGAGAAAAGGGGCCGGTCCTTGCACATCGACGGGCAGAGGTATTTCATGTGCAGTTCCCAAAGTATACCAGTACGAACTTACATCCCAGCGGGTCGGATCTCCGTTGCTACAGTGTGACACTCAGCAGGGTGCCCGATTTCCTGCATGTTCAGGTTCGCCCCAATGCTCCATGGTTATACATGATAAACGGGACAAAAGAACAATGGTGGACCCGGGAGGACTTCGACGGCGCAGGCAGGCTGATTTACTTTTTCCGGCCAAACCGTAAGGGGGCAAAACCCTGGACCCCCCATAGAGTGTTTTACAAGAATGCGAGGACCCCATGAAAAGAATCCTGACCCTCCTGCTTGTTTCACTTCAGATGATCCCATCCGCATATGGATGGGTCTGGTTCCGTTTTGGACCCGAACGGCGTGCGACCCTTCCTTCCCTGTTTCTGAACCTGAATCATCCTCATCCTGACACGGTTAAAGCGGAATTTGTACTCGTGATGGAGACGCCGATTTTTCTATACGGGTATGACAGGAATAAAGATACCGGTTTCATTCAGTCGGTCGTGTTTCGAACTCCGAGAGGAGAATCCAGAACCCGAGATTTTAAGCAGACCCCCACGATATCCTTTCATATGAATTCCGGCCCCACCACGGCGACGCTCCTCGGTCAAGATGGAAGCCCCAATTATGAAGAGCCCATGTTTCTGGAGGTGAGCAATAAAGAGTACGGCCGCATCCGGTTTGAAGCGAATATCAACGACGTGAATGGATTTGGACGCTGGGTGGAGTGGGAGAAGAGAGACGGACAGATTCTCACGCCGAAGAAAAACGGCCATGAACGGCTGCTCAATGAGAATGGTTTTCTACGTCAGTTTAAAACCCCGGAATACCTGTTCACCATCCAGGAGTTGAAAGAAGGAGGTATGGAATGGAACCTTTACAACATCCAGGATGTAAAGGGAGAGAAAGATTCCGACGGATTTTATCAGCCGAAACCCTCCGCGCTCCCCAAAGATACCACACGACTCGTCTTTCCATTTGGTCAGCCATATCACCGGTTTTTCTACATCACCCGTGAACAGGGAAAAACGGATGGTGTGACGGAGTATCATCTACGGAAGTCAAAGGCGCGTCCGAATCATATTGTTGGGGCCGAGTACCCCCCTGAACGGTTTCATGAGGTTGACCCGGAAGGAACTTCTTCTGCCGGAGAAGAGAAACCACCACGGTTGTGGTGGCAGGAAAAGGATGTGAACACCCAGGAGATTGGGGCCCGTTACATGAACGCGACCGGGATGGATTATTTCGATGAGTTGTGGCGGCGGGCAGGAAATGGGGAAGAGGAAAAAGCATGGCTGATCTACACCTACAGCGATGAGACAGAGAAGGGCAGCTACGGGAAAGACCGGATGCGGGTCTTTGATCCATCTTATGAGCATTGGCAAATCCGGTTTTATGATCCTGCAGGACGTCTCCGTGCGGAGTACCGCCCTCCCACAGGAACACCCGGACCCCCACCTTCATTGGAGGAGGAGGTGCTGAAACAGGTGGCAGATGGAATCGAAATTGACTACGGTGCCGACAAGAACCAGACAACGGCGACCCAGATTACTCATTGGATATCCGGAAAATTTGTCTCCCGCACCTGGATCAGGGAAGGAAAAGATCCCTCTGGAACAGACGCTCTCCTACTTGAACGAACGGAAGACCCGGACCGCAAAGCAGGACATGCGGAACATGCCAAGGAGACCCGGCCTTTTCTGTGGCCCGGCATTTTGTTTTAGCATCGCATCACCGGGTTCTGCAAAGCGCTGTGATGCTGAGAGGCCGGGAGCCCCTTCGCAAAGTCCCCGCTCAATCCGTAAGGTTTCCTTGGGTTGAGTAGATGGATCAATATGAAAGCCATTCCTCTCCTCCTTTTCGCCGCCCCTTTTATTGCGTTTCCATCCTATGCATACGGCCCCGGATCCTACCGCTGGCGTGTCGTGAATGACACCGTAATGGGTGGAATATCCTCCAGTTCGGCTTCCATGCTCAAAGACGGACTGGTTCGCTTCTCCGGGCTCCTCTCACTGGAAAACAACGGTGGGTTTGCCAGTATACGGGCCGATAGCGAAGACTTTGCCTTTCCCTCAGACGGCACACTGGTGTTAAAAGTGAAAGGAGATGGCAGACGCTACACTGTGGACCTCCGTACACAGCGTCGTCAGGGTGCATTTTCATACAAAGCCGGCTTCCAGACCGAGGCTGGAGAAACCAAGGAGATCCGCCTCCCCCTCTCCTCTTTCAGGGCAACGGCGTTTGGGAGAAGAATGCCCGGCGCTGCCCCCCTTGATCCAGGACAAGTGGTCTCATTCGGATTCATGCTGGCTGAGAAGAACCCCGGCCCCTTCCGACTCGACATCCTTTCCGTGGAATTTGAACCCGCTGCCCTACCGGTCGTCTCCTCTCCGGAAGAGCTGATCCACCGCTCAATTGAACTTGGCGTTCCACTTTTTAACCGTGGAGATGCGGATGCCTGTGCAGCTATTTATGAAACCACGGCCAGCGCGCTGCTGCTCCTGCCGGAAAATGCCCTGCCGGAGGAAGTGCGGGCGCGGCTGCGGAAAGATCTGAAAAACATGGATGCAGGGCTGTCCGCATCCGACCGGGCCTGGGCCCTGCGCCGCAGCCTGGACAGAGTATTACTGGCAATGGCCGGTTAGACCGTAGGCAGAGGTTTCCCGAAATCGTTCGGGTAGTCTCCGGTTGCAGGCCGGTTCCGGTTCATTTCTTCAATCAGAAGTCCCTGAAGCATATGGAACCGGAGATCTGCAAATTCCGGGTTGGACCACAGGTTATGGACCTGATGGGGATCCGTTTCCATGTCGTAGAGTTCTCCGTATTCCGGATTACTGTACGCGACGAGTTTGAACCGGTCGGTGATGAAAATGCGCTGGTTGAATGGGCCGTCGTGAGGGCGATCCTCCACCACAATCGAATCCCGCACCTGTACCTGGTCCCCCTTCCAGACAGATGACTGATCGACCCCCTGAAATTCCGGCGGGCAGCGAAGCTCAGCCAGAGACAGCCATGTGGGAGCCAAGTCAATGAGCCCCTGAAGGGATGCACTCTGCCGGTTTTCCGGCAGTTGACCCGGCCAACTGACAATCAGCGGAACATTGATGGCCTCTTCATACGGATAGAGCTCCTTCCACCACAATCCATGATCCCCGAGAAAATCGCCATGGTCTGAAGCAAAGACCACGATGGTGTTCCCGAGCTCACCGGATGCTTCCAGCGCATCGAGAATCCGTCCCACGTGGTGATCAAGAAGCGACACCATCCCGTAGTAACAGGCTGCATTCTCCTGGGTTTGTTGCGGATCAAAGGGCAGATGACTTGCATTTGTCGCACCGGATGGGCCACCTTCGGAATACTGAGCCGCATATTGACCGGGGGTTGTCAGGATTTCCTGATAGAAGGGCGGCTTGTCCTGAAAGCATTCCGGTTCTCCCGGCTTAAACCCAAAGGTCGGAAGATCGTCTGGGTCATACATCGACGCCCAGGGTTCCGGCACCATACAGGGATTGTGAGGATCCTGAAAATTGGCCGAGATGTAAAAGGGCTTGTCCTCGGCTTTCGCCTTGTGAATGGCCTGTATGGTGGTTTCCGCCACCCAGGCGGAGTTATGATACTCCTCCGGCAGATCCCAGGCACCATACTGTTCATACGCTGTATGCCCGAAATAGCGGTCAGTGTCCACGCCCCGGTCCTCCAGCCAGACACCGTAATGCATCCCGCAGGCATGTAGCTCTGTGCTGTGACCAATATTCAGGTCCGCATGCTCAAATCCGTACCAGGGTCCTTTCCAGGAACGGAAATAGGCGCGGTCATGAATATGCGGTGCGCTCTCTGGGCTTTCCACATCATGACAGGACTGAAGGTGGCTTTTTCCGATCATGTGGGTGTAGTACCCCTGATTCTGGAACACCTCCGCCACCATCGGGCCATTCGAAGGCTTGAGAGGAGAATGATTATGCATTGCCCCAGTCGCAGACGGATAACGTCCACTCATGAGCGCCCCACGACAGGGCAGGCAAACGGGTGTGGGCGGGTAACAACGGGTAAATACCGTCCCCCGTTCTGCCAAGCGGTCCAGATTCGGCGTCCGGATTGCGGAGTTTAGCAGGCCCAGGGTATCGGCCCGCTGTTGGTCCGTCAGGAGAAAAAGAATGTTGGGATGCGACATGCGCCGGCCCTATCAAATTCATGCCTGAAAGGCAATCAAACGGGTTCGGGAACCCGCACCGTTGCCCCCCGGAGAGCCCCAACAGGATTCATCCGGGTCAGGGTGGGGAATTCGGTCTCCTTGTCGTGATACAGCCGGAGAACCAAATCAACCATTGCATTGGCCACTCCACCGGAATCCAGGGTGACATGGGCGAGGTTTCCATCCATTACCTGAGGGGAATCCGCCACAATCACGCCCAGATCCTGAGGAATCCTCAACGGAGAGAACTCACTCAGGGTTTCAAGGATCTCAGAGGCGGACAACGCGGAAGTTGCCAGGATGCCGGTATTGGGCTTCAGCGTTCTCAGAGTCTGCTCAATACTGGCGGCATGCTCTTTCCACAGTTGCTGAAAGGTTTCTCTGGGGCCCAGTTTCCGGAGCGATACATTTAAGGTTTGCACGGGAATGCCCGTCTCACTGGCCACATCCCGGATGCCCTGAACCCGTTGACGGGCATGATGTGCATCATTATCCACGAACACCACCCATTGGGTGTATCCTGATTCGAGCAGGGTGATCGCCGCACTGCGTCCCACTTCCAGATCGTGATTGATCACCCGGGGGAAGGACGTCTCTTCCAGAGCATTGCTGAAGCCTACGACCAGGCAATCCGAACACACCTCCTCCATTTCCAAGTGATCGGAGGCACCGACAAACACGACATCAGGATGAAGATAGCGGACAGCGGCCAGAGGGAACCTACGGCTTCCCTCCCACTCCATGAGCTCGATACCCGGTTCCGTTCCAAGCCGTTGCGCCAATGCCCGCAACACCGATTCGTAGAACGGGGTCGAGTAATTTGAACAGAATGCAGCTTTAAGGCTCATGCAAACAGGAACCGGGATCGAAACTCATGGCCGAATACCCCGGAGGCGGGGCGGAGACAGGTTAGAATTCCAATTCAACGTTGGAAATATTGTCTTCTGCTTCTTCGTCATCGGTTCCACCCGAGAACGAACGGTCCGGTCCCGCAGAGACGACGATCACGCGGGTGCGGTACTGCTCCGGCATGCTGTAATATTCGAGCTTTTGATCCAGGTCCCGGTCCAGCTTAATCAGGTATTGGGTTCCCCAGGGATCGAGCAACGTGCCATCCTCGCCAAGGGTCTCCATGTCCAGGAAGACTTTCCCTTTGTAATTCAACTCATCCCAGGCGGAACTCCCGGAATCGGACGCCATCAGGACCATGAGAATCCGCTTGGATTCCTCTTCGTTAAAATACTGCGACCCCTGCTCCGGATAGGAGTTCAAGTTCCCGGGGGTCCCCCTGGCCAGTGCCTGTTCATCTTTACGACAGGGAAGGTACTTGTATTCTTTGTAGAACATCTCCACCGCAATGGCGATATTCTCCGCCTCTGAACGAGCTTTATTGATTTTCGTACTGCGGATCGCGGAGTTTAAGGCCGGGAAGATTAATCCCATTAACAGAGCAATGATGGCAATTACCACCAGCAGTTCAATCAGCGTGAACGCATTCCGGTGTTGTGTGGTCCTGAACTTCATGTGGTCTCCTAAATGGGACGTTTTGTCTCGTTTGTATGAATATACCCCTTCTCTTCTCCGGGGTAAAGGGAATTACAGCTACCGCAACCTCGGGATCAGGCGCTCACTTGCCTTCAGTGCTTCCAGAATGGTCACATCCATGTCCAGATACCGATACGTGCCCAGACGCCCAAGAAAGGTCACATTGGGCAGGTCCCGGGCCCGGGCGAGATACCGTGTCAGGATACGTTTATCCGCGGCGAGGCGTTTCGGATAAAAGGGTTCATCCCCCTCCTCCGTTTCCTTGCTGTACTCAGTAAAGGTCACCGTGCGCTGGTGCGTTTCCCAGGGGGCAAAATGCTTGTGCTCATGAATCCGGGTAAAGGGTACGGAAAGTGTCGGATAATTCATCACCGCACATCCTTGAGCATCCCCCGTTCCATCCGTTCGCTCCCAATACACCGTCCGATACCCCAGCCTGCCTTCACAGTATCCGAAATACGCATCGATCGGGCCTGTAAAGATCCCGTGTTTGACCGCGTCCAGCATCCGATGCTCAAACGGAGTGTTCAACGCCACCGTGATCTTTGGGTGATCCAGGATTCGCTCAACGATCCGGGTATACCCCTCCTTCGGGATCCCCATACAGGTTTTCTCGTAAAAACAGTCATCGTAATTGAACCGGATCGGCAGCCGTTTGAGCAAAGACGCGGGAAGCTCTGTTGGATCCACGCCCCATTGCTTGAGTGTATATCCCTTAAAAAACGCCTCGTACAGGTCTGGCCCCACCGTCGCCAACGCCTGTTCTTCGAAATTGGCCGGAGTCTGAATGGAGGAATCCCCGAGAGCACCCACAAAGGCTTTGGCTTCTGACGGCGTCATCTGTTTGCCAAAAAACTGATTCAGGGTATGCAGATTCAGAGGGAAGCTGAAAATACCGCGATCCGTGCATGCCTTTACGCGGTTGATATACAGACCGAACTCTCCGAATTGCCGGATCCAGTTCCAGACCTGTTCCTCATTGGTGTTAAAGATATGTGGGCCATAGCGATGAATCAGAATGCCCGTTTCAGGATCACGCTCGGTATGACAATTCCCTGCGATGTGCCCTCTGGATTCCACGATCTGAACCCGGAACCCCGCCTCTGCCAACTGCCGGGCAGCTACCGCTCCGGAAAATCCGGCACCCGCGATAAGGAGATCGGCATCCATCTGTCACAGCGTAATGGCAGAGGTAAATTCAATCAAGGGGCGGACCCGGGACAGCAAGTGCTGCAGAGCCTCTTTCTCACTGAGGGTTTCTGTGTCCAGAATCCAGTCGGAGTCCGATTCCAGCGGAGCCTCAAAGCCCGACCCATGTCCGGTGAAATTTGTGATTTTCCCGGATTTTGCTTTGGCGTACAGGCCATGCACATCCCGTTTTTCACACGCTTGATAGGAGGCGGATGTGTACACCGCCTGAAACACATCTGCCCCAATGGTGGTTTGCGCCAACGCCCTCAAATCACGTTTGGGAGTGATAAAGGAGCAAATCACCACCACCCCTGCATCGACAAACAAACGGGCCACATGCGCAATCCGCCGAATGTTTTCCAGCCGGTCTTCATCCGTGAACCCCAAATCCGAATTGAGGCCTCCCCGGATATTGTCCCCATCAAGAATCTTGGTTTTATACCCATGCTCGGTCAGTTTCCGCTCCAACGCATTCGCCAGTGTGGTTTTCCCAGATCCTGACAGCCCGTAAAACCAGAAGGCCCGGGCCCGCTGCTGCAGAAGGATCTCTTTCGTACCCCGGTCCTGCATGCGGTGGGATTCGTTGTGAAGGTTGCGTTCGTCAAGGGGCATAGGGGCCGATCAGTACCGATCTCGACCCGGATTGACAAGCGGGGAATCACCCCCGTGAAATCGCCGTTTTTCCCACAACAGGAGATTGACAACCTACTGGATCACGGTCTATAACCCGTGACCCTTCAAGGTTTAGGGACGACCCGAAACACCCTCCCCTTTCCCGGTGGCCTGATAGCTCAGTTGGTAGAGCAGAGGACTGAAAATCCTTGTGTCGTTGGTTCGAATCCGACTCAGGCCACCATTTTTTTGTCCTCCCAAAAGGGCGCTCCAACCCGATCGATGTTTCGATGTGATATGGCAGCCTTCAGAAAGTGGGCCAAAACGTGGAGGAACGACCTTTGGCCTGTCATCTCCCCTTAGGTTTCCCTCTTTGGAAGATGGCTCCAGCACTTAACTGTAAAAGAGCGTCGCCCAGCGGCGGTCTGAGATCAGTTCCGCTTTTTTGAGCGTCCAGACTTCTTCGGATCCGGCGATTTCACCGATGGTTCTGTCGAGGACGTCCTCCAGTTTGCTCAACCCGGCGACGTACACGTAGGTGTTTGGATCCTGAATGAGACTCCAGACCTCTTCCGCGTTTTCTTTCAGGGTCCGTTCCATATCGGCCGGCTCATCGAAGTGTGGACGGGGACTCAGGGCCTGAAACGCTTTGAAGGTCCCTTCGTCATAGTAGTTCACCAGATCTCCGTTTTCGTCATTCAGGTACAGCAGATCCATGCCGGTTTTAGCTCCGTAAAACAGGCGGACCTGTCCCTGCCAGTCTTTGCGTTCGGCATAAATATGCTTCAGGAAGGCACGGAAGGGAGCGATTCCGGTTCCGACACCGATCATGAGCAGATTACAGGAAGGGTCCCGGGGGGCGAGGAACTGCCGTCCGTAGGGTCCGACAATGTCAATTTCCTCTCCCGGAGCACAGTCACAAAGGTAATTGGAGGCGACTCCGGGAAGCTTTTCGCCACTGACCTCGTCGAGGTAAAAACACCGCCGGACGCAAAGAGAAAGTTCCGCCATGTTCTGATCTTCCCCCTGCCGGGAGTTGGCAATCGAGTACAGCCGCATGTGATGCGTATTCCCGAAATCGTGGGGGCCGGGAACCAGCACGCCGATGCTTTGCCCCTCCAGATAATTGAAGGTGGCGGAGGAAATATTCAGGGTGATGTGGCGCACCTCGTCGGTGTCCTCCGGCGTGATGCGCTCGCTCGAGGCCACGACGGCTTTGTACGGATGGCTGATGTCGTATTCGGTGAGGTTCATGGGATTAGAGAGGTTAGAGGCTTGTCCGCCACAGGCGGATTAGAGGTGAGAAAAGAGAGGTCAGGATTTAGAGGTCAGAAGTCAACGTTTGCCACGCAGAAAGAGTGGGTCAGGATTTATGGATCAGCACCATGCGGATTCAATAAAGGATCGTTATTCGAATTCCGAAATTCTGTCTTCTGACCTCTTCCCTCTGCCCTCTTCATTGCGCAGGTCTTCCAGTTGGCGCAGCCGCAGGTTTTCCCGCACTCACCGCCTTCCTCCCGGAACCGGCCGAACTCAGGATGCCGCTGGGCAAATCTCCGACCTGCCTGCTGAATCAGCATCCATCCCCCGAACAGGACAAACACGACCGCGGCTGACATGAGCGATCGGGCCATCATCCGCCCAACCCCGCAAATCCCATAAAGACCAGTGACAGCATCCCGGCAATCATCAGGCTCATGGCGGCATCCCGGCAGATATCCGGCACATCTGCCAGCTCAAGTTTTTCACGAAGTCCCGCCATCAGCAGCAGGGCCAGGGTGAACCCTGCCCCTGCTCCCAGCGCAAAGGCAATAGACTGGAGAAACGTGTACTCCCGGGCCGTCTGGAACAGAGCCAGACCCAGAATGGCGCAGTTGGTGGTGATCAACGGGAGGAAAATTCCCAGTGCCCGGAACAGCGCGGGACTGAAGCGTTTCACGGTCATTTCCACCAATTGCACTGCAGAGGCAATCACCGCGATGTAAGAGATCAGCCGCAGAAACCCGAGGTTATACTTCGCGAGGACAATGTTAAGACCGAATGCACACATCGAACTCACCAGCATGACAAAGGTCACCGCCGCGCCCATATTGGCAGCGGTCTTAATCTTGCCGGAGACGCCCAAGAAGGGGCAGAGTCCGAGAAACATCGCGAGGACAAAATTATTGATCAGAAACGCATTCAGGAAAATGAACATGGGAGAATTCGGATCCATCAGGCCACCTCCTGTTTGGTGTTGCGCTGGCGCAACCATGAAAAGAGCATCAGCCATCCCGCCAGCACAAAGAAGCCTCCGGGAGGCAGCACAAAAATCGACCAGGGCTGAAACCGGTCCGGCATGACCTGGGCTCCGAACAATGTGCCGCTTCCCAGCACTTCACGGATGATGCCCATACTCAACAGGGCGATCGTGAACCCCAGTCCCATCCCAGTACCGTTCACCACGGCCCGGAGTGGCGTGTTTTTCGAGGCATACGCTTCTGCACGTCCAAGAATGATGCAGTTCACAACAATAAGCTGAATAAACGCACCCAGGGCTTTGTAGAGATCCAGACTGATGGCCTTGATCCCGTAATCCGCCATGGTCACAAACGTGGCAATGATGATGATGTAGGACGCAATCCGGACCTGTTTGGGAATCACCTTGCGCAGCAGAGAAACCAGCAGGCCGGAACAGATGAGCACAAAGGTAGTCGCCAGTCCCATGGCCAATGCATTGGCCGCGGTATTGGTCACCGCCAGTGCCGGGCAAAGTCCCAGCATCATGACAAACACCGGGTTGTCCTTCCACAGGCCCTGTGTGAAAGTGTCCATGGTCAGTGCTTCGCGCTCTTCACTCATGGCTGCACCTCTCCGCCTTCTATGGCATTGTCCAAAACAGGGACCCACTGTGCCGTGCTTTCCCTCAAGGCCTTGCCAACGGCCTTGGAACTCACGGTGGCACCGGAAATCCCGTCCACCTGCCAGGGATGTTCCTTTTCTCCGTTTTTTACGGTTCGGATGGGATATTCCAATGACGCATCAAGTGCTGTAAAGTTTTCCTGAAAGGCGGGATCCTTTTCGATCTTGTCCCCCAGGCCGGGTGTCTCATTGCTGGAGAGGACCTTCAACCCAATCACCTGTTTCTGTTCCGGATCGTACCCGTACAGGATCCGAATCACGTCCGCATACCCTCGCGCCTCCCCGGTCAACGCAAAGCCCACCCGGTTCCCATCTGCATCCAGACCTTCATACAGGTTCGCACCCTCAGCCCCCTCATTCAGAAGCACCCATCCGGTCTCGTTTCGCTGATACGAACGCTGAGAGACCGCTCCGGGCAGTACCTCCATCACCGCAGCCTGAAGAGCCGCCTGCTCTTTGCGCGCGATGATGGGTTTGGTTCCTTCATACGTCAGGGACAGAAGGACACCGGAAAACAATGCAATCCCCGCCAGAGTGGCCACCAAGCGGAATGGAGAGGGTGCGGCAACAGCATGTGCATCACTCATGCCTTCACCTCCTTCCGTTTTTTCACCGCACCGTAAATCTTCGGCTGGGTGAGATTGTTGATCAGAGGCGTCGCGGCATTGCCAAGCAGAATCGCATACATCACACCTTCATTCAGGCCTCCGAACAGGCGGATGATCACCGTCATCACCCCGATGAGAATTCCATAGATCCAGAGTCCTCCGGGTGTGACCGGTGACGACACCATATCGGTGGCCATAAACACCGCCCCCAGCATCAGACCTCCGGAGCAGAGGGTAAAAAACGGACTGGGATATACCGTGGAATCCTGCAGGTAGAACACGGCGGACAATACAAACGCACTGCCCAACACCGCAGTGGGGATTCGCCAGTTCAACATCTTCCGCCAGGCCAGGTACCCTCCCCCCAGCAGAATTAACAGTGCGGAGCTTTCACCTGCGGAACTGGCAATCGTCCCGAGAAACAACTCCAGGGTGTCGGTTTCAAAGCGGTCAAACTTCATCATGGCCAGTGGAGTCGCGCCACTGTAGCCATCCAGTTTCAGCCCGGTTACCCAGGCCTGAAAAGCTTCCATATCCGGTTGCAGGAACGGCGGGGTGAGCGTGGTGGGAATGAACTCCATGAACCGGCGGTGCGCCATACCGGGAGTCCAGGTGGTAATGGGAACCGTGAACGCCGCCTGGGCAAATGCGCGACCGATGAGGGCCGGATTAAACAGGTTGAATCCCAATCCGCCAAAGATCTGTTTCCCTAGGGCAATGGCGACAAACGAGGCCACGGCCGCCATCCACAACGGAAATCCTGGAGGCAGAACCAGCGCCATGAGCAATCCGGTAATCGCAGCACTCCAGTCGGCAACGGTGGTCTCGCGGCCGGCGCGCAGGCAGAAAAAATGTTCGGTTCCAATGCAAACGGTGGTGCACACCAGAATCAGAGCCAGCGCACTCAAACCAAACTGCAACACGGAAAAAAGACTGACCGGGATCAGGGCATACACCACATTGCGCATGATCACATCGACCGATTTCATCCCCCGCAAATGAGGAGAGGTTTTCAGAGTCGGGGCACTCATCCTGCCGCCCTCCGTTCTCTGAGAGAGGACTTCGCCACCCGGAAATACTGGACCAGCGGAATCGCGGCCGGACAGACATAGCTGCAGCTTCCACATTCGAAACAATCCATCAGGTGAAAACGTTCCGCCATCGTTTCATACCGGGCTTTGTTCGCGAGGCGGCCCAGCTCACAGGGATTCAGACGAATCGGGCACGCCTCCACGCAAGCTCCGCACTGAATACAGGGGTACCGGTGCATCTGCTCTTCGGAGGTGAGCTGGTGCTCTTCGAGCAGGAGCAGTCCACCGCATCCTTTGGTAATGGGTGTGTCTAGAGATGAGACCGTTCCTCCCATCATGGGCCCGCCCATAATCAGGTGACGGGCGGTCCCTTCAAACCCGAGTTTCTCTAACAGAAACCGGATGGGCGTCCCAATGGGGACGAGGTAGTTGCCGGGCCGTTCCACTCCCGGGCCGGTCACAGTCACTACCCGCTCGATGACCCCGCGTTTCATGGGCAGCAACTGACCGATCTGCGTGGTGGTGGCGACATTAAACACCCCGAGTCCCACGGTGTAAGGCAACTGACCGGAAGGAATCTCAATGCCCAGCAACGAGGTAGCCAGCATTTTTTCCGCACCCTGTGGATACTTGGTCTGAACGGCTTTGACTTCGATTCCGTCCTCTGGTCTCAGGACCTTCTGAATCGCTTCGACGGCATCCAGTTTATTGTCCTCAGTGCCAATAATTCCCCGTTCCGCCCCCAGCGCACGCATGAGAATTTTCGTACCCTTGACCAGATCCGCCGCCTGTTCGATCATGAGGCGGTGATCGGTGGTGAGAAAGGGTTCGCACTCACAGCCGTTGATCAGCACGGTATGAATCGAATGCCCTTCCGGAACTGAAAGCTTCACATGCGTGGGAAACGCGGCACCGCCGAGTCCCACCAGACCGGTATCCTGAATGGCGCCCGGGATCTCCCTAGGGTCCATCGCATCGACGTCCACCTCGGTGCCGAACAGAATCTCCTGCGGGTCACCAGGGTAGACCTTTAAGACAATGCTCTCGACCATGGGACCGCGTGCAGACGGCATCAGCCGGATGTCCGCGATCTCTCCCGTTGCCGGTGCATGCAAAGGTACTGACATAAATCCGTCCGCCTTTGCAATCGGTTCTCCGCGCACCACTTCCTGTCCTTTCCGAACCAGAGACACCGAAGGTTTGCCCGCATGCTGAGACAGGGGCAGGATCAATTCCGGCGGAAACGGCAGCCGTTCAATCGGCCGCGCCGCCGTGAACTGCTTGTTGTCCGGCGGATGAATTCCCTGTCGGAATGTCCCGCGGAGCAGGTGGGCCAGGTTGAAGGAGGAAGTCGTCATGAAGTGAAGAGGTCAGACATCAGAAGTCAGAGGTCAGGGATTCAGAGTTCCAGCCAAGGAAAGAGGACTGAACAAAAGCTGGCATCTGAATAGATACTCAGACTCCAGGGTTCTGCCCCACGCGATCCGCGTGGCAAGCTCTACCCTCTGACCTCTCATTGGTATGGCTCCGCGCGTTTGATCAGTTTCTCGAGATCCTTCTCGGCAGGATCGGCCGGGGTTCCTGGATGGATGCACTGTCCGGTGCATTTTTCCGCCGCCCGGACAATGTCCTTGAAGGGTCCGCCTTTGGCATTTTTCACAAAGGCTTTTTTCTCATCATCGTACGCGAAGATCGCCGGGTTGATATTGATACACTCATCACAGGAGGTGCAGTCCGACTGCTCAATCCAGGCGGGCTCGAAGGCTGTCGCTTCGCTCCCGGAGATGGGAGATGGGAGATCGGAGTTAGGGGTCACCAGATCTGTAAGTGGCACACGTTCCCCACCCAGCATCTGCATCAGGCCCTGGGCCAGTTTCTGAGCCGTTTCGGAGCGAACCTGATGGGCAATCGCCTCCGGATCGACCTTCTTCGTCAGTCCCGCAAGCGATTGCAGGGTCCGCCAGAAATCGCGGCGTTCTTCGGTCGATTTCACAATCTCTTCCGCCACCAGAACACGCATCAGACGGTTCTTCTTGTCCACGGTCCAGATGTAGGGGAACAGGCCCTCACGGTCATCGGCGTCCATCTCAATGAACTCGGAAATGGGCACCATGTTCTCATTCCAGGTATCGGAAGGTGCGACCCGGAAATGCTTCCTGAACCGGGCCTCGGCCACAGCGAAGTCGGCAAAGGTCATGGGCAGTTCCATGGTCTGCTCGGTTCCATCGTCTTCCCGATACTTAAGGTTATAGGTCGGCCAATCCGTGTCCAGCGAGGGATTGCCCTCCAGGCTGATGCATTCCTCCCAGTCCGTGCTTTCCGTGGGATCGAAACGGAACAGGGGATAGGCCCGGGACTCCAGCGCCATCCGGCTGCGGTACACCGAGGCATCGTCGGGCACGCCGTGTTCCGGCTGACAGACCGCATAGACCGTAAACAGGGCAGGACTGCGGGCGTTGAACCCGTCGATAAAGCCCTCGATCAGGTGGGTGTAGTTGGAGGTGTTCCCCTGGAAGATGAAGGAGCTGCGGTGGGCGGCACCGATCAGGCTCATTTCCTTTCGGATCTCTTTTTTCCCTTTCCAGGCTTTGCCATACGGCGCCATGTCCGACACCTGTCCGATGAAGCCGGAGGTACAGGCCTGTCCACCGGTGTTGGAGTACACCTGGGTATCCAGCACCAGCACCTTGATCGGACGGCCGGCCATCAACAGACGTGACAGGTTCTGGAAGCCGATGTCATACATCGCACCGTCCCCCCCTACCGCGCAGACCGGAGGACACATGAGGTATTCCTCATCCGTGAAGGTGGTCCAGTTGAAGTACTGCAGTTCTTTCTCTAGTTCTGCAAGGTCCTCCGCACCGTCCATCAGGGCCGTCGCCCGGCGAATCGCTTTGAAACCTTCCGTCATCTTCAGCATGTGCCCTTCAAACACACCCAGTGCCACCGAGGGAGAGTCCTGGAACAGATGGTTGGCCCAGGGGAAGGGATACGGATTGTAAGGCCAGGAGGATCCGTACACAGAGGAACATCCCGTGGAGTTGATGAACCCCAGTTTGGAACGTCCGTTGGATCCGGGACCGTCTTCGTAACGCCACTTGAGGTCTTTCAGTTTCGCGATCACCCGGGTGACCGTTTTGAGCCACTCCTGGTCAATCGGGCTGCCTGCTTTTCCTTCGTCCATTTCTTTGGCAAGGTCGGACAGCTTGAGGTCGCCATCCGCATGCGCATCCAGAGATTTACCAATGGCATCCAGATCACTGACATCCATCGTGGCGGCCAGTTTCTCACGGATCTTTTCTTCCAGGCCGCGGATGAGGGTATCCAGTTCCTCCACTTGTTTTTCAACCCGGGGCTGCATCAGCGCCGTCATGGTGCCGGTAAAGAGATGGAGGATGCTTTTCTCTCCGCAGCCCGTGCAGGCTCCGTCGCCGCAGGCCATGGACTGGTACACACTCTTGTCGAGCAGCATGGTTTCCAGGGCCCCGATTTTCTCGTCGAGATCCTGAACCCGTTTAAAGTCCTGGGATTTGTCGGGAAGATCAGACCAGAATTCCCAGTCCTTGCGGAGTTTCTCCACCGACTCATCGGTCTGGGTTTCCACCTGAAGCGCATTATCACCGCAGGCATCCACACAGAGCATGCAGCCCTTGCAGGTGTAGGGATTCACGGTGATGGCGAACAGCCCCCCGGAACCGGCCTCTTTCTTTTCCCGCTGATTCCAGTAGGGTTTGGTCAGAGCAAATTTAAATCCTGCCATCTGCCCGCGGAACCCATCCAACTGCTCTTTGAGGGGTTCGCGTTCCGACGAATCGGTTTCGGCCAGCAGCGCGGTGACCGCATCCTCCAGAAGCGGCTCCACATTGACGGATGAGCCATTCGCCCCCGAGGTGGCGGACCGCATCTTCTTCTCCACCGTCCGGAGCGCTTTTGGCAGAAGCTCGGTCTCTTTCCCGGCTTTTTTCATTTCCTTGACCGCGGACTGGAACGCATCACCAATGCCCAGAGCAATCCCGGGAATCGCGGAGTCGGGGCAGAGCGTGTAACAGTCGCCGCAGGCGGTGCAGTTTTCCGGTACCCAGACCGGATGATTAAACCGGATCGCGGTCATATCCCGGAACACCCCGGAGGCGGCGGGAATGAGGCTCATGGCGTTAAACGGATCCGCCAGGTTGTCGTTGGGTTTGCCTCCGGCGTAGAAACTTCCGGTCTGCTCCCAGAATCGGTGAATGTCCGTTTTCTGATCTTTGCTGGCATTCATGCGTTTCAGGGTGAACGGCATGTTCACCTCTTTCCGCAGTTCGGAATTGCTGAAGGTGGAGATCTCCATTTCCGGCAGTTCCTTCAGTTCATCAAATCCCCGGCGGACCACGGTCATATTGTTTTCCACCACCCGGGCCCCTTTGCCTCCGAATTTTTTCGTGAGCTGTTCCCGAATCGCTTCAAACAAGGTGCCTTCATTCAGATTGGCAGACGCCATCACGCTGGAGGCCTTGAAAAAGGCACCCTGAAAGGCATTGCCCTGCATACGAAGCTGAAGTTCAGGATCATTGGCCTCTTCACGGGCGATCTTAAACGCATCCACGTAATAGACCTTGATGTTTTTCTCCTGGATGTACCGCTGGTACTGAATCGGGATCTGCCCCCAGACCTCCGCATCCGTTTCCAGATCACTCTGGATAATGAACACCCCGCCCTCTTTCAGGCCGAACAACGGATTCGAGTGGCCGAACACGTTCGGGTCAGGACTTAAGACCACGTCCACGAAGTTGTACTCGCAGTTGATCTTGATCGGTTCCGGAGCGGCGGAGAGATAATAGGTGGTCGGCTGACCTTTCTTCTCTGAACCGTATTTCGGGTTCGCCTTGATGTCATATCCGAGAAGGTGATTCAGAGTGATGGCCAGGTTTTTGCCGGTGGTGATCGCCCCCCAGCCACCGACCGAATGCATGCGGACGGTGATCGCTCCTTTCGGGAGCAAGTCCGGATTCTCACTGCCTTTCACCGTCAATTTCCCGACCTCCGGATACCCTTCTTTAATCTGCTGAACATGGATTTCCTGCTTGGGCGTGGCGGCCTCGCGTACGAAATCAATGGACAGGTAGAAGAACTTCCGTTGATCGCCATCCGGCAGCATGTTTTCCACCGCCCCCACGATACCCTCGGGCTGCAGATCGCGGCTGCCCATTCCGAAACAGCCGGAATACAGCACCGGTGCGTCGGACAGTTTTTTGTACACCGGATGGTTCGGGTACACCGGGGAACCGGACATTCCATTCTCCAGACATTTGCTGATGGTGGCGCGCACTTCCCGGATCATGGGCAGGTCTTCCGCCAACGGCTGATCCGTACGTTCCAGCACCACCACTCCCTTGCGTCCTTTGAGGATTTCCCCGATGAGGTCGCTGGGGAACGGCCGCCACATGGTCAGGTTCACCACCCCGATTTTCAGACCGCGGGTTTCACGAAGATAATCGACCACGGCTTCAGACGTTCCGATCACCGAACCCTGACCCAGGATCAGGTAGTCTGCATCCTCGGTTTTGTATCCGCTGACCCGCGTGTAGGCACGGCCTGTCAATTGGCCGTACTCGGCCATGCACTGATCCGTAAAATCCCGGATGTGCTCAAAGAAATAAGGACGCTGCGCGGCCACGGACTGCATATAGGCATCCTGATTCTGCACACAACCGGCCACCACCGGATTGTCCACGTCCCACAGTTCCGGCACCCGGCGTCGTTGGGGACCGTACATCATCTTCTGGGCAGCTGTCGGACAGTCGATCATGTCCTCCGGATGCCCGAGGAATTCCTCAATCAGGGCCCGTTCCGGCACTTTCAGGGTTTCAATCAGGTGGGTCGTCAGAAAACCGTCCTGCCCCACCGCGCCTGGTGTCAGGGACAATTCGGCGATCTTCCGTGAAATCAGGTTGAGATCCGCCGCCTCCTGCGCACTCTTGGCCATCACCTGGAAAAACCCGGTATCATCCATCAGGTGATAATCGTCGTGTCCCGCATGGACATTGAGCGTGGACTTTGTGATCGCCCGGCAGCCCACGTTAAGGATATAGGGCAGCCGCTTCCCCACCGCCGCGTAGAGAGACTCATGCATGTAGGCAATGCCCTGACCGGAACTGAAGTTCGAGGCCCGGAGGCCGGTCATGGACATTCCGGCGGTGACCCCGGCCGCTGCATGTTCGCCTTCGGGCTCCACAAAAATCAGCGGTCGTCCGGATACGTTGATGTGACCCGCGGCGGTCTGCTCGGCCCAGTATTCGCCCATCTGGGTGGAGGGGGTAATTGGATAGGCACCGGCGGCATCACTCGACTCCCGTTCGCACATGATGACGGCGGTGTTGCCGTCCATGGCTTCTGGAATGCCGGGGTATTTTGGGGTGGGGTCGGATTTGCTCATGGGTCTTTACCGGGTGAGGGTTCAGGTTTCTGAAATCGGCAACGCTTCTTTGCGGATGATTTTTTTGGCGGAGGCCCCTTTCAAGGCCTGCCCCTTTTCGAGCCAGACAATGGCACCCGTGGGACAACGTTCGGTAGGGAACCGGGTCGCCAGTGTGTTTTTGCTGTAATCGATGCGGGCAAGATTGTTTTCGATGGAGATCAGCCCGTTCGGAGCATCTGCGGCACAGCGTCCACAGGCGGTGCAGGCCACCTCACATTCGTCCAGTGCCTGATCCCCTTCGGCCAGACTCTTGCAGGCCACCCACAACTGATGGCGGACCGGTTGCAGGGAAAACAGATCCAGGGGACAGGCAACCACACAGTCATTGCAGGCCACACATTTGGATTCGTCCACCACCGGAAGTCCCTGCTCGTTCATGTGGATGGCGTCGAAGGTGCAGGACACCTCACAGTCCGCCAGCCCCAGACATCCCCAGGCACAGGCTTTCCCACCCCCACCCGCCGCCACCGCAGCCCGGCAGGAGGGTTGGCCGGAATAGTCCGCCTTAAAACGTGCCACATTTTTTCCCCCGGCACAGGCGAGACGGGCCACACGCTTTTCAGCGGAACCGGCGTCCACCCCCAGAAGATCGGCAATGGAGGCAAGACCGTCGGCGGTGCTCACCGTGCATTTGGAAGGAGCCTCCTGCCCCGCCACCAGCGCTTCCGCAAACGGACGGCATCCCGGAAATCCGCAGGCACCGCAATTCGCATGCGGCAGCAGCTCCTCCACCTCATCAATGCGGGGATCCTCCTCCACCGCCAGCTTTTTTGAGGCCAGCGCCAGTACGGTACCCAGCACCAGACCCAGCAGTGCCATAAAGACGGCTGCGAGTATCAGTGCTTCTGTCACCAGGACGTCTCCTGTTTCAACAGAACGGATGAACTCTGAGTGAGATTCCGCATAGGGGACAAGTTGTATCCTAATTAAATTCTTTTTGGCAAGACCTATTTTTTTCGAAAGATGTGGAAAAGGGAGCGGTGAGAGATTTACCACAACTGCACGTCCTCCATTACGGTTCACATGAGACATCCCAAAGGTCACAAAATTTTGGAAAAGGATGCCAGACAGGCCAAAACGACAGACATCATACTGCCAAAACACGAATAAAACCGCCGCAATTCGGCCTCCCGCCCCTGCTTCATCCTGGAAAAATCGGCATGGAATGAGGCCATATTTCCCCTGAAAAGCCCCTCAAAAACTCACCTCAAACCGACGTCTATACAACGTTTTGGGTTGTCTAAACAAATTATATTAACCTTTTTATATTTATTATACGGAAACTAATCAACACTTAACACTTTACTAACAAAACAAGTGGTGCAATCTACGGAAGACATGCGTACTTTGGCTCTGTTGAAGGAACGCTTTCCTTAAAAAACTCAACCAGCCCATGTGGGCATTTGAAAAAGAGAACGAACATGAAAACAAAACTCATGCTACTTACAGCAGCCCTCGGGCTGGCCGCGGTCACTGGCCGGGCGACAACGTACATATCGGATGATTTTGATCGTGCTGATGGCAACCTTGCGGGCACTGACCCCTCCATCGGAGGAACTTGGACGAATCATAGCGGAACAGGAAGCTTTGTTCAGATTGATAATAATGCGATTGTTCTTCAGCATGGTTCAGGCAGTCGGGAGGACATAAATAGCATTTTTGACGGCGGAACTCTGACATCTGGAACCATTTATGCTGGATTTGATTTCTCCGTAACTGGTTCGAACGGATCAGCTGATGAGTATTTTGCTCACTTTAAAGATGATGCCAGCGACTTCACCGGCAGAGTACATATTGACCCTGCTAATGCCACGGGTGATTTCACAATCGGTATTTCTGGCTCCGCTAGTTCTCCCGATTCAACTTGGGCTACTGACTTGACACACGGGACCACTTATCGAGCAGTGATAGGCTTTGATTTCGGAACCGGAATCTCCACCCTTTGGATCGACGCCAGCTTAGAATCCGACACAAATATCGTATCCGCAGCAGATACCGTTGCTGACTTAGAGTCTTTCGCTTTCAGACAGTCTTCCTCTTCTGAAACAATTATGATCGACAACTTGGTTGTTGCAGATAACTTTTCAGCGGCTGCAATTCCCGAACCCTCCACCTTCGTTTTGGTTGGTTTGACCGGACTGGCTGGATTTGCGGCGTACCGTCGTCGCAATCGGAACTAAATCAGGGTTGTCTCTCTGATTCCTGAAACCCGCAGCGCTTGCTGCGGGTTTTTTGGTTGTCATCCAGTGAGATGTCGGACTCTCAATCATCGCTTCTTCCTCACACCTGGTGGTGAATTTCTCCTTTCGCCCTATGCCCTTTCCTGCTAGGACGCGGCGCATGACCAAACCGAGTCTCAACCAGCCTTCTGAATACGCCCTGTCCATGGCGCAGGGAGAAGGGACTCATGCCAAGGATTTTGCCTGGATGGAGCAGAATGTACCCTGCCGCACCGCCTGCCCGGCCGGGACGGATATTCCGGGGTATCTGGAGGCGATTTACCAGGGCCATCCGGAAGAGGCGTACCGGATCAATCTTCGCGACAATGTCTTTCCGGCCATATTGGGACGCACCTGCACCCGCCCTTGTGAACCTGCCTGCCGGCATGGATGGGAAGAACTGGGGGATCCGGTCGCCATCTGTTTTGCCAAACGCTCTGCCGATGATTTTCGTCAGCGTCAGGCCCCCATTGTTCTGGACAAGCTGTTCTCACCGACTGGAAAAACCGTTGCCATCATCGGAGGAGGAACCTCCGGCCTCACCGCCGCCCGGGAACTGGCGGTGTGGGGACATGAGGTGGTCATATTCGAAGCCCACGATGAACCCGGAGGACTGATGATTCAGGGCATTCCTGAATTCCGTCTGCCCCGGGACATCGTGCGACGGGAAATCGAACAGATCACTGCCCTCGGGGTGGACATCCGTTGCGGAGAATCGGTGGACACAGACCGGTGCACCTCTCTGCTCGCGGAGTACGACGCTGTGATCCTTGCCGCCGGCACCCATGTCCCTTCCCTTCCGGACTGTCCCGGAATCGAGGCCTCCGGCGTGCATCACGGACTGACCTTCCTCAAACGGATCAACGCTGGTGAGCGACCTGACATCGGCCATCAGGTCGTGGTGATCGGCGGCGGATTTACCGCTGTGGACTGTGCCCGCATGTCCCGGCGATTGGGGGCGGAAACGGTCGGCATGTACTACCGCCGCTCCGAAACCGAAATGTATATCGGTGAGCACGAACTGCATCAGTTCCGCACCGAAGGGGTTGACGCTCATTTTCAACTGTCTCCACTGGAGATTCTCAGGCAGGAGGATGGACGGGTCCGGGCGGTGCGGTTCATTCGCACCGAACTGCAGGAATCAGAAGACGGGCGGGCGGTCCCGGTTCCGGTTGCCGGTTCGGAAATCGAGGTTCCTGCCGAGACCGTTCTGTTTGGCACAGGACAGAAAACGGCGGACTGGTGGCAGTCCCTCGACGGTCTCTTTGTTGCAGGGGATGCTCAAACCGGCCCCGGGTCTCTGATTGATGCCATCGGACATGCGAAGAGGATTGCCCGGGACGTGGACCGCAGCCTGATGGGACGCGACCGGTTCGAAACAGTGGTCACCGTCGAGGATGCAAATACGACCGGCCGAACCCAGGAGATGGATGCTCTTCCCCGGGGCCCTATGCCCGAGCTGCAACCGGAACAGCGGGGGGTGACCGACGAGGTCGAATGCGGTCAGGACGAGAACACCTCGAAAACAGAGGCGTCCCGATGTTACTTCTGCCACTATAAGTTTGAGATCGACAACGAACTCTGCATTTACTGCGACCGTTGCCTGAAAGTGACCCCGGTGGAGAACTGCATCGTCAAGGTCAGCGACCTCATTTACGATGACTCCGAGCGGATCACCGGTTACATCGAAAGCACCAGTACCCGTAACTACAACCGGCTTCATCTCGACCAGAATCAGTGCATCCGCTGCGGGGCCTGTGTGGAAGTGTGTCCGGTTGAATGCATCACCCTGCAGAAAGTGACGCAGACCACAAGACCTGCCGGTTGACCTCCATGCCCTACATTCACCGGATCCATCCCGAGGTAATACGCTTCTCAGATTCCATCGCCATCCAGTGGTATGGAGTCTCCTATCTGGCCGGATTTCTCCTGGGGTATCTGCTGATGAAACAGTTTATCCAAAAAGGACTGTTTCGGCTTACCATCCCCCAACTGCAGGACTGCCTGTCCTCCTTCTGTATTTTCGGGGTACTGCTGGGAGGACGGTTGGGATATTTTCTCTTCTATGATCTCGGAGGACTGCTTCAGGACCCGCTTCAGTTCTTCAAAGTTTGGGAAGGAGGCATGGCCAGTCATGGCGGTCTGTTGGGGGGAACGGCGGTTCTCTTCTGGTATGCCCGCAAACACAAGGTTTCGTTCCTGCATATTACGGATCAGTTCGCCACAGTAGCCCCCCTGGGAATCGGTTTGGGACGGCTGGCAAACTTCATCAATGGGGAATTGTGGGGAAAACCCGGCTCTGTCCCCTGGGCCGTTGTGTTTCCGTTAGAGCGAAGCGAATTCAACAAAGGAGGAGCTTTGGAGGCCTCCCGATACGATCTGGATCTTCTCAGCACCTGGGTGGAACGGGGTTGGCTGGTACCCCGTCACCCCTCCCAGCTCTATCAGGCCCTCATGGAAGGGTTTCTCCTTTTCGCCCTCCTCCTGTTCCTCCGCTTCCGGCCCTGGAGCCGAAAACGGGACGGAAGACTGAGCGTTCTGTTTGTGCTGGGGTACGCGATTGCACGGTTCACCGTGGAATTCTGGAGGGAACCGGATACTGGAATTCCCGTCTTGTTCGGCTGGATGAGCCGCGGTCAATTCCTGACATTGTTTATGTTCGCGATCGGATTATCCCTGCTGGGGTGGTTGGAAACCCGAAAAACAACGGAAGTGTAGGAGTCGCTAAAAGGTTTTGCATCAGGACGTAAAAAAATTCCTTCCTGCTTGGAACAGGCTTTCGTATCATTAAGTCAGCCCAATACCTGAAATGGCCGCCTCCAACGAACAGCATTTTTTCACGTGTCCGAGTTGCTCCTGCATCCTCCGGACAGATATTGCGTTTGTGGGGCAGGTGGTGCAATGCCCGGAATGCGGGATTGCGATGGAGATTCCGCTGCCGACGCACAAAACGCAAAAACTGAAGCGTCCCCAGCGAACGGGAGCCATGCAGCGTCCGATGCCGCCGGAACCGTCCGCGCCCTCGAAACCCCAGAAACAAGCTCCCGTTTCCGGCCCCCCTCTGCGTCGACGTCCCACCCGGCACCAAGCCTATTCGCCTCCCCCTCCCTCCTTCTCCTACTACGCGCAGGCCCCCCGCCCGGCCGTGAAAAAAATCAAAGACCGGACGGCACAACGGGTGACCATCGGGGTGGTCGGTGTGGTTCTAGTGGTGGCGGGGTTCCTCTGGAGTCAGGAAAAGCAGGTAGCCGCCTCGAACATCGGGCGCATCCTCCCCGTTTCAAAAGACCGGCATGGCGTGGAAGTCACCGGCCCTCTGCTTCACCCTCCTCTTGCCTCGAACTGGAACGTCCACCAACGTGCCGATGTCTCCACCTTTCAATTGCCGAATAGTGGACGGGATACACTGACCGATATGGCGGTTCGGGAGGATGGACGGCTGGTTGCCACCGGGATGCTGTCGTCCACCGGACAGTTTCCGTTTACCCGTATCCGCACCCAGCAACTTCTCGACGACCGTGGGACCCGGAATTTCGGCTGGGTGGCGGAGTTTTCCGCGGACGGACGCCAGATGCTCTGGTTCAGTTTGTTTGGCGGTGATCTGGTAGAACCAAGGAAACTTGCGATCGCACCGGATGGCTCCATCGTGATTGGAGCCAGAGCCCTGTCTCGCCTCCCCCTTACCGGAGCGGTTCCTTCAGGAACGGGAGCCGTTGTCCTCCGCATCCGATTCGATGGAAGAAATGTGGAATGGATCCACGCAGGCGAGCGCGGACAAACGCAGGTCAGCGGGTTGGACATTGACGGCCAGGGGCGTATCTACTGGATCGCCGACGCCTCATCCACCAGCCAAACCGCAAAAGTCGCACGGATTGACCGAATGGGAAACCCTGCCCCCTTCCAAGGCGGGGGCAGCCGGGGAAACAAGCTCTCCTTCGATCCAAGCTCGCCCGAGTTCCTGGCCGACGGGCAGGTGGGGGCGTTTTACGCAAAATCCAAAACCAAACCTGAAGGATTTGATTATGACGGTCCGGGCGGACTCCCCCCGGTCTCGCTCTTCCCGCTGGGTGTCCGTCAAGGCGGAGACATTGAGGTCCTTCCCACAGGCGATTTCCTGGTCAGCGGAACACTGGATCTCGAATACAAACTGAAAGGGCAAAACCGGCGGTCCACAACGGATCTCATGGTGGCACGGTTTTCACAGTCGGGACAATTGATCTGGAGCACAAACCTTTATGGGGAACTGGACAGCATTCATTCTCCACGCCAGCAGGCCGTTGATTTGGCCTACAATCCTGCATCCGGTGAAGTCCTGCTGCTGGCCCATCAACGGGGAACCCAGCCCAACCGCCTGAAAGGCTCGTTTTATGGAAAAGGCGAAACCGTCAATGTCAGTTGGGTAGGCCGGCTTGATGCCCGAAATGGAGAACTGCGTGATGGTTGGTATCTCCATTGCGCCAAAGGGAGCTATGAGGCATCCGGATTTCCATCTTTCTCCAGAAAACCGCTGTTAAACGATTCACTCCTGCAGGACATCGCCGTCGACGGTCAGGGGCGTGTCTATCTGACCGGCATGGCCGGCGCACATGTCTGGTCCTCTCCTCAAAGTTGGGGGCAATGGCCCTCGACCAAACCCAGCGGCAGCCAGGGCATCCTCCTGATTCTGGATTCAGAACTCGAGCGTTACTTTTACAGCAGTACGCTGAATACAGATCCTCATTCTCCCGACACCGGATTTTCTTCTGTGGTTCTGAATGAAACAGGGATCTGGGTGGGGGGACAGACGGGAGGACCCGGCTGGGTGCAGGGCGTTCAGGCCGGGTGGAGCAAAAACGGGACGGGCTCCAAGCCCCATCTCTCTCTGGCCCACTTTGCGTTTTAACAGAACTGTAAACAGAAAGAATCCATCCCTCCATAAATGTACAATTTTGAGGGCATCGAGACGTACGTTTCCTTTTTTGCAAAAATTGCTTTGAAAAAGACTGAACAAAAAAGAAAAAATTCATTCAAAGCACTAACTCCATGATTTTAGGCCTGTTCACCCTCCACACAGCAAAAGCGCTTCCAGAATTCTCGAAGTTTGAGAAAGTGCTTCGTGAGCGATATGCCCCGATCCTGAGTGCCCCCGTGGCGGAACGGGCCTCTGGAAGCTGGTTCACAGGGGTTAAACCGTATCATGCCAGTTTTTTTCCCTACATGGCCATGGACATGATGATTGCCCTGCGGGCCATGCCGAGTCATATCTGCTTTGTACATGACCTCCTCCCCATCACGACCAGCGAATCACCCACCCTGCTGCTGGGACCGGATCAGGAAGAGAAAATCGAAGAACTGATCAACCAGGCACCGATGGATCAGAACCATCTGAAGTTTCAGGGATTTGGGCAGAGAATCGATATCGGTCTCAACGGACTCTCCACCCTCTTTGTCGATATCCTTGCCTCCCTGACTCGCGTGGAGAGCGAGGTCCTGAGCCGCATGCGGCACCTGCAATTCGAGAAATATGGGGACCCCCGGGAAACCAAAACCTTCGGCTTACAGAAACAAGTCGCCAAACAGTTGGAAAAATCTCCGGTCGCAATTCATAAATCACTCCGAAGCTCAAAGTATCACCTACTCGCCGAGGCTTCCGGCGCGATGCGCGGGTTGCTGGAGTGAAGTTACCGGCCGAGTTGCCGCACCTGTTCCACGGCCTCGCGGGCATTGGCTTCGATGACATCCCACTGCCCGGCAGAAATCACATCCGATTTAGCCACCCAGGTCCCACCCGCGGCCACAACCTGGGGAATGGACAGATAGTCCTTCAGGTTGTCCACCGTGACTCCACCAGTTGGCATAAACTGAACACCGAGATGCTTATACGGAGCAGCCAGTCCCTTCAGCAGGGTTGGGCCTCCGGCAGGTCCTGCGGGAAAGAATTTGAGCATTCGGCATCCCAGAGAAAGGGCTCCTTCAATATCGGAGGGAGTCATCACCCCCGGGAAAAAAGGAAGGTCCACATCCTGAGCGGCTTTCACCACGTCCGGATTGAAGCCGGGGGCAACGGCAAACGCAGCCCCACAGGCTTTTGCCTCTTTTGCCTGCTCCGGAGTCAACACCGTGCCTGCACCCACCAGTACATCAGGACGTTCTGATGAGATAGTGCGAATGACGGCCGCACCTGCTGCGGTCCGGAACGTAATTTCCGCAACCGGCAATCCTCCCGCCACCAATGCGTCCGCAAGAGGGAGGCCGTCTTCCTCCCGATCGATCGCAACAACGGGTACCACACCCAATGATTTCAACAATTCTTCCATACAGATCACCAAGAGTTATATTGAACCCTTCCCATGTCAGGATTCTGACGTATTGTCGAATCCAACCCATCAAAAAGGACGCCAGCCCTCATGAAAAAAATATTGGCCATCATTGATCATGTGTATGAAGATCTCGAACTCTGGTACCCCAAACTCCGTCTCGAGGAGGAGGGTCATGAGGTCACGGTTGCCGCTCCCCTGGCGGGTGAGACCTATTCCGGGAAACATGGATATCCCTGCGTAAGCGATGCGGCCATCCAGGACATGAAGGAGTCCGACTTTGATGCCTTGCTCGTACCCGGTGGATTCGCACCGGACAAACTGCGCCGGGATCCCAAGGTGCTTTCACTGGTTCAGGAATTTGACCGGAATCAAAAACCGATTGCTCACATCTGCCATGCCGGATGGATTCTGATTTCAGCGGGGGTCCTCAAAGGCAAGCGGACCAGTGGAACTGTGGGCATTAAAGATGACCTGAACAATGCGGGCGGGACCTGGGTGGATGAGCCCCTGGTGATTGACGGGAATCAGATTGCATCCCGTACCCCCAAGGATCTACCCGTATTCGGCAAAGCCTTTGTCGATATGCTCAAGGACTGATGGTCCACAGGAAGACCCGGTGTCAGTCCTGAGATCAGAGGATGACGTTTGACAGGCGCGTCAATCCTCCTCACCAGGATCGAGTTCAAAACGAATCCGCTTCAGAACTCTCGGTCCAAGTCGTTCCTTCAGTTTTTTCTCCAGAGGCCGTGCGGCAAACCGCTTCAACTCCGCCAGCCAGATAGGCTGATCCACGTAAACGGTCAATACCCCCGATTCCCATCGGGCGGGGGTGGCATGTGCAGCGTTTCCAGACCCGGCAACCTCCACCCACATGGATTGGATTTCTGCGAGTCGGGACGTGTCCTCCAACCCCATTTTCTTGATCAGACCGGGTACTACCTCCCCGACAGCATGGATACTCTTGGGAGGCTCGGGTTGATACCAGGGACCGTACCGTTCACGCTGAACCGCCAGCCAGCCGGGATCGGGCTTAGATCGACCGCGCTTACCCCGTGAGGCCATATCCGACGGCAGGGCGGTCAGGTGTTCTGGGCGATGATAATATCGGAGAGGAACTCACCCAGCGGATTACGTACCCGACCGGCATGCCAGTACATGGAGATTTTCCGCTTCGGGGGTTTGCCACCGAAGTTCTTGATCACAAAGTCCCCCTGAGGAGCCCGCTTCACAAACATCTCCGGTACCAGACTTAACCCCATCCCCAGAGAAACCAGGTTACAGAGGGTGGAAAGTTGGCTGGTGGAACAACTGACATTCCGGTTCACATTTTCCGCTTTGCAGAACGCATCAATTTGAGAACTGAGGCAATGCATCGGCTGAAGTACAATTGCATCCTCGCCGTTCAGCATCGACAGCTTCATGTCGCCTGCAGCGGAGGAAAGCGCGTGGTCTTTCGGTAAGATCGCGAAAAGTTCTTCTGTAAACAGGTCCTCATCTTTCAGATGCGGCTCTTCCACCGGGGGACTCATGATCGCACAATCGATTTCTGCACGCACCAGCATCTGGGTGAGGCGGTCTGTCGTGTCTTCGCAGATGTGCAGTTCGGAATCAGGGAACCGTTTGCGCAGCTCTGTCAGCGCCTCGGGAAGAAGAAAGGGGGCGATGGTGGGAATGGCACCAATGGTCAGACTGCCTTTTCCTTCCGTCACATCCTGCTGGACGGCTTTGGAAGCGGAATTGACTTCGGCCAGAATCCGTTGGGCCCGGGGAAGCAGAACCCGACCGGAGGGGGTCATCTGAACACGACGTCCCAGTCGGTCAAACAACCGCTGGTCCAGTTCATCCTCCAGTTTGAGGATTTGCTGGCTGAGAGAAGGCTGGGTGATTCCACAGCGCTCGGCTCCGCGGCTGAAAGATCCGGTTTCCGCAACGGCTACAAAATATCGGAGTTGGTGTAGTTCCATAGTCGCGGACTATATATCGGATGAACCCTTGACGCAAGCGGTGGAATAGGATTATTTGCACATTTTGCCCCAAACCGGACCCACCCCATGATTGAATCTCCCTCACTGGTCGATTTAGCTTCCCGATACTGGCAATCTTTGGCCCTGAACGCGGCGGTGAAACTGGAGGTGTTTCCGGAGATTGCAAAGGGGCCTGTCTCCGCGGAGGTTCTGGCGGACACCCTTGACGCCAGCCCCCTTCACCTTGAATCCCTGCTGCATGCCCTCACCGGACTCGGTCTTCTCAGCTGGGGGGAGGAAGGCCTGGAGCTGGCGGAGGCCCACAAGGCCTTTCTGGACCCCGCCTCCCCCGACTGCATGCTGGGAGCACTGGCCTTCAATGCGGATCTGGCAGGATTGTGGCTTCATCTGGCGGACAGCGTGAAGAACGGGTCCCCGGCCATGCCCGGGAATCCGCATCTCGGGCAGGATCCGGCCCGTACCCGGAGATTTGTGGAGGGCATGCACAGCCGTGCCGGAATCATGGCCCGGGGCCTGCTCCCCCTTCTTCACCCCCCTGCCGGCGCAAGCGTCTTGGATGTGGGCGGAGGTCCCGGCACCTTCAGCCTCAAACTGGCAGAGCGGGATCCGAGCCTCAACATCACCGTCCTGGATCTGCCTCCTGTCGTCGAGGCGGCCCAGGCGATTCATGCAGGACATCCGGCCCTGGGCAACACCGTCACGTTCATGGGGGGAAATTACCATGAGACGGAACTTCCGGGCTTACAGGACTGGATCCTGTACTGCGGCGCCCTGCATCAGGAACCCGAAACAGATGCGTTGCCTCTCTTTCAACGTCTGTTTGAGGCGCTGGCCCCCGGCGGCACCCTGGCAGTGGTGGACCTGATGCTGGATGCAGACCGGCATACTCCGGTCGATTCGGCCCTGTTTGAATTGAACATGCTGCTCATGCGCCCCACCGCCCGGGTGCACAGTTCGGTCCGGGTGGAAGAACTTCTGAAGCAGGTGGGATTTACCGCCACCCGCATGCGGGATGTCGATGGGACCCCCTACCGGCTGGTGGAGGCGCGTCGATGAGTCTGAAGGAGGTAACGCTTTCAACCACACGTTTACTGGAGGGGATTGTCTTCGATGTTGACCGGCATGAGGTGAGATTGGCGGATGGCACCGAATCCAAACGGGATCTGGTTCGGCATGCAGGAGGAGTGGGCGTTCTGGCCAAAACCCCGGACGACCGGTTTCTCTTCGTTCGTCAGTACCGCAAAGCGGTTGAATCCGAAGTTCTGGAAATCGTCGCCGGCATGCGGGAACCGGGTGAGCCACCGGAACAGACCGCGAGACGCGAATTGGAGGAGGAGACGGGTCACCACGCCGAAACCCTCACGGAGCTGGGTCGGTTTTATGCCTCTCCAGGGTACACAGATGAAGAGGTATATTTGTTTTTTGCTGAAACCAATGCCGAGGCGGGGGGCACCAAGCTGGATGCGGATGAGCGCCTGCTGGTTGAGCACTACACCCGCGAGGAAATTGAGACCATGATCGAGGCACATGATCTTCTCGACGGGAAAACCGTGATCGCATGGTATCGTGCCCTTGCCCGGGGGTGTCTGTGAGCGGGATTGCCTTTGAAGCCGAATTAAATGCGGAACAACTGGCGGCGGTACAGGCACGAGACGGTGCTGTGCTGGTGATTGCCGCCGCAGGAACAGGAAAAACCCGCACCCTGGTCTATCGGGTGGCCTGGCTGGTCGAACAGGGTGTCCGCGGAGAGAACATCCTGCTGCTGACCTTTACAAACAAAGCGGCAGCCGAAATGATGGACCGGGCCCGGGATCGGGTGGGAGCGGATGCCCTGCACGGGATGTGGGGAGGCACCTTCCACCATGTCGGCAACCGCATTCTCCGCCTGCATGCTGAAAAAATCGGATATCAGCGGGATTACACCATCCTGGACGCGGACGATCAGAAGAGCCTGATGAAAACCATCTACGAGGAGCTCGGGCACAAAGGGAACAAAGAGTTTCCCAAGCCGGAGGTGCTTCTCAGCCTTTTTTCCCTCGCGGTCAACAAGGAGGAGGACCCCCACGATCTGGTGATCGACCGTTTTGCGGATTTCCATGCGGACATCGAGGCCATCCTGAAGGTCAATGAACGGTATCAGGAACGGAAAGCCGAACTGAACGCCATGGATTTCGACGACCTGCTGGTCAAGGCGGTCAAACTGCTGGAGGAGCACGAAGGTCCGAGGCAGTACTACCAGCATCTTTTCCGGTACGTCATGGTCGATGAATTCCAGGACACGAACCCGGTGCAGGCCCGGCTGGTCCGGCTCTTGTCTGAGGGAAGCGGCAATCTGCTGGTGGTCGGCGACGATTTTCAGAGCATTTACGGATGGCGGGGGGCTGACTATCGGAACATCCTCGAATTTCCTCAGCAATACCCGGATGTACAGGAATACAAACTGGTGACAAACTACCGGTCCGTACCCGGAATCCTCAATGTGGCAAACCGTTGTATTGAAGGGAATCCTGAACAGTTCCAGAAAGAGCTGAAGGCCGTTCGGAAAGAGGGCGTGAAACCGGTACTGGCCCGCCTGCAGGACGGTCGGCATCAGTCCCGGTATCTGGTCAGTCAGCTTCGCGGTTTCCGCAGACTGGGATACGAATGGAAAGACATGGCGATCCTCTACCGGGCTCATTTCCATGCCATGGAAATGCAGCTTGAGCTGAACCGGGAGGGGATCCCCTATGCGATCACCTCCGGGGTGCGGTTCTTTGAACAGGCCCACATCAAAGATGTCCTCTGTCTGCCCCGTCTGGCCGCAAACCCCAAAGATGAGCTCGCCTTTGCCCGTCTCGTCGGCCTGCTTCCGGGCGTCGGCCCGAAAAGCGCCCTTTCCGCCTGGTCGAAACTGGGAAGACGATTCAACCCGCTCGATTCCGGGGATCGGAACCGACTGATGACATCCCTTCCGAAACGCGGAAAACCCGTCTGGGAACCCATTCATGATGCCCTGGAGGAAACCGAACCGGAGATTCTTACCCGAAATCCGGGGGAAATCGTCTTCCTCTTTCTCGAGGCCTTTTACGAGCAGTATGCGGTGAACTCCTTCGACAACGCCCCCCAGCGGATGGAGGATATACACGGCATGGCGGAGGACTGCGCCAATTATGCGAATCTGGACGAGTTCATGAATGAGCTCGCACTGCAAACCAATCTCGACGAGGCGGCGGCGCGGGATGGAGAGACGGCGGACCAGGTTCGGTTATGCACCATCCACCAGGCCAAAGGACTTGAGTTCCCCGTGGTCGCGGTTCTGTGGTGTGCGGACGGTATGTTTCCTTCGAAACGCTCTCTGGATGATCCTGACAGCGGAGGGGAATCCGAGGAACGAAGACTGTTCTACGTGGCCGCAACCCGGGCAAAAGACCGCCTGATCCTGGGCATGCCTCAGATGCGGAAACAGCGTGACGGGGGGATGATCTATTACGCTCCCTCACGGTTCGTGGAGGAACTCGGCAGCTCCCTGCTCGATATTGAGCGGGGAGGATACTATTAAACCCGCTGGTCGGAACCGACGTCCTCTTCTTTACCCAGCGGCAGATCGACGATGAAGTCTTCCCGATACAGGTGCTGGATGGCCTCCACATCCATGGCATGACCGGCTTTGAAGGAGGAGATTTTTCCGAGAAAATGGCCCCGGTCAATCAGTGCCACTGCAGCAAGCAGGTCGAGAATCGCACGGTGCCAGACCGCCTCCAGTGATTTGCCATTAAGCATCAGCCCGGGGGTGTTGTGGTATTTTTTCTTGCCGGCAATGAGCACGTTCTGATCGGTGTATCCGAGGTTTCGGACATCCGCAAAGAGTTTCCCCACGGTCTGACACATCAGCTTTTTCTTCGCAGTCGTGTTGGTTCTGGCATGTGCCCCACGACGGAAGGTATCCCGGTTGAGCACCATGTGGATCCGTTGCGTACCGATAGCATTCGGGAATTCAATTCCACAATCCAGCTCCAGTTTGGGATCCGCAGGATCGGCCGGTTCAAAGATGAGGAGTTTCTGTTCCGGGGTGCTGAACACCACGGGCTCTTTGACCGTGACATAATTCAACGGATATCCGGACTCCACCACGCCGGCCGCCTCCAGGCCCTCCACCAACGGCATACTCCCCACATCAAACAAAGGCGGATCACCGGAATCGATTTTGATCACCAGATCGTCAATGCCCATCCCCATTCTCAGGGCGATGATATGCTCCACCAAACGGACATAATTATGCGGCGAGCCGCTTCTCAGCACGATATTGCTCACCACCTGACCGGTGGTCCAGACGTTGTGAATTCCCACGCCGATCCGCAGCCATTCATCATGGTCAGAGCGGTCAAACCACCACCCCTCCCGCTCGGTTGGCAGGAGTTCGATTGTACGGGTTTCTTTGCCAAAAAAGGTGCCGGGGCCCTGAACGGTAACCGGACGGGCAATCGTGGTCCTGCGGGTACGGATCGGCTCCGGGGCTTCGTCCAGACGCTCTTCATCCACAGGCAGATCAAGAAGCCGTTGCCAGGCGGTCAGTGCGTCGGACTCAGCACCAAACAGAATTGGGCCGGGAAGAGTGAGTGTCATGGTCAAACCTTGGGATCAAAACAATGGCCGGACGCATAGACCGCAGGGCAATGGGAATCAATCTTGAAGTGAAGCGGACTCACCCGTAGAGTGGTCGCATGAAGACATTTCAAACCGCCATTCTGCTTCTGGTCGCCGTCATCTGCTCTGTCTCCGGGGTAAGGGGAGCGGAGGTAACACTGGAAAAAGAAAACATCGTGGCCAGTCGCCTGATTGGATCCTGGACAACCCATGCCGATCTTTCCAAGCGTCTCAATGACCGGGATATGCCGGAGACACGCCTCACGTTTACGGAGGATGCATCGGTCGCGACGAACATTCCGCAGAAGTATGACGCCGTGCTGAAAACCAAACAGATTTATCTTGCCGGCCTCATGGAAATGGGCGGGACGACCTATCCCTTTATTCTCATTGACCATCATGGAAATCCGCACCTGCTCTTTTTCCGTGAGCGGGAGGGGGACCCGATGGGTGACGGCGAATCGTTTAATCTGGTCATCACTCCCGCCAAGAATCGGGACAAGGATCTGCTGTTCATCGGGGGAGACTTCAATAACCAACCCTTCTCCGCTTACGAACGGGTGAAGAACGACTAACCGCCCCCCTTGAGTGTCACCGGAGCTCGAAGGGGCCGGATGAGCGGCTGTCGCGTGTACGAGACCCTACCCCTCACCTGAACAGACATGAGGGATCTTGCTGCATAAGAAACTTTTCGTATTTTTTTGTGTAATGACTCAGAGTCACGTAACGAACTGTAGTCATGAAACTGTCCTTTTTCCCTGCATTTCCCGCATGTCTTACTGCTGGTTTGATTCTTTCCGCCAATCAGGCAATGGCAGAAGGATCCCCCCTGTCCCCTGTAATCCGGGTGAAGGTCGCCCCCCTGACGCAAAGCCGTTCATACTCAGAAACCTACTCCTGGATTGGCCGGGTTGAAGCCGTTCAGAGCTCTTCTCTGGGATTTGACCAGACGGGAACCCTGGAAGCATGCAGGGTCGAAGAAGGGGAATGGGTGGAAAAAGGACAGTTGCTGGCTCAAATTGATCCATCCCGTCTTTTATCGCAGAATCAGCAGGCCATTGCCCATGCGGAGGAAGCGAAGGTGCGGTTGAAACTGGCGGAAGCGACCCTCAAACGGAATGAGGAGCTGTACCGTCAGCAAATCATCTCGTCCCAGGAAATGGATGAAGTCCGTCAGCAACGGGACGTCGCGAACGCGATCCTCGTCTCCGCCGAAGCAGCCGTACAAACCACAGAAATCCGGCTGAAGGAAGCGGAACTCCGGGCGCCCTTCTCCGGCACCATCACAAAACGCTGGAAGGATGCCGGGGCCATTGTCACACCGGGCAGTCCCGTATTCGAGTTGATGTCCACCGACGATCTCCGGGTCCGGGTCGGTATCCCCCTTACCCTTCATACCTCGTTCACTCCGGATCAGAAAATTGAGGCCGGTGACGTCACTCTCCACTACCAGCGCACGGTTCCCGTACGACGGGCTCAGTCCCGTACTGCAGATGTCCTCTTTACCTTCAAGGAGGCCCCGGACTCTCTCTTGATCGGTGATTTTGTAGAGGTGCCATTTGAGCGCACGTTCGACGCGGACGGGTTCTGGGTGCCGAGAAGTTCCCTCACCGAAACCCGCCGGGGTCTTTGGGGCGTTTACGTTGTGGACAGAGAAACCCCATCCGAACCTTTGCGGGCGGAACGACGTCAGGTATCGATTCTGCACATCCAGGAAAACCGTGTTTTTGTGCAGGGAGCCTTGCAGGAGGGGGAACAACTCATGGTCGCGGGTCTGCACAAAATCACTCCGGGGCAGTCCGTTTCTATCGAAGGCAAGGCAGAGCGATGAGCCCCTCACGCTCCCCTTCCCTGCTGACGGTCTTTCTCGATAATCGTCATTTACTGGTCCTGTTTATCGTCATTACCCTGGTCGCCGGGCTGGCGTCTCTCTCATCACTGCCCCGGCTGGAGGACCCCATCCTCACCAACCGCAACCCTCTCGTTCTCACTCCGTTCCCGGGGGCCACGGCCGAACGGGTGGAGGCCATCGTCTCGGAACCGCTGGAACGGACATTGAGGGAAATTACCGAAATCAAGAGTATCGAAAGTACATCGCAACCCGGTCTGGCTGTTCATGCCATCGAACTTGAGGATTCGGTTACCCGCGAAACCAATGAGCGGATTTTCACCGACATTCGAGACAAGCTCGGAGAAGTGTCCGCCCGGTTTCCGGAAGGCGTGGGTGCCCCCTTTCTGGATGACAAACGAAATGCCATTGCGTTCACACTGATTGTGTCCCTGGGGTGGGAAGACGGGAGGGAACGCAATCTGGAGATTCTCGAGCGCATGGCCGAAGAGCTTGGAGACCGTTTACGTCTGTTGCCGGGAACGGAACTGGTCCGTCAGATCGGGGTGCCCGAGGAGGAGATTCAGGTCTGGCTCGATGCGGAGAGAATGGCCGATGCCGGCTTCACCTTTGATCAAGTGGCGCAACTCATGGTGGGGGCGGACATGAAGGCACCGACCGGAGTGCTGCGTTCGGAGGCTGAGAATATTCAATTGGATATCCAGGGCGCATTTGAAACCTTGCAGCGAATCCGGCAAATCCCTCTTCGTCTGTCTCCGGAGGGCGGCGTCCTCCGAGTCAACGACCTTGCCGATGTTGAACGCGGGGCCAGTGACTCGATTTCCGACATGGCGATCCGGGATGGAAACCGCGTCGTTCTGGTTGCAGCCAGGGTTCAGCCCCAACAGCGGATCGACCGATGGAATGAAGGAGCCCTGCAGGTCATCCGTACGTTTGAACAGGAAGCAGGGAAAGGGATTGAGGTCAGCATCGTCTTCGAACAGAACCGGTACACCAGCAGCCGCCTGAAGGAACTGGGCAACAATCTCCTCCTGGGAGCGGGGGCGGTCTGTCTGGTCGTCTTCTTTACCATGGGATGGCGGGCCGCTCTGATCATCGGGTCCGCTCTGCCTCTCACCTCCGCATTGACCCTGTTCCTCCTCGCGGCCAGTGGCGGGCAGCTTCATCAAATGTCGATCTTCGGCATGATTATTGCCCTGGGTCTGCTCATCGATAATGCCATTGTGGTCACGGATGAGGTCCGGAAGAACCTCGAAGCGGGAGAATCTGCACGTAACGCGGTCGCGGGTTCCATTCGGTATCTGTTTTTCCCGCTGCTCTCCTCCACCCTGACCACCATGCTGGCGTTTTCCCCGATTACGCTGCTGCCGGGGCCGGCGGGTGACTTCGTCAGTTCCATCGGAAGCAGTGTGATCCTTGCACTGGGGAGTTCCTTTGTACTCGCCATGACCGTGATTGCCGCGGTGGCGGGAATTTACGGCCATGTGTCCTCCAGCAGCCGCTGGTGGAGCGGCGGGATGCGGTCCAGTCTGGCCGGGCGAGTCATGCGAAAAGGGTTGGCATGGTGTTTTCGACACCGGCTGGCCGCGATCGCCCTCGGATTGATCATTCCGGTTCTGGGCTTTTGGTCCACCACGCAAATGGGTGATCAATTCTTTCCCCGCACCGACCGGAACATGTTTGAAATCGAAGTGTATATGCCCACAGGCACCTCCCTCGATTCCACCCGTGCCGTCACAGAATCCATTGAAAAAACCATCCGTGCCCGTCCCGAAGTACGGCATGTGCACTGGAGACTTGGAGGCAGTTTTCCCACCGTGTATTACAACCTGATTATGGACACGGATGCGTCCCCCTCCTACGCCCATGCGATCATCGAAACCGATCATTTTGATTCCACGTCCCGTCTGGTCGACCAGTTGCAGGAGGAACTCGATCAAACCGTTCCGGAAGCGCAGATTCTGGTCACGAAATTTGCTCAGGGGCCTCCGCTGGACGGGGATGTGGAGTTCCGCCTGGTAGGCCCGGACCTGAAGGTACTGCAGGATGTGGGCGAGCAGATCCGCCTCCTGCTCGCGGAACAGCCCGGCATCAGACATACCCGGGTTTCCCTTCCCAGGGGAGAGCCGAAACTGAGTGTGATTCCAAAAGAGGTGGAAGCCCGCAGTCTGGGAATCGGGCTTCGCACCCTTTCCCGGCAATTGCAGTCCCGCCTGGACGGAATTCAGGCCGGCACCCTTCTGGAGGGGCTCACAGAGATTCCGGTCCGGCTTCGTTTGCGCGACTCCCAACGCGACAGCGTACAGGATATCCGGAATCTTCAGATTCTCTCTCCACAATCCTCAGAGGAATGGATTCCTCTGTCCGCGATCGCCAGACTGGAGTATGTGCCGACGCAGGGAGAGATCTCCCGAAAAGATGGCCGTCGTGTGAACAGCATCAAAGGGTATGCCCGCGGGAACGTGCTGCCGATTGATCTCACAAACGCCGTGCTCGCTCAGCTCGAGGCGTCGGACATTGTGATTCCGGAGGAGTATGATCTCGAGGTAGGTGGAGAAAGCGAGGAATCCGCAGAGGCCATCGGCAACCTGCAGTTGTACATGCCGCTGCTGATCGTGGCCACGGTTGCGATTCTGATTTTGTCCTTCCGTTCTCTCCGGCTGGGTCTGCTCCTGATCACAGTGGCACCGCTTTCGGTCGGCTACGGATTGCTGGCCACCTGGCTGATGGGGTATCCGATGAGCTTCAATACCATCATCGGGTCTCTGGGACTGATGGGCCTGGCGTTTAACAGCAGTATTGTGGTGCTCGCGGCGATCCGACATGACCCTGAAGCGGCGAAGGGGAACCGGGAGCGTATCGTTGACTGCGTCCTGGGTTCCGGCCGTCATCTCCTGTCCACGACCCTGACCACGATGTCGAGTTTTCTCCCGTTGCTGCTGCTCATCGGCGGTGAATTCTGGCCTCCCCTGGCCGTGGTTCTGTTCTGGGGAGTGGGAGGTTCTACCCTTCTCGCCCTTTTCTTTACCCCCATTCTCTATACATTCCTTGGATTCTCATCCCCCAACCCCATCGAGGTTCCCTCATGAACAACCTGAACCTGCTGAAACTCACTCTCCTGTGTATGGCTGTATCCGGATTCCTGCATGCACAGCCGCCCGAAGGAGGCCCCCCTTCAGGCGGACCTCCCCGGGGCGGACCGCCTTCCCCCTGGTCCGTCGGAGTCCTCACGACCTATGACTCCCAGCCGTATAAGGATGTCAGCACGAAGATCCGGGTGCTGCCCAGCGTCGTCTACCGCGGAGAACGTCTTTCCATCACCGGCCCGCTGATTCAATACCGGCTGTATCAAACCGAAAACCTTACCCTGCAGGCCAACGCCGCTTATCAGTTTGCACCGTACGAAGCAGATGACGGCCGGATCTTTGACGACATGGACAGCCCCTCCGGCACCATGATTGCCGGTATCGACCTGCGCTACTCTCTGGCAGACCTCCTGAGTCCCAACTGGTCGTTCCTTTTCACGGCGGAGTCAGACACGCTGGGAGAACACAACGGGCACCAAATCAGCGGAGGCTTCACCTACAACGTCGGCAGTCCCCGCAACAAACTTTCCGGCGCGATTGGCCTGGGTCTGCTCTACCAGGATCAGAACTGGACCAATTATTTTGTGAAAGTCCCCGACAACAAAGCCACGGACATCCGTCCCGCCTACTCTGCGGACACCTCCTTGAATCCCTACGTCAGCCTCCGGGGGTTGTACATCCTCAACCGGAACTGGTCCATACTGGGAATCGCCCGTGTGGACATTCTCGACGAATCCTGGACGGACAGTCCATTGGTGCAGGACAGTACCCGAACCCAGATCTTTACCGGAATCAATTACACCTTCTGACCGGGTCCGGTGTCGAGACCGATTTCGATTCTAAAATCCGTTGTGTCCCTCCCCTCCATATGAGAGAAGGAGGGGTAAGCCTTTATGTCGATCCAAGACCGAAAACAACGAGAGCGGGAACAGCGCAACACGCTGATCCTGGACCATGCAGACGAATTGCTGAAAGAACACGGATATCTGGGACTCAATCTGGACCAGCTTGCAGACCGGATTGAGTATGCAAAGGCAACCATCTACAATCATTTCATCAGCAAAGAAGATCTGATGGTGGCGGTGGCGACCCGACATTTAGTCGAACGGGGCAATGCATTTTCCCTGTGGGAAGATCATGAAGGGCGAAGCCGGGAAAAAATGTGTGTGATCGGTGTGGCGGACAAGGTAATGTCGATCCGTTACCCTCATGCCTACTCGCTCGGACAACTGGTGGCGACAGACTCCATCTGGCAAAAAGCCTCTCCAGAAAATCAACAGGCCTACCAGGAAGCGGGAATGCGGTGCATGCGGTGCATGCTCGATGCGATCCGGTATGCCGAAGAACAGGGGGATCTTAGCGGGACCGGTGCGACCGCAGCCCACCTCGTGACCGGGCTGGTCTCGCTGTCAAAAGGCGCGTATCTGATGACCTCCGGGATCAAAGTGGTCCTGTGCGGTCTCGATCTGGACCCGGTGGGACTCCTGTCAGATAACTTTCACATTCTCATGGACGGCGCGGGTTGGCATCCGCTCTCCACCGAGTTCGATTACAAGGCAAGCGAATCCCGGATCCGGGAACGGTATTTTTCCACCGATCTGAACTGACAGACCCTCTCCGAATTTCATTGCCCGACCCCGGGGCGCATGACAAGGTGACCGGACGTAACTCAGGAGAGAATATGCACATTGAACGCGCTGTCATCACTGCTGCCGGAAAGGGTCAGGGCGGTCTGCCTCTGCAAACCCTGGTGGATACAGACGGGGAAACCCGGTCTGCCCTGGAAATTGTGTTGCGGGAGGCTGCGGATGCCGGCATCCAGCAGGTTGCACTTGTGGTCCGCCCCTCTGATGAGGCCGCCTACCGTGAAGCCTCCGGTGGCTGCGCAGACATGCTGCACTTTGTCCACCAGTCCGAACCCCTCGGCTACGGCCACGCGCTGTTTCAGGCACGCGATTTCACGGGCGATGCCCCTTTCCTTCATCTGGTGAGTGATCACCTGTATGTGACCGGTACAGAGAAAGGGTGTGCCAAACAACTGGTCGAGGTGGCGGCGGCCAATGACTGTGCGGTCTCGGCCGTTCAAGCGACACGGGAAACCAACCTTTCGCTGTACGGGACGGTCGGAGGCATGAAAGTTCCCGGACGGGATGGCTGGTATGAAGTGGAATGCGTCCGGGAAAAACCGACCCCCACCCAGGCCGAACAGGAACTGGTGGTGCCCGGGCTGCGGGCAGGGCATTATCTCTGCTTTTTCGGACTGCATGTTCTCACTCCCGGGGTGATGGCCTGTCTGGAGGAATCCCTTGAGGCGGCGGAACATCCCAAAACAATCTCACTGTCCACCGCCTTGCACACTCTGGCAGGCCGGGAAAAGTATCTGGCCTGCGAAATCATCGGGGAGCGGCAAAACATCGGGATTCCCTACGGCCTCTTTTACGCCCAGCTTGCCCGTGCCCTGCATGGAGTCGACCGGGACACCGTGTTAGCGGATATGGTGACCCTGCTTGCCTCCAGCGGAGGGGATCGATGAGCGAGACCGGACTGCTGAACCTGATCACCTCGGACGAGGAAGCGGTTCGGAACCGCGATCTGGCGGTATGGGTGGACGCCAAGGGATACGAAGAGGTTCTTGCGGGATGCGCAGAGCTTGATGCCTTCCGCCGGAACGAATCCAACCTCTACCGCCGGGTGCGCGCCCTGTTTCTGCTGCATGCCCTCTACCGGTACCACCTTCCCCGTTTTCCGGAGCTCCCGGAAGAGGGCAAGATCCCGTTTGAAACCGTGGATCACCTCCTCAAACGAAGGTTTGAAGAGTCGATAGATGCCTGTCTGGCTGCAGTGGAGCAAACAGGACTGACGGACCCGGTCGCAAGTGCACTCGCCGTGGTCTACCAGCGACTGGCTTTCCAGAGTCTGGCCGACCAGGTGCGCAAGAGTGTCCGCTCCGTCCGTGGAAACCAGTGGATGTTCCGTCTCGGTCATCCACTGGATCAGACGCTCCGTGTCCGCCCTGAACTGATCAATCCGGACGGCCTCGGTCCGTTTCCGATTCTTCGGGAACGAACCCCGGTGCGGATGGATCTGACGCATTCCGGCTGGAGCGATATCTTTTTCCTCGGGATGGATTTTCCCGAGGGAGCCCGGGTGATCAATGTTTCTGTGGACCTGGGTGTCCGGGGGCGGGATCAGGCACCGCGGGCCCCGGTAGAGGTGAATCTGCGGGTGCTGGACGAACCGGTGCTGCGCCTGGCCTCGGTGGACTTGGGTGTGCAGGCGGATATCACCTCTCTCTCGGAGGTGTATGATTTTGCCAAGGACTATCTGGGCCTTCTGAAAGCCGCAGTCATTTCGGCCGGTCTGATCCCTCCCGGCATGGAGGGGTCCGGACAAAAACTCGAAGATCTGCTCGCACAAATGGTGGGCTCCGGAAGGGGCCTGGAGGTGGTGAGTCACGTAAACGGCATCCCGAAGGGATCTCGACTCGCGGTCTCCACCAACCTGCTGGCTTCACTGATTGCCGCCTGCATGCGGGCCACCGGTCAGACCGAATCTCTTACGGGCCCCCTCACTCCGTCAGAACGGCGGGTCGTCGCCTCACGGGCAATCCTGGGAGAATGGCTCGGTGGTTCCGGCGGGGGATGGCAGGACAGCGGGGGGGTCTGGCCCGGCATTAAACTGATTGAAGGAGCCGAAGCACATGAAGGTGATCCGGAGTTCGGCATCAGTCGCGGCCGTCTACTCCCGGAGCACAGGATCCTGGACCGGAAGGACGTACCGGAAGAAAGCCGGAAACGGCTGATGGAAAGCCTGATTCTTGTTCATGGGGGCATGGCATCCAATGTGGGCCCTATCCTGGAGATGGTGACGGAAAAATATCTCCTTCGCTCCGGTCAGGAATGGAATGCCCGTCTTCATGCCATGGACCTCGTGGATGAGGTCCTCGAGGCCCTTCGCGAAGGGGACATCCGTCGACTGGGGGATATCACCACCCGGAATTTCCGGGGCCCTCTGCAGGAGATCATTCCCTGGGCCACCAACCACTACACCGAACAGCTCATCGCCGCGATGGAGGCACGCTTCGGGAATCATTTCTGGGGCTTCTGGATGCTGGGCGGGATGTCCGGGGGTGGGATGGGATTCATGGTCGATCCAACGATCCGGGAAGAGGCGATGGATGCTCTGCAGGAAATCATGCTGGAGCGGAAAACCTCGCTGCAACATGCCCTGCCCTTCGCCATGGATCCGGTGGTGTATGACTTTGCCATCAATGAACAGGGCACAGTGGCGGAACTGCACACCGGAG
Source organism: Verrucomicrobia bacterium UBA6053 (assembly GCA_002429065.1). Taxonomy (GTDB): domain Bacteria; phylum Verrucomicrobiota; class Kiritimatiellia; order SS1-B-03-39; family UBA6053; genus UBA6053. The sequence continues at coordinate 73,430 of DIYN01000035.1, read as the reverse complement.
GGGAGGCGCTGATGCCGGTGCCTTACTATGGCCAAATGCTTCCGCACTGGGTGAGAACAGACCCCCGGGATCTTCCCTCCGCACGGCGGGCGGAGCTGGAGGTGCTGGCGGAGGTGAGCCGGCAGAATTCGGCGTTTGCAGAGCTGGCCCCTTCTCTCTTTCATCAATTGCTTCCCACCGATACAGGGTCCTCAGATAGCCTCACCCCTCTGAAGGATCTGCTGGAGGACATCGGATTCGATCCGCTTCAGCAGGAGGATGTCCGGGCAAAACTTCAGGCGGGACAACTCGGTCTGTCGCAAAACCGGCTGCCGGCCACCACCGTGATCGAAGATGTTCAGCCGGGAGACGTCACCACGTCCAAGGCGCTTCCTCAGGAGGCAGAGGCGATAGGATGGGATGCGCTCCGAAAAGGGGAAGTCGGGGTGATTACTCTTGCCGCCGGCACCGGCAGCCGCTGGACTCAGGGTGCGGGAGTGGTGAAAGGTTTGCACCCCTTCTGCAAACTGGGAGGACGTCACCGAAGTTTTCTGGAGGTGCACCTGGCCAAGTCCCGGAAAATCGGACTCGAAGCCGGTACTCCGCTGCCTCACGTCTTCACCACCAGCTATCTCACGGACGGGCCGATCCGGACTGCGCTGTCCGAGGCAGAGAACTTTCTCTATGAGGGACCGGTTCATCTCTCCAAAGGCTCTGCCGTCGGCGTTCGCATGATTCCCATGCTGCGGGACCTCGCGTTCTTCTGGGAGGAGATGCCGCAACAGCTTCTCGATGAGCAGGCCCAGAAAATGAAGGAGAGCCTGCATGCGGCCCTGAAACACTGGGCGATGGAGGCCGGGGAAGGCACCGATTATACGGACAACCTTGCCATGCAGTGCCTGCATCCCGTGGGGCACTGGTTCGAAGTACCGAACCTGCTCCGGAACGGTGTCCTTGCCGACCTTCTGGATGAACGGCCGCAGCTTCGGTGGTTCATGCTGCACAACATCGACACCACCGGGGCGGATGTGAATCCCGCCTGTCTCGGACACCATATCCAGAGCGGTCATCATCTCACATATGAAGTGATCTCCCGGCAGATTCAGGACAGCGGAGGAGGACTGGGCCGGGTGAACGGGCGGGTGCAGCTCGTGGAAGGGCTGGCCCTGCCCCGCGAGGATCTGGATGTGGAAATGCGGTTTTACAACAGCAACACCACCTGGATTGATCTCGATGCACTTCTCACCCTGTTTGAGCTGAAGCGGACAGATCTCCGTGACATGGAGGCGGTGTCTGCCGCGATTCGTCGGGTAGGAGCACGCCTGCCGACCTATATCACGCTGAAAGATGTGAAAAAACGCTGGGGACATGGACAGGAGGATGTGTTCCCGGTATCCCAGTACGAAAAACTCTGGACCGACATGACAGCCCTTCCGGATGTGAACTGCGGATTCCTCCACGTGGACCGGCTACGGGGTCAGCAGTTAAAAGATCCTGCTCAACTGGACGGCTGGGTACGCGACGGCTCTGCCGCCTATGTGGAATCTCTCTGCCGTTTCACATGAATTGGCGGGTTCTCTGCGTAGGCAAGCCCTCCTTTTCCTGGGTCAGGAAGGGGGTTGACACCTACACGAAACGTATGACCCGATTTGCTCCGGTTGACATTCAGCAACTGAAAAAGGGGGACGCCTCTTCCTTTACACGGATGATTCAACCTGAGGACTGGGTCCTCGCACTGGACGAACGGGGAAAGGACACCTCCACCACCGAATTGGCAAAGACGGTAACCCGCCTGGAGATGGACCGGGTCAAACAGGCCGTGGTGTGCATTGGCGGAGCGGACGGACTGCCGGCAGAAGTACGCGGCCGGGCGGATCTGATTCTCCGCTTTGGGAAAATGACCCTGATGCACGAACTGGCCCTACTGGTCTGGATGGAGCAGCTCTACCGGATTCATACGCTTAAAGCCGACCATCCCTATCACCGGGAGGGGTGAGAAGGGGCGAGCATCGTCAGGTCTTACAAGACAGGTTTTTCCCGTCCACAATCCGGTTTTTCTTCCGTTCAAAGCGGTACAGAGCCGGGGTCAGTTCCTGTTTCAGTTCACGGTACAGCGGGCATTTCCGACTGGCGACCAGCTCCGCGACATCTTCTTCCTGGCAACTCAGAACCCGGAGGAATTTCGGCTGGCGGATCGGGCGGCCGATCAGATGGGAGGCCCCCGGTTCTTCGGGAGCAGGTTTGGTATCCAGCGCAAGAAAACTGTAGGCAACCGGTCCGATGTCCAGGTTCATCTCTCTCCGGAAGTGCCCCCAGAAGGGATTCTGATGGGCTCCCGCAACCGCAGGGGCAAAATGGTGGCACCAGTGAGCGTTCATTCCCTCTGCAAGCAGTCCGCACCCGGCCTGATGGGTGCAGGGGGCTCGGACATGGAAGGAATCTCTTAACGCCTCCCTGACCTCGATCAGCATGCGGGACATTGCATAGGTTCCGGGCTCGACCCAGACGACTGCTTTTGCCCCCTCCAGCGCCTCCACGATCTGGGCGGCATCCTCATCCGCGCATTCCGTCAGGACGTGACTCAGGGCCACCACCCCGTGAGGGGTCGGACATTCGCGCACCGTCTCCACTTTCACGAAAGGGTGTTCGTGCCGGATTTTCTGTTTGGCATATTTCAGAGCGCGATCGGAACGGTCCCACAAAGTCACCGCCTTGAAGGCTCCCGGAAAGGCCTTCAGCATCCGGCGGGCGGCAACCCCGGTCCCACATCCCATATCGTACAGGCGGCTGGAGGGTGGCGTCCAGCCACGCACCTGTAGCTCCTGAATCACGGCATCCCACTTCCATCCAATCCGTTCTCCCAGGGTAATGTCATAATCACGGAGCAGCCTCTGCGAGCTCCAGTAATCCTCGGTCACGGGCTCCCCAGAAAGAAACAGATCACGCAGAACGCGAAGTTGGGTCCAATCAATCGGCGGGGTGAGGGGTCCATCCGTCATCATGTATTCTCCAGAGCTGACAGCAACCGGTCCGAGATGGCCTGTCGGTTGTAGTGATCAAGTACGTACTGTCTCCCCTGCTCTCCCATTTTCCCGGCAAGCTCCGGGGTTTCCAGCAGCAGGTCCAGCATGGCTTCAAATTCGGGATAGTATCGGAACCAAAGGCCTCCTCCGGAACTTTCGCACTGCCAGCGGAGCACCTCACCTCTGTCGTGTACCATTGCAGGCGTGCCGGCGAGCCAGGCCTCAAGCAGCACAATGCCGAAACTTTCGTTTGTTGAAGGATGAATGAACACAGATGCACCCGCCATGGCGTCATGTTTTTCCTGCTCCGTGACAAAACCAAGATCCAGGATATGGGGACGAAGTGTCTCGGGTGGCTGCAGGTCCCCACTTCCGGCCAGCACCACCGAGACAGTGTCTGCGCGTCGCTCCAGATAGGTGTTCAGATACTCAAACAGCAAATGGGTGTTTTTTCCCTCTTCTCTTCGCCCACAATACAGCACGTAGGGTTTCGTCAGCCCCCTCTGCGTGCGGAATCCCTCTCCGTCAGACGTGACGGGGTCTATCGCCATTCCCACCACGGGGTTCCCTTCGACCGGCAGACCGTACAACTCGGCGGCAAGCTGCCGTTCCGGCTCCGCATTAAACAGGCATCCCTGTGCCTCCCGGAACATCTTGGCAATCACATCCAGCCGGGCAAAGGCCTCATCATGGAGGCAGGGAACCAGCCAAAATTTCCCGTGGCACACGCGCGAGGCCTCCACCGTCAATCCAAACAGATAGGGGCCGGCCAGCACCGCATCGAGTGTTGAACCTTCCTGTTCCAGCCAGGCATTCAAATCCCGGCTGCACACGCTGTTGGCCACCCAGGCTTCCTGATCCTCCTCGGAAACGGCACGGCCTCGGTCGATCAGGTTCTGCACCTCAAGAAACCGGCCGACATCGCGGTCCTCATTGACCCGGAAATAATGAACCTGAAGCCCCGCTATGACTTCCTCACCCGGTTCCCGGTCGTTGACCCAGGTGAAGTGATCCCGGGCACAGGTGGTCAGCAGATGAACCTCGTGACCGGCTTCTGCGGCAAGTGAGGCCAGATGTCGGATCAGGGTTTCCGCTCCGCCCACCACTCCTTCAGGGGAAAACCGGGGAGTAATCCAGGCGAGTTTCATTCAGAGGAACCCTGTTCCAGCTTGGCGATCCGCTCCTCCAGGGAGGCGATTTTCTTTTCATACTGCTGAAAACTGCTCTCAATGGCGGTCACCATCAGGCCGTTGACCTGGTTCTGCTGGTGCCACATCCGGAAGGTGTAAAACTTCAGCAAGGTCCAGATGACGGTTTTCATTTTCACCAGCATCCGCCCTTTGAACCCGGGGCGCCGGTCTTCGATCACGAAATCATTGATATCCACATGCACTCCGTCGCGGAGGCATTTGAGATAAAACCGCAACAGTTCCTCGCTGTCCGCCATGTACATGAGATTATGTCGTTCCGCGCGTCCAATCCGGGCATCCGTGTACACCCCCTCTTCACGCTTCCGGGCCACCTCTGCCCGGATCTCGGACACCAGGGCCTCGACATCGACGCCCTCAGCACCCACCCGGACCGTTACATGTTGCGGTTCATCACTCATCCGCCTCCTATACTCCCGCGGGGAAAGGATGGAAGGGGAAAGTGACAAGAGGGTGCTTGCCCTTTTTAAGCACTTCCCGTAATGATCCGTCAACTGTGCCCCGGTAGCTCACCAGGACAGAGCGCGGGATTCCTAATCCCGAGGTAGTGGGTTCGAGTCCCGCCCGGGGTACCATTTCGTTTCCATGCAGGATGTCCTTTTAGACACACGTGATCACTACGTTTGTCCTCATTGCGGTGAGGATCTTTCCTCGCATGCCTCTCAGGCGTTTCAGCAGATTGAATGCCCCGCCTGTGAACGTATCTGCAGAATTTCCGGTTTTTTCGGGGACTACGAGCTGACAGAAAAGCTGAGTGAAAGCATCACCAGCTCCCTGTTCCGGGGGTACGATCCACGTCTGGGGCGGAATGTCAGTCTGAAGATCCTACACTATGTTCTCAGTCGGAACTCGGAGCTGGTTGAGGCCTTCAAACGGGAGGCGCTGGCCGCCGCCGCCCTGAATTCACCCAACGTCCTGAAAGTATATGAGTTCGGGATCCACAATCATCAGCCCTACATGGTGCTCGAGCACATTGAAGGTCGGTTCCTGCATGACCTGATCCAGGAAGGGTCGCTGACCGGTGAAACCATCCTGGGTATCGTCGAGGGAATTGTTCAGGGACTGGAGGATACCCATGACCAGGGAATCGTTCACGGGGATGTGATGCCCCGGAATATTCTCATCCATACGGACGGAACCGCCCGGATCAGCGATTTCGGTCTGGCCCGTTTTTCCGGGGAGGAAACGGAACTGCTGGAAAGCTGGTCTTCTCCCTATTACATGCCTCCGGAACGGATCCTGGGGGAGCAGGAGGATCACCGGGCCGATTTTTACAGCCTGGGTACGACGCTGTACTACATGCTGTGCGGCCGACTGCCCTATTTTGATCTTGATGATGAAGTGGTGCTGAAGAAAAAGCTTGAAGGTCCGCCTCCAGACCCGCGGGTGTTCCGCGAACATCTGGATCCGGAACTTGCGGAACTGGCCATGCTTCTGCTGGAACGGGATCCACAGGAACGCCCCGGATCTTTCGATGCCATGCGAAGAGTGCTGCAGGCCGTCCGGGAGGCCATGCCGGTCAAACGTCCGGACATTGCCGAAGCGGATGCCCCGCCGGAACCGTTGTATCAGGCGCCAAACCCCGTAAAGGAGGAACCTCTGTTGGTGGTGATCCTCTTCTGCCTGGTCGGCATACTCGGGGCTCTCCTGATTGGGCATTTTTCAAAAGAATGGCACGCAAAGGACCCCGATCCGGTTCCGGTTCCCACCTCCATACCGGAAGACGTTCCCACCGCCACCCCGGAGGCCGTGCTCCCACCCCCGACACCGCTCCCGACTCCGGAAGCCACGGCAACCCCCTTGGTTCCTCCGACCCCCACCCCTCTTCCCTCTCCCTCCTTTGGGCGAAGCCTCCACCTGACCTCAACCGAGATCGTTCGTTCAGACTCGGGCACACTCACGGCATGGTCCCCTGGCGAAGCCCAGCGGGGCTTTGTCCCCGGCAGCGGGCTCCCGCTCCCCGGCATCGACGTCTCCCCGGGCGGAGTGACCTCCCTGCGGTTCGAGAAACATGTACTGGTAACCGGAAGAACTCCCCACCGGAACAAACAGTACTCCCTCATCCTGTGGGTGCGGCCCGCCTCTTTAGAACGGGTGGGCCATGATCAGGTCCTGCTGGGGATCGATGCACGGGCTCCGGGAGAGAGGAGGTTTCTGATATACATTGATGAAGCACTTCCCGGATCCTACACCTTTGAAACCGAAAAGGGCAGCACCCGAATTATTCTGCCGGTGGGTGCCCGAGATCAGCCGGTTCCACTCGCCCTAGTGCACAGCCCGGATGGAGATCATGCCTATGCGGGTGGGCTGACGTCCCCCCTCTCCGGAGCCCCCGCTCCAAGAGGGGAAACCGATTTCAAGGTGTTGCCGGCCATTCAGATGGGAGGTCTGCTGAACCAGAACATGTATTTTCGCGGTCACATCTACCGCGTGTCTTTTTATGACCGGGCACTCACCCCCCCGGAAATCCGGTCGCTGTTTGAGAATCCCCCCGGATCCGACAGCGGAGCACCTTCCCCATGAGACGGCTGGAATCGGTCATCACCCCCTTCAATGATGTGGATGTTTGGGAATCACCGGACGGGACCATCGATTTTGATGTCATTGGGGCGACACATGCCACCTGGCACCCCCTTCGTCTTCTGACCGGACATGCCTGGGACACCATCACTGCCGCCAGCCTTTTGCATCCGGAAACACCCAAATCCCTCATCATGCTGGGACTGGGAGGGGGAACGGTCCTCAGGCAGCTCCGGCATTTCCTCCCGGATCTGGAGATGAAAGCGGTGGAAATCGACGGGGACATGATCCGTCTGGCGAAAGAATATATGCATCTGGATGATACCGGGGTGGAGGTGATTCACGCAGATGCGCATGAATTTGTTCAGACCTGCCGGGAACAGTTTGATGTCGTGATTGATGACCTGTACCGAAGCGGAGACAAAGACGTCGAGCGCTCTGCCGTCGTGGATCGCGACATGATCACACGGCTGGAAGCGCTCCTCACACCGGGGGGAGTGCTGGTGATGAATTTCGTTGTGGGAAAGGGGCATCAGAAGATGTACCAGAACGCCCGGCGGAGCCTTCTGGAGACCTTCCCTTCCGTCCGAGGACTCCGCCCGCCGCTGAGTCATAACGTGGCCCTGGCCGGAACACATGACCCCCGCGGACTCCGCCCCCGCAGCAGCCTGAAACGGTTTCACGGATTTCTCACCGAGCCGGAGGACCTGAAGGTGTGGAAAGAACTGAGTGTTTTGCAATTGCCTTGATCCTTCGGGTCCCCTAGAACACAACAGCCCTCTGTTGCATCTCAACAGGAAAGGGGCTCCCCAACCAACAGGCGGAACTTTTTATGAGCGATACTGCAATTTTTGTTACTGTTTCAAGTGAAGAGGTGAATGAAACCGGTCAGATGCCCGGCGAAATCCGCAGTCTTCGCAACAAGGTCCGGGACGGCGGCCGGGTGGTACACGTGGAAGTGATCACAGATGCCCCTCTTCCGGAGGATGTTCTCAGCACCCTGAATGCTTCCGGAGCACAGGTCACGGTTTTCCCGGCCGCTTCCGAAACAACCTGCACGCTGATCGGAGGGTTAATGACCCGACTGCATGAGATGATTACCTGTTACCCTCATTGGGACCAGATTCTGCTCGCAGATGCACAGACAGAACGCCAGGCGTCTCCGGCCGCCTTCCTGCAGAAAGCGGGGTACACCGTGATCGTCGCAGGAACCGAACGGGCCCGGGTCGATTCCGTCCGCTCCTTCTGTGACCAGGTTGTTTCCTGGAATTCCGGAAAGTCCTCCGGGAAAAACCGTGATAATGGCCCGAAACTCGATCCGTATGAGGTTCTGGTTGAAGAAGTCACCAAAGGCCGGGGCAAAGGAAACCGCGTGCTGCTGACCTCGCTCAAGCAGCGGATTCGGAAACGGATCCGCCGGTTTGATGAGACCCGCCTCAAAGACGAGGAGGGGAAGCCCATGAAACAATTCAAGGACTTTGTCACGGATGCCGTCAACCGGGGCCTGATTCAACTGGTGGAAAAAGGCAATGCCAGTCACGTATTGCTGCCGGACGAAGACATACCGGAAGATGATGACGAGGAGACCATTGACGCTGAGGACGGATCCGCGACTGAAAGCGAAGGCAGCGGAGACCCGCTTCTGGATCATGTCGATGAAGCCGAAGTTGAAGCCGGCCAGGAACCCGAAGCCCCCAAAGAGGCAGAAGACATTCCGCCTCCGGTGGAAAAAGATTTTCAGGTGGACAAAGTGAACGAAGAGGCGAAAGCGCCTCCTCAGGCGTTCATGACCTATCTGGACAACATGCTCCCTCCGGAAGGACTGGCACTGGGCGAAATGCTGCATAAACTGCAGGAAGCCCGGGAGGCAGGTCATTTGGAAATCAGCAACCGGGAGCTCAAGTCGAGTCTGCAGGATGCCTTCCACAATGAATTGCTGGAGCCTGCGAATGAAGGGGATCCGGTTATGTATATTGTCGTGGATGACTGGAAAGATATTATCAATTTTCTTTGAACCAATCCCCCTCTCTCTTTGACATACCCTTATCCTTTAGGAACTGTGATGCGCGCTTTGATTTCCACTCTCCTGATACTGGGTCTGACGGCACCCACAATGGCTCAGTCGACACTCACGGATATCCCGCCTGTGTCGGACACGGCTCCCCCCCGGATCCGGATTCCGATTGATAACCCTGCGGCGACAACTGCGGCTGTGGATCCCAAAGACAAAGACGCACAAGGGAAACGGGTGGCACTGTCGATTGCGGCCCAAGCAAAAGGATGGGTTCCTCCCGGGACCTCCGGCATTCTCCGGAGCGGTATGCAATGCCGGGTCACCGTGATGATCCAGGGCACCATTGTCCATTCAACCGAACCTCAGCGCATCAATGAAACCGGACAAATCGGCCTTCCACTGCTCAATAACGTCATCATCTCAGACAAAAGCATCGAAACCATCGAAAAACAGATCACGGAAGCGTACAAAGAGTATTATCGTGAACCCCTGGTGAATGTAGAATATGTGGGATCCACCGACGATCCCAGCAGTTCGCCGTGGGGATTTGTCACCCTGCTTGGCGTGATTAACAATCCGGGTCCGATCGCGGTCCCACCCACCGGAACCCTGACCGTGAGCGGAGCCGTCAAGAAAGCCGGTGGACTGGCGGAGTCTGCAAAACCCTCCTCTATCAGGATTTACCGCCCCCATCCAAAAGAACGGACTGTGGAACAAATTGACGTCGACCTCCGGGATTTGGGCCGTCGCGGTGAACATGAGCAGGACATCATTCTGCTGCCCGGAGATGTCTTGTTTGTACCGGAACGGATTCTGTAGAGGCCGGTACAGTTTTGTGACCAAAGGAAAGGGCTTCTCGGGAGGGAAGCCTTTTTTCTTGTTCAGGACCCGATGCTGGACCACAACGTAGTGCCATGAAAAAGCTGATTGAACAGGAACATCCTCCGGGGTCATTTTTCAACCATTTCCTCCATAGCCAAACCGCCGGGGGGATTATTCTGCTTCTGGTCTCCGGCTTTGCGTTCTATCTTGCGAACAGCGACTGGTGGGAAGTCTACAACCAGATCGCCCATACCAAACTGAGTGTACATATTGGCGAATGGGATCTGGCTCTTGATCTGAACCATTGGGTGAATGAAGGTCTGATGGTCCTCTTTTTCTTTCTCGTAGGCTTAGAGATCAAACGGGAAATTCTCCGTGGAGAACTTTCAAGTGCACGCAAGGCCTCGCTTGCAGTTTTTGCTGCAGTGGGGGGTATGATCGTCCCCGCATTGGTATACAGCCTGTTTAACATCTTCTTTTCCGAAAGCAGAGGAGGCTGGGGAGTGCCGATGGCCACGGACATTGCATTCGCCATCGGAGTCCTCAGCCTGCTGGGGAAACGGGTTCCTGTCTCTCTGAAAGTGTTTCTGACCGGCCTGGCCATCGTGGATGACCTGGGTGCCATTCTCGTGATCGCACTGTTCTATTCCGAGCAGTTCCATCTGAACTCTCTGATGATCGGCCTGCTGTTTGTCGTGGTCAGCTTTGTCTATGGAAGGCGCGGAGGCAGTAATGGGTATATTTATGCCCTGCTGTGTGTGGGGTGCTGGTATTTCATCCTTGAATCGGGCATTCACTCCACCATTGCCGGCGTCCTGATGGCACTGACCATTCCCATCAAACGGAAATACAACCTGGAGGAAGTCAATCATCAACTCCGGGCACGCATTCAGGAGGAAGAAGATTTCGGACTCGAAGAGGAGCATCTGGAGGCGTACCAGCGGATTATCCGCAATACGGAGAGTCCGCTGCAGCGCTTTGAGCACCAACTGCATCCCTGGGTGGCTTTCGGCATCATGCCGCTGTTTGCCTTTTTTAATGCCGGCGTACACCTGCCAACTCACTTCACCGTCGGTCTCCTGTTCGAACCGCATGTCCTGGGCATTTTCTTTGGACTTCTTCTCGGGAAACCGGTTGGAGTCCTGCTCGCATGCTGGCTTGCGGTTTCCCGTGGATGGGCAACGCTCCCGAATGGAGTGGGATGGCGGGCCATGATCGGTGTGGGCTGTCTGGCCGGGCTGGGCTTCACCATGTCCCTGTTTATCTCCGTCCTCGCCTTTGAGGAAGGGAGTCATATGCTGGAAGAGGCGAAGCTGGGAATTATCTGTGCATCTCTGGCCGCGATGTGCCTGGGAGCCCCTCTAACCTGGTTGGGCCTGGGGAAACCCAGAAAAAAACAACGCGCCTAGTCTCCGGCTGACACTCGTCGGTCGAATCACCACCTCCCCTGTGCATCCCCTTCCCTAGTGGTTTGCTGCTAAGGATTTGCTGCTTCGGCCGCTTTTTCCGTTCAACCCCGAACAGGTAACCTGCAGAAGGAATCGGAGTGATGGAGATTGGACCGTGAACGGTCGTTTTACCGGATCACCTGCGTACCGGTTATTTCAGGGTGATCGGTCCTCCCGGACCACCCATTCCCCCTCCCATACCACCCAGGCCTCCCCCCATGGCCTGATCGGGCGTGACAATCTGGTTTGCGGCTTCCCGTTGAAGTTCCCGCATCCGCTCCATCATGTCCTGAAGGGCCTGTTTAGCCGCCTGAGGAAATTGTTCAGCCGCCTCTTTCAGGCTGTCGGCCTCAATCTGCCCTTCAATCGGCAGTGCACCAGCCTGTGTCATGATCTGGGTCTGCGCATAGTACTCGATCTCACGGTCGGGATCGACCTCCCCTTCCACGGTCACCGGGGTCATCACCCGGATACTCCCGACCTGCCGATCCGTGATTACTTCTTCACGCCAGAGGTTATCAGTTTGAAATTCGATTTCTTCCATTTTGCTGAGTGGATCGGACATAGCAGGCCTTACGGGTACGAGTTGAGCCGCACCTATAGAAAGCCATTTCGGGATTGTCAAAGGATCGAAGCACTCAAATCCCATGATGAGGCTTGCGATGAAGATTGCCGGGGTTATGTACAAACAACCAACCCTCAGGCCACTCCATGACTATGAATCTCGACGAAAACGATTCCGACGAAAACAGCCCCGTTTCCAGAAAGGCGAAACTCTCCCGGAAAGAAAAGAAAGCCCTCAAAGCCGAAAAGAAAAAAGCAGAGGCCGAGGAGAAAGAGCGGGCGAAAGCAGAAAAAAAAGCGGCCGTCGAGGCGTCGAAAGCGGGAGGCGTGACGGAAGCCACACCCGGTCCGGTCACACCCGAGGAAGTCGCAGCACATCTGGAACCGGCACCCATCCCCTCCATTCCCCCTCCTGAATATACCCTCTGGGAAAAAATCAGCCCACCCGCACGACGGAAACGACAGATGGCCAATATGGAGGACGGGTTCCGCGAAGTCCTTGGGCTCGTTCGCTCCATGCGGGAAAATCAGGAAGCCCTGCTGGATTCGTTTCAAAAGCTGCCCGAGGCGGTCGACAGCGTGAAAAAACTGGCCGATCACTCAGCCAGACAATCCGAATTACTGGAAGCCATGAATGCCCAGGGGGAAGACAGCCCGCTGTCCGGAAAATTCAACGACACCCTGGCCTCCATGGATCAAACCACCCAGCAGCTTCTGGAACGGTCTCAACGTTCGGAAGAACGGCTCTACACCATGCTTCGCAGGGCCCAGCGGCGCATTGCCTTTATGACCCTGATGGTCCTGCTCCTTTTCCTGGGTGCCATGGCAGGGGCGTTGTACTACGTGTTTCCCGAGCAGACCCGCTCCTGGCTGGATGGCGACGGATTTACCGCCCCAGTCGAAGAGCAGGAAACCCCTCCTCCGACTCCCGCACCAGAGGAGCCCCCTGCGGTCATCCAAGAGGAGGACGTGCAACCGGTCACGCCAGAGCCGGATGCGGATCAGGCTGAAGACATCATGGAAGAAATGTCTGCACCGGTTGCCGCCACCGCTACTCCCATCGTGGAACCCACGGCTCTTCCGGACCCGATCCCTGACGCAGCACCCGTTGAAACGGAGATTCAGGAACCCGAGATACTGGATGAGGATACTCCTGCGGCTGATGCTCCCGCGGAGGTCCTACCAGCCGAGGAGGTTCAGGTTGAAGTAGAAGAGGAACCGGTGGACGCTCCAGTGGAAGAGGCCGAACCCGTTCCGGCCCCCTGATAAGATCCATGGCACTTTCCTGGACCCTCCCTCTCGACCGAACCCACAATGGGATCCCGCTGGCTAACGGTACCCAGGGCCTCCTGGTCTGGGGGTCCGAGGCATTACACGTCACGATCAGCCGGGCAGGTTTCTGGGACCATCGGGGTGGGAACCCCTTCCTGAGCAAAACCACGTACCGGGAAGTGGCCTCCCTGCTCCAGGCAGGAGACGAAGAGGGACTGTTACAGGTTTTCGGAAAAAACACGTCTTCGGGCGACCCTGCCCGCCCGCATCAACTGGGTGGAGCTCAGTTGGTGATCCCGTTTCCGGAGGGATGTCGTGTTGTCGCAGCGGAATTGGATCCAGCCAGGGGATGCATCACATTTCGGGTTGGAAACGGCAAGGACGTCGCCGACATCCACATCGGCCAGTCCCGAACCCGGGAACTCGCCTGGATCACGCTTCCCGAGGCATGGGCACCGGATATGCAACTGAAACCCAGTTGGGAATGGGTATCCGAGGCGTTGTCTTCCGTCGGCTGCGAGCCGCCCACGCAGTGGAGGGAAGCTGGGGAGTGCGGCTTCACCCAAACGCTTCCGGAAGACGACCCGTTGACCATCCGGGCCTCCCGGGAGGGGAACCGTATTCGGATTGCCACCTCCGTTGGTGCAGACTCCGCTCGCATGACACAGGACACGCTCAGGTCCAATGTGGAGAATGCCATTCAGCAGGCAGAGTCTGACTGGACGCGTTATTGGGCCTCTGTGCCAAAGGTCAGCCTGCCGGACCCTGTTCTACAGGAACAGGTGGAGTACGGCCTGTACATGCAGGCCTGTTGTACACCGCCACAGGGACTGGCCTGCACCCTGCAGGGCCCACTGATGGAGTGTGAGGGAATCCCGCCCTGGAGCAACGATTATCACCTGAACATCAATTTACAGATGATCTATACGCCGGCCCTGGCCACAAACCGGACCGAACATTTTCAACCGCTCCTGGATCTTTTGCGGTCCTGGCTTCCGGGCCTTGCATCAGGAGGGGCCACCTACTTTGAGGATCCGCAGGCCTGCATGCTCCCTCACGCCGTCGATGACCGGTGTCATGTCGTCGGGGCCTTCTGGACCGGAAGTATTGATCATGGCTGCACGGCCTGGGTCGCCATGCTCTGCATGGATTACGTCCGTTACTCAGGAGATCTTGATACCCTGAACACTCTGGTCTGGCCGCTGCTGAAAGGAGCCTGGGCAGGCTATCGGGCCATGTTGCAAGAAGATCCGCAGGGCCGCCTTCATCTTCCCGTCTCCGTGAGTCCGGAATACAAAGGGTCCCGGATGGATGCCTGGGGGCAGGACAGCTCTTTTCAACTGGCAGCCCTTCATGCAGTCCTGCGGTCACTCCATGAAGCTGCGGACATGCTGGGAGAGCCGGCGGACCCCGAATGGGACAAGGCGGCCGCGCTTGTCCCGCCGTTTGCAACCGGGTACGGTCCACTGAACGATGAATATCCGGAACAGACACGGGAAAAAATCTTCCTCTGGGAGGGGCAGGATCTGGACGGATCGCACCGTCATCATTCTCATTTGGCAGGGCTGACCCCCTTCCGCACACTGGACCCCAACGGTCCATATGAGGAAGTCATCCAAAACAGTTTGAGCTGGTGGGCGAGACGGGGACCAGGCGGATGGAGTGGATGGTGCGTACCCTGGGCCGCCGGGATTTACGCACGTTGCGGCAATCCTGAAGCTGCGATCCAGTGGCTACGGATCTGGCAGGAGGTCTTCACCAACCGGGGCCGGGCCTCCCTCCATGATGCCACTTTCCCTGGATTCAGTACGCTGGCCTCCCCGACGCAGCGCAATTCCGATATTATGCAGCTTGATGGACGATTCGGAGCCCTCACCGCAGTCCTGGATCTTTTTGTACAGGACTGGAACAATGAAATCCGTGTTCTCCCCGCTCTGCCGCTCGAATGGCAAACGTTTTCCTTCCATGAGATCCTTGCACCCGGTGGGTTCCTCATCAGTGCCACTGTGGAAGGTCATGCTCTGACAGACGTCACCGTCCTCAGCCAGAGAGGCGGAACCCTTCGTCTCCGCATTCTCAACCACCCCCTGCTTGTTCTGGACACACACCCCGGGGAGACCCTGGTGTTTCCGAACGGGTTGCCTGCCTCCTAAATGAGACCCTTACGACACGGTTCCATCACCCCGCCACACGCTATGCGCTTTTTCCTTCCTCTCCTCATCCTGACTTCGTTTGCTTCTGCTGTCTGGGGTCAGGCCGCATCAGACGCTCAAATCAAAACCTGGATTGAGGAACTGGGAGCCGATCACTACAAGGTGAGACAGGCGGCAGAGGATGCGTTGCGACAGCAGGGCACCAGAGTACGGATGCATGTGGCCCCCCTGTTGGACTCTCCGGACCCGGAAATCAGAATGCGGGCAGAACGCTTGTTAAAAACCCTGGGGCCGAATCTTCTGGCATTCCTCAAAGAAAAGGGAACCTGCAAAGGCGAAGCATCCGAAGGCAAGGAGCGCTGGCCGTGCATCCTCACCATTACAGAGTACAACGAGGAGGACGGGGCGTTTACCGGCACAATTGAATGGACCTCACTGGATGCACTGCATGAGATTAAAGGCAAACTGACTCAGGAAGCATTCACGTTCCGCGAGACCGGATTTATTCGCCGGGGGAATGCGATCATCGGCGTGGACTATACATTTCCCCTGAATGAGACGAAAGGGTCTGTTCTCCATGGCAAATGGAAGAGCGATACGCCGCGGGGCGGTCCCGCAGAGCTGAAGCTGCCATAAAAAAAACCGCATCTGCGGGAGATGCGGTTTCTTCAACAGTGAAGCACTGAATCAGGCTTCAAGTGAGCGAAGAGCCTCTGCGCCCCGGCGTTTGCTGCGGGTCGAGGTATTCCGCTTGATCACATTGTGTTTCACGGCTTTATCCAGTGCGGAACAAAAGGAAGCGTAGGCTTCTTTGGCAGGTTCCAGTTCACCAGCCTCTACCGCTTCACGGAAGACACGACGGGAGGAGCGGATCCGGCTTTTGTATGCGGAGTTGCGTTTGCGTTGTACCTCATTCTGTTTCAGGCGTTTTTTCGCGCTTTTGATATTGGGCATGAAAAGTCTCCAAACGGGGTTATGTTCATTTGCGTAAATGTATGAGCGGAGGTGCTTAGTACAAAAAAAATCCTCCATGTCAACCTGAGAGCCCCTACTTTTTTCTTTTGTAAGCCTGCTTCTTCCTTGCAGGATCGCCGTACATGAAGAAAATAGCGCATGATGAGGAAGTCTGCGCTATTGATATTCACCTGGTTCTGTCTTCACCTGACCCTTAGGGCTCAGGATCAGACGGCATTCACCCCGGCATTTCCCATTAACCAGGCCACAACCGGAAACGGCTTCCCGAATTATGACCTGAATGCATTTCTAGGTGCAACCCGATATACGGGACATACCACCGCCATCACCGGACAAAACACGGTATCCACCAATCTGGAGGCCGGACATGTCTGGAACGGACACGAAACACTGGGTCATGTCACCAGTTTCACCCACCACCCCGATGCGTTTGGCAGTACAACAGACGACCTGTTTGACCGACATGCCACCTGGGCGGCCATGCTGATTGGCGGTCGGCAGACCGGAGGCGGAGGGATTTTCCAACAAGGCCTGGCATTCGACACGGATCTGCGCAGTGCGGCCCTTGCCACACAATGGAATGGAAATGCATATGCCTTAAGCTTCGGCTTTAGTTACAACACGGTAAAAACAGCGTACACAACGGGTGTATCCGGTTCAGATATTGTCAATTCCAGTTACGGATTCACAGACAGCGCCGGAACCAATGTCTTTACCATCCTGACCGATGGCGTCGCCGTGGCGAATCCAACGATGACCCATGTGGTGAGTGCGGGCAACTCGGGACCCGCGACCAATACCGTCGGCTCGCCGGGGGCGGGGTACAATCAGATTACGGTGGCCGCACTGGCTCCAACGGATGAGAACGACTTTGATGAGGCGGCAAGTTTCAGCAGCCGGGGACCGCAGGATTTTGGCTACCGAGACGGCACCTTCACAGAAGTGACGGTGTCCGGGGTACGGGCTGCGGTCGATATTTCCGCCCCGGGGCAGGATGTTGTGACTGCGTTTTACGGAGGGCAAACAGGCGGGAACAATCCCACTCTCCCCGATTCCACGTTGGATTCCAGCGCAACCAACCTCTATTCAGTTGTCGCAGGCACAAGTTTTGCCGCCCCGATCGTGGCGGGTGGAGCCGCGCTGGTGAACAGTGCCGCCCAGACCCTGGCCGCCTTAAGCGGCAATCCGGGTGCAACCCAGAGCGTTGTCATCAAATCCCTCTTACTCACCGGTGCAGACAAGACCCTCGATTGGGACAATGGTCAGGCCGTCACCGACATCAATGGGGACAGTGTTGTGGCCACCACCCAGTCGCTGGACTGGGCCACAGGAGCTGGCCGCATGAACCTGGACCGGACCTTTGATATTCAGGTGAACGGGCAGCGGGATGTCACCGGACAAGCGCAGGGAGCCCTGGGACAGGTACAGGCCAGCGGATGGGATTTCGGAGCCGCTCAACTGGGCACAGACAATGAATACATTCTCGAAGGAACGCTGTTGGCCAACAGTACGCTGACCACCACACTCAGTTGGTTGCGCAACCGGACCTGGGACACGCTGAATGATCAAGTGACAGAAGGTTCCCAGGCGGATCTGGATCTTTCGATCTGGTTACTCGACGGTTCCCTGCAGTTTGATCAGCAGGTCGCCCGTTCCTCCAGTCTGTATAACAATGTGGAACACCTTTCATTTCTGCTGCCGGAGACCGGTCGGTACGGGATTCGCATTGAGTACGACCAAAACACCTTTGATAACACCGGGATCTGGGGCCTGGCAGGAAATGAGCAGGATTATGCCATTGCCTGGGAAACCATCGTGGTTCCGGAAGCGGGTGTCTGGGTGATGGCGGGAACCGTGTTCCTCGCATGCTGTATCGGAAGACGGGTGCGCAGCCGGCAGAGACAACCCCCCTCTGCCGGCTGCTGAATCGAGTGGGTTACCACTCCAGATGATCCTCTTCGCCGAGTTCCTCCCGAACCCGGCGCTGGATAATTTCTTTTGCATGCGTTTTCCGCACCTCAATTTCTTTCTTCAGCTCTTCCATTTCCTTCATGATATACTGGAGTTCCATTTCGCCCTCTTTCATCCGAAGCGTGAAAGCTTCAGCGACCTGTGCCTCCATCTTCCCCTTCAAGGCTGCCCGCATCTTTGCATCCTTCGCAGTCCGATACTGTTCACTGATCACGGCGATGCGGATTTCACTCTGAAGAATTGCCCGGCACAGTTTTCCGGCTGCGGGATCCTCTTTTGACATTTCCTCACACTCCTCCAGGCTTTCATGCACATCTTCAAGAATTTCATAATATTCCTCAATGTCCGTCGCCCGTAGTTTCTGCATCATGGGAACTGCGGCAGGCTCAAGGTTCATGAGGGCTCGAACCATTTCGGTTTCCCATTCCCGGATCTCTTCCTCATCCCATTCGTCTTCCTCTTCCTCCCAGTCTTCATCGCCCTCCTCTTCATCGCGCTCTCTCCGTTCACGCTCCTCCCAACGCTCCTCCTCGTCTTCCTCATGATCCCGGGCCTGCAGACCGAACGAGACATTCAGGACCAGCATCCAGCACAATAGCAATTTCAACAGTTTCATTTTAACTTCCAATGGGGTTGGGGTTGAGTCTTCTTCCGGCACGTTGGAGCCGGAGTCGTAAATCAGTTCGTCGGGTGACAAACACCGTCTGCCCCTGCTGGGAGGCCTCTTCCTGCCTGCGTTGGTGGAGACCAATGCGTTCAGGGCTCTTCTCAGGCTGTGTCCAGTTGTCTGGCCAGGCAGAGGCTTCTGTGAGGTTTAACGTCTCTTCAGATTCCACCTGCGGCATCCAGGGAAACAGAGCCAGGACCAGGATCACGACACACAGCTCCGGCAGCAGGAACCACACCCAGTTTCGCGGCGCTCTCTCCGGTGCGGGTGAGGGACGAAGATGAAGAGGCGGAGATGATCTGGGCCAGGTCTCACGCACTTCATGGACCCAGTCTTCGTGTTCTTCGGGACAGGGATTCATCACATCTCCTCCTGCAGACGGGTTCGAAGGTGCTGCAGCCCCCGGCGGGTGCGGGTCACAGCTGTATTTTCCGGGCATCGGAGAATGTACGCGATCTCTTTAAACGGGAGTTCCTCAACGATTCGCAGCCATACGGCTTCGCGGAACTGGACGGGTAACTCCTGGATGGCGGCATGCACCTGCTCCACCCGCTCCTGGCGTTGGAGCTTCCGGGCCGGGGTCTCCACATCGGCGGCTTCCGGAAGACGGTCTGCGGTTTCCGGATGATGCTTGCGCTGATACCGGCAGCACTCCCGATACGCAATCCGTAGAAGCCATGCGCGGAAATATCCCTGCTCACGGTAGCGGGGCCAGGCCCGCTGGGCCCGGATCCAGGTTTCCTGCATCACGTCCTCCACATCGGCTTGCCGGGACAGGCGTTGGTTCAGAAAACTCCAGAGCAGCCCCCGGGTTTCCTGAAGGCGACTCAACAACTCCTCTTCGGACAACCTTTCGTTCAGCAGTCCTTGAAGTTGTGCGGGGAGTTTGACCATGGTGGCGTTCATTCTAACCCGGTAAACCCCGCAACCGGAGGGAAGCTTTCAGAAAAATGAAAAAAAGTGATGCGGGAACTGGGCTCCATTCAAGCCAGCAAAATTCCCGGCCTGTCATGCCGCAGGCCACACTCCGGGCGGATCACTCGGAAACCGACAGCATCTCATCCAACCGTGAGACGGCACTCTCCAGATTCAGGTCCATCACCACTTTCCCCTCAGTGGAAACAATGACCCGCTTCAATTGGGGGATACTCACAGCGCTTGTGGATTCCAGATACAGGGGCTGTATATACAGAATCCTGCCATTCACCGGCAACAGGATCATTTTTCCTCGTTTGACCTCAGATCCCTGCTGATTCCACAGAGTCATGGCCTGAGCAATTTCAACATTGCTGTCCACCATCGCATTGACGGCAGAGGGTCCCAACACCTGGATTCCCTTTGGAAAGGTGTAAAAAACCATCCGGCCATAATGGTCACCATCGGACCCGACAACGGCCAGTGCACGTAAATTGTCCGGACGGTCCGGTCTGTCCACGGTGGTTCCCTCTTCGCTCTTCGCCATCAGAGGGGTCAGTAACACAAACTCGCGGTGACCGGGATCAATCAGGTCAAGCGTCATGTAGTAAGGCTGCATCCGGATCTGGGTTTCATCAGAATGAAGTTCCGCAAGCTGCAACAGATCCTCATTGTTCAGGAAGGTCTGAGGGTTGGTCTGGTGATATTTTGCATAAATCCCCATCTGAATTCCGAAGAGGTCCTTCGGATACCGAACCTGGGAGCGAAGATCATCCGGCATGTCGGAAAAGGGCTTGATCAAACCGGGATACATTTTCTGATACGCCCGAGCAATCGGGTCCGTTGGGTCAGACAGATAGTAGTCCACAGATCCATCATAGGCATCCACCACAATTTTGACCGAATTGCGGATGTAATTCAACTTGTCCTGGTAGGGCTGCGAACTTGGATACCACTCACTGGTGGTGTAGGCATCCTGCATCCAGTACAGCCGTTCGGGTGTCACCACCAGATACGGGTTTTTGTCCAGCTCCAGAAATGGAGTCAGTTCCCTGATTCGTTCCTGGATGTTCCGACGGAAGTGGATGCGGCTGTTGGCTTCAATATCCGATGGAAGCACAAAACGCCAACTGTCAAAGTACAGGCCGAAGAGCACCTTCCTCCAGAACGTTCCCACACCGACACCCCCCTCCCCGGCATAATCCACCTCAATCAGTTCCTGGTCTTCATTGGAAGGATAATGGAACTCTCCACTGGCGTTGGGGGCAATGGCATACGCCATGTCAGACATGCCATAATAAATACTGACCTGCTCCACATCGAAATCGAGTTCCGATTCCGGCGGCATATTGAACACCAGCCACTGCATATTTTCTTCGTCCCGCTGGGCGGCAGGCGTCATCACAAAACCATACCCATGCGTATACTCCAGATGACGCGTTACCCAGGCTGCAGACGAAACCGGGATATTCACCGGATCCAGCTCACGGGCCGCCAAATAGACCTGATGCAGTTCCTCATCAATCAGATACCTGGCAGCATCCACACCGGAAAACGTGTAATAGGGGCGAATCGCCTGCAGAGATTCGAACCTGGCACCCAGCAATTCATCATCCCACAAGGGGATATTCTCCCAATCCACCGCTTCAGAAAGAGTCGCCCCTTCAGTTTCGATGGAGAACTCTTTGAAGGGCCGCCTCTCAATATCGTGCAGACGATACCCGGTAAGAGTGGATTGAACGGAACGGGATAAATAGGTGCTTTGCATGGTGATGGTCTGACCGGCCACCAGGCCTTTGTTGACAACATCACGCAGCGCGGGAAGATCCCGGCAAATATGTCCAACCAGCGAGAGAATAAAGAGGGGGATCACCAGTTTTTTCCCCCGCCCGGACACCACCAGCACGGCTGCGGATAAGGTCGTGAGAAGGACCGTGACCGCGGGAAAGGCCAGCAGCGGAAGACCCCATACAACTTCCGCATATCCGGGACCATAGAATCCGTACGATTCCAAATTGTTCTCGCTGTACTGGAGCATGAGAGCCTCAATCCCGTAGGATCCAATCTGAATGAGGCCGGTAATCAGAATCAGAAATGCAAAATGGACGCGTGCTCCTTTGAACATGGGACGGCCTTCGCGCGCGAACAGCTTGAGTTCAACCGCATAGAGAACCATCACCGCAAACAGCATCAGCACCATGGTGATCAATAACCGGCTTTGCAGCAGGTTGAGAATCGGGAGCGCAAAGAGGTAAAACGAGACATCCAGATGGAACATGGCGTCTGAAACACCGGTTTTCGGAGCAAAAAACAGAAGCAGCGCCTTTTCCCACTCCTGGTACAACGGCAATGCAAGCATGATTGCCAGAACCAGGGACAGCGGAGTGTAAATTTTCAGGGAGCCACTGCGGAATGCGCGGATCACCCCTTTTTGCCCTTCCTCTTTACGGGACATTCGCACGCCAAGATAACGGGATCCCACCCAGAAATTGAGAAAGATCGGGAGGAAAAACAGCAGGGTCACGACGGCAAATACCAGGTATTTGTATCCGATTTTCAGGAAGTGCAGCTTGAGATACCCCAGTGACTGATACCAGAGCAATTCCACAATCGATTCCGCACTGAGCAGCGTCAGTAAGGTAAGGAGCAGGAGTGCCACCACAATAGGCAGCAGAACCATCAGCCATTTTTTCTTGGGTCCCTTCATACGTTCTCACATACGCCCAGCCCCCCACGGGTGCAAGGCCAATTGAAATGCTTCAGCAAGCGGAAGGAATCAGGGCCACCTGATTTGTGGTAAAACGATGCTGTCAGGAGCAGCCGGATTCCGGATCTGCACCTGGGCTGACACGAGGAGCCCCCGCACTGGTCAGTGCTTGCCACGCGGAACGCGTGGGTCAGTGGTCCGTTGGATTCATCAGCCTGAATCCCCAGACAGCAAGTGCTCCACCGGCAAAATCTGCAGCAAGATAGAGAGGTATCGGAGCCCAGGCCCCCTTGAGGACATTCAATCCGATCACAACTGACGGATTAAAGGCGGCTCCAGACACACCGCCCACAGTAAGAATTCCCCCCAACACAATCAGACCGATGGCGATTCCATAAAATCCGTTCTCCGGATGATCTTTGGAGGTGGCCACATTGAGAATGACACTGACCAGTGCAAAGGTAAACAACACCTCTACCAGAGCCACCTGCAGAAGGGAGTAACCTGCGGCAGGTTCGATCGCGATGGGGGTCCGGGTCACCACGAGTGCAGCCCCGGCCCCGGCAAGAGCGCCGGAAAACTCTGCGGCAAAATACGGGAGGATTTCTTTTGCCGGAAGGCGGCCACGGAGAAAAAATGCCACAGTCACTGCAGGATTGTAGTGGGCTTTGGAGACATGCCCGCCCATATAAATCACCCCTGTCAGCGTCGCTGCAATTGCAAACGGAGCCATCTCCGGTGACAGCACAGCGGAGACGCCAATGGAAAACAGGAGGAAAAAAGTGCCAACAAATTCAGCGATGTATTTGTTCATAAGGGGGTGCCTGTGCCGGAATTCTTTCGCAAGCTCAATTCGAAAATCGTCAGGAAGTCATGAGGAATGTGCCAGCTTCCTGCTTCACCATGTCCACGGGGCGACCCATTGCGCAGCCGGAAGAGGCTCTACCGTCCGTCGCGGCCATGTCTGATTCCATCGGAGCTGTTGCACCGCGTCAATCGGTATGGAGACCCTGGCTGCGGCACTTTTCCAGTCCCCCTTCACAACCCCGTCGCTGATGGTCAGGTCCCGCACATGAAGCTGTCCGTTTCCGTCCCGCAGCGTCAGCGTCACGGTCCCACTCCTCGACTCGTTTTTATCACGGTTGACGGGAAAGTTCTCGATTCTTCTCAAATCCGACCAGGGCAGCACCTTTTCCTCAGGTCGGTCCGTCTGTACAGACAGAAGACTCCCCTCCCGTCCTTCGTTTAAGCTCACGCCGGGATGGAATCGGTTCACACTCCACAGGCGGAGTCCCGGTGACTCCGGGAGAGCCACTCCGGGTTCAACAGGATACACCTGAACCTGATGGAAGGGATTCTGTGCTCCTGTCCGAAGTTTGAGCGTGTGTGCGTGTTGAAAAAGTGAGGTGAATTCCGTCTCCGTTTTCCCCACCTCCTTCCCATCCAACCGAATGATGACCTCACCGGATGGAGACAGTACCACCTCCATGGACTCCGCCTCTGTAAATCCCTCGGCCTGTATACTGCGCCGGCCATTCCGGGTTTGGAGCTGGATGGATCTGGGTGAGGCATACAGGCGAAGCCCGGCGGCACTGGTCACTCCGGTCGGCACCAGTTCAAGGGCCAGAAATCGAAACCTGCGGACCTCCTCGTCCCCATCCGGAAACCGAAACCGAAACAACACCGGCAACTCCGTTTTGGGCAGGTCCCGTTTGTAGATAAGTTGCTGATCGGTCAACCAATGGCCTTGGGGATTCAGATGAATCGGCCTGACCTTCCCTCCGGGCATCCGGGTCTCAATCATCCAGTCCCGTGGCAGGCCCAGTTCATATACCCATCCCGGTTCTGACGCAGGCTGACCGGTTGTGAACGATCTGACGTCCTCCAGAGGCAAGGTCAGGTCTTCTCCCCAGACCGTACGGACACGAATCCCCTCCGGCTGGATGGATTGCAGGCTCACTTTGAGCAGGCTCCCATCCTTCAGGTGCAGAGTGGAGAAGACGGGCCGCTCTCCCTCCTGGAGATTCGAGGTACCTTCCGTGAGCTCCGTCAAGGTTTGATCCAGAGCCTCCAAGCGGTCATCACGTGAGGCAATTCGTTCGACAGCATGAATCGCGGACACAGGAATGCGAAGCGGGGCGGGACTTGCAGTCGTCTGCACCTGCAGTTCGTCGCCCTCCTGCACAATGGAATCTGCCAAAAACTGACTGCCCCCATATGTAGAGACCCGAAACGGGGCCGGTTTCGCATTCCAGGTTCCGTGATGAGCAATCTCCGATACGGAGGACAGAGGCAGGGTCAACTCCTCCCCCCAATAGTCGGATTCCGCCCTGATTGTCCCATTCAGGAGTTCGAAGGATGTGCAGGGAAATACCTCTCCTCTGTACGCGGTGTAGAAGGTGGTAACCGGTTTCTGTTCCGAGCGTTTCTCCCCATCCAGTTTCAGTGATTTCACCCGGGATGGTTTGATGGGAATTTGCTGCCGGGAAACGGTGGCCAGCACGTGTTCGGCGTCCAACTGCAGTTCCGTTGCCTCCAGCACATCCCCGTTCCGCAGGAACACCCCGGGTTGGTCCAGCTTCTTCTCCGAAAAGGGATGCTCGTTCCACTCATACACCTCCAGCGTATCAACAATCACCGGCAGATGGGTGCGGAACATCACCTGCAGAAACATAGGCTCCTGATCGTACGCCCCCTCTTTTTCCCCCTCGAACCGCTTCCAGGTATAGACCCACTCATCCCCGGCGTACAATTCCCCAACCCCCTCCTCCCGGTTCAGCACAACGGTCAGGTCGTGCACGTTGTGGAGCCGGGGCTGTGCCTCCTTCTGGTGCGTGACCGCCCCTTCATACACCGTCGCCAGCAGCCGCATCTGATTCGGCTTCACGTTCAGGCGGAGGAGAGCATTTGCGGGAAAGGGAGACGCTCCCTTATGCAGGTACAGTTCATAGGACGGCTCTCCTTCCGGAAAAACCATCCTGAATCTCACTGCCGATTTGGCCGGGAGAACGCCGAGAGGGTGCCGGATATGCTGAAAGAGGGTGTTTTGGCGTACCAGTTTTCCCCGAACCCATCCCCATTCGGCTGCAAAATCAGCTGGTTCATCCGGACCATGGGTGGAGATCCAGCCTTCTTTTCCCAGAGGCCCTCTCACCTTCCACTGTTCGGCCGGGACAGGCAGGGACAAAGACTGGACCCAGTCTGCTGACATCTCATTGACCTGCCCCCAACTGTGCGTCACCTGCAGAATCCCTGCCTGTAACCGCGGGGACCAAACCGGGTGCTCGGATGAGGAGGGAATGGAAATGGCGGCCATGTTATGAACCCGTTTCTGTTCCGGAACAATCTCCTCCTGAATCACGGATGATATGGCATCTGTGTGAAGCCGAAGCGATTCTCCGGTTTCGGTCCACTCAACCTCGACGGTTTTCAGCCCCCAGGTTTCAACCTGCCCCTGGAACCGGCTTCCATCCTTCAGGACAATCACCTGCCCCAAAACAGGTACGCAGATACCGGCCAGCAACACCCATGTGAGAAACTTCATAAACACCTCTGAACGTTTATCCGACATTAATATAGGTTTTCACAACCATATTGAATGGAAAACACAACAAGAGAACTCAGGAATAGGCAGGGTGGATGACTCCCGAAGTGGAATGATCTCTTGCCATTTTCCGGTTTGCGCAGATAAAGTGAACCCCCATGCGGGATACGACGTTACTACGTTTATACCAATCTTAGGAACTACAATGCACGCTACTCTCCGACATCTTCTCTGCCTTCTACTCGCTCTGAGTCCTTTGCATCATGTTCGGGCGGACATCCCCGAAAGTGTCCGCAGGGAGGGCGAGGATGCCGTCCGGCGGGGAATGCAGTGGCTGCTGGCGAAGCAGAAACCTGCCGGCTACTGGAGTTCTCCGGAGTGGCCTGCCATCACCGGGTTGGCGCTGTGGTCCCTCGCCTTGTCCGAAGACACCCGAAATCTGGAGGAGGTTGGAAATGCCGTCACCTACCTGAAAAGCAACGCTCAGGAAAACGGGGGCATCTATGTTGAACCGAAGATCCAGTTCAAGGGAGGAGGCAAATCCAATTACAACACCGCGATCTGCATGGTTGCCCTGCATTTGACCGGCAGAGAGGATGTCAGACCTCTCGTCCTGAAAGCCCGCACCTTCGTCGCGGCCGGACAGCATCTCGGAGGCGATGTCTATCATGGCGGATTCGGATACGATGCCACCAGTAAACGCCCCTATGCCGACCTTTCCAATCACTACATGGCGACGGAAGCCATGGTGTTGACTGAAAGCGCTGAGGATTTCCGCACTGAGGGGGAAAAAGCCACCTTCGACAAAGAGGCGGCTGCTGCGTTTGTCAGCCGCATCCAGAACCGGAAAGAAAGCAATCCCCTCCCCGGCGTATCCGATCATCCGGAGGATCAGGGAGGATTTGCGTATAATCCCGTCAGTTCCTTTGCCGGGACCCGTACGGATGAAGAGGGTCGGGTGATGCTCCGCTCTTTCGGCAGTATGACCTATGCAGGCCTGCTCTCCCTGATTTATGCAGATGTGGAACGCAATGACCCGCGGGTCAAATCCGCATTTGAATGGGCGGTCCGGCATTGGGATCTGGAGGAAAACCCGGGAATGGGTCAACAGGGCCTGTACTATTTTTACAATGTGATGAGCAAAGCGATGGCCGTCTATGGAGAAGAAGAATTTGAGACCGCAGACGGTGAAAGTGTGAACTGGAGAGAAGCGTTCATTCAGCAGTTGGTCCGCCTGCAGAAAATTGATGAAGACGGCAAAGGATACTGGATCAATGCTGAGAACCGGTTTTGGGAGGGAGATCCGGTCCTGGTGACCGCGTATTCTCTGATTGCACTTCAGGTTGCCCTTCAGGAATAACCTCCAATCAGAAAGAGGCGGATGCCTGACCGCCAAAAAACGACGAAGGAATTGCCCATGATCGCCCGAATCCTTTGCCTCCCTTTTCTCTGCTGGTGCCTAGTCTCTTCAGCACGTGATGCGGGAGGGAGCCATCTGGAGAAGCGTATCGTCCCGGTGACTCCTCCCAAAGACTACCCGGGAATGTACACCTATAAAGCCCAACTCATGAAGGCAGAAAAGGCCTACCGGAAGCAGGTCAGCGAGGCCCGAACTACCTACATTCAGGATCTGAAGGATTACCGGGCAAGAACCAAACTGACCCAACCGGCGTTACAGCGGCTCAATGAGGAAATCACCCGATTGGAACACCTCGAAGACCCTCAGGTGAGTCCAGAACCCTCGAAATAGAGTTGTAGACCCTTAGAGCTCTTCCAATCCGGGGAGACCGTCTCCCGCCTGATCGAGGGCGAACGTACCCGCGACCTGCCGGGCCATTTCCAGCGCCCTCTGAATCTCAGGCAGGGACGAGGTAAGATGCTGTTCGAGGAGTTCAAGCCGGTCATTTTCTGACCGTGATTTCAGCAAATGAAGCCGTTGCTGAAAGGTCAGCCCGGAACATCCCCCCACCTTGAACGAAATCCCCCCTCGGCACTGATAAAAGGCATCCGGAGGCTCATCTCCCGTCACCGTAACCAGGAGTTGGCGATGCAGCGCATACACCCGGGATGCCAGCTCGTTGTCCCAATCCTCCTGTTCGTCCTCAAAACGTCGGAGGGTGGCGGAGTGGTAGAGGTGAAACTGCATCCGGTCCAGCACCTCCACCCGTCTTCTGCCTTCCGCCAACAGATCAATTCGCCCGTCTTCATGTTCATGCAGGATTCGGGTAATCGACATCGCGGTCGCGAACCCGCAAGAACGGTCACCCTCCTCATACTGCATGATGAAATCGCCATCGACGTGAGGATGTTCCCGGCAGTGCCTGACCATCTCGCGGTACCGGGGTTCAAAAATATGAAGAGCCACCACCTCGCCTGGGAGGGGCATCATCCCCAGTGGGAAAAGAGGCAATTGCGGAGTTGCATCATTCATACAGATCAGTCGCACAGGCCCCCTAAACCTTTCAGATGGCGCCTTTCTTTTCACACCGCCTGTGCTTGCCATTCAAAGGGGGAATGGCATCCATGGTAGTTGCCATGACAAACACACAATTTCTCCTCTGGCTGGCGATCCTGGGCGGACTGATTCCGATGATTCCGGTTCTGGTCCACCTTCGTAAGGCCCCATCCGCTGCACCCTGGATACGGGGGATCCCTCCGCTTCTTCTGTCCATGTTCAGTATGGGCGTCCTGGGCCTCTTTTCCGGTGGGGCCTCCCGTGATACCGCCCTCATCCTGCTGGGAGGGATGATCGCGGTGTCGACTCTAGGTTGCATGAGCGCAGGGGTTCGAGCACTGAAGTTTCTGAAGGTCCAGGGAGGATGGCTGGCATTCATCACCCTTCCCGTGTTCCTGGTCATGACGGGGGCAATTCTCCTGAGCTACCTGGAGCTGCAAACGGGGGGAGAGTCTCACCGCTCTGACCGGGAGCGCAGAGGCACTGAAACAGCTGCCCGGATCCAGAGCACTACCCGGTTTATCGCCTTTCAGGATGAGCTAACCGGGTATGAATTCCGTCCGGGATCAAATTGGTTTCAGGACCCCGCGACCCTCGCGGATCTCCCGAAAATGGATTCCGCCGCCGTTCGGGGAGAAGTGGGGCTGGTCACCTCCAGTGTCGTCTTCCCGGAGTCCTGCCCACCTGACCCTCAGGTTCTGCGTGTGCTACTCTTTAACGAGGAACTGACGTATCCGGAGGATTCAATCCGTCAGGTTTCCTCCTCCACCCACGGAGTATTCCGCCACCTGATCCTGCAAAGCCGGCAAGTCGGTACAGAGGGTCCTATCACCAACCTGCATCACATGTTCATCGGAGAGAATGTGGCCGTGTGCATTACGGCCTATGCCGGTGAGGGCGTCCGTGATCTGAAGACCGTATCGGAAGAGATCACCAGGATGTTCACACCCGGACCTGCACGCGTCCGGCCGGATCCCACCCGCTGGTCAAATGAGCTGCAGCGCAAACAGGCTCTCCGACTGAATCAGGTGGCGTTGGATTATTATGAGCGCGAACACTATGAAACCTCCCTGAAGTGGTGCCGGGCCGCGTTAGCACAAAGTCAGGATCCTCCCCCTGTCCTGCTCAGCAATTCACTGCTCATTCTGAATGAAATGAACCGGCACCAAGAGGCCCTGGATTGGCTGCGTACCTACGCCACGGATTTGAACGCTCTTCCCCCGGAACTGCAGGCCTGGTATGCATGGCATCTCTTTGAGGCCGGAGAACGGGAAAAAGGGCTGGAACAGTACAACGCGCTGTTTGAGAGTGGTCACCGGGATCATGCGGAGCTTACGGCATACATGAGTCTGCTGCTGGAGCATTACGGAAGCCCGGAACAGGCTATGGCAGCCCGCAAGGCATACGCCACGGAATCGGGAAACCGGGCGCTGCTTCTGGAGTCGGCACGCCGGTTTCGGTCTGCGGGGCATCCGAAACATGCCCTCGAAGAACTGGTGCTGCTTGAGCAACAGGATTCCGGCACCCTGCTCGACGCCACCCTCACGCTCGAGAAATTGTATGCCTTCAATGACCTCGACCGCCAGGAGGAGGCTTTGGCGCTTGCGGATCTCCTGGAAAAAGAGGGACATGTGGATGCAAACCTTCACTATCACCGTGCCCAGTCCCTGTTTGGATTGAAACGGTATCCAGAAGCAAAGCAGGCCCTGGAGGCGGCTCTGACGCTTTCCCCGGGAAACACCATGGTGCTGGAGGACCTCCGTATGGTGGCCGGCATGATGGGTCAGGGGGAAAACAGCGCGGTACGGATCGTACTTGAGCCCCTTCCACTTCCGGAGGATCTTCCCGCTTCTCCGCATCCGCTCGCAGAAGGAACCGAGTTTGCCCCGGGGGGTGAAGTAGTGTCGAACATCCGGCTGATGTCCAAAGTGACTCCCCGGAAACTGAAGCAGACCACCTACAGACGGATCCATATTACCGACCGCGGAGCCGCGAATGAATTCAGGACCCTGTCTCTGGACTTCAACCCTTTGTCTGAACGGATCTACGTCAATTCCCTGAAGGTGCTGAATTCCGACGGAAGTCTCCGGGCGGAAGTCGATCGGGAAACATTCTACGTCATGGATGAAGAGGACCGGACGTTGGTCACCTTTGACAAGACCCTGCAGATCCCGGTACCTCAATTAAAGCCTGGCACATTTCTTGAACTCGTGTACACCCGGGAAACCACGGTGGAAGAGGGGGACATCCCGTTTGAAACCATCTATTTCGCCCGGTTCACCCCCATCAGATTTTTCGCCCTGGTCTGGGTGGGAGAGATCGAGAAGTTGAAATACAATCAGTATCAGCTTGAAGACCCTCTCCACCTGGAAAACGGTCTGGCCTGGATCGCGCAGAACATCCCTGCCTACCGATGGGAAGCCCTTCAGGGAGAGGCCACCGAATTTCTTCCCACAGTGGTTCTGGGCAGTCAAACCACCACCTGGGAAGAGGAGGCATCTGGCTACATCACCGAAAAACTGAACTCCAGACTGGTCAGCAGTGACCGGACACGTGAGTTGGCCACAAAGCTTACCGTCGGCCTGCAGACTCCCACCGAGAAGGTGGAGGCGATTGCGGGCTATGTTCAGCGGCACTGCCAGTATCAGGGAATTGAATTCGGCGTGCGGGGACGGCTGCCCAACTTCCCGGATGCAATTCTTTCCAGGACCTTCGGTGACTGCAAAGACCATACGGTGCTCCTGGTACAGCTTCTACGGGAGGCCGGATTTCAGGCATGGCCTGCCCTGGTCAGCACGGAAGCGCGGGTGTTTCCGGAATATGCATCACTGGATCAGTTTGATCACATGATTGCCTGTGTGGAGCTTGAAGGGGAGAAGGTGTTTTTGGATGCCACATTGAAGTCCGGTCCTTTGCTGAACCTCCCCCCCGTCCCGAACGGGTCTCCGCATGCCCTGGTGCTCCACCCTGAACGGCCGAGGCTGGAATCCATTCCCCGCGCAAACGAACGACACAATCAGGTTGAGGTGACCACACATCTCAGAATGGACGCGCACCGTCTCAAGGTTACGGAAGTCTGCACACTCACCGGGCTGGCGGCCTCCCATTTCCGGGCCCCACTGCATGAGGTGAATCCGGAGGACCGAATCCAGTGGTTTCACCAGCATATTCTCCCGGCTCACCTTCAGGTTCAGAATCTTGAAGTGGCCGTCAAACATCTGGATGCACCGGACCGGCCGCTTGAACTCACCCTGACCTATCAGCGGCGGGTTCCCGGCAAGGGACAGTCACTGCCGGCATCGATCTGGGATGGGTTTTACCTCCGTCCTACGGTCATTCCCGACCGTCGCACGCCTTTCCGGGTACGAAATCCTTTCCAATACAAGCGGGTCGCCTCCTGGGAACCCGGAGATCCGCTCGAATCCAACCGGAAAAAACGACAGTCCGAGTCCCATCGGTTTCAAACATGGGATCTCTCAATCGGAAACCCTGAAACCGCAGGGCAGAAACTGGTGGTCACCATTCCCCGTTTTGAAGCCGCTTCAAAAGAGTATGGTCAATACCAACAGCTTCGGGAAGACATTCTGGATGCAGCTCACCTCCGGATTCGATCAGAATGAATGCGGGAGCGAAACGATTCACAAAGGGTTGTGCAGGAATCCTGTTGCTTCTCATGTGTATTCATCATGCATGGATCGATGGATTGGATGGCTGGATGTGGAGCCGTCTGTTTGAAGAGGATACCGTCTATGCCAGCGGGTATTCCGCTCTTGCATGGAGAAAGGTGAGAAAGGGAATGTCTCTGGAAGACGTCACGTCCCGATTGGGGGAACCTCTGACCCGCGGGTCGCGACAGGATGCAACGATTTCCATGCAGTGGAGCCGAAGCCCCGCTGATACACACTACCGATGCCGGGTGCTGATCTTTGAACAGGGTGTCGTCGTCAGAAAGCACTCCGAATTCTATGTAGACTGACTTCAGGGCCTGGCTCCGGAATGGCAGGCAACCTTCAGTTCTATTCCTAGCGGCCAGAGGCAATCCCCCAGATACTCTAGAGCGTGCGTACCGTACGTCTCTGAGCATCGCATCTGAAGATCAGACTGTGGAGCGCCTTCACAACTCCTCTCTCACGATCAGGAAGCAGGTGCTTCGGGAGAAACGGAAATACGGGGTCGTCGGAAAGACCGGTACATCCTTCGGGGAAGACAAACGCATCCCCGGAAGGTCAGCTCCGATACGATGGTGAACAGCAGACCCATGGTGAGGCCGAAGCCGAGTGAAACCGGATCCACCTGAACGGCATAATTGAATTGAGTCCACACCGCCTCTTCCACATCCGCCACCGGAGCGAAAATGGCCTGCAGATACGCATTCCAGGTTCCCGACGCATAGGCGGTCCATTTCTCCTCGAGAAACAGGTTCCGCTGATGAATCGATTCGATACTCTCCCCTCCGGCAGCAAACACCTCATCCCCGTTGGTTTTGTAATGTTCAATTAAACGGGAGAGACTTCCTTCAAAATAGAGATCGGCATCGTCCTGAAACTCCTCCAATGCCACCCGGGATTCCGACACCCGTGCTGACAGTTCCTCCCCATACTCATCCACAAACACCGGCACCTGCAGCCCCACCAGGCAGCAGGCCAGAAATACCAGCAGCCGGACATAGGAAAACACGGCATTCACGGATTACCGCCACCAGGTTCGGAGTTGGGTGGCCAGTTGGGCCACGCTGCGGCTGTCCACCGGCAGGGTCCATTCCGCCCAGCGACGGTACAGCGGCTCCCGTTCCTCATAGAGGTGATGCAGGGACTGATCCGCAGGACGTGCCAACCCCCGGCCCGCACCGTCCCCAATGCGCTCCTGCATCAGCTCGTATGGAACCCGAAGGTAGACAATACGACCGTTTCGCCGAAGGTGTTTCATCGCCTCCTCACTGTACACCGCACTGCCCCCGGTTGCAATAATGGTATCGGAGACCTCCAGATCAAGCAGGACATCCTCTTCCAACGCCCTCAACCTTTCATACCCCTGTGTGTCCACGATCTCCTGCAGAGAGGTTCCGGCACGTTCGGCAATGGATTCATCCGTATCGAGAAAGGGAGCATCCAGTTTCTCCGAGAGCGCTTTTCCAATAGACGATTTCCCCGCACCCGGCATGCCGATCAGGACAAGATTGGTTTTCACATCCAGCAGATCGCCCTCCAGCACTTCCAGAATCCGGTCCACTTCCTCATCCGCCTGCTCGACAAAGGCCTCATAATCCATGGCTTCTTTGCCCGTGGGATCCGCCACATCCCCCGATTCCGGCCCATCCGGCACTCGTCCGAACTTCGGAAGGGCAAAGGTTTTTCCTTCCGCATCCCGGAACCGGTTCTGAATGCGCTCCGCAAATTCCTCCTCCAAGGTGAGAATCACATCCGCCTGTCGGGCCAGTTTTGCGGACATAGGTCTGGACCGGTGGCCGTTCACATTCACACCGTGATCAAGCGCCAGAACCCGCATGACAGAATCCGGCCCGTAACCGTTCACCGCATCCACTCCGGCCGAGGAGACTCCGATTTCGTCCGCCACCTCTTCAAACCGTTCCTGAATCCGGTTGCGGAGCAAGCCCTCAATGTAGGGACTCCGGGTAACATTGGCTTTGCAGACCACGAGAATGTGAAACCGGTCCCGTGAACCGCCGAAGAGTGAAGAGAGGAAGGACATCGGTCAGGTCCTACCCCGACAGAGGCTTCCCCGTCAAGCCATCCCCCGCAAATCAAAGGTGCAGGGGAAGTCCGGATCCGGATCCGGTTCGTCCAGATAAAAGGGCCCCGGCGAATCATGAGGTGAGACCTGAATGCTGCTTTCAGGGGTTCCCGTGGTTTCCACCGCCACCTTGTCCTTATCCTGGGTATGGCCCTGCTGCCAGAAACGCGCCACCCGGCGGGCCTCGGCCTCGAGGGCATTGACCGGGGACGTCTCGTAACTCCGTCCGCCCGGATGGGAAACAAAATAGGAGAATCCTCCCAGGCTTTTCTTCTGGAAAAGGTCGACCACATCAAACACCAGCGGGCTCTGGGGAGACAGCGTGGGGTGCAGGGCAGACCACGGAGACCAGGCCTGATACCGAACCCCGGCGACAAAAGCCCCCCGGGTCCGGGTGGGCACCAACGGAATCCGGTGTCCATTACAGGTGACGGCCTGTCGTTCCGGCACCAGACCCTCGACCTGAATTTGCACCCGTTCTGCAGACGAATCCACATATCGGGCGGTTCCACTGGAGGTGCTTTCCTCCCCGAGGACGTGCCAGGGTTCGATGGCGAACCGCAGTTCCATCTTCACATTGCCGACCTGCCGGGTGCCGAAACGCGGGAACCGGAATTCCAGAAACGGTTCGAACCAAGCCGGGTCCATCTCAAATCCATCCGCCGCACATTCCTCCAGAAGCAGGTGCAGGTCCTGCCTCACAAAGTGTGGCAAGAGAAACTGATCATGCAGCCGGGTTCCCCACGGAATCAGAGGCTTGTGCCATGGGTTGCGTCCAAACCGGGCGACCAGCATCCGCACCAGCAGTTGCTGCACCAGGGACATCCGGGCATGCGGGGGCATTTCGAATCCACGCAATTCCACCAGTCCCAACCGACCGGAGGAGGAGTCCGGGGAATACAGTTTGTCGATACAGAATTCAGCCCGGTGCGTGTTGCCGGTCAAATCGGTAAGTTGATTCCGAAGAATGCGGTCCACCAGCCACGGCGAAGTTTCGGCGTCTTTCGGCAGTTGTGAAAAGGCAATTTCCAACTCATGCAACCGGTCGTCTCTTCCCTCATCCACACGTGGTGCCTGGGAGGTGGGTCCGATAAAGTTGCCCGAAAACAGATAACTCAGGGAAGGATGATGCTGCCAGCAGGTGATCAGGCTCCGCAGCAAACCGGGATTCCGCAGGAAAGGAGACTGGTCCGGTGTGGGCCCGCCCAAGGTCACATGATTCCCTCCTCCCGTGCCGGAATGACGGCCATCCAGCATGAACTTTTCGGTCCCGAGGCGACACTGCTTGGCCTCTTCATACAGGGCCGTGGTGATCTCCACCTGTTCCCGCCAACTGTGCCCGGGCTGCAGGTTGACCTCAATCACCCCGGGATCCGGGGTCACTTTTAATTCTTTCAGCCGTGAATCATGGGGAGGGGGATAGCCTTCCAGGATCACTGGTTCGTTCAAAGCCTTCGCCGTCCGTTCCACCGCTTGCAAAAGGGCGAAATAGCAATCCGCATCGGTTTGCGGAGGGAGGAAAATGTGAAGCCGGCCCTGACGGATCTCTGCACACAGGGCGGTACTGAAGGCGTTTTCCGAGACATCAGGGGATTCAGGTACGGGTACCGATTTCGGGAGCGGGACTCGGGGCTCTAAAGGCGAGCCTTCGGCGGGTTGTGTGCGCTCATGGGGTTTGGGAAGTGCCAACGAATCGAGGGGAAGCCGAAGGCCGACGGGGGAATTCCCCGGCACCAAGAACAAGTGCTTCCGGCGGAAACTCCAGGAGCAGGTGGTCCACTGGCGCTGTACGCCATCAAACTGCAGCGGAAGCACCGCCCCACTCGGCGTACCGATGCCGCGGTCCAGCAGCTCTGCCAGGAATTTCCGCTCCAGCCCATCGGCCAGTTTGGGATCGGCGGGATCGATATCCACCGGAAGCGTCCCCTCCCGCCAAAGATAATACGCGACATCCTCATAAGCCGGCATCAGAGTATCGTCCGGCAGGGCAAGTTCATGACAAAGCTGTTCAAGAAACCTCGTATCCGCTCCGGCTTCGAGATCCCCTTCTTCCGTCGGGTCAGCCAGCAATCCCGGGTCAGACCATAACGGTAGTCCGTCTGCCCGCCAGACAACGCTATACGCCCAACGGGGAAGTTCCTCTCCGGGATACCATTTCCCTTCCCCGATATGCAGCAGGCCACCGGAAGCAAAGCGGTCCCGGAGACGGCAAAGAAGCTGATAGCCCAGCTCCCGTTTGTTGACACTGTCTGCGGTGGTGTTCCATTCATCTCCTTCCATGTCATCAATGGAGATAAAGGTCGGTTCTCCACCCATGGTCAGCGGAACTCCGTCCCGCTTCAGCACCTCGTCCACCTGATCTCCCAGGGAAAGCACCCGTTCCCACTCCGAATCGGAGTACGGGAGGGTCACCCGGGGATCCTCGTGCACCCGGGTCACCCGGTTTTCGAAAAAGAACTCCGTCTTGCAGGCCTCCGCCTTGCCTTCTATCGGAGCTGCCGAGGAGGGCGTGGGAGTGGCGGCCAGGGGAATATGTCCCTCTGCGGCAAACAGACCGGAGGTGGGGTCCAATCCAATCCATCCGGCCCCGGGAACAAAGACCTCGCACCAGGCATGCAGATCGGTGAAATCCTCCTCCGGCCCGGAAGGTCCTTCCAGCGGCTTCTCGTCTGCTTTCAACTGCACCAGATACCCGGACACAAACCGGGAGGCATACCCGGCGGCTCGCATGGACTGACAGAGAAGCCAGGCACTGTCCCGACAGGAACCGCTGCCAAGGCTGAGAGTGTCCTCGCAGGTCTGAACACCCGGTTCCATACGGATCCGATAGGAAACCACCTGCTGGACCGCCTGATTCATGGCCACCAGCCAGTCAATGGTCCGAATGTCTTCAGGCGTGGGTAGCGTGTTGAGAAATTCCGTCAAATGCGGACCCGCCTCCACGCATTCGAGGTACGGAGCCAGTTCCTTGAGCGTCTCTTTCGGATAGTCAAAGGGCATCTCCTCCGCAAATTCCTCAAGGAAGAAGTCAAAGGGGTTGATGGCGGTGAGATCGGCAATGACTTCAACGGAGACTTCAAAATGATCCACCAATTCCGGAAACACCACCCGTGCCAGGTAGTTGCCAAACGGATCCTGCTGCCAGTTTAAAAAATGGGGTTCCGGCGACAGCTTGAGGGAGTACGACAGAACCGGGGTCCGGCTGTGGGGGGCCGGACGGAGCCGAATCACCTGCGGTGAAAGCTGGATGTGCCGCTCATATTCATAGCGGGTGTGATGAAGAAGACTGACATGGGTGGCCATACCCTTTTCTGGACCGAATACAGAAAATCGAAACCATGAACTGCATGAAAAAGCGGATCCGGAGAGGCCGATTCACAAAAATGTGCGGGTGTACACGAAAAGGGCGCAGAGGAGGCGCCCCATTTGAACAGGAGTGATGCAGCTCAACCTCGCCGCCTATGGGTTGCGCATCTCATCCATTACCTGCCGAAGACCGTAAGACGTGATCATGCTCTCATCCCCGGTTGGATAGGAAATCAAACGGGGAGGCGGCATTCCCATGGCAAAATAATGCATATTCGGAAACAGATGCTTCAGAATGGCATACGTCCGATACGGCATCCTCAGCGAATAATTTTTTGTCTCCCGCAGCAATGCCTCCAAGGCGGGTGCAGCGGCAGGGTCTTTATGTTGACCCAGGGACCAGGCCACCGCATGCCGGAGGCGTCCGTTTTCGGTTTGAAGGTTTTCCAGCAGTTTCGGGACCGCTCTCTGATCCTGAATCCCGCCGGTGGCCAGCGCGGCATTCCAGACGACATCCGGATCTTCGTGGTCCAGAAAAGGGAGGACAGAGTCGAGGAGAGAGGGGTCGGCCGCCCGGAACAATCGGGCGACAAACTGCCTCTCCAATCGGAGAATATGATTCACACGGTACGCGGGCAAA
The DNA here is from genome assembly GCA_002429065.1 of Verrucomicrobia bacterium UBA6053. Classification (GTDB taxonomy): domain Bacteria; phylum Verrucomicrobiota; class Kiritimatiellia; order SS1-B-03-39; family UBA6053; genus UBA6053. The sequence goes on along the minus strand of DIYN01000035.1, from coordinate 35,496 downwards.
GGGTAGTCCATCAGGATCGGCACCCATTCAGGATGTCTGGAAAGAGCCTGGGCCAGAACCTCCACATCCTCCTGCTTCCATTGAGGCGTCCATTTCGGCTCCTGGTGCAGAACGCGGATAAACCGAAACGCGGCATCATCCGCACGTTTCACCAGCATTTCGGTTATCCGGTTTTTGTCTTGAAACAGGAAGGTCGGATCCGCCCCCAACCACATTGCAAGGTGTTCGCTTTGCTCTAAGTGCTCCAAGGAAACTGAAACCCCGCTCCGGCCCAACTCGATCACCGCCAGATCGCGTAGTAGAGAATCCTGATCCTGCACGAGACGGCGCAGGACCCCGGTTTTCCAGTCAGAAGGGTTCATGGCGACAATGACGTCCACCGCCTCCCGTCGGACCAGAAGATCCGGATCCCGGAGAGCCTGCTCCAGCAGGGGCTCGATCCCCTCCATTCTGACAAGGCGGTAGAGATTACGGTCGAGTGCATTCGCGCGGAGAAACGGGTTCGGGTGCGCCAAGGCGGCCTCAACCTGTTGCAGCCCGGTAATATGACCAAAGGGATTTCTCTTTCTTGCCTCCTGTTCCCACCGCTGCTCCTGCGTCCATTCCCGCGGCACCTGAATCGAAGGGAACCACGATTTCGGCAGGACCGCCCCTTTTTCCAGTACCAAAAGTCCATGCTCCCCCCACAGATAACGTCGCCCCTGAGTCTGAAGCACACCGAGCTGTTTCCCTCCGAGGAAAGGTAAGGTTTCCGTAGGCCATTTCCTCTCGACCCGTTCTGTGACCCGGTTTCCCGTTCGGATCCTCAGGGTGTTCAGATCCAGCAAGGAGCTTCGAAAGGTTGTGTACCTCCCCTGATGGATCGGGTCCAGGTACCCGGAATTCTGACTCCGCGAAGAATCCCACCAGCCATACCCGATTTCCAGTTCATCCCCCTGAACCGAAAGCGACTGAAATCTGTAACGGCTGAGACCGTCACGGGTCGTGAACACCCGGAGCAGGCCGGAATCCAACTCCAGGCAAGCCAGCCCTCCAGCGCCCTTCCATTGTTGACAGGCAAAAAACACCTGATCCCCGACCCGGATCACATCTTTCACATGGTTGGAAGGCAAGCCGTCTGCAACGGTCCAGTGCTGACTCACCGCGAGACGTTCTGTATCCAAGACCGTGACACCTCCATGGGTCAGCACGTAGATCCACCCTTTTTCTTCATCCGGAACGACCCGGGTCACGTGTTGTGCGCTCAATTGATCGCCCGACGATTCCGCTCCCTTCACTCTCCCCCGATCCGGTTCGATCACCGGTTCAGACTCAAACGTGTAGGTGGTGGGACGATCCGGATACTTGAATTCCCAGACCGAGAGATCTTTTTTCAGGAGGGCATACCGCCCCGGGATCCCAATGTGAAGATGCTCCTCCCCGTCCGTGATGTTCGGCGGGATCCAGACATTTCTTTTGTCCAGAAGAGCAATCTTCTCCACAACAGGATCGTGGTGATCGGGTTTCTGAATGCGGAAGAGCCCGCCATCCCCTATAACATACAGCACCTGACCGGAGGAGAAGAACGTCTTTACTTCTCCACCCAGAGGAATCTGCAGGACTTCATCACCCGCATACCGGATCAGCCCCCATGAGGTTCCCGCCCATACGCCATCCTCCGTAAGGGCACGGACATCCTCACGGTGTGTAAAGAGGTGGATCCCCTCCGGAAGCCCCAGCGTTCTCACAGTCACCGTCGACCGTCCCGGAACCGGATTCCTCTGCACCTCACCCGGTAGGGCATTGGGTCCATTCAGCATGCGGTTGGTTTGGGCTTCCAGAGAACGCACACCCAATTTCTGCACCCCAACCCTCCACCGCTCGCGATGCTCCTCAAGAGAAAGATGAGGCAGGACCCGGTAAAGAGCCTCCACCATGACGTTTCGGCCTTCCCTGTCGAAGAAGCCATCTGTTCGGTTCTGGTCTGACGAGAGAGCCGATGCGTCCGTTGCCCAGTGGAACAGCCCATCTCCTTCCAGCAGACGAAAGCCGAGGGCTCTGACCGCATCCGGGTCCTGTGTGTGCACATACATCCGCAAACTGATGTCTGCGAGTTCGTACACATTGGCAAACCGCCAGGACCGGTGATAGGGTGACGTGTCAGACCATTTCCTGAAAAACGCGCGGTTCCGCTCTGAATCCTCCATCAGCGATTCCAGCACCGGCAAGGTGTGCAGAGGGAGTGGATCCGGAAATGTTGACAGATAGATCAGGGCGGTAGCAGGGTCGTCAGGAAAGGCCTCCAGTCTCCGCTTGAGAAACTCACGTTTGAGGGTGTCACGGTCCTGGTTGTCGAACGGCTTGATCCACCTTTCCAGTTCATGAACCGACAGCTTCACCTCTGCCAGGGCCTCTATGGCCTCGGAGAACTGCCGGTGGTAAAGGGCGCGACTTGCTCTCCGCTTCGGTGAAAGTTCCGAGGGGTCCTCCTCCGCTAACAACTGCTCAAACAGATCCTCTCTGCCATAGGTGGAGAAGTGTGTTCGCCATTTCAACAGACCCCAGGGAGTATCCGGCCGTTCCCGCCATCTTCCCTGAAGCGACAACAGACCGAGCCGGTTTGCCTCTTCCTCCTCTCCCAGATCACGCTGCAACATGGAAAGAGCCATCATGGCTCCAAAGCGTTGTGGCGAATCAGGATTCGCCTGGATCCATGCTTCGAGAAGATCCGCCGCTTTCTGATCCAGCCCGTACAACATGGCAACCCGAACAGCTTCAAACGTGTGCGGAGGATCCTCGCCCATTCGAATGCGAAACGCCTCCTCCCCTCTTCCATCCAGCACCAGCCAGCGGCCAAGGAGGGTACGGGCCGCGTCGTCCCCGTTCTGCACCCGGGTACGCAGGACCGCCTCCACACCAGCCTTCTCCGCAGGCTCCAGTAAAAGATCATAGCAAAAGGCCAGAAGTTCCTCCCCCATTAATCGAGTGCCCCAGTTGACCCCGCCTATGTAGATCACTCCCTCAGACCGCAAGGTGGTCACTTTCTCCAGGACAAGCTGATGAAGCCTGTTCAGGTCCCCCGCCCTTCTCAGTTCCACCGCATCCTGCACAAAGCGGTCCCCCTCGGCCTCCGAAATGAGAACCGTCGGCAGAAGGGTGATCAGAAGAAGCAGGATCAGTCGCATCACAGGAGGCCCACAGCAGATGGTCTGATTCTGTTTTCTCACGAAAACGAGATGTGAAAAAGCAGAAACTGAATTCAACCCCTTACTTCGCTTTCACCTGTCCCGGACTGCACCCTCTCCAGGTCCGGAAGGCGCGACTGAAGGAGCTGGGGCCGGCATACCCCAACTCCTCTGCAATTTCCTCCAGGGTCCACCCACCTTCCTGCAAGCGCTGTTCACCTCGTTTCAGTCGAAGCTCCTGCAGCACCTCCCCAGGGGGGGGACGGTTCTGGGCGTGAAAGAGCCGCCGAAGATGAACGGTCGAGACCCCAATCGCCTCGGCCACATCCTGAACGCTTGGGTGTCGGGTGAGGTTTCTGGCCATCCAGTACTCCGCCGACTCCACCCGTTCCCGGTCGACTTCCCCGGAGTGGTCCTCCGGATCGAAGCGAATCCGGCTGAGCGCCAGCAGGGTCAGTCCGTCCAGCAGGCGGCGGACTTCAATCGGAGTCAGACGATTGGGCTTCTGGTAATGGGGGCGCATGCGGGTCACTTCCTTCCGCAGCCATTCCAGGTCCTCAGGTCGAAGCGCAACAGGCAGTGCCCCTCCGGCCTGGCGGACTTCCGCCTGCAAGAGAGGATCCGGTTCGGGAAGATGGAACACCACCACCTCTGAAATGGTTCCGGGACGGGACACCCAGTCATGTGCGCAGTCCGGCTCAATAACCCACAGCGTTTTTGACCGGAATTGCACATCCCCTCCCATCAAGGCAATGCCGATTTCCCCTGAAACCACGGACTGATACTCCCACACCCCACGGGGGTAAATCCGTTTGTGCGCGGAGGGATATTCGCGGATCCCATGGGCCCAGTACTTCAATCCATGTTCACTCATGTTCGATTTTGTACAAAAGTTTGTATGCCCCTGCAATGGTCTTTGCCTGCGGAATCCACTATATTTTCCGCGTTATGACAACCTCACCCAAAAAACGTATTGCTGTTGTCGGAACCGGTGGACGGTCCGGCATGTACACCCACACGATTTACAAAACCTTCTCGGAAACCACGGAGTTGGTTGCGGTCTGCGACATCTCGCGCGTCCGCATGGCCCAGCGACTGAAAGAACTTCGGGCTGAGACCGGATACGAAGGAGAGATCCCGATGTATCACAGCGACGACTTCGATCAGATGCTCGATGACATCAAGCCGGACGAGGTCATGGTCTGCACCATGGACTGCACCCATGACAGCTACATCACCCGCGCTCTCCGCAAAGGCTATCCGGTCAGCACAGAGAAACCGATGACCACACACGTGGAAAAATGTGCCTCCATCCTCTCCGCAGTGGAAGAGAGCGGAAATCCGCTCCGCGTGACCTTTAACTACCGCTGGATGCCCCCGAACTCCAAGGTACGGGAACTGATCCGCTCCGGAGTGATCGGAACGGTTCGCCACGTGGCCATGACCTATGCCCTGGATACCAGCCACGGAGCGGATTACTTCCGCCGGTGGCATAGTGAAAAAGACAAGTCCGGCGGACTGCTGGTACACAAATCCACGCACCATTTTGATCTGGTGAACTGGTGGACCGATAACATTCCCGAGCGGGTCTACGCCTCGGGAGCCCTCGTATTCTACGGAAAAGACAACGCCCTGAAACGCGGAGATGAACAGTATACCGGCTACGAGCGGTATACCGGAACGGATTCCAAACATGACCCTTTCCGTCTGGACCTTACCGATCATGACACCGCAAAGGGCATGTACATGGATGCGGAAGAGGAGACCGGATATCTCCGTGACCGGAATGTGTTCCGCGAAGGCATCGACATTGAAGACAGCATGAGCGTCATTGTGAACTACCGCAACGGGATGACCCTCAGCTACTCTCTGAATGCCTATTCCCCGATCGAGGGATGCCGGACCGTCTTTTACGGAGATCGTGGCCGGATTGAATACGCCCACTTCGGCGGTTCTCACCTGATCCTAGGACAGAGCGAAGAGGAACTGGCGGAAATGCAGAATGCCAACAAAGGGATTGAAGAACTGATCGTCACCCCGCATTTCAAAGCCTCTGAGCATCTGGAAATCCCCAAAGGGAAAGGCGGACATGGTGGAGGAGACATTAAAATTCTGGAACAGATCATGATGCCGGAACCTCCCGAAGATCCGATGAACTGCTCCGCAGGGCATGAGCAGGGTGCGGCATCCGTGATGATCGGCATTGCCGCCAACCAATCCATGAAAACTGGACAGGCGATACAGATCTCTGAACTGCTCCCCGAATTCGCCACAGGCAAAACCTACCTGAGTGAACTGACCTGAAGCATTCGTTCCGGCAGGACCCCTCAAACCCGTTCAGGCCTCCGGCCTGAGATCAGATTCCGGGATCCTGTTGCAGACCGGAGGGTTCACCTCCGTTTCCACACCCCCTGCGTTTGCCGGGGGTGTTTTTTTACGGAACTCCATGGGTCAGGACATCAAGCACGGATCCATATCCGAACCCCAATCTTCTGATTGATCCGCCTGAAGTCGTTACTCTACAGGTTCCGACGACGACTCTACAAGCTGCTTCTGGTACAGGTAAAGAGACGGAGGGGGTTGCCATTGCCGGATAAGGGCCGGGTCGATTGCCTCGAGAAATTCATTTCCAGTCCAGGTAAACGTCCAGCCATCGAGTGTGGTGGCGGGCTCACCCGGTTTCACCTGCATAAACAGGTTCTCCTCGAACACATTCTCTCTCCCAGGCTCCCCGCTCACCCGGACTACGTCATCCACCTGCTGCAGCACAAACAGGTTTTTTAAAAACAGGTTCCCATGTGATCCCTCCTGCAGTTCTACCGCCGGCATCGGGTCTCTTCGCAGAAACGGAGACTGATCCTCCACCTGAAACCGGTTGTAGGCAATCACCCATCCGGTTTCCGCACCTCCAAAGAAAACCGGGCCTTTGGGAGACTGGATGTCATTTCCGTACACCACATTGCGAGGTCCCGACTGCTGATGCATGGAATGAACTTTGGATGTGTAAAGTCCATACCCGTAACTGCCGCTGCCGACTGTGGCATAGATCCGGCAGTTCTCCACCAGATTTTCATATGGGAAGAAGGCATGAAACTGCAGGTCACTCATTTCAAAGGTGCTGTTCCGCACCACATTGCCTGAAGACTGACCCTGGAAGTTGGGGGCATGGCGGAGCCTGAGGGCCGTCACGTTTTCCATGAGACAGTCGTTGGAGGAATCATACCAACCGGCATAAGCCGACATTCCCCCCGCAAGAGGATATTGGGAGCCGTTCATGACCACATCCCGGACTTCACAGTTTTTCGCGGCTGAAAAGTACACCGGGCAGCGGCCGATGTTGACCAGTTCCACATTCCGGACCCATCCTCCCAACACATTTTTCATGACAATGCCATGACTCCAGGTATCGGAGGTCTGCCGAATGGTAAGGTGTTCGACACCGACATTCCGCAGAGGAACCTGTTTCCGCACCGTTGGTTTCGCTTCCACCGGAATGTCCAGACGCACGGGTTGACTCAGGTGAATGGTTGTACCGTTCACCGCAACCACCCGGAACAATTCCTGTGCATAACGGGTTCCATGAGGAATAAAATCAGGCTTGCCGGAACGGAGCCGCAGCACATCCCCCGGCTCAAAATCCCCGGGGTGGTTTACGGTCAGGCTCGTATCCCCCCGGGTGATGGGCTCCGTCACATCCAGTTGAAAGAAGGTATCCTGCGCATAACGGCTGGGGCCGGCAAAGGAGAGGATCCCGTAATCAGGTTGAGAACGGTTGCTGTCAGGCAGAGAGGCATCGATGTGGATTCGGATCTGTTTCTCGGCCGTTTTTCCATTCTTCCAGGTTGCACGAGCCAAAATCTCCGGGGTCTGTCCCTCCTGAAACTTCGCCTGCCAGAGGTGATGAATAAACGGGATCAGAGCGGTCTGGGGGGCAAAATGATGATCCTTGATTGTGTCTTTGGAAAACCAGGGCTTCCCGTCGATGAAGAGTTCGATCTTCGCAAGTTGTCCGGATGGATCCACCTGCTTGCGGGTGTTTCCGGGCAAGGTCCATTCCCAGTATTCTTTCGGAAGCCCGGGGTGAGCCACCACCCCGACAAATCCCTCGGGATGAATGGTGTCACCGTCCTGCGTGAAGATGAATTCAAGTGAATGGGGGTCCGGAGCAAACCGGAACTCCAGGGTGGTGGAAAAATACCCTGGACCTCCCCGACCCTGTCCCCGAATGACAATGTTCGATGCAGTGATCTGAACAGGTTCATCCAGAAAATACGTCCCGTGACCGAATTCAATCACAGCCCCTCCCATCTCTTTGGCCTTGGCAATCGCTTTCCTCAGAGCCGGTGCCGCATTTTCACCTGCTTTCGCACCAAACTCATGGATCCGGAGCCGCTCTTTGGGATAGACGGTGTCCTCCGGTAGCCCGGCAAAGGTAAAATTGGGATATTCCCGTCCATCCGGGCCGGGCAATGAGGGAGACAATGGGTCTACGGAAGCAACCGGCTTTGCTTCGGGTGTGGGCCCAGGTTTCTGAGTCCCAGGCTTCTGAGTCAAGGAGGCGTCATCCACCAGAGATGTGCAGGACGAAAGGAGGAGAACCCAGGCCAGGGAGTTCAGGCAGGCGCAAACAGATCGAGGGTACATGTCCTGACAATACTCAAAACATGACGCAGCAGAACTCAATGGATCCAGAGAATGGGTTTACTGTCATTCCATGGGATCCGCTTTCTCCGGAGGAGGGTCTACACCTGGCTGGGGCCGTAAACGGCCCAGCCATACCAGAGCTCTGCAATCTGCTCCGGGAGGGGGCTCCGGAAGTGTGGGTGTAGGCCTTCAGGCCACGCCTTGCGCCGGGCCGTGAACGGCTCCAGCCACACTATTTAGAGCAGGTTCTGAAGGGCTCCAAACGAACGGTTCAGTGCATCTTCTGCCGGAGCGGTCACCCCATATCCCTGAATGCCCATCGGGCCGGAATAGGAAATGTCTTTCAGGGCCTTCACGACATCCGCGTTATCCATCTCTCCCACATCCAGGGGTTCGATGGTTGGGTTGAGTCCGTTGATTTCGTTCCCTTCTCCGACAAAGGTGGATCCGCAAAGATTCACACCAAACAACTTGTCTCCTGCGCGGTCAAACAGTTCCCGTACAGGCGTCCTGTCGCATCGGTACCAGTGATATCCACAATACTGCACTCCCAACAGATCATGAGGAACTGCCTCGGCAAGCCGAAGTGCATCACCGAAAGTTTCCAGACTGAAGCCGAAGTGAGGATAGAAACAGGCCCTGATGCCTTTCTCCTCCAACGCAGGAAGTAGAAACTTCACCCACGCCAGGGTGCCCTCATCGGTGGAAGGGTCCCCTACTTTTTCAAACATGCTGGCATACCAGACGCTGAATTCAATCCGGGTTGGCGCCTCGATGCCTTCCAGCATCTCTTTGAACCGTACCAGATCATCGGGAGTGGGAGTCACGGCTGAATCCAGCCGCATGAACACCGCATTGAATCCAAGGCCCGCATCCCGGGACGCCTGAGCGTACTTCAGGCTCTTTTCAGGGGTGTTTAAATCCGAGGTGACATAATACTCATCGTATCCGGCTGCCTGAACCATGCGGGCCTGCGTAGCCGGGTCCGGTCCTTCGTTGGCGACCATGAAGTGGGTGTCCATTGCATAAAGGGAATTGCTCATTGATGCGTCCTTCGTTTGGGTGGGTTGGGTTCGAACAGGGTGTTTACAGGTTCAAGGTGACGGGAGATCCGGTTTCGGCACTTTCATACACCGCCTGGATCAGTCGGAAGGCATGTAAGGCTTTCGCATCGAACATTCCGATGGCCTCCTCGCCCTGCAGGAAGTTCCGGAACTGCAGAACCGGCTCAAACATCCAGTTTGGTTCTTTCGATGCATCCACAGAAATGGTGTCCACGTCGACCGATTCCGGTCCGGTGGTTTTGTGTATCTGAAGTTTCAGGTCTTCGCCGAAGGGGAGCCAGTTCCAGGAGATATACCCCTCCGTCCCGTAAACACCTTCGGTCTGAACGGTTTCCCCGTGAGTCGCACAGGTCCGTTCAAAACGGATGCGGACCTGTTTTTCCCCGCAGGTAAAGGTAAGAGCCGCCACCGCCTGGGTTTCGGTGTCAAAGATCGCGTCCTCGGGAATGGGTTCCGGGATCACGGGATGGGTGCAGACGGCATGATCAACCGTGACGGAATCCGGTTCAAGGATCGAAAGGAGGGTGTTGAAGTCATAGGGTCCCCAGTCCATCAGAGGCCCTCCGCCGTTCTTTGATTTCTCCAGAAACCACCAGCTCCCGTTCTGATATTCAATTCCGGTGCGGCTGCACAGGCTGCGGTGCATCCAGTCCACGAGGTAGACATCGCCAATCGTTCCGTCCACGATCAGGGATCGGACCTTGCGGTTCAGGGTCCAGGATTGGAACCGGCTTCCACAGACGGCAATATGCAGGCCCCTGGACTCGGCGGCAGCCAGTAATGTCTCCGCCTCTGCCACATTCATCGCCAGCGGTTTTTCCACCAGAACCGACCGGCCGCTTTCAAGCGCTTTCAGTGCCTCTGACACGTGCCATCGCGGTGGGGTGGAAACCACGACAAGATCGTCCTCACCCGCAGGGGACGCCAGCATCTTGTCAGAACTTTCGTACATCACCGCATCGGGAAACTCTTTTTGGAAGGAGGCGCGGGCCGCCTCGCTGGGATCGGCTGCATGAAGTTCACTTCCGGGAAGTTCGGCCCGGGCCATTGCGTGATGATGAGAAATCACACCGCTACCAATGATATAGATTCGAGTGCTCATAAAGGTGGAGATCAGGGGTTAGAGGTCAGAGAGACACGTGGAGATTCGTCATGGTGAACCCAGGGGCACAGTGGGGAGACACATCCGTCTTTCAGCGGAAGGGGTTTGCCCAACCGGGCACTTTCCGTGGGAGTATCCATGATCTGCGGCCATATGAAGCCAATCAAGCATGTGCATATGGTCAAAATTGATACTGGCTAATTTCCAGGGCATGTTTGTCTCCAAATCGAGTTTAAAACAACTATCCGATTTTCCGTGGAAGCTGAATAGACCATTTGACCAAAAAATGGTAAATTTTGATCATGTCATATTCCGGCCTTCAATTTGCAAGCGGTCAGATCCATTCCAACTGCACCATCCACATTCATACCCGGTTCCCCGACCTGGTCGCGGTTCAGTTTGCCTCTCAGGGAAGCCTGTATTTTGAGAGAGAAGGCCACGTACGTCAGGAATGGAGGCAGCCGGTTTTTTTCTGGACGGACATCACCTCACTCTATCAGTACGGGCCGGGGATCACGGGGTCCTGGGAACACCGATGGGTCAGTTTCGGAGGGGGCAGTGTCCGGCGACATTTTCTCCCCCTGCTGGAGGAACTGGCGCCGGAGGGAATCGTACCGGTATCCAATGCCCGGGAAATCGAGCAGCGCATTTGCGCACTGGTGGACCGGGTGTCCGACGCTCCGGAAGATACCGTGAGTTGCACCCACCTGCTTCACCAACTTCTGGCCGCGGTGCATGAGGGAAGACCGGGGCGTCCTCCGCCCGACCCCGTGGTACGGTCCATCCGGGAAATGGTGGAGGGACATCCGGGCCACCCCTGGGACTTTGAGGTCCTGGCCCGGGATCACGGCACCTCATACAGCCGGTTCCGGGCCCGGTTCCGGGAACAGGTTGGAACGTCTCCCGGTCAGTATCTGATTCATCGGAGAATGCGAGAAGCCGCCCGACTTCTGGTCTCCAGCCCCTTCAGTATTCAGGAGGCGGGAGAACAGGCCGGATATCCCGACCCTTCCCATTTCTCAAAAGTGTTCAAGAAGCAGTTCGGGGTTTCGCCACGACAATACCGCTCCGCCGTCCGCCCCTTTCAACAGACCGACGCCCTCAGCCCTTCGACTTCCGGTCCAGCTTAATCGCGGCGGCAAACAGGGCGTCACATTCCTCCTCCATGACCCCGCCAATCAGTTCCGTACCCAGATTCTCTCCCGCTTTCGCCACCACCTCCGCCGCCCGGAGACGGATTTGCCGATAGCCGAGTCCATGCAGAGTTTCGATGGAGCTCCCGTAGACCACCCGCGGGATCCCTGCCCAGAGAATTCCGCTGATACACATCGAGCAAGGTTCCGCGGTGACATACATGGTGCAGTCCCCCCAGCGGACATCTCCGCCGAATTTCCGGACCACCTTGTGAATGACCTCCAGCTCCGCGTGGGCCACAGGGTTCCGATACGCCCGGTTTACTGCTGTCGCGAGCACCTCTCCCTCCCGATGATCCAGCAGCATGGCACCAAACGGCCGTTGCAGGTTCTGACAGGCGGTTTCAATGGTCTGCTTCATGTAGGCAGTATGTTCCAGGAGGTCAGCAGCGGAGGCGGTCATGCGCCTATCCTAGCCACGGAATGGGAGAAGGCCAAGCGGATAGTGAGGTTTCCAATCCACAGCGGGCATTCAGACCCTATGCCGGCAAAGGTTTAAACAATCCGTATTAAGTTTTCATCCCGCACCTCGCAGTGTCCGCACCTTCGTTTTCCATACAGGCTACATGGGCCTTCAAATGGACCGGACGACGAAAAACCTGACGGGACAGGCGGCTTCCGTTGTGATACCCTCTCGACTGTCATGCGGATGCCTTCTCCACATCCAAGACCCCTTTCCTCCAGACGCTCCACCTTCTTGGCGTTGGGTGCCGGTCTCTGCATTGCCCTGGGGATTGTCTGGAATGTCGTATCCCCCTGGTGGGAATCCCAACAGGAGACGGCAACCATTGAGCAGGAGGTGAAAGCCATCCGCATTTCCATGGAAGCCGCAGGCCTGGATCTCAATCATGCGACCGACCTGCTGGTTGAAGTGGTCATCCAGATCGAGAGTCAGGGGAACCCGGAGATGGTGGGCGGAGTGGGTGAACGGGGCTTGATGCAGATCCGGGAGGGGACGTGGCGGGAAGTCACCGAACGGCACTTCGGAACCGCGATTCCCTTCGACAGAGCCTTTGAACCCGATCTCAACCGTCAGGTCGGCCGTTTGTATCTGGGAGATCTACAGGTATACCTGTACCGCCATCAGGATTTCTGGGGGTCTGACCTGCGCTCCCTTCTTCTCGCCAGTTACAATGCAGGACCTGAACGGGTGCGGCAAAGCGGATTCAACGTGTCACGGCTACCCAGAAGCGTACGAAGTTATGCCAGGCGGGGGAGCGATCTTCATGACTGGCTGCTCAAGGAAGACGCCGCGCAGCTACGGGAGCTGCTACAACCCGGTGACCGCCTTTAAAGGGGGGGATCTACTCTTCGAGTTCCCGTTTCCGAAGGTCGTAACGGGCGACCATCTCATCCATGCTGGCAGCGTCATATGGACGTAACCCACTGAGTACCATCCGCTTTTCCCCTACACCTACGGGTTCCCCGTTTTCAAGAAACCGGAAGCTCAGCAGGACATTTCCGCGTTTGCCCGATACTTCCATTTCCGCCCCTGTCTGTTCCACGACGGCTTGATGGATGTCAGAAGTCTTCAGATCAATCGACATGCTTTCATAGATCACCAGAGGACGGTCGATATTGATCATGGCGTCCTCTTTCTCCATGAGGGGCTTGAGGACATGGGGGAAATTATGACCTGAAAAGCGGACATAACTCAGGACAAGCTGCTCGATGACATCCTCATTCCGGTTCGGTTCTCCCTCAAAATCGGCACGGAGAAACTCTTTTCCCGCCTCATTCACAATCTGGAGCTTCCCCGGCTCGATTTCATTGAAATGCAGCGGTGTCCCCTCACCCACCATTCCGGAAAAGGTGAAATTCATTTTCGGATACAGTCCAAGGTGATCCAGGAGGACCGCGAACAAGAGATCCCCCGGGACACAAAACCGTTTGGCGGCTACATCATGAATGGGGTTAAAGTCATCCGCAACCTGCTTGGCAAATCGGCTGGCCTGCTGACGGGTAAACTCCACCCGGCCATCCTGCCAGTTCGTATATGGGTCCAGAAACGTCATGGGTGGGTGCTATGCCGTTTTCATCAGAATTAATCAACTTCAAACATTCAGCGGCATTCCCGGGCACTACACATTTGAAGAATTCTGATCGGTCAGGCCGTTTGACGTAAGTTTTAAGCCCTTTTCATCGATTGATCAGCATGGCACCTCCCGATCGGTATCCCCATCCATCACTGGAGTCAGAACTCCACCGCCCCTGGCCCCGCCCCAACCGGAAGTGGATCATGAAACAGGTCTGGAAGGATCTGCTGTTCCTGCACGTGGAAGTGGACCTCGACACCCTGACCTCTCAGCTTCCGCCGGGACTGGAGGTGGACACCTATGACGGCAAGGCCTGGTTGGGTCTGGTCCCATTTGACATGCAGGGCGTGACGCTCCGGGGATGTCCGGCCCCGCCCGCATTCTGCGATTTTCCGGAACTGAATATCCGCACCTATGTCAAACGGGATGGAAAACCCGGAGTGTGGTTTTTCAGCCTGGATGTTCCGAAAGTACATGCGGTCTGGGGAGCGCGAACGTTTTTTCATCTGCCCTATTTCAAAGCGAAGATGTCCGTCGATAGAGAGGAAAACTGGATCCATTACCGTCATCAGCACACGGACCGCTCGCTGGACATCCGGTATCGGGGAGGGAAAGACGTGGAGGCACCTGATGGTTCCTTTGCCAAATGGGCGACCGAACGGTACTGCCTCTACTGCCAAAGCCCAAAAGGAAGGATCTACAGAGGAGAGATTCATCACGCTCCCTGGCCATTGCAGCGGGCAGAGGTGGACCTGGTGAACGAGAGCATGTTCACACCCTTCCCGACCGGTGCGACACACCCGGATCTGCTGTTCTCAAAAGAACTGCATGTGGTGGTCTACCCCCTGGAACCGCTTCTTGAGCCTCAACGTCCGCCGAGTGACTGATACAATCTCCTCACCTGTGCCTCACGTAAATCCGTTTTCAAGATAAGCACATCATCCAGAATTCCCCTGAAGGCTCCGGCGTATCCCCGGCCCAGAATGACGTCAGACGCGGAGGGTGTGACGTCCCCGTACTTCGAGTCTCCTTCACCCGCCTTTTTGCCGTCAAAATACCACGTCAACCTTTGCTCCTCCCGCGACCGGACCATGCACACATGAACCCAGGTGTTAACCTTGACCTTTCCGGCCGAAGTAAACCCCTGGTAGGGCTGGTCATTCAGGCCGGCCAGCCCATGGTAAAAGTTGATCCGGCCGTCCTCCTCCAGAGTCAGGGTGTATTCGGCGCCAAAGGACTTGTTGAGGGGGTTCCGGCGCGCTCCGAGTTCCTCGGGGTACATCCAGAATGAAATCGTCAGGTCTCCGGTGATCTGAAGACTCTCTGCATTCCCGATGACAAGTTGGGCCTTATCATCCGCAAACCGCATTCCTCCCCCTCTGCGTCCCCCCCGCACCCATTCCGCATGGTCGATTTTTCCATGATTCCTTGCGGGACTTCGGTCCGTGACGCGCTCCCGTTCATCACGGTCAAAGGACAGGTAAAGAACTGTTTGAGACTGAAGTGCGGCCAACAGGGGGACCTGGCGTTCGGGAGGAGCCGTCGGGGTCCCCTCCTCCTCAACCTCAGCGGCCATGGCCCGCAAGCCATTCAGTTCTTCATCCGCTTTGATCCGTTCGCGCTCAGTCCGAACCGCCAGGGCAAAGTCGATCTCGCCAGACTGTGTGGCTCTCACCTCCTGAGATTGCAGCATACGGTCATACTGATCCACCAATTCCGTTAATCGGACGGCTCTGCGGATCTGCCATTGAGAATAAAACCGAAGCCAGGTATCCTGCAACCGTTGAAAGGGGGGATATGCATTCAGGGGAGCGCCCTGTTCGGTGGGAAGTCCCGTCTGAAACGACTTCCTCGCATTCTGAAGGGCCAAAAGCAGATCGAGATCACCCAACTCCTGAACCGGTTTTTCCAACTTGGCCACAGACTGGTCATACTTGACGGCCACGGCCTGCACCTCTTCCTGCAGAGAGCGTTCCGCAAGATCCCGCTGCTTTTGAAACAGCATCTGGAAGACCTCCACACTTTCTGCTCGCAGGCCTCCTGAGAGGGCCAGACACAGAATCCCCAGTTCCCACCAACTCCGGTTAGCGTTTCCGAGAGGTGCCCAGCACATACGCCAACTCCTGAAGGCTTTCCATGATCCGGGCATCCACGACGGTGACATCCTCGGGGACATGAATGTGTTTGTAGGCAAGGTTGAGAATGGCCTTCACTCCAGCATCCACCAGAGCTTCTGCCACTTCCTGTGCCGCCTGCCCAGGCACCGCAATGATGCCAATGTCCACCTTCACGTCCTCAGCCAGTTCAGAAAGACGCTCCACATTGATCACCTCCGCATGTCCGAACTTTTTCCCAAACAGACCGGGATCCTGATCGAACAGTCCACAGATATCAAATCCCCGTTCCGCAAATGCCCCGTGTTCTGCCAGTGCACGGCCCAGGTGTCCGGCCCCGACGATCACCACCCGATGAAGCACATCCGCGCCCAGGACCTTGCGTAAGACCGCTTCCAACTGGGCGGTTTCATACCCCTTTTTTGAGATCCCTTTGAGGTCCATATGAGACAAATCCTGACGGACGGTGGAACTGGTCAGACCCAGAGCATCTGCGATCTCCTGAGAGGAGGCCCATTCAATCCCTTCCTCCCGGAGCTCTTGAATGTGCACCAGGTATTTGGGAAGGCGGCGAATCACCGGATGTGGGACGGGTTCCATGACAGACATGGTCAAACTGTGCCGTGAATGGACGGAAACCTCAAGAAATACGTGAAATTTTTATCGTTAAAATTTAACAGGAGAGTGTAGTAGGATCCGTGTAGTCACGTGCAGATAAAAACGAGGAGACATGATGAATGTAATTTGGATTTTCGGTGATCAACATCGGGCACAGTCACTGAGCTGCGCCGGAGCCCCGAACCTTCACACCCCGAACCTGGACCGGATGGCGGTTGAGGGCGTCTATTTTACCCAGGCCCTCATGGGGTTTCCGCTCTGCTGCCCCTGCCGGGGATCGATGCTGACCGGAGAGTACCCCCACAATGCTGTTCCCGGACACGAATACCCTCTGCCGGAAGGGATGCCCACGCTTGGTGAATACCTGGGAGATGCAGGGGTGGATACGGCCTGGTTTGGAAAATGGCATCTGGATGGGCACCATGAGTCCGATGGCCGGGGAGGCATCCACTTCATCCCCCGGGAACGGCGGGGAGGTTTTGATACCTGGGTTGGCTACGAGAACAACAACGCTCAGAATGACTGCTGGGTGCACGGGCACGATGGGGACACCGAGGTGCCGATGACCTGCCTCGACACCTATGAAACAGACGCCTTGACGGATCGTCTGCTGGAGTGGATCGGACGGGAAGAGCGATCCGAAACCCCCTTTTTTGCCGCACTGAGCGTTCAACCGCCGCATGACCCGTATGTGGCACCTCCTGAGTGGATGGGGCGTCATGCCCCTGCGGACATGGAATTGCGACCCAATGTCCCGGATATTCCAGAGGTGAGAAAACGGGCGCAGCGGCAACTGGCCGGATACAATGCCATGATTGAGAATCTGGATTGGAATGTGGGACGGGTGCTGCAGGCCATCAATTCCTCTCCCTTTCGGGATGACACCGCGATCCTGTTTTTCTCTGATCACGGGGACATGCAGGGCTCCCATGGACGCTGGGGAAAAACCAATCCGCATGAAGAATCCATCCGGGTGCCCATGATCTTCTGGTCGACGCAGAATCATAAGTATGCCGCTTACAACCTGACCGAAACACCCCAACTCATCAATCATGTCGATCTGCTGCCGACCACGCTGGGATTATGTGGCGTCGAAGTGCCGGATCATCTTCCCGGCACGGACTTTCACCGCACACTGGTTGACCGCAAAATCCCGAAGGATGCCCCGAAGAGCGCATACCTCCAGAATGTGATCCCCACCGGACACCGGAACAGTGACGGGTTTCCCTATCGGGGGGTGGTCACCGAAGACGGCTGGAAATATGTCGCTCACCCCCATGGTCCCTACATGCTCTACCATCTTAAAGAAGACCCCTACGAACAGGTGAACCGGGCCACGGAACCTTCTCTGAAGAAAAAACGGATCGAGCTGCAGGAGCTGCTGGAGGAATGGGTTGAAAAGACCGGGGATGAGTTTCCCGTGTTCAAAGGCTGATCATGAGCCCGTTTTGGATTTTCGCCCTTCCGGCTGCAGTGGGCGTGGGAATCTGGATGCATGCCTGGATCCAAAAACAACGGCGGAAGGACTGGCGGTCCCTCCCGGTACCGGAGCGCTGGATCGAATGGATGACGGCGGACTGGCCCGTATACAGAAAGCTGCCGCAGGGGGTCACCGAGCGGTTGCACCGTCATATGCAGGTGTTCCTGCATGAAAAAAACATGGAAGGATGTGGCGGACTGGAGCTGACCGAGCACATGCAGGTCCTGATCGCGGCTCAGGCCTGTCTCCTGCTCGCGGGGAGTGAGCACGAAAAGGTCTTTCCGATTTTGCGATCTGTTCTGGTGTACCCCCACACCTTTGTATCCGGAAAAAAAGGCATTTTCGGAGGACCGGAACCGGATACATCCGCCCGACTGGGTGAGTCGTGGTCGACCGGGACCGTGGTGCTGTCCTGGCACAGTGTGCAGGGAGGTGCCGCGAATATTTTTGACGGTCACAACGTCACCCTGCATGAATTCGCCCATCAGTTGGATCAGGAGGACGGTCAGGCGGATGGAGCTCCGATTCTTGAAACCCGGACCGCAGCCAGAACCTGGGCCTCCTGCTTCCAGCATGAGTTTCAAGAATTCCTGACTGAGCTGGAAAAAGGGCACCGTACCGTCATCGATGAATACGGGGCCACCAACGGAGCCGAATTCTTCGCCACGGCCACAGAAGCATTTTTTGAAAAGCCCCACCAGTTGGAGGAACAGCACCCTGATCTTTACCAGGAACTGAAGGAGTACTACAAACTTGATCCCCTCACGTGGTTCTCATCATGAGAAGGTTCTTTTTTCTTTTCAAAGCATTCAGGTTTCTCAATAGTGACGAAACCTTAAACCCCTGAAACACCCATGACTGACGAAAATACCTCTACACCTGAAGAAGAAGCAGCTCAGAGTGCTCCACCTCCTCCTGCTGCAGAAGAAACTGTAATCGAACCGGAAACCCTCCCCTCCGGAACAACCCCCTCGGTCGGAAAGCGTATTCTGGCAGTGATCATCGATGGTCTGATCGCCGGAGTATGCGGCGTTGTCCCGGCTGTCGGCCCCATCATTGCCATCGCCTACATGCTCACACGGGATGCCCTGCCATTCCTTGACGGTCAGAGCATCGGAAAGAAAGCCATGAACCTGCGTGCCATCAGTGCCGAAACCGGAAAGCCCCTGACCAACGACTGGGGTCCGGCCATTATCCGCGCTGTGGTCATGTACATCCCATTCTTTCCGATTGTGGAATTGATCGTGATGACTCAGAACCCCGAACAGCAGCGTTTGGGTGACAAATGGGCCAAGACCAAAGTGATCGCGGAAGGATAATCTTCGACGACTCCCTTTGTGAACCCCGCCATCCCGGCGGGGTTTTTGCTTTCAGACTCCGGAACTTGAGCCTCGTGCACACCACATGCTAGAATACGAATCATGAGTGCCACCCCTCCGATCATCACCCTGCTGACGGATTTCGGGACTCAGGACGGATATGTCGGGGCAATGAAAGGGGTCATTCACAGCGTGCTCCCACATACAGTCATTGCGGACATCACCCATGACATTCCTCACGCAGATATCCCGTCAGGAGCATGGGCCCTGCGCGGGATTCTGAATCTGTTCCCGGCAGGGACGATCCACGTTGCGGTTGTCGACCCCGGGGTTGGAACGGAACGACATGCCCTGCTGCTCGAAGCGGATTCTCAATGGTATATCGGACCCGACAACGGGCTGTTCTCCTGGATTCTGTCAGAAGCGGGAAGCTCTCGGGCCTGGCAACTGTCAGAGGCGGCCTGGAGGCCCGGTGGGAACAGCCACACCTTTCATGGGCGTGATCTGTTTGCCCATGCTGCAGCCCTTTTTGCCCGTGACCGCGATCCAAACACCATTTGCGGCAAAGAGGTCACCCCTCAATTCCTCGAATGGGCCACCCTCCACCTGGTTCAGGAGGACACCACCGGAGAATTCATCCACATCGACCGCTTTGGCAATGCCATCAGCAACCTGCTTCCTCCCCCCGATCCATATGATCCGGGTTGGAAGGTGGAGGTTCCGTCCGCCGGACTTCAGGTTGCCTCCCTTTCCAGAACCTACGGGGAAATGCCTGAAGGAACTCCCCTCGCATTGATTGGTTCACACGGCTGTCTCGAAATCGCGGTGCGGAATGGATCCGCCGCTGCCCAGCACGGATTACACACCGGTGATCCAATCCGGATGGTCCGTCAGTAAGAGCTTCAGTCCCGCGCCTGGCGATAGGCTTCCCGTTGCAGATCTGCAAAACGGGCTTCGGCCAGCCAGGGCTCAAATTGAGGAAGCTCAAACAGCCGTTCAGCCAACCGGGCATCTCCCATGGTCACTTCATCCATCCAGTCATGCAGGGATTCGGCTTCGCCCTGTTCCAACTGCAGGATCGTCATGGCCCGGCTGAGCTCCGGGTTCCAGGGGTGAAGAGACAGCCCGGCCATGCAGGCTTCTTTCGCAGAGGCCGTCTGCCCTTTTTCCAGCAGCACCTCCATTTGAGAAAGCCAATACTCCGGTCCTCCCCCTTCCTCCTCTGCGGTCGATTCCGGCTTTGGAAAGGCAATCACCACCCCGGACAACAGCAGGGAAACGGCAAGCAATACCGCAGACCAGGTCGAACGTTGGATGAAGGGAGAATTCATAGACCGCCCTTATTCTTTCCTCCCGGGGGTTCTCTTGTCGAGAAGAAAGACCCGTTTCGCAGTTCCTCTCTCCGGCGTAATCCCGCAGTCCCTGCGGGAAACGAACGGTTTCCGTCAGGGACTGACGGATTACGTTTGATTCACCAGTTCGGTATCGTGTCAAGGTGAAGTAGGCATTCCTGCCTGCTACTACCAGCTACTCAGTTTTGCAGACAGGAATCCACCCCAGGCGGACAAGTGTCCGCATCACCTTTACGATCTGACCGCCCCTATCCGGTCTTGCATACGTAATCCCGCAGTCCCTGCGGGAAAACATGGGGTTTCCGTCAGGGACTGACGGATTACGTTAGATGCACCGGCTCTCTTTCCGAACAAGTACCCAAAACTGGAAAAATATTGCATCAAGGAGGGAATTCCGCAGGATTGGACACTCTCATTAGCGAACCATGGCCTTTTCTGACTGGATAGACCGGCATCGGACCGGAATTCTCGACATCTGTTTTTCAGGTGGGTTCGCTGCACTCTTTTTGAAGCTGCATGGACTGCCTGTCGGGGTGGGCAACCAGTCGCTGCACCTCGCCTGGATCCGGCATATGCGCAATCCGGAACTGTTTGCATCAGACCCCCTGATCCAAAGCTTTTCGGAATTCCCTTCCTTTTTCTTTCAGGCATTTGCCCGGTGTATCCCTGCAGGCATGACCGTGGAAACCGCGCTCCAGATCAGTCAGGCGGGGAATACCTTTCTTCTTTTTCTCGCCTGCATCCGCCTTTCCAGAGCCTTGACACCCGGCAGCAATTGGAGCTGGTGTGTGCCCTTGTTTTTCATGCTGGAACCCACCCGTGCACTGGCAGAAACCCCCATCCCTCCCATTGCCTTCAGTCATACCGCACTCGGACTGACCCTGGCGCTGTTTGCGTGTAATGCGCTGTTCCGGGAGAAACTGATCCTCTCGGCTCTTCTCTTTTCGCTGCTGGCCAATATCCATCTTCTCACCGCAGCCTACGCCGGTGCAGTGGCCGCGGTGTACGTCCTGACAACAGTCGGGACCCGGCCTCTCCGGAGCCTTGTGATTCCCCTGATACTGGGGACTGTTCTCTGTCTTCCGTTGTTAGGAGGACTCCTGCACAGCTCCGATACGGTGTATGACAGCCAATGGCTGCAATTGCTGCGGGAACGGTCAGGACATCATGTCTTCCCGGCTACCTGGTGGAGAACCGGAGATTCGGTCATTGGACACTATATTCTCCGGCTGGGCTGGCTCCCCCTCTGTCTGAGCCTGCTTGCCAACGACCACACCTCCCCGGCAAAACGTGCCATGTGGACAGCCCCCCTGGCCCTGATGCTTCTGGGAGCATTTGGGGCCTTCATTTTCCCCCACCCGCTCTTTCTCCGCGGACAGTTTTTCCGCGCCTCCCAGTTTCCCCTTCTGCTGCTGTTTCTCATCCTGCCCGGCGCTGCGGAAGCGGCATGGAACACCAGCAAGAAAAAAGGCCTGACGGCATGCCTCCTCCTCCTTTCAGGTGCGGGATTTCTGCTGCCCGGTCTTTCAGGACTTATGCCGATCGCACTTGGATTCGGGATCCTCACTCTGTGGTGGTCGGGTGCGATCCGCCCTCTTCATGCCATAGCCCTGCTGCCGGTGTTCCCATTGGCCGCGCTTTCCGACCGAGTGCTGGACACCCGCCTGCTGGTTCCTGTCCCTTTGCGTATCCCGGACCTGTTGCCCATCAGTATTCTGCTTGCCTGCCTCTTGGCGGGGGCAGCCGTCACCACCCGGCGGCAGGCAGGACGTTCCTGGATCCTACTGATCGCAGCGACCTTCGCGGGCACAACGGCAGTGTGGTTGTTTCCTACGGCCGAATCCCGGACAGACTCCTGGCGGGACATTCAACTGCATGCACGGGTGATGACCCCACCGGAAGCGGTCATTCTGACCCCCACCCGCCGCGCAGGATTCCGCGACGGGTCACTGCGCAACATTGTGGGGGAATGGCGGGATGGAACCATGCAGTTCTTTGATCCGGATTTCGCCCGTGAATGGGATTACCGGATGACGGACTTGTCTCCGGACCGCATGAGCCGGTTCCAACCTGCCGACTGGGTGGCCGCGGGCGAACGCTACAACGCGGCGTATGCCGTTGTGCCGGTCGACCAGGCCGCGGGTCTGGTGATGTTGACTCAAAACCGCGACTGGGCCCTGGTGAAAACAGAACGCCCTCCACTCCCCCCTCTGCCTGACCCGCCGGAAACCGCGCTCAATGCAGAGGACTGGGTGGAACAGGAACGGTTTGTCCGCGAGGTCGTCCTCCCGAACATTGAGCGGCATCGCATCCGGACAGTGGAGCTCACGCTCGCGGACGGACAGGGCGCGGCTCTCGCAGGATATCCGATCGAGATCCGACAGACCCGTCTCGCATTTGGCGTGGGGTCCGCTCTCCACCATTTTCATCCAGTCCCTAAACGGGAAAAAGGATTTCATGCCCCTCTGAATCACCCCAAAGAACTGGAGCGTTTTAAAGAAATCTTCAATTTCAGTGTGATCGGGTACTCAGGGAAATGGTTCTACATCGAAACCGAACCCGGGAAACGCGATTACAAAGATCTGGATGCCTATGTGGACTGGTGCATCCGGAACGATGTCCGGATCCAGTACCATTTCGTCACTGGATATGAACCGGACTGGATGAAGAAAAAACCTGAAGGCTTCCGTCGCAAAGCCCTGATGACCCATGCAAATGCCCTCATCGACCGGTACGGGGACCGGATTCATGAATGGCAGATCATCAACGAACGCAGGATGCAGTCAGAGGCTCCCACTGTTTTTGAGCTGTTCCGCACACGACAGCCGGAGGACAGGCTGGGAGTCAGCCATTGTGCACGGTTCTACACGGACCGGGAAGGGGAAAAGGGTCAGATGGATTTGAAGCGGGGATGGCGGTCCATGAGTGAGATCACAAACAGGGGGCAGAAGGTGGATTTCTTTGCCATCCATGCCCATCGACCCTTCGGGGTGCTCTCCGACCCGCGAACCATGTATGAGGTGCTGAATGATTTTCAGGAAAAAGGAGTACGGGTCACGATCAGTGAAACCGGGGTTCCTCATTCCGGGAAAATTCTGGGACCGGTTGTGCAGGGAAACTGGACGCCGGAAAAGCAGGCGGAGCATGTGGTGAGGTTCTACCGGATCCTGTACAGTCACCCCAATGTGGACGCGGTCAATTTCTGGGGGTTTGGGCCGAAGACCTGGCAGAAAGGGATCGGACTGCTGGACAAGAACTACGAACCCCTCCCCGCCTTTCATGCGCTGAAGAAACTGGTCAAAGAAGAATGGGCCAGTCAGGCCGAAGGCCGGAGTGGCCACGGAGGGCGGTTCAGTTTCACCGGGCATCGGGGGGACTATCAGGTAACCCTGAGGCACCCTGATGGCAGAACGGGTACCGGGACGTTTTCCGTGGTCGAGGACCCGGGGGCATCAGTGCCGGTGACGGTGGAATGGGATAACGCTTCTGAGTCCTGAAGCCCGTGATTCCGAGTCCCGCGTTTACGCGGTGTTCACCCGAGCAAGCTTCAGCTTGAGCGTTTCAAAGCAATGAGTTCCGGATTCGCCGGGCCCGCTGCTTTTCGAATCCGGAACGGACGGGATCTGAAACGCGTGCGCTGAAGCGCACTCCGGGGAACACCGCGTAAACGCGGGACTGGGAAGTTCTCAATTTGCTGTGTTCGATCCCGAAGCCGATCCCGAATTCGATCTCGATTTTATAACGCAAAACACCCCGCATGAAGCGGGGTGTCGCATACGTGGAGTCGGAATCAACTCCAGCAGAAGCAGCTTACCAACTGGCTTTGGTCACGCCGGGCAGTTCGCCACGGGAGGCCAATTCCCGGAAAGTGATACGGGAGAGCTGGAAACGGCGCATGTAGGCACGGCGACGGCCGGTCACCTGACAGCGGTTGACCAGACGAGTGGGGCTGGCATCACGCGGGAGCTGGGACAGAGCGATGTAATCGCCTTTTTCTTTCAGCTCTTTGCGAAGCGCAGCGTACTTTGCCACAGTCTTCTGTTTACGTTTCTCTTTTTGAATCCAGGCTTTGCGTGCCATAAAGGGTTCCTCGGGTTGAGGGGGTGAAAATCAGGGGAGATGAGTCAATACGGATTCTGACGGGTGCGTCAACAGGAAAACGTCGGGTTTTTCAGACCGTAGATTCGAGAACCGGGTAACCCCGCAGGCCTCTGCGGGGAACAGCAACATCAGTGGTTTCCCGCAGAGGCCCGCGGGATTACGCCTTCAGCATCCCCCGCCACTTCGTGATTTCCGCCTTCATGTCCTCTACATTGAACAGGGAGGATCCAACATCCAGCACATTGGCACCGTGTTCCACACACCGGCTCGCGGTTTCCAGATTAATCCCACCATCCACCGAAATGGCCAGATCGGGGTTCTGTTCCCGCAGGGTCTTGATCCTCGCCAGAGGCTCCGGCATGAAGGCCTGCCCCCCAAAGCCGGGAAACACGGTCATAAACAGCACCTCATCCACCAAGGGCAGGACGGGAACGATCAACTCGAGGACCGAGTTCGGGTTCAGCACGATGCCCGGCTTCACCCCTTTCTTGCGGATGTGCTTCAATACGGCTGCGTGATCAATGTCCGGTTCAATATGAATGAGAAGAGAGTCGGCACCCACATCACAAAAAGCATCCACATATGGACCCGGATTGGTCATCATCAGGTGAACGTTCAACGGAATGTCCACCACCTTCCGTGCCATCTCCACCACCGCGGGGCTGAAGCTCATGTTGGGGACGAAATGGCCGTCCATTAAATCCAAGTGCAGCTCATCGGCTCCCGCATCCTCGACTCTCCGGCACCCATCCGCCAAATGACCGATGTCCGCCGCGAGCAACGAGGGATTGATGCGAAGCTCCGGCATCAGAGTGCCTCCCGCATGGCGTCGATCCGTGCAGAGGCCTGTTCAACGGTCTGATCGAGAGCCACAGCTTCAAAGTTCTTGTCTGTCCGGGCTTTGAGCTCCACCTCTCCTTTGGCAAGCCCGCGATTGCCCACCGTCACTCTCAGCGGAAGTCCCAACAGATCGGCATCCTTGAACTTGAAGCCCGGACGTTCATCCCGGTCATCAAGAAGCACATCCAGGCCTTTGGCCTCCAGGCCGTTCACGATATCCTCAGCCGCCGCCATACACTCCGCGTCGTTGGGATTCAGTGCCGTGACCAGAACCTCAAACGGCGCCACGCTCACCGGCCAGACAATTCCGAAATCATCATGGGACTGTTCAATGACGGCCTGCAGGGTGCGGCTGACGCCGATGCCGTAGCAGCCCATCACCATGGGATGACTCTTGCCGTTTTCGTCCAGGTAATTGGCCCCGAGGGCTTCACTGTATTTGGTGCCCAGTTTGAACACATGGCCCACTTCCACCCCGCGCTTCTCCTGCAGACGGCCGGTGCCGTTGGGCGCCAGGTCTCCGGCTTTCGGAAAGGCGATGTCCACGAAGTTCCGAACCTCGGAATCGCGTTCCAGATCGAAATTCACCACGTGATGATCCGTTTCGTTGGCTCCGGTTACCGCCCCCTTCATTCCTTCCAGCGTCCGGTCGGCTACGATGGGGATCTCCAGTCCTACAGGGCCAGCAAAGCCAACATCCGCCCCCGTCACATCACGGATTACCGCGGGATCCGCCAACTCTGCACCGGGATAGAGTTTGTGCAGCTTGATTTCGTTCACGTCCCGGTCACCGGGCAGCAGCACCGCGAAAGGTTTCCCGTCCTCGGCGACATAAATCAGGGTTTTCACCAGCTGGCGGGTCTCGATCTTCAGCAGCTCCGCCACCCCTTCGATTTTACCCACATTCGGGGTATGAATTTTTTCCAGAGCCTTTTCGGCGCCTTCAAATTCGCGGGGCAGATCGCTGGTGCCTTCCGCCCGTTCCATATTGGCGGCGTAGGAGCCGTCATCCGCCTCGAGGATGGCATCCTCACCGGAATCGGAGGGAATCATGAATTCATGGGAGGAGGAACCGCCCATGTCGCCGGTGTCCGCCTCCACCGGCATGGCATGCAGACCGCAGCGGCGGAAGATGTTCACATAGGCATCGTACATTTTTTTGTAACTTCCGTCAGCGGCTTCTGAGCTCACATCGAAAGAGTAGGCATCCTTCATGATGAATTCTTTACAGCGCATGAGACCAAAGCGGGGACGGATCTCATCCCGGAACTTGGTCTGGATCTGATAGAAATTGGACGGAAGCTGCTTATAAGAGGTGATCTCACGGGAGACGAGGTCGGTGATGATCTCCTCGTGCGTGGGCCCGAGGACCATTTCGCGGTCCTGACGGTCCTTCACCCGGAACATCACGTTTTTCAGGCCTTCATAGCGGCCGGAGGTTTCCCAGATTTCCTTGGGATGCATCGCCGGCATCAGCACTTCCTGTGCACCGGCCCTGTCCATTTCCTCACGGACAATCCGTTCCACCTTGCGCAGGGAACGGAATCCGAGCGGAAGATAGGTGTAGAGTCCGCTGCCGAGACGGCGGATCAGACCCGCCCGCAGCATCAGCTGGTGGCTGGGAATTTCCGCATCCTGCGGGGTTTCTTTCAAAGTGGGGATCAGGAGGTCAGACCAACGCATACCAAGGTTCTCCAGGAAAAGGGGAGGTGAAAAATCGGCGCGCACTTTGCCCGAAGAGCCTCCCCCATGCAAGACCCTTTTACTGGAGGAAACCGGCAAGGGAAAAAGGGTAAACTCCACAGTTTATTGATACAACGGGTGACGAAGAAAGGGGTCAGTTGCAGATTCACATGGCAGAATATGAATACAGGATGGCGTGATCAATGAATACAGCGTGCCGAATTCCTGCTAAAGAGTAGAAGAGAACTATGTTTTTGCACGATGTCGGAAAAACCAAATATTTTACTGATTCTGCCTGACCAATGGAGGCATAACTGGCTGGGTTACGCTGGAGCCCATTGGTGTCAAACGCCCAACCTGGACTTGCTAGCATCGTCCGGCACCATTTTCACCAACTGCACGACAAACTCCCCCTTGTGCGCACCGTCACGTTGCTCATTCGCAACAGGCCTGGACCCTCATCTTTGCGGGGTGTTGAATAATTCGCAAAATTTAAACCCTTCGTCACAGACCTTTTACCAACAGCTGCGCGACCATGGGTGGTGGACTGGATTTGTCGGGAAATTAGATCTGGCAAAAGGGATTGGCAACGGAGGGGTTGGACCCGATGGAAAAATGCCTTCCTTGTATACCTGGGGCTTCTGCGATCCGGTTGATTCAGGAGGGAGCATGGTGTGTGTCACTGACGACAACCGACCCTATTTCCATCACCTCAACCATCATGACAAACTCGACATGTTTAATGAAGACCGGAGGAGCCGAAATAAATTTCCCTGGACCAGTAGTGCCATGCGTAATCCTCAAGCAAGAGATCTTCCACACGATTGGATTTCACAGCATGCAAATGATTCTCTTCTTGAGGAGGAATTCCATACAGATGGTTTTGTAGGGATGGAGTCTGAGGAATGGCTGAAACGTGCGTGTTCCCGACGTGATCCGTTTTTCCTGCAAGTTAATTTTCATGGTCCACATGATCCCTATGACCCACCTGCACTGTGGGCGGAAACATTCCGGGATGCCGATGTCCCACCAGCCATTCCTCCATCAGAACAACCAATTGCCTGCCAAACCTCTCACTTTGCCAGTGATCATGCACCCTCGATCAAACAGGCACGCCGTCAATATACGGCAGTCACATCCATGATTGATCACCGCATCGGCCGCCTGCTCGATATCCTGAAGAGCCACGGCAAACTGGAGAACACCCTCATCATCTTTGCCTCGGACCATGGGGATCTTCTCGGTGATTTCGGGTTGTTCACGAAGGGTGTGCCTTACGACGGATGCCTGAGAGTCCCTATGATGATGACCGGCCCCGGCATACCTGCCGGAGAAACGAGCCATGCGATCATTGAACTCGCAGATCTTTATCCGACCATCCTGGAAATGACCGGTATTCCGGCCCCACCTCATCTGACATCAACATCGTTTGTTCCAGTCATTAAGAAAGAAGAAACCAACATTCGAAATGAAGCCCTGGCGATGCAGGATTATTTTGTCTGCCTCAGATCCGACAACTGGAAATATATTCTCTACGTGGATGGAACCGAAGAATTCTATGATCTCGCTTCGGACCCTGAGGAAAGAAAAAATATGATCTCAAGCATATCCGGCACTGCACAATATCAGCAAGTAAAGACACGACTCAGAAAGAGGATTGGCACGACATGGGCAGGGGCAAAGCCAGATTGGTGGGATCAGATGTAACAACTATGATATTCCTACTATTCTGGGCCACAGAATAGAAGTTCCAGAGGAAGACAGGGAAAATACCCACTTCCAAGACGGTGGATCAGACCCTCCAGCAGCATCAGCTGGTGAATGGAACTTTTCAGATCCAGCGAGGTTTCTAAAACAATAGTGGACAGGAGGTCAGACCAACGCATACCAAGGTTCTCCAGGAAAAGGGGAGGTGAAAAATCGGCATGTATCCTGCCCGACGAGTCTTCCCCATGCATGACCCTTTTACCGGAGGAAACAGGCATAGATCACCGGGTTTTCTCTCACAAACAAATCTTCTTGGCGCCGCGGCGAGGAAGCAGCCATGGTTGAACGATTATCTGTGTGCGTCTTTTCGATCATCTACAGTCAACATATAGATAATCGACTCCTCATCATCCGTACTGTAGAAAACACGGTAGTTTCCGATACGATACCGCCAGGTCTCTGGTTCGTACCCTTTTAACTTTTTAATGTTCGGCCCATAATAAGGGGCAGATTTGAGTTGCGGATATACATACTCCGACAATTTCTTTTCAATCACCTTTCTTTGGGCCGACGTTATTTTTCTGAGTTGTTTCTGAAATTCGTCGGTTTCGAATATTTTGTATTCAGACAAAACGGCCTTTTCCCGCCTTGGCGTCTTTCAAGCCTTTTTTCAGGCTGGCATTGAGGGCTTTATTCCCTTCGATTTCCGCCATCTCAAATTCATCTACGACTTCATGCTCTTCGATGAAACGAAGTGCCGCAGTCTCAATGAAGTTGGACAAAGCCCGGTTATCACGTTCAGCCCAACTTCTGAGCTTTCCATAAACGCTCTCATCGAGCCTAAGTGTTACTGTTTTTGACATAAGCCACCTTATTCGTTTGCGTTCACTATGAATACAATAGAATACAACCGAAGTCAATGTATTTCCTCAAGGCTGGCACTCGTCGGGTGTATGACCAAAATCGTCTCTTTCGTAGGCGATAGAAGGGAACCAGGGCCAAAGGCCTGATCTTCCGCAGCGAAGGCCGTTAGGCCTGGAGGTGAGATCCCCCCACCCTCTTTGAGGTCTGAAGGACCGAACTCCCACTGCGGGAGGGCGGAATGCCAGCCCTACATGCCTCATCGCGGGTTTCCGTATGCATTCGAGTTCCTGAAAGACTCAAACTTCCATGGTTCCTGACCCGTGAGAGGGCATCCTGGGTCGGTTCTGACGTCAGCGACTCCAGTGAATGCCTGTTTTCTGTGGGCTCTTTTGCCTGTACCCTTTGTACCATGTGCAGGTCCATCGACAAACAGAGAGCACCGGCTCTTATTCTTTTTTCTTCATTTCCGCATTCGGCCAGAACAGGGCAAATTGCTTGACCGATGCCCATCCGAGCTCTCGGTAAATGGACAAAGACTCCTCATCCATATCATCACTGAACTTTTTAGAAGGGTCTCCTGTAATATCCGAAGTAAAATACACCTTCTTCACATCCTTACCGTTCTTTCTGTCTGTCCGGATCACACAAAAATGCGTTTTGTCCTCACGCAGGGCGATGCCACAAAGGGCAGAGACCAATGCAAACGCTGTCCCCTGAGCATCGGGGTTGATGATTTCCATCTCCACAATGCTAATACTGTCTTTGTGACTTTTTTCTTCAATCACCACCACATTCCCTGGCTGATTGACACTCACCCTGACCAGCTCTCCGGCATTCAGTTGGAACGCACACAAGCACACAAAACAACTCCATACCTTTTGCATCATATCATCACTTCCGTTGATTCATCATGCACTCAACGATACCCAGCCTCAGCTATTTGTCAACTTTATTGTCATTAGATAGGTTTGTAATTGGAAATCCTTCCACCGATTTCACCAAGCTGTCTGCTTGAATGTAGAGTTATCGCATCATGGTTCCAGACCCCTGAGAGATCATCCTCGGTCGGTTCTGACGTCAGCAGCTCCAGTGAATGCCTGCTTTCTACGGGTGACCCTTTTTATATGGCCAGAATCCAAGAGAAAAATGGGCGGAAAAGCCGCTGCAAAAACGAGAATGGAACCAACAACCCTTTTACATTTATATTTACCTCACGCCCTTATTAGAAAAATAGGGACCAAGTAGGTATTTTGATTTGTATTTTTTCTTCAGCAGAATTTCTCCTTCAAAAGAGGATACCAGGATGTATGACTTCGGGATAAAATGCTTTCTTTTACTCCCTATGAGCATGCACAGAAGTTTAGCATTTTTTGAATCCACATCCAGTATCGAAAGTTGGTATCCGCCAATTCCCGTTAAAATAATTTCAACATCTTGCTTCGAATTTTCAAGATCCTTTAAATGCACTTTCGCCTTCCCTTCACCAATAGCATCATAGTAGCAAGCCCACTCACCATTCCCGTCATCGATAATCCATATCGGGTTATTTGATGAAAGAATGAGTTTTTTTGTCAATACAGAATACAAAGAGTAAGTAGCAACAAGGGGGTTGTTATTTTCATAACTTCTCAAAACTATATAATCACCCAAGAATGGTGATGTAACATAAAAAAAAGCTTTGCTATTTTCAAACTTATGAAAATCCCCTACTGAAAGTCTGATTCCGGAACCTGAAATTTTTTGCTTCCTGACATCCATGAAATATTGATTCCTCATACTCTTATCAAAAAGAAGCATCCCTCCATCTTTATGTGCCAAATCATCACCATCAATTACACGACAGTTCCCTTCAGAAAGCACAATAGCTTTATTATTCCAGCGTGATGATATAACATAAGATCCAGTTACATCTGAATAACCAAATCCTCCTGTGCTCATCGACAAAGATTTATCAGAATAACATTTATAATCACTTTTCAGGTTAATATTATAAGTGGAATATTGTTGGACCTGTCTGTTTACACAGGAAACCATAAGCGCAGAAATAAGAGTTAATAAACCTTTTTTATTCACCTTCAAACTCCCCAGCAGCCAACTGGACAAAGCCTCCACATGTCACCATGCACCATAGCTTCTGAATCATCATTATTACCTCACTGGGAGTAACTTATCCCACCCTTCAACATGATGTCAATTTTATTGTCATCAGTATCGAGATCCGAGAAGGCTGCGTATTGCTTCATTCCGGCGTGATTCGTGAGTCATAGCAAGGCCTGACCTTTAGCTGCTCCAGACGTTTCTCCACAGATTCATCATCTATGTCTAAATCCGCAGAGCTCCAAAATATCTTTCTCTCTTGAATCGGTACTTGTCCGAGAATTCAAAGGGTTTGGGTGGAGAATCCGGTAAGATGTACGCGCCTTGTATGTAGATGCTCCCCTCTTTTGTTTTTAGCGGAATCCGAATGGGTAGAACAGTTCGTCCGTATACAGAGCGGGGTTCAATCACTTCACCACAATTCGTCTCCAATGATAAGTGTATGGTGAGGGGTTCTGGCAATAGTTCCTTTGGTTCCTGATGTTTCCCATTCGGATGTAACACGACGCTGTAAAGTTCGATCTCCGTTGCTTCATGTACTGCTGTACGGAAACCTACCAATCCGGCTCTATGAGGGCCTTCTGGCCTGTATTGAGCAGGTCGACCGGGAAAGCGCCAAGCGGTTGGCAACCACAGCGGGAGCCATGCTGACCACCATCAAAGGCACCGGGATCACGCTGGCCGCAGGAGTGAGTTCAGAGATCGGTCCAGTGGAGGCACAGCCTTCTCTGCGCCGCCTCACCTCCTATGCCGGTATCGTCCCCCGCGTCAAACAAAGCGGTGGACCGGAGAGCGAAGCAAAACATGGAACCGTTGGGCGGCAATGCAACCGCATCCTGAAAAACTACGTCGTGCAATGCGGCACCCACCTCGGTCAGCACGGACCCGATGATTTACGGGAAGACCATCAACGGCGAACCGCCAATGGGCAGCATGCAGACTTCGGCCTGGCCCGCAGGTACCTGCGGATCGGCATGAGGCTGATGCGGGATAACCAGGCCTATCTTCCTGAGGAGCTCCGCACGCATGCAGACAGGGAGGAGCTGGCACGGTATTACCTGAAGATCTGGCCGGACCTACGCAAAAAATGGCAACGGGCAGGAGCTCTGCGGGAGGCCTTTGCACCTGAGAACCCTCTGGGAATCTGGCGGCTTACCATCCAGGAGATCTACGGGATTTCATTACCACTCTGAGCAGTGAGCTGCAGTTGATGAGAACGGGCATGTAAGCTCAACGGACAAATGATGTGATCGGTTTTGATGCGGAAACCAGGATGGTTCTTACGGGCTGCCACGTTTTAGCGATGGCTTGGGTCAGAGTACCACGCTGGTTTCCGCTCCTTTTTGTTCCCCCAGCAAAGGGGGAGCACGACCGCTCAAAGGTACTCTGACACGGCAGTGATTTCGGTCTAGTTGCACGATGTCTTGTAACACCAGCCTGCGGCGGGAGTGGAACCGCCAGCCTACTACGGGTTCACCGTATCGCCGATCCGTCTGACTCCGAACAGACCTTGCTTTTCCGATAGAAAAAACCGGGCTGAAACCGGACGGTCCCGTATGCCCAAAATTAATCCATTAAAAACTCTTGCCTTACAGCCTGGTACTCTGACCCTTTACATCTGGAGATCTTTAAACCTCCCGGTGCAAGGCGCGAAACCATACCCAAAATGAACCGTCGCATCACTCGAAACCCCCAAATCGCGGTAAATTTTTGTATAACCCCTTGTAACAAGCACTTATTATGAAACTCCGTGCAACCCTGCCCAAAGTGGTGCAGAGGAAATTTGTGTATTGACCTACTGATTTTGATGGGTTACCGTAATTCTCTACCTTTCGACGTAGCACTTCAATCCATGTCCTGAAATTGATTACCCTAACAATAATGCTGATACTCTCACCTCGAAGCCATCAGCGATTTTAAGAATGAACGGGACATCCCCGACCCTAGCACCCATCACCACTCTCCTTTCTTCTGCGTCTAGACTATGAAAGGGTGGAATTTGCAGGTTGCTAACATAAGCACAACGAAATAAATTTTGATTTACAAATTATTCACACAAAATAGGTAGATAATGAGGCATTACACTAAAGCTATTATTTATCTTAAAATCAGCACGTTATTATTTCTAATAACACTCTGCCCAGCCTGCGGGAACAAGAAATCAAATACCAATGATCGGGAGGAAAGAGGCTTGGGTAAAAGTAGACAAAATGATTTAAAAGAGCTTGGTCTTGCTGCTGAGTCTCTTCCTCATGAGTTTTTTCTTTACGCCCTTACTCTTTTAACTGATCAAGAATTATCAGTTTTATTTAAAGTTAGTGATATAAGGCTTTCATCATATGAACGTATGGAAGATGTTTTTTATTGGGCCTTTGTTTCATCAATTAGATCAGGTTATCTGGAGAAGTCGGAAGCTTGGCACGAAAAAATTGACAAAGAAATAATTGAGAGATCTTTGCAAAGAACTGATAATATGATTGCTAAAAGGGATAATACTAATTTAAAAAACTTTTACATCAATAAAGTTAAAGTAGAAATGGATATTGATACGGTTTTGCAGCACAAACCAAATGTCATTAGCATAGGGCCCGCATTTTGGAGGTTAATTCTCGATTTTGAAGATCCGAAATATGATGACAACTGGTTTGCCGTGAAAATGCAAGAAGCATTTAAACATGAGTTAAATTATCCGTTCAGTTATATCGAAGAAAAAGAACGGAAGGAGATAAATGAAGAAATAATGAATAATTTATTCGTGAATGAATAAAAATATTTTTTGAACTGAAGTCCATAGTATCCTTACTGAAGTGATAGTAAATCAATTAAGGCGAAAAAATTAAAGTTATCTTTATGAATCGAATTACAAGAAGACGTTTTATGCAAAGAGCAGTAACTTCTACAGGAGCTGCAGTCCTAAGCAATTCAATTTTGCGTGCAGAAGAAGGCGAAAATGAGACATATGAAGTATCAACCAGCATCCAAACCAGGGTTACTACTGGAATAATGGAGACTTGGGTAAAGACAAATGCTCAGGATAAAAAAGGAGAAACTAAATTACCTGCAGCGTCTTTTTCCGTCTCGCTGCCCTTAACCCCAGAGGGAACTTTACCCGGTTCCTCGGTAACTTGTGTAATTCGTGGGAAAGTAAATCTTAAAACACGTCTAATGACGATCAGAGAAATTGTAATCTTTCGGGATGGCGTTTTTCCACCTAATGTTCACTGTTTTATCAACTTATTTGAAATTATTAGAGAGAAGGATAAAAAAAACTTACTCTATTACTTACCAATCGGTAATAATCGTAATTCTGGAAATGCTAAAAGATCACGTTTTGTGAAAGAAAAATCTGATCAAAATCCTATTGCAAATTTACAATCAAAAAATTTATATCGGTTGGAAGTATATTTCTCTTCAGATAATAAAGTTAAAAACGTTAAAAACTCTTTCAGTGGTTACTTAAGTACAGATGATATAGAAATTTGCTTGAAGAAAAACGAATTGAAATTCGAAAATGATGAATCGCGAAAAGATGAAGGTTGCTTTCTTACTACCGCAGTGTGCGACCTCATGGGGCGGCCAGATTCATGTTTTGAGCTTAATGTCCTCAGATCATTTAGAATGAATAAGCTTCAACATAGCAACGATGGGCGTAAATTACTTACAGAATATGATATTGCAGGGCCATGCCTTGCGCGTTTTTTATATCAATCAAAATATCAGCTTAATTCTTCTCTCCCACTAACCATTTATTGGTGTTATATACTTCCTTGTGTTCTGCTCGTTAAAATGGGATTTAATCAACTTGCCATTGCACATTATAAAAGATTAATAACGTTTCTCCAATGTAAGTCTCTTGCAGTAATGGGAACCATCAAATACTAAGGGGGTTAAGCGGTATTGCGTAAAAAATCAGTCGTTCCGCTGGGGCGCTCATGCGGTGGGACTGCAGTATCATCTCGAGGCCACCGAAGATTCTCTGGATGCATTGATTTCCAATTGTCGGCATGAATTGACTTCCGGTGAGTTTGTTCAGTCCGAGGAGGAAATTCGCGAAGGCTGGAAACGCCACCATGGGATAAGGGGTCAGATAAGGGGTCAGTGGGAGAGGCCCAGTCGTC
>DIYN01000001.1:51446-112269 GCA_002429065.1 Verrucomicrobia bacterium UBA6053 | reverse complement strand
GGCTCCGGCTCAGGCTCGGGTTCAGGCTCTGGCTCGGGTTTTGGCTCTGGCTCAGGTTCTGGCTCGGGTTCCGCGCCCGGTTGGAGAGTGGAATCTGATGGGTCGCCCTCTGGAGGGGGAATGTCAGCAGAGAGCGGGTTCGAGGTTTTTTTTTTGATCGTGTCCGATTCGGAGATGGAGGCCGGAGAGGCGGACTCCCCCTTCTCCTCCTGTCGACGTTTGGCCATTTCCTCCTCGTCCCAATCCATATGCAGGCTGTCACCCGGGGCCTTGATCATGGTGGGTTCGGATCCCTCCGTTGGGCCCGCATCCTCTTTTTCCAAATCGTCCCCGATATGAATCCGATGACTTTGGTCCGGTTCCGGGGGAGGAGGCTCCGCCTCCATCTCGTCGTCGACACGGTTAAACCGAACCTTGATCACTCCGATTTCCAGAAGTTCCCCTTCCGAAATACGATGCATTCCTTTCAGTTCTTCATCATCTTTCCAAATACCATTGGTGGAATTCAGATCTTCAATCCACCAATCACCATCCGGATCGAGAGACAGCCGGGCATGACGGCCGCTCACGGACTCTAAGTCAAGCTGGAGCTCATTGTCAGGGTCACGTCCAATATGACAAGCGGGAGGGACGAGGGCCAGCACACGATCAGGTGCGCCCTTTTCATCCAATACTGAAAGTGTCCAGTGTGAGGCCATTCAGGTAGTCCAGTCCGTCGATTAAAGCTCGGGCAGATCGTCCAGCGTGAATTCCCGCTTCGGCGGAAGGGGTTCAATTTCCGGGGGAGTGGGTGTGGAGGATTCTGCCCCAACGCTCTGAGGATCAGGTGTGGCCTCCCCTTCCTCCGCCTGCTCTTTCTCCATATCCAATTTCGCCTGTTTGCGCTGTTCCTCTAAATCGGCGGCAAGCATTTCCTCCTGGGCTTTCTTTTCCGCCGCTTTCGCTTCTTCTTTGGCAATCAGCTTCATCTCAGATGGAGACAACAGCCCATATCCCTCCCGGAACATCCCATGTTTGGCCCACATCGCATACAGCGAAAAGGAAGTAACGGCCGCGAACACAACATGCACGACGGTTGAGAAAATCAGAGACTTGAGAAAGGTGGACTGGTTGCAGTCCTCCAGAAGAGCCTCCGGGTTCAGTTCTTGTTCAGATGAAGGTTGTTCCGTCATAGTGAGTTCCTATTCAATTTTCCGCCCGGATTCCGGTAAAGATAAATTTTACGCCGGTTGCACTCAGGGCCTCAATGACCGGCCGGCAGGTATCCCAGTCATGATCCTTATGTACGTTCACATGTACCAGCGTATCCATCGGGTGCTGTTCCACCAGTGTCTCGACCACAGCGCCCACCTGCGCAGTGGTCACCTCATTCCCCTGAATCCAAAGCCGTTCGTCCTCATCCAGCGTCACCGCAATCTGTGCGGCCTCCACGCTCTGTACGTATTGGCTTCCAGCGGGTTCAAACTGCTGTTTGTTCTTCATAAACGAAGAGACCACCATGAAGAAAATAATCAGCAGGAAGGCGATATCCCCCATCGACGCGAGGGGAATCATCACTTTCATCTTTTTCCGGCGACGAACGGTCATTCTCCCGCCTCCTCCACCATGGCCACAATGCCACCCGCCCGGCTGATCAGAGTCACCACCTGATAGTAGCGTTCATATTTGACATCTCCGCCAACTTCCAGAATCACCATTCGGTCACTGGCTTCAATCCCTTCTTTGGTCAGGTCCATCGAGAATAAAATGCTTTCGAGTTTGGGATACTCGATTTCCTCCATGCTCTCCTCGTCTTCGCCAAAGAGGATCTTGTCCGAGAGAAGATTGATGGTGGGTGTTTTTTCCTCTTTGGTCTTTTCAGGCGGAGTTTGCGCCGTGGGAATGCTCACTTCCTGACCTGTGGTTTTCACAAGGCTGGTGGTAAGAATGAAGAAAATGATCAGCAGGAACGCGATATCAGCAAACGCGCCGACATCCACATCCACATCCAGATCCCGTTTCTTTCGCAAACGCGCCATCAACGTGCCCGATCAGTGCTCACTGATGGAGGCCACAACATCCATCACACACTCTTCGATTCCAATGTTGTATTCTTCGATACGCCGACTGAACAGGTTGTAGGCCACCACGGCCGGAATCGCCACAATCAATCCGGACGCAGTGGTGATCAGTGCTTCTGAAATCCCTCCGGCAACCGCACTCGGATCCAGTCCGGCCATTTCGCTCATTTTGTCAAACGAACGAATCATACCGGTCACGGTGCCAACCATCCCCAGAAGAGGCGACACGGATGCTATCAGAACCAGCAGGTTCAGACGTTTCTCCAACCCACTGATGGACTTCGGCGCATAATCTTCCATCACCTTGGAGACTGTGGTTTCCATCTCTTCCGGCTTTCGTCCACGTGAACGCATTTTCCGGTAGCGCTGAAGCCCAACCAGTGCGCATGCGGCAACAGGCCCAGTGGAATCCTTTACGTGATTAATCGCACCGTCCAGATCATCATCGGTGAGTTTCAGATTCAGATCCGCCCGGAACACATCCACACTCCCGCCCGCAGAGCGGAACGCGCGAACACGATCAATGATAATCGCCAGGGACAAGACAGAGAGCAGGAAAAGCGGCAACATGACCGGTCCGCCGTCCAAAAGATAATTCAGCATGAGAGGTTCTCCTTAGTCATCACGTGAGTGATTATCGAAGTTGATTTATAAACTGTGTGGCCTTTGCAGCTGCAGGTCCATTCGGATATTCTTCCAATACCTGAAGAAACTTGGCTTTGGCAACATTCACTTGTCCCATTCGGTGAGCCACGACGCCCCACTGAAGCAGCACACGGTCGAGCCAGGGCGCATCCGGGTAATCCTGCACCACTCGGTCCATCAATTCCACAGAGCGGGTATAATCCCGAAGCCCGATATGATAGTTGATGATTTTGTTGTAGGCATCCCCGGCGAATGGAGAGTTGGGATAGGTATCTGCGCAGCGCTGATAATGCCCAATCGCAGGTGCCAGATTCGGCTGTGTCCCGGCTTTGGTTTCCATCTTGATGATCTCTTCCGTGACCTCCCCCATTCTGAACCGGGCCTCGGCTTTCTGCTCGGATTCAGGCAGGTCCAGGACGCGGTCATACACTTTCAAGGCTTCCCGTTTGTCACTCAACTCATCAGATTCTGCACGCGCACGGGCAATGTTCATAAACGCCAGGTCCACCAGATCGGTATCTGGAAAGATACGCACCAGAGCCATACAGGTCTCAATCGCGGCGTTCAGTTCGTTTTGCACAAGATACAGATTCCATTTTACGGCGAATGCCTGCTCCAGAATCTCCCGGCTGATACTCTGCCGGGCCGTCAGTTTCATGATCTCATCCACTTTCCCCAGGCCCTCCTCCGCTTTCATGTAAGCCGATTCCTCAAGCCCCACATCTTTGAAGATGGATCCCCAACGGTGAAGCAACTGGGCTTCAATCAGGAGTTTCCGACCCTGAGTATCCGCATCATTGGCGATAGAGACAATGGACTGAGGCTCGGTACTCCCCCCCACCACAACCGTCACCATCGCCTCACGGTCCACCGGAGTGGTGGAGCGGAGATGGGTTTCGTCGAGATAGTGGACCCGGACGCGGTCATTGGCCTGTACCTCCACATGGTCCCACTCTCCTTCAGGCGGTTCACCGGAAAGCACCGGACGGAATGCACCGCGGAACTCGCCGGTATGAGGCCCTGTTTCGGTTAAGGTAATGGTCAAGCTGGTCCGTTCCAGCCACTCCACCTCTTTTTCCTCTGCCTCCAGCTCATTCACATCAATGCCTTCAATCGAAGCCAGTTCGTTCTCTTCTTCCTCCGGCTCGTATTCGACGGTGATGTTCACCTCCACCGTATCCGCTTCCGGGGTGGAATCCAAATCCAAATCGGTAAGCTTCACGTAGGCCGGCTGACCGGCAAAGACCCCTTTGACACTCCGGTGATAGGCACCGTCCGTGATACTGACGGCCCCGGTGGAAACGATTCTGACCCTGGAGGTTTTCTTCACATCCACATCGCCTTCCTCGGTGTTGCCGTCGATGTAGGTGACGGTGATCCATTCTCCGCCCTGGACCGTCAGGATTTCATCCCCGGATTCACCCGGCTCCGGTGCCATACGAATGGAGGCCAACCATTCCTCACCGCTGCGGCCGAGTTTTTCCAAGGTGGAGGTTTCTGTATCCCCGGATTCCGCTTCGAAGGATACGGTGACATTTTCACCCAGCATCTTGAGAATCTTGAGGTCCTGATCCGATACCTTCACGAACAAACGCTGTCCGGCCTCCGCAAGGACTTCATCCCCGACGACCAGATTATCGGGCACTGCGGTTCCGACCATGCGGAAGGCCTCCACCGCTTTCCCCCAGCGTCCCTGTTTGAAATGGGCCTGCCCGATGTAATCATATGCGTGGTTCGCATAGGGGCTTCCAGGAAACTCATTGGTCACCCGGCGGAGATTCGCAAACGCTTCGTTAAAATTGGCCTGATGAAAGGCAAGGGCTCCGAGCTGAAACCAGGCTTCGGCCTGTTCTTCAGTTTCAGGAGATTCCTTCGCGAGTTGGAGATGAGGGAGGGCATCATCAAATTTCTTCTGTTCAATCTGGTACCGGGCAAGCGCCAGAGAAGCCGTAAAGCGGGTTTTACTTTCGGGAAACATGGTGTTCACAGCTTCCAGCATGGCCACCCCACGCTCTTTCTGGCCCGTGCTCAACAGCTCAACCGCATTGTCCATCATGCGCTTGGCACGAAGCTCCGTGACATCAACGGAGGCATCCCCTCCTCTGCGTCTGCGGGTCGTGGCGGCTTCTTCCTGGGCAATACTCAGCAGGGACACCATCAGGCACATGCCGGTAATCATCGTTCTGGATTTTTTCATACGTGGGACCTTTCTTAATTCACTTCATGTATCACGGCACCGCCAGTCGCAATTCCCATGTCCTCCAGTCGGTCATGGGCTCTGGAGGCTTCGCCGGTTTTTTTCCATTCCGGATGGGAAAGCAGATTCCGATACAGACCGACCGCCATTTTCTTTTCTCCATCCTGGCGGAAATAATCCGCCTTGGCAAAGATGGCTCTGGAGGCCTGATCAGGAAAAATACTTGCGATCTCCGTCAACGTATTCTGAGCAGCATCTTTTTTCCCGCTCTTCCGCTGACAGTCCACAATCTGCCAGAGGGTATCCGGTGGATTGTTGATCTCATAGTACAACTTGATCGCTTCGTCATACTTTTTCATATTCTTGTGGTACAGAGCCGCACGCGCCTGACGTGCTGCACTGATGACTTTGGGGTCCTTCTGCCCCAGAAGCTGCTCCAGAACCTGATCCGCGGATTCATATTTTTTCCGGGCGGTTTCCACGGTGTAGGTGGCCCATAACCGGGAAACCGGATCCGGGTAGAACTCCAGCAGACTGAGAGCCATGTCGTATTCACGCATCCCCATCAGTTTCCCAAACAGCTGTTTGGCTCGTTCCGTCCGTTTTTCCGGATCGGTTTTTCTCAAATAAGATGAGATCCTGGGAAGGAAGTTTTTCAGCTCTTTCGGGTTGTTCCGCTGATAGTCTTCAAACTGAAGCATGAGAAACTGCCAGTCCCGACCTGCTTCTGTGAACAGTGCTTCCTGGTTAAAAAACCATTCGCGGAAGGTTTCCGCGAGTTCTTTACGCTGCTTCTCGCCTTTCTTTCCGCCCACAATCGGATCAAAATACCAGGTTTTAAATTCCCGGGACAGTCCCCGCTGCGTGTAGCTGTGAAGTTTCACCGCCGCATTGATCTTTTTATCCAGATCCGAACCGCGATACTCCCGTTCCAAATACCAGTCATATGCCCCCTGAAGATCGCCCTGAACAATTTGCCAGTTCCGGAGCCGGTCCACCGCGACGCGGTATGCACCCGAATTTTTTTTCTCGAAATTGTCCCGGACCGTCTCCCACATTTTCAGGGATTCACGGGTGCGTTTGTTTTTCCAGTGATTATCCGCAACCCGGAGATATGCATTCCCCGCTAACGGATGCATGCGGTAATCCTCATCCTTCAGTAGAGCCAGATCATCCGCCAATCCCTTCTGTTTGTCCCCGATGTTGTAATGGGTCATGGCCCGGAAATACAACGCCGGGGCCGCAAGCCAGATTTCATCAGGGAAGAAGTCGAGTACTTCAGTGAAGGTTTTCACCGCCGTATGGCGGGATCGCGCCCGGTCCTGACTCATCGCCTGCATAAACAGGCTGTAGGCAAAGATCGACGGATCCACGCTGTCCCCGTGCTGCACCCGGAACCGCTCCCATTCCGTGGCCGCATTCTTATGGAACATCTGCTGATTTTTTTTCTGCCCCTCTCCCCCTTTGCTGTACAGGGAGAGGGCTTTATCGACCTGTGCCCGCTGATTCAAATCCAACGTCTTGTACAGATCAGCAGGCAGCACATGGGACCACTCCTGCGCGAACAGCGGCAGTGAAATCCACAGAACAAGGAACGGAAACAGACCTCTCATTATTGAAGCCCCTCAAAAGATTCTGCCGACTGCAGGAGTAGCCCCCGGGCCCGCCGGGCCCATTCAGAATCAGGGTACTCAAAGGTCGTCCGTTTCAGGAACAGGTACGCATTGGGATAATCCTCCGCCCGGAGGCTGGCATCACCGGCCCAGTACATTGCCTGTGCCCGCATTTCCTTGGTCACGACACCTGTCTCGTTATCGATGAGTTCCTGCAGACTTTCAACCGCATCTCGGTATTCGTCCAGAATGCGTTCTGTTTTGACATCATCTTCACGCACACCCTGTCCACGGCGTTCCTGTTCCCAGATCTCACCCTGTTTCATGTGGCTTTGCGCCCCCATGAACAAGGCTTTGGGGGCCAACGGATGTTCGGGGAACCGGCGGAAGAAGTTGGAGTAGATTTTACCCGCAGTATCGTAACGTTGTTCATTCTTATAGTAATGGGTCGCAAGCCGGATGGCAGCATCCCCCACCAGGGGGGATTCCGGGAAGATGTACGTCATCTTGACATATTCCTCACTGGCCAGCATGAAGTCGCCCAGTTTCTCCAGACAGAGCGCCTTATGGAACTGAGCCCGAGCGGCAAAGTCACTGTCAGGATATCCACTGAGAATGGCCGAGAAACGGCTCAGGGCTTCCTGATAAAAGCCGCGGCTTTTCTCTTCATCCGTCTCTTCCACTTCGGCCGCCATTTCCTGGTACAGGTTGGCGAGAAGGTACTCCCCTTCCACCGCAAGTGCTGTATCAGGATAATTGATCAGCGCTTCCTCAAGAATCCGTTTCCCTTCCGCAATGGCATCGCTGGAACGCTGTGTCTGTTTGAGTTTGCGGTAATCTTTCGCCATTTCGAACAGGCTTTCCGCTAACCGGAACTGAACCCGTACCGCCATTTCCGCATCCGGGAAATATTTGGTAAAGGCCAGCATCTCCCCATCAGATCCTTCAAAGATCCGCCCCACGACATCTTTGGGTCCGGGTGTCCGGATGGGAAGTGTAACCGCATCCTGGTACGTGAATGTCAGTTGCTCACCGAAGGCCACCTCCAATGTGGGAATCCCCACCAGAGCCTCATTCACCTCGAGAATTTCCTCACTGCCTGTTTCCTCTACCTCTTCTTCCACTCCGGCAGCAGGGGCCGGCGCTTCTTCCGGAACCTCAGGCTGGAGGAACCGGGGCAGGAGAACCCCGGTGAAGACCCCGGAGTGAGGCATGGTTTCACGGAGGGCAAGTTCTGTCGTTTTCCCATGAATGCTGGTTTGGACTTCCACGGTGATTTCATCCACTTCCGGAGAAATGTCCTGATCGGTATCCTGAACCTGAACAAAGAAACGTTCCCCGAGGTGAATCTTGGTTCGACCCGCCTCATAGCTACTATCCTTCAGAGCAATACTGCCTTCCGACACCAGTTGGAACTGCTTTTCGAAAATACGGTTTTTCTCTGCATCCATCAGCACCAGGAGAATCTTGTCATTACCCTGCACAAAGATCTGATCCCTCTGCTCTTCCAAGGCAGAGGGGGAACCCAGCTTGAAACTGACGGAGGTTCCAAACGTGGCATTGGGCTCCGGTTCAGTCATGGACAACTCCTCGATTTCGGGGTTGGCCTGCATCCGCACATTCCCTCCTGC
Source organism: Verrucomicrobia bacterium UBA6053 (assembly GCA_002429065.1). Classification (GTDB taxonomy): domain Bacteria; phylum Verrucomicrobiota; class Kiritimatiellia; order SS1-B-03-39; family UBA6053; genus UBA6053. Next base: position 104,123 of record DIYN01000001.1, on the reverse strand, counting down.
GCCTCCAAGACCCACACGACGACGGATGACATTCGGTTCACGACCTTCGGCATCCGCGCGGATTTTCTCCGATTCAGCAAGGACCACCAGGGTCAAGGCGCTGCCCCGGTGCATGGCCTGGGAAGGCAGATAGACTTCCAGGGGTAATGGGGTATCCGCATTGATCGAAATGGTCTCTTCAGAGAGTGTCTCCTCTGACATCGGCATTCCGTACTCACTCCAGGTCATGATCGCTTCGAGCTCGGAGTTCCCGGTCCGTTTCCGGATCTGCTCCAGCTTCATCTGAGCCTCATCACTGGTATCCTCCACCTGTTCCCGCCAGGTATGGTACAGCGTGAGAACCGGTTCCGATTCCTGTACGCTGGACAGTTCCGTTTCACGTCTGATCGGAATCCCGGGGGACGTGTTTTCCTGGTCCAGATAGGTCGCTGTGATTTTATCCCCGGTCTGAACCCGCAGAGTATCCCCACCCGTTTCCGCATCCTGCGCGGTGCGCAGGAGAGCAAGGAAACGTCCACTGTGAACAGGAGTTCCAGGTGAATGATTCGCACTGGTCTGTTCCTGTGCCGTGAGAACCAGCATTTCACCGGAACGGGTTTTCACTTCGACTTCCACGGTATCCACACCCGGACTGACATCCAGATCTCCGTCCTGCACCACCACCATGAATTCATCACCCGGACGGAAGCGGAAGGCATCATACAGAGACTGACGCATCCCTTTATCAGAAGGAGTCAGGACTTCGAAAAAGAAGGAAAGATTTCCGTTGGTGAACTGGGAAGTCAGTTGACGGGTTAGTTGTTTGCGTTGTCCTTCGGACGTAACCCGATCCTCATAGGTCACAGAGATCCGGTCACCGGGAGCAATTTCCAGGGTATCGTTTTTGAGCGCATCGGTGTAATCGGTTCCGGATGGAAGAATCGGTTTGCCGTTTTCCTCCTCGATACGGATTTCGGACACCCGGATGCTGTCACCCGCATAGTTTACAAACTCCCAACGGATTGAGCGAAGACGCTCCGGCTCCTGGAACACCGCTTCCCAGGAATCCGCTTTACGGTCAATCCTGGCCCGGTCTTTCAGGAACTCCGCCAATTCAGGTTGGGCTTCAATGCTGAACCAGTCCGCGGGAAGCGGCACAACGGATCCATCCGCCTGTTCCATACCCAACTGGAAACCGTCCTTGTTATGTCGGGCATATCCGAAGGCTTCCAACACATGTCCACCCTGACTGAGGCTGACATAGATGGGATTCTTCATCAGGTCAGATCCCCGGCCACCGACCACACGTTCTCCATCCACCAGGATATCCAGCCAAAGGTCGCTGAGATTGTAGCGGTGATTTTCCAGAGGCATCAACCGCAGACGGAGGTTCTTCTCTTCCGGCAACCAGAAGGCTCCCTGCACGTGAAACCGTTTTCCGTGTTCGGTCACCTTGTAGGTAAAATCAGGAACCGATTTCGGCGTACCTTGAAGCTCACTGAAGTACTTCCGATATTCGACCAATGACCGGAGATTGGTGCCGGTAGTCTGTACCTTCACACCGCCCGAACTGACTTTACGTTCAGGGAAGCTGCCCATGAGCATTTCTTCCCCCATGAGAGAGCCATACAGACGGATCTGGGCAATCTTGGAGGCGTCAGGTGTCATCAGCATCACCCGTTTCACCTCATGGCTGTTCATGGTGTCCGCTTTGATCCATTTCCCCTGTTGGCCATCCGAACGGCTCCGCCACATGCCGTCCCGGGTGTTGTTGATGACAACTCCGGGGTCTACCCCTTCCGCACTGTCAGACGCACTGGCCCGCGGAGGGGGCAGTGCGGTCTCAATTTTGCCGCGAAACTCACCGGTGAAAGGAGAAATTTCCTTCAGAGACACTCCGCGGATTTCGTCACCGCTGGAGGTGGTTGCCGTAATGCGGACTTCATTGTCTTCGGAGCCGTCACTGCGGTCCCGGTCGCGCACCATGACATAAAATGGATTTCCCGGACGAACATGGGAAACCGTCGTGTTCACCTCCACCGGTCCACCGGACATCTGGGATTCCACTTCCATTGCCTGCTGTTCAGCTTCGGAGAGTATTTCTCCCGCGCTCACCGCCAGTCGGGCATCATCCACCACTGTCAGCCTCTTTTCTCCCGCACTGGTCATTCCTCTCAACGCAAGGAATTCAGGATCAATCTCATAACTCACGACGTCCTGCCCGTTGATTTCCAGAAGCTGGTTGTCAGGGGACGCCACGGCCAGTTTGGTGTCCATCGATCCACGGAAGAGTCTCGGATCCCGGGTGGAGGGGAAGAGATTCAGTTTCTCGACATCACCGCCCACTGAGGTTTTGATCACCACCGGAATCGCGGTCCCGCCTCCCACAACGCTCAGGTTGGGGTCCTGAACACTGACGCGGAGAGGCTGACCCGGACGCAGGATGGTCCGGTCCTGCAGGGTTCCCAACAGTACCTCGGGGTTATCGACTTCATAGTTGGTCCGCAACCTCCATTTCCCGTGAAGCAGACGGGCTTCTGTATTGGTGAAGTCCAACTCGAATACTTTGTCCAGATTCTCCCGGGTTACTTCATAATCACTGTCATTGAATGCCATCAGGGCCCGGAAATAATACGCTTTGACCTGCAGTTCCGGGTCCGGGTTACTCAACCAGTACTCAATCAGTCCTTCGGCCGCACTGCTGTTCCCCATGGAGATCATAAGATCCACATCCCGGAACATCGCCTGACGACCATAAGGGGTTTTCTGAAGGTCCGGGTTTGTGCGCAGGGTTTTGTATTCGAGACGGGCGGCCTCAAAATCCTGGTTTTCCCTGAAGATTTCCGCGCGGTTCAGCATCGCCCGGGCTTTGAGATCACCGGTAATCTCGTCTTCACGGGAAAGGACGCGGTTTCCGATTTCAGAGGAAAGCTCAAGAAACTGCCCATTCTCCCCTTTCACTTCCCGGAGCTTTTCAAGAGCCCAGCCGGTGAACTCCTGAGGATACTGAACCGGATCTTCTGCAAAGACATCGAGGTGTTCCCGGAGAAGATTCCAGGCCTGCTCTGCATTGTTTCGTGCCAGTTCATCCGCAGCCACAAACAGCGGGTATTCGGGATCCCCTTTATCCACAGGGTAGATGCCCTGGACCTCCGCCCCGGCCACTGCACGCGCCTGATTCAGGCGGGTTTTGGCAGCCGGATCATTGGTCTGGATCAACTGGGTAAGCAGAAGCAGCAGCTCCATCCGCTTATTCTCTTCGAGAACCGTGATCACTTCGTTGATCCGGGCCGCATCGGTATTCTGGGCTTTTCCTCCGGTGTAGGTCACCAGGGAGACGACCTGTTGCACATCCCCGGCCCCTTCCGCCATCTTAATGGCGTCGTCGATCGACCAACCAACTTCAGTCCAGCGGGGATTTCCGGATGCGCCGTCTGCAAGCGCATATGCCATGTAGCTTCGGAACTCGAGAAACTCTTTTTTCCGGTTCTCCGGCATCTCCCTTTGCGCAAGATACCAGTTCACCTGCTTGACCAGTTCTTCATTGATACTGAGAGCGCCCCGTTCCTGTTCGGACATCGATTTCACCGAGGGCAGGAGTTCCTTCAGAATCAAATGTACTTTCGTTCCGGGTTGAAGGTCTTCTTTGTAGGATCCCCCGGGGACATTGTCCCGATCAGATGTCATGGCCGAAATCAGGATATTCGCACGGTCAACCGGATCAGAGACATTTTTCAGGGCATCGGTCAGGCGGACCATTCCCTCAGTGGCTTTGCCACTGTGACGATAGAGGCGTTGCAGTTCGCGACGTACTTCCCAGTTCGAGAGCATTCGCCCCTGATCCGCGATCAGGACCCCATCCGCAATTGCATCCAGGGGAAGGTTCAGTGATTTGTTTTTCTCTTTCTGCTCACGAAGCCGGCCCAGCACTTCCGCCATCGGTTTGCTGTCACCGGCCACCAGGGTGTGGTGCTTCATCGCCTCCACCACTTCTGCCGCCAGAATCTCTGGAGGAAACTGGCCGCGGTTGCGCTGCAGGTATCCTTTGACCTGATCCAACGTCATCTTGGCATAGTAAGGGCGAAGGAACGGTTTGGTGTCAGAGGAAGGATGCCAGGCTCGGGAGAACATTTCGTCGTAGGGAAGCCCCGCGTTCAATGCAGATTTGGCGGCATAATGCGTGGCCTGTCCATCGTGACGAGAATCCTGCACCGTGAATTTCAGGAATGAAGACCAATTGGCATCTTTGCTCAGGCGAGGCCCGACTGTTTTTGCGTAGATCTGACGGCCCTGGGTCCGATTCCCGGACGTTTTTCGGTACAGACTCAGAATGCGTTCCATCCACGCATCACGTGCCGCAGAACCACCTTTGACCGGATAAGGGGTTCCATAGGCATCGAAGGCCTCCTCCACTTTCTGGGTAAACTCTTTCCGGGGCTCATTTCCGGAACGAAGCTTGTTATTGGATTCAATTTCAACCAGGAGGGCCAACACCTTGTCTTTCGGGGTGGCGTCGGCAGACAGTTTCTTCCGGAAGGCCTGCAGAGGCGGATGATCTCTCAGTCGGGAATCTTTATGATCCAAAAGCTGAATCAGACGCCGGGTGTACCCGGTTTCGGCAAGCACTTTTTCCAGGACCGCCACTTTCTGTGCGTCCTGGAGAGTCTTCGAATTAATAAACTCGCGGGCCAGGAGGCGGGTATCGAACGAAGTGGGGTTCAGCAGCAATTCCCTTCCAGCCGTTGAGGCCAACAGATCGCCAAGATTGGCCCGGTTCATTTCCTCCAGCAGCATTCTGCGGACATCCTGACGGCCCTGTGTGAGTTGGACCAATGCGGTGACCGCTTTTCCCTGATCCTGACTGAGGTGCACCAACTGCTGAAGGTCGTTCCCATCAAATGCGGGGTGAAATTCCTGCAGAAGAGCCTTCCGCCGTTCGGGGTCCTGAACAAAGCGGTTCGGGATATTGCGGTGTTCCCCAACCAGCATACGGCCTAGATATCGCATTTGGTGCAGGTCAGCCGGTTTGTGCATCTTCACTGCGGTGCGGAACATGTCTTCCGCCATTTTTTCGGAAATCACACGCCCGGATTTCGGTATGAATGCATTGGGCTCTGAAAAGACACGGTTCATGTATCCGCGGTAGAGAGCCGCATTTCCGGTTTTACGGTAGAGGGGTTCAAATGAGAGGAACTCTTTCGAAAGTGCCGCCTTTAGTTCAGGACTTCTGATATTGTCCAGACCGTCAAACCGGGCCAAAATCCAGGAAGGAAGAGGACCGCCAGCTGCTTTCTGGAGTTTCAGCAGTTCTTCATAGCGAATCCCTCTCCGGTTGATCATATTGCCGATAATGTCGTATCCGTGAATGGTCCCCGAAAACATCGCATCGTAGGCCTGGTCCCGGTTCAGCCCGAGCATGTTCTGGTCAACGGCCTCGTAAATTTCCTGATGGACCTGATCCACCTGACCTTCTTTGGTGAAGTTCTTCAGCAGGAGACGTCCCATATCCAGGAAGGTCTGGGGTTGGCTCTCGCGGCGGATGCGTTCCATCATGCGCATGCCGACTCCAAACTGGGCCTGCTCCGGATACTGATTCACATATGCTTCAAATGCCTCGGGAAAGGTACTGTGCTGACTTAACAGTTGCAGCGCCTCCTCCAACTGGGGGCTTTTTTCTTTCGACTGTCGAACAAAGTACATCAGACGGTCCATGCCCCTTGCAGTCTGGCCAAGATCCAGCGCCACCTTCGCTCCTTCAAAAATCCACTCCGGTTCTTTGGTGCCCACTTGGGAAATCAGTTCGCGAACACGACGTTCTGCCGTGTAGACATTACCCGTTTGACGTGCTACGCGGAAGGAGAGTTTCAGTGCCTCAATTTGAGGTTCATCTTCCTCAAAGAACGGCGCGAGTACACTCTCAACTTCCTCGGGCTTATTTTGCTGAAGGAGGGTGCGGGCCTCGGCAAGAGGATCGGCCAACACGCCTGTTCCAACAACCCCCAAACCAACACAGAGCAACAGATGCGGGATCTTCATCATAGATTTTTCCTTGGTTGTGGTCCCGGAAACGGGACTGTACTAATGCGAATAACAGAAGAATTTCCACAGATCATGACGAAAATCAAGATGATTTCTTGGGTTCGTTTCGAAAAGGTGGATTCTCCAACCGCACATCGACCCTCTGTTGTGTCAGAGGGTGCAAAAATGACAAAAAGACTGAAAACAGCTTTAATTCCCCCGGTCCCCTTCCATGTCCATAAATGGGATCTCCTACAATCGGACACCCCTGATGGGCCATATGCACCCGTAATTGGTGACTTCTGCCGGTTTCAGGAAACAAACGGACCTGGGATCGCGTCGCCCCCCGATGCAGGGTCTCATACCGGGTCAGGCTGCGTTTGCCTCTTTCATGGCAGACAATGTAGACCGGAGCATCAAATCGCGACCAGTCTTTTCGCAAAGGTGCTTCGATCAGCCCCTCAGAAGGCGTTAAAGCACCCTCCACCTCCGCAATGTACTCTTTTCGCACCTTTCGTTTCTCAAAAAGCTTCCCCAGTCCACTTTGAGCCTCCCGGCTGAGGGCAAAGCAAATCAAGCCCGACGTATCCCGGTCCAGTCGGTGAACCAAAAAAACCTCCTGAGGAGCGAATACCTCTTTCAGGCGGTTCCATAAGCAATCCTGAAGTTCCGGAGTTCTGCCGGGAATGGTCAAAAGACCGGACGGTTTGTCCACCACAAGCAGATCCTTATCCTGATACAGGATTGGAATCGACCTGCCGTCGGAATCAGGAGAAATAACGCACTCCTGCTGATCCAGCTTGGTGGAGACGGGGTAGGATCTTAGCCCTCATCCGGTGGGGGTTTGGGTAAAAGTGCGGCCTGAAATTCCGCGACACGCTGATTCATCGCCTCGTTCCTGTAGCGCCCTGCAAAAAAGAGATCCAGATCTTCTTCCAGCAGCCTGGTCCAGCACGCTTCTTCTCTTCCAGGAACCGTGGGGGCAAAACAAACGCCCACTTCCCGTGCGGCCTTCCAGTCCCCGGGTGCATCTCCGATCAGAAGAACCCGATCCGGATCGTAGCCCCCCTGACGGATCGCCAGTTGGAGCTGCTCCTGCTTGGTCCCCCACTCCTGGCCAGCAATGCCGTCCACATATCCACGAAGGCCGTGTGTACTCCACTCGTGCTCAAGCGCTTCCAGCGGAGTCAGGGACACCACCACCATGTCAGCCTGCTCGCGCATATGGCCAAAGGCCTCTTTCACTCCCCGGAACGGGGGTACCGGCATCATCCGGGTGGAGATATCCCGATTCACCGCCAGGCTCCATTCCAGCACCCGTTTCAATTCGGGTTCCGCTGCGGCAGGAGCCTCCAGGCTGTCATTGCTCAGGGAATCTCCGGACTCCACCCAGTCTTTCAGCGGCGTGAGATCCGGAAACTCAATCTCTGCACGGCGAATACTGGGGGAGTCCTCCAGTAATTCAAAGGTTTTCAACAGAGCAATAAAGCGGTTACTTCCCCGCCAGGGGGAATGCAGATTCACATATTCCGCAATCTCGCGGACACGGTTTTCCACCTTCTCCAATCCCCAGTGACGAAGGATCAGCGGGTGAAAGTGCATCACCTGCTTCACCTCCATACTGTCAAACACACATCCGTCGGAATCAATGCCGATCAGGACGTCGTGTTTGGGAGAAAAGAGCATGTGATTTCTCTCAGACACCGCCAAAGGCTTGGAATCCGCCGTCTACCGGAACCACAATCCCGGTGATAAAGGAGGCGCCGGGAGAGGCCAGCCAGACCAAGGTGCTCAACAGATCTTCCGGCTCGCCGAAACGGCCCTGAGGGGTGTGATCAATGATCGTCCGGCCACGGGCAGTCAGATCTCCGCTGCCTTCCTTTGTCAGCAGGAATCGGTTCTGCTCCGTGAGAAAGAAACCGGGAGCGATGGCATTCACGCGGATCGCAGGATCCACTTCTGTGGCCATGTACACGGACAGCCATTCGGTGAAGTTGTTAATCGCCGCTTTCGCAGCAGAATATCCCATCACTCGGGTCAGAGGTTTAAACCCGGACATCGAGGACACATTGATGATATTGCCGGACTTCTGCTGCTTCATGATTTCCCCGAAAATCTGACAGGGCAGCACGGTGCCGATCAGGTTCAGGTCGGTCACAAAGCGCATGGCTTCAGCGGGCAGTTCAAAGAAGGTCTTTTTCCCGGGCATGGCTGTGGCATCGGGATGGTTGCCCCCTGCCCCATTCACGAGCAGGTCCACTCGGCCGAAGGTATTCATCACTTCACCGGCGGCACGACGGAGGGACTCCTCGGAGGTTACATCCCCGGCAATGGCCAGCGCGCTCCCCCCGGCGTCGACAATCGATGCCGTGAGAGCTTCCAGTTTCTGTGCATTGCGGCTGAGCAGGGCGACCTTGGCCCCTCTGGCCGCGAGTTCTTTTGCCATCGCGCTGATGAGGACACCGTTGGCACCCGTCACCACCGCTACCTGGCCGGTCAGTTCAAAAGAGGTAGCAGACATTATTCGCACTCCGGATTAGACATCGTAGGTGGACGCGGAGGTGTTTCCACCACGGCCCGTCCAGTTGGTGTGAAAGAACTCACCCCGGGGTTTGTCCAACCGTTCATAGGTATGGGCACCGAAATAATCGCGTTGTGCCTGCAGCAGGTTGGCGGGAAGACGCTCCGAACGGTATCCGTCGTAATAGGCCAGAGCCGCACCGATGGCCGGCATGGGAATGCCCATCATCACCGCGCTGGACACCACCCGGCGCCATGCGTCCTGAGCTTCCTGTACCGCTTTGGAGAAGAATCCGTCCAGCAACAGGTTGGTCAGCTCGGGATCGGCATCGAAGGCTTCTTTGATTTTGCCGAGGAATGCGGAGCGAATGATACATCCGCCGCGCCACATCAGAGCGATTCCGCCGTAATTCAGGTTCCAGCTGTATTCTTCGGCTGCGGAACGCATCAGCTGATAGCCCTGAGCATAGGAGACGATCTTGGACGCATACAGCGCCTGTTTGAGATCATCCACCATTTCGGCTTTGTCACCGTCAAAAGCAGTGGAAGGTCCGGAGAGAACTTTGGAGGCTTCCACCCGTTCGTCTTTCAGTGCCGAGAGGCAGCGGGCAAATACGGCTTCGCCAATCAGGGTCAGCGGCTGTCCCAAGTCCAGAGCATTGACGGCCGTCCATTTTCCGGTGCCTTTCTGTCCGGCAGTATCCAGGATCTGATCCAGGGTCGCTTCCCCGTTTTCATCGGTATATCCGAGAATATCCCGGGTGATTTCAATCAGGTAGGAGTCCAGCTCGCCTTTATTCCAGTCCCCGAAGATCTCGTTCATTTCCTCATTGGAGAGCCCGAGTCCGGCTTTCATCATCTGGTAGGTTTCACAGATCATCTGCATGTCACCATACTCAATGCCGTTGTGAACCATTTTCACAAAGTGTCCGGCACCGCCTTCTCCCACCCAGTCACAGCAGGGTTCGCCGGAGTCGGTTTTGGCGCAGATGCCCTGGAAGATCGGCTTGACCGCTTCCCAGGCTTCGGGAGAACCGCCCGGCATAATGGACGGACCTTTCAGAGCCCCTTCCTCACCACCGGAGACACCGGTGCCGATGTACAACAGACCGGCCTCTTCCACTTTCTTCAGACGACGTTCGGTGTCCGGGAAATAGGTGTTGCCACCGTCGATCAGAATGTCGCCGGGTTCCAGAAGTGGAAACACCTGGTCGATGAATGCATCCACCGCACCACCGGCCTTCACCATCATCATGACCTTGCGGGGGCGTTTCAGCGACTGGACAAACTCTTCCACCGACATGGCGCCGATGATGTTTTTACCTTTGGCGCGACCTTCGACAAAGTCAGTCACCTTGGAAGTGGTCCGGTTGGTGCACGCAACGGTAAAACCTTTGCTTTCCATGTTCAGTATCAGGTTCTCGCCCATGACGGCGAGTCCTACAACGCCAATATCCGCTTCAGACATAGTGGGGGGTACTCCAGGTAGAGAGGTGTGTTAAAAAAAGGAGCCAACACATAGACAAGGCACCCCTCTCCTGCAAGGGTTCTCGGCATGAAAATTCATGTAAGAGCCCTTAGAAACAAGGATATTCAGGATCGGCAGGATACATCCACAGCGATCGCGGATGCGAAGCCTCCTGTCTCTGACTTTCAAGGTAAAGCAGTCGCAACGGGGTGAAAAGATCGGGAAGAAAATTCTTTGATCTCAACCAGACAAGCATGCTGCCGATCCTGTCCATCCGTGTTGCCACAAAATCAGATCACGAACTTCCCGCTCTGCTCCATGAACGTCTTCGGATTCTGAAAGACGATCTGATCGATGAACGCTTGTGAATGCTTCCGGCGTTTTAATTCAAGAATCGCCCGTGGGACCGCCAGGGGATTGCTGTGCCCCCAGTCACAGGCACTGTCCATCCAGATCCGGTGCTGCCCATACTCTTCGAGCATATCCACCGCACGGGGCACACTGCACTTCGAATCCGGATACAGCGTCATCCCCGCCCAGTAGCCGCGATCCAATACCAGTTGAATGGTGTGTTCTTCCACATGATCAATCATCACCCTCTCCGGGCGGATCTCGGGATGGGCGTCGAGGGCATCCAGGGTTAATCGGGTTCCCTTCAGCTTATCCTCCAGATGTGGCGTGTGTACCAGGATGAGCTGGTTGTACTGAGCGGCCAACTCGATATGAGCCTCCAGAATCGCCAGCTCATTCCGGCTATTCTTGTTGAGTCCAATCTCACCGATGCCGAGAACGTTCGGTCGTTTGAGCCGCTCCGGAATCAGAGACATCACCTCTCTCGCCAATCCCATGTCCTCCGCCTCCTTAGGGTTAATGCAAAGCCAGCTGTAATGGGCAATATGATACTTTGCGGCCCGGACGGGTTCAAACACCGTGATCTGATCAAAATAATCCCGGAACCCGGCGGCGGAACTCCGGTCAAATCCCGCCCAGAACGCAGGTTCTGACAAGGCGATACACCCTGCGAGACTCAGGCGTTCGTAATCATCCGTTGTTCGGCTGACCATGTGTGCATGCGGTTCAATGTATCTCATTCCGCATCTCCTGAAAGCGGAACCGCTCCTGCAGCCCCCTTCCCCGGCGCCTTTTCAATCGGCACCTCGGAGTGATCCGAAAATAATTCCAGAATGGCCGCACAGCGTTTGGCTCCTGTGTTTTCCAAAAGCGGAATGGCATCTTTCAGAGCCTTTAACCGGAAATCCTCCTCCACTCCGCTGCGTTCCATCCGGTCCAGAAATGCGGCCACATCCAGAAGCTTGTGGCGGGTCTCAATAAAATAGAGTTCCAGCAGTTCATCTGCAGAGAGAGGTGGTTTCATAATGGCAACGATAGACGAAAGGAAAATACGTTCCAAGGAAAGTTTAGCGGAAGAAACCATCCTCCAACCTGATTAATAAAAAAACCGGGTTACCAGGAAGGGCGTAGCAAATAGAATCAGAAGAATCACCATGATCGCAAACATGCATCCCACACGCTCATCTGTTTTCCGGATCAGTTCATCCTGTCGGAGCTGACGTTCCCTGACATCGTGAAGAAGCTCTTCCACCGATGAGTCTTTGGTAATCTTACCGTAATCCTCTTTAAAGCGATCCACATTCTTCATGATGTCCTCCTGTCAGTATTTCATTCCGAATCAAATACAGAGAAGGATTGAATCCGGAGTGTTCGTTGCCCTAATTCGTTATGGGCATCCACGGGCATTCTCAATAACAACTTCCCGGAAGCTAAATCATACTCCGCCATGACGTTGCGGCTCTCCGCCAACCCCCACCGTTCCATGAGCTCAGGAAAACCTCCTTGGTCTTTCATATGGGCATAACGCGAAGGATCCAAATAATACGATCGTGTTTCAAACCGGTTGACGAGTGAGGCAGGTTGAAGAATGAAAACTTCCGGATCATCTAAAATCAGTTTCAGCGCATGGATCTCCCCAATGACTTCCAAACATTCCGCTAAGGTGACATGTCTGAGTTGAAGAGTCAGGGTAAGACTCTTATCCACCTGAAACAGTTCGATCCGTGGGAATGCCTGTCCCTCAGGTAAAACCGCGTGGACTTCCAGCTCCTTGATGACATCCCGAAGGGGTGTCCGCTTCAGGTCCAAAGAAGGGATAAGGATCTGATCTAACTCATCAACCCGCGCAGCAGGTCGGTCCAGTTTGGGGGAACAGCAGCCTGTAAAGAGAAGAAAACCGAAAAGGAAAAGGACTGTTCTCACGATGCTCAACCCAGGGTTACGATTCTTCCGGCTGTGTTCGCCATCGACGATGCATCCAGATCCACTGATCCGGATACTGACGTATAAACGCCTCCAGCCGTTTGGTCACATCCTGGGTCAATTCCCGGATGGCCTCATCAGACCTATCCTTGGGAGGGGGAATCGGGTCTCCTATTTCAACCAGTAACGAACCATCCTGCGGAATTCGTCTGCTGAATACAGGAAACACTGGACACTTACTTATGGCGGCCAACTGAGCTAACCCATCGGTCGTACAGGCTGGTTTCCCAAAGAAATCCACAAAAATCCCCCAGTTTCGTTTGGCGTTCTGGTCAATGATAAAGCCGATGGGGTCATTGGATTTCAAAATTCGGAGCAAATCACGTACAGAACCACGGCGGTCATGCACTTGTGTCCCCCAATGTGATCGGGCCGTGGTAATCCAATGGTTTAACGACTCCGGCTTTAACGACTTCACCACAATGTTGAGAGTCCGTCCCATTTCAGGTGTTGTGGCTGCGGCACATAATTCCCAATTCCCTGTATGACCTACTGCGGCAAGAAAGGACCCCTTTTCCGCCTTCATTTTGTCCATTCCCGTGAAGGTAATAATCCGATCCCTTTCCTTGTCAGTCATGTAAGGGATTCGGAGTGTTTCGAAGGCCGTTACCCCAAGGTTGCGATACATCCGCTTGAATATATCTTTAGCTTCGGACTCCGGAACGTCCAGGCACTCTTGAATCCGGGTAAGGACCTCGGATCTACGCCGGGCGACCAGTCCCAAGAGACGGCCCAGACCGGCTCCCAGAACTCTTACCCATTTGAGGGGAAGATGCCCCAGAAGCCAGCTCAGGCTTTTCAGCAGCAGGGTCAATTCGTCTCGGCCATTTCCTGCTCAAAGTGCAGGGCGTCGTTTTCGACGGTGACGTCAATCACCTGATCCGGCGCAAACTTGCCGCGGAGCATTTCCTCGGCCAGCGGATCCTCCAGGTATCGTTCAATGGAACGGCGGAGAGGACGGGCACCGAATTCAGGATCAAACCCTTTGGTGACCAGGAAGTCGTTTGCTTCTTCGGACATCCGGAGAGTCAGACGTTTGCCGGCCAGGCGGCCGCGAACCTTGGTGAGTTCAACATCGAGAATCTTTCCGACGTCTTCACGGGTGAGCTGGCGGAAGACGATCATTTCGTCGATGCGGTTCAGCAGTTCCGGTTTGTAGACCATTTTTGCTGCATCCATCATCTTGTCTTTCAGCACAGTGTAGGAGTTGTCATCGGATGCCTGGGTGAAGCCAAGTCCGGTGTTCTTGCGGGTGAACTCTGCACCAATATTACTCGTCATGATGATAATGGTGTTCCGGAAATCGACCGTGCGACCCAGACTGTCCGTGATTTTGCCTTCTTCCAAAATCTGAAGCAACAGATTCATGACGTCAGGGTGTGCCTTTTCGATTTCGTCAAACAGCACCACACTGTAGGGACGGCGGCGAACCTGTTCCGTCAACTGCCCCCCTTCTTCATGGCCGACATATCCGGGAGGTGACCCCACCAGACGGGAGGAGGCGAACTTCTCCATGTATTCGGACATGTCGATTTGAATCAAGGCATTCTGATCGTTGAACATGAAATCCGCCAGCGTCTTCGCCAACAGAGTTTTTCCAACTCCGGTAGGACCGAGGAAGGCAAAGGATCCGATCGGGCGGTTGGGATCTTTCAGGTCCGCGCGGGATCGACGAAGGGCTTTTGCGATCACGCCCACGGCTTCGTCCTGACCGATTACCTGGTTGGCAAGCACCGTTTCCATATCCAGCAATCTGGACATTTCCGAATCCTCCATCCGGGTCAGCGGAACACCGGTCCATTTGGACACCACATGCATGATATCTTCGTCATTGACTTCCACGATGCGCTCATCCCGCTCTTTCCGCCAGTCGGTGAGTGCGGTCTCAAGCGTTTCCCGGGCTTCGCGTTCTTTATCACGGAGGGCTGCGGCTTCTTCAAATTTCTGTTCAGAAATCGCCTGCTCTTTCGCATCTTTGATTTCCTCGATTTCCTTTTCCATCCCCTTCAACTCAGAAGGGCGGGTCATGGAGGAAATGCGGGCACGGGCCCCGGCTTCGTCCATGATGTCGATGGCTTTGTCGGGAAGGAAACGGTCCGTCAGATAGCGGGAAGAAAGCTCCACCGCCTCACGCACGGCCTGGTCTGTGATTTTGGCGTGGTGGTGTTCTTCATATTTCCGGCGCAGCCCCTGGAGAATCTGAACCGCTTCCTCCACACTGGGTTCGTTCACCATCACCGACTGGAACCGGCGTTCGAGAGCTGAGTCCTTTTCAATGAATTTACGGTACTCATTCAGGGTGGTGGCTCCAATACACTGGAGTTCGCCGCGGGCGAGTGCAGGTTTAATAATGTTGGAGGCATCCATGGCGCCTTCCGCACTTCCTGCCCCCACAATGGTGTGAAGCTCATCAATAAACAGAATCACATTCTTGGCTTTGCGGATTTCATCCATCACCGCTTTGATGCGTTCTTCAAACTGACCCCGATACTTGGTCCCCGCCACCATGAGCGCCAGGTCCAATGTCACTACCCGTTTTTCCACCAGAAGTTCGGGAACATCCCCTTCCACGATACACTGAGCCAGCCCTTCGGCAATGGCCGTTTTCCCCACTCCCGCTTCGCCCAGAAGAACGGGATTGTTTTTCGTCCGCCGGCACAGGATCTGAATGACACGTTCAATTTCCGAAGCGCGGCCGATCACCGGGTCCAGTTCGTTTTTCCGGGCCATCTCGGTGAGGTCCCGTCCAAACGTTGCCAGCGCGGGCATTTTCTGCTTCTGCTGCTCCGGCTCTGCCGGTTTTCCACCAGCATCCGGGCCGGGCTCTCCGGCTCCCTGCTCCTCGGAGGGGTCAAATCCAGGATCAAGCTCCTTCATGATCTCAATCCGGGTTTTCTCCAAATCAACCTGCAGGTTTTTCAGAACACGGGCCGCCACACCTTCCCCTTCGCGCAGAAGCCCCAACAGAATGTGCTCGGTGCCAACGTACGAATGATTGAGCGCGCGTGCCTCACTTCCGGCCAGTGCGAGTACCTTCTTCACCCGGGGGGTGAACGGAACATTGCCCATGGTTTTGGTTTCAGGACCTACGCCGACCGCCTTTTCCACTTCCAGACGGACGGTTTCGAGGTCAATCCCCATCCTCTGCAGGACATTGACGGCAACACCCTGCCCCAGGGCAATCAGCCCCAGCAGGAGATGCTCGGTCCCAACGTAGCCGTGATTAAACCGATCCGCCTCTTTGCGGGCCAGTTGGAGGACTTGCTGCGCACGTGGTGTAAAATTATTCATAGATCCAATTTAGGACCTTTCCGTAAATCAGCAAGCTTGGAACGTACCCAATCGGCCCGAAAACGGTCCCGGGCCTCCGGTGTCAGTTCTTCTCCGGCCAGTCGCTGCAGATGAGCCGGCCGCACCTCCACCATCAACTGCTCCACTTCATGAGCCCGATCCAGACTCAACAGTTCCATTGCCAGACCCATTCTGACCATGGAAAGCAGATCCAACGCCTCTTTTGAGGGAAGCATGCAAGCATGCTGCAGGACCCCCATCGCCCGGGAGACCCGGTCCCGGAGCCAATCCAGCCTCGATTCCTCCAAACGCAGCCTTGCATTGCGTTCGTGAAGAATCAGCTCCTCCACCACTTCCTGAATCTCTTCAATGACCTGTTCCTCAGCACGTCCGAGGGTGATCTGATTCGAAATCTGATACAGAAACCCGTCTGCATCACTGCCCTCCCCTCCGAGCCCCCGTACAGCGAGTCCCATCTTGCCGAGTCCCCGGATCACCGGGCGAATCTCCTCCAGGAGGACGAGACCGGGCAAATGCAACATCACCCCCGCCCTCATCCCGGTTCCCGTATTGGAGGGACAACAGGTCAAATAGCCGAAATGATCGGAGTAGGCATACTGCAACTGCGATTCCAGTACATCATCCACTGAGCAGATTTCAGTCCATGCCTCCTGAAGACTCATTCCTGAACGCATGACCTGGAGGCGGAGGTGATCCTCCTCATTCATCATGACCACATCCTGTCGGTCCGCACTGACCGCCAATCCCCCCTGCCCTTCTGTTTCCACCAGTTCCCGGCTGACAAGTCCCCGTTCAAACAGCAGCCATTTTTCCGGGCCGGGCAGTTGCTCCAGATCCAGCAGCAGGCCGTCTCGAAATTTCTTCTCTTTGCCCAGCAGTTCCAGAACATGATCCCGTAGTTCCTCCCGCTGTTCGACGGTGGCGGAGGCGGGAAACGGGAGCCCCTCCAGATTCCGGGCCAGACGAATGCGGGAACTGATGGCGATTTCTCCCGGATCATGATCGACAAACCAGGCACAGGGCAAGGTAAAGAGTTCTTCCGGTGTCATGCCCGGTTTTCCTCCAGGCGGCGGAGTTCATCCCGCAATTCCGCGGCACGCTCATAATCCTCATTGGTCACGGCTTGATCCAGTTGGGCTTCGAGTTCCTCCTGGCGATTCCGCAGACCCAAGGTGTGTTCCCGGTTTTTGGGGCAACGCCCCTCATGTTCCTGTGCATGATGCATGGATCGGAGGATGGGGAGAAGTTCCCGTTCAAAGGCCTGGTAACAAGCGGGGCATCCCAGTCTGCCGGTCTTGCGGAATTTCACCAGGGTCAACCCGCAGGCATCACAGACCGAAGAACGGGTGGAGGATAACGGGGCTGTCGCCCCTTTTCCCAGCAAGATGTCAGAGATGGTGAATCCACTCTCCTCGTTCACCCCCAGTTCCTTTGCACAGTCGGCACACAAATGCATTTTCTGCATCTGACCGTTCATGACCTGAGTCAGATGTACCGTGGCCTCCTTTTCGCATCGGTCACATTTCATATCAGGATATCGGGGTGCCGTGCTCCTTCACAAACTCTTTAAAACGATCCATCAGATCCAGCGTGATCTCCCCCGGGGTCCCATCGCCGATCTCGCGGCGGTCCACATCGGTCACCGCGATGACTTCCGCCGCTGTACCGGTCAGAAACATCTCATCCGCCGTGAACAGGTCATAACGCTGGAGCACATCCTCCACAACCGGGATGCCGGCATCCCGTGCAATCTGCATCACGGCCCGTCGGGTAATGCCGTCAAGGGCCCCACACCAAACGGGAGGTGTTTTCAGCACGCCATCCTTGAGAATGAAGACGTTATCACCTGAAGCCTCGGCCACCTGGCCCTGATTGTTCAGCATGATACACTCCATCACGCCGGCATTGATGGCTTCAATCTTCGCCATCACATTGTTCAGGTAGTTCAGACTTTTGATCCGGGGGTTGATCGACTCGGGGTTGTTCCGCATGGTCCCGACGGTCACCACCTGCATTCCGGATTCATACAGCTCTTTCGGGTAGAGCTGAATTTCCGCCGCAATGATAAAAATCTCAGGTTTGTCGCAGAGATACGGATTCAGGCCCAGGGTGCCCACCCCACGGGTGACCACCAGCCGGATGTAGCCGTCCACAATGCCATTGGCACGACAGGTGTCCAACACCGCCTCACACATCTCCTCCGGGGTCATCGGAATCTTCAAGGCAATGGCCTTCGCAGATTCATACAGACGGTCCACATGCTCCTCGAGCAGGAACACCTTCCCGTGATAGGCACGAATTCCTTCAAAGACACCATCCCCGTACAACAGCCCGTGATCGAACACCGACACCTTGGCATCCTGTTCATCCACAATGGTTCCACTCATATATACTTTCATAAGATCAATCTCCACACCCGGAATCACCGGGAAATCATCAGAGCCCACCATAACGCGCTCCCGGTTGCTTGCAAGCGCTTCCTGATGGGAGATGGTGAGACATCAGGAGTCCTGTGGATCCGGGTCCCCATACTGCCCGGACTCTTCCGCAGCCTGGGACTGTGGACGGGTTCCATACTCAGCCTGCGGCTCCCCCAGACAGGCATTGGCTCGCTCCGCCTCACGTTGCAGATATGAATGCCGGGGATCCAGAGGATGGCGTAACCTGGGGCCGGTCCAGGCCCGGAACCGCTCCGGCATCTCGCCCCCCTGCTCCACCACGGTCAGCCAGTCTTGGAGCCAAAACCCCACCTCGGAGTCCACGCGGCCCGAATACCAGCTCTGACGGGCAACGACTGCAGGGACCACCCGTGCATTCCAGCCCTCCACCACCTGGACCGGTGCCTCCTTTCTTACCCGGGCTTCTCCCGGAATTGCCGGCAGAGAAAGTGAGGAGAAAGGAACCACCTTCCAGGTTCCATATCCCGACCGCAACACCAGCCCGTAAAATGGACCCTCCAAAGCCGGCCATAGTCGAATCTGCCCATCCTCCAGAGGAGGTTCTCCGGTGAAATCCACGGTTGAAGATTCTCCCTCCAGATCTTCAGGCTCTTCTGCATCATGAAGAAGAGCGTATTCCTCCAGCCAGGCGGCCAATTGTTGCTGTTCAGTTTCCATGAGAATCCTTTGTGTCCCTGAAAGCAGCGGAATCCGGCTTTTCCGCTAAAAGATGGGAAAAGATCTCTCCGGCCCGGTCCATGGTGTCCAGCACAGCCCTCGAGGCCTCGACAGGATCCACACCCGGTTGGGCCTCTCGGAGGGATTCCGCCCACCGGGTCATCACCTCCCGGTGAAGCTGATGAAGTTTGGTTTTGCCCATCCCGGCCACGGCCAAAGCACGTGAACCGGAAAACACCCAGCCCCTGGCCCGGATGGCCAGCATGCGTTTCTCCTCTGTGCAGAGTTCCATCATCCAGGCCGTCTCCTGCTCCTGAACCCAGTTCTGAAGCGGGGTGACCTCCCCTGTGGTTTCACCGGGAAGACACTGCTCCAACGTCAGGTCGCACCCAAAGGCCTCCTGCAGCGAAAGCGGAGCGGTACGGGGATGAACGTCGTTTACCCACTGTTTCACCACATTCCGGATCAGCAGCATGACCCCGCTCTGCACCGTATCCAGATCCTGACGTCCCCGGGTCAACAGCCAATGTTTGTATGACTTTCCATCCCGTCGATGGTGAAGCTGAAGGTGTGCCTCAAACAAATGGGCACATTCCCGGTCTGAGGGCAGGTCCGGAGTGGTGCCGGACCAGATGCCGGACGCAGAGAGCTTTCGCACCCGCCACCGAAACCGTTGTGCCACCACTTCTCTCAGCCCTTCCCGTGGACGCGCATCCAGCAGATCAAATGCGCACCTGGACCTCCATTCCCTCCAGGCATCCAATTCCTCCTCAGCGGTCATGATGCGAGCAAATCCTCCAGTGCGTCCGCAGACCGGGAAATCGACCCTTTCCGGCGTTCAACCAGAGCACGCGCCCGTTCACCCCGGCCATCTGCAGCGTCGACCTGACGCAACGACTGAATCAGTTCGGATTCCAGTTCCTCCACATCCCGGACCTGTGAGATGGCGTTTGCCTGACGAAGATCCTGCATGACCTGCGGAAAATTATCCATCCCCATCCCCGTCACGATCCATTTCCCCGCATTCGCAGCCTCCAGCGGATTCTGTCCTTCGGACCGGAATAAACTTTTTCCGATGAAAACCCGATCCGCGAACCCGGTGAAATGCTTCAGCTCTCCGGTGGTATCGACTAAAAGGGCATCTGCCTGGCCAAGTTCCTCATCGGTTGCGGTGGACCAGCATGCAAGCCGGATGCCCATGGTGTCGGCCTCCGCGAGAAGATCCTGGCGGCGTTCAAAATGCCGGGGCACCAGAATGAGGCGGATGCGGGTGTGATCCTTTTGCAACCTAACAGCCATTTCCAGCAAAACCTTCTCTTCCCCCGGCCAGGTGGAACTGCCGAGGAGGATAAGGGAGTCCCCGTTCAGAAATCCAGATGACACCAACCGCGTGCGACGCTTCTCCTCTTCCTCTTCCTCTCGTTCCGCCACATCATATTTTGCACTGTGCAGGACCTGCACCCTGTCCTTGGATGCCCCCAGTTCGGTCGCACGTTCAGCATCCTGTTCGCTCTGCATGGCATACAGTGAAACCAAGCGGTAAAGTCTGCGGGTCATCCAGCGGATTTTCTCCAGCCGGCCAAAGGACCGGTCGGAGATTCGACCATTCAGCAGCATGACCGGAATTCGTTTCTGATCAAGCCCTCTCAGCAGGTTGGGCCACATCTCGGTTTCCACCAGCACCAGTGCCTCAACCTCCACCGTTTTCAGGACCTTGCGAATCACCCAGGGGCTGTCTACAGGTGGATACAACAGCACATCCTGTTTTGGGAGCTTTTCTGCGGCCAGCGCGTGCGCAGTACTGGTGTTGACTGTGACCAGAAACCGAACCTCCGGATGACGCCTCCTCCATTCCTTCATGAAGGCAAGCCCAACCCCTAATTCACCGACACTGACCGCATGCACCCACATCCTCCGACCTTCGGAAAGGGCTGCCTGCTTCTCTTCCGACAATCGGAACAGGCGCTCCCCGAAGTCCCGCCGGTACCCTCCCCGACGTCGCATCCGCAGCAGGAAGTGCGGCAGCATGAGGAGATAAATCAGATGAAACAGACTGTTATAGAAAAACCAGAACACGGCTTTTCTCTAGCCAAGTGGACAGCGGGGGTCCATCCCAAATCACATCCAGCGGTCGACGCGTTGGGATTTCGGGGTGATGGCGGTTGAAAAGGCTCTGGCCCGTGCCCGGAGCAGAACCGCTCTCTGTTCCGGGGTCCGGGTGTAAATCAACTCGGCAGCTCCCAGACGTTTTTTCCAGAATTTATGAAACACCTGCGCGAGTTCCTTTTTGCGGGCCAGTGGGGCCGGGACCGAGTGGTAGTCCTTCCGGAAAAACGGATCTTCCCGGGTGATGAGATACCGTGGATTCTCGACGGGTCCCAACAGTTCACGCAGACAGTCTGCATAGAGAGACTGTTCATAAAACTCCGCATTGCCCAGGGCCAGTATGACATTCCC
Source organism: Verrucomicrobia bacterium UBA6053 (assembly GCA_002429065.1). Lineage (GTDB taxonomy): Bacteria > Verrucomicrobiota > Kiritimatiellia > SS1-B-03-39 > UBA6053 > UBA6053. The sequence goes on along the minus strand of DIYN01000001.1, from coordinate 82,919 downwards.
CTGATCGTCCATTTCACATTGCACCGGGTACCGTTTTGCCGGACCGGGCAACAGATCGGTTTCACACAAGGCATCCCGCAAGGCACACCCGATTTGATTCAGGCTGCCATCCACCGGATAATGTCGGATGGCCAGTTTCAGCAGACGCAGGAACTTGGGAAGGGTCCAGAGAAATCCGACCGTGGAGGCACCCAGGAGCAGCCAGAGAAAGGTACGAATGTCCCGGGCCTGCACCTGAAGTTGGTAGGCCGTGACCATCAAAAAAGTTTCCACTGCCTGAACGATCGCCGCCTTCAGGGTCTGACTCATGATAAACCGTCGGGGAGCGGAAACAGGTTCCGAGGACACACTGGGCACAACCCGTTCGACGCCCTCTCCCTCCAGTGCGGACTGCCAGCGCTGTTTCAGCAGATCCAGTGACTCCAGCCGCGAGACCATTTCCCGATTATTCCGTTTCGGATCCCAGACGGGTACGTGGGTCACGGGGTGGTGCCGGAACGGGAGGTGCAGTCGTGCCAGCCCGTTGGAAATCTCAGGCTTGTCACAGTCAAGACCGACAAACGTTCCGCATTTCCGTTCCAGGTCAGCCAGATCCGCCAACCCATTGTTTGAATTGTTGTCCACCGCCACCACATGCCAGATCGAGGACACCTTGTCCGGGCGGGAATTGTCGATTCGAATCGCCCGTCCCCGCATCTGGTTCGTCAACATGTAGGACCCCACATAAGAGGCCAGAATGAGGGAATTGATGACCGGCGCATCCCATCCCTCCCCTAAGAGCGAGCGGGTGCCGACCAGAACCTGAAGATCCCCCGCACACAACAAGGCGGTCACAGTAGCAACAGGTGGTTTCCCCTTGGATGCCAACTCCAAAAAGTCCGGCAGTCCCGGAACCGGTGAGGTAGAAAGCTCCTCCCCGAGATGCCTCCGGAGAACCGCGAGGCGATCCCTGTGCAGGATCGTCGTTCGCCCTGTGAGCAAGGCCATAGAAGGGGTATCGATTTGGGATGCCGATTGAACGAGTGCCCGGAAGACCGGCCATGCTCCAAGGCTCTCGTCTCCCGCCTTCTCCTGCTTTCGTTCCTCATCCCGAATAAAATCGGTCAGGATCACCTGCCGCAAACGGTCCCCCCGGAGACGCTGTTCGTTTTGATAGATCCCCAGAACGGCATCGATCTTTGCAGGGCTCAACGACAGGGCCCGCATGTGAGGGCGGGACTTCTCGATACGTAAATCACGGCGTGACAGCAGCCCCCTTCCCCGCAACTTCCGTTTCCACTCTTTTACGTGTTCCTCGCGCTGTTCCGATTCGGTCCAGTGAGTATGAAACAGATAGCTGTAGACGACGACCTGCCACCAGCGACGATCAGGATCAGGAAGTTCTTCCGGGGAAATCCCCATCACCCGGAGGGCATGTTCCGGAGGTGTGATCTCCCACTCCTTGTGTAGTACCAACAACCCAACCAGCTCCTCCGGTTGCTCCAGGAGCGTAGAGGCATCCGTTTTGTCATTCTGCATCCAGGAGTGTGCACATACCGCTTCACGGAAAACGGGATCCTTTGAAAATTCAGACAACGCCTCCACCACCTGCTCATCATGCTCTTTCAACTGCTGCTTTTCAGTGACACGGGGCTCCACCATCCAGACATAATCCTGATGAGGACAAAGCGTCCCGGACCGAACCAATTCCGGAATGGAAATCTCTTCATCAATCGGTCCGCACAACGCGGAATACTTCTTCCACTCCAGACCGGTGACATCGTATGGAGGAGTGGCGGTCAAGGCGACCAGCTTCACGTCCGGCAGATCCTTCAACAGTCCATCCAATACCTTCCACCATTCCTGTCGGAGATGATGTGCCTCATCCAGAATCAGCGTTTCGATGCCAGATCGCTGAATATGGTCCCGGAGCTTTCCCATTTCGGTTTGGGTCGGCGTTTCAGGAATTCCCTCCTCCTCTTCTTCCGAGCGAGCATCCGAATGCAGGGCCTGATAGGTGATGGAGGTGAAGATGCCGGGTTCATCCAGATGCGTACTGACCCAGGATGGGGGAAACCTTTCCTCTTCGGGGAGGAAATCCGACAGCCGGTTTACCCATTGATCCCGAATCCCACGGGTCGGAGACAACACCAAAGCGGGACGTTGCAGTTGCCGAAACACCTCCAGACCCAGAGTGGTTTTTCCGGCACCCGGCGCTGCCACCACATGAAGCCGGTCATCGGAGAGATGCTCCTGTATAGCCTCCAGCACCCGCCGCTGATACGGCCGCCAGGTCCAGCGGAACGTAAGATCAGGAAAACCGGCAATTGGGGACATGCCTTACCCTCCAAAACCCACACCCATTTCGCAATCGAAATCGAAAGAGCAAAACACCTTCGAGCTCCGTTTGACATGTGATAGGGTTGGGACAGACCGATCCTAGATAATGAACAACCTGCCAATCCGGTGCCTTTCTCTCTTATGTGTCCTGGCGCATACGCTGCATGCCTACGCTCCATTTACGGTCCCCGAAGGATATGCCAACATGGAGGTGTTGGTATCTACCCAGGAAATCATTTTCTGCAAATTGGAAGTAAGCGGAGCCTCTCAATCTGAACTCTTGGCCATTAAGCCCGGACCTGACCCAAACCTGCTCTGGAGAATCCCCTCAGATCAAATACGATGGGACGTTTTTCTCACAGAGGATAAGACCTTATTCACTTTGGAAGGCACCCTTCTACAGAAACGGGATCTCAAAACCGGTGAGGTTCAAAAGCAAATCAATCTTGAACTCATCAAGACGCCAATATCAGAAAACCGACCTTGGACAGCGATGGAACGTGAACTCGCTTTACTTCAAAAGGGCTTGGACGCAAACCAACCAGACCCAGATACGAAGTTGAAAATTCAGTACCTCAAAGGGGATATTGAACTAAGAAAAAAAGAATGGCGTATCTTAGACAACTTATCAAATGAAGCCGCTGAGCCAGGCAAAGGATCAGGGTTCTCCACACAATTCCATGTAGCAAAAGAAGGACTGGTTTCCATTCATCGCATCCAATGGAGACATCGGCACGGCAGAGTGGAGACTCTGTCTTCCGAACTCCTCCACTACGACCAGGCGTCCCTGAAGCCAGTTGGGATCTCAGGTCATGTGAAAGCGATGCATGCCCGGTCAAGTCGCATACCCGGCCAGATGACCATCCAGCCCTTTCCGATGTTCCATGTATACGGCAGTCAGGAAATTGAGGCGATGGAAGAGGAGGAAGAACGGGAAACCCAACTGGTCCTGATCGCGAGTGATCCTGATAAACGGGTCACGTTGTGGAGGTTGGAACTTCCGGTCGTCATTCGGAAAGCATCGACTTCGGATCATTTCTGGGATGTGATGATTCCGTGATCCTGCAAGAAGACATCCTCAACGTGCTGAAGCAAATGTCGGGGATCTACCTGCTGATGTGGCTTCTCTTCATCATTCTTGCCGTTGTGATGATCCGGAATGCGAAAAACCTACAGCCGGAACCACTGTTACCACTCCTCGTTGCCGCATTGAGTGTTATGGTTGGACTCCGGATGGCCTTTATCTGGTTTGGCCTCAATCTTGATCTGCCCGGGTATCTCGCGTTCCCGTCGTATTGGAAGCGAATCATGGACCCTTCCGTGATCCGCCCAATCAAATTCATCTTCCCCGCGCTGGTGATTCACGGTCTCGTGTATGCTTTCAGTGAGTTGAGAAGGTTATCAACCAAACCCGGATCCGTCACCCGAACCACCCGGCTGTCCGTTCATCTGATCCTGAGTTTGACCATTCTCACCTTTGCGGTCCATGCACTCGGCTACCGTGCCACCCTTCAGAAACAAAAAGAGGAACTGAGCAACTACTCCGGGCTGGAACGCATCCGGTTTCAATATCACCCACAGGAAGGTGATACCTCTCATGATGCTTACATGATTTTCGTCCCCCGGGAACCATGGGGCCCCCACTAAACGTGCGATGACACCAACCACCAAACCCCGATCACCACTCCGAGGTCCGCGAGGGCATGGGTAACCACGGGCACTCCGGCTCCCTGAAAACGCGACATCATCCAGCGCCAGATCCAGGAGGCGGAACTGAGCACCAGAAACACCAGGCACAGCCATGGGGATTTGATCAGGCAGGCCAGAACCAGTACGTGGAAGCCGGCAAAGAACAGATCGCTTGCCACATGATCCGGCAACAGCACTCTCCAGAAAGTTTCTTCGAGGGTCGGATGAAGAGTCACGGAATAGACGCAAAAGACCAGGGCCATTGGCCCGGTGAGATGCCACCGTTCCAATAATTCCACCAGTATGACGCCATCCCGCACCATCCAGGGCCAGAGAAAATAAATCAACGGTGCGGTGGTCAGACACAGCAAACCGAACCCAAGCCCCCACTTCAGGTTCAGGCCTTTCAGTGATCGAAACGGATTTACCCGTTTCTGAAGACAGCAAAGGATGATCCCCGCATGATAAATCCCAACCGCCACAATCGCCTGATCGACCAGATATACCCCTACATACGTTGCGAGGTAAGGGAGTAAGGCCCAGAGAATCGACAGGGATGATGGAACGTGTTTCATGGCCGTTGTTACATAAAAAAATCCGCTTCCGTTTTTGCCGGGTCCTGAAGGGCTCCAACCACTCTATTGCAGCACATGCATCTGTGTGAATCCGTGTTCATCTGTGGTTAAACACATTCATCTCCCCCCCACAATGTTCAGGCCTCTTCCACTTTCAGCTTCCGGCCTTTGAACCGGACCCCATGCAGCTTTTTCAGCACCTTGTCCGTGATGGCCGCATCGAGCGTCACTTCGCTCTTGTGGTTGTTCAGCTTGATATAGCCCACCTGGTTTTTCTGGATCCGTCCCTCATTGAGAACGATCCCCAGGATGTCTCCTGCCTGCACCCGATTGTTCCTGCCCACGTTAAATGTAATTTTCCGGGAGGGTGTATTCGGGTCAAGGCGTGCAGCTTTTCCACCGCTGGGAATGGTCCCTTTCTCTTTTTTACCCTTCTTCCCTTTTTTCCGAGAAGAGGCTGAAGCGGGTTCCGGAATTTCCTCCGGTTCCGATTTGCCGGAGGCTTTTTCCATCAAATCCATCAACGCGGAAATAATGTCGGTCGGGGGGTATCCCCGGTCCAGCAACTGGTCGATCCGTTCATCATGACGGCGGAAGCTGTCCTCCTCCAGGGTTGCAGCCAACTGTTCAAACGCCACATCTGCCCGTTGCTCCAGAAGCTGATCCACGGTGGGAACCTTGGCCCGTTTGATCGTGGCCTTGGTGTGCTTCATCAGATTCTGCAGGCGGTACACTTCACGTCCCGACACCAGACTCACGGCTTTCCCGTTACTGCCGGCACGACCGGTTCTGCCGATCCGGTGCACGTAGTCCTCACCATCATTCGGAAGGTCATAGTTGTAGACGACTTCGATGTCCTTCACATCCAGACCCCGGGCGGCCACATCCGTCGCCACCAAAAATTCCAACCGTCGATCGCGGAACCGGTTCATCACCTTTTCCCGCATCATCTGGCTCATGTCTCCATGAAGTTTGTCCGCCGCATACCCCCGGGCCACCAGGTGATCCACCAGTTCATCCACCATCATTTTGGTGGAACAGAACACAATGGCATACCGGACATCTTCAAAGTCGATCAGCCGGCATAAAACCTCCAGTTTACTGCGACGGTCAACCTCATACCAGTACTGCTCAATGCTCGGGGCGGTTAACGCGGCCGCCTCAATTTTCACCCACTCTGGATCACGGGTGTACTTCTGCACCATTTTTTTAATCGGAGCAGGAACCGTTGCGGAGAACAGCACCATCTGACGTTCTTCCGGGAGATGCTCCAGAATGGCATTGATCTCCTCGGAAAACCCCATGTCCAGCATTCGGTCGGCTTCGTCCAGAATGAAGGTCGAGAGTTGATCCAGTTTCAGACTCCCGCGTTCCAGGTGATCCAACACCCGGCCCGGAGTACCGATCACAATGTGGGCACCGCGCTTCAGTCCGCGAAGCTGGCGGTCGTAGGCCTGCCCACCATACACGGGTAATTCGCGAACCCCAGGGTTGCCCCGGGACAGCTTTGCCGTCTCCTCCGCCACCTGCAGGGCAAGCTCGCGGGTGGGACAGAGGACCAGGGCCTGGGTGTCGGAACGGGAGGTGTCAATCCGCTCCACAACCGGAATCGCATAGGCCGCGGTTTTACCGGAACCGGTCTGGGACTGGCCAATGAGGTCCCCCCCCTCCAGCAGCAATGGAATGGCGGCGGACTGAATCGGGGTGGCGCCTTCAAAGCCCATCGCATGGACGGCTTTCAGCATCCCCTCAGACAGAGGAAGATCAGAGAAAGAGACTTGGGACATCCCCTTCCCTTACCGACACTTTTCGGAAAACCGACCGTTTTCCGAATCTATTTCGTCAACTGCTGCTGACGACGGCGTAGGCGTTGTGCTGGTGGATGGACTCGTGATTCGTCACCCGCACCTTCCAGGCATCCATCCGCACATCCTCCCGGAGGTTCACCGCGACATTGCGGACCAGATCCTCTACAAAGGTGGGGGAATCATACGCCTGCATGGTGACATGACGCTCGTCCACGCGTTTTAAAATCGGGTACAATGGAGCCGATGCGGACTCTTCCACCCCCTCAATGATTTCCTCGAGGCTGATTTTCACATCCGGGTTCTGTTCGACCGTGAAGACATGCTTCAGATCCACTTCGACATATCCACGCTGGTTGTGGGCCCCATAAGAACTGATTTCCTTACTGCAGGGGCACAGGGTCGTGACCGGAACCTCCACATACTGCACCAGTTCAATGCGGCTGGAACGAAGGCGGCCCTCCCACCGGCATTTGTACGCCTGTTTGCCAATACGACCACTCACCGGGGCCTGACGGTCCAGGTAGTAGTCAAATGCGATGGTGATGGTGGCGTCACGGGCATCCTGATGATCTTTCAGTTGCACCAGCAGCTTCACAAGCCCTTGAAGCGTCATGGTTTCTTCCGCACCCAGAAGATCCTCCACCAGGCGGCTCATGTGGATTCCTTTCAATTCTTTCTGCAGACTCACCGCAAGCGACAAGGTCGCGGACACCTGCTGGGACTGGGAGTCCTCCATTTCCACGCCAGAAACCGTGAGGGGAAATTTCAGTTCAGAAATTCCGACCTCCTGGATGGCAACATTCCGGGTGTCGATGTCTTTCTGGACGTCGCGTTTGATGGGCATCGTATTGGGTTTCATTGGAACTCTCTCCATGGGCGAGGGGTTTAAATACTCATTTTTGAAATGTACGAGGATAAAACGAACAATTCTCTAACAACTTACACTATGAAATGATTTGGTTTTGAAGGTATCGGAATGGAAACAGCGCTTTGCGATTGCACCAGTGCATGATAGGGCCTCTTCAACCAACCCAAAGGAACGTATGAAACTTGGTATTATCGGTGGATCCGGACTGGATGACCCCTCCTTACTGAAAGACGCAGAGGACCTGAACCTCGACACACCCTGGGGCTCCCCCTCCTCCCCCATCCGCCAGGGCATGCTGAATGGATTGGAGGTGTGCTTCCTGTCCCGGCATGGACGGGAACACACCCTCCCTCCAAGTTTCATCAATAACCGGGCAAATCTACATGCCCTGAAGTCCCTGGGCTGCACCGGGGTTCTTGCCACAGCCGCGTGCGGGTCTCTCCGGGCGGAGATGGACCGGGGTCATCTGGTGATTCCGGACCAGTTTATTGATTTCACCCGCAGGAGAGAGGTCACGTTCTTTGATCAGTTCGAACCCGGGATTATGAATGCCCGTCATGTTCCGATGGCAGATCCTTTTGATGCGGAGTTACGAAGCACCTTGATTCAGTCCGCCAACGAAGTGGAGGCGTCCTGTCATCCGGAGGGAACCCTGCTCACAATTGAAGGGAACCGGTTTTCCACTCGGGCGGAGTCTCGGATGTTCCGCTCCTGGGGGGCAGACCTCGTCAACATGACGGTGGCTCCGGAAGTCATTCTGGCCAACGAGTGCGGACTGCCGTATGCGGCGGTTGCGGTGGTGACCGACTTTGACAGTTGGAAAACTGACGAACCACCCCTGGAGGTCGCCGACCTGATTCGCGTCTTCGGAGAAAATGTGGCCACCTTAAATCAAGTTTTAGTGAAAGCGATGGAGAAACTGCGCGACGGACCTTCCAGAACGTAACCCTCTCCCCGCCTATGAAATATCTTTTATCCCTCTTCCTGCTCCCAGCCCTGTTAGGGGCCGCTCCACCGGAGGATCTGCATCACGCCTTTGACACCCTGTTAAAGGCGCACGTAAATGAGGGCCTCGTCTCCTATGAGGCTCTGCGGAAAGATCCCTCTTCCCTGAATACCTACCTCGATACACTGGGTGCCATTACCCGAAGCGAGTACGACACGTGGCAGGAGCAGGATCAACTGGCCTTTCTGCTGAATCTCTACAACGCGGCCACTCTGAAACTCATTGTGGAAGAGAATCCCCGCAAGAGCATTAAACAAATCGGGAATCTGATCCGCGGCCCGTGGGATCAGCGGTTTGTTCAGCTCTGGGGAAAATCCCGCACCCTGAATGAACTCGAGCACGACATCATCCGTGTGGATTTCCTCAAGGTTCCGGAGACTCATTTCGCCCTGGTCTGTGCCGCAATAGGATGCCCTCCCCTCCGATCCGAAGCTTACGTCGGGGCCAAACTGGAGACGCAACTGCAGCATCAGAAAGATCTCTTCCTGAAAGACTCAGAGAAAAACCGCGTCAACACCTCCAAAAAAACCCTGTACCTCTCCCCGATTTTCAAGTGGTACAAAAAAGACTTTGAGAAAGACTCCGGCTCATTGCAGGCCTACCTTGCAAAGACCTGGCCGGAGGTGGATACCTCCTGGAAAATCCGTTACACCCATTATGACTGGGGGCTGAACGATGCTCACTGATTTTCTGAACGATGCCCTCAACTGGGTGGAAGGATTCGGCATCTGGGGTCCTGTTGTCTTTATCCTTGTCTATGCCGCCGCCGTTGTTTTCATGGTTCCGGCATCTATTTTAACCGGTGGTGCCGGAACCGTGTTTGGGTTAGTGCAGGGATCGATTCTCGTGTCCATTGCCTCCACGCTTGGAGCCTCCCTCTCCTTTTTGATCGGTCGGTATGTGGCGAGAGACCGCATTGAGAAACTCATCGACAAAAACCCCAAATTCAAAACCGTCAAAGAATCCGTTGAAAACGAGGGCTGGAAAATCGTGGCCCTGACCAGACTGTCTCCGGTCTTCCCGTTCACGTTTTTAAATTACGCATACGGTGTGACCCGGGTCAAGTTCTCGCATTACGTTCTGGCGTCCTGGATTTCAATGATGCCCGGCACTGTGATGTTCGTGTACATTGGCTCTCTGGCCCGACTTGGAGCCGAACCACCCGGCACGGCTCAGATAATCCTTCGTATCGTAGGGTTGCTGGCGACCATCGCCATCACGGTCTACATCACCAAAATCGCCCGCAAAGCCCTTCAGGAGAAAATCGATGACAACTGAGGTCCTCCCCAAAGATGAATTCAACCAGTCACTCGTCGATCTTGTCCATCCCGCTGACTGGCAAAACCCCACCCCGGATGGTCCATATCATCTCGTCGTGATCGGCGCGGGGACCGCAGGCCTTGTGACCGCCGCTGGAGCCGCAGGGTTAGGAGCAAAGGTCGCCCTGATTGAACGTCACCTCATGGGCGGCGATTGTCTCAATACGGGTTGTGTCCCGTCGAAAGCCTTGATCCGCTCCGGCCGAACGGTGGCCGCCATCCGGGATGCACAAGAACAAGGCATCGGGATCGGGGATCCCGATGTCAACTTTGCGGAAGTCATGCAGAGACTGCGAAGACTGCGGGCCGGCATTGCGCCCAATGACTCTGCCCCCCGCTTCCGGGATTTAGGTGTGGATGTCTACCTCGGAGAGGCTGCGTTTGTGAATGACACCACAGTTCAGGTCGGTGACACCATTCTGAATTTTGGAAAAGCGGTTATTGCTACCGGGGGCCGGGCTGCGGCCCCTCCGATTCCTGGGCTGGAGGATGTTGCTTATCTCACCAATGAAACTCTGTTTTCCCTCACGGAACTCCCGAAACGTTTTGGCATCATCGGTGGAGGGCCCATCGGCAGCGAAATGGCTCAAACCTTTGCCCGGCTGGGATCAGAGGTGCACCTGATTGAAAAAGCAGACCGGGTTCTGAGCCGTGAGGATGCGGAGGCATCCGCTCTGGTTGAAGCCTCGATGCGCAAAGACGGCGTCAACCTCCATCATGAAGTGACAGACCTGAAGGTGGAAAACACTTCCGGCGGCATCCGCCTCCTGATGGGAGACGGACGCGATGCTGTTGAGGTGGATCAACTCCTAGTCGCAGTGGGACGGGCACCCAACGTGGAAGGATTACACCTCGAAGCGGTGGGGGTCGAGTACGACCGAAACGGTATCACCGTGAATGACAACCTCCGGACTACCCACAAACGGATCTTTGCCTGTGGGGATGTCTGCACCAGATTCAAATTCACCCATGCAGCCGATTTCATGGCACGAACCGTAATCCGGAATGCCCTCTTCATGGGCCGGGCGAAGATGAGTGATCTGGTGATCCCCTGGAGCACCTACACCAGTCCTGAGGTTGCGCAGGTCGGTCTGACCGAACATGCCGCAAAGGAGCAGTCAATTCCGGTGGATGTGTTCAAGATGCCCCTGGATGATGTGGACCGTGCGATTCTGGACGGAGAAACCAATGGCTTCGTCAAAGTCCTGACCCAAAAAGGAACCGGCAAAATTGTCGGAGCCACCATTGTCGCCGCCCATGCCGGGGATCTGATATCCGAACTGACCCTGGCCATGACCCAGGGAATCTCCCTCGGATCGATTGCCAATACGATTCATCCTTACCCTACACAGGCAGATGCAATTCGGCGACTTGGGGATCTTTACAACCGCACCCGGTTCACCCCGAAGATTCAAAAACTATTTAAAACCTGGCTGAATTTCACCAGGCCGAAATAAGATGCGGAACGACCGGCTGCTTCTCTTCACCCGATATCCGACTCCCGGGTCCACAAAGACCCGGCTGATTCCCCGTCTGGGTCCGGAGGGAGCTGCTGATCTTCAGGAATGGCTGACCGGGCATTCCGTGTTGGCAGGTACCCTTTGGGCAAACCGGTCTGGCGGGTCTCTCGACATTTACACCACCGGAGCTCCGGAATCGGCATTCCGTTCCTGGCTGGGAAGGGAGCACTGCTTTCTGCCGCAGCAGGATGGAGATCTGGGAGAGCGGCTTCAGTCTGCCGCGACGGCTGCATTTGCATCCGGAGCAGAACGCGTCTGCATGATCGGCATTGACTGCCCGTCTTTAGGTCCTGCACAGATCCAGGAGGCTTTCGACGCGCTTCATCATCATGATGTGAGCATCATTCCGGCTTCTGACGGCGGCTATGTGCTCCTGGGGTTCAACTCACTGCAGGCCGACCTGTTTCGCGAAATCCCCTGGGGTACCGGGACCGTCTGTGAGACGACCCGCAAGCGGGCGATAGAGGCTGGTCTTACCCTGTGGACGGGAACCCCGCTTGACGATGTGGATGTCCCGGACGATTTACACCACCTTCCAACCTGGAGGGCCACCCCCAAGGGACTCTCAGTGATTATCCCCGCCTACAATGAAGAAGAGCATATCTCCAATTCCATCGAATCCGCACTCGATGGATCCAGAGAGGTTATCGTCGTGGACGGCGGGAGTCGGGATCAAACAGTCCCGCAGGCAGAAGCCGCGGGTGCCACCGTCATAACCGGAGTCAAAGGCCGGGGCCCGCAGCAAAATTTGGGGGCGTGGCATGCGAAGGGAGACAGCCTCCTGTTCCTGCATGCGGATTGCAGGCTGCCGAAGGGGTATGCACAGGAGGTTGAGAAGGTGTTATCACGTCAGGGTACTGGTCTGGGGGCCTTCTCACTCCAGATCGCAGGGAAACATCCCGGTCTGAGATGGGTGGAATGGGCGGTGAATCTCAGATCCAGGGTCCGCAAACGTCCATATGGGGATCAAAGTCTTTTCATCCGGCGGGACCTTTTCGAACGCCTTGGGGGATTCCCTGGCTATCCATTGCTGGAGGATCTGGAATTTGTTCTGCAGGTGTCCAGACGGCGCCAGGTCGCCATTTCCCCTCTTCGGAATGCGTGTTCCCCCCGCCGGTGGGACACACGTGGAATCGTTGCCACCACACTCCGAAACCAGCAAATCCTGCTCGCCTACAGCCTGGGGGTTTCTCCCGCGACACTTGCAGCCTGGTATCATGGCGGCAAGAGGGAAACCGTGTAGCGACCGGTTGAACCCGGTCTTGCATTCTTGCCCCCGGGTTGATTGGGTGATGGTCTCTATACAAACAAGAGGCAATCATGATCCGGTTTCTACTCGTCTTCCCTTTCCTTTTCATCCTGGTCTCCTGTAGTCCAACACCTGCCCCTAAACCAGTGCCCACTCCGATTCCGGCACCACCGCAGTCGGACGTTGAGGAGTTTCTGGATCAGGGAGGCGTCCAGTATATGATTGTGGACGGCCAGTATGAATGGGACGGCATTCGGCCCATCATTGAATAGGGATCTATATACCTAACTAGCCGTGGTGTCTAGGCGAGGCCGTCGAAGTTAATTTGTTTTGCGTAAGTAGAGGGAAATGCACGACAACGGGGGTTGGCTTACATGGCTGTACGGCAACTCCGGGAGGAGGGCAAAGGTTAGCCTTTGCCGTGAGTCTTCACAAATGCCACAACAAGCCCAACAAGGCTGGTCCCGAAAATGGCTGTGGCAACAGCGGGATGGCCTAAAACAGTCAAAGTGATACAAGCAGCAATGCTGAATAAGCCAATCGTAAGCCCATAATTTTGCCCTCGCCTAATTTCTTTTGCACTGACATCAAGAACAAATGTGTCGGAACGATGTCGATGCTCTTGCTCAAGCTCTGCCATCTTCATGATTCGCTCCGCTCCATTCGGGATGAAGTCATTGTATTCCTTGATATCCTCCGGTGTGGGTAAAGGGCCGGAGTGAACCTTGTGAATTGTCTGACTCAGCGCAAGAATCTGATTCTTAGGGAGTTTCTTTAGGTCAGGGGCAACATCAAGCAACTCCTGAACATCTTCGGGTAAGTTTGCTTGCTTGCCGGACCGGGAGACAACCTGACTCTCAGCAGGTTTTCTCTGTTGGGCAGGTTTCTTCTTGGGGCTTTGCCCGCTCATAAGACAGTTTTAGAGTGGACTTAGCGTATTGAGACACCACGCAACGTGTTGCCTACGGCACGCCAATCATTCCCAATATTGCCAGCATCAGAGTTAGAAATGACTCTTTTAACGGCGGCGTCTTTCACCGAACGTCCGCTAATGTTGAGGACAGACCCCGCGCCCTTGGCCAGATTCCGAGCCGAACTACGTGAAGCAGACACTTCCTGTCGGTTTTGATTTCTCATAGTCTCTCCATTTGTGTTCATTTTTTGTAGGACTGTTGTTGCACCGAAGCCTATACCGTTTGGAGGCAGTTCGGATAGCACAATGCACCTTCATTGCTAATGAATATTCTTATTTTTTCAGCATAGTCAATGGTGCATACGGGGATTGACCAAAAAACTGCAAAAAAGTCGTTGCATTAGCTCCTTTTCAGCCTTTCCACTCTAAGCTATAGTAAGAATGTCTAAAACGACATCTTAAAACTCAAACCATCGTTGTTCCTACCGGAAACCGCCAACCCCGCAAGGGGACTTTCACAGGACAGACGAGAGCAAGCCGCCTTTGGTGTGGCCTCTTTCGTGTTCTGTGGGTGCTTGGCGGTACCTCGGTAGGACCGTAGGAGGTCACACCATCATGAATCAGAAAGCACTACGGAAAATCGTCATCGTAACCGCCCTTGCGTTGCTCACTTCAGGAGTGAGGGGGAAAGAACCCCCAAAGACCTTTGAGAAGATCCAATACGGGGATGAGGTCTACGAGAACGTCACCGTTAAGAGGGCCACGGCCACCCAAGTCACAATAAGGCATAAGTACGGGATTGCCACACTTGCCACCCGACACCTACCTGAAGAAATCAAGAAGGATCTTGGCTATGATGACGAGAAGGTGATTGCTGAACAGAAAAAACAAAATCAAGACCGCATAGATTCTTCATTTAGGGATTACTGTTTGAGGTCCAGATGGGTTACCCATATTGAGCAAGACCATGGAAACAATTTTTATGTGCGTCTACCGCTCGAAAAATATACCTCAAAAGAAAATGTAAAAGCCATAGCGGAATACATTGCGCGGGCCTATGTTATAAGGAACCGTCAATACGGAGGGAAGCACACAAGCGCAACAGTACACGTTTTTTCAGGAAACAGAGTCTATGCGATGGGAAGTTACAGAAACTAAGCACCTTGTCTAGGTGACATGGGAGGTACAGCTACGAGGCCGCAAGCGGGGAAAGACAAACCGTGCCCCAACAGATTTTCACGAGAAAAGAATCAGACGGTTAATTTCCCATCAAAAACCATAGTAGCCTCTTGCTCTACCAAGGAAGGGGCTGTGCGCGTGACATATTCCCTCATCAATTTTTCTTTTCTATTTCTGAGGCGTTTGACCGCATGGTAGGACTGGACGATTCCTTTAGCCAAGGCATAACAGGCCAAGAGGTAGACCGGGAATGCAAAATACTGAAACGGGTGCTTGTATTTGAAGGCCATGAAATAAGAGTGGTTAAACTGCTCAAAGATGTCCCGAAATGGGCAATCTTTTTCGTTCAGTTCATCGGCCAGTCTACGTGAAAAGGCGTTGATTTCCTCAGAGGGTTGGTGCCAAAACGCCCAAGGAAGCCGATAACGTCTCAAGATCATGACAGCCTGCATTACTTGAAAAAAATCATCATGCGAAACTGCACCGCATTTGATCTCGCCTGCCAACATTAGTTTTTCCATTGCGGTCACAGAACGGGCAATTTTCAGCTCAAACTCCGAAAGCTTTCGGAGTCTCCATGCCTGTAGCCATCTCAAGAAAGCCATAAGGGCCAATACTGTAATGATTAGCGCATTCATTTTTTTGGGCTATTGGATTCTTTCAGAAGTTCGTGCATTTCTTCAAGTCTTCGGTCTTTCAGAGCGGACTGCCTAAGAATTTCCTGCACTCGGGCAGATGTATTGGCATCAGTCTTTATTCGTTCTTTCCGGGCCCCTCTTTCACTTAACATGAACAATGCCGCTCCAAACAAGCTACCCAATGCAAAGGGTCCGGCTTCAGCCATTTTATTTACAAATGTGGTCCATGTATTCCCCCCATCGGCGCCGGGAATGGACTGCGCCAGCACATACTTCATAAATCGTTCGCTCCTTGTTTAACGGGGCGCGCACTTAACACGAATGCCCCCCCGATTAGAACAATAATCGGAGGTAATTTATCAAAGGTCAACTCTGATTCAGCCCTCACGGTTCATTTTTTTTAACCTCTGAGCCTGTATGCCGCCCCTGCAAAAGGCGGCTTCGCAAGAAATCATCAAAATCCCCGTCATGTGATTTCGCCTCGTCCTGCAAAAAGCTGATTTCGCTCTCTGTAACAGGAACCTCCAGCATTTTGAACGCTTCAGGGGTGCGGCCCTGATCTTCATTTTCATCACCCAAGCCATTGCTTTCTACAGGGTTAAGGGGTGCGGCCCGAATCAATGACCCAACCACCTCATCAAACCCTGCATCGAGGGGGTCTACAATCTTCTCTGTCTTCTTAGGCATGTGTCAATTCCCTGTAGGTGAGGCGTTTATTCTCCATCATCCGGACCGTCATTTCAATAAATTCCATGGTCCCGGTTTTCGCGGTGTTGTGCCTGAAAGCGAATTCCTGAACATAGCGGTTGAGGTGCTTTGCGCTCATGTGGTGATAAACCCCGTAATAACCACGTTTCAGCAAGGCCCAGAAGCTCTCTATGCCGTTGGTGTGCGCCATTTCCTTAACGTACTCTCCTATGCTGTGATTGACTGTCAGGTGCTGGTAACCGAGTAATCCGGTATATGACTTTAGCTCATCCGTAACTACGGTTGATCCCTCTTCTACGTTTTCCTTAATGAATCCTTGGAGCGTTTCTTTCTTGGTGTCCTGTATGGTCTTGGCTCTTACCGTGCCGTGGTCATCACGAAGTCCCAGGACTGGAGCCTTGCCAACCGTGCCCCGCCCCTTATTAGTTTTCTTAGATGCGTGTTTGTTCCCCTCCTTTCCTCCAAAGTAGGATTCATCAACCTGTACATGTTTTCCGATTGGTTCTTTATCAGTATCATTGCCGTCCATCCATGTTTCCCGAATGCGCTGTGCAAGGAACCATGCGGATTTCTGGGTAATACCAAGCTCCTTTGCCATCTGAGTAGACGGTATCCCTTTTCGGGCCGTGGTCATCATGTAAATAGCCATGAGCCATTTATGAAGAGGAAGCCGTGATTCGGCCAGAACTGTGCCTGTACGAACGCTGAAATGCTTTCTACAGTCCTTGCATCTGTAGGGCATTGGACGGTGATCCTTGCATTCAGAAACGCTGTGGCTCCCACAATGAGGACAACAGGGTTTTCCCTCCCATCTCTTTTCCTCGAAATAGAGCCTTGCCGCTTCTTCATCGGGGATCTTCTGGAAGAAGTCGTATAGGCTGATGTTCTCTGTGGCGTTCATGATGCTTCCTTTGTTATGGAAGTATACTAGCCAAATACGGGAGGTTTGTCAAATGGACTATGGCTAGTTAGGTATATAAATCCCATTGAATATGTTGTCACCCCCTTTGCTTTCGGACTGAGGCAGGAGGAGAGTGTTCCCCCGGGTGTCGCAGACTGGGTGGAGGCGTTGCCTTTTCGAATCGGTCTGGATGAGGTGATCCAGCGGGGCAGCAGCACGGTGAAGGATCCGAACGGTGGATACATCACCAAAACCGCCATGCAGCGAAGTCCGGATGCAGACGGAGTGGTGTGGAACCTGCAGGGGCAGGAATTCGACCTTCGTACAGAGGTAAACCGGCTGCCGAAAGAAACCGCTCTGATGTTCCGTTTCACCCTCAATGCCCCCTGGGTTGTACAGGAGAGCAAAGCGGCAGCCAGTAAGCTCGTACCCGAAGCCGCAACCGGTATCCAGCAGGCAGAAGCCATGATCTCCATGTCCGGGATTCCCCTGGACGCGATCCTGCAAGGTCTCTATGGCGGCATTACATTCGCACTCTGTCTGAATCAGGACGTAAACTGGGCATTACCGGTTCCCGGGGGTATTGAGGTACCGCAAATGGGGCTCGTGCTGATGGTGGACGATCCGGAGGGCGTATTGCACCAGACCCTGCTGCAGCGCATCCAGGCTCAGATCCCCGGCCCACTACAGCCATCGGAAGAGACGGTTTCCAACGTGAAGGTGCACCGTTTTAATGGACTCCCTCTGCCCTTAAAGATCATGCCTCAATTTGCATCGTTCAACAACCGGCTCGTGGTGACCACCGATTCCCTCTGGATGGACCAAATGATCGCGAATGTGTCCGGAGAGGTTCCGTCGCCTCTGCTGAGCCAACTTGAAGGAATCGAAGATACCCGTGCCCATCAGGCGTGGGTCGTGGGAGGTGCTCTCCAGGAGGTGGCCTCAGACATCCTGGACTCGACCCTTGAAAAGGTTCGGGGCTTGAATGAAGACATCATCCCGGAAGGTTTCGCGGAAAAACTCCTGCCCGACTTTCTCGATTTTTATCCCAATGTTGGCCTCATTTACCAGGGAGAGACCCTCTCCACCAGTATCATCCATCACAAACGGGCAATGCCCTCCAGCACAGGTGGAGCCCAGAGCGCCATGGTGGCCCCGGCGGTGGTAGGCATGCTGGCCGCGATTGCCGTTCCTTCCTTCACAAAAGCAAGAGAGAATGCGCAACAGGCTCAATGCATGCACCAGTTACGCCAGATCGATTCCGCCAAACAGATGTGGGCCATTGAAAACGGTCAGCCTGATACCGCAACGCCCACATGGGAAGACCTCATGCCCTATCTGACGGGAAAACCGGAATGCCCCATGGGCGGGACATATGAAATCGGGGCGGTCGGTGAGCCCCCCTCTTCCTCTATTCTGGGCCCCCTCCGGTAAGCAGACCCGGAATCATGGATTCCAAGATTCGTTTCGTCTTTATCCGTGGGGAAAAATGTACAGCATGAGATAGACCAGCACCCCGGTAACGCTCACATACACCCACACGGGCCACACCCATTTCACCAGGCGGACGTGCAAGCTGAATTTCTGGCGGAGAGCGGACCACACGGTCAGGAGAATAAAGGGAAGCTGTCCTGCAGCCAGAAGAATGTGGGGGCCCAGAACCAGATAGTAAATCGCCTTCATAAATCCGGCACCTTCGTACTCGACATGACTTCCGATCACGAAGTGATAAAACAGGTAGCTGACCAGAAAACAGCCGGAAGTCGTGAGCGCACAGGTCATCCATCGCCAGTGCTGGGTCACATCCCCCTTTTTCACCGCGATACGGCCCAGGATAAGGAAAATCAGGGAAATAAGATTTAGCGTTGCATTAAGAGTCGGAAACATGAAGGGTGGCATAGGTTCCTTGGGTTGAAAGCCGGCACATGATACACCGAAAACGCTCTCCAATCAAACGCTTCATTGTCACCTTCCTCTCGAGGCTGTTCAGGCTCTTTGTGCTGGTGTGTCTGGTTCTGATGGTGTCCTACGCCTGGACCTGGTTTCGGCGGGATCAGCGCGCCGTGGAGATTACTGCCGTTGCGGATGCGCCCCCTCCCCCTTCCCGTGCTCCGGATACACTGCGGTTGCTGACCTACAACATCGCGCATGGGCGGGGTCCTGTCCTTCACACCCCCAATGATCTACCCAGCAAAGAAGAACGCCTCCAGCGGCTGAAGGAGATTGGAGAATCCATCCGGGGATTGGGACTCGACATTGTGTTCCTTCAGGAAGTCGATTTTAATACATGGTGGAGTGACGGCATTGATCAGGCCTCGGTAATCGCCGAAGCCGCCGGGTTCCCCCATATTGTCCGGCAGCGAAACTACGACACCGGCCTGCCTGCGATCCGCCGGTATGATTTCGGCAATGTCCTGCTGAGCCGGTTTCCCGTTGAAGAAGCGGAAAAAATCGATTCTCCTGTGCTTTCCATTTGGGAAGACGTATTTGCCGGCAATCATGATTCCCTGGCGGCCAGTGTTCGCATCAGTGAAAACCGGACCATTTGGATTCTGGGTGCCCACCTGGAACACCGGAGTGAGGATATCCGGGTCGAAGCGGCGGCGAAACTCATCCAGGTCCAGCGGCAGCATTCCGAGCCGATGATCGTAATGGGCGACCTCAACAGTTCCCCGCCAGGCCTGCCCGACTCGCAAACCTCGGCTACCGGCCAGAACGCGGTGGAACTCCTGGAGAGTTTTGGCGGATTTCAACGGCGTCCTCTGCGCGGGAAAGCCACCCATCTGGATTTCACCTTTCCTTCCGAAGCTCCCAGACGGATCATCGACTGGATACTGCCCGACCGAAGCTGGCAAATTTTGGAGTACCGGGTTCTGCGGGACATTACCTATTCCGATCACCTCCCGGTACTCAGCACGGTGAGGTTCAGGTAGGCGAAAAACACAAAAGGTCTGAAAGCAAAATCCCGGCCTCAGCCGTTGTCATTGTCAGGACCGTTGTCTTTGTCCCGAAGAGTCAGTCTGCTTTTTCCGGGTCAATGTGGAGACACCAGGGCTTCCTGATATACTCCTTCTTCACTGAAAATCTGCCAGGCGTCCACCACCTGACGGGGTGTGGCTTCCGGGGTGTCTTTCAACGAGTACGGCAGACCCAGCTTTTCATACTTAAACGAGGCCATCTGATGAAAGGGCAGAATTTCCACCCGTTTTACCGTGGGCAGATGAGAAATAATCCCGGCAACCGACCGCAGATGATCGGGGTCATCATTCAACCCGGGAACGAGGACAAAACGAATCCAGAGAGGCTTTTCCATCCTGGTCATTCGCTGGGCAAACTCCAGCGTGGGAGCCAGCGGCTTCCGTGTGACACGGTGGCAGGTTTCCTCGTCTCCGGCTTTGATATCCAGCAGCATCAAATCCACAGGTTCAAACCATTCATCCGGACTGTACTGATGCAGGGCTCCTGAAGTGTCCAGAGCGGTGTGCAGTCCCATGTCTTTGGCTCCCTGGAACAACGCACCGGCAAAGCGGGGCTGCATGAGCGGCTCTCCTCCGCTGATGGTCAGTCCCCCTCCAGCCCGTTTCAGAAATCCCGCATAACTCTCCAATTCCTCAAGCAACTCTGCGGTATTGCGCAGGGTTCCCCGCCTGAGCAACCAGGTATCGGGATTATGACAGTATCGGCATCTGAGAGGACATCCGTTTAAGAAAAGGACAAACCGAATACCGGGACCATCCAGCGTCCCCCCGGTTTCCACGGAATGAACATACCCCTGCGAAGCATTGCAGATTTCGCGGGGAGCCCCCTCTGGAGAGGTCATGATTCTTTCTGGAGTTCCCGGATCCGGGCTCCCATTTTCGCCCGGACGGTATGCAGGCGGCCCAACATCAGAGAGCAGATCTGTTTCATGGTGCCGTAGCCAAATGCGGGATCCCGTTCGCAGAGTT
This sequence comes from Verrucomicrobia bacterium UBA6053, assembly GCA_002429065.1. GTDB lineage: Bacteria > Verrucomicrobiota > Kiritimatiellia > SS1-B-03-39 > UBA6053 > UBA6053. The sequence goes on along the minus strand of DIYN01000001.1, from coordinate 62,280 downwards.
CGCGAATTGCATCGGCATCAAACTGCATAAACATGGCTCCGTCACGGGTTTTGGCCGAAAAAGCCCAACGGTAAGGTGGAACCAGCCAGGACCAGCCAATGACTTCCCCCACATCAATCATCTGCACCCACTGCTCATCATCACCGTCCATCTGGGCATAAAGATCAATGGTGCCCTCCATGACAATGTAAAAATTCCGGGCCGCATCTCCTTCCTCAAACAAGGTGGCGCCTACATCCAAATTCACCACTTTCATGTGTTCGGCAATCTGATGCAGATAGACCTCACTCAGGCGTTGAAACACGGGATGTTCTTTCAAAAACTGGACATTTTCATTCATGGCATAGGCTCCGTGAAAAGCTTAAAGAGTCCGATTGGGTCTGTGAAGCACATACGCACGGAAGTTTTCTACTCCACTCAAAATCACAAATCCTGTCTCACCTAAGACAGCGTTTGTGAATCGATGTTGAAGACGTGCGCGTTGGGTCAGGGTCATTTTTTTCATTAGAGTATGGCCGTTGACATGGCCGCCAGATGGGCCGGGGTGGTTCCGCAGCATCCTCCCACAATCTTGATCCCCCGATCCACACAGTCTGTTGCCAATTGGGCCATGTCTGCCGGGGTTGCGTCGTAAACCGCTTCTCCGTTTTCACGGCGCGGTGCACCTGCATTAGGCTGCAGGATGACCGGAGCCTTTCCATCTGCCGCTTTCAGCAGTTCATCCGCCAGGGCGCGGTAGTCATCCAGACTTAACTCTGTCCCACAATTGGCCCCGACGATATCCGCTCCATCCTCAAGCGCGCGGTCAATGGCCGCTTCCACAGTGGTCCCCATCATGGTACGGAACACCCCATTCGCTTTCTGGTAGGCATAGGTACAGGCCACCGGCCAATTCCCGACTTGTTTCGCGGCCTGAATGCCGATACCCACTTCCTCAGGGTCACTCATCGTTTCCAGCAGCGCAACGTTCGCGCCACCTGCAGCGAGGGCGGTGAACTGTCCGGTGAAGATCTCCAGCAATTCTTCGGGTTCGGTATCACCGAGGGGCTCAAGAAATCCCCCAAAAGGGCCCACATCTGCGAAAACCCAGACCGGATCGGGACTGGCTTCCGCGACCTGGATGGCAGCAGAGGCCCCTGCCCGGTTTAATTCGGACATCCGGTCTGCAAGTCCATGCATCTCCAACGCCGTGGAGGAGCCCTGAAAGGTATTCGACGTCAGTAACCGGCAGCCTGCATCGACATACGCCTGATGAACGGCGGCGATGTCCTCCGATCGGTCCACATTCCAGAGAAGGGAATTGTCCGCCGGGGTCATCCCGCGGAGAATGAGCTGGGTCCCCATTGCGCCATCTGAGAGAAGAGACGTCGTATTTAAGGTTTCAAACAGGTTGTGCATAGGAGCTCCGGTGTGGGAATAGGGTTACAGCGTCACGGGTTCCGCGCGACGGCGACGGGACAGGTCACCCGGGATGGGGACGGCTTCAAGGAGATTCTGAGTGTAGGGATCCTGCGGGTTGTTCACGACATCCGAAGGGGTTCCGCTTTCCACGACCACACCCTGCTGCATCACCAGCACACTGTCGCAGATGCGTTTCACCACACTGAGGTCATGCGAGATGAACAGGTAGGCCAGACCATGTCGCTCCCGGAGTTCCAGCAGGAGGTCCAGGACCTGTGCCTGGATGGTTACATCCAATGCACTGACCGCCTCATCACAAATGATCAGTTTGGGTTCCAAGGCCAGGGCACGGGCAATGCAAATTCGCTGACGCTGGCCCCCGCTGAATTCGTGGGGATAGCGATACATCATGTCTGGAGAAAGTCCCACTTCCTCCAGCCACTGAGCGGCAAAATCAGGATCCGGTTTTCGTAACAGCCCATGCACAATAGGCGCTTCGGTCAGCAGATCCAGAATCTTCATCCGGGCATTCAGGCTGGAATACGGATCCTGAAAAATCATGGCCAGATCCCGGCGTACCGGTCGCCAGGCACTCCCTTTCAAGTGATGCAGTGGAAGGTCCTCATACCAGAACTCCCCGGCTGTAGCAGTTTCCAGACCGATTAAGGTCCGGCCGAGAGTGGATTTCCCGCTTCCAGACTCGCCCACCACCCCCACGGTCTCACCGGCATGAATGGTCATGGAAATACCGTCCACAGCTTTCACATGGTCCACCGTCCGGGAGAAGAATCCTTTTTTTATCGGGAACCAGGTTTTAAGGTCTACCGTGGAAATAAGTGTTTCCGGAAAATCAGGCGCTGTTCTGGCAGGAGGATCATCCAGCCTCGGAACCGCATGCAGCAGTTCGCGGGTGTACTCCTCAACGGGTGCGTCAAACAAGGTTTCGGTCTCGCCTTCCTCCACCAGCTTCGCGTTTTTCATCACCAATACGCGATCACAAAGCTCCCAGACGACGCCCATATCATGCGTGATAAAGATCAGCGATGTTTTGTCGTCCTTCATCTTCATCATGAGGTCAAACACCTGAGCCTGAAGGGTGACGTCCAGAGCCGTCGTCGGTTCATCGGCAATCACCAGATCAGGTTCCAGCATCAGAGCCATGGCAATTGTGACCCGCTGCCGCATTCCTCCACTGTATTGAAACGGATAGGCATGCTGGCGGATCTCCGGATCCGGAATGCCCACCTTCCCGAGCCATTCGAGCACCCATGCGGTTTTCTCTTCATCAGACATTTCCGGACGGTGCAAATCCAGCAACTCCTTGAGCTGATTCCCGACCGTTTTCAGGGGGGACAGCGCCGTCATCGGCTCCTGGAAAATCACACTGATTTTCGATCCGCGGATCTCCCGCAAATCGGCAGACTCCATCTTGAGGATGTCCTGACCCTCAAACAGGATCTCCCCACTGTCATACCGGCCGGGCGGAGTCGGCACCAGACGAAGAATGGACATGCCGGTCACCGTCTTCCCACTCCCTGATTCCCCGACAAGTCCCACCACTTCACCGGGCAAGACCTCGAAGCTGACATCCTTCACCGCCTGCACAGAACGGTCTTCGGTGTGGAAACTCACCGACAGGTTTTTCACTTGCAGGAGAGGAGTCGTCATTACGCTTCCCAATGGGCCTCACGTTTGGGGTCAAAAGCCGAGCGCAGGCCTTCTCCAATAAAGACCGTCAGCAGAATCACGATAAACAATGCCACTGCCGGATAGAGAATGAGCCACCAGGCGAACCGTTCGACCTGTGCCTGACTCAGTAATGCTCCCCAACTGGGGGTCCCGACCGGCAGACCAAAGCCGAGGAAGTCCAAGGCACTTAAACTTCCAATCGCACCAACCAAGCTGAAGGGAAAAAAGGTGATCAGAGGGACCAAGGCATTCGGAAGAATATGCTTCCACATAATCCGGCCGGTGGGGAGACCCAGGGATCGTGCCGCTTCGGTAAAGGGCTGTTTGCGGAGCTTGAGGAATTCGGCCCGCATGTAGTAAGAGATGCCGATCCAATTGAAAACCGCATACACAAAAAGCAAAAGCCCAAAACTGGGGCCAAAGACAGACCCCAGATAAATCATGGCATAGAGAAAGGGAATCGCCGAATATATCTCAATGAGCCGTTGCGCAATGAGGTCCACTTTTCCACCGAAATATCCCTGAAGTCCTCCGAAAAGCGTTCCCAGCACCATACTGAACAAGACCAGAAGAAACCCGAACAGCAAGCTGATCCGGGTGGCATACACGATCAACACCAGAACATCCCGTCCGCTTTGATCCAGACCGAGAGGATGTCCTTTCACCGGGCGGAACGGAAACTGGACGGTTTCTTTTTCCATGAGGATTTCCCACTTATTGCCATCCTCATCGGTGTAGGGAACCGGCTGTACGGGAATCTCTCTGGCTTGTATCAGCACGTCATCTGCAGTGGTCCGCACCTCTTCCGGGAGCTGAGCCCACCACTCGGGAAGAAACTCATTGGATTCCCCCACCCAAACCGGTTTGGTACGCGCAGATGCCCCCACAGTTTCACGAAAAATCACCCGTACAGACCGAGGGGCACGGCTTCGTGGTTCATATGCGGAAAGCGACCAGGTAAAGCGACCGTCCTCAGAGGGTAGACTCACCTCAGGTGCCGGTTGATTTTCAAACCGACGCTTCATCGCCTGTGAAACGGCATCCGGAATCGGGATGTCCCCTTCCGGAAAGAACCAGTCAATCTCCGCACCCGGCCTGGATTCCCCCTTGGCGTTAAATCTTGCACTGGAGACCCGCTGTGCCCTCCGGCGGGAAACCTCCAGACGGCTGTCCAGTTGAATGTCCTCGGGAGCGATCGTATCACGGGGACCATGCGGGATAAACGACCACAGCATCCAGTTGCCGGATCCTTCCTCAAACAGTTCCGATTTGGCCAGTGCGTGGAAATCCGCTTCGGTTTTCACCCCGTCTTCAAGGAAAACCTCCTGTGCCACCACCCCTCTCCCTTTGGGAAAATACAGCTTGCCTTTGAACCGTACAATCCAGGGACTTCCACTGGCGATGACTTCACTGAACAGGCTCACGACAAACAGCAACACCAAGAGCCGGAAAGACCACCAAGCCCGTTTCATCTTTCGAAACCGGTCAAATTTGTCTTTCGTGGCCGGAGAGAACAGAGGCATTACTTCTGTCCTCCAAAGTCCATCCGGGGATCAATAAACATGTAACAGAAGTCCGTGAGCAACTGTCCAACCAATCCCAGAATCGACTGCAGACAGACAATCCCAAGAAAGACGGGGTAGTCCCGGCCCCGCAGAGCCTCCAGGCTCATCTGGCCGATCCCGGGAATGTTGAACACCTGCTCGATCAGCACAGATCCCGCAAACATCACGGTAAGAATACCGCCGATCCCGGTGGCGATCGGGATCAGAGAATTCCGGAACGCATGACGCCAGACCGCCTGTTTCACCGTGGCACCTTTGGCCAGCACCGTCCGGACATAGTCCTGGCTGATCTGTTCCAGAAGGGAGTTTTTCATCAACAGCGTGGTAACGGCAAAATTCCCGATGATGTAACAGGTCACGGGCAGGGTCATATGCCAGACCTGGTCCTTGACCTGCTCCCAGAATGACAGGTTTTCAAACCCCTGGGAGCGGAATCCCCCCAGAGGAAACCAGTCGAAGGACTGATCCGTAATTCCGGCAAAGGCCAGTTTCAGCAGCATTCCGAAGGCAAAGGCCGGCAGGGCATAGAGCGTGAACACCACAATGCTGCTGATGAGGTCAAAGGCTTTCCCGTTTTTGAGCGCTTTTGCGATGCCGAGGGGGACACAGATGACATAGGTCAAAATAAGACTGGGGATGCCGAAGCTCAGGGAGACCGGAAACCGCTCCTTGATCATTTCCCACGAGGTCTTGTGAGTAAACTTGTAGGATTTCCTCTGCATGCCAAAGAAATCATCCACCAGCCAGATCTTAAACTGAACAAGCGGTGGTTTATCCAGATGGTAGGTTCTGTAGATAGCCTCGATCTGCTCCTCGGAGAGAACCTCGCTGGCCATGCCCCCTTTCCCGTCTCCACGCATTTCGGCAATACGCTGTTCCACCGGTCCGCCGGGCACAATCTGAGTAAACAGAAAGGAGACCAGTAAGATCCCCATGAAACTGACTCCCAGAAGGAGGAGACGGTGGATCAGATACTGTAACCGATTCATAAACACCTCAAACGGACAACCCCGGACCTGTCATGCAGGTCAATTACTGCATCGGCTCCGTAAGTGTGGGACCGTCGAATATTTTATGGAAATACACATCCGCAGGCCGAGGGGGCAGTTTTTCACCATTCTCTTTTGCAGCCTCCAGGTCATCTGACATATCCAAATCTATCCACCACAGCCCCTGGGTGGAGCGTTCATCTCCATACCGGGTGAGAACGGCATCCGGCGTGCCGAATTTATTCCAGTAGAGCAGCCGGACATAATCAATGTGCCACAACAGGATATAGGGCATTTCCTGAACCAGGATCGCGTCAATTTCCTTCAGGAGCTGTGTCCGCTTCTCGATATCGAATTCGGTTTTGCTCTGCTTGATGAGTGCGTCCACTTTTTCGTTTCCGAATCCTGTGATATTGATTCCGCTTTTCTGGTTTTTGAATTCACTGGACCACATGGCTTCCGGATCACGGAAGACAGAACCGCCCCAGGCCGCCCAGGTCATATCATAGTTGTGATTATCCATATCCTCCGTCCAGGAGGCCCAGTCTTTGCGGACGATACTGAGTTCAATTCCCACCTGCTCCAGAGCCTCCCGGTAAATGATAAGAAACTGGTCACTGCTGGCGGCCCGAGTCAGGAATTTAATCTCAAAGAGTGTTCCGTCTTTCTCCAGTTTCCCGTTTTCGTTGGCCTTCCACCCTGCCTCCTCCAGCAATGCACGTGCTTTCTCCACGTTAAATTCCACCAATGGATTCGGGTTCCCCTCCGGATACAAATCCGGAAAATAACTGGGCGTCATCGCATACTGGTTAAACATGATGGTCGCGTTCATCCGCCTTCGGTCCAGCAAATGACCCAATGCTTTGCGGACGCGGAGGTCATCAAATGGCTCGCGACGCATGTTCATCGCGAACCCCTGAAACCCGATAGGGTTATCATTGTGAATACCCTGTCGGACAATCCAGTTCTTCTGGAACGCCTCGCTCTGGGTTTCTTTTGACCAACGACGGGCCCGGTAGACCGCGAACACATCAAATTTGCCGGCACGGAAATTATCAAAGGACAGGTTCTGGTCCGGGAAGAAGAAGAATTCCAACTCATCAACGTTACCCAGACCTTCTGAGCGGGGGTCATCTGCAGCCCAGTACTCCTCCCGGCGCTCCAGCACCAACAGATCCGGTTCATTCAGGTGTTTGATCCGGTGGGACCCGGAGACCACCGGAAAGACGTAGTTCACCTCATTGAATTCCTGATCTTTCCACCAGTGGGAGGGAAGCACCTGCATGCCTCCGATTTCACGCAGATTCAGCCAGTGGACCTGCTTGGCGACAAACCTGATCGTGCGCTCATCAAGTTTTTCCGGCCGGTCAAAGCGTTGCAGACCGACTTTATGCGGTCCGGTCAGGTGCTCATCTTTCAAAATCGCGTCGTAGGTCCAGATCACATCCTCCGCAGTGATCGGCTTGCCATCACTCCATTTCGCATCCGGATCCAGATAGACGGTAAACGTTTTTTTGTCCTCAGAGACCTCTACTTTCTCAGCCAGAGAGGGTTCCGGCTTCATTGTCAGGCCGTTACTGGTCAGCAGAGTGTCGTACAGATAGGAGAAAATGGAGGATGAGGTGACCGTAGTATCGAGGTAATAATTGAAGCTTTTGGGGAACTGAGAGGCTGCAATCCGCATCTTTCCACCGGGTTCCGCCCATTCAGAGGCCTGGGGAGAAGGTGTCGGTTCCCACCCTTCAGGCGGGATCACCATGGATTGGGCGCCTACCCCGGCCGAAAACAATGTCAAAATCAGAATCAGAGGACAAGTGAACCAGTTCATGGAATCTCCCTACGAAAGGAACGGGGTTTTGCAAGACGGGATGAAAATACGATTGATTGGAAACAGGCCGATTCTTCAATTCCGTACGACTGGAGGAAAACGGCGCTATATCTCTGACCAGTTGAAATGGAAACCGTTGAAACTTTCCGCTATGAGAGGCGGAATGAGCGCATTAGACGACCTGAATTCCGCCCTTCCGGGACTTGTTTCCACATCAGAAATGCAACGGGGCATCCATGCCACGGATGCCAGTCACTACCAGATTCTGCCTGCTGCTGTCATCACCCCGCGCCACGAGAACGATGTTTCCACCATCCTGGCCTTGGCCGGAGCCCACTCCATCCCGGTGACCGCGCGTGGGGCTGCCACCTCCCTCTCAGGCCAGACCCACGGTGCCGGATGGGTCGTGGACGTCTCCCGTCATATGGACCAGCTCCTCGAGTTGAACGTGGAGGAACAATGGGCCCGGGTTCAGCCCGGGTTAATCCGCGACCAACTGAACCGGACAGCAGGCGAGTACGGACTTCACTTTGCCCCGGATCCGGCCACCACCAGCCGGGCCACGATTGGCGGCATGGTGGGAAACAATTCCTCAGGAACCCGCTCCATCCTGTATGGAATTACCAGCGATCATGTTCTCGGCTGCCGCGTGGCCCTTCCGGGAGGTGAACTTCTGGACTGTACCGCCCGGTTACGATCTGAGTGGGGTCATCATCCGGACGGTGAACGGTTAAGTCGGCTGCGAGACATCATCGACGCCAACCGGGAGGAGATCTCCAGGCGCTTCCCCCAGGTGATGAGGCGTGTCAGCGGATATGCTCTGGATGCATTTCTGGAGGATCCGACGACAACCCCCTGGAATCTGGCGAGACTGATCTGCGGAAGTGAAGGCACCCTGGGAGTTCTCACCGAAATCACGGTCAAGCTGGAACCGTTACCCAAAGAAACCCGGGTGGTCGCGGTTCACTTTGAGGACATGGGAGCCTGCCTGCGGAGCGTGGAACCCATGCTGCAGTTCCAGCCCAGTGCGGTGGAACTGCTGGACGCCACGGTGTTGAAAGAGGCCCAAACCAACCCCAGCACCCGGGACATCGCCGATTTCGTGGAAGGAACCCCTGCCGCCATGCTTCTCGTGGAGTTCTTTGGGACAGAGCCGGGTGAGATCGATGCCCGTGCAGATCAAATGGTTTGGGAACTCCAAAACCGCGGATGCGGCTATGCCTGGCCTGTCTTCCGGGACAACACAAGCCAGCAGCGTGCGTGGGATGTTCGCCGACTCGGTCTGGGATTGATCACCAATGTGAAGGGCAGCACCAAAGGCCAGGCCGTCATAGAGGATGCCTGTATTCCCCTGCCCCATCTGCCCGTCTACATTGAAGAGGTGATGGCAAAATGCCGCGAGGAGAAGGTGAATCTGGTCCTGTATGCACATGCCTCCGTCGGCGTGCTGCATGCCCGTCCGGAACTTGACCTTCATCAACCGGAAGACATTGCCAAAATGCGGCGGATTGCGGAATACGCCTTCTCCCGCTGTGTACATTATGGAGGGGCCTGGGCAGGTGAACACGGTGACGGTCTGGTTCGGGGTGAGTTTATCCCGAAATTTTTCGGACCGCAGATCATGCAGGCCTTCCGGCAGGTGAAGGCACTTTTTGACCCCGGGAACCTGCTGAATCCGGGCAAAATTCTCGATGCACCTCCTTTGACCGAACACCTGCGGTACCAGGTTCCGGGATATTCAGAACATGCTGCAGACACCGAGAAAAGAGCCCTGTTTCACTACCGGGCCCAGGGAGGTCTCACTCTGGCCGTGGAACAATGCAATGGGGTCGGGGCCTGCCGGAAACTGAAGAGCGGGGTCATGTGTCCGAGCTTCATGGCGACCCGCACGGAGAAAGACAGTACCCGGGCACGGGCGAATGCACTCCGACTGGCCATCAGTGGGCAGCTTCAGGACGGGAATACGGTGAAGGCCATGGCTTCTGATGAGATGCAGGAGGTCATGGGATTATGCCTGGGCTGCAAGGCCTGTAAAAAAGAATGCCCGAATTCTGTGGACGTGGCCAAGATGAAGGCGGAGGTGCTGCAGGTCCGGTATGAGGTGAATGGAACTCCTGTCGGCGCAAGGATCATCGGAGACATGCCTGTGTATGCGCATTGGATGGCGGGTCCGCTGGCTCCGCTGGTCAACACCCTTCAAAGTACGGCCCCGGTCAGGCATCTACTGGAAAAAATCGCAAAAATCGACGCCCGCAGACCTCTCCCCCGCTTTGCTTCCCGAAGCCTGAAGTCCCATTTGGCTGACTGTGTATCTCTGGGTAGTGGCCCCCGGGGCCGGGTGGGCCTTTACATCGATTCCTACACCAATGCATATGAACCTCATGTGGGGTTGGCTGCAGTGGATCTCCTCACCGCCTGCGGGTATCAGGTGATTCCCTTGTGGGTCGGCGACAGCCAACGGGCCAGGATTTCAAAAGGACTTCTGAAAAAAGCCAAAGCAGATGGCGAGAAGGTTTTGCGGCGCCTTGACCAGGAAGCGGTCCGGGATCTTCCCATTCTCTGTCTGGAGCCGAGTTGCGCGTCCAGCCTCAAGGACGACCTGCCGGATCTGATGGAGGATGAGGCGTTGGGACAGCGCATCTCCAGCCGTGTGTTCATGGTGGAAGAATATCTCCACAACGAGAAAGTACCCGTTACGCCCAAGTATGAGAAACTGATGGTTCATGGTCACTGTCATCAGAAATCCGTGTTTGGCATCGAAGGACTGAAAGAGCTTCTTACCGGGGCCACTCTGATTGACGCGGGTTGCTGCGGTATGGCCGGGGCCTTTGGCTATGAACACCGGGACCTCAGTCTGAAAATTGGCGAGGACCGGCTTTTCCCCGCCATCCGGGCGCGGGATCCGGAAAGCTGGATCGTGGCCAATGGATTCAGTTGCCGGCATCAGGTGGCCGAAGCCTGCGGCATTATGCCGAAGCATGTGGTGGAAGTGCTGGAGTATGCCGGGTAAAGGCGACCTCTCATGGGAGAGGATAAAGGAGAGTCCTGAACACGAGAACCCTCTCAGACATCAGACGCCCCCGTTTTCGCCACGATGCAAACTCCGTTCATGTGCACCCTGCCCCGCCTTTGGCTCATCCCCGATTGCGGATTCTGGGCCTGATATCGTGTGGCGAGTTCCAGGCTGTCTCGAGGGATGCAACAAGGATCGGATTGATTTCCTCCCTTGATGTTCCGATGGTTTTTGGCGAGACTTAAAGTCAGTCATCTGAAGAGTTTCGGTGTTCGACATGACGCGTATAATGCCCACCCCACGTATTCACGCCCTACTCTTCCTGCTTTTCCCAGTACTGGCGGGGGCT
>DIYN01000001.1:0-51397 GCA_002429065.1 Verrucomicrobia bacterium UBA6053 | reverse complement strand
TGGCGGGGGCTCAACCCGCCTATCTCTGGTGGGAGGCAGAGCAACCGGAGACAAAAAGCCAGGACCTCATCTCCACCCACTGGTATGATGCCCGGCATGCCTCCCTTTCAGGCGGGACAAGCCTTGGAAGTAATCGAAGCTCCTCCGCCACCCGGGCCACGTATATTCTGAATGTGCCTGCATCCGGATCCTGGAGTTTCTACGTCCGCAAGTTTTGGAAGCATGGACCGTTCCGCTTCCGGTGGAATGGAGGCGAATGGCAGACCTTGGAAAACAAAACGCTCCTCGACAGCGTCAAACTCAAGCAACACGTCATCAACTGGATGCCGGCCGGAGATCATATCCTTCAGGCTGGCAGGGTCACGCTTGAGATCCAGGCCGTCGAGAAATGGGGCGCCTTTGCCATCGACTGTTTTGTCCTCACACAGGAGCCGTTCACACCCATGGGTCTCCGTCGCCCGGGAGCAAAACTGGGCACTGCCGCATCTGGAACCTGGGCATTTGAACCGGATCCTGATCCGCCTCTTTCCCAGGATATTCTGGGACTCCGGGCTCTGAATGAATCGGTGGCTGGCGTGAATGGACGCGTCACCATGGATGCAGACGGGAATTTCAAACGGGGCGACGGAAGCTCTCTTCGATTTTGGGGAGTCAACACCTCGGTCCACAGGGGGAAAGATAAAGCGCGCATTCATGAACATGCCCGTTTTCTTGCCCGAAGGGGGGTGAACCTTTGGAGGCATCATGGACATCTCAATCCGGGCCCCGAAGAAGATCCCACCCTCATCAATGAATACGATCTGGATGCATTTCACCGCGGGATTGCGATCATGAAACGGGAAGGCCTCTACGCCTGCTATTCCCCCTACTGGGCCACCCATACCCTCGATGTCGGAGAAGGTTGGAACATTGACGGAATTCAGGGACGTCCAGCCGGCGCTCTCTTTTGGGAACCACGGCTGCAGGACTTGTACAAAGGCTGGATCAAAGAGGCGTTTACCCGCCCGAATCCGTATGATCCGGATCACACGCCTCTGAAGGATGATCCGGCACTGGCATTTTTTCAGATCCAAAATGAGGACAGTTTGCTGTTCTGGACCGCACAGAGGATCAAAGGACGAGAAAAGGAACGTCTCACCCAACGCTACCACTCCTGGCGGAAGGAGAAGGGACTTCCCGGGACACCGGAACTGGACCTGAAGTACTGGACGGTAGATCAGGCAGCCCCCTCCCTGCGTGAAACCATTTGGTTTTTCACGGAACTGCAACGGAACTGGAACCGGGAGGTGGCACGATTCCTCAGAGAAGAAGTCGGATACACCGGTCTTATCAATGCCGGAAACTGGCGGACCGCCCATCAGGCCCGTTTACTGGATGCAGAGAGATGGAGTTATGCCGCCAATGATATTCTTGGAGTGAACCGCTATGTGAATGGAGGAAAAGGCAGCGCCTCGCATGTCAATCCATCTGATTCTCGGAAATCCGGGTATCAGGTAAACAAGGGGGACTATTTTCAGGATGAATCCGTCCTCCATCATCCGGAACGGTTTCCACTTGCGATCCGTCAAATGCCGGGGAACGCCATGATCATTCCGGAAACCACCTGGGTTCAACCGATGTCCCACCAGTCCGAGGGTCCATTTCTCGTGGCGGCATATGGCAGCCTTCTCGGAATTGATGCTCCAATCTGGTTCAGCATGGGACAAGCAGGGTATGACCCTGTTCTCAACAAATGGCAGGTTTCCAATCCCGATCTCATGGGCGGGTTTCCGGCTGCGAGCCTCCTGTTCCGGAGAGCGGATGTTGAGCAGGCCCCACCCTCCCTGGTGGAACAACGACCTCTGAAATCACTATGGGCTCTGGAACCGGCTCTGCTGCCGGAGGAATCAGGCTTTGATCCGAACCGGGACCAATTTGACCCTGAGGATTCGGTTTCGAAATTGGACCCTCTGCTCTTCCTGGTGGGCCCCGTCCATGTCACCATCGGCGGAACAACGTCCTCCTATCAGATGACAGGGGTGGATCGAATCGAACGCGGTCGTCATCGCGTGACCAGTAGCAACGGTCAGGTCCAATGGCGTTATCAGGATGGAGTGTGCCTGATCAATTCACCCAGAGCTCAGGGAGTCTGCGGGTTTCTGAAACACGCAGGTTCCCTCAACCTGAAGGACCTTGAGATCCGCTCACAGAACGACTATGCAACCCTCCTGCTGATCTCACTGGATGATCAGCCTCTGTCCCATACCCGCAAGGCGCTGCTGCAGGTGACCACCCGATCCCGTCCATATGGATGGCACGCCTCCGGAGGACAGACGTATGCGGTACAGAATCAATCCTATACCGGGCACCGAATCGAGAATCTTGGGGGTCCTCCCTGGAATGTGGAAATGGCGGATCTCACCTTTCGGATCCGGAATCCACTGCTGAAACAGATGACGCCGCTGAACCCGAACCTGGAGGTGGCTTCAGACCCGTTACCCCTTCAGCAGCGAGGGACACCTCTCCCAAAAGGGTATCTGTACTTCATTCTGACACCGTAAACCCAAAAAAGCCCGCAACCGAAGTTGCGGGCGAAATGGTGGAGGGTATCGGGATCGAACCGACGACCTTCTGAATGCCATTCAGACGCTCTCCCAGCTGAGCTAACCCCCCGGGTTTATGCTTCACATCGTGTGATGCAGGTGTGGGCTTATACTCGCCCACCTGGTATTTTGTCAACTCGTTCAAGGGACAAATTTCGTCTCATGAGCACGGATATACCGGAAAATTCGAATCTTCCGTACCTCCTCGGGATTGCGAAGCCATTTCCCTTGTCCATTCGGATCGTCCACCAATGCCGCATCCGGAACCGGACGCCCCTCCCCATCCAGCAGCTCTACAGTCCCGACCTGCTCCATCCCGAAATGTTCCGGATCGATTCTCACCTGCCGGGCCCCTTTACAGAGGGTGAGTTCCAGCACAGCAGGAGCTTGTGCAGCATCAACCATGACGCAGCCATGGGCCACAAGCCCCTCAATGCCTGTTTCCTGATCCGGACTGTGTAACCAAACACCCTCACCATGTTCCACAATGGAAAGCAGGCCGCTGCTTCCTTCGTGTCCACGCAGAACAAAAAAGTCCTCTCCCCTGACGACAAAGCCAAAAGGAGCCAATCGCAAAAGTCTGCCGTCCACCCGAAGGCTCCAGTCCTGGACCCGGGAGCCATTCACCCAGATTTCTGTGGCATCATCCAGTCGGATGTAGAGCTGGGATTGTTCCAGGACCTCCTGGGCCATCGCCTCACCTAAATCCAAAAAACGTTCTCCATTCCAATAGGCAATCCGTTCCACCCCCTGCCGGCCAATACGGGGATGGAGCACGGACAGGATCCGGTATGCCCGACAGAACGCATCGGGATCCGACGTATAGCTGACCCGCCCCGTTGCACCATAGGCAATTTGAAGCGCCAGCAGACGATCCAGTTTTTCCCCCTCTGCCAACACTTCATTTTCCAAGGCCATCTTCTCCGGGGACCCAAGCCCTATCAACGCCGAATCCGGGAGGAGAATGCCTCTGGAGACATGAGGGATAATGGGATGGAGGTCGTCAATGCTCCGACCTTTCTGAGCCGTAAACCCGGAGGCCAGCCCTGACCAGAGCCATTCGGCACCACCCTGCCCGACCAAAGGAGATCCGGATTCCGCAGATAGCTGCTGACTGAAGGCGCCTAACTCCGCCCAGGACTGCGCATAGGTTGCGGCTCCGGGCATGCGAACATCATCATCCAGAAAGACCCAGGGAGGGACACGAAACCATTCCGTTTCCAGCCAGGGAGTCCCCCACTCCTCCTCCCGTTCCGGAATCGCAGAGGGCTCATCCAACCGACCGGTTTTCCTGACCCAACCTCCACCCGGGTGGGCAAGCCAGTCTCCTTCCGAGGTTCGGGCCAATTGATTTTCATCCCACCGTTCATCCTCAGGGTACAGGGAGAGGAGTTGGCTTTCCTCAAAGGAACGGCGTGGGGCGTCTCCTTTCAGGTGTTCCCAGTATGTCCCGTCATCTCGGTCGACCAGAAGCAGGTTTTCCAATGTATCACGATACATCGCGGTGGGATGTGCTGAGGAAGGCAGAACATCCTCAACCCGTCTACCCATCGTCAGATAGACCCGTTCCCGGAATACATTGCGCCCGCCCCGCCATTTGGGATGATACTCCATCACCCCCAGTGCCATCTCCTTGGGTGATTCCTGGATGGGCGGAGGCAGGTATCGACTCGCCATGGAGTACCACCAGTCAGGGAAGCAGGAGATCATCCAATTCTCCTCCTCATGTGTCCATGCCATGATCGGCCAGGGAGTGTCGGAATCGAGTTGCAGAAACGGAATCTCCAGCTTCTGCGCGTCGGGAGTCCGTAACCGGTTGAGGGACCCCAGGTGAAATTTGGATACCTGTTCCGATTGGGAGTTCAGTTCAACCTGCAGTGTCTGGCCGATGAGCTGAATCTGACAATTGAACCCATCCGTGTATTGAAGCCAGAGTCTTCCGTCGCGGAGGTGCGCATACCGGAGTTCGGGAACCCCCTCCAATCCTTCCAGCCGTCCTCCTTTCCATTCCCAGGTATTGTTCGTTTCATCCCCATTGGTCCAGGCGGTGATTCTTGCACCGCCGCGATCCGCATGAATCCGGTACGAGACCGACAGGTTCCGGTCCTGATAATCAAACCGAAACGTACGGTCGTCCTCCCGTTCACTGTTCACCACCGACCGGGCATCAGGTTGCCGGGGAAGAAATGCATGAGCCGAAGTCGGAAAATCAAGCTGAACACTGTTTTTCCTTACCGGAGCGAATGCAGGCGCATAGTCATGAGGCCGAACCGTGGTGATGCCCTGGGGAATCCGGCCGACCACCTCCTGATAAATCATGAGGTTATCCATCCAGAGAATCTGCTCTCCCTTGACCCCATCCGGAATTCTCCACTCCAGCCGTTCCACGGCGAGAGGCCAGGGAATTTTTTCCGTTTCCCGCCCGTGTAAATACTGCCAGCGCTTCCGGGGGACATACTCCCATTCCCAGGCTCTGAGTCCCTCTCCCGCATCCCTTCCCAAAAATCTGAGGCGATGCGTGGAACTGAGAACGGTACCGGACTGATGAATCCAGATGGCATAATCAGAAAAAGGAGACCGCACCATCCAAGGCTGATCCGGAACCAATTTTACGGTATGGGGGCCGGGAGCGGTGGGAACAAATCTGATTTCCAACCCGAAAGATCCCCAAACGGCTTTGTCTCCCCGTTTCACAATCGAGACGTCCCCCGTCTCAGAGGTAATGTCCCAGCCGGCAATGCGCTCAAAGTCTGCAATCGGTGAAGAACGTGGGATCCTGCGAAAATCGGAGGTGGGGACAGGCGTCGGCGTCGGGACTGGATCTTTGCCCTTCCCCCCCCGAAACAATCGGCACCCATTTCCCATGAGAAGGATCAGGGAAAGGGACAGGTACCGCATGAGGCTTCGTATGCGCATCGGCCGAAGTGTAACAGAGGCACTATCCCTTAAAAATGAGAAATTTCCTGCAGATATAATTAATCAGGATCGCAGAGACAATATCCCCAATTTTGGCGAGATACTCATTCATGCCAAAACTTCCGACCATCAAACCTGCCAGCGCCGTGCCAATGACAAAGGCCACAAACGAGACGGCGAAGAACAGAAGAATCTCAACATGCCGTGAATGGCGTCCGCTTTCGAATACCCAGCGAAAGTTCAGAATATAGGCCACCACATTCGCCATCAGGAATGCCACTACATTACACTTCACGTAGTTCAGCACGCGCTCATTGCTGCCCATCTCTGACAACCAGGGACCCAGTTCGGACCAGCGGCTGGGAAACGAGAGTACATCGGCTTCACCGGCTTCCCCAACCGGAAAAAGAAACCATTCAGACAAGGCGAAAAACAGGACATTGGCGGCCATGGCCGCCACACCCGCCAGGCCATACCGGATAAACTGAAAGACGGGATGCGGGTCCTGAGAAAATACCCCCTGGAACCAACCCCTCAGGTCAAAGAGTCCGGGAAGGCCTTGGAACAGATCCCGCATCAGCGTTTACGGGGTTTCGTCGTCCTCTGAGCTCAGCCAGTCCAGGATTTCAGAAGCCAGAGGCTGAACCGACACAATGCTGACTTCCTGGGTTCCACCTTCGGAAGGGACAGACACCTGATCACCCGCTTTTGCCCCCTGGAGTGACTTTGCCATTCCACTGGCATTCGAGAGAATCGACCGGTCAATGTCACTGTCCCATTCTCCACCGATATGGTAGGTAAGTTCCGCACCGGAAGCGTCCCGCAAGGTCACAGATGTGGCAATACCGGCAGTATCAGCAACAAATTCGGAAAAGTCCGTGGGTTTCACTTCGCGCAACTGTACTTCCAATTCCGCCCGGCGTCCCATGAGAAGCTTTTGCGTATCCTTGGCGGCCTTGTATTCGAAGTTCTCCCGAAGGTCCCCGTACGAACGGGCCACCGCGATTTCACGGCTGTTCTCCGGAATATCCTTTTCAATAATCTTCTGCAGTTGAGCCTCTTTGACGCGGAAGCTGCGGAGGGAAGACACCCTCGCCTGAACAGGGGCAGCCTGCTCCTGCTCTTCCGCCTTGCCAGAAACAATATCCTGAACCGAGGGATCGATTTTCACAATCTGTCCCAGGACGGAGGCTTTATCCAACTGTTCCCAGGCGGTACTGTCTTTGACGCCCTGAGTGAGCGCACGGCGTTGACGCTCATCCATGCTCCCCAGTACTTCCTTAAGCCATGCAGGTTTGCGGAAGACTTCACGAAGCTGATTGCGAACGCGCAACCGGTTTCCCGCGTAGTCACGGTTAATCACCTTGAGAACCCGGGCCACGAGATCCGGAGTCCCGCCATAATTCCATTCCGTGATTTTCTTTGGATTCTGGGAAAGCCAGAACATGACATCCACTTCAGCCGTCCACTGATTCCAGACCGGGCGGAGGGCGGTCGCCACATTGTCTTCCAGCCCCTGATCCACCAGGAGTTGAATGCCTTCGTTCAACGCGGAATACTCCAAATCCGGGAGGACTTTCAACAACACCTCGGAAGCGGTTTCGGCATCGGCGGAAGAGAGTGCGGCAAGAAAGGCTTTTGCCAGGCTGGCAGAAAGGGACTGAACGGTGGCCAGCAGACCTTCAGGGGAACGAACCCGTAGCAGGAAAGGTGTCAGTTCGATTTCACCCGGGGTAATATCGAGCCGCTCTGCAATCAACCAGGCCCGGACCATAAGATCATCATGGCTGCCTTCGGCTCCGATGGTGACAAACCGCAACCGGTCCACCACAATGCCACGGGCGGTGTCATCCAGGGACACCGTGGACTCCGCCTCAAGATACTCCTCGATCACCGAGAGAATCATTTCCATGTTCTTGAGATCGGCCAGGTCGCGGAACCAGGAATCATCGTAACTTTTTTCCTGTTCCAGAAGCTCAATCGGCTCAGAGCGTTTGGAGGGCAGCACCACCAGAGTATCTTTCTTGAGATCTTTACGGGCATTGGCCCAGAACGTCTTCCATTTGGCGTCAGGTAAAATGGCCGGGACCAGAAGCTTCTGGAGTTGGGGAGCGGCAGTGGGACCGAAGCTGCGAAGCGCAACCCGAACCACTTCTCCCGGATTCTCTTTCACCATCGCATCCAGACTTTCAGGATCCAGATGCTTGCGGGCATAGAGATGCTCTTCGGAAATGCGTTCCAGTTTTTCGGCGGCAAAGCCGAGGCCAAGTTCATGACCGGGGCGGGTTTCGAAATCAACTTTCACCTTGCGGTCATCATGACGGACTTCCTGAACGGTTCCGAATCCGAAATTTTTCATGTAGACATAATCGCCCTGGGTGAGTTCGCTGAGCAGCTTCAGCCGCCGCAGGGCTTCTTTTGCCTTGAGCCTGGGCGAGTCCATTCCGGACAGATCCAGGAACATTTTTTGCAGCGGGTCACCCTCAAAGGCACGTTCCAGTTCTCTCTGAACCGTGTTCCGCCACTCCCGGTCCGTGGAGTACCAATCGGAGAGCACCATAAAAAAACGAACCAGTTCAGCATGGGCTTTCTGCTCCACCAGGGTCAGCCGAATTAATTTGGCGTGGCTTTCCGCAGTATCAGGATCATCTTCAAACAGGACGGTGAGAGGGGCAAGAATCGGGGTCAAATCAGGGGGCGTCTGTTCCAGACATGCCAGCATTTCTTCTTCTCTAAACTCACTCATCGTCTCGGGGGCCTCTATAGCGGGTTGATTTCGGGGCCTTCTTCTTTTCTTTTCAGGGTCCGATGTCAAGCCAAGGGTGGAAATGGTTCTAGCGTTCTGCGGGAGGCCCATCCGAAGGAAGCCACCACCCCAGTGAGGAGAATTCGGCTTGCAACTGACCCGAGGGGATTCCCCAAGTCTGCTCCAGGTCTTCCACCCCTTTCCTGTGAAGCGGAACTGGAGGGGTCACCTCCCGGCGATTTTCGCCTTGCCAGGAGACCATCCGGCCTTTTCTGACTTCCATCGTGCCAGTCTCTCCCTGAATTCGCAGATGCTGAATACGGAACGTCGGGGTCTGCCCCCAGATCCAGGACCAGGACTGCATGTGAGCTGCATCCGCGTGCCGGGACAGCGACTCAACTTCCATACTCTGAGACTCCGCCTCTGCCTCCAGGGCCGTGAGAACCTCCCGCCCATCGCAACCCGGCCGGAGCTCACAGAGATTGGCGACCGGAGCCGGCACACTGCCCACCGCATGTGTGCGGAGCTGGATCCGCGTAGGGGAAAGAACCGCCCGCAACCGGTCCAGATCGGCCTCGATCAGCAGGGTGGAGTGATGCAGAACACGGTCTCTGCGAAAAGCAAATGCACTGCCGGACACCTTTTTGCCCTGTACCCATACCGAGCCCCCCTGCCCCACTTCGGCCTCCAGGCCGAGTCGTGACAACGCCTGAACCAAAAAAAGGGAGGGACTCTCGGACTGGTACTGATCGCGATCCATGGCCCAACACAGGTTCAGGTTGCCCGGATCATGGTATACGGTCCCACCGCCACTGACCCTGCGGGCAAGGGCAATACGGTGTTCATGAAGATACGGGAGATTACATTCCTTCCATGGATTTTGATTTTTCCCCATCACGACCGCAAAGGGGGACCGCCAGATGAACAGCCTCGGTTCCGGATCCCCCTCGTCCAGCAGGAACTCCTCCTGCGCAAGGTTCCGGTACAAATCCGGTTGCGGTAACCGTCTCACGTATCAACTCTGAAGCAGCAATCGGCTCTGCGGCCACTCGAATTCAAAATTCGGAGTAAACATCCCGGTTCCAAGTGCGGCATCGATTTCCTCACACGTCCAGAACCTGCCTTCCTCAATTTCCTCTGGCTGCAGCGAAAAAGGGCCTTCATCCTCCACGCTGAAGGTGCGGATGTATTCTCTCTCGATGTCACTTTCCCAAATGTAATGGTAGTGATAGACCGGCAGATGGTCCGTGACCCCCAACTCCTCGGAAAGCTCCCGAACCGCCGCTTCAGACGGTTCCTCGCCTTCATCAACATGCCCCCCCACGGACATGTCCCATTTTCCGGGCTGCACATCTTTCTCCATCGAACGCTTTTGCAGGAACAACTCCCCTTTTGCATTCTTCACCAGGACATGGACGGCCTGGTGCAGAAGCTCAGGATTGCCGTGACATTCCGACCGGAGAGCTCGTCCCACCCGGCTGCCCTCCAGATCCACGAGATCAAACCACTCCTGGCTCACCAGATATTTCCAATCAACGGAGGGGGAATCACGATTTCATGGTGACAGCGTCCGCAGGGATAGCTCTTGTTGGCCCACGAGACAGGCACCATCAGCTTTTGTCCACAGCGGTAGCAGAAAAATTTAAACGTCGGCTCCCCCACCACTTCCCGCGGCGGCTTGACAGGAGCATGCTCCTTACCCGAGGGATCGAGTGGGTTAGCGGATGCGGGCGCTTGGGACATCGAGACCGGTTTTCCGACCGGGAGTGTGGAGGGGTCCAGCGGAATCTCCACCTCTTCCGTTTCCTCAACATAGGAGGTTGATTTCGGGGTGAGTTCTGAGGATGGTTTCCGCACCTCGGTTTTCCGGGAGGGAATCTTTCCCGAGGCGGCCGGCTTCTTCACAATCTTCCGCTTCACCGGATTGGACGCGGGTTTGGGTGTGGCGGCACCGGTATCCGTTGTCTCAACCTGCTTGGGTTGAAGGACAATCGACTTTTTCCTTTTGATTTTCGTTGGTTTACTGGGCATAGGTCAGGGCCTTTGATTCTTAACATCATCCAAAAACAATCCTAGGAAAGATGCAATGACTGATTTCTCAAAACTTGCGATTCACACCTTCACTCACAAGCCGTGGAATTTGGAGGACTGTATCCGGCATTTCGAAAATGCGGGAGTTCCGGCGATGTCGCTGTGGAGAAATCTGGTGGATCCTGCCGAAGGAGGCATCGGACTCAATGAAGCGGTGAAACGGGTGAAGAACAGTTCCCTTTCCATTCCCGCCTTGGTGCGGGGTGGTTTCTTTCCCGGGAAAACGGAAGATACCCGTCAGGAGGCCATCGATCTGAACCGGCAGTATGTGGATGAAGCACAGGCTCTGGGTGCGGACATGGTGGTGCTTGTGGTGGGAGCCGTTCCGGGCATGCCCCTTTCAGAAGCGCGGAAACAGGTCCAGGATGGTATCGCCGCGGTTGCAGATCATGCAGAACAGGCCGGGGTTCAACTGGCCATTGAACCTTTGCATCCGATGTATGCTGGAGACAAAAGCTGCATCAACCGGATGCAGGAGGCCCGAGAGATCTGTGAAGCGCTGCAGCATCCCATGGTGGGGATTGCTGCTGATGTGTATCACATCTGGTGGGACCCCGAGGTTGAGAACGAATTACGGCTGTCCGCAGAACAGAACACCCTGTTTGGATTCCATATTTGTGACTGGCGGCTGAATACCCGTCATATGCTGAGGGACCGGGGGCTCATGGGGGATGGCTGCATTGACGTGAAGGGATTCATGGACCTCGTTGAGTCTCTCGGTTTCCAAGGATATCACGAAGTGGAAGTCTTCAGCGAGGAATACTGGGGCTGGGATCAGAATCAGTATCTGAATCTGATTCTAGAGCGGTATCAGGCTCTGGTGTAACCGGGGCCAGCAGGGAATCAACCCATTCAGCGGATATCTATGGGTTTATCCTCCTCTTCCCTTCGGACCTCCTCCTCTCGATGGGGATCCTCCACTTCGGGAGGCGCTGTACGTGCATAATCCTCAAGCACAGATTCCGTCGCCCGCTGATAGAACAGGTCTCCCTCTTCGTTAAAGAACGAGACGATGTACCCATAGAATTCCTCCGCAGTGGCAGTCTCTGAACGGGAGCCCCAGGCATACCGGTATTGACTGCTTTCGTATCGGTAGGGACCGGAATCCACGACCACCCGCTGTCCTGACGGCACAGGCGGTAACACCAGAGAGTCCGTACGAATCACTTCCCGGCGACTGCCCGCCCCGCGTTTGTAGAGATCAAAGATCACCAGTGTCCGTCCGAGTTGTTTTCCGGGCAGAGGATTGAATTCCACCCTTGCGACGAACAAGTGGGACTTCTCTCTCGCACTGGAGTAGGACGTGCGGTTGGAACTGGTGGTCACTTCCTCTTCGATCAATTTCACCCGCCCACTGAGGATGGTATTCCCCGCCCCTTTGGCGGTGGGGATTTTCGCCGATCCCAAACGCTTCTCTTTCCCGCTGGGCTCAGTGCCCGCCCTGTACGCATTCGGCTCATCCGGAAATTGCTTGGCTTTCTCTTTGGGAAAGCGAACCGGATCTTCCCGGAGCAGTGGATGAAAGGACTCCACATCCGGAGGGCGGTTTTCAAGTTCCTCCAGACGTCTGCGTTTTTCCTGGAGCATCTCCAATGCAGCGGCGACCTTCGGGCGGTCTTCCAGTTTTTCGCCCCAGTTCCGCCAGGAGATGGCTTCTTCAATTTTATCCTGCTGTACCAGATTGGAGGAAGCGGATTCAATATAGCCGCGTACCGTCTGGACCAGTTGCTGCACTTTCTGGTTCTGCTCTACCTGATACTCCCTCACGGTTTCCTTCACCACATTCTGAATGCGGGCAATCTCCGGATTCGTCGACAGTTCCTCGGGGGCCAGATTGGGCTCCAGTTCCACTCGTTTGATCTCCGCACGGGCAGATTCCACTCCATTTAGATCCCCCTGACGTTTTGCCGCACTCTCAATCCGCAGCAGCGCACCCATGTATTTCCCCCGCAGCTCCGCCTGTTTCTCCTGACGGGCCTGAACAATCTTCGCCAGCTCCTCCTCAAAGCGGGCTTCAAAATCTTTCAGGGTGAGAGACTGCGCGAGCAGTGGAATTCCGAGCACGCTGAACAGCAATGCGTGAACGACATATTTCATGGGAGGTCTCCGTGTGCGTCTAATCCGATAGGTGAAGTATATAAAGAAACACCACCGATCCAATGGATAATTGTAAAATATTTGTCAGTGCCGCCACCCGCATACGGGCTACAGTTTTTCAATGTCGTGGAACAAACTGTAATCAATCATGAGACGACCATCCTGCAGCCGGGACACATTATCAATGAACCGGTGCCCGGGGAAGATGTCTTCCGCAGCATAGTAATGACGTGCGTAAATACTCTGGGCATAGGTGTCATCGTGGCCCGACAAGGTGACCACCACGCCCTCCATCTCGGCCATCAGATTGTCCCGGTCCATGTCCCGAAACGGACTCTCCTCATCAATGGGATGCATGACCATCCAGGACAGGGTAAACAACGGAGAGCGTTTCCGGGCCAATTTAAGGTCGACCAGTTTTTTCAGCCGATCCCCTTCAGGACTGATTTCATCGCGCACCAGGGTGACCTCAACGGTGGCATCCACAATTTGATTCCCCCGGGCATTGCCGCACTGGAACACCAGCATGTCCTGCCCGTCACGGGTCATGATCACCATGCGGTCGCTGAACAGAACCTTCGACGTGGGGCGTGACACTTTTGCAAAAATCAATCCGGTCGCCAATGCCACCCCCAACAGCCCGACGGCCGCCTCCAGGGTCACGATCAGATTGGCATGCAGGTTGCCCGGAGTCAGTTGACCGTATCCGATGGTGGACATGGTCTGAACCGAGAAGAAAAAAGCATCCGCAAATGAGGCCTCTTCCGCGCCGTTCACCGACCCCGGAACCAACAGGTAAAGGCAGGCAAACAGCACATTCACCAGCAAGTACAGAATGCCCAGCGCGGAGAAGAGCCGAATCCACCCTCCCTCCATAAAATAAAAATACAGATCATGCCTCAGATCACTGGGGGTTCCCTTCCGCACCGCATTCTGCATATCCTTCACCGCATGAAACCGCTCAGGCTGACGTCGCCCGCCCACCGTCGTCACCGCGGGAGAGTCCCAGGACATTTCCAGGTGGGCGGCCTCCTCCATCGGGGCCATCAGCATGTCAAAAAACACAAGGGCCACACACCCCAGTGTGATCACCATCACAAAAAGGCCTGCACTCATGGTTTGCGATGCTGGTGCCAGTAACAGCACCAGAACCCCCATAAAAATCCGGCTGCTCACCCGGGTCCGGTCACTCAATTCCGCCTGTTTCCGTTCGGTCACTGAATCAATCGCCGCCACCGCCAGGAGACAGACCCCGACCGTGGAGGCAAGCAGCCAGCCATATTCCTCCTTCATGGGGTTTGCATATGAATCCAGACTGACCACTTTCTTCAATGCCACCCCGGCGGCAACCAGGGACATCTGCAACGGCAGATGTGAATAGATCCAAATGACAGGCTGAAACCGCTGCAGCCGAACCCGGGCCCCTCCCACATCATCAAAGTAAATCCACCACAGGGAGGAAACCAACACCAGAAGAATGGCCGCCTCCAGATACACCGCCGGACGAGCCTCTCGCTGGGACAGCGTCGCCAGCACCTTGACAAACGCTTCTCCCAACACGATCAATGTCAGCAGGCCAAACCGTTCGGACAGATGTCCGTAATCCATCGGAACATCGGACATCAGGTTCCGGGCATGCCGCGGAAACGGAGATGCAAACACGAGCAGAGTGCCCGCTCCCCAGAGCACATAGGCAAACGGAGGGTCCACAAAGGCGGACAGCAACCAGATGATCCCTGCTGACCCGAACACGGCCCCCCAATACCGGGACGTCTTTCGGTGTGCGGACTGGCGGTAACTCAGCCAGGTTCGAACATGCAAGGCCCCGATGGCTCCCTGGGCCAACGCGAACGACATGGCAAAAGCCCGGTGATCCCCCTCCAGCAGAAACGGGGCGGATACGGTGATGCCCCCCACAGCAATCATTTGAAACAGAACCAGCAGCCGATGAAGAAAGTCATCGATATTGTAGCGGTTCATATAAAAGGTGAAGCCGATCCATGAAATCCACAACGGGACAAACAACCCGCAAAAGGCCAACACCCCAAACGCATCAATGTGTGAGCTGAGCGCATCCCCCAATTGAATAAAGGAGGCGACAAAGATCAGATCAAAAAACAGTTCCAACCAGGAGACCCGTTTTTCTGCGTTCGGGCTGTGTATGTGAAGGATGGGAAGATGAAACCAACGGCTACGCATGTCGTTTCTCTACGCTCAGGATTCAGGAGTACAAGCCGAAGCTCAGGAGGGATCACACCCGGCGGCGTCCTCAGCCCTTGCGAAGCCGTTCCGCAAAACGGGCTCCCGCGTTTTCCGCCAATTCAGACGCCCGGGCCATCGCATCCTCCAACGGAAGCCCGTCTTCATTCGCCGACAGGGCAAACTGGATATGATGCTCTTCACATTCAGCCTCCGAGAGCGAACAGGACCCCGCGATCACAGAAACCGGAACCTGATACCTTTCCGCATGGTGGAGTACAGCCGACACGACTTTACCATCCAGACTTTGACCATCCAGCCGCCCTTCGCCCGTGACAACGGCATCTGCGGTCTTCAGGGCTTCCTCCATTCCCACCATTCGAATGACGGCTTCTGCTCCGGGCACCAACTCCGCTTGAAAAAATGCGATGGCTCCGGCCGCGATCCCTCCTGCGGCACCGCCGCCTTCCACTTCCCGGACATCCAGACCCAACGCTTCCAGCCATTGGTCTGACAGGCAGGTTAACCCAGCTTCCAGAGCCTGCACCTGTTCCGGAGTGGCTCCTTTCTGGGGGCCGAACACCGGAGCGGATCCTTTGGGTCCCAGCAGCGTATTCGTCACATCACACATCACCCGGACGTGTGCGGGAAAGGGGTTCTCCGGAGGGACAATTGCTCGCAAAGACGTTAAAAAACCGCCGCCATCCTGCAGCCCCTCCCCATTTTCATCCAAAAACCGCCAGCCCAATGCGGATGCCATCCCGCACCCGCCATCCACCGTCGCCGATCCACCCACGGCCAGCGTAATCGAGGTCGCCCCTTTCGCCACGGCCTCCAGCATCAGTTCCCCCACCCCCCTTGTCGTGGTACGCATGGGATCCCGTTGCTGTGGTGACAGAAGAGGGAGTCCGGCACACACGGCCATTTCAATGAATGCATGCCGGTCCTCGGGCTGATACAGCCAGGGCGCTTCAAGCTTCCCGTCAAAGAAGGGACCGGTCACCGTTGACCTTTGCACCTCCCCCAGTCCGGCCCCCGCCATCCGTTCCAGTGTTCCCTCCCCTCCGTCTGCCAGGGGAAAAAAGGAACACACGGCATCCGGGAGAACGGACTGAATCCCTCGTCCCACCGCCTCGCAGGCCTCCAATGCGTCAAGTGAGCCTTTCCAGGAGTCCATGCAGATGACGATGTTCATGCCGGGTCTCCGGATCAGGCCGGTGCGGGCTCCAGTTGTTTGGAACGCGCGACATCGTCGGGGTCCTTGTCATGGTCCGTGAGTTTCACCGATACCACCTTGGACACCCCTTTATGTTCCTGCGTCACCCCGTACAGCACATCCGAAGCGGCAATGGTTTTCTGGTTGTGAGTGATCACAATGAACTGTGAATCCTTGAGGAACGATTGAACCAGCGCCACGAACCGGCCAATATTCGCATCATCCAACGCCGCATCCAACTCATCCAGAATACAGAATGGACTCGGTTTCACCGTATACAGGGCGAAGAGCAGTGCGACCGCAGTCATGGTCCGCTCCCCACCGGAGAGCAGACTGATCACCTGCGGTTTTTTCCCGGGAGGTTTCGCCACAATATCAATCCCGGATTCCAGAACATCCCCGTCATCCACCAGTTCAAGATACGCTTCTCCACCGCCGAAGAGTTTTTTGAACATCTCCTGAAAGTTCGTGTTCACCTTCTCAAAGGTTGCATTGAACATTTCGGTGGTGGTTTCGTTGATCTGCATGATGGTGGCCAGAAGTTGCTCCTTGGATTTCACCAGGTCCTCCTGCTGTGCCATCAGGAACTGGTACCGGTCCTCCTGTTCCTGGTATTCCTCAATCGCCACCATGTTGACCGGGCCCATCTGCTCCAGTTTGTTTTTCATGGCTTCCACCTCCCGGCTGAGTTCCCCCCATTCCGGAGCCTCCCCTTTCTCCCATTCCGGTTCCTCAGCATTGAAGACCGCAGGCAGGGTGACGTGATAGGTTTCCGTAACTCGCTGAATGCTGTTTTCGTACCGGACACGACGCTGGGCCAGATCCACGTCCAACTGGGAAGCCCGGGTCATCAGGCTCTCCAGTTCAGCACGCTTGGTGCGCATCTGCTTTTCCTGATCATGCATGGCAAACTGCTTCGCACGTCGTTCCTCGCGTCGGGATTCCACGGATTGCGTCTTCTCCTGAAGAGCGGCCTCCAGGGGTTCAATTCGTTTCGAGGCAAACTCCACATCCTCCCGCAGTTTCACCACCCGTTCTTCGTAGGTGCTGATACCCTGGCTCCGTTCCTGAATGGTGGTTTCCAGCTCGCGGATCCGGTCGCCCACACTCTGACGCTGACGTTCGATGGATTCCAGATTCTGACGAACCTCCGCGAAACGGATCCGCAATTCTGTCGCGGCCCCCACTGCCTGATTCCGTTCCTTCTCGGCCGTCTCCATGGTCTGACCGGATGCTTCAATCTCCGAACGCAGCGTTTCCTGTTCGGCCCGCAACGTTTCAAGTGTTTCACTCATCCGGCGAAGGTCCTCATCCGAGGCCCCATGGGTTTTCTCCATGTCCGCCAACTGGGCCTTGCACTGGTTCATGCGGTGCGTTCCCTGTTCAAACTCACGTGTGGCATTCCGGAGTTCCGCCTCGCGGGCCGCCACATCACGGCTGACCCCCTGTGCTTCCTCCCGGGCAGCACGCAGCCGTTCCTGTAGTTTGGCCTCTTCCCCCTGTGCCGCCTCCAGGCGTGCTCGAAGGTCCTCTGCCAGTTCCGATTCCGCTTTCAACAGGTCTTCTGTTTCTGAAATCCGTGCACGGAGTGCAAGCGGGTTTGAGGCGTCCTGTTCCGGGCCCTGGACGGCCAGACCGCCCAACCCATTCGCGAGATGGCCGTCCGCGGTCACAAACGTCTGCCCCGGGGCAGGCAGCCCGGCCTCGCGGAGCGATCCGACTAGGGACACACCTGCGAACAGCCGGTCCACCAGAGGACGCAGATCTGCTGAGCACCGCACCAAGGGGGAAAAGCTCTCCCCGGGCCCCGGATCAACAGGTGCTGCCGTGGGAATACCACTCAGAGCCAGAAGACGTGCCGCCCCCACCTCTCCGCCCACCAGGGCTTCCTGCACATCATGCAGTGAAGCCGCATCCCGAACCAGCACCGCATCGAGATGATGACGGAGAAGAGCCTCCAGGGCTTTCTGATAGTTCTTTGTCGTGGACACCTGCTGGGCGAGAGCCCCCAGGATTTGATCCGCATTCACACCTGCGATCTCTCCTTCTGACAGCAAGGCCTGGGCCCCGGCAGGAAACTCCTCCTTTTCCGCCTCCTGGGCATTCAGCACATCAAGGCGGGCTTTAAGACCTGCCACGGCCTGATCCCGCTGCCCAAGCTCGCGGCGTTGGTCTTTGAGGTTGTCGCCATGCTCACGCTGGCGTTCCGTACCGGTCTGAACCCGTTCCCGGAGAGACTGGTCCCGCTCACGGAGTTCGGACAAATTCTGCTCCAGCTCCTGAACCCGGGCCTCACGTCCGGAAATCGAATCCTCCAGCTCTGAGAGCGTTTCACGCAGACGCTCCTGCTGGACCAGACGACCGCGTTCCCGTTCTTCAAACCGGCGGATCTGCTGCCGGGTCTGGTCCATTTGGGATTCCACCTGACCGAGTCGCCCCCGCTTCTGACGAGTTTCGTTCCGCAGCTGCTCACTGGCCTGATCCAGACGCGTGACTTCTGCCTGCGCTTTTTCCAGTTCACCGGACGCCGCCTCTTTTCCGCGGCGGGCTTCTTCAAGAGCGGAACCACTTTCTTCCAAATTCCTTCTGTGTTGTTCGAGCCGTTCTCTCGCCTCCTGGGCATCCTTGGTATCCCGGGTGGCATAGGACTGCATTTCCGTGATTCGCTCTTTGTTCACCCGCACCGATTCGCGGGTCTGATTGAGCTCGTTTTTGAGGCCCACCATTTCCTCGATCTGGTCCGCGATGGCCTTGTCCATTTCTTCGAGAGCCGAACGGGTTTCGGCAACTGCGGCCTCTTCGTTCTCAATCTGCTCTCTGCGTTCCGCTACCTGTTTCTGAAACTCGTCCAGTTTCACTTCGCGTTCACCAATCGCCTCCTGCATTTCTGTCAGATGATGCCGGGTCAGCCACAGATCCTGTCCACGGAGTTTTTCCTGGATTTCTTTGTACCGCCTGGCCTTTCCCGCCTGCCGCTGAAGGGAGATCATTCGGCGTTTCACTTCCCGGATAACATCATCCAGTCGAGTAAGGTTCTGCTCGGTATGGTCCAGCTTCCGCATCGCCTCCCGACGATCCGCTTTGTATTTGGTGATGCCACTGGCCTCCTCAAACACCATACGACGGTCCTCAGGACGTGAACTGAGCACTTGGTCAATTTTCCCCTGTTCCAGAATGGAGTAGCTGTTCCGCCCGACCCCTGTGTCCATAAACAGCCGGAGAATGTCTTTTAACCGGCAGGGCTGCTTATTGAGGTAGTATTCGCTGTCTCCGCTCCGGAACAGCCGACGGGTAATCGTCACTTCGTGAAAGTCTGTTTTGAGAGTGTCTTCACAATCGGAGAGGGTCAGACTCACTTCAGACATGTTGGTGGGTTTGTATCCATCCGCACCGTTAAAAATCACATCCATCATCTTGCCACCGCGCAAGGCTTTCGCGCTCTGTTCCCCCAGTACCCAGCGGACCGCATCCGCGATATTGCTTTTTCCGCAGCCATTTGGCCCCACAATCGCGGTCATACCCGGCTGGAAGTTCATCACCACCCGTTCGGCAAAACTCTTAAACCCTAGAAATTCGACTTTTTTCAGATACATACGCTTCCGCCTCGCTTCTCCAATTCCTATGGGTACGTTAGAGCCCGATAGGATAAAAAAGCACACTATCATGTGCGACAAATGGATGACAATACAATATATTGTGGTTTTTATCCACAACACCCCACTATACTAAGCAATGAAACCCCAAAGGCTTACAGAGTTATTAACAGATGCCGTCAGCATTCCGTCGGTGAATCCTGCGCATTCCAATGACCCCGCGATCACCCATGAAGCCCGATTTGCGGAATGGCTGGCCAACCAACTGGAGAGTAGAGGGTTTGAGGTTGAATGTCCTCCCCTCATGGGGGAAACCCGCCCTGCGGTGATCGGCCGAATCGGCCCTTCTGACGGCCGTCAGCTCATGGTGGGGGTGCATCTGGACACGGTCGGAGTGGATCAGATGACCGTGGATCCCTTCACTGTTCAGGAATCAGACGGAAAGTTATACGGACGGGGTACCAGCGATATGAAGGGATCCACCGTGGCGTTTCTCCATGCATTGACTCCGGAACGGATCACAGGATTGACGCAACGAGGTATTGGGCTGACCGTGGTGGGCACTCCGGATGAAGAGTGCGGAACCGGGGGAGCCATCAAGCTGTCCCAAACCGATCTGAACGTTGATGACGCGGTGATCCTGGAGCCGACCCGCTGCCGGCCAGTGGTGGCACATAAAGGAGCACACTGGCTCGAGATGACCCTGCACGGACGGGGTGGACATGGCAGTGAACCCGATGCCGGAGTGAATACCCATCACGCATTGGCCGCCTTTTTGCCCCGGCTGTTCCAGCTCCAGCGGGAAATGGAGCAAACCTACACCCACCCTTTGCTCGGGCATTCCACCTTGAACATCGGAAAGATCTCAGGTGGGGATGCCTACAACATGATTGCGGATGAAACGATTCTACACCTCGACCGGCGGGTGATTCCCACTGAACCCCCGGAGGTGTTTGATGGTCGTGCCCAAAGACTGATTCAGGATCTGTGTGAGGAAGGCTGCATCCTGGATGGGTCCGTAAAGGTGACCGCCCACACCCACCCATTCGCCACAAATCCAGATAGCGGGTTGGTGAACTCCCTGCAGGCAGCAGTGGAATTCGTGACCTCGGAACATCCGGCCCCTTACGGAACCTCCTGGGTCAGCGATGCGAGCCCTTTCAGCCGAATCTGTGAGGCCATCGTGGTGTTTGGACCAGGCGATATCGCCCAGGCCCACACTGCTGACGAATACATTGAACGGGAGCAGTTGGAACTGGGGAGTCAGGTGTTTGCCCGTTTCCTGGAACGCTACCCGGCCTGAGCTCATGAATCCCGGCTTTCTGCTTGCGATTCTTACCGGACTCCTATGGACCGGAACCGGCATTCTCTTCAGTCGTATCGCAAAAATCGACCATGACTTCATCGGAATCCGCATCCGGGCTTCGTTGATTTCGGCCGCAGCGGCCTGGATTCTCTATCCCCGTTTTCCACTTGGCGATCCTCAGCCGATTCAGGACATCGGCCGAGTCGCGTGGGTCATGATCCCGGGAACCATCGTCGGAACCACCGGGATGTTCCTGCTGAACAAAGCAATGGGCCGTGGACACAATGGGGCGTGCTGGACCCTCAGTCAGTCCGCCATGGTCATCCCCTTTATTGCCGGCATCCTCATCTGGGGGGAGTCCCCTTCAGCGGTCAAACTAGCGGGCGTGGCCTGTGTGCTGGCAGCGATGATCAGCTTTGGAATCAGCAGAGAGGAAACTCCCGACCCCAATCGCTCTTCGGATTCCCATTCCTGGTTCCCACTCGCCCTGGTGGCGTGTGCGGCTCTCGGGTGCATGCAGATCGCGATGTCCATTCCTTCCAGATGGGAGAACTGGGAGGATGTCTATCGGATCCGTGTGCCCATTCTCCTCACCGGAATGGCGATCGCGAACCTCCTGATTCGATGTGTTCAGCGCCCTCATCCTGGCAACATCCCGTGGACCTATGTACTGACAAATGTCGCCATCGCCCTCACGAGTCAGACGGTGATGTTCACGGCAATGGATATTCTGGCAGAGACGGGACAAACCGGATTGGCGTTTCCCGTGGCGATTAATGCCTGCGTGCTGGGGTTCAGCAGCTACAGCCTGTTCTGGATGCGGGAGCCGACCAGTAAGCTGCACCTGGCAGGGATGGGACTGGGTGCGACTGGAATTGTTCTGATGACGCTGATGTGATCCGCCGGTCCGCTCCCGGGTCACCCGCATTTTCACCAATATAAGCTATTGATTCTGCAGGACCCTTTGTGGATACTTCCGTCATGGCATCTGAGTGCGTCATAACAGGTGTGGCTCCCCGGAAAGGAGATCCCCTTTCAAGAAGAAAAGGGGGACTACCGGTTTGACGGATCGTTCCATGCATCCTCTCCACTACAGACCCCGATCCGTTTCCCGGCTGTTCCGCACAATGGCCCTGTTCGCGGGAGTGGGGTTATGGGTGTCTTCCTGGCCAATTCAGCACGAGCATGCCGTTGAAGAAGGTGAGGTGCACGCCGTGCATGTACATGCACACAGCAGCCATCCTCACAGCCATCCCCATAGCCATGGCCACTCCCATCACCATCCTCATTCGGATCCACATTGCCATGGGGACCATGACTCTGACTCCCACAGGGATCCGGAATCTGAAACCCGTGCTCACCTCCACCTTCTGATCCTGGAGCTTGAACTTCCTCAGGCTCTTTCCTGTGACATCCCGAGACCTCTTCTTGCCTGTTTAGGCATTTTTCAGGCCTCTTCCATCGACGCGGCGGAAGACCTCAGCCTGCGGCTCCCCGGTGCCCGGGCACCCCCGACACTCTTCTCTCAGACGAGTGTCACCTGATTTGACCGGTATCCCTTCATTCTCTCTCCTCTGGTGTGCAAGGCACCACGGGCGCATGCCCTTCCTGGTATCGTGTTGAAGACGGTGGGACTCGTTAGCCTACGACCCACGAAACAACTTCACTACCTCTATTTATCAGGAACCCTATGAAACACAGAACCACTATGGGCGTCATGGCCGTTGCCATCGCCTCCTCTCTGCCCCTGTTCGGGCAGGAAACAGACGTCGTCGAACTCGACGAGGTCAACGTACAGGGCCGATCAACCGACCTGGTTGGGATCGCCGTCGCCGCATCGGAAGGAAGAGTCGGCCAGGCAGAACTGAGCACCCGTCCTATCCTCAGGACGGGAGAAATTCTCGAAGTCATCCCCGGCTTCATCGCCACCCAACACAGCGGAACAGGGAAAGCGAACCAGTACTTCCTCCGCGGATTCAACCTGGACCACGGAACCGACTTCTCGGCAAAGGTGGACGGAATTCCGATCAACCTGCCCACCCATGGTCACGGTCAGGGATATCTGGATCTGAACCATATCATTCCGGAACTGGTCGAGTATGTCGAATTCAAAAAAGGACCCTACTACTCCGAAGTGGGCGACTTCTCCTCCGCCGGATCCGCCCAGATTCATCTTTATGATGAACTGTCACAGGGGTTATTGAAATTCGGATTTGGCGAGGATGCGTTTTACCGTGCTGTCGTGGCCGATTCCTGGCGGCTTGAGGAAGGCACGCTTCTCGGCGCGTTTGAGTATCAATCCTATGACGGGCCATGGGTGAATCCGGAAGATGGGCTCAAACTGAATGGTCTTCTCAAGTACACGCTGGGAGATGACACCACAGGGTTTCAGCTCAGCGGTATGGGGTATTCCAGCGAATGGGACTCCACAGATCAAGTGCCCCTGCGTGCAGTCGAACAGGGCCTCATTGATCGTCTCGGCGCAATCAACCCCACGAATGGTGGTGAAACACACCGCTACAGTCTGCAAGCCTCTGCCTGGAATGACACGGGTGACGCGATGACCAGAGGTCATGCCTACGTCAGCTACTACGATTTCGACTTGTGGTCGGATTTCACCTACTTCCTCGACGATCCCGTTAATGGCGATCAGTTCCATCAGTTCGACAAACGGACCACACTCGGAGGTGAAGTCACCCATGAGTTGAGGAACACCATGATGGATACCGAGATGGATCACATTTTGGGTCTTCAGCTCCGGCATGACATCATCGATGAAGTGGGCCTGGAAAAAACCGTGGAACGAAGCTTCCTGAGTCCGATTCGCGAGGACAGTGTCGATCAAACCTCTATCGGAATCTTCTACGAAAACACCGCGTATTGGAACGAGACCTTCCGCTCGGTCTTCGGTCTGCGTGGAGATGCCTATTTTTTCGATGTCGACAACACCGCACTCGAAGAAAACAGCGGATCTGCGGATGATCAAATCGTCAGCCCGAAACTCAGTCTGATCGCCGGGCCGTTCAACCGAACGGAAGTTTATGCAAGTGCTGGTCTGGGCTTCCACAGTAATGACGGACGGGGAACCACCACGACGATCGATCCCAACACCGGAGAGAACGTCGATCCCGTGGATCCTCTGGTCCCTTCTTTTGGTGCCGAAGTCGGTTTGCGGACCACGGCGTTTCCGGGACTGCAGTCCACTCTGGCACTCTGGTATCTTGAACTGGATTCCGAGCTGCTGTTTGTCGGGGATGCCGGCACGACAGAGCCCAGCGGTAAGAGTGAGCGCTATGGTGTGGAATGGGCAAACTTCTACACCGTGAACGACTGGCTGATCCTGGACTTCGATCTCTCGGCGGTAGATGCCAAACTCTCCGATGAACCCTCAGATGCGAATGAAATTCCCGGGGCCATCCCGCTGGTGATCTCCGCTGGTGCCACGGTACAGTCAGAGAACGGCCTGTTCGGCAGTATCCGGCTGCGGCACTTCGATGAATATCCCCTGATTGAGGACAACAGTGTCAAAGCAGACCCGGCCAGTGTGGTGAACCTTCAGATCGGATACGAGATCAAAGAAAAGGATCTGAGCGTCCACGTCGATGTGCTCAATCTCTTCGACGCAAAAGACAATGACATTGAGTACTTCTTTGCCTCCCGGCTTGAAGGGGAGCCTGCGGATGGAGTGGAGGATGTTCACTTCCATCCGGTCGAACCGCGAACAGTTCGATTGTATGTGAAAAAACGTCTGTAGTCTCCACCGGAGAGAACCCGGCTCACGGCCGGACCTGTTTTTCAGGTCCGGCCTTTTTTCGGTCAGCGACCAACCGTACCGAACCACAGGTGACTGCATTGCGTTCTGTAACCGAAACCGAAAGAAGGCACGACAGCGCCTCCATTCCTGCACCAGTAGATTTTCGTGATAACACAAGTTGTTTGCGCTTTAAAGCATTCCCAGACAGCCAGGATCCATTTACCTTGAGGAAAGAACCCTTGAGAGGAACCCCATATGATGATCTACCGCAACGCTTTCCATTCCTGCTTCCTGATTTTCCTGATATCCGTCACGGCTGATGCCGGGATCGCCGTCAGCTACAACGATCTAACCGGCTATGACAACTCGGATGTGGTGTATGTGGATTCTGCAGATGTGGTGAGTGGGGGAAGCGAATCCCTGTTTCTCCGGGATACGCGAGGGGCCCTGCAAAGCTTTACCGTGACGAGTACAACCGAAATCAGTGCCGTCAACGTGCTGTCGATGCGGATGGTGGAGGGCGAATCGTTTCGAATTGAGATCCGGGAATTCAGCGCCAATCCCTCCTCAGCCAATATCACCAGCTCGTTTCTCAGCTCCAGCAGCACCCTTGTCATTGGAGAGACCATTACCATCTCCGCCGCAGATGCGTCCGGCTTCGATGGGGATAGTGCGAATGATGCCCTGAGTACCGTGACCTGGAATCTCCCCAGCTCCGTGACCTTAAATGGTAATCCGACAACGGGAGGGAATAACTACGCTCTGATCATCAATGCGGATTCAGACAACACCGGTATCCGATGGGCCTTTAATCGAAATGGCGATGTGTATGCCAACCGGAGCGGACCTCGAAGCCACATTGGATACTTTGAAAGCAATGATGCTAATGGCGGGAACTACAATTACCAGGCGGACGGGTTTGGAGATCCGCCCAACACCGATATGTCCATCGCCTTGGTATCGATTCCGGAACCCGGGACCCTGATGCTGGTAGGCTGCGCTTTAATGGCCGCTTTGATCATCCGGCGACGATGATAACGGGTAACAGGCTCTCTCTCCGATGACAGGTAGGCGGGCACAGGAATGTGCCCGGTCCATTTTACCGGACCGGGGTCTTTCCAGACCCCGTGCCTCCCTTCAGGCCAAATACCGTCCGATGATCTGCATGGCCGTATCCGGCTCTTCACAGGACCTGGGATAGTAATAATAAATCAAGTGGCCGATGTCCTGTTCCAACACTCTGGGCAGGTACTGTTCCATGAGGTCATGGTCTGAGTTGGAGACGGCATGGTTTTCGATCAGGAACAAGGGCTCTTTGCCTGCGGCGCGGGCTGTGCGGACAAACATGGGGCCGTCATCGATCAGACTTTTGGTTGCACCTACCGCATTGTCACTGTCGGAAGTCCCCTGTCCATTGGGCCAGGGCCGCCCATCACAGCCAAACGAATCCAGACACCTCAACCCCGCCAGCCGTCTGGCACGGGGCTCTGGATCATGGCCGAATGTGAACAAGCCGATATGTGCATCCGGATGTTCCGATTTGATGGGAAGCGTCACATGATCAAAGAAGTCCACCGCCGCTTGTTCATGATGCTCAGGCGATGTCAGATCCCACCCCTTCTTATCAAACACCTCTCGGGCCGGTTCTGAAACATCCAGAATATCCAGCCCTTTGGGTTCATCCCAGATGATGCCCGACACCGGCCAGAGATCAAACGCACGACGCAGACTGCGCTGAAACATGTCGAGGGTATCAGGATGGTGCACACTCGCATATCCTCCCAGCCACCCAATACAGGGGTTCCCCTCGGCGTCCCGCGCCAGCACATCCGGACGGGTCGCACTGAAAATGGAGGGCACCTTGGGACATCCCGCCACCAGGCCACCCCAACGCGAAGGGGTGATGAATGTCTTCGTCCCCTGCCGGGCTGCCGCCTCAGCGATTCCCAGAACATTCTCCACCGCGGCAAACAGATCCTGTTCCAGGATTCCCACCACGACGGCCTGAGTCCCCAGAGCGGCCATCCATTCCATATCCCGATTCACCTGATCCGGAACAAAGGTGTACTGATGGGCCCGAAAATAATATGCGGAAAGAAGAGGGATTGGATTCATGATCGTTCGCGGTAGACTCTAGGTGGAATTCCCTGCTTGGATTTAAACCTCACACTGAATTCACGGGCGTTGGTAAATCCACACTGCTCCGCAATTTCACTCATCGTGAGATTGGTTTGAAGCAGAAGCTGACGGGCCCGCCCCAGACGGATCTCCAGAAGTTTCTGATACGGACTGACCCCCATGGTTTCCTGAAAGCGTGTTTCCAATGTCCGCCGGGACATCCCGGCTTGGCGTGCCAGATCCTCCATGCGGAATCGCTGATCCAGGCGCTCCTCCATCCACCGCAGCACCTGATTCACCTCTGGCCGGGTGGAGTAATGAAAGGGAGCCGAATCGCGATACACCAGCCCTTTCGGAGCAATCACCTCCCG
This sequence comes from Verrucomicrobia bacterium UBA6053, assembly GCA_002429065.1. Lineage (GTDB taxonomy): Bacteria > Verrucomicrobiota > Kiritimatiellia > SS1-B-03-39 > UBA6053 > UBA6053. Next base: position 24,408 of record DIYN01000001.1, on the reverse strand, counting down.
GATCCCGCCCGGGTCGACGCAGTGGGTGACGCAGTCCACCAGCACCTCCAACGCCCTGAAAGCCAGAGAATGGGCATCGAGCTCCACACTGGTAATCCGGACGGGACTCAGTTCTGACACCATCAGTTCGGCATCCACCCCCACCACCACCAGATCCTCTGGAATGCGGAACCCCACCTTCAGAGCCTCCTGAATCAGGTTTTTTGCATGATGGTCCTGGTCGCAGAAAATTCCCATGGGGGCCGACAGCCCCTTGAGCCATTCCAGGATCCCTTTATTTCCGTCCATACAGGCAGAATAGGGCCCCTCCCCCCATGCCCTGCGGAAGCCTTTCTCCCGGTCGACGGCAAACTGGGTGTTGGCCATGCCGAAAAACCCGGCCCGGGCCAGCCCCACCCGCTTGAAATGGCGGGCCGCCAAGGCTCCGATGGCCATATCATCCGCACACACGCGGCCAACATCAGACGGCAGTTCCGCCTCCGGCAACCGGGAGGAATAAAACACCACCTGGATCCCCCGCTCCTGAAACCATGCCAACTCGGCAGCAGACATGGAGGGAGCCAGCACCCCGTGTACCTCCGGAACCTCCGCATAGCGGAACATACCTTCCGGGTGATCTTCAATCGACTTCACCCGGATCTCTTTTCGATCATGCACTTCCCGCAGGCAGGCCTGCACCACCTCGCGGAAATACTCCTGCCCGCCATAGCCGAATAATGCGAGGTTGATCATATCCTCAGCTTAGAGCTCTACAAAGAAAGGGCAATCCTGCTTTTCAACCTCTACCGCCCTGCGTACATGATCGATTCAGACCGATGTGCGACCAGCAACTGGATTTCAGTTATTCAGGAGCGAAAGATCCCATTCTTCTTGAAATTCGGATCTACATGTTTGTTTAATCAACACATGAAAACGAGTCGGCAAGTGTTCAGGTGTTACGCAGTACTCATGGCGTCTCTAGGGATCGGCTACGGAGATTTCTTTCGCGCACTTGACCCTGCACTGGAGGAGGCCGACCCCTCCCCCTATCTCGGAATCTGGAAAACGCCACCCGCCGCTGATGATCAGAAAGAGGAGACCTTCGAGCTGAAGATTACGGAGAAAGGTCTCTTTCTGAACAAGACAGACATTCGGGAAAACATCAACAACATCCCCAGCGGACTCTTCCAGGTTCCGGACAGTGACTGGCTCGTGCTCGCAAGTGCCGAGATCTCCGAACGGCTGAAAAGGGCGGATCCGAAAAGATACGGCTCGGAATCGAAACATGTGTATCAATTGTTCCTGATTCGCCCCAACGGGCCGGACCGGATCAAATGGCGGCCCATCACAGGCTTCGGGCGCTCATATATTGAAAAGCATCCGGGTTCAGGAAAGAACGCGACGCTGCCTGGCAGCTATATTGTCGAACTTCCGGATGGGAATTCGGGAAGAATGTCTTACGATCAGGTCCTCTCCTCATTTTTCAGCCTCACGCCGAAAATCCTTTCCGCGATTCATCAAGACGTGCTGAAAAACCCTGAACGTACCTTCGAACGGGAAAAAGCAGAACCTAAAAACGAAATATCCAAACGCGAAAAAGCGCTTTCCCGGCTCTACCAAACCTCCATTCGAAAACTGGATTTTCGGGACGCTCATCTTTCCGATGTGAGGGATGAACTGGTCCGACTCAGTCATGAACAAATAAAATCGGGAACCAGCCTGATTTTTATCGGTCTGGAAGAAAGCACGCCTTCTGCAGCTAAAGTGAAAACAGAAGGCGCAGGCAAAAGGAACCACCCTTCAGAAACCTTTAAACTAGAGTCGCGTTCTATGCATCCACCCGGGGGTGAAACAGATCCCTTCGGGTTCGATCCCGCAGGATCGGAGACGGATGATACGAAGACGCCTCTTCCGAGAATTTCTCTGGAAATGAAACATCTCACATTACTGGAAATCTACAATCAGATATCCAAAGAGCATGAACTCACATGGCGTGTCACGAATGAAGGGTTGGTCGAGATCGGGAAAGCGTCGAACGGAAAGACCTCGAGAACCTCGCCGTAAACTTCTTTTGGCTCCATCTTCCGTTTGACCCAACTCAAAAGCCGTGATACCTGATTCCAGTTTTATCTCAGGTGTTTTTCCCTGAAGATGTTTCGAACACGATCCCGACGTGTGTGCCTTCGGCACATTTCGATTTGGACTTCGATCCTTTCTGATTTCGAACCCGCTGCGGCGGGCAAGCCTCTGAACTCTAACCTCTGACCTCTCTTATGGCCACCATCAACCCCGCTTACGCCCGTCTCACTGCCGGATACCTTTTCCCTGAAATTGCCCGGCGCACCCGAGAATTTCAATCCGCCCATCCCGACGCCTCCATTCTGCGTCTGGGCATTGGTGATACCACTGAACCTCTCCCCTCCGCCGCCACAGACGCCATGACAACAGCTGTGGCCGGGCTTGCAGACCGTGAAACCTATTCCGGATATGGGGACAGCGAAGGTCAAACCACATTGCGTCAGGCGATTGCGGATCTTTACACCTCCTGGGGTGCCGAGGTGAAACTGGAGGATGTGTTCGTGAGCGACGGTGCCAAATCTGACAGTGCCAACCTACAGTCCATTTTCGCCACCGACAACGTGGTGGCGGTCCAGGATCCAGCCTACCCGGTTTATGTGGACTCCAATGTGATGGCAGGCCGTACCGGCACCAAGAATGAGCAGGATCAGTATGAAGGCCTGGTTTACATGCCCTGCAATGCAGAAAACGGGTTCTTCCCTGCTCTTCCCGAACAGAAGGTCGACCTCATCTATATTTGCAGTCCGAACAACCCGACCGGAACCGTGGCCACGAAAGAGCAACTGAAGGCCTTCGTGGACTACGCACTTGCGCACAAAGCCGTCATCCTCTTTGACAGTGCCTATGCCGCGTTCATCCAGGATCCGGATTTGCCGAAATCCATTTATGAAATTCCGGGTGCCCGTTCCTGCGCGATCGAAGTGAACAGCTTTTCTAAAATCGCCGGCTTCACCGGGGTACGTCTCGGCTGGAGCATTGTTCCCAAAGAACTGGAAGCGGAAGATGCAGGGCCCGGCGTTCTGCACGGGATGTGGACCCGCCGTCAGAACACCTTCTTTAATGGTGCTTCCAATGTGGTACAGGCAGGCGGTCTCGCCGTTCTCAGCGAAGCCGGTCAGGCTCAGACGGGAGAACTGGTGTCCTACTACATGGAAAACGCCCGCATTATCCGGGAGTGCCTCCAGGAAAAAGGTCTCACCGTCTTCGGCGGAGAAAATGCACCCTACGTGTGGATGAAAACACCGGAGGGTGTCGGCTCCTGGGAATTCTTCGATAAACTGCTCGGGGAATGTCATGTGGTCGGCACACCTGGCGCAGGCTTTGGTCCTTCGGGGGAAGGGTATTTCCGCCTCAGTGCCTTTGGCCACCGGGAAAACATCCTGCAGGCGACGGAACGGATCCGCGAGCAACTGTCACTCTGAGCTTGGTTTCGTCACCCATCTCACCGGAAGGTGGATGGGGATGAGGAATGTGGCTTGGGATAGCGGTATGGGTTGGTGACAGCCCGGAGGGCTATCCTCCGTATGACTGGGCATCTATCCGAACGGAAAGGTGATGCTGGATGATGTGGGCATGGGTTGGTGACAGCCCGGAGGGCTATCCTCCATTTGACTGGGCACCTATCCGAACGGAAAGGTGATGCGGATGATGTGGGCCGGTGTTGGTGAGAGCCCTGCAGGCTCGCCCGGTTTATCTGGTTGCCCATCCGGGAGGATGGGCTAGGTTACGGCATGCGGGATACGCGGCATCATCCCCCTGTCACTTTGCAGGGCCTTCAAACCTGGAACCCTCCCACCTGTTACACACAGCAAGAGGCATCGGAACGTCTCCAGGAACAGGCGCAGGATGCCCGTACCAAACGGATCCTCCGCCACATCTACCGTCAGTCGGAGATCGACACCCGTCACACTGCGGTTGGTCAGTTTGGACGTACAGATGTCGATGCCATTTTCCGGGACCGCGGGGACGGGAGGTGGATCATCCCCACCACCGCAGAGCGGAATCGGGTATATCGTGATGTGACCCGGACCGCCTGCGTAGAACTCGCCTCCAGAACCCTGGCATCCACGTCCGCGGTACAGGCCTCAGAGATCACCCATCTTGTCACCGCTTCCTGTACGGGTTTTTACAATCCGGGTCCGGACTACCATATCATCCGTGAGCTTGGACTGCGGCCTACCGTCAAAAGATCCCATCTCGGCTTCATGGGCTGCTATGCCGCATTCCCGGTTCTGCGTCTCGCAGAGACGATATGCCGTGCGGACCCGGATGCTGTGGTGCTGGTCCAGTGTATGGAACTCTGCAGCCTCCACCTCCAGCTTGATCCGGAAAACCCGGAAGCGCTGGTTGCAGGTTCCCTGTTTGCCGATGGAGCGGGTTGCGGCATCGTCAGCACCCGTCCTGTCCCCGAAGGCTCTTCCGGTTACCACCTCCACCACTTTGCCTCTGCACTGACCGAAGAGGGGGAAGATGCCATGGCCTGGGACATCGGTGACCAAGGGTTTGACATCGTGCTCTCCGGGTATGTACCGCGGATCCTGGGTGACAACATCCGTGATACGGTTCTTCCCGCTTTGCAGGAGGCGGACTGGACACACCAGGACGTTGAGTTCTGGTGCGTGCACCCAGGCGGGAAAGCCATCCTCGATCAGGTGGAACAGGCTCTCAAACTGGCACCTTCCGCACTTTCCATCTCCCGGGATGTTCTCCGGCGGTTCGGCAACATGAGCAGCTCCACAATGTTGTTTCTTCTCGAAGAAGGACTGAAACGACATCCACCCGGCACCCGGACAGCGGCAATGGCCTTCGGACCGGGGCTTACGGTTGAACTGGGGTTCATGACCCAGGTGTAACCAGAGGGAATGCATGTCGTCAGGAGCTCTTCATATCGTAGGCGCAGGACCTGTAGGATCGATGCTGGCCTGCCTCTTAGAACAGGCAGGACGGGACATCCATGTATGGGAAACCCGAACCTCCTTTCCTGACTGTTCCATGGCAATCGGAATCACCCCGCCCTCTCTCGATCTGCTGGACCGGATTCATCTGGGAGATACCTTCCGTCAGGAAGGGGTTCTAATCCCTGAAGCACGGGTATACGAAAACGGGACGGAAGTGGGACGTCTTGATTTTGGCTCCCCACCCTCCTCCATCCTTTCCCTACCCCAGATGCGAACCGTGCAGTTATTAAGGGAGGCCTTTCAACGAATCCCCCATCTGCAGTTTCATGAAGGACACTCGTTCCCCGGGCTCGACTCGGTTCCCTCTGCAGACGTTGTGATCGCCTGTGACGGTGCAAAATCCACGTTACGTGACCAGGCCGGCATTTCCTTCTCGCCCAAACCGTATCCGGTCCGGTTCGTCATGGCAGACTATCCGGATCATGAACGGTGGGGACCTCCCGCCAGGCTGTATTTCAGCAACTCCGGGGCCTTGGAGTCCTTTCCTTTGCCGGAGACTAAACGAAGATGGATTGCGCAGCTTCCTCCGGGAACACCCCCGACTCACGCCCTGCTGCACGAACGGGTCTATCAGGCCTGTGGGGTGGAGCTGTCTACCCGAACACATACGGACCTCTGGCCATTTACGCCGCAGTGGGGCTTGGCGGAGACGTATCATCGTGAGAATCTCATCCTGTGCGGAGATGCAGCACATGTAATGAGCCCCATTGGAGGGCAAGGAATGAACACCGGGTTTGCGGATGCATCCCATCTGGCCCAGATCCTCCCGGACCCGAGCCCGGAGCAGTTAGCGGCGTACACCACGTCCAGGAGTCAGGCCTTCAGGATCTCGGCACGTCGGGCAGCCTGGGGGATGTATCTGGGCAGCCGTACCGGAAACACCTGGAGCGGAATCCGACGTCGCCTTGTTTCCGGAATGCTGCAGTATCCTGCAAGTGCATCCTTTCTTGTCCGCACCTTTTCGATGCGAAATCTGCCAGCTCCTGTTTTCACATGAACGTTTTCCAGACATTTAAACACCGTGCCGAGGAAGAAGAACAAATGGATCGCCCGGACAGTGATGCCGCGCGACTCTGTCGAACCCTGGATCAGTTCCATCAGATCAACGTTCTCTTCAGCCGAGTGAGGGGGCTTCTCAAACGAACCCTGCTCCAGGACATGCGGCCCGGGGAAGCCTACCATCTACTCGATCTCGGAGCCGGTGCCTGTGACATACCGGTGTGGCTTCTGCAGCAAGCGGAAAAAAAAGGGGTTCAGCTCAGGATTACCGCGCTGGATGCGGATCCCAGGGTGGTTGAGTATGCACAGCAGCGCTATGGACAAACCGAACGGCTTTCGATTGTTCTGGGAGATGCTCTCGATCTCAACGCGTACTCCCCTTTTGAGTATGTTTTCGCAAATCACTTTCTGCACCACCTCCCATCAGAACAGGCAGAGAACGTGATCACGCTGGCGGGCAGGCTGGCATCGCGTGGGTTCGTCTTTAGTGATTTACGCAGAAGTCCCTGGAGTTATCTGGGCTTTTCCATGTTCGCACATGTCTACCGGAACAGCTTTTCCAGAAAAGACGGTCTCCTTTCCATTCGAAAAGGATTCCGGAAAGAGGATCTCAGGGTTGAGCCGCAGGTCAAGGTCCGGTATTCTCTTCCCGGCAGGATCCAGTGGATCCACCTCACCTCCTGAAACATGGCCTACACGATGAACACCCCCACATGGACCGATGTCCATTGCCACCTCCAGGATCCGATGTTCGGAAACCAACTGACCGAGGTGTTCCGACGATCGGAAACGTTTTCCATTACCAGATGGATCGTCAACGGGACCTGCCCCTCCGACTGGGCTGCAGTTGCACATCTTGCGAAAACGCATGAAGGTGTCATCCCGCAATTCGGGGTTCATCCCTGGAATGCGGAAGGAGTCGACACTGATTGGGAATATAGACTGAGAGAGATGCTGGTCCGCTTTCCTAAAGGCGGAGTCGGCGAAATCGGCCTGGATCGAAAACTCACTCCAGTTCCAATCGGCCTTCAAATGGAGCAATGCAGATCTCAACTCGAACTCGCCTTGGAACTCAACCGTTGCTGCACCCTGCATGTGGTGGGTGCCTGGCAGGAACTGGAAGAATTGCTGAAGGACCCCCTCCCCGACCGCTGGCTGCTTCATTCGTTTGGCGGAAGCCCGGAGCAGGCGGAACAGTACGCCGCAAAAGGAGCCTTTTTCACCCTTGGAGGGGCCACCCTCCGTCAATCAGAGGAGACGTTGAGGCGGTTACTGGAAGCCATTCCATTCGGCCAACTCATGCTGGAAACCGACGCCCCCTTTCAGCATCCGGAGGGCAAAGACAGGATGCAGGAACCGGCAGGTTTGCTGCGGATTGCAGAACGGATTGCGAATCTGAAAGACATTTCCGTGGAACGGTTACGGGCACAGACGGAGGACAACCTCTCCCGTTATCTCCGCCCATCCTGATTCAGAGTTCAAAGGTGTAGATGTGGTAGGACTGATCGAGTTCTTTCACACCCTGCGGTGGAGGAGTGAGAACCCGGAGTTTCAGTTTTTCCCGTGATCGGGGTTGGTAGACCCCGATGTACACGTCCACCTTGGATCCTTCCGGGAGGGCGGGAAGCGTATTGGTGTGCAGATTGATCCGGTCCTCTGAAAAGGAGGCTTCTCTAACCCAGAAATCCAGACCCTTCAGCAGATCCCCTTTTTCATTCCGGAGGTGCAGAAAAATGACCGATTCCTCAAACCGGTTTGCGTCCTGGATCGTCCACTCGCCTTTCACGGTGTAGGTCACGTTCTGCCCGTCCCTCTCCACTGCGAATCCGGTCAGCAGCATCAGATCCTCCACCTCGATGCGGAAACGCACATCGTTCTCCGGCAGCACCTCCGCTTGGTAAAGGGGCGGCGAGACCGCGTATTGGGGACGAATGCTCCATTGCTCCACAATCATTTCTGAACCGGCAGGTAATTCTGAAGTGAAGGCCTCGAAGGACACCTCGTACGGGACAAACGATTTTCCGAGGATCCATGACACCTTATGCCGTCCAGGTGGGACTGTTTGTTTGTGTTCCAAGGTCTCCCCTGACACACCGGAAGGATCCACAAATTGGAAGGCTACAGAAAGATCCTGATCCGAGGTGTTGTCAACCCGGGCGCTTAGCTCGTACTGCCCTCTCGGCAGCACCAGAGTCTGATCCGTCAGAGGGGTAGGTTCCGCGCCGAGAGCAACGGCCTCTTCCGATTCATAGAACCGGAGCTTCTCCGTCTTTCCTTCGAGTTCGGGTCCACCGCCCCCCCATTCCGGCAGGGCATCTGCAGGATCGGGTGAGGGACCGAAAAACTGAAAAAGGTCCTGCTCTTTCTGCGTGGGCAGGAACGTGATCCAGCCATCCCCGGGGCCGGTGATGATGTCGAGTTGGGAGAGAAGACCCACACCGTCCCGTCCATCCTGTACCCAGTGTTCCACATCCCGGAAGATCTTCACCTCCTGATGATGCGGAGGGAGATTGAGTGAGAACGGTTCCCCGCCAAGGTTGCCGGAAAAGGTGACGGGGTACGCACCGGAGCGGAATCCAATGGTGAGACGTTTCAACCCCTCTAATGGGCCTTTAATGCGGAACCGGTAGGGATGGTTGGCGTTCAGATGATACTGACGGTCATTGCGGAGAAAAACCGGACCATCAAGGAAGACCCAGTCGAACCCCTGAGGCAACGGAACCGTGGGCAACGGCAGACGGCCCATCTCCCGCCACCATTTGGCGTCCAGCGCCATGATAAAGCCGGGGGAATTCCGGAAGACGGGAAGTGTCGACGGCTCCGTATCATATGCCCGGAGAATATGACGGAGATTCGCATCCCGGTCCTTCACTTCCAGCGGGGTCACAAAGGTCTGCCGGGAGACAAAGGTGGCGATGGTGAAAGTATCGTTCCCCTGCCAGAAAAAGAGTTCCCGCCGTGAGCGCTGAAAATCGAAGACACTGACTGCGCAGAGAAGCAGAATCAGCCCTGTATACGCCCATCGCTGTCCGGAGCGTTTCACATTCCAGAACAGACATCCGGTACTGAAAGCAATGGGAACGAGGAGGAATGAGAAATGAAACGGCTGAAAGGCCGGCTTCAGAGATACTGAAAGCGCCAGGACAAACAATGGAAAGGACGCAACCGAGACCCAAAGGAACTCTTTGGCCGTTGCGTTGGAGGGACCTTTGCGCAGTTTCAGAACAACCCGGATCAAACTCACCATCAGTAACACGACCATGAGGATACCGAAGGTGGTCAACACCAGCGGAATATTATGCAACAGCCCGTGCTCGAGTTTCCCCCAAAGGGATTTTTCCATGAATTCGGCCGGGATCCCGTAATTCTTGATGAACTCGAAGTTGGCCCGCATGTCCTTCCAGGTCCGGTTCGGATTTACCCAAAAGCCGGGAGTAAAGAGAAATGCCCCCAGAAGGAAGGCAAACAGTGCGGAGAATCCTTTCACCACAAACTCCTGCAACCCCTTGGGCTTTTTCCATGCCCCGAACCCCACCGGCAGGGCAATCATCCAGACCAGCAGAGCGCCCTGATATTTACAGGCGAAGGCTATTCCGGCCGCCAGACCCGCCAGCATCACCGGGGCCATCCTGCGGTTTCCTGCGTGCAGCGCCATTCCAAACAGGACCACCGCGGCAAAGAGGTCCACGCCCACATCACCGGAAGCCGAATGGGTGACCACGGCCGCCAAGGGCGAAAGCGCGAGGAGCAATAGACTGGCCAGAACCGCGATACGGTCCTTGGAGATCCGCCAAACGCTCCACCCCACCAGAATCATCGCGATCATGGAATAGGCCACCCTCAACACCCGTGAAATGTAAAACAGCTCCATACCCGTCGGATACTCGAGCGTCATATTGCCGGAATGCACCCATTCATAGACCGGGCGGGCGACGATGTACCAGGTCTCAATGATGAACTCGTCCAGCCGGTTCAGTCCGAAAGGGTAGCCGTCATGAAAAAGATTGTCCTGAATTTCCACGTGACGGTCGTTCAGATACCGCCCCAGAACGCCCATCTGTTTGGGGGTATCGGGATGAAAAACCATGTCATGATTCAGCCCCAGAAAGAGTCCGGCGCTCCGGAAGGAGAGCCCCGCGAACAAAATGACCGCTACGGATAACCGGAATCCGTTACGGAGATTGAACCACTTGAATCTGACTGCTTTCACACCTTCACTCATGACACTGGAGAGGGGCTATCCGAATCGGCCACAGAGTCAATGAGAATGAAAACCCGCCCCTGGTCATGTCCTTCCGGTATCCAAGCCCGGACCCCATGAGGAAAAAGACTGTTCAAATGGACAGGATGTGCTTATAGACCCCGTACCTATGAGTTCAGCCGAACAAGATTCATCTTCTGTATTGGACGTGGTATGGCCCTGGCGGACGCCGCCGGAGGAGCATGGCCGCCCCCCGGTCTGGCGTGTGGGCCTTCAGGTGCTGATCCCCGCTGCGGTGGCGGCCTTCCTGTATCTGAAGAAGCCCTTTGATCATGCGGAGACCATGGCCCTGCTTCCGGCCTTTTTCGCCTGTCTGAATCTGATTCTGGGACTGGTTTATTCAAAGGGATTTCTTAAAGTGGAGGCCTTTTTCATGCTGATCCTCTATGGCGTCGGTGTGGGATTGAGCTGGATTCTGCTGGTGCCGCTCTACTGGACCTTTTTCACGATCGCCCATTTCTTTCTCTGGATTCGCCGAAAAGACCCCCTGCATCGGAAACTCGACCCCTCTGCGGATTCTTACTGGGTGGTGCGTGATCCGGTCAACGATCCCGCCACCCACTACCGGAGGCAGTACTGATGAATATCCTCGGCATCAGTGCATATTATCACGATTCTGCCGCCTGCCTGATCCAGGACGGGGAAATCATCGCCGCCGCGCAGGAAGAGCGCTTCACCCGGAAAAAACATGACGAGGACTTCCCCTCCAATGCGGTAAAATACTGTCTGGCGGAAGCCGGTCTCAGCGGGGATGAACTGGACGGTGTGGCTTTCTATGACAAACCGATCACCAAGTTTGTCCGCATTCTGGAAACCTTCATGTGCGTGGCTCCCAAAGGCGTGCGCCCTTACATGGTGGCCCTGCCCATGTGGGTGAAAAAGAAGCTCCATATTCCGCTGAAGATCGAGGAGTCCCTGGAGGCCTGCGGCGTGAAAATGCCGGAGAACCTCTATTTTCCCGAGCACCACGAATCCCACGCGGCTTCTGCCTTTTACCCCTCTCCCTATGAATCGGCTGCGGTGCTGACCATTGACGGGGTGGGTGAATGGGCCTCCACCACCATCGCTCATGGCAAAGGCAACGAACTGCACATTCTCAAAGAAATGCGGTTCCCCCATTCACTTGGACTGCTCTATTCGGCGTTCACCTACTTCACCGGATTCCGGGTAAACTCCGGGGAGTACAAACTGATGGGACTCGCACCCTACGGCGAGCCCACCTACGTAGACCGGATTTATGAGCATCTGATCGATGTGAAAGACGACGGATCCTTCCGTCTGAACATGAAGTACTTTGCCTACCTCGATGACCTGAAAATGACCAACAACCGGTTTGCCGACCTGTTTGACGGTCCTCCGCGTAAACCGGAAAGCCTCATCACCCGCCGGGAGATGGATCTGGCCCGGTCGATTCAGGTCGTCACCGAAGAGATTGTACTGAAACTGGCCAACCACGCCAAAGAGCTGACCGGAGAATCCACCTGCTGTCTGGCCGGAGGCGTGGCCCTCAACTGCGTGTCCAATGGACGGCTGCTGTCCGAGGGACCGTTTGACGACATCTGGATTCAGCCGGCGGCCGGAGATGCCGGAGGCGCCCTCGGGGCCGCCACCATGGCCTGGCACATGGCCGAAGGGAACCCACGGACGGTTATCCCCGGGAAAGATGCCATGAAAGGCTCGTATCTGGGGCCGGACTTCTCCGATGAGGAAATCGGGGCCTGGCTCGATGCAAAGGGCTACAAAGGCCATCACCTGGAAGGCGACGAATGGGCGGACACCCTCGCGGCAAAAATTGCCGACGAGAGTGTGGTCGGGCTGCTGAACGGACGGATGGAGTTCGGACCGCGTGCGCTGGGGGGCCGGAGCATCATTGGTGACGCCCGCTCTCCCAAGATGCAGAGTGTGATGAACCTGAAGATCAAATACCGGGAGTCCTTCCGGCCCTTCGCCCCCAGTTGTCTGGAGGAACGGGTGAACGACTTCTTTGATCTCGACCGTCCCTCCCCCTACATGCTGCTGGTACGGGATGTGCAGAAGCACCGGTTAGTGGAGGTTGAGCGCACCCGGACCGACGACATGCGGGAAGTGATCAACCAGGCCCGTTCGGATGTGCCGGCGATCACGCATGTGGACAATTCTGCCCGCATCCAGACGGTCAGTAAAGAAACCAATCCCCGCTTCCATGCCCTGCTGTCCGCGTTTGAAAAACAAACCGGCTACGGTATTCTCATCAACACAAGTTTTAACGTCCGCGGTGAGCCCATCGTCTGCACACCGGAAGACGCCTACCGCTGCTTTATGCGCACCGAAATGGATGTGCTGGTCCTCAACGGCTGGGTTCTCTACAAAGAGGAGCAGCCGGAATGGCAGGATGCCGCCAACTGGAAAGACGAATACGTACTCGACTAAGGATCTCTCATGCGAAGCCTCAAATACCTCGGACGCCTGTTAAAAGAAATCGGTGGATACGCCAAAGAGCACAAAGCCTGGTGGCTCATCCCCCTGGTCATCATCCTCATCCTCCTCTCCCTGGTCATCCTCGCCGGACAAGGCATCACCCTACCGTTTATCTACACGCTTTCGTAGCGGACATTTCAGGGCCAGAGAATACACCGACGTGCAAAAAACATGGTGTGAATAATCCCTCAGTTGGTAAATCCTAGAATTTTGCATTCACAATCGGGAGGAAGGGTACAGGGCTGTTTTGGATAACGTTCACCAGCCCAATCTGAACCCCGGATCCCATGTATCGGGTGATGTTCACGAATCCCAACTGCAGGCCATTCATTTCATCACTGTAATTCACCAGACCCGTTTGGAGGCCATTAAACTCTCCACTGCAGTGAGAATAAACGGCCCCAAATTGAACGCCAGCCAGGTCTCCGTCTGCAATCGCAATCGCAGCGCTCTGCAGACCTTTTCCGCCATTGCCGCTGTAGGCGACCAAGGCCGTTTGCCAGCCATGTATGCTTCCGTCCACCCGGTTATAGAAGGTCGAGGCTGTCCATCCGGTAAAATGCTCTTTTACATCATTGATTCCGAAAGGTGCCAGTAATACGCCTCGTCCCTCTCCATCAATTTGATTGTAGACGGCAAAACCCACCCCACTCCAATCCTGATACGTTTGTTGTGCGATATTCAGATCCAGGCCCGAAAAGGAATCATTATCCGCCCAAACCCCTATCCGAACACCGGCAATATCGGTCGAGCGATCATGCCACTGAACATCCGGAGTCAACGATAACTGGAAGGGTTCGCTGGCCACTACGCGAAAAATAGAACACAACAGAACGAGAAAGACGAAAGATGGTTTCATGTATGATGCATATCCTTTCAGAAGGTTGTGTGTTGGGATGTGAATAGGGATGACGTGGGGGGAACGTGAATTATTCAAACCAATGAACCGGCACCATCATCGCCGCACCAAACAGCAGGGAGCAGATCGCCACCAGGCAGAGGAATCCGATTCCGGCGGCGATTCCCCATGATGCGGTTGCACCATGAGCCTCGGCATGCGTTTTAAAGGCTTCGCCTTGTGACAGGTTGTACCAGACGTTCATCGACAGGATCGAGACCAGAGGGAGAACCTGACTGGGGAAGGATTCCGGCAGCCAGAATGCGACAAAAAACAGCAGGCCGGTCGCGAAGAATCCGATGAGTAAAGTCCGGGTGGCCGCGGACGCCTGGCCCAGAACGAGAAAGTTTTTCCGCATGAGCCAGGCACCCGCAATGGGTGTACCCAGAAACGTGGCCAGTCCTACCTGCGCGACAGAAAAGAGAGGATGACCGTCAGCGGGATGAGGCGTTTCCAAATCCATTTACATCCCAGTCCAATCCGGCAGGGTTGCCAGATAATCTGGATGAACCCCTTTGAGCCAGATCAGATCATCCTGGATTAACGTGGGGGTGACCACATTACCGGCAATGACACCCAGAATCATACTGGCAAAACAGGAAACCATTCCGATGCCGGAAAGCGCCCCATAATTTTCATAGTCTGTGAGCCCGACAAACAGCATCAAAATCCCGGCTAAAAACAACACCCACGCACTCGCGATCAGTCGTGTGCGTTTCTTCAGGTAGTGTTCCGAGACACCGAGTTGCAGTTTGGCCTGTTTCCGAATGCAGATCGCCACCAGCACATAGATAAAGAGATTGAGCAGAACCAGCAAGTACCAGGCAGGATGATGCCAGGTAAGGTTCCGCTTTAGACGTTTCCCATGGGCAGGAAGGTTTGTTTTGACACATCTGTCCGGGAGGGTTGCGTCCAGATGCATCACCATTTGCTTCCCAGAGCGCCAGATGCGTTCGGGGGGAGGTGGAGGTGGGGGAACTGCAGGATCAAGCATTGAACCTTGCTATAAATCCTTAAGGTATATGCAATCAAATTACCGACAGAAGGCGAACCCCGCCCCTTCTGCCATAACGAAAAGGACGGAGGGCCGCAACGGTCCTTCAGGCATCCTCTCCGGTCGTGGAGGGGCAAAGGTGTTCAGAGTACCATTGCTCTACCGGACAGGCCTGCAGCTTGAACCTTTTCACCCTTCCCAACTTGACCTGCCCCCTCCTACATGCGAAGGGTCCCGTTTGTCAAAACCAGCCATTTTCATGACGCCAGACGACATCCTCTCCATCCTAAAAGACGTCGGTGCCCTCCGTGAGGGTCACTTCAAACTGGCCAGTGGCCGCCACAGCGCCCACTACGTTCAAGTGGCTCAGTTGAGCCAGTACCCCGCCCGGCTTCAGCCCCTGCTGGATTCTGTTCGAGAGCGAATAGAGGACCTAGGGGAGATCGATTCGGTTTTCTACCCGGCGATCGGTGCCCTTCCGGTGGGACAGCAACTTGGTTTGGCATTGGAGAAACGCGCCGTGTTTGCCGAACGGAACCCGCAGAATGAAATGGTGCTGCGGCGCGGATTTGAACTGCATGCCGGTGAAAAACTGCTGATGGCCGAGGATGTGATCACCACCGGCGGCACCCTGAAGGAAATCCGCGTGATCGCGGAGAAGGCCGGAGCGGAGATTCTCGGTGTGTTCTGCGTGATCAACCGCTCAGGGGCCTCCACCTGGGAAGGCCTTCCTCTGATTTCCCTGATTGACCTCCAATTTCCGACCTACGCGGAAGACGAGATTCCCCCGGAACTGGCGGAAATCCCGGTCTACCGTCCGGGCAGTAAACAAGTGTAACCTCTTTCACCACGTACCCCCTCCCTACCCCTCATGAGTGATTCCATCCCAGAAGGTCTGAGCTACGATGACGTGCTGCTGGTTCCCCAGCGCAGCGGGATCCTTCCCGCGAACGCCAATGTAAAGAGCCGGTTGACCCAGGACATTTCGGTCAACATTCCGGTCGTTTCCTCGGCCATGGACACGGTTACAGAAGACGATCTGGCAATTGCACTGGCCCGGGAAGGCGGCATCGGGGTGATTCACCGCAACAACACCATCGATGAACAGGCGGCAATGATCCGCAAGGTGAAACGCAGTGAGAACATCGTCATCGACCACCCACAGACCATCGCCGCCGATGTCCCCTTGTCGGATTTGGTCCGGACCATGGGGGAACGCGGCGTAAGCGGATTTCCGGTCGTGGATGCGGAGAATCACCTGTTGGGAATTGTGACCCGGCGTGACATCGGCTATCAGGGCCACTCCGACAGTGCCCGGGTGTCCGATGTCATGACCCCCCGGGAAAAAATGGTCACGGGCAAACCGGGCTACAGCCTCGAAGATGCCCGGGCGGTTCTTTACCAGCACCGGGTGGAAAAACTTCCGCTGGTGGACGAACAGGACCGTCTCGTAGGCTTGATGACCGGAGCGGATATTGAGAAAAGCACCCAGTTCCAGAATGCCTGTAAAGACAGTGAAGGACACCTTCGGGTCGGAGGCGCCATCGGCGTCGGACCCGATGCGCTGGACCGGGCAAAAGCCCTGGTCGAAGCCGGATGTGACGCCCTGTTTATCGATGCCGCCACCGGACACACCGAGACCACCCTCCGGGTACTGGATACCGTGATCAATCAGGTGGACGGCGCAGTGGTGGTAGCCGGCAATGTGGTCACTCCGCAAGGCGCCGAGGATTTGATCAAAGCCGGTGCGTCCGCCATCAAAGTCGGCGTGGGCCCCGGTTCCATCTGCACCACCCGCGTCATTGCCGGTGTCGGCGTCCCCCAGTTCACAGCCGTCCAGTGGGTCGCACCCGTCTGCCGGGAACACGGTATTCCGCTGATTGCCGACGGCGGTCTCCGCTACTCCGGCGATGTGGCCAAGGCCTTGGCGGCGGGGGCTGACTTGGTTATGCTCGGATCTCTTCTGGCCGGAACGGATGAAAGCCCAGGGGCCATGGTCCGCATGCAGGGCCGGAATTACAAAGAGTACCGCGGCATGGGCAGTACCGGTGCGATGCGGAAAGGAAGCGGCGACCGCTACGGTCAGAACTCCTCCGGCAAACTGGTGCCCGAAGGTGTGGAAGCCCGCATTCCCTACAAGGGTTCCCTGGCCCAGGTGGTGTTCCAATTGATCGGGGGTCTGCGCTCCGGCATGGGCTATGTGGGTGCCGGAAATCTGGATGAACTCCGGGCGAATGCCAAATTCGTCCGCATCACGGCCGGTGGACTTCGGGAAAGCCATCCCCACGACGTTTTCATGACCGAGGAACCGGTCAACTACAGCGCCTCCTAACCACCTGCTGCGAGAACATTTTCATGGACGTACAAGTCGCCGTATTGGATTATGGATCCCAGTATTCCCAGTTAATTGTCCGGCGGGTCCGGGAACTGGGTTACTACGCCAAACTGTTTGCCCCGGAATCCCTCCAGGATCTCCCAAAAATGTCGGGCATCATTCTCTCGGGCGGTCCACGGAGTGTCACAGATGAGGATGCTCCGGATGTGGATTTTGAGTACCTGAAGAGCCTTGGAGTCCCGGTTCTGGGCGTGTGCTACGGCATGCAACTGCTGAACCAGAAATTCGGCGGCAACCTGAAACCCGGCACCACCAGCGAGTACGGTCCCGCCACTCTGAAGGTTGAGGATGACAGCACCCTGTTTGCCGATGTGAAGCCGGATTCCCAGATCTGGATGAGTCACAGCGATACGGTGGCCAAATTGCCGGAGGGAGCCAAAGTGCTGGCCCGGAATGAGGAGGGACAACCGGTCTCGCTTGAGTTCTGCGAAAACTGGTATGGCATTCAGTTCCACCCTGAGGTCACGCACAGTCATGACGGACGAAGTGTACTGCGCAACTATCTCAACCGGCTGGACGCCCCGCCCGAATTTGATGTGGAGGCCTTCAAGCAGCAGTTGCTGAAGGAAATCGTGGAAGAGGTGGGAGACCGGGAAGTGGTCTGCGGGGTATCCGGCGGGGTTGACAGCACCGTACTCGCGGTTCTCCTGCACAAAGCGGGCGTGAAAATCCATCCGATCTTTGTGGACACCGGCCTCCTCCGGAAAGATGAAGCGAAGGAAGTGCAGGATCAATTTGCCGAGGTTGGCGTTGAGATCGACACCGTGTATGCCGGTGAACAGTTTCTCAAAGCCCTCGAAGGAGAAGAGGATCCGGAAACCAAACGGAAAATCATCGGTAACCTCTTCCTGGATGTGTTCTTTGAACATGCAGGCAACATTCAGCTTTTTGCACAGGGTACCCTGTATCCGGATGTGATCGAAAGTGCCACCAGTGGCTCCATTGCCTCCCGGATTAAAACCCACCACAACCGGGTCGACCGTATCATGGAACTGAAGGAGGAGGGACGTGTCCTCGAACCCCTGGCAGAGCTCTTCAAGGATGAGGTCCGTGCCCTCGGGCGTTCAATGGACATTCCGGAACGGGCACTGAACCGGCATCCGTTTCCCGGGCCCGGTCTGGCGGTTCGCTGTCCCGGAGCTGTTACCCATGAAAAAATCGCCATTCTTCAGGAGGCGGATGACATCTTCATCTCCACCCTCCGCAAACATGACTGGTACGATAAAATCTGGCAGGCCTGTACCACCATCCTCCCCTCCCGTTCTGTCGGAGTCAAAGGGGATGTCCGGGCGTACGAATACCCCATCACACTCCGTGCCGTGATCAGTGAGGATGCCATGACCGCGGACTGGGTGGAAATTCCCTTTCCGGTGCTGCGGGAAATTTCCAACAGGATCCTGAACGGTGTGAAGGGCGTCAACCGGGTACTGTACGATATCTCCACCAAGCCTCCTGCCAGTATTGAATGGGAATAACCCGAGCTTTTCCGTAAGCGCCGCGGGTTTCGTGCGTCTGACTGAGTGAACCTCAATTAGGAGTACCCATGAATCCATCCCGCCTGTCTCTTTGGCTCTGCCTGCTTGCCCTTCCATCTACTCTTGCATGGGCACAGGACGTGAATACCACCCGTTTTGGCAATGTGGCCATCAAAGGCCATGACCCCGTGGCATATTTTAAAGATTCCAAACCGGTAAAAGGTTCGAAGGAATTTGAGTACGAATGGAACGGCGCCAAATGGCGCTTTTCCAGCCAAGAGTATCTGGAGGCCTTCAAAGCTTCCCCTGAGACCTATGCCCCGCAGTTCGGCGGGTATTGTGCCTGGGCCGTCAGTCAGGGCTACAAAGCCAACATCGACCCCACCCAATGGACGGTTGTCGAAGGAAAGCTTTACCTGAATTACAACAAGAAGATTCAGAAGCAATGGCTCGGGGACCGCGACAATCTGATCAGGAAGGGGGAGGAGAACTGGCCCTCTGTTCAGAAGAAGTAATGCTCAGACTTCGGCGCGCATCCGGAATCGGGAGTTCCACCCGGTTCCGGTGTTTAAAATAGACCACCTGGGAATATCCCGCCTGTTCAAGCAGATCATAGGCTTCCGGAAAATGTGCGCCTACCCGTTCCGGTACATGGGCATCGGCTCCCACCACCACCTCAATTCCCCGCGACCGCATCTCTCTCAGGATGGGAAGAGACGGGTTCATCTCAGGAATGGTTTTCCGCAGGCCTGAGGTATTCAGTTCCATGGCGGCTCCCGTTTCCGCGATGCGGTCAAGAGACCGGCGGATCACATCCATCAACCCCTCCAGATTGTAAGACGCCGGGGCCATGTTTTTGACCAGGTCAGGATGGGAGATACAGTCATACAATCCGGTTTCCGCCGCTTCCGCCAGGCTGGTGAAATATTGATGCTGGAACGCGGTCCAATCCCCGTGGAAGTACCGATCTTGATATTCGGCAGTCTGGGGGTGCACAGAACCGAGGACATAATGAAGCGGATTCCGGGAATGCAACGCCTCCAGCCAGGATTCCAACCCCGGCACAAAGTCGCTTTCCACCCCAAGTAATACGTCAAGTTTCCCCTGATAGGTCTCTCGAGTGTCTGCCACCAGATCCACGTATTCATCCCACTGATCTCTCCGCATCCGGACCCCGGGGGAATATCCTTCCGGCAGAGGCGCATGGCAGGTAACCGTAATGCCTTTCAACCCTTTGGCAAGAGCGGCTTCCGCATAGTCCACGGGTTCCCCCTGCGCATGCCTGCAGAGAGGCGTGTGCATGTGGGTTTCATATACAACTGGCGCAGATAAGGACATTCAATACCGGAAATCGGGCGACAGGAACACCATTGACCGTACACGTACCTGCCTTCAACTCAACCCCAACACTCATAGGAATCTGTTTCCATCTCTGTTTGAACCGCAAAGGGGCACAACAGGAGAAAACAACAATCTTGTGGCATTCCGGTAGAGGATTGACCTTGCGAATTCAACCATTGTATGATGAATTAACCAATCTCTTACACGTTTCGATTTCCTTTATGCTCATTGAATTCTGCTGCCCTGTTTGCCAAGCGCCACTCGCCATCCAGAAACAAACGGTGGGGGGACAGGTAAACTGCCCAAAATGCCAGAAAGTCATCCTGCTTCCCTCTGAATCTCCATTAGCACGTCAACAGGACGATACGCCCCCCTACAGCCCAGGTCAGCAACGCCCGGTAGAGGAAATCACCCAGGCGATTCATCTCAGTGTGGAGCCCTATCGGCTGGACTTGGAGAACAAGTCTGAACTGCTCAATGATGCCGTGGAAATGATCAAGGTCCGGAATGAACGGATCCGGGAGATCGAGTCGTTGATTCTGGAAACGCAAAAAGAGCTGTGGGAATCGGAGGTTCTTCTCGACGAGCAGAAACAGACTCACAAAAAAACCCGTTCCCAGCTGAAGGAAATCCGACAGGAGTTGCGTGGAACCCGGGACGAGGAAAGTGAACGTGGTGGAGAAGTCCGTGAGTTGCGTCAGGACAATGAGCGCCTTACAAAGCAGATTTCGGAACTGACCCAGAAAAAGGATGCCCTGAAACTCAGGCTGACAAATATGGTGGAGCATGCTGAAAAGCTGGAGGCCGAGCTCCTGCATTGTCAGGAAACCATGGTGGGCAAGAACGGGATCCAGGAGGAGGTTGTACGACTGGGGAATGTGCTGACCCATCGCCTGGATCACATGCCTGGAGAAGTCGAGGACATCCGAATCGCCACCGGCTATCTCAAACAGGCCCGCGAGGAACTGGAGCGCCTGCAGATCGCTCTGGAAGACCGGGAACGGCAGCGATCCGATCTGGAAGAGCTGGTCCGTTCCTCCAGTGTCGATATGCAGAACGCATTGGATGACCGCAAACAGTGGCGAAATCAGGCCATGGAGCTTGAGAAGCGGATCTCTGAATTCGAATCGGCACAGGCCTCCCGGGAAGAGGAACTGAACCGGGAACTTACCGAAGCCCGGGCCATGCTGCAGTCGATGCAGGTTGAGAAACAGGAAGAGCAGAAAATCCTGGAGGAACGGGAAGAGGATCTGCGTCAATCCAAGGCGTCACTTGCAGAACTGGAGGAGTCACTTGTCCTGCACCGAAAACGTTCACAGGAGAAAGAGGAGTTGCAGGAAGAGGCTCTGGAGGCGGCCAGACAGTCGGGACGGGAAGAAGGCAGCCGGACGGCCCGGGAGGTCGAGGCGGAGCTTCAGGAACTCCGGGGCGAACTGGAGGAGACGGAAGCCAAACTGGATGAGGCACTGAACACCCAGCAACAGCTGGCGGAGCAGAACCTGAAGGGCGAACAGGAACGCAAGGAGTTGAAGCGGAAACTGCGTGAATCCTTGAAAGCGCCCTCAAGCTGACGTAGAGACGGGCCATGCCCGAAGATTACATCTACCATGGTCGAATCGACCCCCTTCATATTGGCTTCACATTTGTCAGCAGCCCACGCCTCGCGAATGAAGCGATTGTGCGGCATGACTGTGATCCCGTCTCTGCCCATATTCTTGGCCGCGCACTGAATGCCTCCTTACTGCTCCTGCCGAAAATCGGTGTGCATCAGAGCCTCAATCTCCACTGGCTCTACAAAGGGGCCCTTCGGGATGTTCTGGTGGATCTTCGAGGGGATGGCCGCATCCGGGGGTTGATCAATCCCCGGCACCTATCGGAACGGGCCGAGACCCAGTCTGATATTTACGGTGGGGACGGCGGGCAGCTTCAGGTGGTCACCAGTCAGGGCCGACGGGTGATCAACTCCGGCACCGCGCCCTGCGACCTGCAGAATGTAACCGGTGATTTGGGGTACTATTTTTCAGTGAGTGAACAGGTCGAGACGGAATGCAATGTGATGATTGATTTCACGCACAATCCCGAACAGCCGGTGGCTCTGTGCCAGGGATTGATGATCCAGGCGATGCCGGAGTGCGACCTGGAACAGTTCGGAAGAATTCGCCAGCGCCTTCATGAGGAAGAGGCGCGTCAACACCTGGCCAGCCCATCGCGGGCAGACGGATTGTTTGAGGAAATCCTCAATGACATCACTGCACCGGAAGGGGTGGACATTCAGATCTCCCTGGAACAAGGGCCCTCCCCGCGCTGGTTCTGTACCTGCACCCTGGAGAAAATTCACATGACCTTGCGGATGTTGCAGGAAGAAGATCGGACCGACATGATTCAAAAAGGGGAGCCCATTGTGGTCAGATGCGATTTCTGCAACAAACCTTATGAATTTACACCCCGGGAGGCCCAGAAGATCTGGGACGGGGATTCTCCCGACTGAACACCGGTCCGTAGAGACCTTTCGGTTCCCGTATCCACCAGACACCGTTCTCCCGGCGGGTCACCGGATCGGCAAACCGGTATTCATAGGCTACAAGACGGAGAAACCGGGGAGGCTGCGCAGGAAACGGATTGACCGGGAACAGCGTCTGCACAATCGGATCTCCATCGAACAATTTGGTGATGAGGTTCAACAGCCACAGAGGAGGCTGTACCGGAGAGCCCGCGTCTGAGGCCACCAACGAGCCGAGTTCCACAAACCTCTGGTCAAAACGGGGGTGATGGAGAATAGACATATTGGGAAGAGACCGAGGGTCGGTGGGTTTCATATGAAACCGATACTCAATCCATTGTTTCCCATCCATGCTTCCCTGCAGGCTGAGCTCCATTCTCCGGTCCGGCACCTCCCGGAAGAGCATGTACCGGTTTGAGAGACGGAAAGAAGCGAGGAAACGTTCACCGGGTAAGGGATAAAAAACGAGGGATTGAAAAAGAAGAATGGGAATCAACACAGCGAGAAACGCTTTGGAACCCAGTGGCGGATGATAAAAGGTGGTAGAGGCCCTCGGTCCGTATTGTGCAGGCAGAACCAGCCGCCAACTGACATCGTCCACGAGGGTAAACGCAAGCAGAATGATTTGCAGCGGAAGAAACCCTTGGTGGCCGGTGACGAGGAGAATGATGGAAACCAATGTGGCACCTCCGGCGAGGATGTTCCGATAGGTTCTTGGAAACAGAACATACATTGGCAGCATAATCTCAATAAACACCAGTCCCCAGACACCGTACTCCAGCAAGGTGGCGGGAAGGTGGTGAAGATACCAGCCCGGGACAGAAGGAAGGGACTGGGTTTCAAAAAACCGGTAAAGAGCCGTGGAATCTTTCCAGGAGGAGTCCTGAGACAGGAGCTGACCGATGCCACTGCCAAGCAGAAGCTTGCACAGCAGCAGGTTGATCCAGATGATCCCGGTCAACCGCGATGACATGTCAGATAGGGATGGATAGGTTTTGCGGAAAACCGGCACCAGCAGCAGGGCGGGAAAGGCCATTTCCAGCAACAGAAGGTCACCGGGTAAATGAAGCCAGAACCCCGCCACCAAAAGCAGCACGGCATAGCTGGCGGTGGCCGTCAGAGTGCTGAACCAGGGAAGAAACCCATAGAGCATGAACAAGCCGGACAGGACTCCCAACCCGCACACTGCGAGAAGAAACGCGTGCGGAGCAGTCGGGATCAGCCCCCTGCCCCCGCTCAGAGGAGCCGCCTGGGCCGCAAACGACCAGAAGGAGAGGACAAAAATCAGGCCCAGGCCCCGGACATACCCCTGAGCCGCAATCCCGTAATGGGGGCCATAGCGCGGAGATAAGCGCGTCAGAAAGGTGAGTACTCCCCGTTTCATCTCCTCTTCGTATCCAGCAGAACTGCAATGGAAAGGAAAAATCCGTGTCCCACATGAATTCATCCATTTTTTCCTTTCCTTTCTCCTGATTCAATTGTACGTAACCAGCCCTTCCAACACGGTGGATGTAGCTCAGTTGGTTAGAGCGTCGGTTTGTGGTACCGAATGTCGCGGGTTCGAGTCCCGTCTTCCACCCCAATTTTATGCCCTCCAATCGGAGGGCTTTTTATTTGAAGTAACCGTTATGATCATCGTCTATGTTCTTCAAAGTAACCAAACCCACAAAAGGTATGTGGGTATAACAAATGATTTGCCTCGACGTATAAAAGAGCATCATTCTAAAGCTACAAAAGGCGGTCAACTTTTAGGATCGTTCGAGATCATCTACACTGAAGAATGGGATACACACTCAGAAGCCCGAAAAAGGGAAAAAATTCTTAAGTCCGATCAAGGATGTGGATGGTTGCTAGATACATATCCCAGAGAATGAAGGGAGGTGCATGTCGTGGGCTTGTGCGCCGGAGGCGCATTCGAGTCCGCCTCCGGCGGATAAATCCCGTCTTCCACCCCATTTTCAGCCCCGGTAAATCCGGGGCTTTTTCATGCACGGGCGTTTTCGGTCTCCTTCTCCTCCTGGAACCGGAACCTGGCAAAGACGGCAGCCCCGAATGGCAGTAAGATAAGGGGTT
>DIYN01000040.1 GCA_002429065.1 Verrucomicrobia bacterium UBA6053 | reverse complement strand
CCCCCCCCCAGCACGTAAATTCTGGGCTTTCACAAATCTTCGCGCCTCTTATAAACAACAATACTTTCGTCGTCAGGCCAATTTATATCTCTGCTATCAACCTTTATGACAATATCATAATCAATAGATTTTGGTTGTAACGCCTCAAATTCAGTAGCCATATCCTGAATTTCCTCCCTATCCTCAGCACTTTCCTTCTCCAAAATTACGGTGATACATACCTTCTGAGTATTCGATATATAAACCATACGGAAATTAGGTGAAATCACTCCCAACAAGGCTTGCATCAATCTAAAAACATCATCTTTCATATCAAAACCTTTCTGCAGTATTTGTTAAGGAGTCCAGTTTGGATTCATTGGAACGACACTAGGACTTTTAGTTCCTTTTATCATAAAGACATTTGTAGGCTGCTTAGTAAAGCCAGCACCAACATTAACATTAAATCCTGTAACACCTTCATACCTGATGACAGGAAATCCTTGCTTTGACTTTCCAAGTATTTCCACGCCTTCCAAATGGTAGGCTTCCAGAATTTGTTGGGCATCATCAACACTATTTAAGTATCCTCCACCTCTATAGTTTTTATGCTTATGTATATGCCGTAATTGCTTTTGACTAACAAGGTTGTGAATTTCCGGGAAGTCCATTTTTGTAAATCTGGGTTTCTTAGAGAAATCCCAGATCACAGGAGTTCGATTATTAATCCTGAAAGTCGTAAACCATTCAGGAGCTACCGTAACAGGCCGATAAGTCGTAGCCCATTGCTTCACAGCAAAAGCTTCTGCTTTAAGCCCTCCTCCCGTGTAGGTTGTAAAATAAGTCTTAGTTGAACTTAAAGAAGAAGAGAACGTTGCATTTGGGTTATAAGAAGTGGCTAAAAGAGATCCCGTTAGCCCCAATTGAAACATTCCCATACCTCCACGTTCCCAACGGTCTGCCGTTGAAAGATCCTCACCAGTCAGACTGTCATAACCTGCGACACTTTCCATGATTGGCAATACTCCCGTCGCGCTTAAAATAGGGTCTCCTATTGCTGATTGGAAAACCGCATACCCAAAACTGCTACCTTGTTCCTGCCGAATTTCAATTTTCCGGACGGTGTTCTCAACAGCCTGCTCATGTGCAGCAGGAACACCTTCAGCAATAATTTCATGGACTTTGAGTTCACCAGTAAAAATTCGCGTATAGGTAGGAATAGCTTCTTCTCGCCTCCACTTTCTAAACCCTCCAACAGGCCCTTCATTCCAAGCATACCATCCCCATGCAGCCCAAAATCCGCCATCTCCATCATACAACCCGAGAACATCGATCCCGTTAATGGGGTCATTATTCGCATACGCGAACAGGTTTAACCCTCCTGCTTCTCCAATGGGATCACGGGTTAACCACTGCTTGGTTCGTGGATCGTAGTGCCGGTATCCGAAGTAATAGGTTTGGGTTTCCGCATCAAAGTATGCACCGGCGAAACGGAATGGATTCTGGTCGACACGGGATCCAAATGCGTATCGGGTTTTGCCGAAGGGCGTGTACCCGTATCTGGCAACCACACTACCCGTTTCGACATCAAACAAGGCCACAATATCCTGTCGATGATTGTAGACGGGAGCGCTGAGCTGGGGGCTTCCCTGTTTCGGCTGGTGAATGATCAGAGCAAGTTGGCCAGTGGCTCCGATACCGGGCATCCGCACCCCACCAGGATTGGGTCCCCACACATAGCTGTTTCTCCATTCCAGATTCCCAAAGCGGTTGGTGACTTCCTCCACAACCGGCAGCCACCCCTGATACACATATCGGTGTTTCCGTTTCAGCACATTGTTCACATAGACGCGTTTTTCAACCCGTCGTTGGGAGCCATCATAGACATGTTCCGTGCGATAGGACCCATGTCGTTGCTCCAGGGAAGTCGGTTGATCCGCAGTATCATATTCATAGTCCAGAAAAGCATCTGACGAACGCCGAATGCTGATATCATAAGTGATCGACTCGGCTGCAGGAGCAAAGAGGTATCGTCCTGCTGCGATCTCCGCAACGGCGTTGTCACCTTCATAATCGGTGCCTCCGGGCTCTTCAGGCCGCGTCCCGACCACACTCCAGTCCAGCCCCACCACGGCATTGACCGCTGTGAGGGCGGGAACCGTGGTTTCATCAAAGGTAAAGGTGAAGGGGGTCGTCGTGGTCGAGTAGACTTCGTTTGTTCCCACCAGAACCTGCAGCACCGCATTGGTATGAAAGCTCCCCGCAATCTTCAGTTTGCGCAGGTTTGCCCGTCCGGAAATGGCGCCACTCTGATTGGGATCTCTTCCCACCCAGAGCTCTTCACCTTCAACCTCCTCCTCTTCAAGTTCACCCCGGTCATTAAAGGTAAAACGATGTTCTTCGCCATCCGTGGTGACGGAAGCCAGCGAACCATTCTGGTCATCATACTCAAATGTGGTGAGGATTCCATTTGTGGTCAATTCGGATGTTCGCCCCATATCATCCCAATTCCAATTCTGGGCAAGACCCGGTGCGGTAATCGCATTGACCCTGCCATTTACATCCCGGCCACGACTGAAAGAGGTGCTCACCCCATTCACAGAATACGTGAAGGTGTCCGCTTTTCCTCCGACTCCATCCACTTCAATCTGAACGAATGGAGCGCCCGGAATGGTGACGATCATGGCATCGATATGTTCACTCTCTCCCCGATACACATGAAAAGAAGTGTAGAGATCCGTTCCGTTTTTGGAGACGGCCACTGCTTCAAGCCGACCATGGTTGTCTGTATTTTCATCCAGGAGATAGCCGGTTAAAATCCCCTCGGTCCATTCTGTGGTATCAAGACGCCATTTGTCATTATCATAGACCAGACTCCGGGTCCCGGAATCATCCTTTATTTCCGTAATGCGCCCAAGTGGATCCGTGTTCAACACATCGAATTTCGTTTGACCGTCCAACTTCCATGTGTCCACGGTTCCATGAGGGGTGTAACTCCAGGTTTGGTTTCCTGAGGGGGACGATTTGGTGAGCAGCCGTCCCGCTCCGTCGTACACAAAGGACTCCTCATCTCCATTGGCAAAGACTTTCTTCGTCACCAACCCCGCAGGATTGATGTGCCATTCGCTTTCGTTCCCTCCGGCCAGAGAGAGCGTTTTCTTCCATCCACCGCCGGGCAACCAATCAAGTCCCGAGTCATGTGGCATTCCTCCACCGCCGCCAATATCGGATGTTTCAGCCGCAGGATCCAGGCTGACCGATGGGCCTTGCAGGGCTCCATACTGTGAGGAATGGGTAGAGGATCCGTCCGGTTGGTAATCGTGACTAAGGGTCGTGGATATACCCCCTTCAGTTACGGCTGAAGGTTGTGCGTTCTCATTGAAGATCACCTGACGAACCATTGGACCGTCACTGCTGTCCAGACTCACCGGATCACCGAGTGCATTCACGGTGGAGACAACTTGCGAAATGGGGGTGAGCTCCTCATTGGAGTTGTCCTTCACGGTGACCTGTGTGGGGGTGGTTTCCACGACGGTACGCCCATTTACAGCGAGGGTTTGCACACCCGAGGCCACTGTGCTGGCCTCGACGGTATCAGGTGTCAGGCTGCCGATTTTCTGAGTAAACGAACGGTTTCGGGGGTCGGTCTGCTCTTCAGCATGTACTTTTTTTGTGGCGGCATCTATCCAGAGTTCGGTGGTTTCCACCCATTTCTGATTTTGAACCCCATAACTGGTTTCTGTCACCCTGTCAGTGCCCGGGTCAATTACGCCGTTGCCATTCAGATCAAGGGCCTGTTGGTAGACACGGGACAGACTGTCATAGGAGATCAAGACATCCGGGGTGACAGGATAATCGATCCGTTTGAGACGGCCCTGTGCATCGTATTCATAATCTGTATTCTGCCAGACCAGATTGGGTTGAGAAGGGTCCGGAGTCTGCACCCGACGGGTACGCCCCACTCCATCCACATAGGTGCGTGACACAAGTTGATTCGCACCGCCAGCAAGTCCGGGCTGATGTACGGTCACATCAATGCGTAAACAGGGAACGCCGCCCAACATCTCATAGGTCACACTCGTTTCCTGACCCGTTCCGGTTTTCGAACGAATCACGGAGCTGAGGGTCATCTCATCAAATTCAGAGATCGATTCTGCATGGGTATGCGCATTTTCGCCTCCGCCAGTCCACACCCCGTCCGACCAGGTATTGCTGCCGTTTCGATCCTGGGCATGTGACCCCTTGAAGACAGAATTTGTCATATCTCCAAAGTCGTTCCACGTATTCGTAACCGTGTGCGTAAACCCTCCACTCGAAGCACGGAGCACTTCTTCATTTCCGTTGGGTGTTCGGGTGGTTTCCGCATTGGTATGGAGATCTTTTACTTTCAGTGCCCTCCCGATTTCATCACGTTCGACCACTTCCAGACTTTCCTTTCGGCCCGTGACTTTGTCCAACTCTCCTGCCGCGTTCCACTCCATCACCTTCTCAAATCCGTCGGTGGCGATGTGTTTCGTCGGCCCAATGCGCG
The DNA here is from genome assembly GCA_002429065.1 of Verrucomicrobia bacterium UBA6053. Classification (GTDB taxonomy): domain Bacteria; phylum Verrucomicrobiota; class Kiritimatiellia; order SS1-B-03-39; family UBA6053; genus UBA6053. The sequence goes on along the minus strand of DIYN01000040.1, from coordinate 40,866 downwards.
ATTGTTCATAGACGTTGGATGAGAGGATCAGCCCATCAGGTATCCAGGTACTGATCCGGCTTTTCACCCCGCCAAGTCGGTTATACACCGTCACCGTGCGTACCCCTTCCTCAGGTTCTCCGGAACTATCAAGCGTTCCCTGAAAGACAGTGGTAACGCGATTGTTGTCGGAGAGGATGTCCCGGGAGGTAAGGACTGTGTCATTCGCATACTCGATCTGACGGACAGCCCATGGAATCTGACCCGAGGGAAACTCTTCGTCTTCCGGATCCCACAGGCTGATACTCGTATCCCTACCGTTCGAAGGGATTAAGTCTGAAACCGTGTATGATCCAGGGCCAGACCATTGAAGCTGTGATTGCCGGACAATACTCCCACTATACTTCTCAGTGCTGGTAAACGTATCTCCCGTCGTATATTCCGCCTGATATGCACTGGGACCCTGGTTGCGAGAAATCAACGTTCCATTGGTATCGTAGGTAGCGGACCAAGCACCTGGTCCGTCCCAAAAAAACATATGTGGGAAGTCATTAGGGTGAAAGATTACATCGTAAAATCTTGCATTCAGCCAATTCCCATCCAGCGGTAAATCCATGCGATCTGCAAAATCCAGTGTCATTTGAGACCCAAAGCGCCAATAATGAGTATGGAAAAAAAATGCTTTTCTAACTAACTGGCCATTAGAGTAAACATCCAACCTCACACCATCACCATCCGTGACTACATTCAACCGATAGGGTGCGTTTGCACGATCTGCACCGAAATATACGTCATTAGGAGTAAGGACGTAGTTGCGAATTACATGTTCACTTCCGAAAGAATACTTACAGGTTAATTGTGTATGCAAGTCACTGACGTCATCATGAACAACAAACGTAAATTTTTTTATCTCTTCATTAGCAGTGCCCAATTGATCAGGCAGAGCCTGGACAAGAGACTGAGTAACTGTAACGGTAGTTTCATTTACCCATTCAACATCGGTTTGTACAAGTCCCCCAACATACCGGGTAGTAGAATCATCAGGTTTCGTGATCGTATATTCATTTTTGTCCCCTAAAAAAAGAATATGGAATATTTCCTCAGTACCTTGATTATAGAACTTTCTGTAGCGAATTGCGAGCCTTCCCTGATTCCCACGAGTATGCCTGCCATCTCCCAGTTCGATTGCATATGCCTCCTGTTTGTTCAGGGTACCAGCACCATCACCAGGTGTATTAATTCCATGTTCAGGATAATCCGAACCGAGGGTTCCTGGTCCAGTGGTTTGGTGAGGAAGGGGGTCTGATAATTCCTGGAAAGTAGGCTTAAATAGTGCTCGAAGCTTATATGTTGTAACATAATCTAAATGAGGTACCAGAGCAGGAAACTCCGGATCTGAATAACTGGGGGAAATTACATAACGATCATTGGAAAGACTTTCCTCCCAATTAACATCTGAAGCTTGATCCCCAAGATGAAACGTAACGGTTGAGTCACTGGTGTTTAATGTCAGTGGGTCACCGTAAAGTACTTTTTGAGGGACGATATGTTGACTGTCCCAATACCCTTCTTCTGTAACAGACCAGTTTTGCTGGTGTGTAACTGCTATGGTTTGAGAGTATCCATTTTTTATGTACTGGTCAGATTTGGAGAACTGATAAATTTCCCCTTGGACTCCGTCGGGATGAAGTTCATCTCCTGTCTCCATTCGATAGAAAAAACCCAAGGATGTACTGTTACCAGCAACATCAAAATATTGTTCGTGGACTACGTCATCCTCATCTCTATACCGATGATAATGGAGTACACTGGGTTTAAGTTTAATGGAGGCTTCAGGAGGAGTCCAGGTTGTGACCGCATGGACGGACATTTTCTGCATTGCCAACTCAGAAGGAGCCCCAGGAGGGATTTGAATGATACTCCGAACCTCTTCGTGATCAAACGTTTGAGGTTTAGCAGTTAAGCTCAGAGCCCTCCCTCCTAATCCGTAATCTATTTCATTGTGTTCATTGATATAATATTTCCATTCCGCCTCATGTTCACCATTATGGTCGTCTTCATCAACTGGTACAATTTTTCCAAAACCAATCAAACCGGCTACACGGTAATACATGACAGGCCATTGAATCACTCTAAGGCGATGTATTTGGCCAGCGAGCTCAAGTTGTGCTTGTTGAAAGTTCTGAGGTGTAATCAGTCCGATCGTCGGAAGGTGATCCAAAGAAAACAGAACTTCGGGATTGCCCCAAAAAAGATACTCTTCTGGAAGAGTGGAGTTATCTGGAGATAAGGTATCTAAATTTATATTCAGATACTCATTTTTTAAATAGTCAAATTTCTGTGATGCTATTGAAAGCACTTCCATACGTTGTTCCAAAGACAAATTCGATGCCGTTCCATCATCCGGCATTGGATCTAAACCGTGTCCCCAATCTATGGGAATGAGTTCCACTTGATTCGTAAATGTCGCAACAGGGCCATAATCCTCCTGCTGTTCTTGCAGATTTAGAATTTCTCGAATCGCATCCCGCTGCTCAAGAGCCAGATGCCGTTCCTGGACCGCACGTAAAATCGTTTCCAACGTAGGCGCATCCTGTGAATACAGGGGCACCAGACTTACGAGGAAAAGCACCAAACAGGATCTTATGTATTTAGCGGACAATGTATACCTCCAGTTCCACATCCGGGTGGTCCCTCCATAAGGGGTTCGTACCAAATAGCAGCTCTTCAGAATCCACCCGCCCGTCCTGATCCGTATCGGCAAGCAGCGGGTTGGTGTTGTTTTCCTGCTCCTTTGCGTTTTTAAATCCATCCTGATCGTTGTCGTCCTCTGCAGAGAACTCGAGCGATCCAAACCACTTCATTTCAAACTCATCCAACAGCCCGTCCTGATCCGAATCCAGCAAGGCGGGAATGATGAGGTGGTTTTGGGTGGAAGAAACGAACCGATCCATATCAGGTCCATGGGCCATCAAGGTAAAACCTGTAACAGCCGCAGGCGGAACATATTCTGCTCCATCCGGGATCACTTTCGGTTCCCATTTCCCTGAATACCAGATGGTGGCCTCATACACCCCGTTTCCTTTCTTTTCGAACAGCTCTTTGTTGAGAAAGTGATTACGCTGCAGTGGCGTTGTACTGGTTTCCGTCTCCCAGTATTCCACAAGCTCCTCACTCCCCCACACTCCTTCTGCCGAACTCTCCGGGAACCAGCCCAATCGAATTTGCATATTCTGAAATGCATCCTCGTCCTTGATTCTGGCTGCGGTATGGATGGTGATCCGTACCCGGTGCGGAAAACGCTGCGGCAATGATCCGTCCTCCGGTTTGGGATACAGAAACCACATATCGAGGGTTTCATTCTCCTCAAAAATGGGAAACCAGGACTCGATTTTCGCGGAAACCGCCACTAGCTGAACCCCCTGATTCGGCATGGAAAAATCAGTACTGTCTTCATATAAATCGTCAATGAACCCATTGTTTGCCCGGTTCTTGAACCATTTGACAAACGAGAAGGTATTGGGGATGTCGGCCTGAATAGGCACCACTTCGGCAGGATCATAAAATCCGTCACCACTCCCATTGTACACAATGAGGCGAAACCCCGGATGTCCTTCGGGCTCATCCAGCGCAAACAGCGCCGTCATCAGGAACAACACCGGGACGAGTGGCAGGTAGTGTGACCGTTTTTTCATCGTGCGACTCCCAATTTGGAGAGATCCTGATCCAAGGCTTTTTCCTGTTTTTCCAGGAAACGTTCACTGAACAACGAAAGGTTTACCGGTGTCCCTTCGGGGTTGAGTGATTGCAGATACAACCCCGCCCGCGCATCCACTTCCCACTCGGACAGAAGTGCGGGCCTGGGTAAGAGGCATTTCCGGGCTTTCATCAGATAGGCTGCCGCCTGCTGACGTTGATTCTCCGAATGCTTCTGTGCAGCCAGCCAGTAATAGGCATGAGAGCATAACCGATGGGTGGGGCTCGCTTCGACGGCAATGACAAACAGGGGAACAGCTTCGTCTACCCGTTTCTGCTGAATCAGCCACATCCCATAATGCACACCCAGATATACCCGGCCCACCGCAGGCACGGAGGCGTTTTCCAGAACGGTACGGCCAATCTGCTCTCCCTCCGCAGGAAGGCCCTGCCGGAAATAGGAACGCATCGCCAGGGAAATGTACTCCCAGTACCGGGCATCCTGACTCCACAGCCAGGCGTGTTTCTCCTCAGGCAGGCTCTCGTAAAACGCAATGAGACGGTCAGAGTGGTAAAAGTCATAATACCATCGACGGCACAGGGCGAGAAGCACCACAAGCGCATCGGTGGTGGTGGTGGCCTCTTCAAAGGCAGCCAGCGAACGAACCTCCGCCATCTCGATCACTTCATCCCGAACCTTTTCGAATCCTTCTCCAGCCAGGGCAAGTTGACGTCCGGCATCGAGCAGAGGACGGTATCCTTCGACATGGGCCAGGATGTTCCGAACATCCCCGATCACATTCTCCACGTTCACATCCCCTCCAGCAGCCTCAACCTGTTTGATCCATCGAAGAAATGCCTGAAGCCGTAAGGCCGGATCGGTGTAATCACTGGCCGCATACTGCAGATACCGTTTCGCGGCCCCCTGATGATTGCCAACAGAGGATTCCAACCGGGCCAATGACCACACGGCTTTTCCCCAATGACTGGAGTCGTCAGGTGCACGCCGAATCACCCGGGTAAAGATTCGCCGTGCCTCATCCATGAAACGGCTTTCGCTCATGCCAAGCGCACAGGCATGCAGGGCCCGTAGTCCATTTGTTTCACCAAACCGATTGGAGATCTTCTTCAGGCGTTCCTGAATCTCCTGCATCTGCAACCCGGAAAGGAGGCCGTATTTTCCATATATTTTCGCAATGGAAATCGCTTCGGATCCGACGAGACTGGCTTCAGCCGCCATTTCATCCGCGATGTCCATGGCCACCTGTGCCGGGTGTTCCGCCTGCCAGGTTCCGGCCTTGATTTCAGACAGAATCATTTTCTGAATTTCCACCCGGATAATCCCGTCCGCATCGGGTTTGCGCTCGCGCAGCCAGTTTGCCAGACGAATCCAGTCGGGATCCGATTGCCGTCTCAGTTCTGATATGATGGACACCATTGCACGCTGCTTGACCCGGCCGCCTGTTCGCGAACGGAGTAATCGGTCAAACAGCTGGCGGTCCAGGAGCTTTTTTTCACCTGCTTTGCGTGCCTGAATCAGAAGACTCCAGGAAGGGATCGTTTTGGCCCGGAACTCTCCTAAAACGATGCTTTCTCTGGCATACTGCTCCGATTTGGATGCTTGCCCCAGTTGTAAATAACAGGTGGCAAGCAATTGCCTGGCTCTCGAGGCCCCCTTGGGCTTTTCGGCAACAGCCAGTTCAAGAAACTGTTTTCCAATGTCGAGATGCCCCTCCTCCATAAACGCTGTTCCCATGCGGGTCAGGGCGACGGATCTGCGAACCGGCTTCGGTGGAATATAAAATCCACCGCCATGTTGAGGACCGTTGCGTGGATTCTCAATGGCCTGGCGATACTTTTTTTGTTCTGTGTCGACTTTTTGGGTCAGGTCATTGGCAATTTGAAGTGCTTTTTGAACCTTATTCCGTTTGAGCACACTCCGTATTCTCCCCAAAGAGGGGTTCAAATACTTCTGAGGGTCCAGTCCGTGTTTCGCACCCAATTCGGCTGCCCGGGCAAATTGCCGTTCTGCCTCCTCATACCTTCCCAGATCATACTGAGACTGTGCAACCAGTGTAATGATTTTTGCCTTTTCAACCTCAAGCGTCACGGATTCAGACGCATCATTCAGGAGCTGAAGAGCCTCTCCATGTCGTTTACGGCCCAGGAGAGTGTTCACCTCCCGTAACTGTTGGGAAAGTACAGACCGGGGCAACTCATCAGGAGCAACCCCTCTTTTGCTTTTGAATCGTTTTGTCATGGTAAAGTAGGGTGCCGATGGCAACTCCCGTTGCCATCGGCATGTGTAACCAGCGAGCGAATCATCCTGCTGAGGCAGGACCCTCAAGCTCGATTACACGTAAAAAATGTTCTTAGGCGGAAACAACTTTGTACGCGAGTCTGCTGTCAAACACACTCTCTACCGCTTCGGTTACAGAGTTGAATCGCGCCTGTTGAATGTACAAAAGAAAACCGTCGGGATACTGTCTTCCCGGAATAGGCTCAATGCGAAACATGCCCGCTTCAGAGGCATTCTGGAGAATGGGAATGGTCACCATCGAAACCCCGATTCCCAGGGCAACTTTTGAGGTGGTCCGGATAAATTCTCTTCTTGTTTTCACAGCCATTTGCTACTGCCTTTATATCGAATCCCATCTACCCCGGTCATGATGAAAATAATTAAAATTATATTAGCCGTTTTACTCGCTACAAATTTGTCATCCAAGACCGTTTGTTTTCTGTATGCCATGGATGAAGACTGGCAGCAGTTCCGCGATGTATTTGACCGGCCTGTCCAACAGGAAACCGTAAACGGACAGGTTGTTTCCTCGATCAAAACCGACACCATGACCATCTATGGGGTGAAAATGGGCTCCGGAGTGGTTCAAACTGCGATTTCCACGCAACGGATTCTTTCGCATGCCACACCCGACCTGGTGATTTCGGTGGGTCCAATCGGAAGCCTGCACAATGAGATAAAGGTTGAGGGGATCTATCTCGTTCATGAAGTTGTCCCCTGGCAATCCACTCAAAGCCTGCAAACAGCCTCTCCCTCCTCTTTTTCAAAGGTAACACCTGCCCCTCCGCCCGGGGATTGGAAACCGCTCCTCACCCCCTATCCTCAAATCACCGTGGCGTCCGGAGACGCATTCATTTCTTCTTCAACCATCCGGGCTGCGATCCATTCCGCGACACATGCAAAGGCGGTTGACATGAATCTTTACGGCCTCGTGCTTGCCTGCAACCAGCAACACGTTCCATCCCTCCATCTCAGGATCATCAGTGACCGTGCAAACGAAAACGCCGGGAAGGAGTTCCAGCAGTTTCGAAATGCCTATGACGGAACCCTCGGAAAAAAAGCCGCTGAATGGCTGACGTCCATGCCGAAGGACCCGACACACCCTGACAATTACCCTCATTTGAAAAAAATCCTGGGCGAACAAACAGATACAGATCATGAATGATAACGCAACAGACTGGACCACGACCCTGACCTGGACGAACGCGGATGACCTCACGGTGGGCGGACTTGGCTGGCGGAATGAGGCGCGTGAGCAACCGTTTGACCGCTTTCCCGCAAGTATGAAAGAACTGCTTCCGCAAGGCACGTGGTGGCTGAGCAGACAAAGCGCGGGTGTGTATGTGGAGTTCACCACCTCGGCCACCGTAATTGGAGCCCGCTGGTCTGTCGATCCGGAAGGAAAACATGGACCTGACCCGTACATGCCGGTGTCCGGCCAGGGTGGACTGGACCTCTACGGTCGGGACGGTCAGGGAGGTTGGCGCTGGGCGGGGTGCCAGGGCCCGGGGGATGATTCTGAAGCCGTGGTCAAACTGACCAAAATGCCCCTGGATGGTGTCGAACGCACATACCGCCTCTACCTCCCCCTCATGAGCCGGGTCGTACACATCGAAATCGGGACAGATGCTCCCACCTCTGCTGCCAAAACGGATGACCGCCTGCCCATTCTGTATTACGGCACCTCTATTGTGCATGGAGCCGGGGTCTCACGGCCTGGAGTGGGCCATGCTCAGTTGCTCAGCCGCGAACTGGACATGGACATCTACAACCTCGGCCTCTGCGGCAGCGCGAAGTGTGAAGAATCGGTGGCGGCGATGCTGACACGGCAACCTGCGCGCATGATCATACTGGATCCCCTTCCCAACAATGGGGTGGAGGAACTCGGAGACCGACTCCGCCCTTTCCTTCAGACTCTGTTACCTGCGGTTTCCGACCTTCCGGTTCTGTGCATTGAAGAACGGCTGTTTGGAGATGCGGCGTTGCAGCGGGAACGGGGTGAAACGTGCAGAGCGAAGAACCATGTGCTCCAGACGGTGATTCAGGAGTTCCGTCAGCAGGGATTCCACAACCTGCATCTGGTAAAGATGGGGGATTATTACGGAGAGGACGGCAGTACGGACTCCAACCATCCGAATGACCTCGGAAGCCACCGGCTTTTCAGCCGGCTTCTACCCGCGATCCAGCGATACCTCTGATCAGATGTAAAGCGGGGCCATGCGCCTCCAGTAATAGCCCCGGTGAGCCCGTTCCTCCCAGACATGCAGGGTGGGGTCCGCTCCTTTCTCCCGGAGAACATTGCAGACAAATTCATTGTTCTCTTTGAAGGGGTCCTCCGCACCCACCACCAATACAATGTCCATCTCACGCAGGTGCTTCAACCGCTCCTCGCAGTCCATGCTGGTGAGGAAATGGGCCGGCGTATGAAAGTAGATGTCCTCGTTGTAAAATCCGTTAAAGAGATCGCCGAAATACTCCACCTGCATGGTGAGATCAAAGCGGCCTGAAAAGGCAGCCAGTTTCTGAAACAGGTGAGGGTGGCGGAACGCGATGTTTCCGGCATGAAACGCCCCGAGGCTACATCCGTGGGAAATCACGCATTCATGGGCGTTTTTCTCCTCCATGAACGGATACACTTCGTTGAGAATATACTCCTCGTATTGCTGATGCCGGGTGATTCGTCCTTCCGGATGGGCCCACCAGCAGTAAAAACTTTCGCTGTCGATGCTGTCGACGCAGAAGAGCTGCAGCTGCCCCTGTTCAATTTTCGGTCGAAGCTGATCCACAATCCGCAGCTGTTCATACTCGTAAAACCGTCCACCCCGGGTTGGAAACACAAGCACCTTGGCCCCGGCATGGCCGAAGACAAGAAGTTCCATGTCCCGTTCCAGATGGGGACTCCACCAACGATGATATTCGCGATTCACAGTGTTTCAGGAAAGCCGTGAGGAAAGGGTACGGCCGGATTGTGAACACACCGTTAGGACAGGATCAGAAGATGACCACGAATTTTTCCCCGGTTTTCCGAGGGTCAGTTGCTAAACCAACAAAAATGTGCCCGTTTACAAATCTGTAAAAAAGCGGCACAGCTCCATCACCAACTCTGCCTGTTCCGCATGCTGGCTGGGATAAAGGAAGTGACCGGCCTGCAGCTCAAACAACTGTTTTTCGGTCTGTACCGCGTTATAGACGGCAAACTGACCCGGAGGTGCCACCATCGGATCAAAATGGGCACAGGCACAGTGTACCGGAACCTGAATGAACGAGGCGGAGGATGCCGCGTCGTAGTATCGCAGCGTCTCTTCCACAGCCTCCGGATGTTTGGTATGAAACCTCTGAACACTTTCGCCACTCCCCACGGTCGGCAGTTTCAGGCGCAGCGGCTGGTTCCCGAACGTGGGGATGTTGAAATGAGCTTTGCCAATTCTGGAATCCCAGGCCGCCGCCATCGCGCCAATCCCGCCGCCAAAACTGATTCCCAGCAATCCAATATGGCCTTTTACCTGGGGAAAAAGGGTTACCAACACACTCACACTCACCCAGGTGTCCTGTACACACCCCCGAAGCACATACCGGTTGCGGTCATGAATATTATGCAGGACATGCCATTGGGGATCGGCCGAAATTGGCGGATTCGGACTGAGACTGATCCCGCGGCAACAGGGAAAGAGCAGAGCGGACTCATCAAAAGGGAGATGAAGATCCGGCCCTTCCCGTCCACCATATCCGTGCCCCACCACAAAACCTCTGCGGACCGGGCCCTCGGAGGGGGTGACCAACCATCCTCCGATCAGGGCATTCTGCGTGGACCTGAACTGGATCTTCTGAATTCGCCATCCATCCAGACCCACCCGGGCTCTAGAGCGCTTGGGTCGGGGGTTGTGATGCAATGCCTCCTGCAGGGCTGCCTCCCAGAAAGGTTGAAAATCATCCGGGATCTCAGGGGGTGGAACGTCGAGCAGTTCGGACCGGCTATAGCCGTAGCTGGGATCAAACGGGTAGGAATGTGGAAAGGTCTTTACACCCATGAGAACCCGCTGAACACGAAATCCGAAGGCTTGGGCGGCACGGCTTTGAAGGCTACGCGAAGGGTGCGGATCTGGAGGTCATCCGAGAGTCGTGGTCCATCGACCGGATCCGTGCACACCATGTTTTCAAAGAGAACCGTGAACACCTGCCGTCCGGGTTTCACGGTGTGGATTCCGGGATGCACCCAGGTGGTTTGCACGTGTTTGGCTCCCGAGTTGCCGACGATCTGAATGTCCAGACGGGAGGCATCCGGTGATGTCCACTCCAGGGTACAGCCCCGATGGCCCCGCTGATCCGCCTCGGGGAAACGCAGATAAAAACTCATCTCCGGCTGAATCGGATCTGCTTTCCATCCCTCCCCGGTTTCCAACAGGTGCACGCCCGGATGCCGGTGAGCCACCAGATTCCCGGTCTCCCAGCGCAGGAACAACTGAGGGGATGGCGGCTGCAGCTCCGGAGCCCCCGGGAGAATTTTGACCGGACTGCTGAGCTGAATGCCTCCCGGATAGGTAGCGGTCAGGTAGGCGGATCCACTGCCCCGGGGCATCTCCATGGACTGACCGAGAGGCATCTCATGATCCAGCCAGACATCCTCTTCCCAGTTCTGATTCAAGGTGTGAAGGGTGACAGACTCTGCACCCGGTGCCGATGCAGACACCTGTTGGCCTTCACGATTCAGGACCGGTTCCGCAGGAAACTCCGGTCCGTTCTGCAAGTGATACGCCAGCCAGGCCCAGATCGCCTCCCGTGCGCCATCACAGAGTCCATGGTCTTCGTTCGGAACATACACCCGTTTCCGATCCACGGAAAGCCGACCGAGAAGGGCTTCCGCTTGTCGGAGGTTGCCAAAAAAATCATGCGTCCCATTCGCATGCAGGACGGCACCGTGCTGGGTCTTTGCATAGTGGTCGGGATGAAAGGCTTCAAACCAGTGCCGCTCTGATTCATCCGGGCAGGGAAACCCGCATCCATACACCGGCACGGCGCAACGCAGGCGTTTGTCGGTGCCGTTGACCAGCCAGGTCATGAACCCGCCCCAGCTGATCCCCACCATGCCAAGGCGGTCGGCATCCACTCCCGGAGTTTCGCAGAGTAGATCCAGCCCACGTCGGGCGGAACGGACGATATGGGGCACGGAGCACTGTTCCAGCGGAAGAGAGCGGCCCTGCATGGTCGGCATTCCTTCGGGCCACACCGTCGCATGGACCGCATTCTGCACATTGGCACACACCGACCAGTCGATGCAAAGTGTCACGTAGCCTTTCTCCGCCCAGGTGAGGGCGATCTGCTTCTCTGCCCGTTGGGCTCCACCGTGCAAATGAAGCAAGCCCGGTTTGGGATCGGTCCCATCCGGGATCGCAAGATATGCGGCCGTCCGGAGAGGAAACGTCCCGATCGCGTGAGAAGAATAGGTGAGGGTTTGTACCGTGACCGATCCTATGGTTTCGGTCTCCAGCACGTCCACCTGTAAAGGAGCCGCGTCATCTGGGAAGGTGTAAGCCATGGCACCGGGATCTACGCCAAGCTGTTGCGAGTGGAAAGGGAAAAAACCTGCCACTGAATCCTGATTACATGACCTCTATCGCGGTTGCGTTGACAATCAGGGTCTTGGGGGTTGAGCCTTCCGCCACAACACCTGACACGCGGACACTGCTGAGTTTCTGCAGACCGCCGACGCCTTCCAGGCCCTGTTGAATCAGGTTGCCCTCCTGATCCACAATCTGGATCGTGGCCACCCCGGCACTTCGAACCTCCACGGGATCGCAACAGGCATCCCAGGGAGTGTCACACGTCATGGTGGTCATGTCGCTACAGGGGGTAATCGTTGCATTATCGCCCAGAACAAACAGAGAACGCTCTTGCACAAACGGTTCCATGACCCCCATGATGCGCCCCTCCAGCAGAACGGTGTCTCCAGGGGATTTGCTGATGCGGGCTTCCGGGATGGGCAGCGCAGCACCTTGCGGAATCTGTGCAGACAGAACGGCTGAAATTTCGGCAGCAGTTGCGGGTTCCGGTGTCTCGGGGCGTTCAGTGGAAGGACCGCCACAGGCGGCAAGAAACAGACAGAAACAGAAGAGAAGGACGATTTTCATGATAGATCCTGGGGTGAGAAGATTGGAGGTTGAGTTTAGGATTGGAACACGTGGGAACGTCATGGGACTCCCTTTATCCACCGCTTCGCAAAGCACGGGGAAGAGAAGGAAGAAGACAACGAACAGCGGGAGGGACCGCACCGAGTAATCCCAGTACCAGACCCGTCACCAGCCCGGCCCAAAGAACCGGAGCGGTGATCTGCAGCAGAAAGGAGCCCATGCTGAAGCGGACCACCTGCCCGTCAACGACCCGGGTGGCAATGACTCCGGCCAGCAGGGTGCCCATCATACTGGCAAGCAGTGCTTCCTGAATCAGAGAAAACATCACCGCCGGACGGGAAAACCCCAGGGTCTGTAGAGTGGCCAATTCAGCCGCTCGGGAAGCAAAGGCAGCATAGAGGGTGTTGAATCCCCCCACCACAGCACCGATCCCCATGAGAATGGCCGTGATCCAGGTCATGGTGCGAATGGGCCCGTAGAATGCTGTGAGGCCTGCGTAATAGTCGGTTTCGGAAACAGCAGAAAGTTCGAGGTCAAACCGGCGGGTGGTAAACACCTGCACATCCGAAGGATCCGGTTCCTCGAGCCGGATGACGACTCCACTGATGGTTTCGCGCTGCGTCAGGGTGCGAAGGTCATTCAGATCCGCCCAGACCTCGGATTCCATGACCGTACCGGGGGCGGCAAACACACCGGATACCGTGAACCTCTGTTCACCAAACAGCAACGATGCACCGGGAAGGAGATCTTCAGGTGTTACTCCCAGGATTTGATGCGCAAATCGCCCCACCATCAATTCACCGGGACCGGGAAACGTTCCACGTTGCAGGGAGACCTCGGGGTGGACCAAAAGAGCACGGGAGGTGACGCCACGGATAAGCATCTGGACGGGGTCCCTCTCCGGTGGAGCCAGATATCCCATAAAGTGCAGCTCCGGAGAGACCGCGGGAGTCCCAGTGCGAGACTGGATGCCTGGAATCGCGGCTTCAGCAATACCCGCCGCCTGTTCTGTTACCTCACTGCGCTGGAGGCTTTCCTCGCTTCCGGATCCGATCAGAATCACATTCCGGTCATGACCGGATGCGGTCAGGACATCTTCCATGCCGCGGTTGAAGGCCGTCGCTCCCATTACCAGAAGCGTCACCAGTGTACTCCCCAGCACCGTTTGCAGCAGACGTGTCGGATCCCGGAAGAGGTTTCGGAGTGCGTAGCGGAACGGCAGCATGATTACCTCCTCAGACTTTCCACGACAGGACGACGAATTGCGACGACGGCCGGCCAGAGTGACGCCAGCAGCCCCAGAGCCAGAGCAAGCCCCACTCCCTGCACCAGAACCTCTGGCTGAACCCGGACCGCCAGCGCAATCCCTTCACTCCCCATGGTGATGCCGCGAAGCTGGAGTGCGAGCATGGAGCCACCAGCTCCGATCATCCCCCCGAACAGCCCCAACAGAGCTCCTTCGGACAGAACCAGCCATACGATGGATCCTGACGGATATCCCAGGGTTCTCAGCACCGCATTCTCACGTACCCGTCCCCGGACCACAAGAAGTACGGCATTGGCAACCAGCAGAAAAACCGCCGCCACAGCCCCAAGGCCAATCCATCGGGTAAACCCGGCCAAATCCAGCAGCTCCCGCGCAGTCTGGGCGATAAAGGCCTTTTCCGGCTGGGTGAAGGTCGGCTCCGATTCCGCTCGGAACCGGTCATCAATGACCGCGGACACCTGTTCCAGATCCTCCGGTGTTTCCACCCGGACATTAAACTGGGTCACAATCCCCAATCCACTTTTGGACGCCTGCTGGAGAAAGGGCAGATGGACATAGGCCACGTTATTGTCCTGGGGCAGCGGGGAATCCAGAATCCCGCTGACCTGCACCCGCACTCCCACCGCTTCAAACACATCTCCTACATGGAGTCCGCGTTTTTCCGCCAGAAACTTCCCCACCAACGCCCCATCATCCCGAGCTTTCCACTCCGCCAGCGTTCCGGAAAGGAGGGTGATTTCCGGAGCATACGACATCAGATCCCCGGGAGGAACCCCGCGGAAGGTGATCACATCCAGACTGGCACCGCAGTGATTGACGGCAATTTTCACCGGGATCACCTCCCGGACGCCCTGCAGACTCCGGATCTCATCGAGGTAATATTCGGGCAGACGACTGGTTGAGGGGCAGAACCGGTTTTCCCGGTATACCACCAATGTGCTGTCCGTTGCATCGGCCCGGGTCGCAGATTCGAGAGATTCCTGAAGCGAGGCGACCGCGGTAAACAGAAACATCCCCGCGGCAATCCCCATGAGGGTCAGCGTGGTCCGCATCCGGTGGCGGAAAAGCTGCTTCCCGGCAAGAAGAGTCAGACGGAACGCCGGCCCGATCATCGCTCCCCTCCGGATTCAAGCAGTTTTCCTTTTTCGAGGTGAAGCAGCCGGTCAGCCGCCTCCCCTGCCCTGGGATCATGGGTGACCATGACAATGGTCTTGTTCTGCTCTTTGCTAAGCACCTGGAGCAGCTCCAGAACGGACGTGGCCGCATCCCGGTCGAGATCCCCGGTGGGTTCGTCCGCCACCAGCAGAGGAGGATCACTGACCAGTGCCCGGGCAATGGCCACCCGTTGTTCCTGTCCTCCGGAAAGCTCGTGAGGGCGGTGATGCATCCGGTCAGAAAGACCCACCAGACTGAGGGCGGTCTCCACCCGTTCCCGGCGGTCCCGCGAGGACATCGCATCCAGCAGCAGGGGCAGCTCCACATTCTCATACGCGGTCAGAATGGGGATCAGGTGATAGAGCTGAAAGATGTATCCCACATGTCGGGCCCGCCATTTGGTCCGTTTTCCTCTCGAAAGCCCGGACAACTCCCTGTGGTCAATGGTCAACGACCCTTCACTGGGAGAATCAATTCCGGACAGGAGGTTCAGCAGCGTGGTTTTCCCGGATCCAGAGGGCCCCATGAGCGCCAGAAACTCCCCCCGGGCAACCTCCAGATTCAATGCCTGAAGCGGTGTAATGGTTTTCGTTCCTTTCCGGTAGTGCTTGGTCAGGTTCCCGCAGCGGATGAGGATGTCGGGTTCAGTGCTCATAAACGTTGTCTCCTTCATTCAGCGGGACTTCTGATGAGAATACCACCCATTCATTTGCGAGAAGGCCTTCCCGTACTTCACGAATCCCCTTCTGAACCGCCGTCCCCAGTACAATCCTCCTGGCGGACACGGTTTTGGTGAGAGGATCCATGACCCACACTTCGGCATCCGAATCGCGTTCCGGAACCAACTCCCGCGGAATCCATAACCGATCGGTTTCAATCTGCCCGGATGTGGATGGATGTTCTTCCGGACGGACGGACAGAAACGCCACCCTGCACAGCATCTCCGGACGAAACCGGGGGTCGGGATCCGTTATCGCCACTTTCACCTGCAGGGTGTTCCGCTGCAGGTCGGCCTCGCCGACGATGCGGGTCACGGTTCCGGGGAATTCCCTTCCGGGAAGCATGGCCGTGGAAATACGGGTGGACTGGCCGACCTGGAGCACAGCCGCTTCAGCCAGGGGCACATCCACCCGGACCTGAAGACGTTCCGGTTGATACATCTTGGCAACGGTTGCGCTGTCTATGTCATCCATTCCCCGCATTTTTTTCATCCCGGGCACCACAAGTCTTGTCTGCACCCGGCCGGAGACCGGAGACCGGATCTCCATCCGGGAGAGCTGCAGTTCCGCAAATTTCAGTTCCTCCTCGAGGGCTCCGCGCTCATGGGTATGGGCCTGGGCAAGGTGACGCTGCTGTTCCAACCGGAAGCGGGCCTGATCCAGACGCACCTGAGCTTCTGCCACTTCTGCAGCGCGTTGATGATAGGTCTGCTCTGCAGAAATTTTCTGTTCTTCCGACACTTCCCTGCCGGTCAGGACACGGACCCGGTTCCAGCGGTCCTCGGCCTCTTTCAGACCTGCCGATGCAGCCTGAAGGCGGGCCCGGGCGGCGTCTTTTTCCTGTTCAAAAACCCGGACGGACGCTGACATCGACTCACATTGATGCGACACATCCTGAACCCGGTGCTTCAGGCGGGCCACTTCCAGTTCCTGGTCCGTGGAGATCAGTTTGACCAGTAACTGTCCCTCCTTCACCTCATCCCCTTCATCGAAGTGAACGGACTCCACGATTCCATCGGCCAGGACTGGAACGCGGATAAACCAGGGATCTGCTTCCACCCATCCGGATGACTGAAACAAAAGCCGGCCTTCCGGTCCGGATGAAAAGCTCTCCTCTCCAGGGGGCCCCGGCAGAAGCAGGACCCGGGTGAGCGTCACCGGGATTCCGGGTTGAAAGGTTTCACGGAACAGCGGAATGGCAACGGCTGCAAACAGAGCGAGCATCAGGCCCAGGAAGACAAGAGGTTTCCAGGGAAAAGACGCTGATCGTCGAGTTGTGGATCGGGACAGTCTGGACAGACTGGGTGGAGGGGGAGATTGAGAGGTCATGGTTCATCCATCGTTCTGAGAAAACCCTTCCGGTATAGACCGGGGGTGTACGGCATGCGAAAAACGCAGGCCGGTTTCAGATACGAAGGATGAGCGGGCGCTCCGCCGGGGGAGAATCTCCCAGACAGATCCGGAATGTCCCTTGAGCAGATGGAGATTCCGCAGGTGCCCATTCTGTCCGGGTCACCGTAGGCTGGTGAGTCGCCAATACGGGGACTGGACAGGCGAGGACTGTTTCGGCGATGAAGGGTTCCAGGCTGGAACAACTTCCACAAGTAACCGTTTCAGCATCATCCGGAGATGTGTTCCCCGAAACGCAGCACATGGAGCAATCGTCTTCGACGACTACACTCACTTCCTGGGAACAGCATCCTTCACACAGGCAGTTGGCCCAGGAAAGACTTCCGGCAATCATCAGAAATACCGCCACAAGCCCTGTGACATTCCACAGACCGATATGTTCTGATAACCGCTTGTTACAGGAGCGCCGCATACTTATATGATAATCTTTCGAGCCTTTTCCGCAATGAAAATGTGTACCGACGAGTTGAATGGGGTGCATGACCACCATCATCCTATCGGGATGCGTGGCCTGAAGGCCTGGGCCACACGTCGGTTCTGCTGCGACAACCGGGGTATGGCTGCAACTGTTCACGGCCCGGCACCTGAGCCGTGGGGTTTCCTTGCTGTACAAGTTCAAAAACGGATCGATCTTCATCCCAACAGAAAATGAACCGTCTTGGTCCTTGAGTTTACCGAAGCCTTTCAGCTTAATCATCTGCATGAACAAATACCTTCTCCTCTTCAGTATTCTGTTTCTTCCACTCTTCAGCCAAGCCGATGTTCTGAAGAATCACACAGGTGCCTACATGAACTTCTGGGATGCGGACCGTCTGGATGACGGTACGGGTTTCGGAGTCAGCCTGGATTACCGCCTCCTGGGGATCGTGTTCGTGGAGGGCAACGCTGGCTATGTGGATTTCGATGACGGCTGGGTGGTTCCGATGGAAACCTCGCTGAACCTGAAACTTCCTCTTCCCCTCACGCCTTACATAGGAGTCGGGGGCGGATACTACGTTGCAGACCATAAGACCGTGGACAATGGATGGGGCACCCATATGAAGCTAGGCGGGATGCTTCAGTTGTTCAGCCTGGGTGTGTTCGCCGAAGCCCGGTACATGGATCTGGATGAGAATGCTCTGGATGGGTACAACTACCTGCTGGGTGTCACGTTCAAATTCTGACCGCAGGGCCTTCACTCGACATCGTGAAGACGGAAGGTAAGATCCTTTTCCGTCATGGTCTGAATCCGTTCCGGATAGTCCGCAGAGATTCCCCATAACATGCGGTGACCGGTTTTGGTCAGTTTTCGCTGCTCCGGATCCCAGTCTGTCCGAATGGAAAGGATCAGATCACTGCTGGCCCAGGGGTGGTCAAACCAGTAACGGTGTCCGGTGATGTCAAAGCCGCGTTCCTCCCCACCCAGGGACAGATCGATCACCTCCAGAGACCGGGTTTTCTCGATGGTGGCGACTTCCTTTTCGGTCAGCCCCCCCGCCATCTGACCGATTCGGGGGCCTCCGCCCATAAACAGATTTGCGTTTTTCAGTGCGGCATCGTTGGAGGAAACCGTGACCACAACCCGGTTGGCCATCTGATCCAGGTCCGGAAGCTTTTGGATGAATTCCTTGCGCGGAATCTCGGAAGCGGCGAAATAGAGGGTACCCAGTCGGAATTTTTTCTGCAGTTCCTCCTCACTTAGATCCGGGTACTGCTGTCGAAGCCGTGACACCGCACTGGTGACGACCCGGCTTCCAGCACTCCAGGCCACGATATGAATTTTGCGTGCACTGGAATGATCCGAAAGAAGTTCGAGCAGGATCGCGAGTGACTCGGAAGAACGGTAGGCTCTGTCCACATCCCCGCCAAATACATACTTCAGAATATTCTGACGCGAGGGCCATGAGAACGCAACCGAGGTCATATCCCGTCCCATAAAATGATCCAGTTGGGCCGCGAAGGCACAGGCATTGTAAAAATTGACCTTCGCCCCGTGCACGTAAATCATCAAATCCTTGTCCCGGGAGGATTCGATGGACTGGTTCAGGTCCTGAAGCAGCCACGCTCCCGGGCCATTCCTGGTCGCATCCGGCGTTTTAGGATCAAAGGACCCGGCCTCTAAAAGGCCGGCAATCGAAAGATCAACCGCTTCTTCCCGTTGGGTGGATTTTGAGATCTCCTGAAGATCGGACCAGGTCATTCCCTCATTCCCGAAACCGATCAGTGCCAGGCCGACCGAGACGCGTGCCGCCTCCTCGTTGCTGTAGTCAATGACCTGAAGATCGGAGGTTCGTTGCCGCGTGGTGGCAAAATACACTTTTCGGGGTTTCCATTGCTCCTGCTCGGGGATGTGATCCAGGGGGGAAAGCCCATTTTCGCTGTACAGAATGGGGGTTGGCATCAACGGAACCACTTTGGGGCCCTGACATCCAACGCTTGCCAACAGGACCAGACAAAGAAAACTGGCCTTCAAACCTGTTGCAGGTGCCGACCGTCGAAAGAAAGGAGAAGCGTTCATCGTATTTCCGAAAACCGTAAATCGTGCGATTTACCCTACTTCTACAACGACCGGCGGTGCAAGCAAGAGGATGTTGGACCGGAAAGTTCCGCGAACTGTCTTCTGCCAGTTTCACATTGACATGCTCTACTTGTCACTAATATAGTGACAACATGACGCTACAACCGGTTCAACCCAATCAAAGTGTCCTGGAAGGAATCGATCTCCTGCTGGAAGTTGCACGTCGGGGAACACCCGTCCGCGTCCGTCCATTGGCCAGAGAGCTGGGAATGACCCCCACCCGGCTGCAGCGATACCTTGCGACACTGGCGCATGCCGGTCTGCTTCAACAGCACCCGGATGCCTCCTACGGGGTGGGCCCCGGGATCCATGCCCTGTCTGCGGTTGCTCTTTCAGCTTCCGGTCTCACCGCCCGGGCCTTTGATCTTCTCCCTGCACTTTCGAACACCGGCTGTTCGGTTGCACTGGGGGTTTTGTGGAGAAAAACAGTCAGTTACCTGTATTTCAGCGAGTCCGGGAGGTCAAACGGGCATCCTCTGGGTCATACCGAGGGCTACCCGGCTGCGCAATCCGTGATTGGCCTGGTGATGTTGGCCGAAAAGACGGAGGAGGACATCCGGCGGGACTTCGGGGACGAAACCGAAACCATTTTACCGCTTATCCGGAAATACCGGGAGCAAGGGTATGCAAAACTTCCCAGAACGGACAGTGAATCCAGTATCGCCGTCCCGGTAGGGAATCCCGCCATTGCAGGATTGGCCCTCACAGGTCCACTTGTGCATGAACCCGTTTTGATCAAACGGCTCGAAGAGACCGCAAACCGTCTGACCCTGAGAGATACGATATGAAAAATCGGACCGAATCATATGATGTCATTGTGTGCGGAGGAGGAATGTCCGGTTTCTGTGCTGCGATCTCCGCCGCCAGAGCAGGAGCCAGAACCTGCCTCATCCAAAACCGTCCGGTTTTAGGTGGAAATGCCTCGAGTGAAATGCGGGTGACGGTTCATGGTGCTGCCTGTCATCACCCCTATGCCAAAGAAACCGGTATTCTCGGGGAGGCGATGCGCGCTGAGCGTCGGGCCAACCACCAGACTCCGAATGAAAACGGCTGGACCAACAGTGTGTTCGATATGACCTTGTATGACATGGTTCAGAACGAACCGAATCTGACCCTCCATCTGAACACCGATGTATCAGATGTGGAGTTCTCCGATGGGACAAGAGGACTGGAACGTCTACCGGACTGGCATCCTGCAACGGAAGATCGGGGTTATCTTCATCGCCCTGCAGCAGGCCTGGGACTTGCACTTCTCGCCGTGCATGCCCGGGTCCAGAATGCAGAAGTCTCGCTGCGTCTAAAAGGTAAACAGTTTTTAGACTGCACCGGGGATGCTCTGGTAGCCCACCTCGCGGGCTGCGAATGGCGGATGGGCAGTGAATCCCGCGAGGAAACCGGAGAAATCCACGCCACTGAATCGGCCTCGACCGACACCATGGGCAACAGCATCCATATTCGTTGTATCGACACCGGACGGCCAGCGCCTTTTCAAGCGCCTTCCTGGGCAGTCCAACATCAGGATGCCTCCTATTTTTATGAACAGGGACGACCTCCCAACGATCCCAAGGGAGGGTACTGGTGGATCGAAATCGGGGTACCCTGGGACACCATTCACGAGAATGAAACCATCCGGCACGAACTGACCCGTCATGCTCTCGGGGTCTGGGACTGGATGAAAAACAAAGATCCGAACATGAAGGACATCTGCGCGACGTACGCCTTGGACTTCATTGGGCAGGTACCGGGAAAACGGGAAAGCCGTCGTGTAATCGGCGAGCATTTTCTCAACGAAACGGAATTACAGAACCGGGTGATGTTTGCAGATGAGTGTGCGTACGGAGGATGGTTTATCGACCTCCACACGCCGGGAGGACTTCTGGCTGACAGCAGTGAACCGAACAGTGCCGCAGGATATGACGACAAACTGGAGGATGTGGCGTTAAAGCTCCTGGGCCCCTACGGAATTCCGCTTCGTTCTCTGATCAGCAAGGATGTTCCGAATCTGATGATGGCAGGACGGAACATTTCCACCACTCATGCCGCATTGGGAACGGTAAGGGTCATGGGGACCTGTGGATTGATGGGGGAAGCGGCTGGACTTGCCGCTGCCATGGCGGTTCAGAAATCCCTTTCACCCACTGAGATCGCAGCACATCATATCCACCCTCTTCAGCAGATGTTGCTGAAACAGGGGGGATTTCTTCCGAATCACCCCAATCAGGATCCGCAGGATCTGGCCGGATCCGCTGAGGTACGCGCTTCATCCTGCCTTCCCTATGTGGGACAGACTGCCGGGGAACGGGACCCCGATCAGGGAATGCGGGAAGGTCCATGGCGTCGTTGCGTAGGCAACTCCACCTCCATGACCGATTCTCCCTGCCTGTGGATGTTCCTCTCCGGGCCCGGTCTCACGTCTCTGCAAGTAGATCTGGTGAATATTGCCGGTAAAACGGCAAAAGGGACGCTTCGACTTGTTCAGGTCCACAACATTTGGTCCTATGATCCTGAGGAAGGCATCGAACTCTGGAAAGAGGAGTTCGACATCCCTGAAGATCAGGACGGGTGGGCACAGTTCCATCCCGATCTGACGGAAATCCAACCCGGATGTTATCGTCTCGAACTGCACGGAGAGCACGAGCAGATTAAGTGGAGAATGTCCGGCCGTCACCCGTACGGGATCACGGGAGGGACCAAAGTTGGGTCAGGGAAGTATCACTGGAATCGGCTTCCAGGAGAATATGCGGTTCAAGTTGAGCCTGCTCAGAACATCTACGGTCCTGAGCAAGTCATCAGCGGGGTGTCACGTCCCCAGGGCGCGACCAACCTCTGGATCAGCGCACAGGGGCAGGAAGAGCCCTGGCTGGAGCTCACATGGAATACCCCTCAAACCTTCCAGGAGATTATCCTGACGTTTCCTGCTCAACTCCTGATGGAGCTGCACTGGGAGAATCCTTTTTATGTCCCGCCTATGGTTTCAACCCGTTACGATCTGCAGGCCTGGGTGGGAGAGGAATGGACCACGCTGGAACGAGTGATTGACAATGTGGAGGTGCGCAGGGTTCATCCCTTACCGGAACCGGTCACAACGGATAAGCTGCGAATCTGTTTCCGCGAAACTCATGGTCATGGACCTGCGGGTCTGGCTGAGATCCGGGTGTATTCGTATTCTGAATAGGTTGAAGGACCTTCGAGTAGGTCTCGTTACCTTTCCCCTTTTTCACTTTCCTACTTTCACGCCAACATCAGTCATCATCCAGAGTGTCGCCGTTGTGACGGACGATTTCTCCGGAAACAAGATAGATGACATCCTCGGCAATGCTGCAGGCATGATCCGCGATCCGTTCGAGATCTTTGGCCGCCAGCATGGTGTTGAGGAGCGGCTCCAACCAGTCGGGATGCTCTTTCGCCGTGGCCACAAACCAGTCGAATACTTCGCCATTCAGAGCATCCACCTGTTCATCCTGCTTAATCAACCGTCGGCAGGCATTGAGATCCCGGGCAATCAGCGCATCGAGACTGTTTCGAAGCATTTCCCGGGCAAGGACGGACATCACATGAATTTGTGAAGGAAACGGGGTTAAGTCATACCGGGCCATCTCAAATGCCCGGCGTCCCATCAGGGCAGCCAGATCCCCGATTCGTTCCAGCTCACCATTGATTTTCAGCAGGGCAATCATGTACCGGAGATCGGTTGCCACCGGCTGATTGAGCGCAAGAGCTTTGAGACATTCTTCCTCAGCCCGAACCTCAAGGGCATCCACTTTGTCATCTTCGCGCATGAGCTGCAGGCCCAACTGCGAGTTCCGGTTTGTCACACACTCAATACCAATACGAAGGTTTTCCTCCACCTGTCCACCAAGACGGAGGATCATGTGATTGAGGCGTTCAATTTCGCGTTGGAGGTGCAATAAAGGCATGTCTAGACAACAGGGGCAAAAGTGTAATGTACCAAAGGGTGGTCACCTTTCAAATGTTGCAACGGTTAGGAAACGATAAGGAAGAGAGTACATATGGCCCCAGTGTACACAAACGGTAAGGTTGGTCGTGTCCACCGTCAACGAATCCAGAACCACGTTGATTTGAGCACAAGGATCACTGGACAATGGGACGTGGCCTCTCATCCCTCCCCTTCCCTCTCCTGGAGAATCAGACGGACTTGACCGTTTGACGTGTCGTGTCTAGGGTCGGCCAATGCCTGACTCGCCTCCCTTTGTTCACCTCCACCTTCACTCCAGTTATTCGCTGCTGGACTCCTCACTTCAGGTGAAAACAGCCGTTAAACGGGCGGCAACACTGGGGATGCCCGCACTGGCTCTCACCGACCACGGGGTCATGCACGGCGCGATCAATTTCTACAACGCCTGCAAAGGTGCGGACGTCAAACCGATCATAGGGTGTGAAGTGTACACCTGCAGGGACCGACACGAAAAATCGCGGAATGCAGGTCCCATGCATCACCTGCTGCTTCTGGCCAAGGACGAAACCGGTTACCACAATCTGGCCCGTCTCAGTGCCCGGGCTCATTTGGAGGGATTCTACTACAAACCCCGCGTGGACAATGAGCTGTTGGCGGAATACAGCGAAGGGCTGATCTGTACCTCCTGCTGTGAACGCGGAGAGATTCCGAAATTCATTCTCGATGGCCAGCCGGAGGAGGCGGCTCGGGTGGCGGGCATCTACCGGGAGATGTTTGGGGCCGAGAACTTCTATTTCGAGCTCGAGAATCATGGGAAAGACTCCGAAAAACGGGTCTGCCGCGAACTGATCGAGATGTCCCGGAAGCTGGACATTCCCCTGGTGGCGGCGAATGATGTCCACTATCTGGACCGGGGGCATGCCGAAGCCCATGACGTACTGCTCAGCCTTCAGTCACAGGCGAAATATGCCGATGAAAAGCGGATGCGCTTTGAAGGGGATCAGTATTACTTCAAGACCCAGGAGGAGATGTGGGACCTGTTCGGAGAGGTGCCGGAGGCACTAAAAAATACTCTGGAGATTGCAGAGCGTTGCAACCTCACACTGAAACTCAATGCCGAGGCGGACCTGCACTTCCCCACCTACCCGGTTCCGAAGGAATACGATCATAAAGGATACCTCCAGCATTTAGCCACCGAAGGGATCCGGAACCTGTATGATGGCGCCGACATCGACCATCCGGTTTCAGAGCAGGAGCAGGTGCTCAAAGCCCGGTTTGAAAAAGAGTTCGGGGTGATTCAGAAGACAGGATATGTGAACTATTTCCTCGTGGTCTGGGACTTCATCAATTGGGCCAGGCGTCACAAAATCCCGGTGGGACCCGGCCGCGGATCCGGTGCGGGAAGCCTGGTTGCCTATGCTCTCGGAATTACCGCCATTGATCCCTTGCGCTTTGATCTCATTTTTGAACGCTTCCTGAACCCGGACCGGGTTTCCCCGCCCGACTTTGATATCGACTTCTGCCAAACCCGGCGTCCGGAAGTGATTGAATACGTGAAGGACTTTTACGGTCAGGAGAACTGTGCCCAGATCATCACCTTCGGGACTCTGGGAGCCAAAACTGTGATCCGCGACATCGGGCGGACACTCGATATCCCGCTGAAATACTGCGACACCCTGGCGAAAATGATTCCGGAAGATCCCGGTATGACGCTGGAAAAAGCAGAGAGAGAAAATCCGGAATTCAAAAAAGCCATTCAGAGCGAGCCGGAAGCCAGGCAGATCATGAAGTACGCCCGGGTACTGGAGGGGCTTCACCGAAACCAGGGGACACATGCGGCGGGGGTCGTCATCGGGGAGAAAACCCTGCACGACATTGTCCCGCTCTGCCGGGATAAGGAAGGTCTCGCGGTGGCCCAGTATGAAATGAAGCCTCTGGAGATGACCGGGCTGCTGAAAATGGATTTCCTGGGCCTGAAAACGCTGTCGGTGATCCGCGAAGCGGTGGAAAATGTCATGGATGTGCATGGGGTGGAGATCAACCCCGAGGAGCTGCCGCTGGAGGATGCAAAAACCTTCGAGCTGCTCAACCGGGGTGACACCGTGGCGGTGTTCCAGGTGGAGTCACAGGGAATGCGCAACCTGTTGCGCCAGTTTCAGGCGGACTGTATTGAGGATATCATCGCATTGATTGCGTTGTACCGCCCCGGCCCCATGGACATGATCCCGGATTACATCAAACGGAAGTCCGGTCAGGTCACGGTGGAATACCCTCACGCCTTGCTCGAACCGGTGCTGAAGGAAACCTACGGGGTGTTCATTTATCAGGAGCAGGTCCAACGCTCGGCCAATGTACTCGCGGGGTTCACGCTGGCGGAGGGTGACCTTCTCCGCCGTGCCATGGGCAAAAAAGATGCGACCATCATGGCCCAGATGAAAGCCAAATTTGTAAAGGGCTGTGGGGAGGTGAATGAGATTCCGGCAAAGCAGGCGGCGGAGATTTTCGAGTTAATTGAAAAATTTGCCAGTTACGGATTCAACAAGTCCCACTCTGCTGCATACGCGTTCATCTCGTATCAGACCGCATATTTCAAAGCGCACTATCCGGCGGAATTCATGGCTGCGGTTTTGTCGCTGGAGATGGGAAATGCCGAGAAACTAACCGGATTTATTGCGGAATGTAAGGAAATGGGAATGGAGGTTCTGCCTCCCAACGTCCAGCAGTCGGTCAACCATTTCCGGCCAGAAGGCGGGAATATCCGTTTTGGCATGGCAGGAATCAAAGGAGTGGGCAGTGCTGCGGTGGATATGCTGGTGGCAGAACGGGAGGAAAACGGACCCTTTGAAAGTTTCATGGACTTTTGCAGCCGGGTCAACAGCCGTGAGGTCAACAAGCGATGCCTTGAGTCTTTGATCAAAGCCGGAGCATTTGACTGGACCGACATTTCCCGTGCCAATTTGTTTGAAGGTATTGATTTTGCCCTGCAGCGGGCTGAAAGTCTACGCAGAGACCGGGAACAGGGTCAGACCAGTCTGTTTGATCTGATGGCTTCCGAAGGAGACACCCAGGAAGGGGAACTCAGTGACGAAGAACTTCCCGCAGTCGATTTATGGCCGACATCGGAAATGCTCGCCTACGAAAAAGACCTGCTAGGGTTCTACATTTCCGGCCATCCGCTGGAAGAGTTTGAATGGGAACTTGAGGTGTTTTCCACCCATCCCACCGGGTCCGTGGAGGGGCTGGAAGAGGGAACCGCCGTCCGGATGGGAGGGTTGATCACCAACTTCCGGCGTTTCTTTACAAAGAACGAAAAAGAAATGGCCACGTTTGAGTTGGAAGGAAATTCAGGCTCTCTCCCCGCCGTGATGTTCTCCGAATCCCTGCAGCGATGCGGCACCGTCCTGCATGATGAGTTACCTGTCATGGTTGGCGGGGAATACGGCTTACGGGAAGGGAGTCCGCAATTGGTGGTGCAGGAGATCTGTCCCCTGTCCAGAACTCCGGACTGGTATGCGGAAATGGCCCGCATTCATTTAACTGAAGCTCAGGTGAAAGAGGAGCCTCTCCGAACGCTCCGCCAGGAACTCGGCGATTTTTCCGGCAGCATTCCCCTTCACTTCTGTGTGACCTTTCCCGAAGGTCAACGGGTGTTTATGCGAAGTGACGGAGAATTCAATGTCCATCCGTCCCATCGGTTTTACCTCGCGGTGGAGCATTTGTTCGGGGAGGACAGCGTGTACGTGCAGCCGATTTCGGACACCTACAAGTACCCTCCCCAGAAACGGGAATTCGGCAAGCGCCAGCCTGCGTAACACAGATCTGGGGAACCAAGACAACGCATGAACCTCCCCTGAAGTTGAACTCGTTCAACAGGTTTCTGAATGCCCCTCCAAGAGAATCGTCACGATTCTGGGTTGCATGACCCTCTGACAGAAGCATAGGGGGATAGAACGCAACCCTAACCCGTTCCCCTGAGTCAGAATGAAGATCCGTCCCCTTCTCCCTTTGCTTGTCCTTCTCCTTCCCCTGACAGCAATGAGTCAAAACCTGATGCTGAACAAAGGAGACATGGAAGTGACCGGTTCTGCGGGCTTTACCTCTGAGGAAATCTCCACACAGGCCCGACTGGGTGTGTTTATTTATGATTACACCCAACTCGGGGTGAAGCTGGACTGGTCCGACAACAATTTTGCCACCCGCACGCGGGTTGCGTTTTTCGGATATTACCTGTTTGAAACCCGCGAATACTGGCTCCCCTATGTGGGAACCAGCCTCGGGTATGCAAGTGTGGATGCGGATGCGGGCGGATCCGAATCCGGTATGGAAATCACCATCTTTACGGGCATTAAGTACTATCTTGCAGACAATGTCTCCCTCAACACCGAACTCCTCTATGGAGCGAGCAGTGGAGATACCTACCTGAAAGATGACGGGAGCGAATCGTCAGAATTTGGCATTCAGATCGGATTCAGTTACCTGTTTTAGATTCCTGGGTGGGATCGCAATACGCCCAACGCAAACAGACGTCTGAGGCCGTCCCAGACTGGACATTCTCAGGAAGCCTCCGCTCATGGATGCCCCGGAACGGCTTCTGTCTGGTATTTGCAAAAGCGACATGCTAACAAACGGATATGGCCAAAGACAATGTCGATCTGATCTGTGATATCAGCGAGCTGGCGGGGCTGTTTGAAAAGAGTCACAGTCTCAGTGACTTCCTTCAGTCCGCCGTCAGCATCGTTGCGTACCACATGCGGTCTGCAGTCTGCAGCATTTACCTCTACGATGAGCACACCTCGCTGCTGACCCTGGCAGCCACGCAGGGTCTAAGCCCGGATGCGGTGGGAAAGGTCACATTGGGACTTGGAGAAGGAATTGTCGGGACGGCAATGAAAGAGTTGCGTCCGATCTGTGAAGGGCACGGCACTGAAAGCCCGAATTACAAAAAAATTGAAGGCATTCATGAAGAGAATTATGAAGCCTTTCTTGCGGTCCCCATTCTGCTCAGGGGTGTGATGCGGGTCGGGGTCCTGGTGACGCAGGACCCGCAGCCCGACTACTTCCATCAGAATGATGTGAAAGCCCTCCGTGCCATTGCGTCCCAGCTTGCCGTGGTCATCGAGAATGCGAAGTTGCTGATGAGCCTTCATGAAGCGGAGGCAAAACTCTCGTCGCCGGAACCTGAGCCCCAGTCTGAAACCCCGGCCTTCCTCAAGGGGGTTACCGCTTCCTCCGGAATCGTGAAGGGAACAGCGGTGGTTCTCGACGGTCATGGATACGATGTCCTCACCGCACCGGCGGATGATGATGCGGAAGAATACTCTCTCGATGATTTCACCCTGGCTCTCCAGGAGTCGATCCATCAGCTCACCGAGCTGCAGAACAAAATGGAAGAGCGGCTGGGCGATGTCGCTTCACTCATTTTTAATGCACATTTGCTGATTCTGAAGGATGACGGGTTCAGTGGCGAAATGACGCGACTGATCGAGCAGGGCACACCGGCTGACCGTGCTGTCACCAGTGTGGTCAATGACTACATCAATCTGTTTTCAAAGAGCAGCAACCCACGCCTTCAGGAAAAAGTGCTGGACGTCAAAGACCTGGGACACCGTCTGTTGCGTAACCTGCAGCAACATGGTGAAGACCAGGGGGACTACGCCGGACAGATTCTGGTGGCGAAGGAACTTCTCCCTTCGGATGTCCTGAAGTTCGCCGCACAGAATGTTGAAGGCATTGTGATTGTGCAGGGAGGGATCACCTCCCATATCAGCATTCTGGCAAGTTCTCTCCGGGTGCCGATGGTTTTTGTTGAGTACGCCTCAGTCCTGGATCTGGATGATGGGACACTGATTCTGATCGATGCGAACCAGGGGACTCTTTTTCTCAACCCCTCCCCTTCCGTCCTCTCTCAGTATGACACCCTGATGAACCGGGAGGAAGCGGAACGGAAAGCCGTTTCTCCTGAGACGTTCACCCGGGACGGGACCAAAATCACGCTGCTGAGTAATGTGAATCTCCTCAGTGACATAGAAGCCGCAAATGAAAACCAGGCGGAAGGAATCGGGCTGTATCGAAGCGAGTTTCCGTTCATTGTCCGGGATGAATTTCCAAGCGAGGAAGCACAGAAACTGATCTACAGTAAAATTTTTGCGCGAATGCCGGAACGGGAGGTAACGCTTCGTACCCTGGATGTCGGGGGAGACAAAAAACTTCCCTATCACCAGCATTTGGATGAGGCCAATCCATTCCTGGGACTCCGGGCCATCCGGTTTTCCCTTCAGAATCTTCCGATATTCAAACAGCAGCTCCGGGCCATGCTCCGCTCAGGTGCGGACCGGCCTCTCCGTATCATGTTTCCCTTTATCTCCTCGGTGGATGATTTTGAATCCGCCCGGGATGTGGTTGAGGAATGTATCAAGGAACTGAATGCGGAGAACATCCCTCACAATCCAAACCCGGAAATCGGGTTAATGGTGGAACTGCCCGCAGCCGTGGAAATTATTGATGAGCTTTCAGCATCCGCCGATTTCCTCAGTATCGGTACCAATGATCTGATTCAGTATCTGCTGGCTGTGGACCGTACCAACGAATCCGTCAGCAACATGTATGTCTGTCACCATCCCGCAGTTCTTCGGGCCGTCTACCGGATTGTGAATTCCGCGATCAACAACGATGTGGATGTATCGGTGTGCGGAGATATGGCCCTGAATGAGGAAATGCTGAAATTTTTGGTGGGGATTGGGATCCGCAAGATCAGTATTGATCCAAACCAGATTCCACGCATCCAGTCATTCCTTGCCAACCTGCATACAGAAGAAGCCCGTCGTCATGCGAGGAAACTGCTCCGATTCGGAACGCTTCGTGAAGTGGATGCGTTCCTGCTCGAAACCGAGCAGCAACTCACAACCCCCCAACTCTGAATGAATACCTTTTCGCATGTCATCACCGGTGCAACCGGTTTTATCGGTCGAAACCTTGTATCAGAACTGAATGCCCGCGGGTATCGGGATCTTCTCCTCGTGGATGAACTCGGTACCTCCGAAAAATGGAAAAATCTTGTCGGGCTTCACTATGAAGACCTCTGGGATCCGGATACGTTCCGCCAGGCAATTCTGGAGGATGTGAATCCGGGATCCATTCAATCGGTGATTCATCTGGGTGCCTGTAGTGCCACAACCGAAACCGATGCGGATTATCTGCTCGATAACAATTACCGGACAACCCGGGATGTATGCGAATGGTGTCTGTCACACGACGTACGGTTTGTATACGCCTCCAGTGCGGCAACCTACGGCAATGGTGACCAGGGCTACTCCGATGAGGACAGTGCCACACCGGACCTGTCCCCCCTGAATATGTATGGATATTCCAAACACATGTTTGACGTGTGGGCGCTAAAAAATCGACTGCTGGATCAGATAGCCGGCATCAAGTATTTTAATGTCTATGGACCGTACGAAACACATAAAGGCGATATGCGCTCTGTCGTCTACAAGGCATATGAGCAGATTCAGGCAACCGGACAGGTGAAACTCTTTAAAAGCCATCGTCCCGATTATGAGGACGGGAAACAGCTCCGGGATTTTGTGTTTGTTCAGGATGCCGTGGATTTTACCCTGTGGCTTTCTGAACCGGATCGGCCCTCAGGCGTGTTCAACTGCGGGACGGGTCAGGCACAAAGCTGGCTTGAGTTGACCCATGCCGTCTTTGCAGCTCTCGGACTGGAACCCAACATCGAATTTATCGATATGCCGGATCATTTGAGAGAAAAATATCAGTATTACACCCAGGCTGAGATGAAAAAAGTGCGCAAAGCGGGGTATAACCGACACTTTACATCTTTGTTGGATGGGGTTCGTCAAACGATTGAGTATCTCGAAAAACAATAATTCGGGCTATATTCTAACCTTAATCTAACAAATATGTATGTATAAGACGTTCCGTTAGAGTAAATTAAGAATCTTTAGCCTAAATAGGTTATATTTTTGTTCTCTTTCGTTTGACACCGATCAGTTTATGAGTATATTCTTTGAACAAGCAATTGATTTGGGCGCCCGGCACTCGACTCCTCCCTCCCCTCCTTCCCTGAGTGTCGGGCGTCTTTTTGTCCTGATCTCATGACAACTCCCCGTTCCCAGGCCTCAGACCGGGTTCTCGCGCTCCAACAGTTGCTGGAATGGGTGAATACGGGCACTCCCCCTTCAGAAACCGAATCATGGCAGGAAGGATCCGCGCTTTCCCGCGAAATGGTGTGGACCTGTATCCGACATCAGACACTGCTGGATGCCTGGATTGATCATGTGAGCCGAACTCCCCCCCGACATCCGGTACGGGCCGCGTTGTGGATCGGTGTCTCTCAAATCCTGCTTCTGGATGGAATTGCCCCTCATGCCGCCGTGCATGAAACCATCGAAGCTGCGAAATCGCTGGATCTTCCTTCATCCGTAACGGGTTTCCTGAATGCACTGCTCAGGAGAATCGTCAGAGAAAAAAAGGAGTTACTGGAATGGCGGGAAGAACAGCCTCTTTCAGACCGGCTCTCCCATCCAACATTTCTTCTGAACCGATGGATGCAAACCTTTGGGGAAGAGGAAACAGAACGTCTCTGTTTGTGGAATCAGCAACGGTCACAGACCTTCGCCCGATACACACATCTCAGTCCGTCCGGACTACCTGATCTCGAACTGGAATTGGAGACCCTTCCTGACGTTCCCGGTTTTGTTCGCCTTCCACGGGGTTTACGGGTAAATGAACTTCCGGACTTCCAAAACGGTCATTGGTATATTCAGGATCCTTCCACCCGAATCGCTCCCACCCTGCTGAATGTTTCGCCCGGTGAGCATGTGTGGGACGCCTGTGCAGCCCCGGGAGGCAAAACTGCCATCCTGGCAGAGCAGATGGGGGATCAGGCTCACCATCTCCTCGCCAGTGATCCAAACCCCAAACGCCTTCGGCGTTTACGCGAAAATCTTCAGCGTCTGGGTCACAACACGGTGGACATCAAACAACTGGATCCTGTTCGCTCTGACCTTTCCGCGCTTCCATTGTTTGACGCCATCCTCCTGGATGTCCCCTGTTCAAACACCGGTGTGCTGCAGAGAAGGCCGGATGCTAAATGGGGACTGAAACGCAAGACCCTGTCTCACCTCGCAGGTCTGCAGTATGATATTCTGAAACACGCCTCCCACGCATGTAAACCGGGCGGAAGAGTGGTGTACAGCACCTGTTCAATCGAACCCGAAGAGACCCGCGATCTTATCTCCCGTTGGTGCAAACAGCAACCTGACTGGAGCTGTGAGGAAGAAACCTTATTGCTGCCCGGAAAACAGAACTGCGACGGCTGTTACGCTGCCCGGCTCGTAAAACAGGCCTGATCGTTATCCACGGATTCCTGTGGATTCATCTCTGACAACTGTTAAAAAGCCTGTGAAAAACCGCGAGGTTGTTACGGACCTGTGAATGAGTGAACGGATTCTAACGTCTCACTCACACAGATTCCACAAACAGGGAAATCCTAACATCCTCTTTGAGAAAGACTTGAGGAGTTTTTAACATATCGACACCCCATAAGAATAATAAGATTTAAATAAAGAGGATGAAAAAACTTCGACCTCTCCGTTATAGGAACAGGATGTTCAAACATCCGTCATCAGGTATGAACGTGCAGACACGTAAGGTCCGGGAAAGAGCTGATGAACCAGACTCAGTTCTCCATCCTGAACAAACAGCTCCAGAAGGCTTTCATAGGTTTCCCGTTTGTACTGCAGCAGAGTCTCAAGTTTCCCGTCCTGCACATTTTTCACCACAAAGCACAGGTTCTCTTCGTTGCTTTCCTGGCCATTAAACAGGAGTTCGTGGGTTTCCGGCATAAACTGATCCAGATTCTGCGTGAACACCAAATACTTCACGTATTCCAGGACCTTGGGATGAAGCCCCGCCTCCCGGATAAATACCCGTTCCACGAGCTCAATTCGTGTCAAAACCAGATCCACTTCGGGAAGGCTTTGACCCGAGGGAAGCACACCTTGGAGATCAGATAATACGGAGTCAAATGACTCCATTGACTGTTGTGGATGTTCCGGATCTCCCGGCTGCCAATAAATCATCCATCCTCCTGTGGAGTCATGGTAAAGAAGGTTTTTGTCCACCCGGAACTGATATCCGCACGAAACACAGGTCACCGAATTGAGTCTGTTTTCAATGAGCTGTTTCCGCAGCTCCGGTTCTTTGGCCACATCGAAACTGTCGTACAAAACTTCATCTTGTTGCCCCTTGCATTTGGGGCATTGAATCGGGTAGGTATTGGATTGTGCCATAAGTGTCCTTGATGCTGATCGTGCAAAATGACGTGCCTATGCGCGTTTCTCTTCATGTCAAGCGGACGGCTTGAAATCAGAATGGTCGAAAATGAATATACAGGAATATCAATCCGAGGCTTCCCAACGGTCAAGTGACAAAAATACGGTCGTCGTTGATGGAAAGGATATGTGCCCGGGGAAACCGGAAGGCGACAGCCTCTCCCCCCGCCAGCAGGTGGAAATCCTTCAAAAGCTTGTGAAAATCCAGGAAGAGGAAAATTGGGATTGCTGGGTATTGTTTAACGGGGAACCGCTGCGTCAGGTAGAACATGGAGGCGATTTTATGGGGATTCGGGTGTTCTTTTCTCCGACCCCTCCTCAGAGGGTCCCGACCTTGCTGGAATGCGTGAAAGTATTGAAGCAGCAGAGCCGCGATACTCTTCTCATCACCAACGATGAGAACCTTGAACACCGGGCACGGGACCTTGGGGCCTACACCTTGCGGGCTGACACCTTAAAAAAAGGATATGAATCCATGTTTGTCAGCCGCGGCCGCCCGCAAAGCCGATTGATGCGCCACCGAACCGTGGACCGCCGCAAAGAAGATCTCGAACAGGATGATCAACGGAAAATTCGGGATATGATCGACCTGATTGATGAGTGATGGCGGGAAGGGGTTGACGCTCTTTGCACTCCCTCCCGTACCGTTGCGCGTGTTAGATCGCTTCGTTTCGAACCGGGGTTCTCAACTCTCTCTGGGTATATCCATCAGAAAAAGTTGGCGGAGAGAGAGGGATTCGAACCCTCGGTACGCTTGCACGTACAACGGTTTTCGAGACCGCCCCGTTCGACCACTCCGGCATCTCTCCATGGAAGGGGTCCCGATTCTTACCCTGAGCAGGGCCGGTACGTCAAGAGTGGCTGTCTGACTTTAGGCTACAGGGCTTTTACAAACTGAATAGGCACTTAGGAGAGATCTTCAGACATCCTTTGCCTTAACACTTCATACATCAGTATTCCGGCAGCAGTGGAGACATTGAGAGAGTCCGCAGCCCCACACATCGGCAACGCTACTTTCATTTCAGCCCGATCCATCCATTGATCCGGGAGACCCAGCATTTCAGAGCCAACAGCAATTGCAACAGGGCCTGATAAATCTGTTTTGTTATGTAGCCGGTCCGTGTGAGGAGTGGCGGCCAGCATTGGGATTCCCTGGTCCTGTAACCATTCATCCACTTCATCGTAACTACTTTCGAGCACGGGTACGGTAAACAGTGTACCCACACTGGCACGAACGGTATTCGGGTTAAACACATCAGTCACGGGATCGGCAACAATCACCGCATCGACCCCTGCCCCATCTGCCGATCGCAACATGGTGCCTAAATTTCCCGGTTTTTCGATACCCACCAGAATCAACAGGAATGGATTATCCAATTCTGCGAGTTCCCCAAGTTGTAGATGGTGCTGTGGGGCGAGAGCCAAAAGGCCATCAGGACGGTCACGATAACTAATTTTCTGGAATACCGGTAAACTGCATTGAAATACGTCCGCCCCTCTCTCTTTCAGAATTTCCAGCATTTCCGTTTCATTCTCACCGAGAAAACAGTCCGGACAGAAAAAAAATTCTTCGATCGGCCAGCCAGCTTCCAGTGCACGCAGGCATTCTCGATACCCCTCGATGAGAAAAACCTGTTCGTCTTCCCGCACCCTGCGCTTTCGTAACTTCACAAGGTGTTTAATCTTTGGATTCTGCAGACTTGTGATTTCAGTGAGGGACATGTGGGGATCATGCATAAAGAACCTGGCCGCGTCAAAATCTTTGATCCATCTTGCCTCCCCCTGTCACTGTGGTATTTCTTATGTATGAACGCCCGGTTTTTTTCCATTTTGGCGACAGTTCTGGTGGTTTCGATTGAAGCCTCCCAGGATCCGCTTGGGAAATATTCGTTGATTCTGGATAAAGGGCTGTTCGGGAAAGAGGAGAAACCTGTTGTGGTTCCTCCAGCTCCGACTCCGACCCCTCCTCCTGTATCTGCCGGATGGGCCAAGCAGTTTCAAATGACCATGATGACACTTGAAGATCACACCAATCGAGTGCGAATCGGGTTACAAAACCTGCAGAATAAGACTTCCATGTTGCTGATTGAAGGTGAGGATCCATTTGATGGATATACCCTGCAGGAAGCAGATTTTTCGAATAAGAAGGCCACTGTGGTGTATGGAGGGGTGCCACATGTGTTTGACCTGACGCGTGGCAATACTCCGGTCTCCGCAACAAATCGCAACGGCAATCGAACGGGGAACCGGGCCACATCAACCCGCCCGGAATTTCGTCGTCGAAACACGCCAACTGTGCGCCCGCGAACCACTCCGACACCCAAACCTCCCGTTCAGGCCCGTCAGTGGAAATCACGTGATGAGTATCAGAAACATCTTCAACAACAGAATGAAGATGCCATTCGGACGGGGAAACCCCCGCTTCCGATTCCCCTAACGCCAGAACAGGATGCCCGGCTTGTCAAAGAAGGTGTCCTTCCTCCACGTCGATAATGGAACATTTACCTGCACATCGCGTTGTGACGCATATCGAAAAGACCGATCTTCAGAACCGGGTGAAAGCTTTGGTGGATGAAATCACCGAAAGACTTCAGAATGAACAACTTGTCATTGTTGGCATATTGAGGGGAAGCTTCATGTTCCTTGCAGATCTGGTACGTGAACTTCACCCCAGAGGTCTCCATCCCTGTATTGATTTTATGACCCTGCAGAGTTACGGATCTGCCACTGAAAGTTCCGGGAATGTCAGAATTACTAAAGATATCTCGGTCGATCTGACGGGTAAGACGGTTCTGCTTGTCGATGACATTCTCGATTCCGGACGTACCCTTCGTTTTGCGGTTCGGCATGTGGAAAATAAAGGTGCACAGGAGATTCTTACCTGCTGTCTTCTGGACAAACCGGCCCGACGGGCCATCAATGTCAGCGCTGATTTTGTCGGGTTTCAAATCCCGGATACCTTTGTCGTTGGATATGGACTTGATTACGACAGTCATTATCGGGAACTCCCCTATCTCGGGGAAGTCGTATTTGAATAGGAATGTGTCTGTAGACCCTTGTCATTGGAGTTGTCTGGCTGACGCAGAGACGAGTAACCCATGACCGATTCCACGACCATTGCCTCCATCATCACCGCACCAGGTGAATCTGGCGTCTCCATCGTCCGTGTGAGTGGACCGGATGCGCTGCCAATTGCCGATCAGATCTTTCAATGCAACGGAGCAAAACCTTCCCACCGTGATAAATATACATTTGTATATGGTAAGATTGTGGAAGATACCACTACCTTGGATGAAGGCCTTTGCCTGATCTTCCGTGCACCGCACAGTTACACCGCGGAAGATGTGGTGGAACTGCAATGTCATGGTGGTGGTGCAATCGCAAAACGGGTGTTACGGGCATGTTTCAATGCGGGTGCCCGACCGGCGGAACCGGGAGAATTTACCCGTCGTGCATTTCTGAACGGACGGATCGATTTGGTTCAGGCCGAAGCCATTATGGATCTGGTACGCTCTCATTCAGATCGGTCACAAACTGCTGCGCTGGAACAGCTTGAAGGAAAACTAAGTCAACAGTTCACCATGCTGTATGATGGATTATTGATGCTGGCAGCCCAGTTGGAGGCGACCCTGGATTTTCCGGAGGATGAATTACCGGAAACGGTTTTTTCTGAAATCCGTGACCGGATCGACACCATTCGCCCTCAACTCAAAACTCTTCTCGATACCTGGAATGAAGGTCATGTTCTGCGGGACGGTGCCTTAGTGGTGCTGAGTGGAAAACCAAATGCAGGAAAGAGTACTCTCCTGAATGCCCTCCTCGGCCATGAGCGCGCCATTGTCTCGGATATCCCAGGCACAACCCGGGATACCATCGAAGTGGAGTTTCTGCTCGAAGGGATCCCGATGAAGCTGGTCGACACTGCAGGCCTCCGGGAGACGGAAGATTACGTCGAACGATTGGGAATCCAACGAACCCGCGAGATGATTGAAAAATCAGATCTCCATTTGCATGTTGTTGATCTATCTGTCCCGCTCGACCAGGGAACCCATGATCTGTTGGATACTCTTCAGTCTGGGAAAAGCATACTCATTTGCAATAAGGCAGATCTACCACGAATGTTCCACGTGGAACAATGGCCGGAGAATATTCCCCGGGTTGAGACCGCCCTTTCTCTCAATCAAGGGCTGGATGAACTGATCAACACCTTAAAAAAGCTTCTTTCCACTCAATTGGATCTTTCCGCACGGCCTCATGCTGTGATCTCGGAGCGGCATCGGGTGGTGTTATTGGATGTTCAACAGGAAGTGGAACAAGTTGTTTGTCTGCTTGAATCCTCAGATGCTGAAGAGGCCCTGGTCCTGGCGATCCCTTCACTTCGGGAGGCCTTAACGCACCTTGGTGAAGTTACAGGAAGGGAATATCACGAAGATCTATTGGATCAGGTCTTTTCCACCTTCTGTATCGGTAAATAGGTAGTTGAACCTCAGATCCAGCCTCGTGACGCGTATACGTCGGTGGTCAGGGGAGAGCCTATGGTTCCTTCTCTCTCTTTTGTTCCACGCGGAACAATTTCTTACCCCCTCCATTCATATCTCCCTGTGATCAACAGGATTCAGCCGCTTTTCCTAGATCTTCCGGTTCAGCTTGTGGAATGGAGAGAGGTTGTTCCACGTGGAACAAATGTACTTCTCACACTTCATCACCTTAACTCGTAGTGAGCTATGTAACTCCCAGGTTTCAACCGAATCACCCACCTTTTATTGCATATTTTCGGAATTCTTGTAATGGAAGTCCATGAAACCCAAGATTTTCGACGTAATCGTGGTGGGAGCCGGCCATGCGGGATATGAAGCTGCGTTAGCCTCTGCACGGATCGGTGCCAATACGGCTCTTCTTACCATGGAAAAGGAAGCGATTGGTCGTATGAGCTGTAACCCCAGCATTGGCGGAATGGCAAAGTCTCATATTGTCTGTGAACTGGATGCTCTTGGCGGAGAACTGGGAAGAAACGCTGATTTCACGGGCATTCAATACCGTACGCTCAATTTACGCAAAGGGCCGGCAGTACAGGCGACCCGGGTGCAAAATGACAAAGACGCATTTCCCAAACGGATTCAGGCGGTCATTGCGCAAACCTCTCATTTGCAAGTGATTGAGGCCACTGCAGGGCAAATTTGGACAGAACACGGGGTGTTAAAGGGAATTGTGACAGAGGATAATGCTCACATTCCCGGAAAAACCGTTGTAATTGCGTCCGGAACCTTTCTGGGTGGAAAAATCCATGTAGGGGATCACAACCGTCCAGGTGGACGGGTCTTTGAACCGGCTGCCTATCAGTTATCAGATTCATTCCGTTCATTGGGCTTTCGATTGGGACGGCTTAAAACCGGTACACCACCACGACTGCACAAGGATTCAGTCGATTATTCCAAAATGGAAATTCAACCGGGTCTCGAACCTCCTCCTATGTTTTCCCGGGAAGCCCGCAGGAGACGCAAAGAAGCTGAGAGTTCCACGTGGAACGTTGCCGCATCTGATCTTGAACCTTGGATACCGGGAACCGAACAAATTCCCTGTTGGTTAACCCATACCACCGAAGAAACGCATCAGATTATTGAGGAGAATCTGGGACTCAGTGCAATGTATGGAGGCCACATTGATGCGACGGGCGTTCGTTATTGCCCCTCGATTGAAGATAAAATTGTGAAATTTCGGGATAAAGACCGACATCATGTGTTCATAGAACCAGAAGGCCGGTTCTGTGACACCATTTATCCGAATGGAACCTCAAACAGTCTTCCGGAAGACGTTCAGAAGAGGATGATTCATTCAATTCCCGGAATGGAAGATGCTGTTTTTACTCTGCCAGGATATGCGATTGAATACGACTTCAGTGATCCGACACAGCTCTATCACAGTCTCGAAACCAAATTAGTGGAAGGTCTCTTTCTTGCCGGTCAAATCAATGGAACAACTGGATACGAGGAAGCAGCCGGTCAGGGGTTTATCGCCGGTGTCAATGCAGCCAGGAAAGCCCTTGGGCTGGAAACATTTACATTAGGAAGAAATGAAGCATACATTGGGATTTTAATCGATGACCTGATCAGCAAAGGCACCGATGAACCCTACCGGATGTTCACGTCCAGAGCGGAACACCGGTTGTTGTTACGCCAGGATAATGTGGATTTCCGTCTTCGTCAGAGGGCAGGGGAACTTGGAATATATACAAATGAACACTTTTCTGAAATCGATATGTTGGAACGTGAGATCACGGAAGAAATTCAGCGCCTCGAAAAGGCCTACCACGATGGCAAACCTCTAGCGCAGTACTTACGTCAACCTCAGGGTGCTTATGATCAATTACCGGATGACAACCTTCCGGTTCTAGAAGACGAAGTAAAACGGCAGGTAGAGATCCGGGTGAAATATGCCGGTTATATCGATCGTGAAGCTGCCCAGGCTGCCAAAGCAGTGAAACTCGACCATGTCGCGATACCCAGAGACATCCGATATCACGATCTTACTGCCATGCGGGTTGAATCACGGGAAAAGCTGGAGAAGGTCCGCCCCGAAACCCTGGGCCAGGCCTCCCGTATCTCTGGTGTGAACCCTGCAGACATCTCGATTCTCCAGGTCTGGTTGAAGCGCTGACGTCCCTTGTCTGAACCGGATTGCAGAGCGATCCTATAGAACATACCAATGATTTTATGGCTAACTATTAGTTATTAACAATAAAAAAATAATATTAATAACGTTTAAACTATAATTATTTAGAAAGTCTGTTTTACGGCTTGCCTGACAAAACCTGCATCATTTATGGCTCTCTTGTAACATACATCAGTCAAGTTCACGGATGTAGAGGAGCAATTATGAGTTGTATGACGATGAAGGTGAGGGGCTTACGCCGTCTCCTGCGCACTGCAGTTTCCGGTATGATATGTGGGGCTTCACTGCTCACACATGCCCAACTCGCTCCCCCCGGAATCCTCCGTTCGGTAGACGTCACCGATACTCAGGCCCTGGTGATGCCACTCCCCCTCGAGGCCGCCCAGCCCGACACCACGCAGACCTTCGGTACCCAGGCAGACACCACCGGCCTGATCGTGGCGCAGTGGGATCCCACCACCCAGGCCTGGAAGACTGCGACCCTGACCCCCGGTACCGGCTGGAGTGGGGATGTCCTCCAACTCACCCCGGTGTTTCCGATCAGCCTTCAGTTGCCCGCAGGGCAGGGGAGCCTCCGCCTCAGTATCGGGGGACTGTTCCCCGCCGCCGACCTGACGCAAACCCTGCACCCCGGCCTGAATCATGTCGGTTCGCCGACCTTCAGCACGAAACCCCTGACGAGTTGGACCTGGATCCCCCAGGGTCTCGCCGGAACCACC
>DIYN01000030.1:8314-72976 GCA_002429065.1 Verrucomicrobia bacterium UBA6053 | reverse complement strand
TAAACGTCCCTCATCACTAATGATAAGGGGAGTCTCACCTTGGGCGGGATAGATGTTCCAGCTCAACCATGCCTGTCCATAGGAATCCCTGCGAAGGTTGGCATCCATCCGCTCATTATTTGCATTTTGCGTGGCCCAACTCGGCGGAGCAATGGGATCTCCTCCTGTAGTTGGATCCACTGTAATCAGATAACTGACTTTTTTTTGTTCGCCCAGTTCACGGTCAGAAGCCCCCATTCGGTAAAAATCTCCTTCGCCTGACCATGAGGGGAATGCGAATACCAAGAGCCAGGTGATCAGGGAAGCATGGCGAGTGCCGAGTCTCATAAATTGGGTGGAATTTGTGTGTGGGATTCTCATGGTGAACATTTTAACCATTTGATGTGGATAGATTAAGGTTCTATATGCGATATGCTGTGATTATTTTGCGTCTTGTAATCTGAATCTGGGTACGGAGTTAACATCGGGTGATTTGTTGAGGTGTGTTCTCCGATTTTTGAGCGTAATCAGGCGAAACGGGGGCGGCAGAACATGTGGATCGAATTGAGTATTTATCTTTATTTATTGTTTTAACATCGAAAATGCATGGAGGGTGTGGCCCGTGATAAGGACTTCAGTCGGAGGAGGCGGGGAACAGCTCCTTTCGGTCAGGAATGGAGTGGGAACGTTTCGATGAAAAAATGTACGTGTAATAAGTTACAAATAGCTTCTTTTTTGCAGGTCTTATGCTGACCCCAAACAGGAATGGATTCCTGTTGGTTTGTTTTTTTATCGAGTTCTCCGAATAGGAAGAGGAGAGTCATGTTACTGATCTTTGGCTGTGGAACTCAGTGGGAAAATGGGTGGCCTTTTACTGATACAAAGTGGACACCACATCCTGTTTATCCATCTGTCTGCTCCATTTTTATGACCACGGTTTTGGTCTCGGTAAACTCAAGCACGGCTTCCGGTCCAAGTTCCCGTCCCAAGCCACTTTGCTTGTAGCCTCCAAATGGAAGCTCCGGACTTCCTGCCAAAAACGTGTTTACCCACACTGTACCTGCCTGAAGATTCCGTGTGCAGTAGAGCGCACGGTCTGTGTTTGCCGTCCAAACAGATGCGGAAAGACCATACCGTGTACGATTGGCGATCCGGATGGCTTCCGCCTGATCTGAAAAACGGATGATACTGAGTACAGGCCCAAAAATTTCCTCGGAGGCAATGTCCGCATCGGCAGGAACATGGTCAAAAATCGTGGGGGCAATAAATCGCCCCTGTCCTTGTTCCACTTGGGTTCCGTCCAGAATCAACTCTGCTCCGGCTTCTTTTCCCCGCTCCACAAAATCTCTGATCTTTTCAAACTGTTGTCCGTTGATAATGGCGCCAACACTGACCTCGTCAAAAGGGTCCCCGGTTTTGACGGCACGGCTTTTTTCTACTACTTTCTGGACCAGTTCGTCTGCCACGCCCT
The DNA here is from genome assembly GCA_002429065.1 of Verrucomicrobia bacterium UBA6053. Taxonomy (GTDB): domain Bacteria; phylum Verrucomicrobiota; class Kiritimatiellia; order SS1-B-03-39; family UBA6053; genus UBA6053. The sequence goes on along the minus strand of DIYN01000030.1, from coordinate 71,526 downwards.
CCTGAACCAGTATACGGCTGCCGCTGTTGCAACATTCTCCCATGTTAAACCACGCACCAAGGCAAACCGCCTCTGCGGCATAGTCCAGATCTGCATCATCGAATATCAGTTGAGGGTTTTTGCCTCCGAGCTCAAGTGCCACTTTTTTTAACGTGGGAGCGGCGGCCGCCATAATGGAGTTCCCCACAGTGGTGGAGCCGGTGAAAGAGACCATATCAACCCCCGGGTGAGAACTGAGAGTTGACCCGACGGGATTCCCCAGACCGGTGACAACATTACATACGCCCGGAGGTAATCCCGCCTGACTCAGCAATTCTGCAAGTCGTAGGGTGGTACCGCTGGTAAATTCACTGGGCTTCACCACGCACGAACAACCTGCGGCCAGTGCAAACGGCAGTTTCTGACTGATGATCAGCAGAGGGAAATTCCAAGGAGTAATCAGTGCACAGACGCCAATAGGTTCTTTCAGGGTCATCCCGAACAGATCTCTGCCGAGGGTGTTAGTGGTGCCTCCATGGAGATGTCGACAGAGTGCGGCGGCGTATTCCCAGATACCGGCGGCCCATTCCATCTCCTCCAGCGCCTGCCGGAATGGTTTTCCGCTTTCCAGGCATTCAATGCGTCCAAGTTCGGCAGCCTGTTCCCGAATCAGATCGGCTGTTTTTTGCAATACTGCCTGACGCTCGGCACCAGAGGTGTATGCCCAGTCCCCTTGATCAAAGGACGTGCGTGCGGACATGACGGCCTTTTCCGCATCCTGCTCTGTTCCTCTAGCGTAGAGGCTGACAGGTACACTATGTGCCGGACTCCGGCGCTCAATTGGATCCGTACCGGTAGAGGAAAATGTCCCATCGATGTAGTGCCCGTAAGAAGTTGGGGATTGAGGAAGAGCAGGTTGTGAATTCATCATGATAGGTTGTTGTTTGCGTGTGTTGCAGGCTGGATTCCACTATCCGTTTTATCCTCCGATCACTCCTTTGGCTTCCAATCGGTCCAGAGCATCTGCTTCGTAACCGAGGCCAGTCAGAATTTCCCGGGAATCCGCCCCCAGATCGGGAGGGGTTCCATCCTGGCGGGGTGGCGTTCTGGAGAGACGCACCGGCGTGCCCAGAACCTTTAAACGTCCTGCCCGGGGATGCTCTAAATCAATCACCATGTTATTGGCAGCGATTTGGGGGCAGGATGCTGCATCGTGAAAGTCGTGAACCCTTGCACAGAGGACACCCTGTTTCTCAAGCTCTTCCATCCAAGCAGCCGTTGATTTTGTGGCAAATTGTTCAGCCAGTATCCGGTTTAGCTTTGTACGTCCCGCCATCTGGTTTTCCACAGTGGCAAACTCCTCTCGAAGCGAAAGGTCCTCCAATCCAAGTGCCAGCGAAATATCCCGCAACGAGTTATCGGAAAATACAGGCGACAATTCGATGGCGCCATCCGCTGTAAGGAATGCTTTGTTGATGGCGGCCTCTGTTCCACCCACACGGGCAGGAGCGTCGATTTTCGCCGCATTCAATTCAGAGGCAGCATCCCAGGCATGGGCATGGAAGGCCACGCTGAGCAGGTCTGTACTGACCTGCTGTCCTTTGCCCCCCCGCTCCCGATGAAGCATGGCCATGAGAATCCCCTGCAGCAGCATCAGGCCCGATGGATAATCCACTGAAATTCCTCCTGGAATGGGAGCCTGCCCCTCACCCATGTCCAGAAACCAGCCGCCTTCTGCACGGGCCATCATATCATGACCGGCACGACCTCGATCCACATGAGGGCCAACATCGCCCCAACCACTGGAAGAGGCATAGATTAGACCTTCATTCAGTCTAGAGCAGTCTGCATATCCGAACCCCAGTTTTTCCATTACCCCCGGGCGGAAATTGTGTACCAGAATATCCGCAGTCGGAATGAGCCGGGAGATAATCTCTTTTCCTTCTGCCGATTTCATGTCGACCGTTAGACTCCGTTTGTTGCGGTTCAGGTTAGCAAACGGCAGACTGACTTCCTGAACAAACGGGCCCCAGGCACGACTCCAGTCGCCTGAACCCTGTCGTTCTATTTTTATCACATCCGCGCCGTAGTCCGCGAGCAACTGGGTCGCCACCGGTCCCTGATAGACATGGCTGAAATCCAGTACGCGAATGCCATCCAGGCAGGAGAGGGGAGCCGTCATGAGGTTTTCTTCTCTAGAAAGTTTCGGACACGGTTTAGGGTATCCGGCTCTTTCAGGCATCCACGTGAGTAATAAACCTCGGCCTTTCGGCCGCGTTCACGTGCGGCTTTTTGTTCGTCCAGAAGGATTCGTTTGAAGGTTTTGAGTGCATAAGAGCTATGATTTTTGATGGCCGATACCCATCCATTCAGCATGTCATCGATTTCTGCGGAACCGCCGTGCGCATCTGCCAGTCCCCAAGCCACCGCAGTGGGGGCATCCAGAACCCGGCCGGTAAAAAACATCTGTTTGGCCCGTGCATATCCGATTCGTTCCGGAAGACGGAATGATCCCCCCCATCCGGGGATGAATCCCAATGAAGCCTCGCTCTGGGCAAACTTTGCGCCTTCAACGGCGAGAATGAGATCACAGGCCATCGCCAGTTCAAGCCCCCCGCCCATTGCATAGCCTGAAATGCGTGCAAGAACGGGGCAGGGAAACTCCTCTAGGCGGTTGAGCACGTCATGGCCGAGTTCCACCCAGGGAATAACGCTTTCTTCGGTTGTATCACGTAGCACATTTAGGTTTGCCCCCACGCAAAAATAGTGAGGGCTGGAAGAGGTCACAATCAGTACGGCGGGCGCTGAGCGTTTAAGGTCCTGCAGCGCCTGATCCAGTTCGGAAAGAACCTCTTGGTCGAGAGTTGGAGGTTTACCTTCCGGTGACTCCAGGATTAGGTGATGAACACCCATTCGTTGTTGAATATCAATTCGGGTTCGCATTGCGATTATACAATGTGTTCGCGCAGAAGGCGGGCGGCGAGAGCTGCATCCTGATCGTTCAACGCTTCCAAAATGCCCGCATGCTCTTGATAACTTTCTATTAGGCTATGGTGCCGGGAGTACTTCAGGAACATCTGGGAAATCAAGGGCACCCATGTGGTGAGCAGGCTACTGTCATCTGCACCGGAAACGATAATGCGATGGAAGGCCATATCGATTTTTACAACCTCCTCTAAGTCCTCTTTTTGGCAGGCAATATAGTATCGCGTCATATTCTCCGTCAGTTGAGCAAGTAACTCTCTGGGATTTTGACGCAAAGCCTCTTTCAGACAGTCCCCTTCAAGTTTCCGCCGTAGTGCCACCAGTGTTTTTCGTTTAAACAGAGACGGTGGTTCTGCCACACGTACTCCTGCATTTGGTTTGGCTACCAATAATCCCTCACGGGTTAACTGGAGGAACGTGTCCCGGATGGGGCCACGACTGATCCCGAATTGGTCAGCGAGTGGTATCTCCCTCAGTCGTTGGCCGGGTTCGAATTCTCCTGAAAGAATCATGAGGCGAAACTGTTCGGTCAACTGCTCGGTGTAGGAGGTAATCAAGGAACTTTTCATGCAAATTTGGTAGCCTTTCAGCTTTAAATTGTCAACAATATGCAATAGTTATTCTACATGTCTTCTCGTAATGTGTTTTCTACATTTCCCTTAATGGGAGACCCAGATCTGGATCGGGCAAGGGTATTGTGTATGAAAGAGAAGACATCTCCGGAGACCTTCTGGGAACGGGTAGATTTGGGATGGGCATTTCTCATGCTGCTTCAACGTCTGGATGCCAACCTGGAGGCGGTGTTACCCTGGATTGCTCGGATTGAATCCTGTCCGGTGGAAGCAGATCTTAAAGAGGCTTGTATCGCACTTGACGGTGCGATGAGGGCTATGGAGAAAGTATTCTCAGTGGAACAGGATCCGTCAGTTTGTCACGTAGCGACTGCCGTGGACGGGAGTGTCCCCGCTTCCTGTTTGGAAGAGCCGAGGTCCGGTTCTGACTGGCCGATGTATGGAGGCAACGCCTCACACAGTGCCTGGACAAAGGACCCCGGGCCTCAACAGGGCAAGGTGCATTGGACCTTTCACGCTGGGTTTGCTTGGTATGCCTCCCCTCTCATTGTGGATGGGAATGTTTATTTGGCCTGTCCGGGGATGAGAGAGCAGATGCGGTGTCTGGACCTGCACAATGGGGAAGAGATCTGGTCCACCGTTCGCAAACGCTCTGGACGGCCTCGCCCGACCTCTCACGTGTTGCCGCAGTCCTACACCCTGCCAGCGGTGGCCTCCACGCCAGTGTTGTCTGGGTCAGAAGAAATTCTAGTGGCGGAACTCGGTGCCCAGGGATTGGAAAATGGGGCGCGGTCGCTGTTGCGAGTGGATCGAAAAACGGGGGGGCTTTTGGGAAGCAGGCAAATTGGATTTGCCGACTACCGAATGGGTACGGCCCGCCTGGCAGGAAATGACGACTTTGTTGTGCATCCGGACGGGCTGCAAAGAATCGAGGCTTCGCCTCCTCAGTGTATGGGACATCATGAATTGGTGTGTCGACATATCGCAACGGGGGAAGAAGCCTGGAGGTTTCCATTGGGTCTGTTTTTTGCAGACCCGGTAATGGGCGAAGATCGTGTGATCGTGGGGACTTCAGATGGTCTTGTCTTTTGTCTTTCTCTGACCCGGGAGGCGGGGCAGGAAGGCTTCGGCCGCTCCGATACTGAACGCGTTTTATGGATGTTTCAGGCATCGGCTTCCACAAACTCAGCAGTAGCCCTGGCGGAGGGACGTGTTTGTTTTGGAGACAACCATGGAACGGTGTATTTGTTGGATGCTGAAACCGGAGAGCTGAAGTGGCGCCGCCAACTGGAGGAACCCGAGGAGCGAGCCTTTGTTCATTTCAGTCCTCCGCTGATTTCGGAGGGTATTGTCTATCTAGGTTCTGCGGGCTCGGTTTGTGTGGCATTGGATGTGAACTCCGGTGATGTCCTGTGGAGACATGTCCTTACGGACTGGCAGCGAGCCCGCCCTGTGGCTCTGGAGGATGGCCGGATAGGTGTGGTTACCTTGGATGGGACATTACTTGTTTTTCAAAAAGACGGAAAGATCGATTTTCAACTCACACTTACTTCCTATCCTGTGTTTGCTGACCCTGTTGTGGCGGATGGGGTTATGGTCGTAACAGATGCGGGACTTCACACCTATGCGGTGGATCTGAGATTCGGGAAGATTCTGTGGTCATGCGGATTACTGCGCACAGTGAAACTGAAAGGACGTGACTACCGAACAGACGAGCTCGGATCGGGTGGGTTCTGTCAGTCAAAACCTACCGTTCTGAATGGAAGGGTTTACATCGGATCTCCTTCCCGATTTATGAATGCCGTCGATGCAGTTTCAGGAGAGAGACTGTGGCGTTATGAGCTCTCCGGAGCTATCTCTGGTGCTCCTGCATGCCTCTCAGGGTCCTCCGATTACCCCAACGGGCTGATTCTGATCGGGCAGCAGGGCGGTGGCGATGAATTTGTTGGTCTGGATGCGGTCGACGGGAGCAAGGTATGGGAACAAAATCTGGGCTGGGTCTGGTCATCTGCCACACTTTCAGACTCAAAAGCCTATATCCCCTGTTGCGACGGACATTTTGTTTGCCTGGACGGAAAAAACGGTCATGTGGTCTGGCGTAAGCGGAGTGCCCGGGCAGCACACCCTGAATCCCCTGTCGATCAGGGGAGGGTGTTCTTTGGTTCCTGGGATCATTTTGTTTATACACTTGATGCTGGAAGTGGCCGGTTACTTTGGAAGTTCTTTACTGGCGGGTCACCCGATTCCGGGGCTCCCATCGCAGAGGGAGGACGTGTAATGGTGCCCATGGGAGGGAAACGGTTGTGTTGCCTGAATGCAGAAGACGGATCGCTTCTCTGGGAATTGCGGCCGGAGCGGGGCTGCATGAATGCATCTCCGGCACTCAGAGATGGACGGCTCTATATCTCTCTCAGTGTACTCAGTGGAGCGGTTCCTCCTGCCTCGGAGATCCGATGTCACGATGCCGCGACCGGTAAACCGAACTGGGCACATGCGGGGGGTGGCATTACAGGACCCTCACTGGCAGGAAATCAACTGCTGGCCGCGACCACCAGTGGTACCCACCTGATTTCCCTTGATCCCGCATCAGGTGAGCGGAGGTGGTCTGTGGATCTGGGGGACCGGGTGTATGAATCGGTCCCTGCCATCAGTGGTTCTCTGGCCTTTATCCTGACGGAGAGCAGCATCTTGGTGGCCATCCGATGAATGGAGGATTTTGGGCAGTGATCACCGTCTTGAGCTGGGGAACCTGGTTATTGCCTCTCCATCGGCTTCAGGCAGTGGATGAACGAAAAAAGACATTTTGGTTGACCACCGGAATTATGGGCTTTTCGTTTTGTGTGGCCATGCTTAGAGGATTTCAGGGCATCACTCTTGGCCTGTTTGTCTCTGCGTTTTTAGGTGGGATTGTCTGGTCCTGTAGCGGGCTCGCGGCAGTGAAAGCGGTGAGCGAATTGGGATTGGCCCGGGCAATGGGTATTTGGTCCCCTCTGAATGTGCTGTGGTCTCTGGTGTGGGGTGCCATTCTGTTTTCGGAATTTAAAGGCTGGCCGTTACGTCAAGTAGGCAAACTGGTGTTTGGTGTCGTGCTAATGGTGATCGGCATCCTGTTGATTGCAAATGCACATTCATCAGAAGAGGGAAAAAAATCCGCCCGGAATATCCGTGTGGGGCTTGCATGTGCTCTGGTGGCCGGAGTGGGATGGGGAAGTTATTTCCTGCCTATCCGCTGGTCAGAGGCCAGCCCATGGGTCACGGCATTCCCAATGGCAATCGGGATGTGGGCAGGGTCATTGCTCCCTGTCCTTTGGTCATGGGGATCGAATTCGAAATCAGACCGAACTCTTGTGACATATGCCTTCATTTCAGCCCTTCTCTGGTCATGTGGTAACTATGGTTCGCTCTTGCTGATGGAGGCAATTGGAACCGGACGTGGTTTTACGGTCGCGCAGGGCTGCCTGATGGTAAACGCATTGGTTGGAGTCTTTCTTTTGAAAGACCCCGCTCCCGGAAGCCCAGCAGGGGAGAGTGTGCTGGTCGGTGTCCTGCTTGCAGCCTTGGGTGCGATGATTGTGGGAATGGTAAAGGGATGACGGTTTGTGGTCGTCACAGGCCTCCCTTTAACCACCTGCAATAGGAGGTAGAATCAGAATTTCATCCTCTGGGGCCAGTTTGGTATTCAACCCGTTGAGTATGTGGATGTCCTCTTCATCGACAAAGACTTTAGCAAAGCGCCTTAACGTCCAGTCTTCTTTAAATAGAGAAGGCTTCAGTTCTGGGTGGATATAACAAAGGGAGGTGAGGGCTTCCCCTACAGTGGCAGCATCGATAGAAACTTCTGTGACAGGGCGAGGGAGCTGACGGCGGAGAACGGCTGGGATGAGGATCGTGGGCATTTTTTTTGAATAGTGTAGGCTGGAATGTGGCAGTTACGGGCTGTTTATCAGGGGGGGATTGATGATGAAATAGGAAGTCGGTGGAATCGCATGGTCATCAAATCGCAGCGGAGCAGAGTGTTGGTAAGAAGGTCGCCAATTCCAGTGAAGTACTTAATTGCCTCATAAGCAGCCATGCAGGCAATAGTGCCGGAAACAGCTCCAAACACAGGAAATTCCCGCTTCCAGGTCGGCGGCGGTTCCGGCCAGAGGTCACGCAGACACCCTGTGACCCCTGGAACAAAAGTGGTGAGATAGGCCTCACCGTCGAACATGGCGTTTTCGATCATGGGTTTCCTCTGTCGGCGTGCTGCATCGTTCATGGCGTAGCGTTCGGGAAACAGAGGAGCACAGTCAACGACGAGATCCACCTTCTCCACCAACTCATCGGCATTGTCCTCGGAAACGTTCTCTCCTACGCCTTCAATTTCCACCAGAGGGTTCAGATCGTTCAACCGGCGGCAAATGGATTCAATTCGGGGTTGACCCAGATGGTCGTGGGTCATGAGTAGCTGCCGGTTCAAGTCGCTGGGTTTCACATTGCCTCCGTGAGCCACTACCAGTTTGCCCACACCCGCTGCAGCAAGTTCGTATGCAACCACCGATCCCACACCTCCTCCCCGTGAGATCAGGACGCGGGCGTTTTTAAGTTTTTCCTGCCCGGCTTCTCCAACTCCCTCGGTCCACATTTGCCATTCATAGCGTTTCTGTTCAAAATCGGTCAGCATGGGGAGATCTCCTCAGAATGAAGGGTGTTGTCACGCAGTATGTGCCGCTGTGTGGCGAGTTGGCCTGCCTCCCTCCTGCTATGTGTGATATGCAATATGGTCAGGTTTTCGGTTGTATGCAGAGAAGATAGAAGTTCCATAACATCATCATGAGTGTCCTCGTCCAAGGCAGAAAGAGGTTCATCCAGACAGAGGATGGATGGCCGCACGGCTAGGGCCCGGCCAAGAGCAACCCGTTGGGATTCACCTCCGCTCAAGAATTGCGGGAAGCGGTCAAGGAGGTGAGCAATTCCTAGGCGGCTGGCAAGCTCATCGACTCTCTTCTTTGTATCGTCAAACGACCATTTTTGGATACGCGGAGCAAAGCCGAGTTGCTCCCTCACAGTCATTCGAGGAAACAGAACATGATCCTGGGGCACATAACCGATGCAGCGGGCTCCCGGAGGCAGATGAGTAACATCCTCTTCCATGAGAAGGACCCGTCCGGAAACCGCGTTTCGCAATCCACAGAATAACTCCAGCAGAGTCGTTTTTCCGCACCCGGTTTGCCCCATGAGCACTGCATATGCCCCGGTGGGAATGTACAGATCAATCTCCTGGAGATAGAAGTTCCCCTGTCGAATAGAAATGTGTTCCAGTGCCATCATTCCAACGCTCCTCCAATTCCGCCGCCAGTCCGGATCAGAACCAGGACAATCAGGGAAACGACCACCATCAGCAGAGACACTGCCAAGGCTCCGTCCAGATTTCCGATAGCCAACTCGAGGTAAATCGTACTCGGCAGTACCTCGGTACGGTAGCGGGTGGCACCGGCAAACAACAGCACAGGACCAAACTCGCCAATCGCCCGGGCCCAGGAGAGGCTCCAGGCGGCGAGCATCCCGGGAGCCACTTCGGGGAGAATCACCTGGAAAAAAGCCTGTCCTCTGGAGCATCCCAGAGTCAGTGCAACCTGCTCCAGTCGGGGGTCGATCCGTTCAAACAAGCTACGCATCATCCGGACTGCAAAAGCAGCAGCGACGGTTAGCTGCGCAAGGATGACACTGGGGATCGCATGCGTAACGCGGATATGTGATTCTATCATTTTTCCAGCCGGAGTCATAAAAAACAAAAGCAGGGCGAGCCCGACCACGAGTGGGGGAAGAACAATGGGAATGTCCAGTAAAGCGTCCACAAATGCTTTCCCCCGGAAGGGGAACCGGCTCATGAGATATCCGATTGGAACGGCAAAGAGGACTGACAGTACAGCGGTCAATGCACTGGAGCCAAGGGAAAGTGCCAGCGCATAGCGGATCGGCGGAGAGGTAAGAAATTCTAAGACTTCCCCTGGCTGAAACAATCCCCGGCCTATTAGGGACAGTAGCATTGCCAGAATCAACAGAAGGTAAAATCCACCCAGTAACAGGAGGGCAGCGTAAAAGGGCCTGTCTGATGGCGGACGGTGTGCCTTCAACGGGCTGGCATCTCCATGCCGACTTTGTATCGGAATCCGGCCGCCTCATACAGTTCCTTCATTCCAGGGGCCACCAGTGTGGCAATAAGCCGCTCGGTCAGGCGGGGGTAAGCCGTGCCAACTGCTACGGCCACGGGTTGTCCTGCTACCGCTCGCGGGTGATGAATGTCGAGGACTTCAATCTCATCCGGCATCCCAAGCACATTGGCACGATAGACGATGCCGGCATCTTCCCGCCCCGTTCTGACCCGAAGCACCACCGTGTCTGCCGTGGGCGCATCCCCGAACGTAATACGGGGAAGGATCTCGTTGTAGAGACCTGCATGGCGGAATAACTCATGGGTCAGTCCTCCAAGCGCGCTGTATTCGGGATTGGACGTAGCGACCTTGACATCCTTACGGGCCAGATCCTGCAGTGTGGTAATGCCTTTGGGGTTTCCTTTGGCGGTAATCAGTACCATATCGGTTTCTGTTACCATCTGGTGGTCACGGAACCGTTCGTAAACATCATCCATGTAAGTGGTGTCGCAGGCAAAGTAGGCGTCAGGGTTTGCTCCTGCACGCATCTGGCTGACCAGGATACCGCAGCCATTGTACACCCGGTTGACTACCACTCCTTCCCGGATCTCGAATTCCCGGATTTTTTTATCAATGGACACCCGATTTACGGATCCGCTGTAAAACTCCAGTATGGGAGTTTCCGCCCATTCGTCCCCCACAGCCGGAGTAAATCCTTTTTCTCTGAACTGGAGCAGCCCGCGGTTCGCGCCGGCCAGATACCGTGCGAGGTGGAGAGCTGCGGCCGGTTTATCCGCTGCCTCTAGAACCCCCAGGGTGACCTGTTGCGATTTTACATCCAAGTTCGGATCTGTTACCGCTTCCACCCCTTCAAACATTGATACCATCGGATCAAATACGATGGCGGCATCCACTGAACCAATTGACACATCCAGGGCCAATTCATTCACCGTGGGTTTGGTGACACCCCGGTCGAGAATCGCCTCCTCCATTGCCTCCCATTTTCCCAGATCGGAGAGAACCTGCTTGGCCATCTTTCCCACTGCGGCGGCTTCGGGATTCCCCAGTGCTACCTTGACGTCCTCACGTAGAAGATCCATCAAACCCCGTATGCCTTTCGGGTTGCCTTCCGCGACAAGGATGATGGGTTTCATTTCCGCGACGGGAATGATTTCCCGGACAAGCTTCTTCTGCCTGGCTTTTTGCACAAAGCTGTCGTCTCCGGCAATATAGATATCCCCATGCTGGATGACCTCGAGTTTTGCCAGCAGAGTTCCAGAGCCTCCGTATTCAATCTGGACCCGGCGGCCGGTTTCACGTTCATACTGTTGAATGATCGCCTCAACGGGTTCCTTGATGCCTGCGGCACAGTACAGAAGTAAGGAGCGTTCACCAGGCCGGTTATCGGTTTCCTGACCTGTACCTAACCAACTGAGAAGACCAATCGAACCCACGAAAAGGATAAGGCCTGTTATCAGAATAATGCGAAGGGGTGGGGCTGTACTCATTACGATGTCTCCAATACGCCATTCTCCATCTTAAAAAGATGAGTAGCATGGGCGGAAGCGGTTGGGTCGTGGGTGACCATGAGGACCATTCCGCCCTGTTGTGTAAAACGGCTGAGCTCATCCAATACCCGCTGAGTGCTATCCGGATCGAGATTGCCAGTTGGTTCATCTGCCAGAATCAGGCTGGGCTTACCGTACAGGGCACGAGCGAGAGCGACCCGCTGGCGTTCTCCTGTACTCAGCTCTCCCGGTGTGTGATCTAGGCGATGAAGGATTCCAAGTTGCTTTGCCAGAGCATGAGCTCTTTGTTCGCCTTCGTCCTCCGTTTCGACGCAATCCGGCAGACGGATGTTATCGAGAAGCGTCAGATAGGGAATCAAATGAAACTGCTGGAAGACAAATCCGATTTCCCGGCGACGGAGAGTGGCACGTTTTTCGCGGGAAAGCGCATATACATCTTCTTTCTGAAACTCCACCACACCATGATCTGGCCTTTGGAGTAGCCCTGCGGTTAGCAAAAGAGTGGATTTTCCACAACCACTGGCTCCTTGCACTGAAGCAAAGCAGCCCGGTTTCAGAATCAGGCTCACTTCCTTCATGGCCTCGACGCTCTTCCGATCAGAACGGTGGTATGTTTTGCTTAGTTGAGATAAAATGAGCATCTTCAGTCCTCGTGCAAGATGTTGGCAGGGTCCTGATTTGCAGCCCACACAGCGGGAGCCCAGGCCGCGATGCACTGGAGGGCCGGTGTCAGAAATGCAATGATAAGCAGTGGGTATGCCTGCAGACCGGCATGCCAAGGCAACGCACCTTCAGGAATGCTCATTTGCGTCATCACCGTAATGGCCGCGACCAACCCGGGAAGCATGCCCACTAGCCCCAGACAGGCAGCTTTTCCAAGAAAAAGAATCAAGACATGGCTCCGCGAAAGACCAATGGCACGAAGAATGCCGATCTCCGATTTCCGATCCCGAACATTGAAAAAGGTCAGTGTGGCCAGTAAGCCCATGCTGCCGAGAGAGACAAGGGGGACAAGTGTGCTGGCGAAGCGTTCCTCACGCAGAAGAATACTCTGTCGGTTTCGATTCTCCTGATCCAGCACCTGCTTGCGGGTTTCCGCAGTCTGATTTCGCGCCTCAGCCCGCGCCAGGGCACGGCTGGAAAACTCAATCACCTGGGTCCCGGGAAGAATCCGGACCAGTTCCTCACGCACTTTGGCAATATCCGCCCAGGCACATTTGCACTGCAAGGCAAGAATTGCACTGATTTGCTTTTCTTTATTGAATAGGGTCTGTGCCGTTTCCAACGGAATCCATACGGTAATATCATCTTTGTTGCCCCGCTGCGGTTTCAGCTCGTGAATCGTGAAGGTCTGGCCTTGAAAAACAAGTTGATCTCCTTCCTTCCAATCTTTGTTCGCGTGGAGTTCATATCCCAGAACAATACACCCACTGGGGACAGGTTGGAGAAGAGGCGATTTAGGCATGCTGTCCGCGAGTGGCACTTCCGACCTCACGCCAATAACAAGTGTGGTTGAACTCTCTTCCTCCCAGAACACTTTCTGCTGCAGGATGGGAAGAAGATGCTGTACCGTGATGATACCCGCGTTGGCCAGCGTGTAAACGTAGTCCTCCGGCATGGTGTTGGCTGCAAAATCGTTTGCATAGAAGTCAGCAAGATTCTGTTCAGCCGGGAGCACCATGACATTGAATCCCATCGCCTTAGTGATCTTCCGCATCTCATCCTCAAGCGTATCGAACAGGTCCTCGACTTCCTGACGATTGTTCTCCAGCACCCGGAGGGTATCCGCGCGTTGCCAATTCAGCCGCATTTGCACAGCCGCAACCACGCTGACCGTCAAAAACACTGCCAGGAGTCCTAGCAGGCTGTGTCCCCAGCGAAACTGCAGTTCACTTCGAAAGAGCCTACCGAGATTCATGCGTCACCAGTCCCGGCTTTCCACAGTGCCACACCGGTGGCCAGCAATAATACTAAACCTCCTCCGAGTAACATCCCCCAACTAATCGTGTTTGTGGGCGTCACGGCGACAACTGGAGTAGGGGTGGGCGTTACTTCTTCTTCAGTCGGTATCTTCTTAGCGGAGTCCTGTATCTCCTCCTCCGTTTCCGGCTCATAGGACAGAGGATTGAACAGTTCAGGTGGTTGATTCGCCTCTTCCACAAAACTACGGGCTAAATCCGCCATCCATGCCTCCACAATGAACACATCGAATCCAGGGTTGAGTCGCTTGACTTCACAGGAGCAGGAGCCTGTGAGAAAAGAAGACATATCCTGCAACATCTCCATGGTAAAGGTAGTCTGGTCTTCAATAGCTAATGCGCGACCCTGTCCGAAAACGGGCATGACCCATGCCTTGTCCTTTTGGCTCCACTCCTCTTCGCCAAGAATGAGTTTCAGACTTTCGGTTAGGATGAGCTCCTGAGGGTCCTCCCGATCCAGCTCCAGCATGCTGAAATGAATCGGAAGTTCTTTCCTCACCTCTTCCTGCATGTCCGGGGAATAGATCGCGAGCATTTTCTCTGGAAGTTCAAGCGTCTCGTTCATGTTCCGGATGCCTGCTTCCAGAAGTGCTTTCAGTTCTCTATTGGCGGTTTCATCAGTGCCCGGAATAAACACCCAGACGGTGCTGTGCCCTCCGAGCAGGCGCTTGACAATTTCATCCCGAACCGGTGAACGCAGTATCAGGTTCCGCTGTTCATCCGATACGACCTCTGAAAGAATAGGTGTTTCGACATTGTACTCATAAGGGTACTCCAGCAGAAACCTTGGTGATTGTTCGGTTACTTGAGTTGCCAGAACTTTCATCCTTTCACTCGCCTGTTCCGGTAGTGAATCTTCCCGGAGATCCAGTTCTAGCACACCCATGTGTGCTTCGTAGACCGGATCAAGCCACGCATTGATCTCTTCTTTGTTCATGCCTTTGTGAAGCAAGGTCAAATGGAACGCATCAGGGGGCCAGCGTTCAAGAGCATACCGAAAGACGGGAACCGCACAGGCAAAAAGATGCGACGAGGCTGTGAGAAGCACATAGAAGAAAAGGAACCTGATTCGTTTCATACATTCGTACCGTTTAGTATCGGGCCAGTGAGGTGTTTTGCGTTAAGGCCCACTGATCTATGCCTCCGTTAAGGCTGCGAGCCCCAAGAACCCCTGCCTGTTTGAGCAATTTCACCGCATGTAGACTACGGGAGCCGTGATGACAGTAGACGATCACGGGAGCATCTGTGTAGACTTCTTGTATCCGTTCAGGCAGTTCACACAGTGGAATATGGTGGGAGGGCATAATGGCACATAGTTCCCGTTCATAATCTTCCCGCACGTCCAGCCACACAGCATCGTGAAGATCTGCGGCTTCTTCCGGTGCCAGTTTATCCTCTTCTTTGAACCCGATTTTACAGCGATGCTGATAGTGCTTTTCGCTGAGGCAGGTGATCACTGGGGACTCCCCACAAACCGTGCAGGTAGGGTCTCGCTTTACTTTGATTTTTCGATACTGTTGACTCCATGTATCAATTGTCAGCACATTGCCTAGGAGCGGATCCCCGGCCCCGGAGATCCATTTCAAGGCTTCAAGGGCCTGCAGAGAGCCCACTACACCACAGAGGGCACCAAGGACACCGGCCTCAGCACAGTTGGGAACTTCATCAGCATCAGGTATGTCAGGGAACAAGCATCGGTAACAAGGGCCCCCATTTTTTGGAGAAAAGAGACTAATCTGACCCTCGAATTGGAAGAGACTTGCGGAGATGAGGGGCGTTCCGGACAGCACTGCGGCATCATTGACAAGGTAGCGGGTACGGAAGTTATCGCTGCCGTCCAGAACAAGGTCGTAAGCGGACATCAATTCAAGTGCGTTTTGCACTTGAATACCTTCTGGATGTCGAATCAGTTTCAGATCTGGATTCCGAGCCCGCAGCTCTCGTGCAGCGGCGTCCAGTTTTACGTTGCCGGCATCTGAACCCCTGTAGAGAATCTGACGCTGAAGATTGCTGGTTTCAACATGATCAAACTCTGCGAGGCCCAGCAATCCGACTCCTGCGCAACAGAGGTATAAGGCGGCTGGAGAACCAAGACCTCCGGCACCGATCAGCAGGACCTTTGCGTTTGAAAGTTTTTCCTGACCCTCACGGCCGATGCCGGGAAGGCTTAGCTGGCGTGCGTATCGAAAAATGTTGTAGTTGGTTGTACTCATCTATTCCGAGCTATGGGCCGCATAGGTGAAGGTTCTTCAAACTCCTTGAGTTTTGAAGACGGTTTTCAGTGAGGAAAAACCTCCTGAAGGTTGTTGTAATGGGGTTAATATTGTCGATTGTTAACAAAATAAGTCAAGAGGTTAAGTTTTCTTTATGACTTTCTCCGGATACTGAACGGAAAACTGTTTTGTGCAACCTTCTAGGTTTTGACCGTTTTATCGGATTGCATCAAGAAAACATGAGATTTTCATCAAGCTGTCTTTAGTAGGTTGATGCTCTTCATGTACCCATGCTGTCAGGGAGCAGGGATCCACCTCGAATAACTCCACTGCCGCTTTGTAACTCCATCCAGTTAGCATCCTTAGTTTACGAATTTTCGCAGCTGGATCTATTGGTTCTGGGAATGGGTCGAAGCCAAGGAACTCTACAATTTTTAGAATGTGTTTTATCGAAGGTTGGTGCTGATTGAGCTCCCATTGAATCAATGACTACAACCCATTCGTGAACTTTGCTAAAGGGGTTGAGGTGGGGAATGGGGACAAAATTGAAATCATCAATACCCTCATCTTCGGTTCCGAAGAGGCGAAAGAGCAGATTGAAAAAGAGGAGCAGGAGCGCAAGGCAAAGCTTGAGACGCTCAGGTCTTTGAACTTCGACAAAGATGCATTGCATGCATTGATTGATCAGCTCTAATCATCACACTTTAGAGAGAGTGATCTTGGCCCTGTGTGTGGAACCCGGAGTCATTTTTGTATTTATTCACTGGAGGAATCAATGCAGGTTCTCTCGATAGACATACTGAACGGAAGACGGAGGTTTTGGTACATTTTTATCAAGGTTGAGTCGCCGATTTGCAGGTGAGGAGATAAAGAGAATATGAAAATTAAGATGCACATTGAACAGATGCTCGTGCTGCCTGTTGATAGCGGTGAATTGAGATTGTTGGAAGGAAGTGTTATAGGTGATCTTTCATTCTCCAGCTATTTGCATGAGTTCTTTCCTGAAGATACTGAAGGCCTCTATGAAACTAAATTCGGATTCAAAGATTCTTCGGGGAAGTTGTGGGAATATACTGCGATAGATCGCATTGAGAGATTTTTACCGGGTGTAGATACCGTTGTGTGTGAAACTGAACATTATCCAGACAAGGAAGCGGATTTCACTGCGGTGGATTTTTTGCGTAGTAACGACCAACTAACGCTGAATTATAGTGATGGCCATACTGAAAGCCTATATTTGGATACGGTAAAGGCAGATTTTAGTATCTATACTGAAGCCAACTCATGTAAAGTATACATTCACTTAGAGGATGATGGTGATGATTATATGGTTCACTACACAATAGATTGGAAACGCTTTTTTGGGCTCAACGGGTCGCGGTATTTTGAAAAGTATTTGGAAATCCAGGAATCAGAACATCCAAAGATTTATGCCATTGATAGTCTCGTCAGTGATTTGAATCCATCTTCTAGTGTGGAGTTTCGTCAGTTCTAGTATCTTGTTTGCTGTTACTTCCTTTGAAATAGTTTTTTCTTCATCAGGAAAGACGAAGTCGGCATGGCAACCGAAGAGGTGAGCCACCAGGGCTGTAATATGTTCGATGGTGGTTTTATTCTGAACAAACCTCTAAATGCTGATGTACAAACTTTAGTTGACTCATTTGAGCCGAAAATCCTATGGAGAGTCCTGCCAGCCTCAGGAAGTTAGTTATGAGAAGAAGTATAGAATATATCGAAAAAGAAGAATCCTCCTACAAGCTGAATGCAGGCAGATTTTTGCATGTGTCTCCTGGATTAGTCGTAGGTCATTTGGTCATCATGCCTGTTTATGAACAGGGAGATGATTATAGCGATAATTTGTTCGTATCCATGACATTCAAAGATAAAAGCGGAGTCGGGTGGCAGTATAGTTCGGCGATCCAGAATTTTGCCTTCTTTCCTGATGAGTCTGAGAGTTGTCAGTTTGTTTCATCTGTTCCTGATGGTTTTGATGTCAAAATTACTACTGAGTATGATGGTGGAGCGGAATATACATTTCCAGTTTCTGGACGAGGTGATGTAACCGAGAGGTTTGTATTTATGACCGCCTATTACTATCTTAAGTTTGAGGTGGATAAAATAGTCGTTTTCTTTAGCTATTTCAGCACCACTTTTGAGGATCAGAAAATATTAGTGTATGAAATACCTTACAATGGGATGATGTGGAAAAGGTATTATGTGAAGAAAAGCGAGATTTTGGTCTTTAAGGAGGATTTCGTTAAAATTGATCCTTTCGAATGTGAGAATAAATTGCCTGTTTCAGAGTGTCTTGAGGTGGTCTCGTAAGCCCCCTGGTCACGCGGAAGCTCAAAAGTAGAGAATGTCGATTTGCTTTCTCTATCCGAACTGTATTCCGGTATATGCACAAATGCAGTCGCCTTCGTTTGCATAAGATTGACATTAAAAAAGGATAATGTAACTACGGATTAGTCATGAAAGGATTCAGTGTTCGGATTGTCCTGTGTGTCATACTGGCTGCGCCGATTTTTGTGTTTGCGCAACAAAACCGTGCAAATATCACCATCCAATCCGGAAAGGAACTGATCTCTGAGTATCTTGAGTACCGCGAATCTGTCTGGCGTCTTCATCCGCCACCTTCCGGCTCTCAATTCGTCACCGACGAAGAGCGCAGCGACACCCAAAGCTGGTTTGAGCAGTCGTGGTCAAAGTGGCTGGCAACGCCCACCTGGTTTTCCTCTTTCGCCAAAAGTCCGGACTCTCTATCCAACCGCATTCAAGACATCCTCTGGGCAGAAGGGGACACCCGCCCAGTCCGGGTCTGGGAGCATCCCGGAAAAGGAGAAGTTTTTCTCGGCCGGATCGGAGAAGACGGGCAAACCGAAGTCTTCGCCCGCTGGCCGGCTCCGAAGTGGCAGCCCCAGGAAGGGGAATCTCCCGAGGCCTTTTATAACCGGGAGGTCGGCACCCGCCGGGTCTCCTGGACCTTTGCGTCCCCTCATGCCCCGGCGGTACAGGCGGTGAACCCGGTGTCTCCTCCGGGTTTCGCCCTGATGATGCAGACCTCCGGCCTCACCGTGACCTGGACCGAGGTGCAGACCCCTCAGGCCATGGGGCTGCAGGTCGATCTCTCCACCGCCACGGAGGCGGGGCCGTTTGCCGTCTGGAAGAATACGATGGGCATCATCCCCGGCCCGGGAAACGGCTGGGAGGACCTCTCCGGGGACTGGCGGCCCATCGCCTGGAGCCGGGAGCGGCCGGAGGAGAGTGAATGGACCGGGACGGTGGATGCCTCCGGGGAGGGTCAGCTTTATCTTCGCGCCAGCCTCGGGATCATCGACTCCGATGCCGACGGCCTCGATGACGGCTTTGAATACTGGTACTTCGGTGACCTCGATGAAACTGCCGGCGATGACTTCGACGAGGATGGGTTTACCAACCTGCAAGAATTCACGATCCTGTCGAATCCGGCCGTCGCGGATTCCGATGTGGACGGCCGGAAAGACGGAGACGAGGCTCTGTACGGAACCGATCCCACCTGGCCGGACCACCCCGATACAGAGCTGACCGCTCAGGGAGTGTTGCTTCCATGAAAGGTCGTCACTTTTTGATCGCAGGCGTATGGGTTTTCGGGTTTTGGCTGCGGCTTCCTGCCGGTGAAATCGAGCCGACGTTGGGAATGATTTTGTCTGCCATCCAAGAGCGCTACACCGCCGTCTCACAACGGATGGCCGTGGAGCAGGCCTGGGGAGAAAAAGAGTCCGGGTATGGCACAGATCCTCAATCCATTACAGATTTCTTCTCAACCGTGTCCGCGGTAACCGAGAGAGCTCCCATTGACTGGGGGAGCGGGATCCCCTCCAATCCGTCAGATGACTATTTTGCCTCCTGGACGCTTGCCCAGCGAATGGAGGTTCTCAAACTCGCGTATGAAAAACTGTATGAACTCAAAACGGACTACCTGAACCTCGACCCTGCTCTCCTGGAGAATGAGGACATGCGGATTCCGAAACAGGCCTTTCGCGCATCCCAGGACGGTCTCCTGGATGAACGAACCGGATGGTCTTATACGCATGATGATTTTCCGTCAAAACCCGAGGTGTTGGAGCATAGCGATTACCCGGCACTCCTGTATGAACTGGCAGACACCGTATCACGGTTACGTTGTTTGGCATGGCCGGTGATTACCTATAGAGTCAGTCCAGGAGATCCTCACTGGTGGCACCTGACGCCATTTGATCATCAGATCCATGACGTACCGTATGATTTTGAGGATTTCTACCAGTTGTATGGTGCGAGCTTCAAACTCCCCCAGTATACAGGCTTGCTGAAAGTGGAGGATCTCAAGGTCACGGAAACGGAGAACCTCTCATCTCTTACCTTCACGTACCAAAATCCAGTCCACACTGCGGGCAGCCTGACTACGGTCGCCAGCTATGTCAGTGCCCTGAATGTGGATGGATTTCTGGGAGTGGAGCGAAACTACTCACGCTATTCAGGCAAAATGGCCAGTTGGGATTCCGGAAAAGGAATCGAATGTAACACCTCATTGATCAAGCTCGATCCCATCGAAATGATGGCCACCGAACACCAGGGGACAAAACACTACTATGTAAACTGCAGTGTTTCCGTGGATGGAGGTCTCCGATACTTTAATGACGGCAGGGGTTTTATCACCGACAGTGTGCCCGGGACGCTGCATATGCTGGAGCATTTTCGGCAACTGACCCGTATGAAATATGAGAAAACAGGTCATCAGGTCATTCTGAACCGTGACTATGATTTCCTGGGTAAAGAGGCCTTCGCCCCCTCTGGAGACGACATCGTGAATGCGCAGGTGGTGATGCATCACAACTACTACCGGGACCCGCTGGTATACGGAACAGAGCCGGGAACCCTCACCCTCAAATTCTCAACGACCCCTCTTGTACCCGACTGGGCTGCATTCACTCAGGATCAAACCACGGCCCATGATTTTCTCTACTCTCTGGAAGGAGTGGATTACACCGAGCCTCCCAACGATGACCCCGCCGTGCGGACACATTACTTGTATCGGGGTCAGGTTGCCGACCACTATCTGCCGGATGCCTCCTCCGTGTATCTGCAGGCCGATTATCTGGATGCAGGGTTTACGGAACCGGAACTGACGGACTGGAACGACATCGACTATGTGGCCGGTGTCGATACCTATGCCATCTTTGTTCCTGACTTTGAGAAGTTCAACGATCCCCTGTATGGTGCCAAAACCGGCAGGCTGCAGCTTGGAGGGGATGGTCCTGGCATGCGGCCCGCCAGTCCCTACTACTATTATTACATTGAACTCGGAAGCGGACGACATACCCGACACCACAATGCCCGGCTGGTGCTGGTCATAAAAGAGGACGGTACTTTCGGCATGCAGTTTTTAGGTGACCGTGCGGAATACGGGTCCACCGGAACCACCGCCACGCATCAGATCTATCTGGGAGAAGCACTTAAAACAACGGTGACCTCCACCGCAACCGGAGGGATTCAGGTTCAGCAGCATCTCGCCACGGAGATATCCAATGTTGCAGATCTCTCCGTCTCCACCCTTCTTCGCTCGTTCGACATCGAGCCGGTATCGGTGCCGGAAGATCCTGATGAGACATATCTGAAGGTGGTACGTACCAACCACCGCGACGCAGAAGAGACCTTTCTTCTGGGAAACCGGACCGTTAAAACAGATCTGCATCAGGGGGAATACGAAACCGTTTGGAGTCTGGGAAGGCCGACGGGGTTCGCTAGCTGGGTGGCAGACTACCACTGGAGCCATCGGAAAGAGCAGGAAGGAACGATGCAGGAAAATGCCCGTGAGTCCATACGGGTCGTGTACAATGACCGGGACCCGGCCACGATCCAGGCTCTGGAGCAGACCGGGCTGGATGCGGGAGATACTGGTTATGTGATTGTTTTGGGGAGTGGCGTTCAGGTGACGGACCGGTACGGTTCTGCAGGATCGACCTACTCCCATGCTCCGGAACATTTCACCTGGACGACAGGTACGGATTCCCACACCACCGAAGAACAGGTGAGTGCGAGCGGCTGGACCTTTGACTACGCCTCGAAAGACTTCGCCACGCCGCTGTACTCCACCACCCGCACCGAGACCCCCGGCGGCTACACCGATGTGCTCACCCTGGGTCCCGGCGAAAGTTACACCACCACCGTCGACCGCTGGGTCCCGGATGGATCGTTACCTGCCGGACAGGTTCCCTGGGGCCTCAAGCAGGTTACCTATCCTGACGGCACCGTCCTGACGCTCAGCGATGTGTATGACGCGACCAGCCGCACCGTCACCCGCTTTCAGGGACTTCTGACCGGAGAGGGCATCGAAACCGTGCTCACCTACAACCTGCTCGGGGACCTGCTCAGCCGCACCACCACTCTCACCCTTAATCAGGACCTCGTGCTCGAGACGGACACGGCCGCCTACGATGCCTTTGGCCTCACCCAGGTTCAGGACCGTTACAATCGCCAGCAGAGCCTCACCCGCAACGACGAAGGGCATCTCACCGCGATAAGCGGACACGGGAAGGATGTTCTCTACCGCGATCACGACCGACTCGGTCGGCCCGAAACGGTCGAATACCCGGAGCAGAACCTCACCACCACCGTCACCAATGAGCTGAACCGGGTGGTGGTCACCGACGGCACCTGGATCCGGGAAACGCTGTTCGATTCCGCCGGAAATGTGGAAAGCCGTCAGCATACCGGGAGTTACCAGCAGCAACAGGATCTCTCGGTGCAGCCGGATGGTTCCCTCCTATTGGTTGAGACCAATAAGGTCACCCATCGTGTCAGCCGCACACAGGTGAACCCCTCCAGTCTCGACACCTCCGCCGACCTCAGCGGAGCCCAGGGCACCCGCGAAACCATCAGTTGGGGCACCCTCAACGGCATTCCCTGCCGCATCACCACCCTGAAAGAACGCGAAGTCGATGCGGAGGGACATGATACCTTCAGCCAGACGGTGGCCATTACCTACACGGATGGACTCGGCCGCATTCAGCGCCAGCAAACCCTCGATCCCTCCTCCGAAACCGTCGCCTACCTCACCACCGACTACCACTACAATGGCAAAGGACAGCTCGAGCGGATCGAGTTCCCCACCGGTCCCGACCTCCTGTTCGAGTACCATCCTCTTGGCTATCTCCAGTTCCAGACCGAAGATCTCAATGGCAACGGCCAGCGCGATATCGCCGTCGACCAGGTGCAGGAAACCGAGCTCACCATCGAATCCGGCGAACTCATCACCCGGACCTACACCTACGTCGGCGGCATTCGCAAACAAATCGATGAAACCAGGGTGGATCCCCAGGCCCGGAAGCTCACGCAGCAAACCGGTACCCAGGAGGCCGATGAATGGATCGTGGCCAATCCGCAGCCCGATCACACCACCGTGACCTTCAACGGAAAACCGTTGTTCGCCGCGTCTCCCTTGACCGCCAGTTGGACCGATCCGGATACGGCCGATCTAAGCGAACCTGTCACCGGCAGCGCCATCTGGAGCTCTGAAGGGCCTCTTTTCAGCCTGAGTCAGCAGCAGGGGATTCGCAACACCACGACCACCTTTGACGGGAATGGCGATCCCATTCAGACCGATGACGGAGAAACCCTTCATACCTTCGAGCATCAGTACGACGAACAGGACCTTTCCTCTCGCCACCAGGTGAAGCATGACGGTGTCGACGGAACCGAAATCACGCAGCAGCCCCTGCTCAATACCTCCGTCACCGCAGGGAAAGGAGGCATGCCCTCCTCCGTGAGCACCAGCCGGACGCCCCAGGGAGGCCTCAAAGTGGATCTCAAGCGGGCCAACGGCCAGACCAACACCGTTACCTACAACCCCGCCGGACAGCCCATCCGCAAAGACTACAGCAACGGAGACTGGGAGACGCAAAGCTGGACCTCCTCCGGTCAGATCGCCGCCACCGCCAACTCCCGCAGCGAGACCCAGAGCTGGCAGTACGACCCCATCCACGACCGGCTGGTGGAATGGCAGGTGGACGGGGCACAACGGCTGCGCATTGAGCCCGGCGACCGCAATCAACTCGGGCTTCCCCTCCGGATGAGCGATGCTTCCGGCACCCGGGTATTGACCTACGAGGAGGACAAGTGGAGCGGCCTGGAACAAGAGGAGTGGACGTCCGGGCGGCTGTCCGGGTTTGCCCTCGACTACACCCCGGACAGTAGGGGTCGCCTGCACACCCACACGGTGAAAAAAGGAGCCGACACCCTCTCCACCAGCACCTACACCTACAAGGGCTCCGGAGAGCGGATGGATACGCTGACGGTGAACATTCCCGGAGCCCCTGCGGTCACGATCCAGTACCTGGGTGACGCCTTTCAGAGTGACGGCGTTACCTACACCGTGAACACGGTGCAGACCTATCGCATGGAACTCAAACGGGATCAGGCGCACCGCATTGACGAGCTGGACAGCAGTCACAATCTCTTTGATGCTGACTGGCAGCGGAATGCCCTGGGACAGATCCAGTCCCTGAACGAATCCAGCGGCAGCACCAGCTTTGACTACCACCCTGACAACGGCTCCCTCAAAGAAGCCAACGGGCCAGACGGTCATTGGGGCTACACCTTTAATGACAGCGGAGAACTGGAACAGTTGCGCCTCAACGGGCTGAGTGCGGATGTCTCCGCAGACCCGCAGACCGGAGCGGTGACCGGGCTCAGCCACGGGCAGACAAATGGCCGGGAATACCTGCTCAGCGGACAGATGCACACCAATGCCACGGTGAACATCTACCTGAATGGCACTACGAATTCGGTGTACACCGTCACCGAAACCAACCGCTATGCTTTTGTCATCGATGCCGCCACCGTCCCGGCGTTATCCGATCCGCAGGCCCTGGTGCGGGTGCCGTGGCGGGTGGCGGCCACCCGTCCCGGCCAGGACTATGAACAGAACCTCGCGGTGACCTGGATCGAGGATGCCGCCCTGTTCCCTCCGGAGGTTGAAACCGTGGTCCTCACCGGAGGCCGCCGGACCTCGGACGCGTTTTTAAGCTACGACTGGGACGGCACCGACCGCATCACCCGCCTCACCCATCAGGCCACCGGGATGTCCACCGAACACGTCTACGACGCCCAGGACCGCCGGGTGGAGAAACGGGTCTACGACAGCGGAAATCTGGTCCGCACCCACCGCTATGTGTATGAAGACTGGCTGCCGGTGTGCGAAGAGGTACTGGATCGATGGGGGAATGTGGACTACCGGAATGTGTATGTCTATGGAGCCGGGCCCAATGGGGTGCGTGATCCCTCCATCGGGGTCACCACGCAGATCGCGTTGATTGCACATCTTCCGAAGTATGGCGCACCTCAGTTGAGTGCCCCGGTGTACAACTACCGATGGGATGTCATGGGGCTGATTGACGTTGAGACAGGAAATCTGGTGGCCCGGTATCGTTACAGCCCCTTCGGAAAGCTGCTTTCGGCGGAGGGAAGCCGGGCAGACCAGAACCCGTTCCGGTTTGCCGGGGCGTATTGGGATTCAGAGACGGAAACCGCCTACTTCGGCTATCGAATGTACGACCCCCGGACCAAGCAATGGCTGTCCCGGGATCCGATTGGGGAGGCCGGGGGCATGAATCTGGTGGCCTACTGTGACAATGACTCGGTGAATCTCGGGCCCGATATTCTCGGACTTGCGGCAACACCCGTTCGGCCGATGAGGAGTCAGCGCAGAGGGTATGCACCGAATGGGTTTAACCACAATGTTCATGCGGCAAGGATCGCTTCGCAGAATGCGCATCAACAGCTTACCCTGGCGATTCTACAGGGGCAATCTGTTGGGGTTCAGGATGCGCTCATACAAAATGCAAAAGCGGTTCAGGGTCTTTCTCTGGGTAAATTCATTCACAATAGGACGGACCGAAGTTACATTCGGGAGTATCGAAGCCGGGAACGGGCATACAAGAGGGCGGCGGCAGAGCTGAAATTTCACATTGTACGGTCCCATCTCAATCAGAACATCGTTCAGTCGCAAAGAGACCTGCCGGAAAGCTCACAGACGTTTTCCAGGACGAATCGGGACATCATCCGGAATGGCGGCTCTCCTCTGATGCTGATCCGGATGCGTGATCCGAAAACCCATGTGCCGATTGAAGTACAGGTTCAGGCTTCAAATTACTTCAGAGGAACCAATGGCCATTATTTTCCCCGCCCAGGACATCGTGGCGGTGGTTTTCATGAACGGGATGTTGTTCAGGGGGTGAATGCGTTTGGGAACATATCGAGTAATTCACAATGGGCTCGAAGTGGAGCTTTTACAAATAGTCCTATTATTTGGCAAGCTGCTCGTCCGAGGGGAACGGGCCAATCTTACAGGGTCTTCCAAAGAAATGATATTGATTGGGGGTTTGTCCGAACATCTGGGGATAAACGCTTCATTGGTAAGACAAATGCATATGCAGCAAGGTTCGGATTGGCCCCACAACTAAGTGATGGAAATTTTGCTACACTACACCATATAGGGCAAGATGCACGGGGCGGATTGGTTGAAGCGAGTACAAGGTATCATGGTGTGGGTAAGTATGGTCAAGACGCCTTGCACAGTATCTACGGAAGAAGTCAGCCACATCCTGTCTTTAATGTTAATAGGAGAGCATTTACTATAGACACTAGAGAATATTGGAATTGGAGGATTGGTAATGTTGAATGATTTAAGAGATAGGTATATTACTCTTTTTGGTGGTGAGGAGCCTACACCTCCAGAGGATCTTACTAAGTTAGAGAATGACTTAGGTATAAATTTGCCTGCTAATGTGAAGGAGGTGGCAAGTTTTTATAGTGGGGGTTTGTTGGGAGGCATCAGCATTTTCAACTTCTGTGTCCAAAATAACCAAGAAAATATTTTGTCTGAAAATTTGCGGCTTAGAGAGGCAATTAATTTGCCTGACCGATTTCTTGTTTTTGCAGAACCTCCTGAATCTTTGTTGTTTCTGGATATAGACACAGGAAAGGTTTGGATGATTGATGCAACTGATGCAAATAAATTATCTTTAGGCATTCAGAAATTTCATAATCCAGACATTTGGAATAATTATGTTGATTTTTTTGATTACCTTCTTTCTGAAGAAGATGAAGAACGTAAATTTATGATGTAGCAGCATTATTGTCGCTTAAACTCTATTGAGAAATAACGGCCTTCCCGGAGTGATTACGATGTTCAGAGAGAAGTATCCAGTGTTGTCCAATTTCCGAGGAGCATAAGGGAATACGTCGTTACCTTTGTAATGATGGTCGTGCTGATGATGACTTTGACGATTTAATTTTTCGTCTCGAAGTGGGATAGTTGAAATCTCACAAGATCCCGTGCCAGGAAACCACTAGACGGAGTTCGGTAGCACCATGTCATTTGACATGGCAGGAGCTCCCTCATGCAGTCTCACTCCGTCACGCCGGGCAGGAATGCTATTCGGCTTTTTGCTGTTTGCCATAAAGCTATTCTTCCACCGTCGTGAGGAAGTACTCGATTTTTCGAAGGCTCTTCTTGGATGGTTTATTTCTTCCTCGCTCCCACGCAGGAATCAAACAAGCAGATATTCCGATTTGCTTTGAAACCTCATCCGCTCTCAGTCCATTTTTCTTTTGGAATTTTTGAAGTCGACCAATCAAGCCTTCAGCTTCAGGGAATGGGTCGAAGCCGAGGAACTCGATAATTTTAGGTATGAATTTCAGTGTCGGCTGAAAGTGATTTTGCTCCCAATTCACTAGCGAAACATCATCACAACCGAGTTGCGTTGATAGCTGTTTTAGGCTCATTCCTGATTCGATTCGCTTTGCCCGTAGGTGGTCACCCAAAGTTTTCCGGTTTTCTGGAGTCTTGTAACCCATTGGCTTGTAACAGGATATTTCAATCTTGCAAAAACCCAACGCCATGAGAAGGGCGGGAGGATCCTGAGGTGGCTAAACCACAGGTGCAGTTGAGCCCGGATGAGGCGAAAATTCTCGACTGTTTAGGCCGGTCAGAACTCACTCAGGACGAAGTGATCCGCGCCACGGGCCTCTCCGCCTCTGCCGTGGCCACGGCTCTGCTGACCTTGGAAATGAAACGCCAGATTCTTTCCCTGCCGGGTCGGAAAGTTCGGCGGAAGTAAGCTGTTGAAAACATGGTGGCCGTCTGCCTTCAGGCTACGGCATGACAAGTGAAGACCCTTGATTTCAGAGCCGTAGCCTGAAGGCAGACGGCCACCGTGTTTCAGGCCACACTTCCCGAATGAGTAAATCGTTTACATCCCGCCTCTGTTCCGGCATGGAGACACGATGTCAAAACTGACGTTATGTAACTTCGCCAGCGGAAGCACCGGAAACTGCACCTATGTGGCGACGGAGACCACCCGGATCCTGATTGATGCCGGGATCAGTGCCAAACGGATTAAAGGGCATTTGGAGGAGGTGGAGACCACCTTCGGGGATTTGCATGGGGTGTGCGTGACCCATGAGCATATTGATCATGTTTCGGCTCTGCCTCAGTTGAATGGACGCCATCAGGTTCCTCTTTATGGTAATGCTGGCACCATTCAGGCCATGGCCCGCAAGGAAAAGTACCGGGACTTGAGCTGGAAGGTGTTCACCAATGGCCAGACCTTTGAGATCGGTGACATCACGCTGCAGCCTTACAGTATTCCGCATGATGCGTTCGATCCGGTTGGGTTTATCGTGGAGGCTCATGGAGTCCGCATTGGGTTTGCGACAGATATAGGATTGCCGACCCGCTTGATTCGGCATCAGTTGAAGGGCTGTCATGCCCTGGTGCTGGAAACCAATCATGATCGATTGATGTTGGAGGAATCGGCTCGCCCTTGGTCCCTGAAGCAGCGCATTGCCGGACGTCAGGGACATTTGTCCAATGAAGAAGCGGCTGACCTCCTGCGGGAAGTGGCGGGTCCGGAACTTCAGTGTGTGTATCTGGCACATCTCAGTCAGGACTGCAATGAACCCTCTCTGGCCGAATCCCATGTCCGCCTGACCCTGAAAGATATGGGGCGGGAGGATGTGATCCTTCATCCGACGTTCCCGAAAAAGGCCTCCACCATGTGGGTGGGTCCATAGTCCGTGCTTGCCACGCGGAACGCGTGGGTCATTCGTCAGTTGTCATTTGATTCGTTTAACATTGAATACATACATTCGACCCGTCGCTTCCGGCAGATGAGCCTCCAATGACAAGTGACCCCTGACCAATGACTGATTCCTACCACGGACGACTCGCCCCGACGCCAACTGGGGGCCTTCACTTGGGCCATGCCCGGACCTTCTGGGTGGCATGGAAACGCGCTCGAGAGATAGGGGGGCGGATGTCTCTGAGGATCGAGGATCTGGATACAGTCCGCTGCAGGCCGGAGTTTGTGCAGGAGGCGGTCGAGGAATTGCAGTGGCTGGGAGTGGACTGGGACGGCGAACCGGTGTTTCAGTCCCGTCGCATGGACTGCTATCTCGGTGCGTGGAAACGCTTAAAGCAAGAGGGTTGGATATACCCCTGTCTGCGCTCCCGGAAAGATCTCAGAGCTCTGCCACTGGGGGAGCCGGGAGATGAGCAGGATCCGGAACCCATCGTTCCTCCCTCCTGGCGCCCTCCGCCGGGTGCTGAAGAGGCGTATGACCGGCCGGACGGGGTGACCTGGAGATTCCGGGTTCCGGAAGGGGAGTCCATCCCTTTTTCCGATCTTCGGAAAGGCGAATGCTGTTACACCGCAGGCGTTCACATTGGAGATTTCAGTGTATGGCGGCGGGATGGCATCCCTTCCTATGAATTGGCGGTGGTGGTCGATGACATCGACATGGCCATTACCGAAGTGGTGAGAGGTGAGGATTTGCTGCGTTCCACCGCAAGACAGATTCTCTTGTACCGTGCCCTGGGTGCAGATCCTCCAAGGTGGTGTCACGAACCTCTGGTCCGGGATCATGAGGGACGTCGTCTGGCGAAGCGTGATCATGCCCGGTCTCTCCGATCCTACAGGGAGGAGGGAGTCAAAGCTTCGGAACTCCTTCAGAATCTGATATAACCAACACCATATGAGTGATTCTGGCCGTAAACGGATTAGCATGCAGGACATTGCGGATGCCTGCGGAGTGTCACGAAATACCGTATCCCGTGCGCTTCGCAATGCAGACGGTCTGAGTGCGGCCACCGTAAAGCGTGTCCGCAAAACTGCGGAGGACATGGGGTATATCCCGGATCCCGAGCTGGCCAAACTCATGACCCGGTTACGGGAGCGGGATAAGCGCGAGATCCGGGCTGAAGTGGCGTATGTGTATCTCAATCCTCCGGATGGAGACCACCTGCCTCACTGGTCGTATGTGAAACCTGCCGCAGATCTTCTGGCCCAGAAGGGATATCGACTCACTCCGTATTTCCTGCATGAAAAGCTGGGGATGACTCCGGAAAAACTGACCGGCATTCTGCACGCACGTGGGGTGGAGGGCATTCTGCTCGGTGCCATGCGCCCTGAAGTCAGACGTGTGGAGCTGCCCTGGGATGACTTTTGCGGGGTGGCGTTGGGCCGGGTGTTGGAATGGCCGGTCCTGCCGCAGGTGGATGCCGACTCCTATCAAGCCGTGCGACAATGCTTTCAGTATCTGCAGAGCATCGGATGCACCCGTATCGGAGCGATGATTAATACCGGGTATGATGTGCAGATCCGGTTTTCACTTCGGGGTGGGTTTCTTCAGGAATCCTCCCGCGTGATGGGCGGGGGCGGTATCCCCATTCTGGATTTTGACGTGCCCACCTGGAGAGAGCGAACACTGGAGGAAATAAAGGCCTGGATTGCGGAACACAAATTGGATGGGGTCATTGGCTTTAACCAGGAATTGATGAAGCTGGTGAACGACGGGATGGATCCAAGGAAGGTGGCCAGTGTCCATCAGCCGGTGGGGGTGCCACAGAAGATTCCCGGTGCAAGACCCAATCTCAACGCATTAGGCGAGGCATTGGCAGAGCAACTGATCTATGCCATGCAGCATGGTCTGCGGGGGAGCCGGAACGCCTATACCCTTACATTGGTGGAATCGGTGTTCGAGGTGCCGTCATGACCTGCGGAGCAGACTGAGCCCCAGAAACATGAGGCCGGTCATGGAGAGAGACCAGAGGACCCAGAGGGCCGTCTCGTAGCCTTTCCATTGCCAGAGCAGGGAGGTCAGAGTCGGTGCGGCTGCAGAGCAGATGAGATAGGGGAGAGCCATCGCTCCATTCACGGCGCCGAAATGTTCCTCTCCGAGCTTCTCCCGAACCAGCAGGGGCCTCACGATGGAGATGAGCCCGTAACTGGATCCCTGCAGCACCACGAAGACGGCGAGTAGCTGGGATGTACTCCGGGAGCTTAGCAGGAACAGGGTTGCGAGATTGATCCCCACAAAGCAGAACAGGGCCACGCGTCCCACGCCAAGATGACGGTCAAAGGCCATCCACAACAGACGTCCCAGAACCTGCATCGGACCGATCATCGCCACTGCGAGAACGCCAAGTTCGGAGGGCAACCCCCATTCGTTGAGGATGGGGAGCAGGTGATTCAGGATCGAGACATGGTTGGTGACAAACAGTGAAAACGCCAGTGTCAGCAGCCAGAAAGTCGGTCGCTTCAGAGTGTCGGCAATCGAGACGTGGGGTCGGTCGGGATGATGAGGAGGGACCCTGACGGCAGGTTCTCCGCGGGTCCCGTTCCAAAGAAGCGGCACGGCGACAAACACCACACTGCCGGCAAACACCCAGATTGCCGTGTCTGCACTGTAGGTGCGGGCAAGACCCCGTGCGGTTGGAAAGCAGAGGGTGCTGGCAAATCCCGCGACCAGAGAAATGTGGGTGATGGCCCGCTGGGCACGGGGTCCGGACCGGCGAACCACGAATGCAAAACAGGCTTCATAGAGACAGCCGGATCCGGACAGTCCAATGAGAATCCACAGGCCGGTAAACAACGGCAGAGTGTCTGCGAAAGGAAGCAGGCAGAGTGTCACACCTCCTGAAAGGGCAGAGGCCGGGAGGAGCCAGTGACCATGGCCCCGGTCAATCAGCCGTCCGGCAAGAGGTGCGCAGATGGCGGAGACCAGCAAGGAAAGGGTGAACACGAACGTCAGCTCGGAACGGTGCCATCCCTGTTCCGCCTCCCAGTGCAACAGCAGGGCAGGGAACAGATAGTAGAGACTGCTCCAAAGCAGCGTTTCTCCAAAAGCCAGATACCAGATGGAACGAGTCGGCATTCCGGGTGGCTACCCGGTGAGAACTGAAATGCAAAGGGGTTCAGGTTAGAAGCCGGTTGGGAGCCCGTCCCCGGATTTTGATTTTCCGTGCCTTCGCGGTCGCTTTCTGCTAGGGGCGCGCGCATATGAATGACTCTTCCTCCACTCTCAACGCCGAGGGGCGTGAACATCCGCTGGACACGATCCGCAACATCGGGATCGTGGCACATATTGACGCGGGAAAAACCACGACCACGGAACGGATCCTGTTTTACTCCGGCAAACTCCATCGTCTGGGTGAAGTGCATCATGGCACCGCGACCATGGACTGGATGGAGCAGGAGCGGGAACGGGGAATCACCATCACCTCCGCCGCGACCACCACCTTCTGGAAAGATCACCAGATCAACATCATCGACACGCCCGGCCATGTGGATTTCACCGTGGAAGTGGAACGCTCCCTCCGCGTGCTGGACGGCGTGGTGGGTGTGTTCTGTGCGGTGGCGGGTGTCCAGCCCCAGTCGGAAACGGTCTGGCGTCAGGCCCGGAAATACAAAGTGCCGGGACTGGCGTTTGTGAACAAAGCGGACCGGATGGGGGCGAACTTTGAACGGGCCGTTGATCAGATGCGGGAAAAACTGAAGCTCCCCGCGGTTCCGATCCAGATTCCGATTGGTTCGGCCGAGGACTTCCGCGGTCTGGTTGACCTGGTGGAAGAGAAAGCCTATTTTTTTGACGATGAAAGTCTGGGAGCCGATGTCCGGATTGAAGATGTGCCGGCCGAGTTGGCGGATGAAGTGGAGGCCGCGCGCAGTGAAATGATTGAGTCGGTGGCCGAGCGGGACGAGGAGGCGCTCGAGCAGTTCATGGAAGAAGGCACCCTTTCGGTTGATCAGCTCAAGACCGCGATCCGCCGCTGCACCGCCGCCCAGGAAATGGTCGGGGTGTTGGTCGGCACTGCCTTGAAAAACAAAGGAATCCAGCCCCTGCTGGATGCCATTGTGGAGTATCTTCCCTCTCCCCTGGATGTTCCGTCCACGCAAGGAAAAGACCCGAAAGATGAAACCAAGGTGGTGGAACGGCATTCCAATGACCATGATCCGCTGGCGGGTCTGGTGTTCAAAATCGCCACCGACAGTTTTGTGGGGCAGATCGCGTTTGTCCGGGTGTATTCCGGTCAGTTGCGCAAAGGGGAGAATGTTCTGAATCCCCGCACGGGAAAGAGGGAACGGGTACAGCGACTGGTACGGCTGCACGCGGATTCACGCGAAGAAATTGATGTGCTGTATGCGGGTGAAATCGGAGGGGTCGTGGGCATGAAGGATCTGGGGACAGGGGACACCCTGAGTGATTTCAAGGCCCCGGTTGTCCTGGAAAGTATTGAGTTCCCGGAAACGGTGATCGCGATGTCCGTGGAGCCGAAATCCTCCGCCGACAAGGATTCCCTGATGGACGCACTTCGTCAGCTTGCACAGGAGGACCCGACCTTTCAGTACCGGGTGGATGAGGAAAGCGGTCAGACCATTATGAGCGGAATGGGGGAACTGCATTTGGAGATTCTCCGCGACCGTCTTCTGCGCGAATTTAACGTGCAGGCCCGGGCGGGGAAACCAATGGTTTCCTACCGCGAAAGCATCTCCGGCACCAAGGAGGTGCGAGGGGAATTTGACCGGGAAATCGCCGGGAAGCGGCAGTTAGCCGATCTGACTCTGAAGGTCTTTCCTCAAGAGCGGGGCGTTGGGAACAAGATCGACTTCAAGGTTTCGAAAAAGGATCTGCCGGAGCCGTTCCGTGTAGCCATCACCGATGGGATTCAGGATGCACTGGTAACCGGTGTGGTCCGTCATTACGCCATGACCGACGTGGGCGTGGAAATTGTGGCCGCCGAGGTGCATCCCACAGATTCAACTGAGCTGGCGTTCCGCAGTGCCTCGCATGTGGCCATCCGGGAAGCTCTTCAGGGGGCCTCTCCGATCCTGCTCGAGCCGATCATGGACGTGGAGGTTCTCTCTCCGGAAGAGCATATGGGCGATGTGATGGCCGACCTGAACAGCCGTCGTGGAAAAATCCGGGACATGGAGGCGGTGGAAGAAGGACAGAAAATCAGTGCCGATGTCCCCCTGGCGGAACTCTTCGGATACACTACAGCCCTCCGGTCGCTCAGTAAGGGGCGGGCAAGTCAATCCATGGAGCCGCAGTGTTACGCGGAAGTCCCTCAAGCGGTCGCTGACAGTCTTTCCGCGTATTGAGGCCGATACGCCCTCAACCGGACTGAGACCTCCGACCTGAGAGCAGAAGCAGATCGGCCCGGAGGGCTACCTTCGGTTACGACTCCCTCTGAAAATCCGATTTCCCTCCCGATTTGTGCAGGAGGCGGATGTTTCGGATTTCCATGGTCTGAGAGAAGGCTTTGATCATGTCGTAAAGAGTCAGGGCGGCGACAGTGACGGCGGTCAGGGCTTCCATTTCCACGCCGGTGGGGGCCGTGGTTTTGACGGCGGCCTGAATGTGCAGACTCTGGGTTTCGCTGTCCGGCTGGATGTCCATCTTGATCGAGGAGAGGAACAGCGGATGGCAGAGCGGGATCAGTTCAGAGGTCTTCTTCGCGGCCATGGTTCCAGCGAGAATCGCGGTATCGAGGATAGGTCCTTTTTTGTGCCGCCAGCCGGACGTTTCAAGCTGGGTCAACAGTTCTTCACCCAAATACAGGTCTCCGGCCGCAACCGCTTTGCGTTCTGTCTCCGGCTTATGGCTGACATCGACCATGCCGGGTTGGCCTTGCTGGTTCAGATGAGTGAAATCCTGGTTCATGTGTCAGTACCATGGGTAGAAAGGAAAAGAACACCCCTCAGCATGTGGGGGGATTGCGAGAAATCCGTCCGATTCCAATGGGCGGATGAGATCCCCGGAATTTCGGAATGGGCAGGGAGTCACCAGGGCGTCCGGGCCGAACTTCACGGGAAGATACCTCGTCAACGGGGCATCGGAGGGTGAGTCCTGCAAGGTTTGCACTGGAGGGGCCGCAAATGCTGATGACGCTCCCAGGCAGGCATGCAGAAAGGGAAGGACATACCGGTGGAGGCCACAGAGCACGGAAAGAGGGTTGCCGGGCAGGGTAAAGATCCTGCAGTCATTCCGTGTCCAGAATCCCATGGGCTGCCCCGGTTTCTGGCGTACCCGCCGAAACAGGGACTGGCTGCCAAGTGTAGTCAGGACATCCGGCAGGTGGTCGTAGGCACCCTTGGAGACGCCTCCGGTGCAAATCAGGAGGTCGTGGGAGTCCATAAGCTCCGCCAGAACGTTCTGCATGATGTCGGGATCATCGGGAAGGGATGTACGGGTTTGGGCATGCAGGGTGTTCAGTGCAAGGGCGGTATCAATAGCCAGATCATTGCTTCTGCGAATTTGATGGGTCTTCGGGGTGTCTGCCGGATCTACCAGCTCATCGCCGGTGCTGAGAATACCCACCCGGGGGTGCTGGCGGACGGGGAGGGTGGCGTACCCCATGCTGGCAGCCACGGTGATTTCCCGGCTGCCGAGACGGCGCCCGGGAGAGAGCACAATTTCTCCCTGTTGCTGGTCACTTCCTTCCGCATGAATACAGGTTCCAACTCCTGTTTCGGCTTCATCGGTCAGGAACAGGTCCGCTCCTTTTTTCAGGGTGTGCTCATAGGGCACAATCACATCTGCGCCCGGCGGGACCACCCCGCCTGTGCACACCTCCCATGCGGTTCCGGTTTCGAAGGGAAGAGGCAGGGGCGCTTCTCCGGCGCGGAGCAGCCCGAGGACCCGGTAGGGTCCTCGCCCGTCAGAGGAGCGGATGGCATACCCATCCATCATGATTCGGTTAAATGGAGGCTGGGGGCGATCTGTCACCACCGGTTCCAGCAGGTATCGTCCGGCACACTTTTCCAAAGGGCAACGAACAGACCGTGTTGGGAGAAGATGGGCGAGTAGGACCGCGTCGGCTTCTGCTGGTGTGATGGCGTCGCTCATCCTGCTCTTCTGCCCTTCATGGACGTAAGTTCAAGGGGAATGTGTCCTTGCCCGGTTCTTGGGTACCGGGGCCGTAAACGGCTCCCTCCACTTTTTTGGCTCTGGAAATACAACGTCCAAAAACCGAAACTTTTTCCGTTACCTTTTGAAGGTTCTGACGGTTAGCTTGTATGACACGACCAACCCCAGGCAGTTTATGGAAGATCTAACCGCGCGTTTGATGCGAGAACGGAGGAATTTAATCGGGTTTTTGACCCTGTTGACGGGAGATCGGTCTGTGGCGGATGATCTCTTTCAGGAAACCTGCCTGGATGCCCTCCGTCTGCAGTCCCGCTTTGAGGATGGAACCAATTTCGGGGCCTGGGTCCGAAGCATCGCCCGGATCCGGGCACTCCGACATCGCCGCGCGCAAGGGAAATCACATCTTGCGCTCAGTCCGGATGTTCTCGAAGCGCTGTCTGCCACCTGGGAGGAGGTTGCACCGGTCGAACGGCAGACGGACCGGGAAACCGCGTTATCGGCCTGCATGGAGGAGTTGCAGCCGCATCATCGGGAGGTGCTGGTGCGGCGGTATACGCACCGGGAATCCCTGCAGACACTGGCGGAGCATCTGGACCGGTCAGTGGATGCCGTGAAAATGCTGACGAGCCGGTTACGCAAGCGGCTTCGGTTGTGTATCGAACTGAAACTCACCGAACAGGAAATCGAGGTGTCGGCATGAGCGTGCTTCCTGAAGAATTTGATCACTGGATTGCCGCCTATTTTGAAGGCGAGTTGGACCCGCACTCACAGTCCCAGTTTGAAGACTGTTTGCGGACCTCGGAAGAAGCCCGTCGCATCTTCTGTCAGTCTGCCGCCACCCAATCGGATGTGGAGCGCATTCTGGGCAGAAAAGACCCGGACATCCCGGTACAACCCAAGGCGTTCGAAATGAAATCCTGGTTCTGGGCTGCGGCCGCGGCCTTGGTTCTGTGTCTGGTCGTGCCGTTCCTGTTTGAGCGATCAGAGCCGTTTGAAAAACTGATCGCGGGTGAGGACACTCTTGCTGTCGCCATTCCCCGGACGCCCGGAAGCTATCGGGCCCTCCGGGATGTGTCGATTGAAGTGGAGGAAGGACTGAAACTGGGCTTTTCCGAGGCGACCCGGTTCTCGTTGGATGAGCGGGGAGAAGGCGAACGGTTTTCACTCCATCTGGAACAGGGGACTCTGCACCTGGACATCTCTGAGCCTCACCCCGGGGTTGAACTGCAGACACCTGCTGGAGTGCTGAGCGATATCGGGACCTCGTTTAACGTGGAAGTGGAGGACGTCTCTCAACGCGTCTTCGCCGAAGTACGGGACGGCAAAGTGGAATTCTCCCCCTCGTCGAATCCAGAGGCCGTGCAGATCCTGACTCCGGATCAGGGCCGCCTCGAGTTGTCGGACTCTACGGCGATCGGACATGTCACCGACAGAGAAGGGAACGGAACCTTGCGTCCTTTTATGGGCACGCGCTGGTCCGTCGCACGGATTGGCATGCCCCTGGAGGCCAAGGACTGGGTGAGAACCGGCCGTCGGGGAGCCCATGCCTTGAAGGTCACATTCATCAATGGCGCGGAGCTGATTCTGGGGCCGGACACGCTGCTGGAACTCGAATCCACCCAGGCCCTGGTGGTGCACCATGGCGAATTTCAGGTGAAGGTCCCCGAAGGGGTGGAACTCACGGTGAAGGGACCGGAGGGAGTTCAATGGAAGGTCGACGGGAAAACGGTCGTGGGTCGGGTGCAGGACCGCAGCCTGACCCGCCTGGAGAACATCCCGGGTTGGTTATCCGGATACCTCAACGATGAAAGTACAGAGGCCATGGGATCCCTGATGGCCAAGGTGGATGGGCGGAACCTGCCCCTGACCATGGGGTATCATAAGGTGACCGTGGACATCCGGGATCAGATTGCCCGGACGGTGATTGAGGAATCCTTCCTGAATCATACCGGAACGGTGTTGGAAGGGGTTTTCTATTTTCCGCTGCCGGCGGATGCCTCGATTTCTGAATTCGGCATGTGGATCGGCGATGAGCTGGTGCACGGGGAAATCGTCGAGAAGCAGCGGGCCAGAGAAATTTATGAAACCATTCTCCGGGAAAAACGGGATCCTGCCCTGCTGGAATGGAGCGGGGGAAACATCTTCAAGGCCAGAGTGTTTCCCATCGTGGGAGAGAAACGTATCAAGATAGGCTACACCCAAATTCTGCCGAAAACCGGTGACCGGTATACCTACCGGTATGCACTGCAGAGTGATCAGTTCCGGCAGTATCCCCTGGAGGAACTTGCGCTGACGGTACGGGTACATTCCCAAACACCGTTGCAACATGTCTTCAGTCCGAGCCATCTGTGCCGGACTGACCGCACAGAACATTCCTCCCTGACCGAATACCGTCTTCAGGACGCAGTCCCGGAACGGGATTTTGTCCTCCACATTGATACCGAATCCGAGACGGACCCCTTGCAGGTGATTCCGCATCGTCGGGCGGATGACGGGTACTTTATGATGCTGCTCCAGCCGCCTGCTCCGGGGGAGGACATGACGCGTCCCATCCTGCCTGCATCCAGTCCCATGGATGTCGTGGTGATGGTGGATACGTCCGGGTCATCCGCCGGACCAGCCCGGGAAGCGCAACTCAACTTTCTGGAGGCTCTTCTGAACGGCCTGGGAGAGAAAGACCGGGTTCAGATCATGACCTTCGACACCGAGGTACACTGGGGATCTGACATGTACCTCGAAAATACTCCTGAAAACCGGCGGGAGATGTTGGCGGCTGTGGAGAACCGGATACCTCTGGGGTGGACCGATTTAGACCAGGCATGGACATCCCTCTCGGAACGGATACAGGGGCCCGCACAGGTGATCTTTGTCGGGGACGGCGTTGTGACCAATGGAGATGTGGATGCGCAGGCCTGGATCACCCGTTTCAAAAAGGTGCCCTTGGAGGGGATCACGGTTCATGCAGTGGCACCGGCTAATCAGTATGATGCGTCCGTGTTACAGGCATTGGCCTCCACCGGTTCCGGAACCTGGCGGCGGATGGAAACGGATGATCCTTCACAGACAGTACAGGAGTTGTTGCAGGAAATCACGACTCCCTCGGTGAAGGATCTGACCCTCACCTTTACCGGGATTGAAGTGGCCGCGGTGTATCCAGAGACCCTGCCCCATCTTCCGGTTGGCAGTCAGCAGCGGATTGTCGGTCGTTACAATGTGTCCGGGGGGCCTGCGGAGGGCAGGGTTCAGGTGACGGGAACCTTTCAGGGCAAACAGGTTTCGTACACGGCAGCGATCAATCTGAATACAGCGGAAGAGGGGAATTCGTTCATTCCCCGCCTGTGGGCCCGACAGCATCTGGACATGCTGTTGGAACAGGGGAGGTCTCCCCGGATTCAGGAGCAGGTGATCGGATTGTCGGAGGACTATCAGATTATCACCCCATATACCTCCTTTCTGGTGTTGGAAACGGATGCAGACCGGGAACGGTTTAAGGTCCAGAAATCCTTCCGCATGCGGGATGGAGAGGAGTTTTTTGCCGAAGGGCGTGCTGCAGCCAATCAGGACCTTCGCCGACAACAGATGATCCGGGCCAAAACCTGGAGAAAACAATTGTACCAGCGCTTGCGGAATGACCTGCTGTATCCGAACCGCCCCTCTTATACTGTTCTGCCTTCTCTCTCTCCTGGATATGGCAAAGATCAGGGGATCCCCCTTCCGATTCTTTCCGGGCAGGTATTGAATACCACAGATTTCGGCACGTACACAGATGCGGTGTTGGCGGGGGGGAACCGGTTTGGGGATGTATTTTACTTCCGGGAGGACAAAGGCCGTACACGCGATGTGAATGGCACGCTGATCTCCAACCAGGCATACTGGTACGAGTATGAGCGGGGGGAAGACACAAAAGGTTTCCGAACGGCTCAACGCGAAACGACGGTCTGGTTTGATCAAGACGGGGATGAGTCCTATCGGAAATCTTTTGTCCGGCTGCCTGCCTCGGGTCGACTGTTTGCTCAGGGACTCCTGGATGCAAGATGGGAGTCCACTTCTGGTGGTACACTCGGGTATATCGCAGGAGAAAGTGTGTACGGGTATTTCCCTTCCGTTCCAAGGGTGGCCCCCTACCATGGGTTTCCGCAGCGGACCCACACCGCTTCTCCTGCAGTTCCTGCCCATTGGGCCGCTGAAATTCGGGAGCTGCTGACCTCTGTGAACCGTCGGACGGCGTTACAGGATCCATCCGCCAGTTTTCTCCTTCACCATTCCGCATCATACCGGAACGCCCAGGGAAAATGGATCCCGCAGGGAGCGACGACGTTGCGGACACATGGGACCGACTGGTGGCGGGACATGCAGACGGTACCGGGCGCCACCACCAAACGGGAATGGGTTCTGGGGCAGGAACACGGCGTGCTGGATCCCATCTGGGGCTTAGGACGCCTCCGGAATATTGAAGATCCCCCCGGCGTGTTTCCGTCTCCGTTTCAGGGGTATTTTGGAACCTATCTCGCAGGAATGGCCTCGATGAATGCATCCATCCTGCCAGGGCAAACCCGCGAACGGGTCGAGATCCGGTTTACCAGTTCCCAGAATGCGGACACCCATCGGATTTGGCGCATCGATCCCTCGCGAAACCTGTTGTTAGAAATGGTGTTTTTGAAAAAGGATACGGTTACACAGAGGATTGTGTTCAGTGAACCGAAGCCGGTCGGCACCATCTGGTGGCCGCAGCAGATACACACCTTTAATGAAAAGGGTGAGCATGTACGGCGTGAACAGATCGAGATCCAACGTCAACCGGCTGAGGAGGGGAACAGGTCCCTGAAAGAGCTGCGTACCGCCATTGAACCACGCAGTGTGCTGCTGAACGAAACGCTTCCATCTCTGGTGGAGGCCTACCAGGCGGTGCAAGAGGAACGGGAGACCCTGGAGGATGTGTGGGTCCTGTTTGTCCATCAACTTCAGATCTACCGTCCGGAGAAGGCGGACGCGTATTGGAAAGAGATGTCTGTTTTCCTGGAAGGGAAGCCGGGTCAGGACCGGCTGGAGCTGATGATGCTGCAGTTTCTCCGCCGCCTGCATCCCTATCATCGGTTGCTGTTGAAAATGGCAGCTGACCTGAACCGCGATCCGGAAAATCCCCTTGCCTATTCCCGAGCGATGAGCCTTCTCACCCTGAGTCAACAGGTGGCACTGTCTCCCGGGGAACGCAAACATCTCCTGGAAGAACTGGAGCCGCTGTTTCGCCTTCCACGGGAACTTCCCCTGACGATGCGGCCCTGGTATCAGGCGATGCAGAGTGTGTATGACCAGATGGGGCAGCGGGAGGAAGCCTTTGCGCTGATTCGACTCCAGGCAGAACACTACCCGGACCTTGTGGGGGCGAGGCTGGCCTATGCACGACGTCTCGCCGGACGCAGGAAAGTGGACGAGGCGCTGCAGGTGCTGCAGCAGGCATTGAATGAACAAGAACGGTTCTCCGTTTATGACCGTCAGCAACTGCATCACACCCGGGTGGACCTTCTCTGGCAGAACCGTAGATTGCCTGAGCTGATTGCCAGTGTGAAGGGGATCCCTGAAGCGGAGACCACCACTGCCATTTGGAGCATCTATTTGACGGCATTGGTCGCAGACCAACAAGCGGACCTCGCACGTGAGTGGATGGAGGCCCGCATTCAAGCGGTGGTTCAGGGAGACCGGTCACCGGCTGCACAGGCAGCTTACCAGGCCGCGATCCAGCGTATCCTCGGAAACGGATATCATCATTATACGCAGCGAATCACTCAGGAGAACGCTGAAATGATCAAAGGGCTGGTGCTGACGCTGTTGCTTCAGCAACACTCCACTGAGTTGATCGACCCTCTTGTTACGCACTATCCCTTCCGGAATTCGTCGGAAGCGCCGGCACTGTGGCAGGAGATGTACCGGATGTTGCAACAGGATCTGGATTCGCTGCCTCCAAACCGGGTGGGAGAACTGATCCGCTGGCTCCACAACGTCGGATATCAGCCGGACGATCACGATGAATGGGCACAGCTCTATGACCGGTTGTTTGTCCGCTGGAACCGTGCTACCGGGCGGGAGAAAGCGGGACTGGAATCCGCGCTGATGCAATACGGCTCGCTTGAATTGAGGCTGAAGATAGTCCGGTTGCTGATTCAACATGCCAATACGCCGGA
Source organism: Verrucomicrobia bacterium UBA6053 (assembly GCA_002429065.1). Lineage (GTDB taxonomy): Bacteria > Verrucomicrobiota > Kiritimatiellia > SS1-B-03-39 > UBA6053 > UBA6053. The sequence goes on along the minus strand of DIYN01000030.1, from coordinate 29,727 downwards.
ACATATCCGGATCGAACAAGCCAAGTTGTTTGATCTACTCCTGCAGCAGGCCTGGTCAGAGGAGGTGTTGGTGGAAACCCGTGAACTTCTTCAGCATCTTGATGAGTCGGGCTCCCGAAATCCCTCTCTTCGTACCCAGCAGTGGGTTCAGTGGGTGGAGCGCAGCCGTTTCACGCATTTACAGGGACAGATTGAGAAACTGGGTGCAAAAAGCCGGAGAGAACAACAGAAGATTGAAGAGGATCTTCAGGAGAAAAACCGTCGATGGATGATCGACTGGCTCCGTGGCCTGGAACAAGATCCTCCGCAGGATGTTTTCGGCCGTTGGTTCCAACTGGAACGGGCGGAGAGACAGGCTCAGTTGAAAGAATTCCGGCAGGATCTCCAGAACGAGGGGCTGCGGGCATTGAGCGATGCCCTGAGCGTGCTTCCGGAAGAGGTTCCGCCTGCAGAGGGAAGTTGGCTGAACCGATGGGTGAATCTCGTCAGTAGAGTGGCCATGAACTCCGAGGAGACGGCATTCACCGAGAATGTTCTGCTGCTGCTGGAGAGGGCCGATTCCCGGGAGGCGTATGGACGTGACTGGAAACAGGATCTTTTCCGCATGCTGGTGGTCACAGATCAGGGTGATCGGCTTGAGAAGACTCTTCATACTTGGCACCACTCGGATGACTACCGGTTGAAGATGAGATGGGGAAGAATGTACGCGATGATTCTGGCCGAGAGGAATCAGATCGGCAGAGCGTGTGAGGTATTCGAGTTTCTCGGCAACCATCAGATGCTCCACTCTTCGGATTACCGGACACTGTCGGATTGGTATCTGGTACTGGATGAACGCAGGAAATCAGAGGCCGCGAAACATCAATCCTGGAAAGAGCTGCAGGAGCATGAGCTCCGCCAATGGCTGAACCAGAAGATGTACCGCCATGTGTATCATCAGACTGCGGAAGCTCCGGAAGAGTTTGATCCGGAAATTGCCGAGGCATTAGATGCTCTGTTTCGGAAAAGTATGTACCCGGAGCAAAATCTGTATCTGATGCGGGAGTTTTACCAACGGTACCGTGATTTCCGTTTGTTAACTGCATCAGTGGAAAGTGTGGTGGGTCAGTCCCCTCAGGGGATCTACCAGCACCTCCAGGCCATGCAGCCCATCCTGGATCTGTTGCAGGAAGAGGCCACCCTGGATCAGATCCTGAAGCATATCCAGAGCCTGGAGAAACAGGGGCTCACCAAAACGGATCAGCGGGCGATGCATCTTCTCACCTTTATGGTCTCGTTTCGTGCCGCGACACAGGCTCAGGGGCAGGGTCCGCACGTGGAACACTGTTATCAGGCGCTGAATCGTGCCTTCCGGGGGGAATGGGCGGAAGGGGAAGCTGTTCTGATGGCTGGACTCCTTTCCGATTGGGGGCCGTTGTCCCCGGAAAAACTGCTGGAAGAACAGCTCCGTCAACTGCGTGCCCTCCGGGCATCGGAATCTCCTGGCAGCCGGGATCATCTCACGCTTTCCGGTCATCTTGCCGCCATGTTGTGGGGATCCGGTGAGAGAGAGCAGGCGGTTCAACTGTTGGAATCCAGCTTACACCTGCGCCGACAGAAAAACGGGGGGCGGCTTCTGGTTGATGAAGTGCAGACGCTTCGATCACTTTCCGGATACCTCATCTCCCTGTCACGTTTTCGAAAGGCGGAGGAACTGTGGAAGGAAGAGCGCCAGCTCGGGTACCCGGAACGGATTCGAGAGGAAATGAAACGCGACCTGTATCAGGTTTATGCCTCTGCGTTTCGCAAAGGAGGCACGGTCTCGATCGGCAGCGGTACCGGCGTCTACCCCAGCCTGCAAACCTTGTATCTCGCGGAGCTGCGCGAGCCGAAGTCAGATGTCACCTTCGTGTCCCACTGGGTGGTGGCCCTGTGCAATCTCTGGAGGGAAGGGCATCGGCAAGAGATCGGTTCCGTGAACCAGGATTCGTTTCGATTCGCATTCTCTGAGTTTCCGAAACTGTTGCAGCGGACGGGGTATCTGAATGCTCAGGACATCACCTCGCGGATTGCCGATTGTCTGTACCATCTGCACGGGGCTGTCGTGTATCTCGAATTTCTGATCGTTCGTGCGGAAAATGAGCCTCAGTGGATGAGCGAACTGCAGTACAATTTCTGGTATACACATGGCGGCGGGATGGCGCAGCGCCGGGCAGAGGTCAGGGAGAGGCTGCCTGCGTCGCTGGCGGACCGATTGCTGCTGGTGGTTCTGGAGGTTCTCCAGGAGGATATGCGCAGTTTCCAATCCCGGAACCGGGACATCTATTGGAAACATTCCTCTTATTTCTGGAAGGAACAACAGGAAGAATTCCGACGGGCGGCCCTGGAGATCCTGAAGGAATTTCCGGATTCGGAAGCGCATATCCGGTATGTGGTGAACTATCTACGCGATGGCCTCCGGCTGAGGAAAGAGGGGACAGAACTTCTTTTCAACGCCTACCGTCGGCGGGGGCTTTCCTGGGAAGGGCGCCTGGAACTGAGCCAGTATCTTCAGGAAGAACGCCGGTATGAAGAAGCACGTGAGCTGTTGGCGGTGCTGCTGAATGAACAGCCTCACCGTTTGGATGTGCACATGCGGAATCTGCGGTGCCTTCATGATGCTGGGGATTCTGAGGCCGCGAAAAAGGCATTGCAGCATGCAGATCAGTATTTCCGTGTGCCGTCCCGATGGGGGGAAAACGCCGCCCATGAGTTTGCGAAGGTGACGGCCTATCTGAATCTTTACGAGAAGACAGTGGAGTACTATGAGGAAACCATTCAACTGCATGTGAAGACCCAGCCCAACCGGGGGGTGGGCAATGGCACGCTCAGTTACTACTATGAGGAGTTAGCCGCGGTGTATCAGAGAATGAACCAAACGAGGAAGGCGGTGGATGCGATTGCCGGGGCGATTGTTTCCTGGGGACGGAATCAGGACACCCGTTCTCATCACCTGAACCGATTGGATCAGATCCTGATTTCGGCAAAGGACCTGGAAACCTTTGTGGTGGAATTCGAGCAAGAGGTGGCTGAAACCGGATTGGACAATGCGATTCTTCGTAAAGCCCTTGGGAAATTGTACCTCTCCAATGGAACGTTTGAGCGAAGTATTCATCATCTACGTCAGGCCCTCCTGGTGCAACCGGATGATGCGGAGACCCGTACCTACCTCCTGGAGGCGTATTCCAGGGCGGAAAAACCGGTCAACGCGATTCAGCTATTGCTTGAAACCATCACCCGCAATCCCACGGAACTGCAAGCGTATCAGAACCTCGCGGAACGCTACACAGACATGGACAACCCGAATCAGGCCGAGCGGGCGTATACCTCCATGGTGGAGGCACGTCCGGAGGAATCCGAAAGTCATGAGGCCCTGGCCCTGGTGCGGGAAAGGCAGAACCGTTGGGAGGCTGCGCTGATGCAATGGGAAAATGTGATTCGGATCCGGACCCAGGAACCCACCGGCTACCTCGGGAAATATCGTGCACTGATGAAACTGGATCGAACGCGTGAAGCGGCCCGGGTTCGGGAAACTCTGCTTGAGACAGAGTGGCCGGAGCATTTCGGTGATGTGAAGAAGGAGTTGTAATTCCTCAAGCTGGGAGGCGTTCGATACGAAAAAAACGCCTTCCGTTCTCCTTGGGATTTTCCTTCAAAATGTGCATACTGTGGGCGACTGTGTTTCACCCCTTCCGGAGTCCCGCTGATGAACCTGTTTCCTGCCGTTTTGTTCCTGTCCCTTGCCGCGTTCTCTGTCACTGCGCAAGAGATGCTTCCTCCGGTGAAGAATATCAACGCCCAGGTTCAACCTGACGTCTTTGACTCTTCCTCTGCATTGGAGCCGCTGGTGATTTCGACTCGGGAAAAAGCGGAAACCGCCTTCACCAAAGAAGGCCTCGACGTCCTCTTGAAAGAGGTGAATCTGGAACAACAGGTCGTGGTGCTGTTTGCCTGGAGAGGATCCGGACAGGATCGGATGGAGGTGCAGATTGCCGAGTCTTTTCCGGAACAGGTCACCTTTCTGTATCTGCCAGGGCGCACCCGTGACCTTCGTTCACATGTCTACGCATATGCCGTACGGAAGAATGTGAAGTGGTCTGCAGATACCGGAAACCGGCGCACCCCCCGATAAGAGTCACTCGTCCACCGGGGCCTTCCGCGGGTCCATCTTGGCACTGCCGGTGACCTCGCTCCCATCGGGCAGCGTTCCTTTAATGTGAATTTCAATGGTTTGCGGGAGAAAATCCAACACGAGCCCTTCAGCCAACTGTTCGGGGGTATAGAACGTTCCTTCTGATTGCAGGGTCAGGTCTTCAAGTGCAAGCACTGCTTCTGAACATGTGATTTTCAGAGTATAGTCGAAATCAAAGGTGGCGGTGCGTTCGGTGTTCAGGCCGTCTTCAAGAAAGGCATATTCATAGACCCGGTCCAGATGGCTGATCAGGAAGGTATCTCCGGGTTTTGGGGGCGCAAGTTTTCGTTGCACCAGTCGGCTTGTGCCATTGAGAAGCACTTCGACCTGTTCGGCCTGCGGATTGTAGAGAATCGTGATGGGAGCGTCTTCAAAGATCCTCCGTCCATACGGCTCCACATTCAACTCGAACTGAAATAGAGACGCTTCCCGAGCCTGCTTCAGCTTCTCCCGTTCCTCCTCGGCAAGACGTCGTATGGTCTTTGCAGACAGATCAAAGCGGTTCATATGCGCTTTTTTGCGCAGGGCCTGAATCTTGGCTTCAAGCTGTTCCTCTTTGGCACCGACCATTCCCAAACCGTCCCCTGAGGCTTTTCCCTCCCGGTACTTACGAAGACCCTGCTCAAACTGATCGGCGGCTTTGAGGTAGTGGGTACGCTTTTCATACAGGGACGCCAGCCGCATGTGGGCATTGATGTCATACACCCGTTGGTCTGAGGGAATTTCGAGAATACGTTCCCACTCCCGTTTTGCCAGCTCCATCTGGTGAAGCTCCTCCAGTAATGCCCCCGCCTGGTAGTGTGCCTGCTCATCTCCGGGTCGGAGGAGGAGGGCCTGATCCGCCACCTGATCTGCTTTATCCGTTTGAGAGGTAAAGGCATATCCCAGCCCGAGAAAATAAAGGAACCGGGCCTCGTCTGGGTCTGCGTGCCTGAACGCATTCGCGTCGTTTACCAGTTGCAGGTAGGCATCCTCCGCGTAGAGGAGCTTTAACAAGGCAATGCTGTCCCGGGTCAATTTGCTACGCATTGAGGAGGAGATCAAGGGACGGGCCAAGCCGTTTGCCAGGTCCGCCGCAGTTCCCTTTTTGATGCACACCTCTGCAAACAGATCGGCCTGCGTCTCATTTTCCGGCCTGTTCAGCCGCTGGAGAATGAGTGTCTGGACAGAAAGATCTTCCAGCATCGGGGTGAGAAGGGTTCGGGTTTTTTTCGCATCGGCTCCTTCAAGATAATTCAGGAGAAGAGGGGCTGCGTTCACGCCCTGAAGCTGGGCGGCTTTTTCCAGGTGTTTCCATCTCTCCTTCCCGTCCAGTGACTCGAGTTCCTTCAGAGTTTTAATCAGTTCCGGTGACCAGTCCGGGCGGACGCCCCGTTCAATGAGCCAGATCAGGCGGTTTGCCCGAATTTTGATTTCCGGATCCGGACTTTGAGACACCTGGTGGAGAAGTGGGAGCGCAGGTTCACCTATCTCCCATAGAGCCGATTGCGCTGCTTCCCGTCCCCGATATGTGTCGGCCCCCAACTGAACGACCAGACGGGAGATCTGCTCGCTGTCCGGCATCACAGCATTCGCCCAGGCCGCCCAAAAGGGCATACTGCACAGAATCAGCACCGCACCTACCCGAGTGATTGGTTTCATACGCCGAGTAAATACCCTTTGGAGAAAAACCCAAGTGAAAACGGGGGAGGGCGTGAACACTCATCAGATGAAATGGCTGCACTCAGGAGTGATCGTTGCCAGGCCTACTAAAGAAGGTCCCTCCAAAGTGACCGGTGACCAGTAGTTGCACTTGTGCCCAAACCGACGTAAAGGGGACGCATGCCTGACGTTTCCATCCAAGCAATCATGACCAGTGCCGGTCATCGGTATGTCGGTCGATACGGAAAAGAGCCTGCACCGTACGAAGCGAGAGAGCAGTCAGAGGTGGAATGCGTTGCCGGGCGGGGCATACGCGGGGACCGTTATTTTGACCATCGTGAGGATTTCAAAGGCCAGATTACTTTTTTTGAGTTTGGGGTACTGGAGGAGGTCTGCAAGACCTTTCACCACGAACTGGACCTGACCGCTGTGCGGCGAAATGTATTTGTCTGTGGATTGGATCTGAATCCACTCATTGGACAGATCTTCTCCCTTCAGGGCGTGAGGTTTGAGGGGGTGGAGGAATGTAAACCCTGCTTCTGGATGGATGAGGCCCTGGCTCCCGGGGCGGAGGATGCACTGAAAGGGCGGGGAGGGCTGCGGGCACGCATCCTTACCGATGGAGTTCTGCGTCCGGGAAACGCGACCTTTACCTTGGAGAAATCAGCATGACCCTAGACATACACGGATTGGTATTGGCTGGAGGATACAGCCGGCGAATGGGACGCGACAAAGCATTGATTGAGTATCATGGCGTGCCTCAGGGTCGCCGGGCTTATGACCTGCTTGCGGAGGTGTGTTCAGAGGTCCATGTATCCTGCCGTCCCGGTCAGTTTGACGGAACGCCACTGGAGGGTCTTCCGGAGCTGCACGACGAAACCCCGGATCAGGGCCCTCTCGGCGGACTGGTCACGGCCATGCATCTCAAACCGGATGTGATGTGGTGTATGCTGGCGTGTGACCTGCCGTACGCGGAGCGCGACCTGCTGGATCAGCTCCTCTCGCAACATGATGCCCGGGCGGTGGCCACCTGCTACCGGGATCCGGAGTCAGGTCTGCCGGAACCCATGTGTGCACTGTACCCTCCGGCGTTTCTTCCCTATCTCGAGACGCGCCTTGAGGAAGGATTCTATTGTGCCCGCAAAGTTCTGATCCTGCTTGAGGAACAACTCCAGCTTCTGGACCTTCCCCGGGCTGACGCGCTCTGCAATGTGAATGCTCCGGACGACTGGCCGCCGGTTCAGGAGGCCGTTGAATGAAGATTACCGTCCGGTATTTTGCCTCCCTCCGGGAACAGCGGGGATGTGCAGAGGAGCTGCTGGAGACAGATGCGGGGACGGCAGAGGCGGTCTATCAGGTCCTGCGGTCGAAATACGGGTTTACTCTGACACCTGAACAGGTGAAATTTGCAGTCGGTACCGCGTATGTGCCACCCGACGATGCACTGTCTGAGGGAGACGAGCTCACCATACTTCCTCCGGTGTCCGGCGGATGAACGTGTTTGAGGTATCGAAGACCCCGCTGATTCCGGACGTCCTGAAAGAAGGGCTCCGCACCGAATCTGCGGGTGCCTTTGTCTGTTTTGAGGGATGGGTGCGGAATCACAACGAAGGCCGACCTGTCGGCGCGCTCTCCTACGAGGGGTTTGAGGAGATGATTTGTGCCGAAGGGGAGCGGATTCTTTCCGAGGCGGTGGAGCGGTTTGGCATCGAACAGGTGCGGGGAGTTCACCGGCTTGGAGATCTGGCTCTGGGAGACCTTGCGGTCTGGGTGGGCGTATGCAGCGGTCACCGTGCCGAGGCGTTTGCCGCCGCCGCCTGGGTACTGGAGGAACTCAAGGCCCGGCTTCCGATTTGGAAGAAAGAGGCCTACAAGGATCATCCCGACACCCAATGGGTGGGAATCCGGGAAGCGGACCATGCCCTGAACACCCAGCGCTATGCACGTCAGGTGAAGCTGCCGGAACTGGGCGAAGACGGCCAGGCTCATTTGGCTTCCTCCACGGTGCTTGTGCTGGGAGCAGGGGGTTTGGGATGTCCTGCACTGCAGTATCTGGCGGCCGCAGGAGTCGGGACCATTCGAATTGTGGACGGAGACAACGTCAGCCTGGACAACCTGCAGCGGCAGATTCTGTATGGGGAACGGGATCTGGGCATGAAGAAAGCCCAGGCGGCGCGGCGCCGACTGCTGGATCTGAATCCCTCTATTCGTATTGAAGCGGTCCCGGAGTTTGCCACTGCCGAAACCCTGCCTGCTCTCCTGGAGGGGGTGGAGGTTGCCCTGGACGGCAGCGATAATTTTGCCACCCGCTACCTGATGCATGATGTCTGCTGGGAGAAGGAGATTCCGCTGATCCAGGGAGCGGTGCACCAATGGGAGGGACAGCTCAATGTGTTTCATGCCGGGAACGGCGGGGGATGTCTGCGATGTCTTTGGCCGGAGGAGCCTCAGGCCGGCTGTGTGGGAGGGTGTGCGGATACCGGAATTCTGGGTGTCACAACCGGGACGGTGGGGGTGAGAATGGCAACCGAGACGATTCGCCTGCTCTTGAAGATCCCGGGGGGAGTCGGCGCAGATACTTTGCTGATGGACACCCTGTCAGGGAATGAGCAGCGGTTGACCCGGTCCCCTCGTCCTGACTGTTCCTGTCAACGCGAAGCGAAACATATCAGCACCCCTGACGATATCCTTCACCCGGCTTCCGGAAATGTGGACCGCATTCGAACTGCCCTCTGGCTTGATCTCCGCGAGCCGGAAGAACGCATTGAGGACCCTCACTTTCTGGAAAAATTTCACCACGCGCCCCTTTCAGGAGGCCTGCCCGATCCCAAGTCGCTGCCTGGCGAAGGTGAAGTGCTGCTGGTCTGCGCTTCGGGAGGCCGTGCTCAACAAACCCGGGAGCGGCTCAGGCAGGGAGGCTGCTCCCGGGATCTGCTGGTGTGGGCCGCACCGATTTCCTCCCTGCGCTCCTACATTTAAGTAGATCGTAGTTATGACAAATACTTTATTGTATAGATGTTGAGGCGGGTATGTGGATTTTATTACCCTTATTAGGTTAAATGAAATAAAATCGGCCAATGCCAAAAAAGTTGGCAAGCCTTCTGCTAATCTCCCAGCATGTCTGAAAGCATCAAGGATGTTGGACGTCTGGCAAGCCAACTGAAATCGGGGACTCTCTCCGAACGTCAACTGAAGCTGCTGGAATTTCTCAACAGTCTGGATGAAGACTACCGGCATTCGTTCACATTGATCTGCCGAGGCGGGGAACCGTCGCGAATTGAACATGTGGTCGAACATCGGGACATAGATCTACAGCGCTCCGAGAGCCTGCATTTAGATCGATAGAAGCATCCGGCACGGAGAAAGACTCAAGCCGATACAACCGCCTCTGGTAGAGGACGTGTTGTGTCGACTTTTTTTTTGTACCTAAAACCTGAAGGAACCGAACATGAACATGAAAAAACACTGCCTGTCCCTGATTCTCGCCTCTGCGGCGATGTCACCTGCGCTTTTCGCTCAAGAGGAGGTGGAAGCTCCCACCTTCAAGGAGGCGGTTACGCAGGGGAAACCTACTGTAAACCTCCGACTGCGTGCCGAAACGGCAGATCAGGATGGAAAAGAGGATGCTACGGCGTTAACCGGCCGAATCCGCATCGGATATGTGACCCTTCCCTGGAACGGATTCACCCTGGGTGCGGAAATGGAGTACACCGATGCGGTGGACGAGAACGAATACAACGCCGCTGGAGTGACCGGTGATCCCGCCAAATCCGTGATTGCCGATCCCCCGAGTTCTGAACTCAACCAGGCGTACCTTGGATATGCCGGATTTGATTCCAAAGCGAAAGCCGGACGTCAGGTGATCATTCTGGACAATGCCCGGTTTGTCGGTGACGTGGGCTGGCGTCAGAACCAGCAGACCTATGACGGGTTTCGGTTCGACAACAGCTCGATCGAAGGTCTGGCCTTCACCTACGCCTACATCAACCAGGTGAACCGCATTTTCGGATCCAACTCCGAAGGCCTGCAGAACGCGTTTAAAGGCGATATCCACACTGCGCATGCAAAGTACACCGGTCTTCCGGTCGCACTCGGTGCTCACATGCTGCTTCTGGATTTCGATGACGCCAAAGCGATCTCTACCAACACCTATGGCGCCTATCTGGCGGGATCCACCAATCTCTCTGAATCCATGAAACTTTCGTATCGTGGGGATATTGCCTTCCAGGAGTCCGGTGATGAGAATCCCAATGATGCGGAAACCATGTACCTTGCGGCCACTGCAACTCTGGCAACCGGTCCTGTCAGCCTGATCGCCGGATACGAGCTGCTGGGTTCGGATGAGGATGGTGTGGATGCGGACGGAGCTCCCAAGTTTGTCTCCTTTACCACCCCGCTTGCGACGCTGCACAAATTCAACGGCTGGGCGGACGTCTTCCTGGTGACCCCTCCGAAGGGTCTGGAGGACTTTTACATTGGTGCCTCCGCCAAACTTCCGCACGGATTTGTCGCTAAAGCGTTCTACCACAGCTTCAGCTCTGACGAAGGATCCATGGACTACGGGGATGAAGTCGACCTGCTGCTGGTGAAAGGCCTTCCGCTGGGCAAAGTGATTGCGAAATATGCCAATTATTCCGCGGATGAATTCGGTGTGGATACCGAGCGCTTCTCTATCGAATACAACGTAAAATTCTAAGTCTGACCGGGGTACTTTCTCTCTCTTCCCTCCCCGGGACCCGTTACTTGGGTTCGGTTCCCGGGGAGGGTGCCCCACTATTTTCCCGAGGATCCCGCCATGTCACAATCGTTTACCGAAGAACAAAAGCAATATCTTCAGGGCTTCTTTGCCGGCGTCATTCAGTCCGGTGCAGTTCCGTTTACCGGCGAAACTGCGGGAGGCCAGTTGACCTCGGATCCCAAGCTGGCTCCTCTTAATCTTGCAGCTCCCGCTGCCGACGCGGCGGAACCGGCATCGTTGTATGGAACACCGTACGACAAGCTGAACAAAGAGGAAAAGCTCAAGCTGGAAAAGAACCCCCTCGATATGTGGCAGCAGATGTGCACCATGGCCGAGGAGGACCGCATGGCGGAAGGCGGAGATGTGTTCCGCTTCAAATTTCACGGTCTGTTCAACACCGCACCGGTTCAGGAAGGCTACATGCTCCGCTGCCGCATGCCGGGCTGTTGTGTCAGCTCCGATCAGATGGATGCCCTGACCCGCATCGCCACGGAGTTTGGCGGCGGATACAGTCATGTTACCACCCGGGGGAACCTGCAGATCCGGGAAATTTCCGCCCGGAACTCTGTGCCCACGCTGCTTGCGTTGGCGGAGGCGGGTCTGACTTCCCGCGGTGCCGGAGGTGACAACATCCGCAACATCACCTGCTCCCCGCTGTCCGGGGTGGACCCGCAGGAACTGCTGGACTGCCGCCCCTATGCCCGGGCCCTGCATCATTACATTCTCAATACCCGCGAATTTTATGGTCTGCCCCGTAAATTCAATGTGGCGTTCGACAGCGGGGGAGCAGTCAGCATTATGGCGGACACGAATGATATTGGCTTCTTTATTGTCGAAGTTCCGGAAGGCCAGGGGGTGGAACCCGGTCTGTACGCCCGGGTGGAGGTGGGAGGCGTGGCCGGGCATGGACATTTTGCCCGCGATTTGGGTGTCCTGATCAAACCCGAGGAAATGGTGACCTTCGCAGCCGGCATTCTCCGCGTCTTTGTCCGGAATGGAAACCGGACCAATCGCAAACGTGCCCGCCTCGCCTACTGCGTGGAGGCAATGGGGCGTGATGTCTTTTTGGAGGAGGTGAAACGCGAACTGCATGCAGCTCCCGCCTCACTGGACGGGATTCTCACCATGCCCCGTCCCCCCATTGACCGCTTTGCGCATATTGGATTTCATCCGCAGGTTCAGGAGGGAACTTCCTATTGCGGGATTGCGGTGTTGGTGGGTCGCCTCAGCCCGGAGCAGATGACCGAAATTTCGAGGATCTCCCGGGAACTCGGGAACGGAACCGTGCACTTCACCATTTGGCAGAATGTGATTCTCCAGGGGATTGCCACGGAGAACATTGAAGACGTGAAACAGCGTCTGCTCAAGGTCGGCCTGGAGACAGAACGGAGCTGCGCCACCTCCTGTCTGGCCGCCTGTACCGGCAATACCGGATGTAAGCTGTCTCAGACCGATACCAAAGGCTGTGCGGCCGACATCGCCAATCACCTCGATTCCACGCTGAACCTGAAAGATCCCGTCAGCATCGTACTGACCGGCTGTCCAAATTCCTGCGCCCAGCATCTGGTGGCGGATATCGGCCTGTTGGGCATCAAGAGCAAACGGGACGGAGAGAGCATCGAGGCCTACAACATCTCGATCGGTGGGGGGACGGATGCAGAGCAGGGGTTCTCCCGCGATCTCTTCAAAGCGGTTCCCGCAGACGAGGTTCCCCAGCATATTGAAGGCATTCTGCGCCGGTATCAGGAGCAGAGTGACGGGGAGGAGAGCTTCGTGGAGTACGCCCGCCGACAGGAACCCACTGAATTCGCCACTGAAATTTTGTCTGGAGGGATCTCCGCATGAGCCTCGTACCGTTTATACCTGAAAACGCCCCGTTTTCCCCTGAACAGAGGGGCTGGCTGAACGGATACCTTGCCGGATTGTTTTCCCGGGAGGGAGTGGATCCCTCTGCGATGGGGGAACTGGGGGGGGCTGCTGCTCCTGCGGTCCGGCGGTTGATGATTTTGTATGGTTCCCAGACGGGCACTGCGGAAGGTCTTGCCATGGAGTCGGCTGAAAAAGCACAGTCTCTTGGCTATCAGACCGAGGTCAAAGAGCTGAACGATGTGGAACCAGCCGCCCTGTGTGGAGAAAAGCGGGTGCTGGTGATCACCAGTACGTACGGGGATGGCGAGATGCCGGACAATGCCCAGGAATTCTGGGAGCAGTTATCTGCAGACGAGGCCCCTGCATTACCGGACACCCATTATTCGGTGCTCGCGCTGGGCGACACCAATTACGAGACGTTCTGCAGCGCAGGGAAAGATCTGGATGAGCGTTTGGCCGGTCTTGGTGCCAACTGTGTGCAGCCCCGTGTGGACTGTGATGTGGATTATGAAGAACCCTTTGAAGCCTGGCTGGATCAGGCCCTTCAGGCCCTTCAGCTGGGGGAGGAGAAAGAGGCGGGTGCACCCGCTGCTGAATCTGCGGTCACCGCTCCGAAGAAAAGCGGATACAGCAAAAAGAATCCCTTTGTCACGTCTGTACTGGAAAACCGTCTGCTTACCACCGAGGCTTCCGGCAAAGAGGTGCGGCATTATTCCATCCGCCTCCCTGCTGAGGAACTGACCTATGAGGCAGGGGATGCCCTCAATGTGTTTGCGGAAAATGATCCCGCGGAGGTGGAGGCATTTTTGGTTATCTGCGATGTTGACGGTTCAGCCGAGGTAACCGTGGGAGGCCGGACGCTTCCCCTGAGTCAGGCCTTGTGCAGCGAATTGGACATCCGCACCCCCACCAAACCCCTGGTGACCGCCATTGCGGAAAAAGGCAATGCTGAGGCGTTGCTAGAGCTGGCCAATGACTCCTCTGCATTTACGGACTATGTCTGGGGGCGTGAACTCCGGGATGTGATCGCAGAGGCCGGTGCCACCTGGACGCCCCAGGAACTCGCGGATCTGCTGAAACCACTTCAGCCCCGTGCGTACTCCATCTCTTCCAGCCCCGGCATGCATCCGGATGAAGTACATCTTTGTGTGGCCTCTGTGCGGTATGAGGCCCAGAACCGGGCCCAGAAAGGGGTGTGTTCCACCTTTTTAGCGGACCGTGCAGGCGAAGGGCCTCTGCGGGTATTCGTGTCTCCGAACAAAGCATTTGCGGTTCCGGAGAACACAGATCTGCCCATGATTATGGTGGGGCCGGGAACGGGGATTGCTCCCTTCAGAGCCTTTCTGGAAGAACGGAAAGTTCAGGCCGCAGCCGGGAAAAACTGGTTGTTTTTCGGGGACCGCAATGAAGCCTCGGACTTCCTTTACCGTGACGAGATCCTTGCCTATCGCGAAGAGGGCATGCTCAGTGAACTGGATCTCGCCTGGTCCCGCGACCAGGAGGAGAAACTGTACGTTCAGCACCTCATGGTGCGCAAAGGGGCGGAGTTGTTCACATGGCTGGAAGAGGGTGCCTACTTTTTTGTCTGCGGGGATGCGCACCGCATGGCCAAAGATGTAGAACAGGCACTGCTGGACATCATTTCCGAGCAGGGCGGACTCGATTCGGACGGTGCACAGGTCTATCTGTCGAACATGAAAAAAGAGAAACGCTACGTGCGCGATGTCTATTGATCCGACACCTCAGTCCGTGGATACACTCTGCCCCTATTGCGGGGTGGGGTGCGGTCTGCGCATTGAGGATGCGGGTGGCGGTCTTCTCGAACTCAGGGAGCGCAGTGACTACCCGGTGAACAAGGGCGCTCTGTGCAGCAAAGGACGGAACCTGCATCACACCGCGATGGATATGAGCGACCGTCTGCTGTCGCCCGGGTTTCGTGACCGGAACACCGGAGACGTGACGTCGGTCAGTTGGGACGAAGCCATGGACCGGATCTGCAGTGCGGTGAAGAGGGCTCAGCAGGAGGCGGGATCTGATTCGGTGGCCTTTTATGTGTCCGGCCAGTGCCTGACGGAGGAATACTATCTGGCCAACAAGATCTGCAAGGGGTTTCTCGGGACCAACAATATCGACACAAACTCCCGCCTCTGTATGAGTTCAGCGGTGATGGGATACAAGCAGACCCTCGGCGACGATTTGGTGCCCTGCTCCTATGAGGATTTGGATCAGTGCGACTGTTTTCTCGTGGCCGGTGCAAACCCGAGCTGGTGTCATCCCATTCTCTGGAGACGGGTCGAAGCCCGGCTGGAGAGCAACCCGGATGCCAAACTGATTGTGGTGGATCCGCGCCGGACGGAAACCTGTTCTTTTGCCCATCTTCACCTTCAGCCCTTTCCTGGAACGGACTGCATCCTCATGAATGCCATTGCTTCGGTGTTGTGGGACCGGGGCTGGGTGGACCTGCCGTTTGTGGAGGATCACTGCACCGGCTGGCCGGAGCTGAAAACCAAACTGGGGGAGATGACTCTCGCAGAACGGGCTGCCGCCTGCGGGGTGGATGCCAAAGAGATCGTGCAGGCGGCGGAATGGATTGGAGAGTCAGGGACCTTCATGTCATTGTGGACCATGGGGCTGAACCAGAGCCGCATTGGAACGGATAAAAACATCGCGCTCATCCAGTTGAACCTGCTGACCGGTATGATTGGAAAACCCGGATGCGGTCCGCTCTCACTCACGGGACAGCCCAATGCAATGGGTGGCCGGGAAGTGGGAGGCATGGCGACGCTGCTGGCGGCGCATCATGATCCCTCCTCTGCCGAGGACCGGCAGAAGGTGGCCGATTACTGGGGCGTGCCTTGCTTGCCGGAAGGCAAAGGTCTCACCGCCATGGAGATGATCCAGGCCCTTGAGGAAGGCCGGCTGAAAGTGCTCTGGATCATCGCCACCAATCCACTCGTCAGTCTCCCGGACCAGAATCGCGTGAACGCCGCGATTGCGAAAGCGGATCTGGTGGTGGTGCAGGAGTTCTCGAGCCGTGCGGATTCTCTGAACGTGGCGGACATTCATCTTCCCGCTGCGACCTGGCTGGAGAAAGACGGATGCATGACCAACAGCGAGCGTCGGATCTCCCGGGTTCGAACATTAAAGCATGCCCCAGGTGAGGCGAAGCCGGATGTGGATATCCTGCTCGCATTCGCAGAGAAAATGGGTTGGTCGGATTCGTTTTCCTATGACTCAGAAGCTGACATTTTTGCCGAATACGCGGAACTGACGCGTGGCACCACCATTGATATTACCGGTGTTTCATATGAACGCCTTGATCAGGACGGGTCCATACAGTGGCCGTGCCCGGAAGGGAGCAACGGAACCACCCGCCTGTTCGAAACCCTGGAGTTCCAGACGCCCACTGGAAAAGCCCGGTTGTTTGCGGTTCCGGATCATGTTCCTCACTGGGCACAGAAGGAGGGGTACCCCTATGTGCTGACCACGGGCCGGATTCGCGATCAGTGGCATACCATGACCCGCTCGGGCCGGGTGAAGCGGCTGAGTCTTCAGGATCCGGATCCGTTTCTGCAGGTGCATCCGGATGATGCGGGAGCGCTCGGACTGGAAGAAGGGGATCCTGTCCGGATTAAAAGTCTTCAGGGCGAGGCAGAACTGCCGGTACGCATCAGTGAGGACATTCGTCCCGGTTTGGTCTTTGCGCCCATGCACTGGGGAAGAGACCCTGCCGGTGGAAAGGGGCTGATAAACCAGACGGTGGAAGGGGTACTGGATCCAGTATCGTTACAGCCTGATTTTAAATGCACCCCGGTACAGCTTTCGGCGGTTCGGCCTGGTGCAAAACGCGTGGTGATCGTGGGAGCCGGAGCCGGGGCGCTTCAGTTTGTGCAGAGTTACCGGGACCTTCGACCGGAGGATGAGGTTTTGGTGATAGGGCGGGAACCCCGTGGGTTCTACAATCGGATTCTGCTTCCGGATTACCTGACCGGTGAACTGAGCTGGGAGGACCTCGTGAGTTTGGGGGAGCAGGAGGAGGCAGGATTGCAGTTCCGGTTTCTGCAGGGGCTCGAAGTGACGGGTGTAGACCGGGATCAGAAGGTGGTCCGCTGTTCGGATGGTCAGGAATTTCCCTACGACAAACTGGTGCTGAGTACCGGGTCCCGTGCGTTTGTTCCGCCGGGAGTGCGGGTGGATCTGCCGGGGGTGTTCACCATGCGCACACGCGAAGATGCGGACCGTGCCCGTGACCGGATCACCCCTGACAGCCGGGTATTGGTGATGGGAGGCGGACTGCTCGGGATTGAACTGGCGGCTTCGCTGGAGGCGGCTGGGGTGAAGGCGGCGGTGATTGAAATGGCCCCGCGTTTGATGATGCGTCAACTGGATGATACTGCGGCGTCTTACCTGAAGCAGGAACTCGAGTCCCGCGGGATTCCGGTCTACACCTCGGATGCCGTCGAAGAGTACCTCACCAATGAAGGGGGGGAGTTTGCCGGAGTGAAAACCCGGGAAGGCCGGCTGATCGATGCCGACCTTCTCTTTGTTGCTGTGGGCACCCGGCCGAACGTTTCCTATCTGGAAGGAAGCGGGCTGAACCAGAACCGCGGGATTGACGTCAATGACCACCTTCAAACCAGTGATCCCGATATTTACGCGTTGGGGGAGATCGCGGAACACCGGGGGATGCTCTACGGCATCACCGACGGGGCCCAGAAGCAGGCTCGGGTCGCGGCGGCGCATATTGCCGGTCGGGTGTGGAGTCGGTACGAGGGCTCCGTCCTGTTTAACATTCTCAAAATTCATGGCCGCGATGTGCGGTCCGCCGGAATCAATGATATCCCGGAAGGCGGCGAGGACGAGGGCTGGGAAGATGTGCTGTTCCGGGACAAACGTCGGCGGATTTATCAACGGTGTATTCTCCAGCATAACCGGTTGATGGGGGTTCAGCTTATCGGGGATGTGAGTCCCTGGGACCGGTGCAAACGCTGGATGGATCAGGGTTTGGAACTGGAAGAGGAGCGTTCGCAGCTTCTCCAGTCACCCGGGGAAGGTGCGGACCGACCTCCCGTGAAAGGCAAACTGGTCTGCAGTTGTAATCAAGTGGGGGAAGGGAACCTGCTGGATGCGATCATGGGGGGCTGCACCACTCTGGAGGATCTGTGTGAGACCACACGGGCAGGGACGGGTTGCGGTTCCTGCCGGCCTCAGGTAAAAACACTTTTAGACCTCAACCTCAAAACGGAATCGATCTCATGAGCATTCAGACTTCTCATCACGGACACGAACTCCTCGACATGATGCATACCGCGGGAAAAACCTACAACCGCAGTAGTCTTCTGGAAGACATGCGGATGAAGTTCGGGGAAGAGGCCCGGTTCCATATCTGTGACATGCAGGACCTGACGGCGGAAAAACTGGTGGATATCCTTACGGCGCGGGGCAAGTTCGTGGGAACACCGGACGCGTTTATGTTTAACCCCTCCACCCGTTGCAGCGACTGATCGGACCGACAGCGTTTGTCACGGCGAAGCTCGGAAAGCGAAGACGGATCCTGCAGTCGAGAGTGACACGACCTCGGGACGAGGTCGCTCCTGCGTTTGTAGCGTAGATTGTTTCTCTGGAGCGTCTGCGTCTCGCAGTCGTGTACGATTCGACCTCGGGACGAGGCCGTTCCTGAGTTTGCAGCGTGGATTGTTTTTCTGGAGCGACTGCGTCTCGCAGTCGTGTACGATTCGACCTCGGGACGAGGTCGTTCCTGAGTTTGCGGCGTGGATTGTTTTTCAGGAGCGACTGCGTCTCGCAGTCGTGTACGATTCGACCTCGGGACGAAGCCGCTCCGTTTTACCCCATCTCCAAAAATTCCTGAATCCGGTCCCTGCCCAGCCGGTGGATAAAGGAGGCGAAACTTTCGTCTTTTTTCCGTACCGCTAAGAACTGTTTCAGCAGTGGACGGATCTGGTCTTTGACATCCGCTTCCGGAATGGAGCGGATGACGGGTTTGGAAATGGTTTCGTCGGGCCGGTCTTTTCCCAGGAAGAGGTGATAGGCCGGGTTACCGTTTTTGTCTTTGATGCCCAGCAGCCCGATTTCCCCGAAGGTGTGATGGGCGCAGGCGTTGGTGCAGGAGTTGATGTTTAAATTGATGGGCGGGGTATGTTCCTCCCGCAGCAGGTCCATCATGTCCATGCCCATCCCTTTCGCGTCGGTCGCCGCAAACGGACAGGCACCGACCCCAGTACACGCGACCACAGAACTGGCGGGTTCGTCCTGGCGGGCGGAGAAGCCCAGTTTCTCCATTTCCTCCTGGAGGGTCGCCACCTGTTCATTGTGGACATGAGGGAGGATGAGATTCTGCCAGTAGGTAAGCCGGATTTCACCCTCCGCATGGGCTTCGCTGAGTTCCGCCAGTTTGTTCAGGGCTTCCAGGGAGATGCGGCCGACCGGAACGGTGATCCCCAGCATGCTCCGCCCTTCCTGTCGTTGGGGAAAGGCCCCGCAGAGGGAATGGTGGACCTGACGGACGACATCCCTAGGGGCTTCCCGCTGGTGAATGGGGACATCCACCAGGATCGCGGCATCCTTCAAAATTTTCGCCACCCCGTGTTTTTCCAGAATATCCCGAAGCCGCAGGCGTTTCCGGCCGATGGTTTCACTCCGGTATTTATACAGCAGAATAATGCCGGCGGCGTAGGGCACCACATGTTTTTCCGCCACCAGGACTCCGGTGTCAGAAGACGGCAGGCCCCGGGATACTTTGGCCCCGGCATGAACCTGGAAATACACACCGTCTTTCAGCCCCGGTTCCCCTTCGATACGCACTGCGACAAAGGCCAGATCGTTTTTGTCGACAAACACTCCGGGACGGACGCCATTGTCGAAGGCCAGGTTAAATTTATGGGGCAGTCCATACAGTTCCTGATGGTGGAGAATATAATGATGGAGCTGACGGGCATGGGGACGGACATCCAGTACTTCCTCAGGGTCGAGTCCCGAGGTGGGGGAGGCGATGATGTTCCGGACATTGTTGGCACCTGCCCCGATACTGGTGAGGCCGCATTCCTGCAGCGCCATGATGGCTTCCACACATTGTGCCGGGCGTACACCACGAATTTGTAGGTTGCCCCGCATGGTGAGCATCAGCTCGCCATTTCCATAGGCCTTGCAGATGCGGCCCAGACCGCGAAGCTGTGTGCTGCTGAGGACACAGCCCGGAATCCGGGTCCGCAGCATAAACGAGTCTTCCGCCGGACGGGCGTAGAGCCCGTAAATCTTTAATCGCTGGGCTTCCTCTTTTTCCGGGAGCTGATCGAGTTCCGAACAGCGGAGTACCAGATCCCAGACATCCAGAGGATTGTCCTGTGCCGATTGTCCGGCCGGGCGTTCCAGTCCAAAGGACATTTCAGACTGTTCGACCGAGACATTCCAGGGGTTTTTTCCCCGGCAGGTGATCTTCAGACGGTGGGTCTGGCCGGGTTCCAGGGATTGGATCAGCGCCAACAGGCCGAGTTGCCGGTTGGTCAATGGAGGAAGATCCCGATCAGGTGGAGGACTCATACTTCCCTAACTATAGAGCCCAGGTTGACGCGGAAAAGTCCAGAACCTTCATGAGCCCTCACTATAGACGGGTGATTCTCCAAAAACGTATTCCTATACCTCGTGTGCTACGTTTGTGTGGAAAAGAATCCGCAACCCCGCTTTTGAAGGTCAATGGAATTACCCTTTTTAGGCTACGAACGTATAAAAGTGAGTTGTTTTTTGTTTCTGGAGCAATCTGGCACAGTCACTGCTAAGGATTAAATCGCTTTGCAGAACCTATGCGTTCTGGAAGCGGACATAGCAGCACGAAGGATTACAGGCCTTCGCTGGCAGTACGGAATTCTACCGGAATTCATGCTGCCTTTTTTTGTGCATAAAATGAGAACCCTAAGTGAGAAACGTCATGAAACGTAGTTGGAAAACACATGTAAACCTGCTCCTGCTGGTTGGCCTTGGAATCACGGCACACGCCGAGATTCTGGATGTTGAAAAGCAGAAGTTGAAGTTCGGCTTTATTAAGCTGACAGATTGCGCGCCTCTGGTGATCGCAAAAGAAAAAGGTTACTTCGAGCAGGAAGGCCTTGCGGTGGAGCTCGAGGCTCAGTCAAACTGGAAAGTCCTTCTGGACCGTGTGATCAGTGGAGAGCTGGACGGCGCCCACATGCTCGCCGGTCAGCCGATTGCGGCAACCGTTGGTTTCGGCACCAAAGCGGACATCGTCGTGTCGTACAGTCTGGATTACAATGGAAACGGAATCACCGTGGACAACGCGATCTGGGAGGCGATGAAGAAAAACGATCCCTCTCTGGATGTTCCCGAGCCGAAGCACCCCATTTCCGCTGATTCTCTGGTTCCGGTGGTAGAGGAGTTTAAAGCCAAGGGGACTCCGATGAAAATGGGCATGGTGTTCCCGGTGTCCACGCACAACTACGAACTGCGCTACTGGCTGGCGGCCTCCGGCATTTCTCCCGGGTTCTATACCCCCACGGACAAAGCCGGTGTGACCGATGCCGATGTGCTTCTGTCTGTCACGCCTCCGCCCCAGATGCCCGCGACGCTCGATGCCGGAACCATTCAGGGATACTGTGTGGGTGAGCCCTGGAACCAGCAGGCCGTGAAAATGGGGATCGGTGTTCCCGTAACCACCAACTATGACATCTGGAAAAACAACCCCGAGAAAGTGTTCGGTGTGACCAAAGAGTGGGCGGACAAAAACCCCAACACCTGGATCGCCGTTACCAAAGCACTGATCCGCGCCGGAAAATGGTTGGATGCCTCCAAAGAAAACCGTGTGGAGGCGGCCAAAATCCTCTCCCGTCCGGAATACGTGGGGGCGGACTTTGAAGTGATCGCAAACAGCATGACCGGTACCTTTGAGTTCAATCCCGGATTCAAACGCCCGATGCCCGACTTCAA
>DIYN01000030.1:7842-8187 GCA_002429065.1 Verrucomicrobia bacterium UBA6053 | reverse complement strand
TGGTTCCTGACCCAGATGCGCCGTTGGGGTCAGCTCCAGGAAGACAAGCCCGATGCCTGGTATGATGAAATGGCGAAGAAAATCTACCGTCCCGACATTTACCTGCGTGCAGCAGAGGAACTGCTGGATGACGTCGAATTCGAGCCCGAACGCTTCAAGGAAATCTCTTTCACTGAGAAAGATTTCCCCAAAACCGACGGCTACAAGCCTGCCACTGACGAATTCATCGATGGCAAAACCTATGATGGCAAAAAACCGAACGACTACATCAAGTCCTTCAAAATCGGTCTGAAGCCTGAATAAACAATACCTCTCCATACCCTCTCTCCCCGCCCTGCCGGGCGG
>DIYN01000030.1:6959-7779 GCA_002429065.1 Verrucomicrobia bacterium UBA6053 | reverse complement strand
GCCCTGCCGGGCGGGGGGAGCCTCTTTTCCATATACCAGGAGTCCCTATGCAACCCTATTTGAAAACCATCATCCTGAGCACGGTCGCCCTAGTGGCATTTCTCCTCATATGGGACGCCTTTGCCAAATCCATTGAAACCTCGTTGGGGACCTTCCCGACTCCCAGCAGTACCTGGAACGCATTCCAGGACCTGTGGACGGAATACGAGGATGAGAAAACCAAACGGGAAGAATATGAGGCAGGTCTTCCTGAGAAAGAGCGGCTGCACAATGAACGGCAGGAACGACGCCGGATCAAATCCGAGGAACTCGGCCGTGAATTTACCCCCCGCGAGTTTAACCCGCCTCCTTATGCAGGCAAACCGACGTACCCGGAGCAGATTTTCCGGAGCCTGACCACCGTCTTTTTCGGATTTTTTCTCGCCTCAGCCATCGCCATTCCCCTCGGTGTGTTCTGCGGCATGAGCAAGGGGCTGCAGACGGCGCTCAACCCGATCATCCAGCTTTTAAAACCTGTCTCTCCTCTGGCCTGGCTTCCGCTCGTGACCCTGGTGGTCTCCGCCAAGCTGTCCTCGGATGCCTCGATGGAAAAATCCTTTGTCATCTCCGCTGTTGTGGTGGCGCTGTGTTCGCTCTGGCCCACACTGATTAACACCGCACTGGGTGTGGCCTCTGTGTCGGAGGATCATCTGAACGTCGCCCGGGTGCTGAATGTACCCACCCACGTAAAAGTATTCCGAATTATTCTCCCTTCCGCGCTTCCGTATATTTTTGCCGGCCTTCGCATCTCCCTGGGAATTGGCTGGATGGTGCTGATTGC
>DIYN01000030.1:3270-6891 GCA_002429065.1 Verrucomicrobia bacterium UBA6053 | reverse complement strand
GGCTGGATGGTGCTGATTGCCGCCGAGATGCTGGCACAAAACCCCGGTCTCGGCAAATTCGTCTGGGATATGTTCCAGAACGGCAGCAGTGCGACTCTGGGCATGATTATGGCCGCGGTCATCACCATTGGTCTGATTGGTCTGATCCTGGACCGCATGATGTACCTCCTGGAAAAGGTGTTCAGTTATGAGCGAGGATAACGAAACCCATATTCAGATCGATCTGTCCGGAATCGGGATCGCCTTCGGCAAAGGCCGGAGGCGTGTCCAGGTGCTGGAAGGTGTCGATCTGCAGGTGAAAGAGGGGGAATTCGTCAGCCTGATCGGTCACTCCGGCTGCGGGAAATCCACGCTGCTGAAAATGGTGGCCGGATTTGAAACCCCGACGGAAGGGGGCATGCTGGTGGCCGGCCATAAGGTGGGTAAACCGGGGCCGGACCGTATGATGGTGTTTCAGAATCACTCCCTGCTGCCCTGGATGACGGTGCGGCAGAATGTGGATCTCGCGGCTAAATCGGTCCACACCTCTCTCAGCAAGGAAGAACGTTTGACGAAAGTGAATGACATGCTGGATCTTGTGGGTCTTTCACATGCCGTGGACAAACGGCCGGGTGAAATCTCCGGAGGCATGAAGCAGCGGGCAGGGATTGCACGTGCCTTGATCACGGAGCCGGATGTGCTGTTAATGGATGAACCGTTCGGCGCATTGGACGCACTGACACGGGGGAAGTTGCAGGAAAGTCTGCTCGAGATCTGGGATCGACACCGGATCACGGTTCTCATGGTCACTCACGATGTGGATGAGGCCGTCCTGTTGTCTGACCGCGTGGTCATGATGAGTAACGGTCCCCGGGCAAACATTGCCGAGATTCTCGATGTCGCTCTTCCACGTCCCCGCAAACGGCTGGAGGCGGTCAACCATCCTCTTTATTATCCGATCCGAAACCGGATCACCCACTTCCTGACCACACACCGGAAGAGCCGGCCGGAAGAGCAGGTCGAGGAGCATGTCCTTCGGCTCGGGTACATTCCGCTGACAGACTGTGCTCCGCTGCTGTATGCGCAGGAGAAAGGATACTTCGCGGAAGAGGGCCTCACCGTCGAATTGTCACGGGAACCGAGTTGGCGCAACTTGAGCAAAGGACTGATGTCTGGACGCCTGAAGGGCGGTATGATGCTGGCTCCCACTCCGATGTATCACAATGCACGGCATGCTGAGGATCCGGATCAGCAGCTTCAGGCGGGACTGGTTTTGAGCCGAAACGGAAACGGCATCACCCTCAGCCGTCCATTGGTGGAGCAGGGGATCAACAGCCGCGAGGCCTTGTGCGACTGGATCAAGAAACGGCCGAAGAACAGCCCCGCCACCTTTGGCGTGGTGTTCCGGAGTTCGATGCACAATCTGATGTTCCGGGCCTGGTTGCGGGAAGGCGGTGTGGATCCGGACAAAGACTGTGAAATGGTGGTGGTCCCGCCGCCGCAGATGGTGGCGAACCTTGAACTGGGAAATCTGGCCGGCATGTGTGTTGGAGAACCGTGGAACAGTTATGCGGTGGAGCGTGGGGTAGGGTCAATTCTGCAGACCAGTGCCGAGTTCTGGCCGGGTCATCCCGAGAAACTGTTCTGTTACAAGCAAAGCTGGGCCCAGGAACATCCTGAAATACGGGACCGGCTTATCCGTGCACTCATGCGCAGCACACGTGAACTTGCGGATCCTGCTGTCCGCAGCACGCTTCCAGACCTGCTGTCAAAACCTCTTGGCATTCCCGCAGGAACGTTGGCGCACAGTCTGCAGGGACGGATTGAAACCGGCATGGGAATGAAAGAACTGCCAAACATGCATGTGTTTGCCCAGGGGACGTGCGGGTTGTTACAGCCGGAGGAGGAAACATGGCTGGCGGGGCTGCTGCAGCAGGAAGGATTGCCGGAAGATGCGGCAGCTCCTTTGAGCCCTGTATGTGACGCCGACCCCTACACCCGAATGATGACGAGTATGGGGTTGTCTGACGCGCCATTCGCCCTGGACTATCTTACTTCAAAACCGGATTTGGAAACGGTGAAATCATGAATCAGCCCTATCTTGAATTCTCAGATGTCACGAAGGTCTTCCCCACACCCAAAGGTGATTTTGTTGCCGTGGAGGGTGTAAACCTGCGGGTCCAGGAAGGGGAGTTTATCTCCATCATGGGCCACTCCGGTTGCGGGAAATCCACGCTGCTGAATATGGTGGCCGGGATGAGCAGGTGTTCCCGGGGCGGGATCAGTCTCAAGGGACGGGAAATTGTGGCTCCGGGTCCCGACCGGATGGTGGTGTTCCAGAATTATTCTCTGCTCCCCTGGATGACGGTATTCGACAACATTCATCTCGCGGTGAAGACCTGCCGGAAGGAACTCAACCGTGCAGAAAAGAAAGCAGAGGTGGAGAAATACATTGAGCTGGTGGGACTAAGTCATGCATCCGGCCGACTTCCCCGTGAACTTTCCGGCGGGATGCAGCAGCGGGCTTCGATTGCCAGAGCCCTGGCGGTGCATCCGCAGGTTCTGTTGCTGGATGAGCCGTTTGGGGCCCTGGATGCCCTGACCCGGGAGGAACTGCAGGAGGAGCTGCTCCGGATTTGGGAGGATACCCGGTGTACGGTGCTCATGATCACCCACGATATCGATGAGGCGATTCTGCTTTCCGACCGAATTGTCATGATGACCAACGGACCCGCAGCGGGAATCGGCACGATTTACGAAGTGCCGTTCCTGCGGCCTCGTCACCGGGAAAGTCTCCTCGAAGATCCCGGGTTTTACACACTCCGAAACAATGTCCTGTCCTTCCTCTATCAGGCCGAAACCCCGAATATGCCCGAGAATACCCTCATGGGAGCAGAGGCATACAAGGGCCCGGAAGAAGAACTGGAGCAGGAGCCTTTGCTGACAGGGGAATAACTCTGTTTTAAAGTCGATTTCACTATCGAAATCGGGATCGCTATCGATTCATATTTTTCGATACCGATACCGATACCGATACCGATACCGATACCGATGAGCGGTGTTACCCCCCAATCTGATTCATGGACCGGTTCAGGGCGGAGCGGTTATGGGACAACGCGTGCCCCCAGGGTTTTTTCCGGATCCCGTCCCTTTGATCAAAAAGGGCACCTTTGTCTTTGTCTTGATCGTGGTCTTTGTCTCACAGTGCAGAAAATTCACATCGCACGGAGTGCACAAAGAACACAGGGTTTTTACACCGCACTCTTTGTGGCCTTGGTGAGCTTCGTGCGAGCCAGATCGATCCGGATTCTACCCCCCCCAATCTGATTCGTAGCCCGGTTCAGGGCGGAGCGGTTATGGGACAACGCGTGCCCCCAGGGTTTTTTCCGGATCCCGTCCCTTTGATCAAAAAGGGCACCTTTGTCTTTGTCTTGATCGTGGTCTTTGTCTCACAGTGCAGAAAATTCACATCGCACGGAATCCACAAAGAACCCAGGGATTTTACACCGCACTCTTTGTGGCCTTGGTGAGCTTCGTGCGAGCCAGATCGATCCGGATTCTCCCCCCAATCTGATTCATAGCCCGGTTCAGGGCGAAGCGGTTATGGGACAACGCGTGTCCCCAGGGTTTTTTCCGGATCCC
>DIYN01000030.1:0-3090 GCA_002429065.1 Verrucomicrobia bacterium UBA6053 | reverse complement strand
TTTACACCGCACTCTTTGTGGCCCTGGTGAGCTTCGTGCGAGCCGGATCGATCCGGATTCTCCCTCCCAATCTGATTCGTGGCCCGGCTCAGGGCGAACCGGTTATGGGACAACGCGTGCCACAAGATTTTTCCGTATCCCGTCCCTTTGATCAAAAGGGGCTCCTTTGTCTTTATCTTGATCGTAGTCCTAGTCTCATAGTGCAGGAAATTCACATCGCACGGAATTCACAAAGAACACAGGGGTTTTACACCGCACTCTTTGTGGCCTTGGTGAGCTTCGTGCGAGCCAGATCGATCCGGATTCAACCCCCCAATCTGATTCGTGGCCCGGCTCAGGGCGAAGCGGTTATGGAACAACGCGTGCTCCCAAGGTTTTCCGTATCCCTTCCCTTTGATCAAAAAGGGCACCATTGTCTTGATCGTGGTCCTAATCTCACAGTGCAGAAAATTCACATCGCACGGAGTGCACAGAGAACACAGAGTTTTTACACCGCACTTTTTGTGGCGCTGGTGAGCTTCGTGCGAGCCAGATCGATCCGGATTCTACCCCCCAATCTGATTCATGGACCGGTTCAGGGCGAATCGGTTGTGGGATAACTCGTGACCCCAGGGCTTTCGCCGGATTCCGGTACGGATGGCATCCAGCAGGGTTTCATCTGTCCCTCCAGTGCGGAGAATGGCGCGGAGATCCAGCTCATCCTCTTTGAGCAGACACAGGCGAAGTTTCCCGTCTGCAGTCAGCCGCATGCGGTTGCAGCTGGCACAAAACGGTTCGCTGACCGGGCTGATGAAGCCGAGTTCCCCCGGAGCTCCCGGGATTCGCATGACCCGGGCCTCCCCATCCAGACCGGTTCTAACCGGTTCCAAAGGTCCGAATTCGGTTTCGAGCCGTTGCTGAATACTCTGGTTTTCCATGGCCCGGGTATTCTGAAAATGGGTCTGCTCGGCAAAAGGCATCATTTCCAGAAAACGGATTTGCCATGCGTGTTCCATACTCAAGCGAGCGAGGGGAATGAGGTCCTCCTCATTGAGGTTCCGGACCATGACCGCATTCAGTTTCACGTCGAGCCCGGCCTCCTCTGCCGCGAGCACACCTTCCCAGGCCTGCTCAAGAGAAGGTCCACGGGCCATACGGTCAAACCGCTCTGCATCCAGACTGTCCAGACTTACATTTACCCGTTTCAGGCCAGCGTAGGCCAAAGGCTGCGCGAGGTCTTTCAGTTTCAACGCATTGGTGGTCAGAGCACAGAACGGATTGCCGGGCAGGGAAGCGGTAAACGAGATCAACTCAATCAGCTGTGGATGAAGAGTGGGCTCCCCACCGGTAAACCGGAATTTCCGGAATCCGACCTCTACGAAGAGGGGAAGTACACGTTTATACTCCTCAACGCTGAGTTTCTCCTGCGAGGGCATGAAGCTCATGTCCTTGGGCATGCAGTAGACGCAGCGGAGATTACAGGCATCCGTCAACGATACCCGCAAATAATCAATCGTCCGCCCGAAGGCGTCGGTGAGCTGCGGTTCCGGTGACATGTGCATTCCCTCTTCTACCCGTCACGCAGGAATTATCCAGCCGATTTCAGATTTCCGACTTCCGGAAGGGAAGGGGGCTACATTTCCGAAGATCGGAAGAACGAGGTCAGGGAGAAGGGAAACGGAGCAACAAAGCCCGGGACTGCATTGCGACCGTGAGTCAGAAAATGGTAAGGTCACGGGCAACATAAGGCCGGATCCGTTTGGAAATCCTTTCAATACCACTGTTGTATATAGATGAACGCAGATGCTTACGGTGTTACTTGTTTTCATTTGGGTTTCGGTCTCTTGACATTCAAAAGATCATCCACGTTGAAGGCATTACGTTTATTTGGATTCCGTGATGAAGATTAGGCTGTCTTTATCAGCGTTCTTCTGTGTCCATTCGTGGATAATGAAATTTGTGCTTTTTCCGATGACAGGAATAGATGTTGACCCCTGAATGCAAAAATGTACGGTGGGATAAACGAAAACGCACTTATCCTTATAACGTTAACTGGAAGTGTTTTTTGTTCGGATATCCTCTAAATTGGGGGATATACAGACCCGTATATTCATTTGTTACACCTAATGAAAAGTCTATGTATTCTTGTTGTGTTTTGTACGCTGTGGCTGCTTGCGGCTTGTGGAGGAGCGAAGAGTAGAACGATTGACCAGGATAGCTCGGGCCTCTCATCCCTTGCGGACAAACGAGTTTTTCTGGAAAAAGTATGTAACCTTCCGGAGGACGTACGATACTCTGGAATTTGACATTCACTTCTTGGACGGTGGTAATGGTCGTTTGCCAGGTCCTACCGAGTGGGATATAAGGATTTTTGCCAAGGTGCCGGTTGAGGAACTGCCGGAATGGATAAACGGCTTGAATGAGAGCTCTACCCGTGACGTAGACTGGGTTTCTGCGATCCCTGCTGCCCCCGAGAATCTTGATGGATTTCAATGGTATGGTGACGCCAAGAAAAGGGTTGGTATAAATGAGGAAGAGGGAACTGTCTTGTACAGAAGTGATTCCTATTGAACGATCTATTCATAACCAGACCACCCGCCCGAACTCGCTGAGGCGAGTCCGGCCAGCGTAAACCGTTTCCGAAACTGGAAGGAGGTTACCCAATTTGAATCGAATCATTACTTGCCTAGCATCAGCTTTCTTGACGATGGCCTTAATGTCTTGTGTTAGAAACAAAGCTCTAACTCCGCCGTTTCCTCATAACGTTCCGCCTATGAATGACCAGGCGTCAGCACATTTTGGTGTGGCTGGAAACTGGAAAAATCCTTATCTAATCATTTATCCAAATGGAGTGAAAATCAGGCATCTACCTGACTTAATCAGTCCGGAAAACCTGAAAGACACACTTGGCACTTTGCCTCTTAGCGAATGGCCATATGGAAGAGTTGTTGCATTACAAGAAGTTGGGATCGTTTCAGGCGACGACGACCAAATGATCGATCTGACCATGGCAGAAGTGGAGGCTATTCTTAATCAACTTGAGATTCATATAGAAAGATGGCCTCATTAATTATTTTTTATGGTGAAAATCACGAGTGTCCGGTTGTTTGA
>DIYN01000031.1 GCA_002429065.1 Verrucomicrobia bacterium UBA6053 | reverse complement strand
CGTTTGAGGGACATGTCTGCTTGTATCAACCTATCAGCCTCTTTCCACTCAGTAGGCAAGAAATCAGGTATTTTTCAACAGCCTGTTAGCTTTCGGGTTTTTTTATCAGGATGTGGTTCAGAGCCTTGTAAGGCATAGGATCGCGATGAATCCGTTTGGGTGATTTTCACTATGGGGAGGAGCTCCAAAGCTGACCTATCTCGCTGGACGATCTTAATGGAAAGATAACCGTTACATCGTTCTATTCACACAAAAGAACGTTATTTCAAATCATAGCAAGATTATGAACGGATAAACTTATCATGATTCACTTGAACGAAATTGAGATCCGATACCAAGGTAAAGATGGGGAAGTTACCGCACTCCATCCGACAAGTTTAACGTTTGTTGAAGGTCAGTTTACCGTATTGCTGGGCCGTTCCGGGGCCGGGAAATCCAGTTTGCTGCGCACTCTGAATTATTTAACCCGCCCATATTCTGGCGACTTGAAGGTGGAAGGTATTGGACCGGTGAAGACAAAAAAAAGCATCCGTGACCTCCGCCGAAAAACCGGGATGATCTTCCAGCATCACCAGCTGCTCCCCCGGGAGACCGCTCTTCGGAATGTATTGAACGGAAGGCTGGGGTATCATGGGTTTTTTGCGTCTTTGCTTCCGTTGCCAAGAAAAGAACGCATGCTTGCGCTGGACTGCCTGCAACGAGTAGGCCTGTTTGAAAAAGGGTTGAGGCGGGCTGATCAATTAAGTGGAGGAGAGCAGCAACGTGTGGGGGTCGCCCGCGCACTGGCACAGGAGCCCAGGGTACTGCTTGCAGATGAACCGGTGGCGAGTCTGGATCCGGCTACTGCAACTGAACTTCTTATGCTGTTAAAACGGATCTGTTCGGAGGATGGGATCACATGCATCGTGAGCCTGCACCAGGTGGATCTCGCTAAAAAATTTGCGGACAGAATTGTGGGTCTTTCGCGGGGGAAGCTTGTCTTTGATGGCCAGCCGCAAGCGCTGGATGATGGAGTGCTGCATGAAATTTACCATGGTGCGGAACACGTGGCTGAAGCGCAGCCTGAGCCCGATCTGTCGGAAGAAAATCAATCCCCCGCGGAGATGGACATGCTGTCTGTCGATGCACTGACATAAACGAGAAAAGGACCTAGCATGAAAAGTCTGAAACCTATTGTATTGGCGGCCACTCTGCTGGCCAGCGTTCTTCCCTCCTTCGGGAAGGACTCCGACCCGGACACCTTGCGTGTTGCTCTCCTGCCGGATGAAAATGCATCTACCATCATCAAGCAGAACAAACCTCTGAAAGAATACCTTGAGAAGAAAACCGGCAAAAAAGTCGAGTTGATCGTAACGACGGATTACTCTTCGATGATTGAAGCCATGCGCCGCGGCCGTATTGAAATGGGGTACTTCGGCCCCCTGTCTTATGTCATGGCCAAAGAACGGAGTCCCGATATTGAGGTTTTTGCCGCACAGGTCAAACGTGGCAGCCCAACCTACCGGGGTGTGGTCATTGGAAGTGCAGAGCGCGGTGCCAATGAACTGATGTCCGTCAAAGGAAACACCATGGCTTTCGGTGATCCGGCGTCCACTTCTTCTCACATGATTCCCAAAACCATTCTGAAAAACAAAGGGCTGGAAGCCGGGAAAGACTACACGGAGCAGTTCCTCGGTTCCCATGATGCGGTTGCCTTGGCCGTGGCTACAGGCAAAGTGGATATGGGCGGAATGAGCGAACCCATTTTCAACCGGATGCTGGAACAGGGGACGATCAAAAAAGAAGACGTGGTTGTTATCACCTATTCCGATCAATTCCCAAATTATCCTTGGACGGTTCAGGGTTACCTGAATGAAGAATTGAAGGAAAAAATCCGGAAAGCATTCCTTGAAATGAAGGACCCTGCTGTTCTGAAACCCTTCAAAGCAGATGGGTTTGCTCCGATGGCGGACAAGGATTACGACAAAATCCGCGACATGGGCAAAATCCTTGGTCTTGACTTTGGAAAGATGTAAGAACGGCCATGGATACAACGCAAGCTATAGACATTCTGCGCAAGCAGGAACGTATCTGGAAGCGCTCTGTCGTTCAGGTTGCGTTGGTGTTCGTCGCTGTCGTCTGGGCAGCCTGGGAAACCGGGCTGCTCGACGCACAGCGGCTTGCCGAGGGTGTGCCGGATTTTCTGGACCTTGGCGGGGAAATGCTGCCTCCGAACTTCACGGAGTGGCAGTCGTGGATGGGGCCGCTTTTTGATACACTGGCCATGAGCATTGCCGGAACGGCGTTGGCCGTTTTTTTCTCATGCATGCTCGCATTTTTGGCGGCCCAAAACACCAGTCCCCACCCTGTGGTGTATCAGGGTGCGCGAGTGATCCTCAACCTGCTCCGCGCCGTCCCGGAGTTGATCATGGGCATTATTTTTGTAGCCGCCGTTGGGTTTGGTGCCCTTCCGGGGGTACTCGCTCTGGGCTTTCATTCCATCGGAATGGTCGGGAAATTTTTTGGGGAGGCGATTGAGCATGTGGATGAAAAACCCGTTGAGGCCATTCGCTCCACCGGCGCCAGCCCGATGCAGATTCTCTGGCATGGTTACCTCCCACAAGTGTTGCCGCAAATGGCAGATGTTATGATTTACAGATGGGAATATAATTTCCGGGCCTCGACGATTTTAGGCGCGGTCGGGGCTGGGGGAATCGGGTTCGAGCTGATTGCCTCTTTGCGGATTATGCAGTACCAGGAGGTGCTTGCGATCATTTTGGTCATCCTGGTCATGGTCACGGGCGTCGATTTTATCGGATCCAGACTCCGGAGGCAGTTTAAATGAGTTCTCTGCCCCGAGTGGTGGTGACGAACCGTGTTCATCCCGATACGGAGGCCCGCCTGAAGACCTTTTGTGATCCTGTACTCAACCCGGATTCGGAACCTTTCTCCAGAGAGACATTACTGGATCTCTGCAGGGAGGCGGAAGGGTTGATGGTTTTCATGAACGACCATATTGATGAGGCTTTTCTGGAGCTTTGTCCGAAGTTGCGCGTGATCAGTGCGGCCCTGAAAGGTTATGACAACTTTGATACAGATGCGATCCTCCGACGAAAGATTCATTTTGTTCATGTCCCCGATTTACTCACCGTTCCTACAGCTGAATTGACCCTGGGTCTGATGATCAGCCTTGCTCGAAATATTCCGGACGGAGACCAGCTGATCCGGGATCAGGAATTTGCTGGTTGGCGCCCTGTACATTATGGAACAGGTTTAGAAGGGGAAACGGCTTCCATTATCGGGATGGGGCGTGTTGGATTGGCTCTGGCGGAGCGGCTTGTAGCCTGTGGAATGAAGATCAACTATGTGGACCAGCAGCGCCTGGATGTGAAAGTCGAGCAGCGCTTAAAGCTTCGATGGTGCGGGATGGAGGAAGCACTGCACGATGCGCGTTTTCTGATTCCCTTTGTGCCGCTGACTCCGAAAACCCGGTACTTGATAAACGCGGAGATCCTATCGGATCTACCGAAGGGAGCTTTTTTAATCAATTGCTGCCGTGGTTCCGTGGTCTGCGAATCGGATGTGGCAGATGCCCTGGAATCCGGTCAGCTTCAGGGCTATGCCGCGGATGTATTCGAGATGGAGGATTGGGCGCTGGAAGACCGCCCCCGCTTCATTGAACCGCGGCTTCTGGAGATGAAGGAACGGACGCTGTTCACGCCTCACCTCGGTTCTGCAGTTGTCGGAGTTCGTCGCGAAATCAGTTTACAAGCCGCAAATCATCTGGAAAGTTGGTTTGGAGGCACTGCGGTGCAAACCTTGCCGCACTCGTTTGTATAAAGAAAATGTATCTAGGCTATCTGACTACGTACCGGGAGCTTGTTCGGTCCAGAAATTTTCATGAAACTGCGAAAAGACTCGGGCTCTCCCAGTCCACCGTTTCCCAACACATCCGCCGTCTGGAGGAATTCCTCGGGGTTCAGTTGATCATTCGAAAACACTCCGGTTGTGAGCTTACACCCCAGGCTCTTCGCTTCAATGATACAGCAGATGGGATTCTTAGTCTTCTGGATCGGGCCAGAGAGTCCTTGCAACGCGGTCAGGTTCTGGTGGGAGCGAGCACGAATATTGGTACCTATCTGCTGCAGCCTGAATTGGCGAAGTGCGCGGCAAGGCTGGGGGATGATCTCGATTTTCGTTTGCAGATTGACCGCAATGACCGGATTGTGGAGCAGTTACTTCACCATCAGGTGGATATCGCTTTTACGGAATGGTGGGCCCCGCAAAAGGGCTTCCATGCGGAGCTCTGGCGAAAAGAACCTCTGGTCGTGATTCTGCCCGCAAAACATCCTCTCAGTGCTCAAGAGGAACTGGATCCATCTTCGTTGATTCATGAGCCGATGCTGGGGGGGGAACAAGCTACGGGAACCGGCCGCTTGTTGCGCGACCAGCTGGGAGATGTTGCGGAAAAGTACAGCATCCATATGAACCTTGGAAATACCATGGCCGTGATTGAAGGGGTCCGGAACGGGCTCGGAATCTCGATTGTTCAACGAAGCGCCGTAGCCCGGGAATCCCAGCAGACCGGCTTGGCACTGCGGGAACTGAAAGGCTTCCCATTGGTAAAGTCGATTTACATGAGCCATCGTGAAATGATCGACCCTGAACATCCTGTTCTTCGACTCTGCAAGGCCATGATGGAGATCGCTTAGCCTTGAAAAGCGACTGAGTTGCGGTGAAAGACAGCTCGGATGCCTGAAGATCAGGACTCCTGTTGGAGCAGGGGCGGAGTTCCTGGATGCGGTCACAGCTGTGCCGCAGGACGTCGTGGTCGTGACTGATAAACATCATGGTCAGTCCCAGATCTTTACGCAGATCCATGAGCAGGTTTAGAATCTGGGCCTGGACGGAGACATCCAGTGCGGAAACCGCCACATCGAGGGTGGTGGTGGGTTCGTCGGCAATCAGCACTTCCGGTTCGTTGATCCGGTCACCCAGCGCTGTCAACAAAGACGACACTGTCATCTACCGTTCCGGCATGAACACGCTCGATTACGATCGCGATCCCGATGTCGATATCGATTTACAAGGGTGCAGGTTGACTCCTGTTCTCCAGCCACTTTCCGAGTTCCGGTATTCCTGGCAAAAGTGGGTGTCGGCGTTTACGCCACGTCTTCAGATCCGCCCAGTAGATCCATCACGGTCACGACGCCCACCAATTTGCCTTCCTCGACCACCAGAGCCCGGGTACGCCCCTCCCGGATCAGTCGGTTCATCAGGTCCGGCACCGGCAGATCCGGCGGCACGGTAAGAATGGGGGCCACCGGGGCGCGATCAATGGTTTCCCCCGGCTGAACTTTGTGGCTTCGGATCCATTCGTAGAAGCCTCCCCGGCGGATTGCGCCACACAAACACCCCTCTCCATCCACCACCGGATACAGGGTATGCCGTTCGCGTTGAAGCAGGGTCAAGGCCTCGGTCACCGGCATATGCTCCTGCAGCGTGCACAGACTCCGGTTCATTAAATCCGCCGCCTTCAGAGATCTCCGCTCCTCCGGGATATTTGAACTGATTTCCCGGACCCCCTCCCCGGTCTCATAAGCAGTGGCAGTTCCTTTGAGCAGTCCCGCCAAATCCCCGCTGGCATACATCAGGGTATCGAACACCTGAGCGCCCAGCGACACCAGATGGGAATCCTCTCGTGCCTGTGCAGTGAACCGCCAGACGCGGTCAGCCAACAGGGCCCGTTCCCCGAAGTGCTGTCCAGGGCCCAGCCGTTTAATCAGATCACCGTTGTCATCCAGAATGTCCACGGAGCCGCTCTTGACCATGTAAAACGAATACGCAGGCTCCCCGCCCCGGAACAGCACATCCCCGGCGGTGAGATACATCTCCCGGAGCGGACTGGTGTATTGCGGGGTGAGCAGATTGATATCCCGGGGAAAGAACAGCTCAATGGTCCATTCCAGGGTCACCCGCAGACGGCGTTCAATCCCGGGGAGTTTGCTGAGGTAAATCGTCCGCCACATCCACCAGGCGAGAAATCCGTTAAAATTGCGGCCCATGATTTCCGCCACCGCTTTCCGGTGTCCGATCACGGCCAGTTCACCCAATCCGGTGAAGTCAAAGGACTGGGTGGGTTCGCCTTTGCGGATCCGGCCGATGTTTTTGCCCAGTTCAACTCCCTGACGATAGGCAAACTGTGCATTGGGGGGACAGAATCCACCGCCTTTCATCGGCACCGAGGCGCAGTCTCCGGCCGCCCAGAGTCCCTCCTGTCCGGGAACCTGAAGGGTGGGATCGACCACGATACGACCGCGTTCATCCGTGATCCCCTCCTCCCGGCATACGCCACTGATCAGGGGATGAGGAGCATTGCCCACGGTGCAGACCACGGTATTGGCCTCCAACTCCTCTCCGGAATCCAGGGTGACCAGTCCGGCGGTCACCGATCTCACCCGGTGTCCCATGTGAAGGGTCATCCCATTTTCTTTGAGCACCTCTCCGGTGTAGATGCCGAGTTTTTCGTGCAGGGTCGGCAGCACATGATCGCGGCTGTGCACCAGGCTGACGGAAAAATCGTCCGAATCGATCTGGGTGTAGTACCGGCAGATGGATTTGATCAGATCGAGGATTTGACCGGCCGTTTCCACCCCGGAGTATCCACCTCCCACCACCAGAAAGCGGAGCAGCTTTTGCCGACGTGCTTTGTCCACCTCCAGATTCGCCTCCTCCATGCGGCTGATAATCCGGGCACGGAGTTTCATCGCATCCCCCACGTTCCGGAGGAGATAGGCGTGCTCGGCCATCCCGGGAATGCGGCTGGTATCGACCACCGCACCCAGCGCAAGCACCAGTTGATCACAGCGAAATTCGACATCCCCGGTGTGACGACCCGCGGAGATCCGCACCCGTTTTTCTTTGAGATGCAGCTCCTTCACCTTACCGCGGTAACACTCCACTCCCTTGGAGATGCGGCGGATGGGATTCACTACGTGCCGGGGAGCCAGAGAACCGCCCACCACCTCGGGCAGCATAGGCTGAAACACCATGTGGTTTTCGTCCGAGAGAATCCCCACCCGGAAGGAAGGATCCCGAACCGCTTTGCGAATCGCTTTCGCCGCATACACACCGGCAAACCCGCCACCCAGAATCAGCACATCAAGCTTCCGTTGATTGTTCATACGCAAAGACTAGGTGCGGGGAACCTGCGCGCGATCCCTAAACCGTGAAATAACGGTTAATCCCTTCCCTCTTGCAAAACTGTATGACTTCTGTGCAGGATCAGGCGGAAGAACTCAGGAAGTCACATGGACCGTACCACTAGCCAAATGCTGATTGAGAGGGCATCCTCTCTGGTGAATCCGATCACCCTGTCCCGCGAAGACATGGATGCGGCGACGGTGGGCTGCGCTCTTCTGGCAGCAAACGGGAACCTCTACGAGGGGGTCTGCATTCATCTCTCCTGCGGACTCGGGTTCTGCGCGGAGGCGGCCGCCATTGCCAATATGATCAAGGACGGGGAAACCCGGATCCTGGGCATTGTCGCGGTATCCGGATCGGGCGTGCTCAGTCCCTGCGGCCGGTGCCGGGAAATGATGGTGCAGGTGGACGAGAGGAACATGGACACCGAAATCCTGTTGGATGAAACCCGTACCGCGACCCTGCGGGAGTTGTTGCCGGAGCACTGGCTGTCCAGGAAAGGAGACTGAACTGTGAACGTCACCTGCCGGTATTTATTGGACGAGGCGTTGATTCCCCATCTGCATGCGCTCTATCAGGGAGAATGGTGGAGCAAGGGGAGGACAATTGAGGATATCACCGTGATGCTGGAACACACGGATGTGGTCATCGTGCTTCAATCGGATGAGGGCCCTCCACTCGCCGGCTTTGCCCGGGTGTTGACAGACCGGGTGTACAAAGCCCTGATCCTGGACGTGATCGTGCATCCTGACTATCGCGGAACGGGACTGGGAGCGGACCTGATGGGGGCCATTCGGGAGCATCCGGATCTCCAACAGGTGCGGCATTTCGAGTTATACTGCGCTCCGGAGATGGAGCCGTTTTATGAGAAATGGGGCTTCACCCACGATCTGGGGAACCTGAGCTTTATGCGATTCAGGTCGGAACCTGAATAAATTTCAAAAACTGTATATTTGAGCAGGCAGCCTGCCCGTGCCGGGAACGGCCAGGGGAATGCCTGCTTCACCATCTCGTGACCCTCTCCGGTAACGGATCTTTTCAACAACGGACCACGCGGACGGCGCGGACCCATCCAGATGGATGCAGGCGGAATTCTGTTTAAGAGGGCTCCGATGTTTTAGTGGGTTGGCTGTTGGATGTTCAAAAATCCCGAAACCTGGGCCCAAATCCTTTGTCTTTGTCCTGATCCTTGTCTTTGTCTCCAGTGTTCATGAGAAATGTGACCCCTTTGGAAACCTGTAGACAATGACAAGGACTAAGATCGAGACAAAGAGGAGCGGCTCCAGCCACTCTGTAAGGCAATAGATTCCACCAGAAACGAAAACATCCAACAGCCGACATTCAACATCCAACGATTCCTCGGCATCCGTAGAAGAAGTCGTCCCCGACTTTTTTATTTACGGAACTCGAGACGAGTTCCGCTACGCCCGTAGAAACAGTCGCTTCGTCCCGGAGGGGACAAAGCGAAACATCCAAGTTGTTTCTGGATGTTGGATGTTCAAAAACCGCCGAACCCTTACGGGGCTTTCAACGAGCACTCATCATCGAACCCGCATCAACTGAGCAGGATGGAAAGGGTAAACAAGGCGGTGAGCAGTCCGAGACTGGCGAATTACTTCAACAATGCCTCAAGTTCCTTGGCCAATTTCTCTCCTTCCGCATTTACGCCTGCGGCAGCCGTTGCCAGCGTGCGCAGCACCTCTTCGTTCAACGCATCGATTTCTTTTTTCTTTTCGACGACAACCGGAAGGGTTCCCGCGACCCGGGCCATTTCCGCCCGGACGGTTGAAAACTCGGACAGCGCCTGGTTGTAGGCCTCCTCATTTCCAGCCAGCCTCGCGTCAATCTGTGTCTTTTTTAAGGCATCTGACTTCTCGTAGAGTTCCTTCAGTTCGGGCTGTTCGCGTTGGAGTTTCTGAAAATCGATCGCCATCTGGAATGCTTTTTCCTCCACCGCCGTCACGGCCGGAAGTTCATCGAGGTTATGGTCACGGGAAAAGGCATGCAGGGCAACCACAAGGTCATTCCGGCTTCGGGGGCCTTCCCCGGCAGATGGAGGCGCATCTGAATCCGTTTGACCTCCTCCTCCGCAGCCCGTGAGCAACGAAAGGAGAATCGTGAGGGTGAAGGCGTGTAGAGAAATCCGGGTTGTTTTCATGGAGGTAGGTCATACGGGATGGTTTTTCGCTGTCACGTCTTGTTTTCACAGAAAGGATGAGGAAAGAACATGGCAACGGTCACCCCCAGAACCCCTTCACACGTCCCACCTGTTCTCATGATCTCCGAATCCCTTACCACTCTGCTCCGACACACCATTGATCAGAAAACAAAACCCCTGGGAGCACTGGGAAAGCTGGAAGACCTCGCCTTGCAAATCGGGAGCGTACTGAATACCGACCGTCCGGTATTGACCCATCCACATGTGCTGGTGTTTGCCGCAGATCATGGCGTGGCAGGCCACCAGCCGGTGAGTGCCTATCCGCAAGCGGTCACTGCACAAATGGTCTTCAATTTTCTTCAGGGGGGAGCGGCCATTAA
This sequence comes from Verrucomicrobia bacterium UBA6053, assembly GCA_002429065.1. Lineage (GTDB taxonomy): Bacteria > Verrucomicrobiota > Kiritimatiellia > SS1-B-03-39 > UBA6053 > UBA6053. The sequence continues at coordinate 148,355 of DIYN01000031.1, read as the reverse complement.
TGTGTTCTGCCAACAGCATGATATGGATCTGTTTGTCATCAATGCCGGGGTGAACATCCCGCACTTTGATCCTCATCCCATGCTCTGGGACACCTCCGCCGGAAAGGGGACGGCGGATTACACCCGGCAGCCCGCCATGACGGAGCAGGAACTCGACGCCTGCTTCCGTGCCGGGAAAACCTGTGTGCAAAAAGTGGCCCAGCGGGGGTGCAATGTACTCGGACTGGGCGAGATGGGAATCGGAAACACCTCTTCTGCCAGTTTGATTCTCCATCTTCATGGTGGTGATCCGCTCTCTGATTGTGTTGGAAGAGGAACCGGCGTTTCCGACGAGGGCTGGGAACGGAAAGTTACGATTCTGGAAAAGGCCGCCACCCGGCATCAGAATGCCTCTTCTCCACAGGAAATTCTTCAGGCCGTGGGCGGTTTTGAAATCGCGCAGATGACCTCCGCATTTCTGGAGGCCTACGAACAGAACATGCTCATTCTGGTGGATGGCTTTATCGCCTCATCTGCCTTTCTCATGGCTCAGGCGCTCAACCCCCACATCAGAAAAAATGCGGTATTCTGCCATCTGTCCGAAGAGAAGGGACATCGCCTGCTGCTGCAAACGCTGGGAGCAGACCCCATTCTGAACCTCAACCTGCGGCTGGGAGAAGGAACAGGGTGTCCCCTGGCCTATCCGCTTTTGCAAAGCGCGGTTGCCTTTCTGAACAACATGGCCAGTTTTGAATCTGCTCAGGTGAGTGGAAAAAGCGATTCCTGATGAACACGTCTTCCTCCAAACCCAGCTTCCTTCCGGATGAAGTACAGGTGCTGTTCACGGCACTGATGTTTTACACCCGCATCCCCTGCCCGTCCTGGGTGGATCACAATGCGGATCTGCTGAATCGATCCAGAAAGTATTTCCCGGTCATCGGCTGGATCATCGGAGGCATTGCCATGGGCGTGTACGCCCTGTTGAGTGTGATCCTCCCCCCGCTGGTTGCAGTACTCGCCTCCCTGGCCGCAACGGTGTATGCCACTGGAGCCTTTCACGAGGATGGGTTTGCCGATATGTGCGACGGCTTTGGCGGGGGGTGGACAAAGGAGCATATCCTGACCATCATGAAAGACAGCCGGTTGGGCACCTATGGATCGATCGGACTGATGCTGCTTCTCAGCCTGAAGGTGGCGGCGTTGTACCAACTTGCCATCACCTCGGAATCCCTCCTGTTGTTTGCCCTCCTGAACGGACATACCTCCAGCCGCTTTATCGCGTCCACGTTTATCCAGACTCACGAGTATGTTCAGGACCCGGATCAAAGCAAAGCGAAGCCGATCACATCCGAAAAACTCAGCGGCAAAGACATGGCACTGAGCGGACTGTTCACACTCCTGCCTCTGCTGGCATGGGGAACCCTGTGGGGGATCCTTCCATTTCTCGTTAGTATCCTGTCCAAACACTACATGGGCCGCCTGTTTGTGAAAAAACTGGGTGGATACACCGGAGATTGCCTCGGCGCGTCTCAACAGGTGGCCGAAGTGGTCTTTACGCTCACCTTGCTTGCCTCATGGACGTATATGTAATTCGGCATACTCCGGTGAATGTGGCCCAAGGCATCTGCTATGGGCAAACGGACGTACCGCTGGCGGATACCTTTGCCGCGGATGCCGAGGTGTTCAGACAAACGCTGCCGGACCGCTTCCGCGACGTTTACACCAGCCCTCTGCAGAGATGCAGAAGCCTGGCAGCCATGTTTTCGGAACAGCCCATTGTTTCTGATCAGTTGATCGAAATGGATTTTGGTGACTGGGAGAATATGGCATGGGAGGAGATGGATCAACCGGCCCTGTTTAACTGGATGGCAGACCCGGTGACCCTGCGTACCCCAAACGGGGAAAACCTGGAGATGCTGTATCAGCGGATCGCACACTTTCTCGACCACCTCCCGATCAGAGAGGACGGCCCCATCCTGATCGTCACCCATGCCGGTCCGATTCGATGCATCTGGGGGGCTCTGCTGGAGATTCCTCTTCGCAACCTGATGAAACTGCCCGTGGGATTTGGAGAGGTCTTCGGCTTCCACTGGTCCGAAGACCCCGCATATCGTCGGATTTTTCAAACATAGGCAGGGATGTCCCCTCTCTACAAAGGGTGGCTCTTTTTCACGGTTGAGATACCGCTGGCTCCGCGCATGCCGGATCGATCAATGACCGTGCCTTACCCTTTTCTGAGAGTCTTCCCTTCCCTTCTCTGCGAAGTGACGTAGAGAAAACGGTGCCGCCACGACCGGTACTCACATTTTCACAATAAGGTTCCTTATGAAACTGCCTGTTGTTTTTCTCGCCCTCACGTTCTCCCTGATCCTGACAGGATGTTCCAAACCTCCCGAAGAACCTGCTGAGCAACCTGCCCCGCAGGAACCGCATGAACACCCGGGTGGGCATGGACATGATCATGCTCCTCATCACGGGATCATGGTCCCCATGAAATCCAACGGAATTCCAGTGGCGTATGCAGAAGTCAAACTTCACGATGACAAGGGGGACATTGAGATCTGGCTCACGACGGATGAGGCCGGAACCCAGCCTTTTGATTTGCCGCTTGATGCCACGATTGATCTCATCACCTCCAAGCTCGAACCGGCAGGGGTGGTGCTGGCGGTCCGGAATACCACACAGAATGAGGATGAAAGCGGAACACCCACGATTCGGGACGGCAAAACCAACTATTTTATTTTTCCGGGAGATACCGGAAAAGACGCATCGCACTTCCAGGGAAAAGAGTTCACCACTCCCGCGCAGGTTCGCGTGTATGTGCAGGGTGCCCTGGTCATCACACAGGAATTTGAATTGCGCCCGCATGTGCATTGATGCCTGCGGTCCACACGAAGGGAAGGTCAGGAAGCTAGATGGGTTCTGGAAGCCGCCGCCTGCAATCCACTACGGGGCTGTCGAAGATGCCACCCTTTTGTGGTATTCCTCAAGAATGCGATTCATGTGCTTGAGCTGAGCCTCAAGCTCTCTGATCTGATCATCCACGGGATAAGAGCTGCCACGGTTTTTAAGGGAGTACGGCTGGTTGTATCCTGCGCGCTTTACCTTCCACTGTTCATCATACCGCACACGTAAGATCCCGTTCTCAAACAGCTTATAATGCCTCATGGGGCTGTCCTCCGGGGGAGGCTCTTCCTGAGGAACAATGGAAACCACCACGTGGCGGGGAACTCCAGACCCAAAGACCGATTCCACTTCTTCGCGAGAGGTCCCCTGTTTCGGTACGCACTGCGCTTCAAGTTTCTCGATCTCAGCTTTCAGAGACAAAATATACGTTTCATCTGTTTCAGGAGTACCGCAGCCGGCAGCCAGCAGGATGAAAAGTGTGGACGTTAAGAAGAGAGTTTTCGGCGGTTTCATGGGTGCTGATGAAAGCCTCTATCAAAAGGATCCAGAAAAGAGAAGTTCTACAGATTGTCAGGGAACCGTACTTCCGAAATCAACCCGCTTATCCGGTTCCCGGCCTTACCACATAGGTAAATGCTTCTTTCCTCACGATGGTCACCGTTTCTCCTCGATCGAGAAAACCGGTCTCACAGACCGCATCCACGTCAGAGGAATCATTGATCCTAATTTTCCCGCCCGGTTTGAGCGGGGTCAGGGCCACAGCGTTCTGACCCACCATCGGATCAGGTTCTTTCCTACTTTGCTTATTGGATTTCAGAGCGGTGTTATGAACCAGGAGTTCCTTATCAGGCCATCCAAGGATCCATTGTTGGATGACATAAAAGAAGACAAGGCCCGGAAGGCTCGCAAAGCCCCAAGAGGTCAGAGTCACGGCGGCACATGCAATCAGAACGGTCAGCGCCGTCGAAGCGGACAGGTTCAACCCTTTGCCGATGAGATACGCAAGAATGAACAACGTCGCAGCACGCAGACTCACCCCCAGCACGGTTTTCGTTGTCCGTGGGATTCGTCTTTGTTTGCTGACAAATATCCAGGTTAAACAGGATACAACCGTGACGCCATATGCACATCCAGCGGCCAGGAGAGTCATGTCCATTCCCTACTCCTTCCGTAAACAGGGGTTGCGATCACGGCCGAGGTTCAACGGGTTACTCATCCTCATACTTCAGGAGTCTGACCATACAGAAAATGGACAGCAGGATGACCACCGCGTAGAATCCCCACAGAGGGAGTTTGTTCTGGAGGGGCACCGGTTCTGAGACCGTGGACAGAATCTTCAGCAGACTGAAAAATGCCGGCACAACAAAAAACAGAATCAGGCATCCTCTTGCGGTTTTCATCGTGGAAAGGGGTCTCCAGTGTTACCCGTTCAGTATGGCGTGTTAGGTTCTGACATAGAAGTCCTGATTCCGATTATCCGGAATATGAACCAGAGAATCTCCATTCCCAATTGCGTGAGATCGCGTATGAAATGAAATGGAACACTCCCCTTTCTTTTCCTCCTACGTGGGTTCACTCGTCGCCGACGCTCTGGCGATGCCGGTGCATTGGTACTACAACCGGGATGCGCTTCAACAGGATTACGGACGCATCGACCGCTTTCTCGCTCCCAGAAATCCCCATCCGGACTCGATTTTGTGGCGGTCCCGTTACCAACCTCTGAATGAACGGGGGGATATTCTGCATGATCAGGCGGCCTACTGGGGGCAACGGGAGATTCACTATCACCAGTTTCTGCAAGCCGGCGAAAACACCCTGAATTTTCAATTGGCGAGGGAATGGGTCACCTGGACAGAAACGCAGGGAACAGGGGATCCAGATGCATGGTTGGAACGCTACATCACGGTCATGCGGACTCCGGGATGGCACCGGGATACCTATGTGGAAGAGGTGCACCGCGGATTTTTCACCAAACTGGCACAGGGCCGGCCTCCAAAAAAATGCTCCGTCAAAGATGAGCACATTGGCGGTCTCGCTCATGTCCCAGCCCTCTGCTCTCTGCTTTATGAGCAGGGTCGTGAGGAAATGAGGCACAGAATAAAGGAACATGTCGGCCTCACACATGCGCATGCCAATGTGATACGGGCGGCGGATACCCTGGCATGCGTACTCTGGGAACTTCAGGAGGGTGCCAGCCTCAACCATGCCATCCAGGCACAGGCTGGAGACTGGATTTCCCTGAAGAAAGCAGAACGGTGGAGAGAGCAGCCGGACACCCATGTCATCGGCAACCGCTACAGCCCTGCCTGTTACATCGATCAGGCTATGCCGGCCGCTCTCTACCTCAGTTGGAAGTACCAGGATGATTTCTCCGCCGCCATCCAGGCCAATGCCGAAGTGGGGGGTGATAGCTGTCACCGGGGGGCCGTGGTCGGGGCCATCACAGGGTTCCTCCATCCAGCGGAAGTGAACACCTGGGCTGCTGATTTGCATACACCCGTCCACATACCGCCTTCTGAACGCACGGGGCGATAAGAGTACCTGTGTACACCTCCTCAGCCTCCTCCATAGGCAAATCAACCTTGACCGGGGTTGATTTGTTAAGCTAAACTATAGTTGCGTCCAATGTCCTTCATCGAACACCTAGTCTTCTTTCAGGAACCCCATCATGAAACTGCATGCTTGTTCAATCTGCATCCCCTGTCTCTTGGCCGTAATGTCGTTGTCGGTACGGGCCATCGATATCGAAGTTCTTTCCACAGACGGTTCGGGTCAGGTCGGCGGATTCTATGGTCCCTACAGCCCGACCGTGGATATGCCTCCAGGCGGATATCCGGCCACCCTCCCTCCGGACAACGATGCCTCCTTCCAGAATTATTTCATGGGCCGTTCCACGCTGGGACCTTTAAGTACCGCCGACAGCACACCGGAACGGCGCGTGTTTTTCATGTTCGACATGGCCGGTGTTCTGGGCAGTATTCCCGCGGGGCACACCATCACCGGAGTGACCATCGACCTCACGCTGACAGCAGGAGGCAGTGCCGCTCTGGCGAATTTCTCCGGAGGCTCCGAGGTGGTGGAATTCACCGGGACTCCATTTTCCGAAGTGGAGATCCTTGATCCTGTCGGCACCTCCACCCCCACAGATTCTATCTGGAGCACCTTCGGAACCAGCACTCCTTACGGGGGATTTGAAATTACTGGCACGCCTCCACCTGGAGCAGCTCCGCCCTCGGCAGACGGCCTCATGACGCTTGCCCCTGACACCTACACCATTGACCTCCCGGGAGCGGTCTCAGATCTCAGCAGTGCGGTCGGAGCCGGGGGAATGTTCATTGTCACGGCACGTCTGGCCAGCTTTGATCCCGACGTGATCGGCACCTCCGCCCCGCCTGCAACCGACCCCTATGAATATGTGTTCGGCATCACCGATGTTGCCAGCCCCTCCGGCTCAACGGTTCCGGCCCCGGTGCTGACTATTAGCACCATTCCCGAGCCGACAGCCATTGTCCTCATCGCGCTGGGAGGAATCCTCATGCGGTACGTTGGAATCGTTCATAAGCGAAAAAGCTGAACGGGGTCACTTCTCAGACGGCACCACAATCCCCCGGAGAATTTGGAGCTGGGTAGCAATCACTCCTAATGGCTGATGAAATCCCGATACTAAGCAAAATCAAATTGTCTTCTATTCCAAACGACTAGCGCTTGGAATACTTCTGTAAATCTTCAGCTTTTATTTGGTCACTGGATACGAGCCTGTAGTGTTTTTCTTCAACTATCCTCACCATACCCTCCTCAAGAGCCAATTCGAAGAGAGCAATCAAACCTTCAGCCATGAATTGCGCGGAGATTGCTCGGCACAATAAGTTCGGAAATTTTTCTTGGCAACACGCGATGTCTTGCTTCGCCTGTACTACGGAGAGTTGGTCCGAGCCTCCCTTGGCCTGAACAGGCAAAACGAATTGTGCACCCTGCTTGTCGATCCCAACATAGATTTCATCAATTTCAACTTGTCCGAGGCCATGAACGGTAGTCCGTAGATGATTCTGTAAAGAATATGTCGCTAAACCAAGAAACATATCGAGAAGGCGATTGTATCTAACCTTGGACAGTAAAGCCTGCTCGTCCGAAAGTGAGTATGAAGACACGATTTCAGGGGTTGCATCAGGGACCTTGATTACCGCGAGCTGATTGTTAGGGACTATCCGGTTTTCGGTTACAAGTAGAAAGCAATACAATGAGCGGCCTCGTCCCTCAATAACCCATTCCTTACCTTCTGGCTGAGTCTTGAGAATGCTTTGAGGAAGTTCGGTACGATATCGGATCGAGTAGATCACGTCGCCAAGGTTTTTGGGTAATGAGATCTTAAGTGACTCGGCGGCCTGCACCAAATCCTCCCGTTCAAAGGGGATTTCTTCATCACCCTTAGTATATTTAGAAAAGAATATGTGATCTATTATGGCGGCATAACGATTTTTCATTTTTTTCACCATTCAGCACCTCCTAGCAGCCTGTCGCTCATTCTCGATTTCATATTGCTTCCTCTTTTGCCGCCCATTCTTCCTGTCTCGTTTTTTGATTGGCACCTCAATTCCCCAAAACTTGGCTGCCTCAGTCATATCCATAGCCAGGAGTTCAGGGTCCCCAAGTGATAATTTCTCACGAGGACGGCCAGGCTTGATTCCAAGTGCACGTATGACAGACGTAGCAATCACTCTTGCGAGTGGAGGTGGGACTGAGTTACCAATTTGCCTACCTCCGTGCCACTTCGTTACATGAAAGCGAAACCAATCAGGATATCCGTGCAAACGTGCCATCTCACGAATCGAAACACAACGATTGTAATTATAGTGAATAGGGCGAGGGCTAGTGAAGGCGCCGCGTGCTGAGTCAGTTCCGGCTCTGAGCGTATTGGATTGCCCAGTTGGTGAGAGCTTGAAGAACCGCGAAATGGGTTCGACGAAGCCAGGCGAGGTCTCCTGAAACCGTCTCCGGGAAATTGAGGTGTGAGCCGTACGCAAGCTAGATGTAAGTACAGTGGGATCCCATTTTCTCGGATAGCCAAAATGCCAACAACCTTCTGTTAAACAGTGTAGCTCTCTGGCAATTTCAGATACCGGCTCCCAATTTTCAAGCTGCACAGCATCCGCAGTTGTGAGTTCTTCAAAGAGTTCAATATCCGGAAGATCTTCCAGGACGTCTCTGCAAGTGGGTATAGGATATGTATTAGTAGATGAAAAGAGGTCCGTATCATCTGAGGTTTTTATCTCCGGGTATGCCGGAAGAGGATAGCCATTCTTGGCTCCAAGCAGAAAAAGACGTTCTCGATGTTGGGGTACAGAGTAATTTTTCGCATTGAGCACCTGCCATGGTTGCCTGACAGCATACCCATACTCCTGAAATTCTGAAATGAGAAGATTCAAAAATTTCCGATGTTTGCCCACCGTGAGTCCTTTGACATTTTCGAATACAAAATACTTCGCATCAAGTTCTACAACGAGACGAACAAATTGCCTAACAAGTTGATTTCTAGGGTCGTCAAGCATTCGCTGCCCGATAAGTGAGAAGCCTTGGCAAGGGGCTCCGCCGCACACAACATCAACACTTCCTGTTGCGATTGACTTCTGATGATTTTGCAGGATGGATTTTGCATCAAGTCCGATTACAGAAGAAGCAAGTGTTGCAGCTTTCGGGAAGTTATAATGATGAACTGCAGCATGAACAGGGTCTAACTCGACAGCTGCAATGAGATCAAATCCTGCCTGCTCAAACCCAAGTGACATTCCTCCGGCTCCGGCGAAAAGGTCTACGACTGTTGGTCTCTCACTCATTAGGTTTAGTATCTGTAAAAGGGGCGGAAGACGAACCATGTACGTGGAATCTTAATCATGATCTACACGTACTATGGATTAAGGACGCACTCCAGAAGAACTGAACCTCACTTTTCTGAAGGAACCACAATCCCCCGAAGGATCTGACGCTGTGCGGCGAGGAAGACGATCAGGGTCGGAATCGCCGCCAGAACAAAGGCAGCGTTCATGACCCCGGAGCCATACTGCTGCTGCATCTGGTACAGCCACACCATCAGCGTCCACATGGACTCGTCCTGACAAATCAGCAGGGCGAACATAAAGGACGTGTAGGCGTTCACGAATGCAGACAGGGCAATCACGGCGAGAATGGGTTTGGACAGAGACAGCGTAATCGTGACAAACATTCTCATTTCCCCCGCCCCGTCCAATGAGGCACTCTCGTAGAGATCACGGGGCAGGGAATCGAAGAACCCCTTCAGCAGGAAAATGGAATAGCCATGCGCCATTCCCGGAAGCCATAACGCCCAGAAGGTATTCAGCAGATTGAGATCGCGCAGCATCAGGAACAGGGGGATCTGCGTCACCATGGGAGGAAACGCCATGGTCAGCAGCAGATACAGCAGCAGGGAATAAGAATGCCGTGGACGGAACCGGCTCAGGGCATAGGCGGCCATTGGATTCACCATCAGAGCGATCAGGACCGCGCCTCCGCAATAGAGCACCGTGACCCAGAGCCCCCTGCCGTGCACGATCAGAATTTCCCACACCGTGCCGTAATTCTGAAACAGGAACAGCTTGCGGATGGCAGCCCGGTTTTCCTCAAACAGGAGCTGATCCACATCACGGTACGGGGGCATTTCTCCATGCAGGTCCCTCCATGTGAGTTCCACGCAGACAAGATGCACAGCATCCAGAGAAATTTCGTAAGTCGTGCCGGAACCGGGGTCCTGCCACCCGATCAGCCAGTCCAGCCAGTCCGCTCGCAAGGTCCCGGTTTCCGCCAAAGAGGCTGGGAGGGCAATCTCTTGCCACCGTGCTTCCTGTCGTCCGGTGATCGATTGATAGGTCTCAAGTGTGACATACCGTTTCTGCAGGAAGGACTGCCAGGCAGGTTCTGCCTGGGGGGCAAACCGAACATACCCGGGATGAACCACTTCCCTGACAAACAACTCCCACCGCGCCCGGGCCTCCTCCTCTTCGGGTGGACGCGGGGTCAAGGATTCCTCCCCCCCCATGACAGCCTGAATGCGTTCCCGGTAAAACCCGGTCAGATTATGGGTCCCCTTGGCCCAGTCCGGCACCTCCTGCTGCACGAACGCATTCCATGCCCTCCACCAGGGCGTATCGGCATGGAGGCCCAGACGGGAGCGGGTATCCGGCGGGAGTACACGGAATGCGTTCCAGTCCGCAAAGGAGGTCTGCATGACATCATTGAGATCCGAAATCGATCCGTCAAACGCCACGTGCTGTGCCCGCAGGAACCGCCGTTCATTCCATGGCCGGCCCCGACTGGCGGGCGTGTAGGTGAAGCCCGCAACCTGCTCATGCAGGGGAACGTCCGTTTCGAGCAGAAACTGCCTCCATGCTTCAGCTCTTTTCCGGTTGAAGCTTTGCTGCAGTTCAATTCCCTGGAAACTTTTGTGGTCTGTTTCCCAGACGGCACGGAGGACAGAAGGCGATTCATTATACTTCGCAGACAGATACTTCTGATACAGGACGGTTTCATCGGTGAGGAATGCCGGCCATACCGTGAATGCAGTCCGGTCCACCTGCGTATGCGTACTGGCCGTCAGCATGAGCAGAAACGGGATCACCATGGTCACCGCACCCACCGTGAGCACAAACAGGATGCCCAGCAGGAGAAACGAGGTTCCAATGGATTTCCGGCCGGTTTTGGCAATCAGCCCCATCTCAGTCCTCCCCGGTAGTTCTGAATTCAAGGCCGACCAGCATCCTCATCTGCCACAAGGTGAAACCGATGAGCATTGCCCCCAGCAGCCAGGCCATGGCGGTGGCAGGCCCGAAGCGGAGATAAATATACGCCTGTTGAAAAATGTACAGCCCCGCTACGTTTGTCCCGGCCCCCCCGCCGGTCATCGCAAGCACATTTCCCTCGGCATGGAAAAAAGCCGAGATGAAGACTCCGAGAAAATTAATCAGCATCAGCGGTTTCAACCTCGGCACTACGATAAACAGGATTTTATCAAGAAAGCCGGCTCCATCCAGATCCGCCGCCTCGTAGGAGGCTTCGTCGATCCCCTTCAGTGCAGCCAAATACACGAGCGACCCCGGTCCCATTCCCGCCCAGGCCAGAGGAAGCACACAGGCAAACATGGCCGTCTCGGGATTGCTCAGCCATTTGACGGATTCATTCATGGTGGCAAGCACCGTGAACCCCTCCTGCTGAGACCAGACCGCCGCGGCCAGCTTCCAGCCCGTCCAGAGAAACCCGAAGCCGGCAGCCAGAGACACAAGCTGCAACACGCGCATGCCCATCAGGCGAAGCCGTACGAACAGCAGGAAGGCCAGCGAGGCAAACAGGATTCCGGTGAGGAGAAATCCCTCGGCAGGAATCCGGGTGACCACGGCATTCAGCAGACCGACGTCATCCTCCTGGTAGAAAAATTTCCACATCAGAATCATCACCAGTCCACTCACCACAGCAGGCAGGTAATAGATGGTTCGGAAGAACAGCCGTCCAAACGGCGTCTCCTGCAGCAGAATCGCCAACAGCAACGGAGGAAGGAACGTCATGGCCATCACCCAGAGGGTGTAACGGATCGCCGTCCATACCGACTCCCACCAGGCTTGATCAAACAGCACTTCGCCAAAATTGTCCAGGCCCACCCATTTCGACTCACGCAGGATCTGGTAATCCTGAAAGGCCATCATGGATCCGCGGAGAAGAGGGAACACCTGCCACACGGTAACGCCGGCCAGGGCCGGAAGCATGAGCAGAGCCACCCAGACCCGATTACGTGCACGTCCCACTTCACCCGCCTCACGGGCGGCACCTGCATAGACACTCACGATGATCCGGATCAAAACCGCATAGCCAAGGGCAACCCCGGCAATCACCACTCCGGACACCCAGGTTTGCCGGCGTTGCTGCTCCGGTGGCGTGACCCCCAGCATTTCCCGGGTAGCCCGTTGCACCGATTCGGCGAGAATCCTCTGCATGAGGGCTTCACGCATGGGTCCATCCTCCGGCAGATCCCCTTTCAACGCCAGTCCCTGTGTTTTCTGCAGAGGCAGGGTTAACTGGTCATAGGCAATGTTACTGTTAGGACCGTAAGGTTCAGGAATTCCGCTCTCAACCGCGAGTTCGAAGACTTCGGTCCATCCGGGCGGAGAGAGGGAGGCCAATGCGCCGTAGCCAAACTGGTGGAGGCGTTCCGGCTGAATAAACGCCGCCAAACCGGAACGAACGAGAATATCCACCCGGATCCGCTGTGCCTCCTCGGACCCGAAAAACCTCATAAATTCCCAGGCGGCATCGCGAACAACCGGATTGGGAATATCGCGGAACAGGGCCAGCATCCGGTTGTTGATTTCCGTGCCACGAATCCCGGTGGGGCCTTTGGGAAACGGCGCGATTCCGGTGAGTTCCGGGTTGATGACATTCAGCATCTCCTCATCCAAGTACCCCTGCGTCATGGCAATCTCCCCCCGCTGCCATTTCATCCAGGCTCCTCCGGCATCCCGGTAGGTATAGCCCCGGTGCAGCTCGCCCTGTTCATCCCGCCAGGGTTCCGACACCAGCCGGGTGTAGAAATCAAGAGCCGACACGGCCTCGGGTGAATCGTATTCCAATGACCACTCCCCCGTCTCTGGATTCTGCACCATGAACTCCGCTCCGGCGGACCACAGGAAGGACATGAACTGATAGCTTTCATGCTTCCCGCGCGCCAATCGAAACCCGTAAAGCCCCTTGGAGGGTTCCGTCAGGGTTTTCACCGCATGTTCGAACTCGGTCCAGGTCCAGTTGGCATCCGGATATGCGAGACCTGCTTCCTCAAAGCGGTCTTTGCGAAAGAGCAACCCCTTTCCGAGAAGCCCTCCATAGGGAAAGGCCCAGATATGGGTTCCGCCATCGGGCCCGTTCCGCCGGATGACCGGCCAGACCTTTTCATGGACCCGCCGGTTGATCTCCTCTTCAGGAAGGGCCTGAAAGTAGTCATCCAGAGGTTCGAGAAATCCATTCCGGATGTAGGTATCTGACTTGCGGAAGTTCAGGTACATCACGTCCGGTGCCACTCCGCCTGCGATGGCCAACAGATCGGACTCCACCCCTTCCACTTTGATCCCGGTAAATTTCCGGGGTTCGACTTCAATGCGATCCCAGTCGTATTCGCCAAAGGTCTCGGGGTCTGCCCGGTAGCGGTCCGTATACCGCTCCCGAATGATGGTCGGATATGCCTGCCGGAACGCTTCCACCACCGCCAGATTCGCACGGCTCATCGGATCACTTCGTGTCGCATCCGGCAATACCCAGTTGTGGATCACCACCTCAACGATGGGGGCTCCATGTTCAACCCGTATTCTTCCTGCAACCGCCTGCAGGCCGGCCGTCACCAAAACGAGGAAGAAAACGATACGTGGCATGCCGCGCACCCAACCACGGATCCCCACGGGGGAAAAGCATAAAACTTTCGTTGATCTTTTGCACAAAGCGTCATTTAGTGAGGGATAGTCTTAATCCTGTGGAACGTCCCATGAAAGAAAAGCTTCCAGAACCCGTATTTCTCTCTGCCCCCAAGGCGGCCACCCTTTGTGGCGTCAGCCGAAACACCATCTGTTGTTGGATCCGTGACGGCAAACTTCCTTCCTATCGGACTGCAGGCGGTAAATACCTGATTCGCCCCGGCGACCTGATCGATTTCATGCAGGACAACCGCATGTTTGTGCCTCCGTCCCTCGAGGAAATTGCTCTGGAGGATGAGGCACAGCAGAAACAGGAAACAGCGGAAGCGGCTCCCCAAACCCGTCAGACCACGCAAGAACCCGCGATCCTTGTAGTGGATGACGATCCGGAAATGCGCCGGCTAACGTCCAGAACCCTTTCGCCCTTGGGTCTCCCGATCATCGAAGCGGAAAACGGATATGATGCGCTTCATCGCCTTACCCAGAATCCCTTAATTGCCCTGGTGGTCCTCGATCTGGTGATGCCCGGGCAGGACGGGGACAAAACCTTTATGGAAATCCGCGGGAAATTCCCTTCTCTTCCGGTCATCATCTGCACAGGGCAGACCCTTGAAGATGCGGAAGGACGATTTGTGGACAACAAACCGGATCTGATCCTGCTGAAACCCTATCAGCCGTCCCATCTTTCCAGTGCGGCCTCCACCTTCCTGTCTGACCTCGGCTTCTAATCATGAAAAACCTGCTGGCCTTCTCCGGTTCCTCCCGGCTGCAGTCCCTGAACACTCATTTACTCGAGGCGGCCGCGCACATGGCCCGGGAAGCAGGTGCAGTGGTGGAAATCCTCGATCTCCGTGCGCTCGACCTTCCGTTGTATGACGGAGATTATGAGGCCGCGAACGGTCTCCCCCAGGGAGTGCGGACCTTAAAGGAGGCGATGAAGGAAGCGGACGGATTCCTCATCTCCAGTCCGGAGTACAATTCCTACCCCACCCCCCTGCTCCTCAATGCCTTGGACTGGGCCTCCAGAAGTGGTGGCGGGGATGAACCTCCCATGGTGGCCTTCCGGGGAAAGACTGCGGGACTTCTCTCCGCCTCCCCCGGCCCGATGGGCGGACTGCGCAGCCTGTGGGCCCTGCGGACATTCCTGATGAATGTCGGAGTCTCCGTGGTCCCTCAACTGGCTGCCGTCGGCGGTGCGACGCCGGACACATTCTCTGACCCTGACTTCGGCTCCTCCAACAACGGACGTCGGGTTCATGCCACCCTGGATGCATTGCTGAGTCTGACTCCCTGAGGGCCTTTCCATGGAAACCATTCTTTTTCAAGGAGACAGCATTACCGATACCGGCCGCAGCCGTGAGGATCATGACTGGCTGGGCCGCGGCTACGTGACCATGATCGGCGGGAGGGTCATGTTCGAGACCGCACCAGGTGAGGTCCGGATCTTCAACCGGGGCATTTCCGGGAACCGCACCTGCGACCTCCTCACCCGCTGGCAGGCGGACTGTATCGACCTGCAGCCGACCATCTTGTCCCTGTACATCGGGGTCAATAATACCTGGCGCCGCTACGACTCAGATGATCCCACCTCTGCGGATGTCTTTGCGTCCGAGCTGGACCAGCTACTCGCGTCCGCCTTCTCCCAAACCCCGGCGGTTCCGGAACGGTCCATCCTGATTGAACCTTTCGTACTGGGAACCGAGGAAAACAGCAAAGCCCACTGGATCGAAGAGGATCTGGCCGCAAAGCAGGCGATCGTTCGTGAAGCCGCTCAACACTTCGGCACGCTCTTTCTTCCCCTGCAATCATTGTTTGATGCCGCGTTGGCGTCGGCTCCTGCCTCCTTCTGGGCTCCGGATGGCGTTCATCCTTCCACGGCGGGACACGGACTGATTGCGCAGAACTGGCTGGACATCATGTCCCCTGTTCTTGCATAAGGAGGATTCACGTTTCACCCGAACCGGGATCCCCCTTATGCCCTCCTATTTTCTTGGCCTCGACAGCAGTACACAAAGCCTCAGCAGCATCCTTCTGGATCTGGACACCGGGGAAATCCTGGATGACCGCGCTCTGAACTTTGACGAAATCCTTCCCCACTACGGCACCACAAACGGAGTCCTGCGGCATTCGGATCCGACCGTGGTCCATTCCTCACCGCTTATGTGGGCAGACGCCCTCGATCTGCTGTTTCAGCAGATGAAACATGCCGGCCTGCCATTAGGAGACATCAAGGCCATCTCCGGAAGTGGTCAGCAGCATGGCTCCGTCTACATGACCAGCCTGGCGGAAAAACAGATCCGGGAAATGGACATCCACGGGACGTTGGCCGACAATCTGGCACGCGTTCTCAGCCGCCCCACCGGACCGGTGTGGATGGACAGCAGCACCTCGTCTGAATGCGATGAGATCCGCGAATCCCTTGGCGGACGGGAGGGCGCAGTGAAGGCAACCGGATCAGATGTGACCGAACGGTTTACCGGTCCGCAAATCCGGAAATTCTCCATCGAAGAACCCGGTGCCTACAAACAGACCGGACACATTGCCCTGGTCAGTTCTCTGGGAAGCTCCCTGATCGCGGGTCAAATTTCCCCCATTGACCCGGGTGACGGAGCCGGAATGAACCTGATGGACATCGACGCCCTCACTTGGCATTCCGGAGCCCTGGAAGCCACGGCATCTGACCTGAGGACCAAGCTCCCCCCCATTGCCGCGTCCCATTCGATTCTTGGCGTGGTCAACCCGTACCTGGTCATGAAGTACGGTCTGAATCCGGCGGCGAAAGCAGTGGTCTGGTCCGGGGACAATCCCTGCAGTCTGATCGGCACCGGACTGGTGAAACCGGGCATGACGGCCATCAGTCTCGGAACCAGCGATACCCTCTTCGGCGCAATGTCCGCCTGCAAGACCGACCCGCGCGGTGAGGGCCATGTCTTCGGGTCCCCCGCAGGGGGGTACATGAGTCTGATCTGTTTCAAAAACGGGTCTCTTGCCCGTGAGAAGGTGAAAGACACCTACGGACTAGACTGGGATCAGTTCTCAGCGTCCATCCGGGACACGCCGGTTGGGAACCAGGGGGCATTGATGCTGCCTTGGTTTGATCCGGAAATCGTGCCCAAAGTCCTTACCCCCGGCGTTCGCAGACAGAACCTCGATGCCGAGGATGCCCCGGCCAACTGCCGTGCGGTTGTCGAAGCACAGATGATGTCCATGCGCCTTCACAGTGAGTGGATGGGCGAGAAGCCTCAATGTATTTACGCCACGGGGGGTGCCTCCGCGAATCAGGAGATCCTGCAGATTATGGCAGACGTATTTGCGGCACCCGTTTTCCGTCAGGAAACTGCAAATGGCGCGGCCCTGGGTGCAGCCCTTCGGGCGGCTCATGCCTTCAAACTGGATGCGGATGGAAACGCGGACTGGGAAGAAATCGTATCGCCGTTCACCAAACCGGTGGAGAGCTCCAAAGTCGACCCGAATGCGGATGCCGCTGCTCTCTACGAAGAGAAACGGAAAGAATACGCTGCATTTGAGTCCGCTCAGCTCTCCGTATAAGCACCACGGGAAACGTTTCGATGCCTCCACGCGATGAATTTCAGGTCCGGCCCCAGGAACAGGGCGACGACCTGTTGTCTCTGCTTCGCCGGCACCTCAATCTGAGCGGCAAGCAGGCGAAAGCGTTGCTGGACCGACGGAATGTGTTCATCAATGGCAAGCGGGTATGGATGGCCAAACACCGCTGTTCAGCAGGGGACAGGGTTTCCGCCTCCCTGGCTCAGACATCCGGCAATGAGGTCACCCCCTCCATTCTTTACGAGAGTCAACACCTGCTGGCCGTGAACAAACCCTCCGGCATGATCTCCGAGAGTGACAAACGAAGCCTGGAGCAACGTCTCCGCACCTCGAGAGAAGAGCCCTCTATCCGCGCCTTGCACCGTCTCGACAAAGACACCACCGGCGTGCTGTTGTTCTCGCGCCGACCGGAATCCACGAACACCTACATTGATCTGTTCAAGGACAGTAAGATGGAGAAACGGTACCGGATTCTAGTGCGGGGTATCCCGAAAACCGGGATGGTGCAGAAAGCCATCGAAGGCCAGCGCGCCGAAACGGATATCCGTGTCCTGGCCTCCCACCGGGGGTACAGCGTTGTGGAATGCAGAATTGCCACCGGTAGAACCCACCAGATCCGCCGTCACCTCCGAATGATGAATTGCGCCGTAGCCGGTGACCGTCAATACGGTACCCGGGAAGAAATCCCGAGGATCGAGCAGAAAATTCCCCGTCAGATGCTGCACGCAGTGTCCATCCAATTCACCTGCCCCTACGAGGAAAAAGACATTCACATCCGGGCCCCACTCCCGGCAGATTTCACCCGCACGGTGAACATGCTGGGCCTGAAACCCCGCTAACCAGAGTCATTTCGCTCAGCGGTTGCAGGCCGCAGGTCATACATCGCGGCACAAATATCGAACCCGGTATACGATTGAGGTTCCCGCCAACTGACTCCAGAAGCTCAAGGTCGTTTCCATGCAGGGTACGGCCGGTCCTCCGGTATGCACGCCCATCCGTCAGCACATCATCGAGCCACTTTTTAAGTAAGGGAGGACAGGACTAGCAGGTAAAGGCTCTTCATCGCAGACTCCCGATCAGACCGGACAGAGGCCAAAATGCTCAAGCGCTTTTTCTGCGACGATCTCTCCCTGCTCCTGAACAAAGTGATCCGCCTCGGGAAGTTCCAACGGTTCCGGACAGCCTTTGATCAGGGCCTGCATATGCACCATGACACTGGGCCCCAGCATCTCATCCTTCATGCCGACCGCCATGAAGCTCTCCCCTTCCCACTGTTCACTCCAGAACGGAATCGCTTTGAGCGAAGTGTCTACCCCTGGAAAATCAGGACGGGTGGCCACAAGATGGGGAAACACACGTGCACCCGCTTTATACTCTGCGGATGGAAACGGAGCTTCATATGCCATCGCTTCTTCATCGGATATTCCCGGAGCATGACGTTTCATGATCTCAAAAATAGGTACGTTATGATCGCTGTCAATTTCTGCTTTCCAGGCGTCAAAGGCCTCACCGCTCACTTCGCCCGTCATGATGCCAGTATTCATAATCAGAAGTCGTGAGAATCGCTCCGGCATGTCCTGCGGCAAGGTCAGACCCAACACACCGCCCCAATCCTGACACACGAGAGTGATGTTGGTCAGATCCAACGTACGGATCAGGTTGAGAAGATAATTCCGGTGGAAATCAAAGGTGTAGACCTCCTCCTTCACAGGTTTATCTGAGCGGCCGAACCCGAGAAGATCCGGGGCGATACAACGGATGCCAGCCGCAGTGAACATCGGAATCATTTTTCGGTACAAGTAGCTCCAACTGGGTTCCCCATGCAGACAGAGAAAGATCTCTTCTGAATCTGAAGGACCTTCATCCACATAGTGACCTCTCAGGCCTTCATAGCCGGGTATGGTTTCCAGGTAATGTGGCGTGAATGAATATCCGGGTAACCCATCAAAACGGTCGTCGGGAGTACGGAGTGCTTGAATCATGGTTTTTTCTGCTGATAGAGTTTAGGTCATTTGACCTACACAAAATAGGTCTATTGACCTAGACCGTCAAGCATGTTACCTTTGTTTTTTTACTGGAGACGTACGTGGCATCCCTTCACCCTACGAAAACCCTCATCATTACCCGCACACTCGATGTCCTGAAAGAAGTTGGCATGGAGGGACTTACCATGCGGAAAGTTGCGCAGGCAGCAGGGATAAGTCTTGGGAATCTTCAGTATCATTACAAAGATAAAGGGGCCCTGCTTTCCGGGCTCGCGGATTCCTATTTCACCCTTTGTCTCGAGGAATTGAGGTCCTACAGACCTTCAAAGGAGCAGGCGGACCCAGAGGAGCAACGGCACGAACTCATTCGCTTTTACCTGGATCACGTGGATCACATCAGTGACATGTGCCGGATTTTCAGGGAGCTCTGGGCTCTTTCCACCCGGGATCCAGCAGTGGAAACACAGATGAATGCCTATTACCGAGAACTGGGAAAAACCGTCACCCATCTTTTGCTCCCGATGTGTGGAAGCCGGAAAGCTGCGCAACGCGTCACCACCCTGCTTCTCCCCTATTTTGAGGGATATTCGATCACGCACGATACACTCTCGATGTCCAAGCAGGAGACCGGGGCCATGCTCAGCCACCTGTGCCAGATCCTCTGTGCGGAGAATGCGGAGTGAAATCCCGTAAGCCAATCACGAAAGGTTCGACCACTCTGCATCATCATGGACAACCTCGACACCTGTATCCTCGCCTCTTTCATCGGTGACAGTTTCAGCCTGGCGCCTCACTGGAACTACAATGCCAGCAAACTAACCCGCCTGTATGGACGGTTGACAGATTTTGTCGATCTGCCGGAGGATACGTATCACAGCAACCGGGTTTCCGGGGATTTCACCCATTATGGAGACCAGACGCTATGGCTACTGGATCACATTTCACGCAAACGCCAATTCGATATCGACAGCTTCCGGTTCCAATGGGAGGAAGCCATGCGGGGATACGATGGATATTTTGACGGAGCCTCACAGGACACCCTGTCCAATCTCCGTGACGGAATGCGCCGCACGCCCTCCACCTCGAACGACCTGGCGGGTGCTTCACGGATCGCACCACTCCTCCTCGCAGAGAACCTGAAGGATGAAGCTGATCTGGTATGGGCGGCCCGGGAACAAACACGCATGACGCACGGAGACGATCAGGTCATTGATTCTGCTGAGTTTTTTATGCGAGTGACGGTTCGGGTTCTTGCGGGTGAAGAGGTTCTTCCGGCTTTACGTGCGGTGGCCTCACGATCCTTTGAAGCCCTCCCGGCAAAAGAGTGGTCACAAAAAGCCGAGTCCCTGTTGAAAACGGATACCACCAACGCCATCGTAAAGCTCGGACAGACCTGCCATGTGGATCACGCCTTTCCCGCGACCCTTTACCTCCTGAAAAAATACAGCCATTCCCTGGAAGAGGCCCTGATTGAAAACGCCATGGCCGGGGGGGACAGTGCGGCAAGAGGAATGCTACTGGGAATGGTACTCGGAGCATCCCTGGGTCGGGAGGCCATTCCGGAACGGTGGGTGCAAGCGACAAAGGAAGCGTCATCGATTCAGGAACAGATCCATTCTCTGCTACCGGTTCACCGCTTTGGCACCTTAAAGTTTGATTTCAAAAACAGAGCCGGTGTCCGTTTATCCGGACGTCTGGAGCAGCCGGAGGGTCCTCCTAAGGGGATGGCTCTGTTTGCACATTGTTTCACCTGCTCCAAAGAGATCGCCGCCGCCAGCCGCATCACTCGTGAGATGGCCAGAAAAGGATTTATGGTGCTCCGGTTTGACTTTACGGGCCTTGGCAACAGCGATGGAGATTTTGCGAATACAGGTTTCAGTGCCAATGTGGAGGACCTGCTGGATGCAGCGGCTGCCTTGGAGGCACATGTACGACAACCGGTCACCTTGTTGGTGGGTCACAGTCTGGGCGGGGCAGCAGTTCTTTCAGCGGCAACCAAGCTCCCTCATCTCAAAGGAGTGGCCACGATCGGAGCCCCGGCGGATCCAGGTCATGTGGTCCATCTCTTTCAAGACGCTCTTCCGGAGGTGAAGGCCAACGGAAAAGCGGACATTACCCTGGCAGGGAGACCGTTTACGATCAGCAACTCCCTGGTGGAAGATCTCACCCGCGGGGATCATGTACAGACGCTTTCCCGTCTGGCTCTTCCAGTGCTTTTGCTGCACGCACCGGAGGATCAAACAGTGGGGGTGGAACATGCTGATTATCTTGAAGAGCGACTATCCGGACCGGTCAGTAAAATGCTACTGGAAGGCGCGAACCACCTGCTCACCCGCAACGAGGATGCGGAATTTACCGCTCAAATCATCAGTTTATGGTCCATGAGACATGAATAGAGGATGTCAGGGCATTTCCTGAATTTGCGCGGGGTTCATCCCGAGCAGCAGGGCATGATGTGTTTTTCTCGCCTGAAGGAACGATTGCTCAAACCGTTCCAGATTTTGCTGCCGTTTCCTGCCGGATGATCCGGCAGCATGCCCCAGGGCAAGGCCCGCATCCAGATAATGTTTCACAACAAGGTGGACGTCATCCGACTGCCGGAACGCAAGGGGCTGCAGCCGGAGGTTCCATTTGGTAAGCATCTCTTCCACCCCCTCAAGATGAATCGAGTCCACAAGCTGGTCGAGATCCAGAGGGCGGTAGCGTTCCGGCAGGCCATTCACCCCCATTAAGGCTGGATGAACTCGTGCACGGTCTTCCAGCTCATCCAGAACCCCCTGTTCCAAGCGATATTCTGACAGTCGTGCATCCCGATCTGCCGCCCTCCATAGTGCCCAGTGAATATGGACCTCCCGCAGGCTGGCGGCTCCACACAGATCCTGAAGATGGAAAAGTGCGCGGTCTGCTTTCCACCCTGCCAGCCATTTCCAGCCCTCTTCTCCCTTTTTCTGATGCCGAACCCATCGACAAAACAACAGTTCCTGAGCGCGAATTTGGAGGGAAACCGGTTCTACCGGTGGCTGCAGGATCCACTGGTCCGGAGGGAGCCATTTCCCCTCTGAGACGTCGCTCCATTCTTTCAGAGCTGCAGTCGTGCCTCCGTTCAAGAGATGAAGGCTGTGGCCTCTGACCCACCAATCCGGTGCCTCCACCCATTGACCGGATGTTGCCGCCAGAAGTGCCCGGTGAGTCAACGCCCTGGTTAACGCATCTGCCATTGCCAGAGAATCTTGCCGATCCGGAGAGTGAGGAATTTCAATTCGCTGCCGTAGGACTCCATCGCGCCAGCTCTCCAAGAGCTCCACTTTTTCCCCCCGTTCGTTTACTCTGATTTCAAGTGGAAGGTCAGGTTGGAAAGGAATTTTGGTCTGCCACAACGCTTCCAGAGTGGAAAGGCACTGTCTCACCCAGACACCCAGTGTTTGACTTGCGGCGGTATCGGGAGCCGTAATTTGCACTTTTCCCTGATGAATCAGGATGACTGAGCGGACGGGAATGGGTTCCGTTCCCATCAGGAAAAGGCTCCACAAGCTGAGAACCAGTACCAGACAACGCCTCAGATTCATTCTGGAGCTTCCCGTTCGAGTTCAATGGTTACGGGACCGTCATTCACCAGATGCACGCTCATATCCGCCTGGAAGACTCCTGTTTCGACCGGAACCCCTTCTTCCCGAAGGTACTCCACAAAACGGTCAAACCCCACTCGTCCTTCTTCCGGTGAGGCCGCCGAGGAAAACCCGGGACGGAACCCTTTGCGGCAATCCGCGAAAAGCGTGAACTGACTTACCGCCAGGCACTGTCCGCCAATGTCCCGGACGCTGAGATTCATTTTTCCATCTTCATCGGAAAAAATCCTCAAGCCGGCGACTTTCCGTGCGAGCCATTTCATATTGGTCTCCGCATCACCCGGTGCTACGCCGACGAGTATCACCAGCCCGGTTTCAATGCGTCCGACGGGTTTCCCCTCCACCTCGACTCGAGCCTCACGTACCCGTTGCAGGATCAGTTTCATGGAGTCTCTCTCCCCACGGCAGGTCCAAGCAACACCCGGCCGTTTTCAACACCCTGAAATCTGAGAACATCCCATATCTCCGGAGCCAGTCCCAACTCGTATCGATTCGCCAGGGATTTGGACCATCCCCCAGCCAAAAAACGCGGGAGGGGTAAATGACCTACCCATAGCTGCTCGACCTCGAGACCACTTCCCTCTTCAGGCGTCACCAACACCATCCGTGTCCCAATCCGGAAGGGACCGGTTTGCTCCTCCGCCACCAGAACCAATTTATCCTGCATCATAAACACAGACAGTTTACGGGTTTGCTCCGGATGGGACTCCTTGACGAAACGGTTCCAGTCCCCCTCACGTATGGTAAAGGAGGGAATGGACTGCCCCTGTTCGACAGCCCGGGAAACGGTGGAAACATAGGTACGAACCGAGTCTCCCGAACGGGAAACCTGGGGAGTCCGCACTTGAGGGAACGGCCAGAATACAAGGGAAACAGAGGTTACAATCAACACGGTGACGAATGCCAACACCGCATTTCGGACTGCAGTCTTAATCCCTCCCCGAGTCCGGACCACCACCTTTGGAGGCTCAGAGGTGCTGTCAAACATCCGCGCACCGCAACGGGAACAAAATGGACTCCCTGGGTGGTTCGTATGGCCACAGGAAGGACAGGCAACCCACACCTCTTCCCGTTTAGAACTCATTCCTGTCAGTCCGTTTTCGTGGAGGTGCTTCCAGAAGTCGACGAAGTGGAACTGTCCGAGGATCCTTTCTTTTTGGTCTCAGAATTTTTACCCGTGGAATCGTCTGCTTTAGCCCCTTTCTTGTAACTGTCACTGCGGTAATCTGTCTGATAAAACCCACTGCCTTTGAACAGAAGACCCGCCCCGGTTCCGATGCGGCGTTTCAGGTCCGGCCGGCCGCAGGCAGGGCAGTCTTTGAGAGGTTCTGCACTCATGGAATGAAATGCTTCCATCTCATGACCACAGGTTTCACAGTAATAATCATACGTTGGCATTTCCAGGCCTCCTGGAAGGGGGTTCAACATTGAAAAAAAAGTAGAGAGACTATATTCAGAGCCCTATGAATGTCAACGGTTCGGACCCTTTCCCCGCCTCCTCCCATACGCTGGAGGACTGGTTGACGGCATGGAGAAAGCAGGTGGAGCAGCATCTGAACAGGACCCTTCCCCCGGCAGAGACACGCCCTGCGGTCGTGCATGAAGCCATGCGATACGCGGCCTTGAATGGAGGGAAACGATTACGCGCGATTCTATGTCTCGAAGTTTGCAGGATCTTTGGTGCCACTCCAACACGCGCCTTGCTTCCGGCCGGAGCCATGGAAATCTTTCATGCCTCCACTCTGGTTCATGACGACCTGCCCTGCATGGATGACGATGACCTGCGTCGAGGAAAGCCTTCTACCCATATCCAATACGGGGAGGCGAATGCCCTTCTAGCCGGAAACGCCCTGTTAACCCTTGCGCTGGACTGGATGGCCCGGACAGCCGTGCCACCGCCCCATCCTCCCGGCATTCTCGTGATGGAACTGGCCAGAGCCGGTGGGAGTGAAGGCGTCATCGGGGGGCAAATTGAAGATCTGGCCGCCGAAACGCTTCCGCCAGACGAAGAGCGTCTGCTGTTTATCCATCAGGAAAAAACCGCACGCCTGATTTCCTGTGCCTGCCGGGTGGGTGCTCTATGTGCAGGAGCCTGCAGTTCTCATGTAGACCGGATTGGACAGTACGGACTCCACCTGGGTCAAGCGTTCCAGTATCTGGACGATATTCTTGACGCGACCCAGACCACCGAACAACTGGGCAAACCTGCCGGAAGCGATGAGGAGAATCAGAAACTGACCTCCGTCACGGCCTGGGGACTGGAGGGGAGTCGGGAACGGGCTGCGGAAGAGACCCGTCAAGCACTTGCGATCCTGGAGAGTCTGGATCAAGATACAGACCGATTAATCGAACTGACTCTTTGGATGCTGAAGCGGGAGGGCTGAAAAAGGTCCTACTTCACAGAAAACAGACTGATATTCTCCAGCCCTGCATCCATCATCAGATTCAGAAGCGCAACAAGATGCTTATGACGGCTATCCACTGTTGCTTTAATGACAACCGTCTGAGTGGGGTCATTGTCTGCAACAGAAAAGACATAGTTTTCCAGGCTGGAAAGAGAGATGCTGCCCCGGTCATTTAAGGTATAAGGAGCATTCCCATCAGGGTCGGCATAAATCGTGATGGTATTTTGGAGAAGGGTCGCCTCTTGATCTTCGCTGTCATCGGGGCCCGGGCGAAAGATGGGCATTTCCGTAAGCCGGTCCGGTATCTCAAAGGTCAGGACAAAGAAAATCAGAAGCTGGAACACCACATCAATCATGGGGGTCAGCGGAATACTTTCCATCCGCTGCTTCAGGCTATGGTCACGTTTACCGTATGATGCATCTTTTTTCATTCCGTACCTCTTCGATAGCACCACTTATTCTGGACCTTGGAAAACGTCCGGAATCCGTATGGCGTAGATGTTGAAAAGGTTACTGCGCGGAGAAGAGGCTGATGTTCTCAAGTCCGGCTTCGGACATGAGATTAAGCAACTCCACGAGGTGCTTATGCTTGCTCTCATAGGTGGCCTTAATGACCACCGTCTGCTCCGGATTATTATCCGCGAGCCGGAAGACATAGTTCCGGATCGATGCAATCGAGACACCGCGATCATTTAAGGTGTAGGGGGAGGCACCAGGACGCACTTTGTAAATCGTAATATTATCCGGGGGTTCCGTTGACGTGGGAGCGCTGCTTTCTCCCTGTGGGCGCCACACCTTCATTTCAGTGAGACGGTCCGGTATCTCAAAGGTCACCACAAAGTAAATGAGCATTTGAAACACGACGTCAATCATCGGGGTCAGAGGAACATCCTCCAACTTCCGTTTGCTTGCACGCTCGCGATTATTTTTCTTCAGTCGACTGCTCATAGTGATTCCTGTCTCTCAGCCGGGTCTTACTTGGATTTTTCCAGCAGTCCGATGATACGGATGTCGTAGAGTTTTTCCTGGGAGCAGATGTCCATGATCCGCATGATATGCTTGTGAGGCGTCTCACCCTCTGCGTAAATCAGCACCGGGATATCCGTTCTTCCACCACTGTTTTTGATCGCACCCTGGATGATTCCGCGGAAGGTACGTTCATTGACGACCGCACTGCCAATTTTCACGGTCCCGTCCCGAAGAACCTGGGGATAAATGGAGGCAGGGATAAACTCGATGATCTCAGGAGCTTTTTTCGCCTCTGCAATTTCAAGTTCCTTGTCAAACTTCTCACGTTCCAAATCCAGGGTGAAGACGAAAAAGATGATCATCTGGAACACGATATCAATCATCGGAGTCAGATTGACGGGTTCTATATCGCTCTTACTTTTCATCTTCTTCGTCCTTGGTTACCGGGGATCAGCCTTCGACCACTTCCACGTTCCGGAGGATCTTGATTTCTTCCAGGGTATGCATCTCCATGGTGAGAATAATCGTGGAGGCCTTGTTCCTGAAGAAGTAGAAAAACGCGAGTGCAGGAATGGCAACGAACAGACCAAACGCCGTGGTCCAGAGTGCCTGGGAGATCGCGGCCGCAAGAGCACCGCCCCCTCCAGCTCCAGCCTGGGCCAATCCGGCGAACGCCTTGATCATCCCTTGCACGGTACCCAGCAGTCCGAGCATAGGAGCCAGGTTGCCCACCACGTTCAGGTAATTCACACGCTGCATAAGCTGCTCTTCCTCCATCGCAGCAGCCACGGAAACCGCGTCCTGAATCGTGTCAAATCCCTCTTCAACATTGGAGAAGCCCGCAGAAAGGATGTTTGCCACCGGACAGGGTTCCTCTTCACAGTGTTGCAGTGCCTTCATGACGTCTCCCTGTTCCATAGCCGACTTGACGTTGCCCACCAGGCTGGGAGGCATCACTTTGGCCATACGGACGGTCAGGAAAGCATCAACGATGAGAGCGATACAGGAGATGGAGGCCAGAAAAATGGCAATCCAGAGAATAATCCCGAGGATACCACCGGACTTCACCACTGAGAAAAAGTTGGGGGAATCGGTGGGAAGCTCCCCTCCCCCATCAACGGTAATTTCCTGTGCGAATCCATGGAATCCTGCCCAGAGGACTAGCAAACCAAGGAAGAGGGTGAACAGGTTCTTTTTCGACATCATAAGCTCCAGAATCTCAACGGGGGGTTATAAAAGTATTCAATCAAATTCAGGGTTAATTGCCAATGGGTTTTCCGACAAATGTACTGCCCGGGTGACGTTCCTTCAGCTCATTGGCAAACTTGCGTGAACGGACGGCATCCCCCATCTCCGCGAAAATGGCTGCGGATTTGTAAAGAGCCTCTGCATGGATCTCAGCCTCCTCGGGATAGAAGTACGCGGTGCGCATATAATCCAATGCTGCGGATTTAAATTCCTCCCGTCGCCGCTTGAGGTCTCCTCGTACCAGCTGTGCCATTGCTTTTTCAGAACGGCTGGACTCTTTGTCCATCAGGATTTCTGTCAATTCCTCCTGCAGGCCGCTCACTTTCCCGCCCGCGATTCTCACTTTCCATTCCACCAACTGCAACTCGGGAAACGTGTCCAGAAGGGAACTGCCGTAATCCTTTTTCAGGGTATTGAGGACAGCGTCTGCCCCTCTCGCATTGCCGCCTTCTATCAACAAATCCGCCAATACCGTCCCCGCCTTCACATCCCAACTTTGCAGTTTGCTCTTTGTCATGGCGGCACGGAGAAGGTCGATTGCCTGTTTGTTTTCTTTTTGAGCAATTAAGGCAATGGCCTGATCAATTTCCGGTGGTTTTACCCCCAGAGCCCGAACGTATCCCTCGCGTTTAACCTCCGTGGGCGCTCGATCTTGGATGTACACCACCAGTGCACCTGTCTGAGGTTTGGTCACCAGCCGCTGCACCGCAATTCGACGTCCATCCTTCAGGATGATAAAGGGCTGCTGCGCCAGGGCGGGGAGCACCAGGCCGGTGAGGAGAGTGATCAGGGTCAAACGTGGGAACAGGTTTCTCATAAGGGTTTCTCCAAAATCAATCTCAGTCTTCCTGAGGCTTCATGGTCTGTGCGGTGGTCTGCAGATTCCGCATCTCAGATGTGAGGGTGTCCAGGGGGAAGTACTGAATAAACAGACCGGCGAGTTCCTCCACAATCACCCAGTTCTTTGGATCGCTTTTTGCTTCTTCCTGACCGAGCTCCAGCGCCAGCAGCATCGCTTCCCGCACCACTTCGCGTTCTTCATCTGTCTCAGGCTGAAACAGCGCAATCCCGTACCATCTGGTAAGTGCGACTCCGGGTTTGTCTTCCGCCATGGCAATGTGACCCAGCGCAATTCCGATTTCGTTCCGTTTCACGGGGTTCGGCCGTGGAACCAGAATCTCCGAGGCGGCCGCCAGAGCCTTTTTCGCCTCCTCAGTTTTGGGGGGATCCATCGCAAGATAGATTTCCGAAAGCGTGATCCCCCCCTCCAGAACCAACGAGGTTTTAGGGTAGTCCTTGATGAGTTGTTCCAGGGCATCGGCCGCATCCTGCAGTCGGTCTGCACCGGCCCCCACTCCTGATTGACCAATCTTCAACAGGGTATGCTGCTTCAGGGTCTCGCTTTCCTCATCGTCTCCAAGATTCTGCATCACCAGGGCAAAACTGTCTATGGCTTCAACAAACCGCTCGTTTTCATGCATCAAAACTCCCACCTGGAACAGTTGACGCGGACCGTAGTCTTCAGAATTCGCGACCATTCGCTGTACCGCTTTCTGTGCAACTTCAATTTGCTCCTCTTCCAATGCGGCTTTCACCAGGGAGTAAAGCGCATCTTTTCCGAGTGGGTGTTCTGAATAGCGGGTGGACAGATCATCAAACAGCTTTGTCGCCTGATCAAACTGTCCCTGCTGCAGATAGAGTCTGCCCAGATTAAACATCACTTGAGGCGCATTCGGGGAATTCGGGTAGGTCTCCAAAAATGAGTTCAGCGCAGTAGCCGCACGTTCCCGTTTAGACGCGTTCTTGGATTGACTGGCCTGAATCAGAAGTTCGTAACCGATGCGAAACTCAACCTTCTCGAGCGTATTCGCACTTTTCTCTGCAAGTTCACCCTCATAATAAGGACTTCCGGGACGACGTTGCAGTTCCTGCTTGAGAGCTTCAAGTTCCTGAAGCCCCGACTCAATTTGCTCCTCATCCTGAATCTTGAGTTTCGCATTGGCGATCTCATACATCGCGTTGATGCGCTGCAAGCCTTCCGGAGCACGATCCTTCACTTTTTCGTACAGTTCCACCGCCACTTCGAAATTTCCGGACTTCATGGCTTCTTCCGCCTGAAGCCGCATGACATTCAACGCGAATTTACTCTGAGGATACAGCTCAATCACTTCGCTGTAGAAATCCATGGCTTTCTGGTTCTCCCCCCGATCTGCGGCGGCCTGTCCAAGACGATAAAGAAACAACGGGGCATTCGGGTCGTTGGGATAAGAGCGTCCAAGCGTTCCCAGAGCGACCTCCCGTCCAAACACATCGTCTTTATCATCCATGTACTTGGCAATGCGGCGGGTGACGCGGATGGGCGTGGACTCTTCAGGCTGTATGAGGCTCAACTGCGCAAGATATTCCACCAGGGAAAGCAGTTCCAGGTCCCGTTCCTCCATGCCAATCCAGACGGTGGCAAGAGTATCAAGCGCCCCCAGGGTAAACCGGGTGTTGGGATATTGGTTCAGCGCTTCCAGAATCGCCGCCTCTGCATCGTCCCATTGCTCTTCATCCGCCAGTTTCGCGGCCAGATCCAGTTCACGTTTGAACACCAACGCGGCAACATCAGGCGGCAGAGGCGGGAGTTTCACATCCTTGCCTGTGACCTCTTTGATCAGCGTTTTGAGTCCCTGGAATTCAAGTGCGGAACGGGAGGCATATTCATTTCCATCATATTTCAGGAAGGCATTAAAAAAGTTCCCCAGTGCTTTTTCCGCATTGGTTTTAAATGTTTCCTGATCTTTTCGGGAAGCGGCTTTTTTCGCTGCATCAAGCTGAATCAGCCCCTCCACATAGCGGAGAGTGGCCCGGGGGAATTCAGAGGCGGGAATTCCCTCCTCCTTCATTTTCTCCTCAATTTGCATGGCAGGCCGCCGAACCCGTTTCAGGTCTGAAACTGCATCCTCGATATTGCCCCGCTCAAATTTCACCCAGGCCCGCAGCCCCATTGCCATGTACATGTAGTTGTCATTGGCCCCCCAGAGAATCGGCTCTGTAAGCTTTTCCGCTCTCTTCAGGGCTTCCGCTTTGGAATTCCCACTCAGGGTCAACGCTTTATCAATCTGATTCTGGGCCGCTTTTACCGAAAACATGCGTTTGATCAGCTCTTTGTCGGTGCTGTCGATCACGATCTGGAGGACCTTATCCGCCCCGTCGAAATCCCCCTGTTCTGCAAGGATCGCCGCCAGCCGCATGCCAGCACTGGCGAAGAGTCGGACCACATCCGGGTCCGTGATCTCTCTCCCTTCATTCAACTGAAGAAACTTGCGGTAGCTCTCCATGGCTTTGTCTTCATTGCCCAACGCATCATGGGTCATGGCCAGGTTGAGCAGGATCGCCTGCGCCTTCATGTCTGTGTTCAGATCCCGGGTGGAGAGAAGCTGTTCCACTTCCTCCGTGTTCCCCAACCGGAGTTTCACTCCAGCTTCCGCAACTTCCACGCGGTTGATCTGGTCAGGAAAATCTCCTCGCAGTTCCTCCAGGGCCGGCTTCACATAATCAAGCATTTCCGTATCCAGGAGATGATTGATAAACCGAAGTTCCCGGTCGAAAGGATCTTCAGCTTCTGCTGCGTCCTGAGCGCGAACACCGGACGAAAAACAGACAAGCATCAAGGATAGGGCAAGGCCCCGGAGGAGGGTCCGGTGGAATGGGAACACAACCGTGTTCCCCCGCTGAACAGTCGGATGCAATTCAATCATAAGGGGTTTCTAGTTGTACGGTATCTCCGACCGGCCCGTCAACCGTGGAAACCGCTCAAAAAGAAAAAAAATCCGGTCAGGAAAAACGGGCCTGAACCGCCTTCCAGTTCACAACCTTCCACCAGTTGCTGATGTAATCTCCGCGTCGATTCTGATAGTGGAGATAATAGGCATGCTCCCACACATCCAGACCCAGCAGGGGGGTGCCGATTTCTGCATCCGGAACCAGCCCTCTCATCAGTGGATTATCCTGATTCGGCGTGCTGGTAACCGCAAGCCCTCCTTTCGGTTGTTTGATCAGCCACGCCCACCCGCTGCCAAAGCGGGTGGCGGCCGCTTTGGAAAACAACTCCTGAAATGCGGAAAAAGATCCGAAGCTCCGGGTAATGGCGGCTGCAAGTGCCCCATGAGGAACACCCCCTCCCCCGGCTCCGGGAGGGGCCATGGTTTCCCAGAAGAGTCGGTGATTGTAAAACCCTCCGCCATTATTCCGGAGCGTCGTCTGAAGAACCTGCGGCGCGGCAGGGATTTTCTGTAAAATGGCTTCTGGATCTGTCGAGCTGGGAAGCTGCGCCAGAGCAGCATTCAACTTGCGTGTATACCCGGCGTGATGTTTCCCGTGGTGAATCCGCATTGTCTCCGCATCGATTGCAGGCTCCAATGCATCCGCGGCATAAGGAAGATCCGGGAGCTTCACCTGCGGGGCTCTTTCACCGGATTGCGCCAACAAGGAGGGGGCAAGGGTGGCGGCGGTTCCAATCAGAGCGGTTTGTTTCAGGGCTTCACGACGGGTAATGGGCATAAGACTCCTCAGCAGGGTGAGCCGGAAGGGTATCCCCTCCCGTTCAAAATGTCAAAAAAACGACCGCCCCCCACCTGCAAAAGAAACACCGGGACTCCATGAGACCCGGTGCTTCCCCGCGACGTTCCCCGCAGATCGACCTTCCTTCGGGGAGATTCCCCCTACCGGCCGAGGTAGCGGTTGATACAGTTCAGGTAGGCTCTCGCCCCCGCCTCCACGATATCCGTACTTGAGGCTTTGCCGGTTTCCAGTGTCCCGTCCTCGAATCGGGCCGTCACCGTTACTTCCCCCTGGGCGTCTTTGCCGGTGGTAATCGAGCGTAAGGCAAAATCTGTCAGGGTACCCGGAACCTGCGTAATTCGTTCAATGGTCTTGAGTGCGGCATCAACCGGCCCGTCTCCACAGGCGGCATCCTCCATCACATTGCCGTCTTTTTCCAGTCGGACCGTCGCGGTGGGAACTGTTTGTGACCCCGTGGAAACGTGCAGATATTTCAGCAGGTATGCACCTGTGACTTCATCCATGTTCTGTTGCAGAATGGCAATCAGATCATCGTCATAGACATGCTTTTTCTTATCCGCCAGAGTGATGAAATCCTCATACGCCTGCTCGAGTTCATCCCCCTCCAGCGGAAAGCCCAGCTTCTGCATGTGGTCCTTGAACGCATGACGGCCGGAGTGTTTCCCCAACACCAGTTCCGTACCGGTATCCAGTCCGATGTCCTCCGGATTCATGATTTCATAGGTACTGCGCTCTTTCAACATGCCGTCCTGATGGATCCCGGATTCATGCGCAAAGGCGTTGGCTCCCACAATGGCTTTGTTGCGCTGCACATGCATCCCGGTTAACTGGCTGACCATCCGACTGGTACGGTAGATCTCCCTGGCGTCGATTCCGGTCCACAATCCTCCCCAGGCATCTTTTCGGGTGCGCAGCCCCATCACGATTTCCTCCAACGAGCAGTTTCCGGCACGTTCTCCGATTCCGTTGATGGTACATTCCACTCCCCGGGCACCATTGCGAACCGCCTCGAGAGAATTCGCGACCGCCAGCCCCAAGTCGTTGTGACAGTGTACATGCAGCACCGCCTGATCAATGTTCGGCACATTCTCTTTCAGGTAGCGGATACAGTGCCCGAATTCATCGGGCACTGTGTATCCCACCGTATCCGGAATGTTAATGGTCGTGGCCCCCGCCGCGATCGCGGCCTCGGTTACTTCTGCCAGAAACTCCAATTCCGTGCGGGAGGCATCCTCCGGACTGAACTGGACATCCGCGACATACGATTTCGCCTTTTGCACACCGGCCACGGCGGCTTTGATGATTTCCTCCTTGGCCTTGCGCAATTTAAATTCCCGGTGAATGGCGGATGTGGCCAGAAACACATGAATTCGAGCCCGATCCCCCGCAGGTTCGACCGCTTGGGCCGCGGCCTCAATGTCCTTGTCCACGCAGCGGGCCAGGCCGGCAATGCGCGGGCCTTCCACTGTGCTGGCGATTTCTTTCACCGCCTCAAAATCACCGGGGGATGCAATGGGAAAACCTGCTTCAATGATGTCCACGTTCAACCTGGCCAGCGCACGGGCCACCTGGAGTTTTTCGCCCAGGTTCATGCTGGCGCCGGGGCATTGCTCCCCGTCGCGTAAGGTAGTGTCAAAAATCAAGACGCGATCAGATGGATTGGGTTCATTCATGGTTGGGTTCCTTTGGGAATCCGCCACATCCGACGGCTCCAAAACAAAAAACCCGCCGGAGAGTGGCGGGACTTGTAAGAGGGGGGGGATTGGTTCAAGCACACGCCGTCATCAGCCTTCCAGTAGAAGGAGAAGCAAAAGACGACGAAGAAGACCTGAACGAATCATGGCGTGAAAATAATCGGGGCCATCGCTTTGTCAAGGGTGTTCTCGGGCTTCCTCAGGAAGGGGATGCAGAACCGAATCGACGGAGGGACGCCCTCTCCTGCAGTTTTGTATTCCAGCGTTTCTGGAACATCAGGAAGGGAACCGTATATCGACATTTCCGGATTTACCGTTATGGTAAAGGCCAAGATAACCCCTACCCCGCCATGCCCTGGATTGAAGCTGCTACCCTTGAAGAATTCACCTCCACTGACCGTAAATACTGTGAACTGTCTGAGGACATTCAGGCAGCGCTGTTTCGACATGACGACGGGAACTTCTATGCGGTGGAAGTCTGGTGCAGTCACCAAAAAGTTTCCCTCATGAACGGCGACCTGGATGAGTACGAGCTGATGTGCCCGCTGCATGGCGCCTGCTTTGATATCCGGGACGGAAAACATCAGAGCCTGCCCGCTGTCAAACCTATCGCGTCCTATCCGGTAAAGCAGGAGGACCAAAAACTGTGGATCGAAATTCCCGGGGACTGAACATGGCCACAGCATTCAGTGAAGAGGAGCGGATACAAATCCGCAAGGACTTCCCGATCCTGTCCCGGGTAGGAATGAACGGTTCTCCAATTGCATATCTGGACAATGCCGCGACCGCCCAGAAACCCTTGGTGGTTCTCGAGGCGCTGGACCGCTATTACCGCATGACAAATGCGAATGTTCACCGTGGAATGCATGAATTAGCTGAAGAGGCTACCGGCCAGTATGAGCAGACCCGCAGAGACCTCGCGTCTTTTTTTCATGTACCGGAAACCCATCAGGTTCTCTTTACCCAGGGGACCACAGGGGCGATCAACCTTGTCGCCAACAGTTGGGCCCGCTCCACCCTGAAAGAAGGAGATGAAATCCTCCTCACGGTGATGGAACACCACAGCAACATCGTCCCCTGGCAATTGGCTGCAGAAGCATGTGGTGCGACCATCCGAGCCATCCCCCTGACCTCTGCGGGTGAACTGGATCTTTCCACTGCTGACGAGCTGTTCACGGAAAGAACCCGGCTGGTGGCGTTTACCCACGTGAGCAATGCGCTGGGGACAGTCAACCCGGCCAGGGAACTGATTCATCTCGCAAAAGAGCGTGGCATCATGACCTTTCTCGATGGCGCTCAAAGTGCACCTCATGTCCCAGTGGACCTGCAGGACCTTGGCTGTGATTTCTATGCCTGTTCCGCTCATAAGATGTGTGGACCGACCGGGATTGGCGCGCTGGTGGCCCCATCCGATGTGCTGGAGGCCATGCCGCCGTATCAGGGGGGCGGCGAAATGATCGATCAGGTCAGCCTGGAACGATCCACCTGGGCAGATCTCCCATATAAATTTGAAGCCGGCACGCCGAATATTGCAGGCGCCATCGCCTGGGGGGCCGCACTGAAATATCTTTCCGACCTGGGACTGGAACGGATTGAGGCCACGGTCCATCTGCTCACAGAGGACGCCGCTGCCCGTCTGGATGCCGAACCGGGTGTCACCCTGACGGCTCATCCGGCTGTACGGGGAGGAGCGGTTTCATTCTGGCTGGATGACATTCACCCGCATGACGTCGCTCAGTTGGTCGACCAGTCCGGTGTGGCCATTCGGGCAGGTCATGTCTGCTGCCAACCTTTGATGAAGCATCTGGGTCATCCGGCGATCAACCGCGCCAGCTACCATTTTTATAATCTGGAACAGGAAACCACCCGGCTCCTGGAAGCGTTGCGCACCACCCGGAACATTTTCGGGTACTGAGTTTCCCGAAGACGGGTAACGACCCAGGGTGTATCGTCCACCAGAAGGAGACTCGGGTTCCTGGCGTCCGTTTTTTCGTTCCGGAATCACCGCATACCCTCCATGGATGTCGGGTGCTTCCCGGTGGCTGCTGACGGTTTGGCCCAGAGAAGAAAAAAGCCCCCGCTTGCGCGGGGGCCGGAACGAACAAGAGACACAAACACACTTACATATCCACCACAGGTAGATACCGGTAATACACTTCCAGCATCATGGTATTGAAGGCATTGCGGTAGACATCAAAATCTTTCCCTTCCTCCGCGCCACCGTGTTTCCCGGTGTTCGTGGGGGGCCAGCTTCCATCTTCAAGCTGCGCATCGGTCATGGATTTCTGGAACCAATCGTTGTATTTCCTCCACTCGCGTCCCCCCTGGGCAAACACAGCCTGCACGTCATAATACATCCCGTACAGATTGGCATTTCCATAAATCAGATTGCCATGATCATCCGTCTGCTTTTTGCCTTCTTCCGTACGGGCCATAATGAACTCCGTCCCACTTCTGGCTTCTTTCGATTTCGCGTTTTTCCACATCGAAAGCGTGAACACTCCCACTCCCGTAAGATTATTCCCACCTGGCTTCCGATAACCAAAGGCCCCTTTCGCGTCATGAACGCGTTTCAGATTCTTTGTGGCGTCATCCAAGCCCTTGGCCACCTCTTCTTCGATTTCCTCCAGTCCAGCCAGGTAGGCGGATTTCAACGCCTGAATCTGCCAGCCCGAAACGGAGGTATCACTGTCCTGGGCTTTTCCATCCATGCCGTACATCCAGCCTCCGTCAGGGGCCTGAGCATCGAGAATTTTCTGAACCCCATACAGAAACGGATCCCGGTACTCCGGATATCCGGTCATGATGTACGCTTCGCCCAGAGCGTAGGTGGCAATTCCATGAGAATATGAGGCGGC
The DNA here is from genome assembly GCA_002429065.1 of Verrucomicrobia bacterium UBA6053. GTDB lineage: Bacteria > Verrucomicrobiota > Kiritimatiellia > SS1-B-03-39 > UBA6053 > UBA6053. The sequence continues at coordinate 112,094 of DIYN01000031.1, read as the reverse complement.
ATTTCCACCGGCATCACTGGTCAATCCCCCGCGGCCCTGTCCATTCATGGAAATCAGGTAGCTGATCATTTTTTCGACATTTTCCCCATACACCGGGCTGTCAGGTGTCTCGCAGTGTCCGAGAAATGCCAGCAGGGCGAGGCCCGTCATGGCGACCTTGTATTTTTCCCCAAAACTTCCGTCACTGTTCTGTTGAGTTGCAAACCAGGCTAATGATTTCTGCACCGCTTTCTCTGACGCCGCACGGCCACCGCTTTTCCGCATCCGCTGGGTCCGATTCGCGGCAGAACAACGATCCGCCACACTCGCTGGCAGCCCCATGCCTCCCATGCCTCCGCCCATTCCGGTTCCGTACCCTCCACCAACACCGGATCCGAATCCACTGGTCCCCATGGTTTTGAAATTCTTCTGAATTTTGTTTTTCGTCGCCTTCGGATCGTGTTTGATTTCCGGCAGCGCCAGATCGGACGGCGCATTCACCATCATCCGCGGCTGCAGGCGGGGACGGGAAGAGCGTTTGGTGAGCTGATTCACCCGTACCTTCATTTCCAGTTTACGGGGTTCCAGACTCGGACGCTGACGGTCCGGCGGAATAAAGGCCACTTCCTCCTTTGGAGTCGATTGAAATACGACCACGTACAATCCGATCAGAATCAGCAAGCCATGAATGATGATGCTGACAATGGTGGAATTCCGTTTCGCTGCCGAGGTGCCCACTTGTTTCGTCGTAGGAGGAAGATGGATGGTCTCTTCTGGGGGAATGTCGTGAAGCTCTTGCATCAGATGCCTTTTCGCCGGTGTTGATAAGGGTTGTGGCGGTATCGTACAAAGGCACCTTCAAAAAGTTAAGAGAAAATAATTCGCGCTACACATTGGTGATATATTCAATGGCAATACCTATGTTACGCCATGCAGTCATCCAGCTTCGCCTATAAAAGAACCGAAAGGGGAAGGCATTGATGCCTTCCCCTTTTCACAGGAACCAGCTGGCAGGGTGCTCCCGCCGCCTTCTTACATATCCACGACCGGCAGGTAGCGATAATACACTTCCAACATCAGCGTGTACAAGGCAGTCCGGTACACATCGAAATCCGCATCGCTGGTGCCTCCTCCGTGATGTTTCCCGGATTTATTCACGGGATAACTTCCGTCCTCAAGCTGGGCATCGGTAATAGTTTCCTGGAACCAGTCATTGTATTTTTTCCAGTCGCGTCCGCCAACCGCAAACAACGCCTGCGTATCATAATACAGAGAATAGAGCTGGCCATTCTCAAACATCAAATTCCCTTTATCATCTGTCCAGTTGTGATCTTCCTCGGTTCTCTCCATGAGGAATTCCGTCCCCCGGCGAGCCTCTGCAGACTTCGCGTTTTTCCACATGGACAGGGCGAACACCCCCATCCCCGTCAAATTCTTGTGTTTGCCATCCGGGCCGCGATATCCAAATCCACCGGTGTTGGCACTATGCACGCGCTTAATGTTGTCCATTGCACTGTCCAGTGCCTCGACCACATCGCTTTCAATCTCCTCCAATCCGGCAAGGTACGCGGATTTCAGAGCCTGGATCTGCCAACCGGATACAGAGGTATCGCTATTGGCATTGCCTCCGTTCATGGCATATACCCAGCCGCCATCCGTGTTTTGTCCGCTGATGATTCGTTGAACCCCCTGCAGAAATGGCTCCCGGTATTCCGGGTACCCGGTCATAATAAAGGCTTCCCCCAGAGCATAGGTCGCGATCCCGTGAGAATAAGAAGCACCATGTCCACCGGTATCGCTGGTGAGTCCATTTTGGCCTTTCCCCGTCATGGAGATCAGATAGTTGATCATGTTTTCAACATTTTCCCCATACACCGGGCTGTCTGGAGTTTCACAGTGTCCCAGATAAGCCAGCAGGGCCAGCCCCGTCATAGCCACTTTGTATTTTTCACCAAAACTGCCATCCGCGTTCTGCTTGGTGGGGAACCAGGCCAACGCTTTCTGCACTGCTTTTTCCGAGGCAGCCCGGCCGCCACTTTTCCGCATCCGCTGGGTCCGGTTCGCAGCCGAGCACCGGTCGGCAACACTTGCAGGCAGGCCCATGCCTCCCATGCCTCCGCCCATTCCGGTTCCGTATCCCCCGCCAACACCGGATCCGAATCCACTGGTCCCCATGGTTTTGAAATTCTTCTGAATTTTGTTTTTCGTCGCCTTCGGATCGTGTTTGATTTCCGGCAGTGCCAGATCGGACGGCGCATTCACCATCATCCGCGGCTGAAGGCGGGGACGGGAAGAGCGTTTGGTGAGCTGATTCACCCGTACCTTCATTTCCAGCTTACGTGGTTCGAGGCTCGGACGCTGACGGTCCGGCGGAATAAAGGCCACTTCCTCCTTTGGAGTCGATTGAAATACGACCACGTACAATCCGATCAGGATCAGCAGCGCGTGGATAATGACGCTGACAATGGTGGAATTGCGTTTTGCAGCCTTGTCCGACACCTTTTTGGTGGTGGGGGGCAAAACCATTGTTTCTTCCGGCAAGTGTGGCACATCTTCTTTCATTGGTTACCTCTATATTTCTCAGGCCTCATGATAGGGCCAGTGTAGAGGTCCGGTAAAAGAAAGTTAAGGAAAAAAATTGAAGGGAGCCGACCTGACTCAGACACATACAATTTCGGCGAATTGCAGGAAACGCCCAAATGAATGCACTTCGATGCGGTTTTCTTTGCGCCAGCGGCCGATGACATGACGGTCGATGCTCCGATTGCTGTCATCCATAATGACCCGGCATCGGGGGTCCAGCCGTTCCTGCATGACAGGAAAAAGTCCATAACGTCCACTGTCCGTCAGATGTTTCGCGGGGCCATCACAGATCACCAAATTGAAGCGATCACTGTCACAGGCTTCCGGAATGTCATACCAGTCAAACCTGCCGTACGAACGAATGGGGGCATGGTGGACCGTGACATTGTGTAAATGATACCGCTCCACAAGCCTCAAGAGCTTGTCTGTGGTCTCCGCATCATGCTCAAACGTGTGGACGTGATGCCCCTGACGCCCGGCGGTAATCGCCAACAGCAAGGTCGAAAGGCCACTGCCACACTCCAACACATCCCCGGAAGAATGAACGGCCTTGGTGGCCATGTGACGAAGATACCCCCGGCTGTTGGGTCGAAAACCAAGCACTGCACCAATCCATTGGAGGTCCCCGATCATATACGTAGGGGGAGTGCAGGTGGAATCGACAACCCGTAAGGCGGCGATCGCTTCATCCAGTCGGGCGATCGGTTCGGGTGCCCCCATTTTGAAACGAGCAGGTAGTTGATGAAAAAACCGTCGACTGCGTCGAGGAGTTGACCTCATGCCTGTACTCCTTTCCAGTACAAGAAAGCTCTTCCAATGATATTCATATGCTCCAGTTAACCACGAATGCTCTGATAGGTTAAGCCTTCTTTCTGTTAGATTTCCATTCACACATCCTTCCCTAACACTGTGGACACCCTATGGAAGCCCACAAGGAGATTCCAACCCCTTTTTTCCTCCTTTTTTGTGGGAGAATGAAATTATTTACAATTTTGTCAGGAACCCGGTATGATGTTTCTTAAGGCGGTGGCGTCTGAACCACCGGGGTTAACAAGAGGGTTAATTCTTCCTGAACCTGCTGCAGGAGTGCAGGAGAAAGAGGTCGGAACCAGTCCTCCATCCACCTATCGGCCTGCTCCCGATACCCAAGCCGTTGATACAATCCCACCTGTACAATCCGATACCTCAATGAGGAAGAAGGCCCCGGAGCTTCTTTCAGATACGCATCCGCCTGCCTCATCTCCCCAAGTCGGATATGACACATGCTCATGTACAGCCAGGGATCCTGTGCCAGCGGGTTTCGCTGCAGCGCAGATCGAAAATATGGAAGCGCCCTTTCCGGATCCTTCCGTTCGTAATACTGGATCATTCCAAGGTTATACGCCGGAGTCGGATCCTGCGGCATCAGGTCCAGGGCGTTGCGAAATTCCTCTTCCGCCTCATCCACTCGCTGAAGACCGTACAGTGCCTGAGCTTTGAGCAGAGGGAGAGGCAGATACTCTGGTGAACGTTCCTCCGCTTTTTCGGCGAATCCGAGGGCCTCCTCAAACCGATTCTGCCTCCAGGCCGCATCGCTCATCCGGGCAAAATCATAATGCGCCACCACTTCGCTCCGCACGCCCCACCAATCCCCCCAGCTCATCCCTACCCCGCCTGCAAACAGCAGCAGCGCGCCAAAAACCTTTGCCCGGGGGGTGAAAACGGAACGGTCCCTGCACCACTCTGACAACAGGGTGAGTGACAGAGAGGCCAGCAGCACCACAGGAAAGACCAACGGCATTCTCAATCTCCCGCTGGTGTAGACCATTGCAATCGCTCCCCCCATCAGAACCAGATAGCCCCATATTAACCAGAATCCCTTCTTCCGCGAAGAGTCTCCCTTCCATGATATTTGCAGCGATAGACACGCAAACGGCCACAATATCCCAAAACCGAGGGGGATCCATCGCAGAATTGCCGAAGCGGATTTGTGAATCTCGAAGGCTTCAAAATTGAAAATCTCCCTGGCGCTGGTCAAGTAGATCCCCTTCTGGATCATTTTCCCGAGCCAGGAGACAGGATTCTCCAGAATCACCCCTTTTGCTTTTGCCATCCAGTAGTCGTTCACAGCCCCGGCAACCTGTCCTTCATCGGGAGAGAGGATTTCCCCGGCCCTGACCGCCTGGTGAAACCCCTGAAGCATTAAATCCCGGGTGGGGTTGCCCGAATCAGCCGAGGCATATCCATCCTGCACGTAATACCGGCCGCTGGCCTCAGGACGGTTCGCATGATAGAGATTGTATCCTCCCTGCCAAGGGAGCAGCATCGCCTCTCCTCCCACGACCGCATTTCGCACCACCACCCCTCCCATCATCAGCAATGGAACCAGCAGAAATGCGGTGAACCTTTTCAAACGGCTCAGCCGGACGTGATGGGTTTCAACCGGTCCCAGATACGCGGTCAAAAGTGCGAGCAACGGCAAAACCGGGGTAATGGTCGGACGGGTCAGCCAGCTTAATCCCGCAAACAACCCTGCCAAGATAAGCCAATGGCCGGAGGAGAACTTCCGGGGTTCGATCAACTCGCGAAGCAGAGCCCACATCATGGCGGATTGAAGAAGTGTTACAAAAAAATCCATTACCAAACGGTTTTCCAAGCGAATCAGGGGCGGGTAGAAGGTGATCAGGGCAGCGGCAACCGCCCCCGCCAGTGCTCGGTGTTTCTCTCCACCCGGCATGAGCCTGCGGGCAGTATCAAATGCCAGCCAGACCAGAGCCACCCCTCCAAGATGCTGGAGAAACCGGGCCAGCCAAAACCAGCTCTCTCCCCCACATTTCATGCAAACCGCCAGAAACAAGGGATACAGTGGAGCCTTGAACAACGGCTCGTTCCCGTACCCGTCTCCATTCAGAATGCGTTCGGCGGATTGTGTCAACTCCCACTCGTCCAGCGTCTGCTGAGAAAAGAGGACCGACTGATGTGATTGTTCGATCAGATAAAAAAACCGGAGTACAAATGCCAACAGGCACCAACCACCAGGCGAAAGAAGAAACCGAATACGGGAAGGCATAGGCACTCAGTGTGGGACATCCGGCAGGAAAGCTCAACCGGGAAATGAGGGGTCCTGGGCCCCTCGAGCCTGCGGCATCCTCCTCAGCCAAGAGGCTGGACCGGAGGATGAAGATACAGCGGTTCAATGGGTTCGTGCGGTTGTGGTTCTCCGAGCAGAAGAAGGTCCGTTGACAGGGGCATGTCCGGATGAAGTCCGGGAAGTCCGGACAAGCGGTCTGCCTCTGCCGAAAAAACCGTTCCATCCGCAATGACCTCCCGCCACGCATCCGGCGTTTTCAGCTCCCAGGCCATTTCACACCCGTGAGCGGCCCCCCACCACATGCCGCGACGGGCATCGCCAAGAATCCAGAAAGGCTCGCTCACCTCCTTGGCCAGTCGATGCGACTGGGCTTTTCCGGATGCCACAGCGTACAGGCGGATCCCACCCGGAGCGCATGCCCCCGCAGCCCAGGAAAACGCCTGTCGGACTCCGGAGTAATTTCCGGGACCTCTCCCGATGCGGATTTCGCTGACCTCATGCAAACGGCAGCCGGTATCGGCCAAAAGCTGATCCACCAGACTGAGGGCTTCCGGAGCACGAAAACGGGGCAGCTCTACGGCCAGCTCTTCTTGACGGCTTCCTGTATCGAGAGCTACAGAAATTCGGCGTGCGCTCCATTCAAGACACAGTATCATCTTGAAGCTCCTTTGGTGGATTGAATTCGATCCAGCGGCCGTCCGGAGTCCCTGAATCCGCAGTCATCCGGATCCTCCAGGATGCCGAAGGCCAGAACTCACCCGCGCGATCCGCCCACTCCACGGCAATCCATGCCTCCTGCTCCAGCCATTCCTCCACCCCCAGCTCCCAGATTTCCTCAGGATCCTCAAGCCGGTAGAGATCGAGATGAACCAAAGGAGGCGACGTGGGATATTCCTGCATCAGCGCATAGGTAGGGCTGGTCACAGGGCCCTCCCAGCCAAGACGATCCAGCATGCCGCGGACAAAACAGGTTTTCCCGGCTCCCACCTCTCCTTCAAGCAAGACTACGCCGGGTTGTCCCGCCTCCTTCAGCCATGCACCGGCGATGGTGCAAGTCTCTGCTTCCGAACCGGAGAATGTGTTCATGAAGCCCCCCCTGAAAACATGGGAAGGTACATGATCAACGTCACCGAATTAAAACAGGCATGCGTCCAGACACACACCATCATTCTGCGGGTATGAATGTAAAGAAAGCCCAGGATGATTCCCAACACCCAGAGAGGAAGCAGACTTCCGGCATGCAGATGCACGATGGCAAAAATGAGTCCCTGCAGCACCAACCCACACATCCGACCACAGGCATTCACCATCACGGGAAACAATACCCCCCGGAAGATCACCTCCTCCAGAAACGGCCCCACAAAGCCGATCAGCAGGAACAGCAGCAAACTGTTGCCCAGAGAGGTTTCTCCGGAGATCAGCTCCACCGTCGGCTGCAGGTTAAACTCCCATCCCATGACCTCAAACAACAGCTCCGACCCGATGACGGAGAGTCCGACAAACGGAATGACCATACAGTACCCGGCAACCCCCCAGGCGATATCATGCAGTTCGAGTCCCGGCTCCATTCCGAACACATCGGACTCCGATATGCGGTTCCGATGGAGATGGCGGTACACGACAACCGAAATCAGCCCCTGGTAGAGAAGCAGGGTCAAAGCGATCTGAAGGGACGCAGGCCAATCTCCTGTAAACAGCAGCAGAGGGGACACCAGCACCTGCACAAGCAGAGACAGCGCAAAGGCACCGAAGAGAACCGTACCCATGTCCCGTGGAAGCGGCCTCCACTGCATCCAGCCCCAGCCCTCTTGAAGACGAGGACGTGTCTGGGTGGAGAACACAATGGATCCCCAGAACGAAATTCCGCACAGCAGAAACAGGACCGCCAGATTCTCGGTGGCCTGCTGGACCGTCATGCGCCCCCGGATGTGGTTCCGTGGACAGAGGCTTCACGCTCCTCCCGGATCGCATACGTACGTTTGTTCTGTGACTCGTGATAGGTCCGGATCATCATTTCTGAGAGAAGACCCAGTCCCACGAATTGAATTCCAAACCCAACCAGCATGAACCCCATGATCGGCCAGACCGGACGTTTCACCAGATCATAGCCCCAGAATTCTGCTCCGGTCAAATTCGCGATCACATTCAGTCCGAAAATCATGCCCAGTATGAGCATTCCCCAGAATCCAAGCTGCAAACCGATTTTGCCGAGAATCTGCATGGGCCCCGTGCTGTATCGAAGAAGAAATTTCACCGTGATCAAATCCAGAACCACCCGGGTGGTTCGGCTGATACCGTATTTACTGGTCCCGAACTGACGGGCATGATGATTGACCGGGACTTCGACCACTTTACCTCCCACCCAATGAGCGAGTGCGGGAATAAACCGGTGCATTTCGCCATAAAGTCGGACATCTTTGATGACATCGTGCCGGTATGCTTTCAGGGTGCAGCCGTAATCATGCAGATGTACCCCGGTGATGTTGCTGATGAGCGAATTCGCCATCATGGAGGGAAGGCGACGGCTGAGAAACTTGTCCTTCCGCTCTTTCCGCCATCCGCTGACCACATCCACATCATCCGTCATCCGCTCCAGGAGCAGAGGAATATCTGACGGATCGTTCTGCAGGTCGGCGTCCATGGTCACAATCACATCGCCGCGGGCGTGGTCGAGACCCGCCGCCATGGCAGCCGTCTGTCCGAAGTTCCTGCGGAACCGAATGAGATGGAGGAAAGGAAAGGCCTGCTTACGTTCCAGCAGTTTCTCCCAGGTCCCGTCCTCACTCCCGTCATCCACCAGGAGGGCTTCAAAACGAAGCCCAAGAGGAGACAGGGCCTCGTCAAGCTTCTGACACAGGAGGTCTACGCTTTCGACCTCATTGTAAACGGGGATGACGACCGATAAATCCATCCCACGGCCATACCACGGGCTGGAAGGGAATCAAGACCAATGGGCTTAGCGGATCCCCCACACGCGGTAGAAGACCGGCGTTCCGGACGGAACCGAATCATCAAGATAGAGGGTTTCCGGCAGCACGGCAGGAAGATCCTCTGCAATGGGCGTAAAGCCAGTGCCCAGTCCGGTGGCCCGTTCCACGGTGTAGCGGAAGCCATCGGCCCCGTTCCAACGGATCTCATTGCCTGTCGGGGTGGCTGTGATGGTAATGGACAGCGGGAAGACCGTATAGGTGGCTCCGCCCTCATTGTTTCCTTCACTCATTTCATCCACAGCACCGGCTTGATCCACCCGGACCCGGGCATGGAAGGTTCCCTGGGTTGAAGGGGCCGTCAGGTCGCTGAAGGTGAGTTCTTTCACTTCGTTCACCGCGAGCGTTCCCACGGCCATGGTCTGGTCTGCGCTTCCCGGGAGATTGGTGTAGGACGGGCTTGCCTGCCAGAATCCGAGCGTGCCTGCATCACCGGCCACATATCCCACATTCTTGACGCGGACGCGGACACTGAATTTGGCAGACGTCATGGTCGGACTGGGCAAAAGCTCCACAGACTGCACCTCAAAATCCGGTTTCATCCACTGCGCAGGTGTACCGTCAGAATCCGGATACTGGACCGTGTATCCCTCCACGATCTGATTGTCCCCGGTGGAGTATTCCGCCGTACCTCCAGCATCGACAAAGGCACGGAACTGAAGGTTCTGTTCGCCATAGCCAGCATCCGCAGGGACACGGAGTTTCCGCAGTCTCATCTTGCGGCTCTGTCCCGGATTCAACACACCAATCCGGATGGATTTTTCCGGTGACAGACCCGAATCCGCAGCACCGGCCTGATGCGCCCATCCTTTCAGGTATCCTGCATCACCGGCCACATGCCCGGTGTTGGTCACACGCACCACGGCGTGGAACTTGTCTCCAGGGACGGGGTTCAGATTCTTGAACTTCACAAATTCCACTGTGAAGTCTGCCTTCTGCCACGGTTCAGGATCGGCGGGCGGCGGAGGGGGTGCGACAGGGGCGGCAGGAGGTGTACGGCCACCGGACCCGATGCCCGGAATGGTGAAGCTCTGCTCATCGGACGCATTGGCGGTGACCCGTGGTTTACCCAGAGGGGGCTGACCGCTCGCGATGGCGTTATTCACAATCCGACCGTTCACCACATGTGATGGAAGGATCTTCAACAGCCCAGTAAAGGTGGCCGTATCCGATTCACCGGGATCCAATGCAATCGGTCCTCCTGAAACCACAACCATCGGATCATCGATTTGAATGTCTTCCACCGTAACATTTCCAATGTTGGTCACGGTGAATTCATAAAGCACTTCAAGGCAAATCTGACCATTGAAAGGGAAATTGTGGAATTCAAAGCCTTGGGAACTGGTCACATTGCCGCCAATAATCGCCGTACCGTCAATGCCTCCACCCGTGAAGGTTGCGTTCGCGTACGGAGCCAACAGCGAGGCCTCCAGGAGGAAAGAGGTCTGCTCCAGTTCCTCCGCGTTCACCAGGTTGACGAGAATGTCGTTTGCCGTGACACCCGTCAGGCGCATGGCACCAGGCCCCAGTGCGACTGGGCCGCCATGTACATTCACTAGAACGGTGGAGTCTTTCGGTGCAGTAATGACAATATCACTTTGGGACAGACTCCACTGATCATGGGTGAGGTTGAACACATTCAATTCAGGATCGGTTCCGACCAGTGTCAATTCATGGGGTCCCGTCATGGCTTTGACACTCACCCCGCGGTCTTCAATCGCTGCGAAGAGGGCGGACCGGATTTCCATCTCCGCCAGTAGATCCTCAAAATCGGTTCCGCTTCCATCTCCGGGAACATTCCCGGACGCATTCAGAGTGACCGGAACCACCTGACGCAGAAGATTTCCGTTCGGCATGTACCGCGTCCCGCCGGTACGGACCCCGCCGTACACAATATTTCCATTTACCCCAAAGACACCGTCATTCAAATTGCCCCCGACAATCAGGCTGTCGGTACCGGAACCGAACAGGGTAGGAACGTTCTCGCCTTTGACCGCAATGTTCACGGAGTACCCCTCTGCAATGCTCAGGGTTCCCGCCACCGCAAGCCGACCTTCTGTATCCCCGCCTGAGGCGTCAAAGTTCCCAAAAATCATGGCGTTGAAGCCCGCAGCCATTCCAAGAGGACTGCACGGGCCAGCCCCCACCCGGAAGGTGCCGGTTTTCTCCAGGGTAAGCTCGGGAAGCTGCACGGCAGGAACCACGACATCGTCCTCATCCGAGACGACCTCCCCAGTGGGGGCAAATGTCCCTTCCACCCGGGCCGTGTTTGGACGTTCACCGGCGTTTAAATCATTCAGAGTCACATTGTAGGTACCGGAGAAGGTGGAACTGTCCACCTCTCCCACGGCAAGATGGATCGGTCCGCCCTGAACCGGGAACAGCGGATCGGTCACCACCACGTTTGTTAACGGAACATTCCCTGTGTTGGTCACCGTAAAGCTGTAGGTCAGCGTTTCGCCATCCACACGGTACTCCGTTTTATCCACATTCTTGATGATCTCAATTGCAGGGTTCGATTTCACTCCAGCGTCAATGCGGGGATTGTGTTCACCGTTCGCAAGCGTCACCGCTCCGGTCATGCCGTTCACAGGATCTGCATCGGAATTTGCTCCCCCGTTCACCCCCGCAGAGTCGGCATCCTGAACGGTCAGTTCCATACCCGTGTCCGGCACAAATTTCACCCGGTACGGAATGCCGGGAGTCAATCCGTCAAAGAGGTAGTACCCCGCCCCACCCGGACCGTCGGCGGTGACAGTCGTGACGGGCGTCCCTCCGTCCAGGACCGGGCTGCCCGCTCCAGTAAGCAGATGAACGGTGACTCCGTTCAAACCGACTTCTCCTGAATCCTGACGTCCGTCGGCGTCGTAATCCCACCAGACATAATTCCCGAGAGATGCGCTCTCCCAGACACCGGCATCCCAGCTCATATCCTCTTCCCCTTCATCCAGTGTGGTGAGAACCATCCTCCCGTTGCTCACGTCGACATCACTGTCCGTCGCATCATCCCCACCTGCATCCCGGGTACTGAAAAGGTATCCGGCCGGACGGTCTACCTCTATGGAGTAGTCTCCCGGGAAAAGGTCGCTGAAACGGTACCAGCCGCCGCTGTTCGTGGTCGTCTGGTCCACCACGGCTCCAGAGCCGTTAAACAGTGTCACCTGCAAACCGGCGACACCGGGTTCCCCATTGTCCTGCACACCATCCAGATCTTCATCCAGCCAGACACGATTCCCGATCGAAGCATACAGTCTCACTTCCGCCGGATCATCATCCTCAACCGGCGGGGCTCCGGCGATTTCCAGTTTTGTGGTCGGATCGGCCGGATAAGCGGTTACATCTCCGATGTTGATCACTCCATCACTCAGAGGATCGGATGCCTTGGTCACCGTGGTGCTTTCGCCAGGTTCAAGCGGTCCATCCAGTAGGGCCACCTGCCCGAGTTTATCATCTGTGACCCGGATGCGGACCAACGGAAGAGTGCCGGTGTTCGTGACCACATAGGTGTAGGTGACCGGTGCGCCCGGGTCACTCCAGTATACCTCACCGTCTGCAGCCGAACCGGCGGTTTTCACAATGGAGACACTGTAAGGAGGAAGCGAAAGTCCCACATCCCAGGAGCGGTCCTTTTCACCTGCATCCAGGCGGGTGATGGGCATACTGGAGGTGGCCACCTCCAGATCTGAATCTTTCGCATCATCTCCACCCTGATTGATCGGACTCACTTCATAGGTGTCCGGCAACTCAAATACGGCGTAATAGTCCCCCCGGTTCAACCCCAGATCCTCAAGGTCGGGAAAGAGATAATATCCCGGTTCACCCGTAAAGGCATCCGAGGTCACCGTGAAGGACACCAACGGATCCTCTGCCAGGTTCCGAATTCCATCCGGGAATCCGCCCGGTCCGCTGTCCTGGTACAACTTGACCGGAATCCCGTTCAGACCGATTTCCCCATCGTCCTGGATTCCGTTCTTGTTCACATCCAGCCAGACACGGTCGCCGTAGGCCGCGTTATAATCGGGCTCAACCGCAATCCCCACCTTGATCGGTTCAGAAGGCAGCAACTCTGTTCCGGTGTCCTCCCGGGTGCCGTAGTATCCGAAAGAGTTCCAGGCGATTTCTCCGTCCGTGGGTGTTTCCACCGGTGCCCGCATGGGCCAACTCAATTCAAATTCCTCACCGGGCTGAATCACCACCCCTTCGAAGACAAACTTCAACGACCGGGCATCGGTGATGGTCGCAGGGGGAGTCGTCGACCACTCCGGATCTTCCGATCCAGCCGGGCCCGACGCATCAAAGTCGAGTCGGCGGGGGTTTGCGGACCGGCTGTAATACACGGTCACTCCGGGAGGTGCGGTCACAGGTCCGGCCAGTGCAGCTTTCCACTCCGTATCCCGTGGGGAAAGATCAATCACACCTGTGTCGTCAATGATCGGGAGAATATCGAGAACCACCGCATCATGAATGGGCACATTTCCGGTGTTTTCGACGATGAGCCGGTAGTCAGCTTTTCCACCGGGGACGGTGCGCCCTGAATCCGGATATTTACTCCACGCAGTATCCAGTTCCCCTTTGACCCATTTCACAGAGTCCATGGACGCCCGGGAACGGACTGTGATGTTCCGGTCTTCCATGGGGAAGGTTTCTGCCGTGTTTCCATCATCATCCAGATCAAACGTGTCGGTGACCGTACCCGTAGAACGGCGGTCCACCACCGGGTTATCGAAATCAACGAGGGCGACCTGATTGGGGATGGATCCGTAGACCGTCCCGGCCGGCACCTCCACATCAAAGGCCAGCCGGATTTCCTGACCGATGGGAAGGTCATAGGCCGACGCACCTGTCCAGCTCCAGCGGAGGAGGGTTCGTCCAGTCCCTTTGTAATCATGGATCACTTCCAGGATCGGATCCGGTGCACCTGCGGGTTTGTGGGTCACGGTTGCGGAACCGGGAGCGTACACCAGCTTGCCATGCAGCAGGTCGGCCAGTACCGGATTGATCAGATCACGGGCGGCAAAAGAATCGTTCCGAAGAATCAGCTCGTACGAGGTCGATCCTCCGTCATCCACCGTTCCAGGTGAGGCATTTTTGATCAATCTGACGACCGGTCGCGGACTTTTCACATCCAGATCATCATCGTCCGTGGCAGTGATGGGACCCCGGTAATCGGTATAGGCAAGCCGTCCATCGTTGCGAATTTCATCACCTTCCACCACCGGATCCCCATTGCGATCCACTGTCAGGACCGTGGTGGCGAGTTGGAGGTCAACCATTCGGTATCCCACCGGCAAGGTGCCCAATTCCCATTTCACTTCGGTGATGTCTTCTGCAGGGGCCAATCCCAGGGCGGAGACATTCACCCAGGAGGAGCTCGTTCCCGGGTATGGGTTTCCCGGAAGCGGGGACCAGGTCGCATTGGAGGTGGTTTTGTAATAGCCCTGAATGTCATTTTCGAGTCCGGAAGGCGTTCCAGACATTCTCCCCGTTCGAATCCGATACACCCGGAGTTCAGGGGGAATCACATCGGTCACCACGACATTCTCCATCGGGACATTTCCCTGATTCCGCACGTCAAAGGTCCAGGTTTTGTTCACTTCTTTGCCTTCGTACACAAAACTGTTGGAGACGGATTTTACAAACCGATGCGCTCCGGAAGGAGCCACAATGGTATGGATCACCTCATCAGAATCCGTGACTTCCGTTCCGCCAAGGGGGGTGTAGGTGACGCTGACACGATTGGTGACATCATCACCAAGCGTAAAGGAACCGGCAGGATACTTCACTGTGACCGTTCGGCGAAGTGTGTGATCCACATTCAGGTCCGTGGCGGGCCAGGTGACCGTGTGTCCACCTGCATCGTAGACGCCTGCGTGACTGGCCGCAATGAAGTCGGCCTGAGGGGGCAGATGATCCACCAGAACCGCGTCTTCAAGCAGTAGCCCGCCAACCGTATCTTCATTGATCAGCTCCACTCGATACGTGACATTCTGATCCAGGGGGATGCTGGACCCCAGAAGAGTCTTCCGGACGGAGGCCGTATTGGCTGCACGCGCGGTAATCGTGACAGGTGGAGTCGTACTTGCAGGGGAATTGGTGGCGTCAATGGTCGCGGTATTGACCGCCTGAGTGCCATCCGGCGTGGTTCCGGGGGTAAACCGGACCTGAACTTCAATATCACCGGTACTGCCCGCAGGGAGAGGGTCTACAAAATGGACGGTGAGGGTATTGGTAACCGGGTCGTGGGTAAACCGGTCAACATGCACAGTTCCATTCAGAGAGAGAAAATCAAGTTCGGCGGGAATGACGTCTGTCAGGGTGGCTCCGAAAAAGTCTGTCGTCGTACTGGCAGCCCGGTACTGAAGCTTATAGGTAAACGGTTGCCCCGCCTCCACTTCTGTCAGGTTTCCCTGAATCGATTTGAAGACTTCAACGTCCGCATAGGACGCCTGCATGGAGAGCAGAACAATGCCCCCCAGCATATACAGCCAGGAACTCAGTGCTTTCATTGGTCCTTTATATAGGAGATTCGTTTGTCCATTCAAGCACATAAGTATTTTATGTAACATTCGTCATTTACAATGAATGTTTCCCCACATAGGCATTCCTGGGGGATTCTTCACGGAAGCCACGGACTGCACGGGTGAATCTCGAACTCTGTGACCTTGCCAACCCTGTCTTGCTGGTTCATCCTTGTGAACCAATGTCGTCGTTGCGCCATGCATTTTTCAGCAGTCTTTTGCCGGAGCACTCTTTCCGTGATCTGCATGCCACCTACCTTCAGAATCATGGCCTGGACTGCTTTGTGCATGATGCAGAAGGGGCTGGGATGTACGGAACTGCCGTTTTGCAGCCGGAACAGTGCAGTATGGCGGTTCAGGAATCTCTGAGGTGGGGTGAAACCGTGATTCTCATGGAGGAGGATAGCGGAGGCATGTACTGGAGCACACCGCTGATGTTAAATGATGAACTGTGCGGTGGAATGGCGGTGGGCGATATCCGAGTGGAGTCCCAAGGGCAGGAGCGGGGAACCGCACTCAACGCGGTTCGCCAGGCCACTGAGGGGTTGACCCAGATGATTCTGGAGGCAGGCCTGCTGAATGGAAGCGCCATGAAGGAAGCGAAACATGCGGCCGAAGCGGAACAGGAAAAAGCCGGGGCCATTCATCTGGTCAAAAACCGGTTTTATAAGAGTATTCAGTCTATTTTTACCAACGAGGAGCCCCTTCTCCTCGGAGCCATCCGCAGAGGGGAGCGACAGCAGGCGACCGAAGTCCTGAACCGGATCCTGGTTGCCATCTATCATTATGGGGCCGACAGTCAGGAATTGAGAAAAAGCTATCTGCTGGAGCTCGCCGCCATGATGTCCCGTGCCGCTGTGGAGGCTGGATGTACCACCGAACGTACTCTGGGCCTTCAGTTCAACTCGATTACCCAGTTGGCGGGGATGAAGGATGATGCGGATGTATCGGATTGGCTGCGCAACCTGCTGGATCAGCTCTTTCTGGCCATGCAGGATTCCCGTGAGCATCCCCACAGCATCATGCTCAACAAAGCACTCGTGTTTATGGAGCAGCACCTTGAGGAGAATTTGAAACGGGATGAGGTGGCTCGACATGTTGGAATGTCCTCCAGTCATTTTGCCCATATGCTCACCTCCCACGCAGGGACCTCCTTCCGGGAAATCCTGAGTTCGTTACGGGTGGAACGGGCCTCCCGGATGTTGAGCCATGGAAACCGCAGCCTGGCCGAGATTGCGTATGTGTGCGGCTTTTCCGACCAGTCTCACCTCTCCAGGGTTTTTTCCAAAGCAGTGGGGCAGTCACCGGGAGAATACCGGAAATCCCGGCAGAACGATCCCCTCCACTCTTTCTGACGGCATCCTCCGTCTTGCAGCAGAGCACAAACGTTCAACACTTCCGCATGCGGATACAATCCCGGGAGGCAGGGATCTGTTAGGCTGCTTGCATGATCAACGTTCAGGAACATCTCCGGTTGCGGGAACTTCTGAAGGAGCAGGACCGATTCCCCATCGGAGTGGAACTCGTGTCCACCCGCGGCACCATGTCCCAGTCACAGACCCGGCATACGCGTGCCTTCGCGGAGGACCTGACTCACAGCCCCGAGGTGGACTGGGTCTCCATCACGGATAATGCAGGCGGAAACCCGCAACTGGCGCCCATGGCATTGGGGACCCCGATTCTGTATGCAGGCAAAGAAGTCGTGATCCATCTGACCTGCAAGGATCTCAACCGCCATGCCCTGGAAAGTCAGTTATGGATGTATGCCAGTCAGGGGTTTCACAATGTACTGGCCATGACCGGGGATTATCCCATGACCGGACCGGAGGGAATGGCCAAACCGGTGTTTGACACCGACTCGGTGGGACTGCTCCATATTATCGGCAGAATGAATGACGGTCTGGAAATCAGACCCGTCCGCTCAAAACCCGGCACCCGTAAACTGGATGAGACCCATTTTTTCCCCGGCTCGGTCTGCAACCCCTTCAAGCAATCAGCCAGCACCTTGATGCCCCAGTATTTCAAACTGCTGCAGAAAATCCGCCACGGGGCTCAGTTCATCATTCCGCAGATTGGTTACGATGCGCGCCAGTCGTCTGAATTACTCGCCTTCCTGCACGCACATGGTTATGCCGACACTCCGGTCATCGGCAATGTCTACGTGTTGAACCGGACAGTCGCCCGACTGTTTCATCAACAGAAAATTCCCGGGGTCAGCCTGCATGATTCTCTGCTGAAGCTTTGCCTGCAGCAGGCAGCCTCTCCAGACCGGGGGAAAGCCTTTTTCCTCGAACTCGCCGCCAAACAGGCAGCCATGTTTCAATACCTGGGGTACAAAGGAGCATATCTGGGAGGCGTGCACCGGTATGACGATGTCGCCCGGATCCTCGAGACCATGGAAGGATTTTCGGAGGGAGATGCGAAGACCTTTGTGAAAGAGTTCGGATATTCAGACCCCGACGACTTCCGCCTGTATCAAGCTGACCCCGAAACAGGAGTGGTTCCGCTTACGTCTCCCACCCCTGCCCCTCGCCTCAAACGCCCCCGAACGGAATGGAGCTATCGGGTTGCCGCAACAGTTCACAACCTGGCCTTTCAGAACGGAAAGGGACTGGCCCCACATGGGAAGCGGATCTGCACGAAAGGGGAACAGGGAACGGACTGCCCTGCCTGGCTGCGGTGGATCGAAAAAGGAAGTAAAACCCTCCTCTTCCAGTGCCGGGACTGCGGAGACTGCTCGCTGTCGGAAACCGCATTCCTCTGTCCGGTTTCCCAATGTCCCAAAAATCAGCGGAATGGCCCCTGCGGCGGGAGCCGTGGCACACAATGTGAAGTCCTGAATCATCCCTGCATTTGGAGTCGGGCCTATGACAGGAAGGCCAGCGACTCCAATCCCTCCGGCATGCTGGACTTCACGCCGGTGTTTCAGGACCAATCCCTGTGTCACACCTCCTCCTGGGCGAACTACTGGCACCAGCGAGACCATCAGGGCAAACCCTCTTTTCAACCCACACCCCCCAACCAGGAGGCCACATGATTCCCACCCCCACCATTATCGGTGAATTGATGAACAACAGCTACGGCCGGGCCCGCAACGCCTGGAAAAACCGTGACACGGCCGGATACCAGCACCTGGCTGAACTCCAGTCGAACCTGGGGGCGTCCTATCTTACCCTGAATACAGACGGCACCCAGAAACTCTCCGTTACGCTTGAGGACATGCTGGCGTTTATCCCCACCATGTTACCCGCCATTCAGGAAGTCACCACCAAGCCGCTGAGTTTCGACAATCCGCACCTCGATTTTCATAAAGAGGCGGTCAAACATTATGACTTCAGCCGTTGTGATGGACGGCCCATTCTGAATTCCATCGCGGTCTCGCGCACGGATGTGGCCGGAATGATCGACATCGCCGTGCAGCACGACATGAACATTATCGTCATGGCCTCGGAATGCATCCGGCCCGACGGTAGACACGGTCCCGCGCAGTCCGTGGAGGATGTGGTCGGGGTCAGCCGCCACTTTGCCGGCCTGCTGAACCAGGCCGGGATTGAGAACGACCGGATCATCGTGGACCCTGGTCTGGCACCGGTGGCCTCTGACACCCAGGGCATCATCAATCTTTGTCTGGACTCGATCCGGGGTCTGCGGGAGGATCCCATGCTGGCAGGGATTCACATTTCGGTGGGACTGTCCAATTTCGCGATCGGAACACCTGCAGAGATGCGGGTTCCACTGGAACGTGCCTTTCTGACACTGGCGGTGGAAGCCGGCATGGACTGGGCTCTGGCCAATCCGGAAAAGAACACGGAACCGATGTCACTGGAGGATCCTCTGGTGATTCGGCTCAAAGAGGTGCTGGCCGAAGGGCGCCCCCTCGACGGAGAAACGCAGGAGGATGCCGGGTTCCGGCAACTCGATGAACTCATGACCCTGTGGATGGACGACGAATGAACCCGTCCGCCCATCCCCTCCCCCTTCTGACTCTTCTGGAATCACAGGAGAGGTCAGACCCTGTCTGGATCCAGGTCGGCACCCTTCTGGATGGAGAATCCACTCCCCGCCATCATGTGCACCTGGTCTACGATTCCGAGACCATCCGTTATGTGGGAGCTCTTCCTCCCCCGGCGGATCAGGTCAGGCCCGGACAGTCCGCACCCGATTCCATTCTGGATGACTATACCGCGATGCCCGGATTGATTGACGGTCATACCCATGCCTTCCTCGAAGGTGCGGAGCTGGATTTCGAAACGCGCAAAGCCTACCAGTCTCAATCTGCCGATGCACTTCTCAAGGCTGCGGAATCCAGATGTAGAAAGCTCATCCGGCACGGCATTATTGCCATGCGGGATGGAGGGGACAAAGACGGTGTCGGACTGGCATTAAGTGCATGCAAAGGAAGCAACGATGCGGCAGATGTGTTCAGTCCTGGCCCGGGCATCAACCGGATCAAACGGTATGGACGTTTCTTTTGCGAGCCATACGAAACCTTTGCGTCCGCCGAAGAGGTGATTGAGGACCGTATCGCCCGGGGAGCGGATCATATCAAAGTGGTCCCGACCGGGATCATCAACTTTGCCAAAGCGGCTGTGGTCGCGAAACCTCAGTACACGGTCGAAGAACTCCAGGGACTCACCACAGCGGCGCATGAGCGGGGCAAACAGGTCATGGCGCATGCCTCCGGTGACATCGGGATCGAAGTTGCGATCGAGGGCGGAGTCGACACGGTGGAACATGGCTTCTTTGTCCGGGACGACCAGCTTCAGCGGATGGCTGACCGCAGTATCATCTGGGTCCCCACCTTTGCTCCGGTCCAGGAACAGGTGGATCATGCCGATGCGATGGGGTGGTCCGAGCTCGAACGGGACAACCTGAAGCGGATTCTCGACCGGCATGCCGCTTCCATCCAGACGGCTCAGAAACTGGGCGTTCGCATCTTGGTCGGGAGTGATGCCGGTTCCTGTGGAGTCGCCCATGCCAACGGGCTGCTCTACGAACTAGAGCTCTTGGAACAGGCTGGGATGCCCACTCTGGACGTACTCAACAGTGCTACCGCTGGAAATGCACGCCATCTGCTTAACGACGTACGATATGGACGGATTTCTGAAGGGTATCAACCGCGGATTCTACTCACCGACTCCGACCCGTGCCACAGCGTGACCGCACTTCAGGAAAAGCGGATCACGGTGTTCGACGGCCACGTGTTCTTCTCAGAGGATACAAATCTCTCGGGATTCTGAAGAGTTACTGGATGGGAAACGGAACCAGGTATACAAATTCCATGTTGGATTTGTAATCAGACGAAATCCAGTCATGCGGTAGAGTTGGATTTCGTTCGGTTCGGGTGAAATACCGCCCGGACGGAGCACCACAGGATGAAACCCCCTACGAGACAACGAACACCATGAATACAACCTTCCGCACTCTCTCAGCAGGACTCCTGCTTCTGTTATCTACCATCAGCGCATTCGGAGCCGCCGACTCAGATCAGCCTCCGGTCAGAAAAGCTCCTGGCGAACAAGAAGCACTGACCATTACAGTCGGCGAGAGCCTCTATAAGGTGAATGGCAGGAAGATGACAATGGAATCCCTCATCCAGTACCTCAACACCACGCAATTGAAACTCGATCAGCAGGTGCAGGTGGTGGCGGATCCCAAGGCACAATTTGAACGGGTGGCAAATGTTCTGGAGCTTCTTGAGAAAAACGGACTGAAAAACGTGAAGGTGCAGACAAAAGAAACAGGTGCAAAGAAACATCTGTAATCCTCAATCACAGGTCCTGCGCCTTCCCTGGCGGTCAGGTCAGGGCAGTGTGACCCTCATCACCTCTGCCGGTCCGCTCACCGCCTGAAGCCGGGCTTCGGACGCAGCCGCTGGAATCAGGACAGACCGGCCCCGTGGGACCACCACCTTTTCGCCCCCCAGTGAAACGTCAATCTCGCCGCGCAATGTGAACAGCACCTGGAAGGTTTCGGGACTGGCTGGGAGGACGGCTTCGGCCTCGAGGGTGAGTGCTTCCAGCAAAAAGTAGTCAGACTCCATCACCTTCCGGCGGGGCATCCCCGCCAGATCCGGCAGGGGTTCCGGAGGGGTGAGGGCCTCCTCACGATCCTCCCACAGGGTCACGTCCAGGGCCTGATCCACATGCAATTCTCTGGGTTTGCCATCCGCCCCCACACGTCCCCAGTCATAAATCCGGTACGTGGTGTTTGAATTCTGCTGCACCTCCAGAAGCAGGCAACCGCTGGCAATGGCATGCACCCGACCACCCGGCACAAATACTGCATCCCCGGCCGAGACCGGGATTTTTTTCAGCAACGGTTCCAGGGCGTTGGCGGCAATGGCCTCACGGAATTCCTCCGGCTTGGTTCCCTCCTTTAAACCGCAGTAAACGGCAGCACCCTCCTCCGCCTCCAGCACATACCACATCTCCGTTTTGGCTTCGCCCCCGAATTCGGCTGCGGTCTGATCATTGGGATGCACCTGAACACTCAAAGTTTTGGCCGCATCCAGCACTTTGATCAATAGGGGAAACCGGTCATGGTCCAGGCGGGACCCCAGAACGGCTTCCGGATTGGAGGCCATCACCTCCCGGAAGGTGGTTCCGGCCAAAGGGCCGGACTCCACCACACTCATCCCGTCTTCCCGATCTGAAACCTCCCACGATTCCGCCACGATCCCGTCGGGAGTGTCGGTCCGTTCAAGGACCGTACGGAGTTTTTCACCTCCCCAGATGTAGGGTTGGTACACAGGGCGGAACATCAATGGAAGGTTCAGGGGATGCATGATGCTCCGATAGCGGGGATCGAAGCTGAATGCAACCTCAAGCCACAGCCTGTAGTATATACTCCCTGAAGGAATGGCACCCCCTGATGCGGGTTATCGTACGCGGAGGGCTTTTAACCGGAAGTGATTCTGACCCTCCGGATCTTCCAGAAAAATCATCATTTTACGGAAGCGGGGATTATAAAACCATTTCTTGATCTCGAGTGATTCCCTGTCGGGATCAGGGTAATACATAATTTTTGCATCAAGAGCGGCCGAAGACTCGACACCTGGAGAAAACACCTGAGTCCCCCGTGAAGACAAGTTAAAGGATTGGTTCCCCACCTGCCCCACTAATCGTTTCGATGTCATGTTCCAAAGAAAATAGGAGCCTTCCGGAAAGGCCTGAATGGAAAAATTGACAGCACGAACAAGATATTCCGGCTGGTTTTCCCCCTGCTCAGGGTTTTCAAACAAAACAACCAAGACCTCTGGCATTCCTTCTGGAATTTGAACTTGGGCAACCGGAACAAACGCCGGTTCTTCTCCAGCACCTTTGCGGTATAAATAAAACTGATTCTCGCCGGAATATTCAAAAATGCCCGCTATTTTGGTGGAGGGAATTCTCAACTCTTCAAAGGTCTGGTTTTCCAGCACCCCAATACCTGTGAGCGGCCTCTCAAATCCGATAAACCGAATACGAGTGTTGACCCGGACGGGTTCTTGAGACCATCCGATTCCAATGAAACTTAACAAGATCAAAGGCCATTTCAGCATATATCCATCCTTCATTAGATATCTGAATTGTTCAACCATCTGAACGACAGTATTTTAAATCCCCGTCTGGGAACACCATCTCCATAGGAAGAGTCCTCGTAAGGGATTCTCTGCACCACCGCTTCACACCAAGCCCGACTCATCAACTCACCAGAGTCGTTGTTGATTTCCCCATAACTGCGGATGGTAAACGTGTCAGACCGGGCGGACAGAAGAGGTCCAATGACCGACAATACATCTGCCTGTGTCAAATATCCGTTTGCCCCCATTGCCGTTTCGGAATCCTGATCCAAACGATCACGCACCCAGGGATTGATTGCGGCAGGATTCAATCCCTGATTCCTGAGCGTGTCTGTAAACCGGCCAGCATTAATTCCTGAAGCATCAATTGCAGCCTGAAGTGCCCCCGATTCCATATGCACATGATAGTCCCCACCGGAAGGGTCCGGTGTGGAGGCAACGCGGCGATTCACAAATTCACTAAGACTCATGAAGGGTCCCCTTTCACGGACCTGGATGACGATTTCCTCTGCAAGGCGCTGAATTTGGGTATCGGTAAGAGAACGATATCCATCCCAGTTTTCATTTTCCGTCCCCATGGGACGATCAAACCGAGTAAACACAGAGCCCATGGCCGTTTCTAACCCGGAAACCGTCCTTACATCCGGTTTCCGTGCAGAAGCAAGGAGCGACTTCCAGGCCTCCACAGAAGTGGAGTTTACATTGAACATTCCATCCACGAGCAGATATTTCGATACATCTTCATCCGCTGTTCTTTTCGGATCTCCCACACGGATTTCTTCAGCCGCATTGTTGCTGCTGTAAAACAAGTTATCCCGAATAACAATCGGATCCACGTCAGATGGAAGCATCACCCGATAGGCACTGTTGAGAAGAGGAGTTCCATAGGCGAGATGATCCTCCCAGCGTTCCCTCACAGTCGAAGCAGCATCCTGAAGGTCTAAAGGGGTCAACCCTGAAAAATAAAACCCATCCCATAATACATCGTTCAACAGATAAGACCAATCTGCACGTGTCATATTATAATTTGTTCGTTCAGGAGTACGGCCATCAGCATTTGTGACTTGATTATTATCAGGGTTCAAGGCTTGAAAGCTCAATTTCGATAACCCGACAAAGGGGTGAACCCAGGAGTTACCGATCGGAAAGGCGGGCTCATCCACCATCATCGTAGTGGGCATGTGCTGCAGCCCCCCTAGAGAAAGAAGAGGAACAGAGGGGACAGAAAACAAAGCGATATGGGTGGCACCACTTGCATCATTGTCCTCTCCCCAAAACCCGTTATCTCCCACCATATCAATCAATCCATCCGGGTCCGCAATGGTGAGCGATTCCGCCCACCAGGTATCCTCCTCCACATCATCGACCTCAGGAAGATAGGCGGAAGATTCCATAAACTGAGTGGTACCCTGCTGAAACGAAGGCGTTCGCGGGTTGTAATGCGCTAGGAAGTTCACCGGACTTTCGCTGTTCGCATGCTTCAAATGCACGTCAAAATACGAATGCACCTGCTTCGCATTCAACAAATCCTGCACGAGAGTGTCTGGAGATGACCAATCCGTCTCCATTTCATTGATCGGGGCCTGAAGAGAACCCATAAAGGGTCCCCTCACATTGTTTGATGTATCACGTGCAATCATGGCCCGCAATTGATACTTCAAGTTGACAAACTCCAAATGTGGTATCACCCGGAACTCCACTTGGGAATCATAAGTGATCACCCCACCTGGAAAAGGATCTCCCCCCCTCAATGCCCATCCATAATCATTATCATATCGGACTTCATCCATGCCGGCCAAGATATTGCGAACATAAATTCCGGTGCCACCCGTAGGGTTCGTGATAGAAGGAACACTTGTGATATCGCCCATCCCTGGAGTCAGCGTCAGCATGACTCCACTGCTTTTCTGGCCAAATTCATCATTGCCTCCAGGAAGGGTACTTTCATTTCTTCGGTACTCCTGAGACGAGTGCATACTGAAAACCAGAACCTCACCTGGTGCCATGCGCCGTCCACCAAAATCCAATCGAAGCCGGAAAGCCTCTTCACCAAAACGGTTATAACGTCCTCTCAATGAATTCCGGTTAAAGTAACGGTCGGTGCTTCGGTCTGTTCCATCCAAATCACCAAATGCCTGGCCCCCTTCTACAACGGGGCTACCCAATCCAGGGGGAGTAACCCGGACCTGAACCAATTCATCAAAATGCATGACGGACAATTCGATGGGTTGGCTTTCATCCGAGCCCGTCTCTAAATACACATCATATGGATTCCAAAGAGTCACCACCGGATCCAAATACAGGTCCAATTGGAAATTTCCTCCACCGACATCCCGGGCGGAGAAACTGATCAAGTGCTGAATCCGGGTCAAGACCGGTGCAACACCCGGCACCAGTGTCCGCCCGATCGGCATTGTTTGCGTGTAATTGGTTCCATCAGGACCAAACATCTCTACATACGTATCGACGAGGGTATCCATACCATACCGACGGGAAAACTGGAGTCCTTCGGCAGGGGGAAATGCACTGATTCCCTGGATGACATTGTTACCCGATACCTCGCGAACACCGGATTGCGTCGGCAGACCGAATCGGGCCCGGTCTGTGTCCGTGTCTTTGTACAATCGATAGAAATTACGGGCAATATCCCAGGAGGGGCCCCGCAATTTCGGCTGTGGAAACCCGTTTCCTGTCCGTTCCACGCCGCTAATAAATTGATAGGGGACAGGCACTGGGTTTTCGGGATATTCAGAGGCCTCCGGGGTAAATCCGTAGGGACTGAAATCACTGATGGCCACCATGGGGGCAAACTGACGACCTCTCCTGAGGCTCGCATTCATATCCGGGCTGTTATCCGTTCCAGGTCCGTCAATATTCTGAGGATAATTCAGAGGTTGGTAACGGGGAATCTCAGCATCAGGATTATCATTCACAAAGAAGGAACGCTCCCATTCCGTATACGGCATTTCAAATGCCAGGCTCAAATCCCGTTTGAGCCCGCCATTTTTGGTGTCGGTCAACAAACCTGCACTGTGTAAACTGATAGTGTGGAATCCGAAGTCAGAGAGGACCTGATAGGCAGCTGTGGCCGCATCAGTGGGGGCGGAAAACGGAATCTGTTTGGGGACCACCGTTTTCAACATGTCCGGGTTATTGTGAACAAAATAATTCTCCTCGTTACCGGGCGTCACAGCTCCGATATCGAAAATCATGGTTTCCATTCCTGCAGTTTGAGCACCTCGCAAGGTGAACAAACGCTCCAGATCATCCGTTGTCCCACGGAATGGATTCGTTGTGTTCCATCTGGCTTTAATATTTTCATCTCCCACCCACCAGGCAAGTGCTCCACTTGGGCCAGACTGAATCTCCTCCTTCGCTACTCTGACATGGTTCACGGTATTCGAAACTGTATGATCCCCCACCAGCAGTACGGTCTCTCCACTTAATGCCTCACCAGTATATTCAAGCCGTTCAAGATCCGTAACGTCTCCGGAAACAAGCCAGCGGCGAAACTGCTTGGAGCTAGGATCCAGTTCATCAACATTTGTCGTATCCCATACCCCAGTCCATTTCGATTTTTCATCCAAACTCACCAAGTTGGAATACGTTGCCACCCCCGAAAACAGATCTGACCTTGCGGTGACCCGTTGGTCGGGTCCTGCCACATGCTGAAGCTCTCCCAGTGCCAGATTCATTCCAAGACGAGCCGCAGCCCGGGCCTCCTGGTTGTGTTGATAAACAATCACTTCCCGGAGGGACAACCGTACATACACCGAAAAGGTCATGACCACCACCATCAGCAGGGCGACCACGAAGAGCGTGACCAGAAGGACGGAGCCAGAACGTTGCGTCTTACTCCCATTGACAAAGGGTTGATGCAGTTTTTGCTTCATAAGATCAAGCTACCCACGGGGTAATTGCAATTATTTATATTGATGTTGCAATTATTTTAAAACCGTCATTTCCTCTCCAGAATGAACCTGCTTCCGCACATTACCCCGCAACATGTTCAATCTCTTCCACCGTTTCTGGGGGATGAATGGCAAAACAGCGCATTCAGTCCCTACAGGGGGTTATACGCGGACACTCTCGAGGGGAATGGGGAATTCTTCCGGTATGGGCTGCAGGAAAATTTTATGATGATCGGCATTGTCTCCGGGAAGGGGAGCATCCATTTCCCCCGCCACACCCTTGCATTGAGCGAGGGGGATCTGATCCTGAATCCACCCCATACCCCGTTTCAGTTGTTCGCGCAAAAGCTGTGGTCTCTGGAATTTATCGCCATTCAATGCAACGTGGTGGTAGCCCCCATGGTCAGGGAAAACCCCTGGCTGCGGTTGAATCTCCCCCGAACGGTCTCTCTTCCGGATCCCCGGATGCTGAAAGAACCGTATCACCATCTTCGTTCCCATCATCCCCCCCCACGACATCTGGAACCTTTCCCCCGCAATTTCCGGCTTTCGTTCAGCATGCTGCTGCAGCCCATGTTATCCTGGTATCTGATGGAGGGCTTCAGATCCAAGGTGATTGAGATCATCAGGCCCGTGCCGCCTGTTCTCTACCAGACATACCGGGCCATGATCAAACACCTGAATGACATGGATCTCACCATCGAGAAACTTGCACGGGATGTCGGAAGATCTCCCAGCCAACTGATTCAGGAATACAGTAAATTCTATGGTGAGACTCCGGGAAAAACCCTCCAGAAAATGCGGGTTCAAAAAGCCACCATGCTGCTTCAGGGCAACCCGGATATCAGCCTGGATCACATCGCGCACCGGTGTGGGTACAGGGACCGAAGTTCTCTCTACCGCCAGTTCAAGAAACATGTGGGCCTTTCCCCAGGTGAATACCGAAAAACAGACTAGCACCTTGCCGCTTTTTCCTGCAGAGTCCGGCCTGTTTTCCACCTTCATCCCTCTCCTCTATGTCCGTTCCTCCCAATGCAAGCGGTGTCACTTACACACCGGATATCGTTCCCTCCACCGAATGGTCCCGCGACCTGACGCAGATTCGGGAAACCGGATTACGCGTCGTCCGCTCCGGTGAATTCATCTGGTCATGGATCGAACCGGAACCGGGTAAATTTGATCTGGACCCGTTTCACCGCTACCTCGATGAGCTGGAGGCCGTGGACCTGAAACTGGTGCTGGCCACCCCGACCGCCACCCCTCCCCCCTGGCTGGACCGGATCATCCCCGATGCGAGGATGCAAACCCTTTCCGGGGAGCCCTTCATGGGGTTCAGGGAATTCGCCTGCCGCAACCACCCCGGAGTCCTGGAGAGGATGGAACGGATGGTGACCACCCTGGCGGAGGCCGTACGGGACCGTTCCTGTCTGATAGGGTGGCAGCTTGACAATGAACCGCATTATGGAGATGGCGCCTCTCTCCGGTCCATTCAGGGTCTACTCGATTTTCATCCCTATGCCTGGACGTCGTTCGTCGCCTGGATGAAACAGCAGGTCGAACAACCGGAGCAACTGGATGATCGATGGGTGGCCGGATTCTGGTCCCAACGCCTGCGGCACTGGGAGGACCTTCAGCCATCCGTGGTCGTGAATAATCCTCAGGCCCGCCTGGACTGGATGCGGTGGAGGGATCGAAACCTCGCGGACCATCTCCGGGATCAACTCGGCTGGATCCGCAGCATAATCCCCGATCATCCCATTGGCACAAATCTTCCGAGTTGCGGATTGAGAGAACAGGTCCTGCTGGGAATCGATCCGGTGGATCAATGCCGCGAGCTGGATTGGGTGGGAGGAGATGTGTATGGGGCTGATGGGAACCGGGAAGATGATCTGGCACGCATCAGTGCACTAACCGACCTTCACCGAAGCTCTGCGGTAGGGAAACCGTTTCTCATTGCCGAAGCACAGGGCTCTCCTCATGAACGGGTTCATTTCAATTTCTTCGCCACCCAGCACTTTCCCCCGGAGGACCTGGAGGAGGTCTGGACCCGCACGGCCCAGCATGGCGCTGAATCTCTGTGGTGGTTTCAGTGGCGGGGACCCGAGGGGGGTATCGAATGCGGGATGAACGGACTGGCAGGGGTCAAGGGAGTTGAGACCGACTACACCCGCAAAGCACGTGAACTGGCAGCGGGGAGTATGGCGAAGGTACGGAAAGAATTTAAGATCCGTCCCCAGGTGTTGCTGGCTGTCCACCGGGACAGCCTGCGGGCCCTGGCATGGCGTCCGGAACTTCTGGACCATGCGGAGCAGGCATTCCTGGGATGGCACCGCCTACTGGAGGACGCGGGATTCCGGGTGGACGTTCGTGAGGCGGATCAATGGGATCAGGATCCGGAGCTCCCTCTCATCCTCTACCGGGCCCCACTTCTTTCGCGGTCGGAACGTGAGATCCTGGCCCGGAGAGAGGGAGGACTGTGGTGCCATGCAGATACCGGGTTTTATGACGAACAGGGACGCCGCCGACCGGATCCGGACTGCCCCTTGCTCAAGCGGCAGGGCATTCACTGGGGCCCATGGCATGACCATCCGTCCCCGGAACCTGCGGAGGGGTGGCCCAAGTCCCATGCCTTCCGTGACCTGTCTCCGGCCTCAGGTACCGAGACTCTTCTCCGTCGAAAAGACGGGACTCCCTGCCTTTGCAAATCTCAGGCGACGGTGACAGCCGGATTCTGTATGGGAGAGGCCTACCTGAACGACCCTGAAAACCCGTCAATGGTTATAGAGGTTTTCAAGCTCTGGAATAAGACCTGAACTCCGCCTCAGGAACGACGGCGGCGGAAGAACAACAGGAGACCTGCGGCAACGGCGGCCAGAACCAACGTGGAGGGTTCCGGAACGGCATAGGATAAATTCAGCCCCGCATCATCATAATAAATGTCATCGAATTCCACGGTATCCGAATCATCATTACTTCCCACGAGCAGAAAACTCACCAGTTCAGAGGCTGTTCCATTACGAAAGGCGAGATCATCTCCAACCTGTGTCGTGGCATCATCGGTTCCCGTACTGATCCAGTAATCCGCAGTATTGTTTCCCACGTCGGCCACAATCCAGAGGTTATACCACGTCCCGGCAGTCAGGTTGGTATCCACACCGTTCCGGGGACGGATGGCGGGAAGAGTGGCATCCGCCTGACTTCGAAGACTGGCCTGCGCTTCGAAATTCGCAAATGCCGGGGCAGTGGCAGCATCCAGGTCGGAAAGTCCGACAGACAGATTCCAGGGGTCACCGGTGTCATTGGTCTGCCGAAACCGAAGGAACAGGGTTCCGGTTCCGGAGGGGCCAATGTCATCAGTGGTCGCCGAATCCAGATCCAGAGTGAGACCGGGGTTTGCCCCGGTTCCATCCCCGGTATCATAGGACACCGTCAACGATTGATTGGAAATCCGGGCCCATGTGGGACCTTCATCCGTACCATTGGTTTTCTGCCAACTGTTGCCAATGGCTGATGTGCCGAGGGTCGTGCTGTCTGCACGGTTAAAATCATCGACCAGCACAAAGTCGGCAAACGAGAATCCCGCCATCAGCAGGGATCCGACAAACAAGGGAACGAAAGGTGTCCGTATCATGGTTCTTCTCCAGAGAGTGTTCTACACAAAGGAGAGACCCTAGCAGAAGCAGCCCACCTGGAGTATGGACATTATGTAATAAAATTATTATACTTTACGTCATATTATGATACACATTGCCGTCGATCTTCCATTTAGCCCCGGTCACTTTGCTCACATGGTGGAAGGAATTTTTGAAGAATCGCACCGTCACCCGAATGTGAAACTTCTGTGGAGATGGGGGCTGATGCTGGAGCCCTCGCTTCAACTGTATGGCCCGGGGAAACCGGATGGCGTGCTCGCATCCGGGTATCATCAACTCCACCCCGATACCCTGGAGCAGTCGGACATTCCCTCGATCATTCTGTCCAGCAGGCCCCGGACATATTCTCTTCCGAGATGCTGTGTGCCGAACGAGGAGGTGGGTCGCACTGCGGCACAGTTCTTTCTCGAAAAGGGGTTCCGGCATTTCTGTGCCATCCACCGTGCCCGGGAAGCATACCTGGAACGATGCCGGGCCTTCAGGCAATCCCTGCCTGAAGGAACCCCCTGCCCCTTTTTCGACGCAGACTCTGAATCCAGGAGCGCTCTCGGGGAATGGCTGTCAGACCTCCCCACACCCTGTGCAGTTTTTCTCACCTCGGACCATCTGGGAAGCGGCGTGATGTCTGTGATCGAGGAAACGGGGAGGACCATCCCGGACGACATGGCACTGTTGGGGGTCGACAATGCGGAAATGCTCTGTCGTATCTGCCATCCCCCTCTCTCTTCGATTGAGGGGCGGGGCCATGAAGTGGGAGCCACCGCGCTGCGAAAGCTGATTCACTGGATCACAGAAGGAACCCGGCCTGAAGAAAACACGGCCATCGAATGCGGAGACATCATCGAACGTGCGTCCAGTCAGATTCTGATTTACCCGGACCCGATGGTTCGGGATGCCTTACTGGAGATCCTGCATGCAGAGGTGTCCCCCAGACCGGAGGACGTGGCAAAACGAATCGGCTGCAGCCTGCGGACCCTGCAGAGAAGGTTCAAATTGCACAGGGGGCAAACCTTAAAACAATGCATCGACCAGCACCGCCTGAGACGGGTGCAGACCCTTCTCCGCAACAGCCCGTTGACGCTGGGGGAAATCGCGGATGACTGCGGATTTTCCGATTATTTCTGCCTGGCAAACTGGTATAAGCGGCAGACGGGGCAAACCATGGGTGGGTTCCGGAATGAACAGGGCACGAAACCGTCGTCACATCAGAAAATCTACTAGCGATCTCGTAACCGCGTCCGGCTGTTCCACCGTGGGAATATGACCGGCTCCGGAAATGATCTCGAGGGTCGCATTCGGGAGACGTTCTGCCATCCGTTCCGCCTCTGCCGGGGGCCGGGAACGATCCTGTTCACCACACATCACCAGGGTGGGGCAGGAAATTTCAGAAAGCCCGGGCAGAAAATCAGGTCGGGTGAAAATCCCTTTGCCCAGCGCAAGCACACTGCGGATGTTCTCCTGGGGCCATTGCAGAAGCTGCTGTCGGAACGCGTCGACCACCTCCGGCTTTTCCTCTAGGGTCTGATCACAAAAGAAAAACGGCAGGCAGGCCTCGACTAAAGGCGGGGCAAACCCTCCCGCCTGCCGGGCCATCTGGATCATTCCAAGAAACCGGGCCTGTGATTCCGGCGACTCCTCTCCCACGTCACTGTCCATGATCACCAGTCGTTCGACCTGACCGGGCAATCGCTGTGCCAGGCGGGGAGCCCACATGCCTCCGACAGAAAGACCGATCGGGGTGAAACAGTCCAGCTCCAGGAGGCTGACAAACGCCTGAAGATCATCCGTCAGTGTTTCCAAAGGATACACCTCACAGTCCGGAATAGGTCCGGAACCGCCATGCCCCCACAATTCCGGGACCAGACAGCGGAAATGAGCCGAGAGACGGTTTACCTGGGCCGACCACATCCCGGCATCCCACAAATAACTGTGCCCGAAAAGAAGAACGGGGCCCTCTCCTATATCCAGATAGGAAAGCGTTTTCCCCTGCAGATGGATCTGTTGCTTCATGGTCCTGCTCTCCCAGACTCCATCCGGAAGTCGAGGGAATTTCTTTCTCCATTTACTAGAGGTCATCACCGCGAACCGCCTTTTGATACCGGTTTAACAGCTGAGGATCCTCAATTGATCCATGATGGTGCAACTGTCTGTAATCACCCTCGTGAAACAAGAAGGTTCGGGAGGTACGTATTTTCAGCGGCACTTCCACATCCCCCAGACGAAACGTTCCCTGTTCACGGCCGACGGACTGAAAGAAGTCGCCAGACTGAAACACGCGGTAGTCCGTATACTCCACATAGACCTCCGCCGGACCCGTGAAAATTCTCTCATACAGCTCCCGGATTTCCGGCCAACCGCGTTTGATCCCACCCAAGGGGTTCGACATGGATGCTTCGTGACTCTGAAACCAGTTCGTTTCCATCAGGCTCAGATCCCCTCCGTTGAACGCACGGTAAAACTGACTTAATGCTGCTTCCGGAGTACCGTGCATTGGCGATTCCTGTCCGGTAAGTGTTTCATGTAGGGTCATGCCGTTCCTTTTGTTGTATTTACAACTATGTGAGAAAAACATTACAGTTTGGATGCGATGTTTCGTTGAAACTCCACCAGTTCGCGGACCTTTCCTTTTCCCAACTCTCTGCAAAGCTCGTGATACAAGCGGTCCCCCAGGGCCTCCAGCTCCCGGTCGAGATTCCTTGCCTTCGGGGTCGGGAACAGGCCTTTCTGCCGCAGGTCGGATGCCGAGGATTTTCGCAAAATCCACCCTGAACGCTCCAAGGATTGCACAAACCGGGTGACGGTGGATTTTTCCAACTGCAGGGAATCCGCAACCTCCTGTTGAGACAGACCAGGCGACTCGAGAAGCAGTCGAAGCAAATACCCGTGAGATGGAGAGAGCCCTACCTGTTCAAACGCCCGGTCCCAACGGGCATTCAGCTTCCGAGCCAGGGCATTGGTGTTGAAATAGAGACAGCGTTCAAACATGATGGTGAAGATTGCACCATTTAGTTGTATTTACAACTCTATTTCAACGTTTTTCCGAAGGGGACTGTCGTAATATATAATATTTTTGGGGCTAAGACGCCATACGGATCCCATGAATCGTATGATAAGGCAAATGTTGATTTGTTAAGGAGTTTCCTATGAACGTTCGTTTTCTTTCGTTGATCCTGATGGCCATGTGCACGCGGCTGCCGGGACAGACCCTTCTAAATTTCGGGACAGATGCGGTCCTGGAATCGGGCACAGCCAAAACGGTCAATGCCGTGTATCGCTACCAGAATGTGGGAACCATTTCAGGCGGAGGAGGATCCTTCGATGCCATGCTCACCCTGATTGCGGAAACAAATGGAGCCAGTTACTCGATCCCCAGAGGGTCCAACCAGACGGTTGTGGGTGGGGTCAATGACGGGAAATTCAATCTTCAGCCCACCTACATTGGCGAAAGTCCGGACGGCTCCTTCAGCTTTGTGGAATTCAACCTGAAATTTGTGGAGGCAGGGACCAACACCGCCGTAATCGGAGAATCAATCGAATTGGTCATTAACGATATTGATTCCAATCCGGGAAACAATTTTACGGATGTATTCGGTATCCATGCGGACTTCACTCCGCAGATCACTCTTTCTGCCAACTCAGAACTTGTCCAGGATACCACCGCAGGGGTGCAGGGCAGCTACACAACGTTCTCTCTGGATACCACGCAGGACCTCAGCTCTTACGGCAATATCAGCATCGACCAGTCCGATCAACAGGCCTTCGAAATCGCCCAAACCCCTTACACCATCGTTCTGGACC
Source organism: Verrucomicrobia bacterium UBA6053 (assembly GCA_002429065.1). GTDB lineage: Bacteria > Verrucomicrobiota > Kiritimatiellia > SS1-B-03-39 > UBA6053 > UBA6053. The sequence continues at coordinate 78,031 of DIYN01000031.1, read as the reverse complement.
TTTTTAATGTTGGTGCAGATGGGGTCGATTTTCTCTGGGGGATGGATTCCGGGAATGCTGCGTACAATTTTGACAATCGGCGCGGATTACTCATCGATGGCTCCGGCACCTTTTCTTTTGACGGCCCTGTCATTGTGGTTCCCGAACCCGACACCGCTATTCTTGCATTGATTGCAATGTGTGCGTGTTTCTTCTTCCTCCGCTTGAGACAGAGGTAGGAAGCGGATCTGCAGATACTCCGTCTAGGCCAACTCCACTTCCAAAAGCGTACCGTCACTGCAGTGCTGCCCCACCCAGACATGTACGGTCCCCGGATCTGTACGTTTTTCACCATCCAGATGCGTATAGGATAGCTCACGGGGGTGAAGGTGCAGGCGGACTTGACAGGTCTCTCCCGTATCCAGTCTGACCCGGTGAAATGCGGAAAGACGCCTGACAGGCTGACTCCGTTCCGCCACCGGAATGCGGGTGTACGCCTGCACCACGGTGGAGCCTTTACAGGACCCGGTGTTCTCCACCTCAACTTCCAGCATGATGCCCTGTTCGACAGATGCTGAGCAGACGAGGGGAATCCCGACCCGGAATTCACTGTATCCCAATCCGAACCCAAACCGATAGAGAGGGCTCCCCGGTTGATCAATGAGGCGCATGCCTCCCCCCTCTCCCGGTGCACGATGATATTCGTTTGTCGGCCGGCCGGTGGGTTTGTGATCATGGTAAATCGGAATTTGTCCCGCGGAGCGGGGAAGCGTTACCGGGAGGCGACCTTCGGGTTCCGATACTCCCACTAACACATCCGCCAGACCCCGCCCCCCTTCGGATCCGGGATGGAAGGAGTAGAGAATGGCCGCACAGCGCTGGGCAGCCTCCGGGAGGACCAGCGGCCGCCCGGCAATCACCAACAGGATGACAGGTTTTCCAAATCGGAGCATCTGTTCAAGCATGTCCGCCTGACCCGGAGGGAGCATAGGGTCTCCCACCGAATGGGCTTCTCCCGAACGGGAGGGGGTTTCCCCCAGCACCAGCAGAATGCAATCCGACCCGACGGCCGCAGTATCCATCCCACTGGCATCTCCCCAGTCTGCATACCGGAAGTTCCGCTCGGGAGCCACCTCCTTCAGTGCATCGAGAAGCGAGATCACTTCCGACGGAATTCCATCCAGAGTCCAACTCCCAAAGAGTTCCTGGGTGGCCGTCGCCATCGGCCCCAGTACCGCAACACATTCTGTGGAAGCAAGCGGGAGCACTCCCTCATTTTTCAACAGGACCGAGCATCTGGCAGCAGCTTCACGAGCTAACTGTTTATGGGAACTGCGGTCAACTGTGCGCAAACCGGTATAGGGCCGGTCAAACAGGCCGATGTCAACTTTCACTCTCAGGATCCGCCTCACGGATTCCCGGAGTGTCTCCTCTTTGATCCGCCCTTCCTCAAGCAAACTGGCAAGATGCTTCCCGTAAAGGAAATCGACCATGTTCATGTCCGCGCCGGCATTGAGACATTTTTCTGCCGCCTCAGCACCATCTTCGGCGATACCGTGGTTGAGCAGCTCCCGCACCGCATCCCAGTCCGTCACGACAAACCCGGAGAACCCCCACCGCTTCCTGAGAATGTCGGTCAGTAACAGCGGATTTGCCGCACTGGAAACTCCGTCGATCTCATTGAACGAACTCATAAAGGTCAGGCATCCGGCCTCCACCAATGCTTCAAACGGCGGTAGGTACACATCCTCCAAGGTGCTGCGGGTGATTTCCGTACTGTTGTAATCGCGCCCACCCTCCGCAGCACCATACCCGGCAAAATGTTTGGCGCAGGCCGCGATCGCATCCTCAGCCGAAGGGTCATCGGTCTGATACCCACGCACGGCCGCGGCCCCCAGCACACTCATCAAATGAGGGCTTTCCCCATAGCCTTCCATGATCCGCCCCCACCGGGGATCACGGCAGATATCGACCATGGGGGAAAAGGTCCAGTGAATGCCGTCAGCAGAGGCCTCCACCGCCGAGACCCGACACCCCTGTTCCACCAGTTCCGGATCCCAGGCGGCCGCCTGCCCGAGCGGAACCGGAAACACCGTATTGTGGCCGTGAATGACATCCCTTCCGGTGACAAACGGGATCCCAAGTCGGCTTTCGTCCACGGCAACCCTTTGAAGGTCATCGACCTGTTTTGCGGAACTCTGTTCCTGCGCATCATTTCCGGCGGTGGCACTGGCAGCCAGAATGACCGATCCCACCCCTCCCTTCAACAACTCTGGAGTCACATTGTCGACCCGGACCTGCAGCAACTGAAGAACACACTCCTCGACTGTCATTTCCTGAATCAGAGCCTCCACGCGTTCTTCAGTCTTATGTGCGGAATCGAGCCAGAGGGGAGTTTTCTTATCATTCATGCGAAACGGAATACACAAAACGTTTCGTATGTCGTGGAAAATCGGATTTCGTTGACTGCGAAAGATTATGGAAGCAGTTCCACAGTAGCCCGGAGGAATTCAGGAAGAGATTCCGCGCTGCTGATATCGGTTTTCCGTCTCACCACCACCGTTTCCGTGCCGTCTTCGTGAGTTTCGACTGAAACCAGCTCAAGACCCGCACTACCGCTACGCCAGTCCTCCGGCATCAATTGATTGGCCCATTGCACTACGTAGCGGACTCCCGCTACATGATATCCGTCCACAGTTCGGAGATCTCCAGTCCCTCCTGTCAGCCTGCGGAAACGGATCGCAAAATAGTCCTGACCTTCATCCGTAACCCTGTCCACCTTCGGTAACCTTCCTACACTTGCAATTGGATCAAGGTTATCAATACCGAAGGCAAAAATCAGGCCATTTTGAATGTTGCCATTTGCTTTGGCATCAAATTCGGTATGGGCTCCGGAGGTTCCCCGAGGATCTCCGGCAAATAGCACGTCTTTATATGCCTGATTATAGGAGCGGGGAGGTGCGGGTCTTGGGACCAGTTGAAGACCGGTGATATAAGGGCCGGTTTCCACCTTACTCCCAGTGATCGTGAGGGAGTCTACGTCCAGTAGATTTTCCCACAACACATAATTTCCACTCGTTGCCGTAGCAGAGGTAACCTGATCCGAACGGGTCCAGGTGCCGGAAGGCGCCGCGCCGTTTGCCACATTGAAATAGGTTGGCGTGTTCGGGACGGTAAGTTGAAAACTTCGTTTTCGGTTTTGAGCGAGTTGCGATCCACCCCAAGTATACACATATAGATCGAATCCATTGGGAAATTCGGATTCTAAATTTCCCAGAGTGACCGAGGCGGAATTCCGGCCCAGGGCATTTTTCAACATGGGGGCCTCTTCGGAAATTGCTGCATTGAAGCTAGGAGGGTACCCCATGTTATCGCCGGAGAAATTGACGGTGACTGCGGAAGGACTGCCATCGCCCTGGACCAGTCCCGAAAGTGCCTGGCCCCTCGTGGCCCAACTCAGATTGTTCCAGTTTGGAGCTTCAACCACTCCGATTCGGTCAGTGGGTGGTAGCATGCCATCCGTATTCTGATAGAAGTTTACCCCGACTGCCTGATCCCGAATGGAATCTGCTTCAAACACATCGACTTCAATATATGAAACTCTTGGGGAAAAAGGAAATAGGGTCCCTACAGAGCGGATTTCAAGATGAAGGATCCCCTCTGAGTCTGAGGTCGCCATAAACGATCGGTCACGAATTTGATTTTCCCTCCCCGCCACTCCTAAATCCGTGGCGGCCATCACGAGAGCATCATGGGAGTGAACTTCATACACCATTTTATTCGCATCATCCGTCTCTGTATTTGCAAATCCCATTTTGACTTCATACTGTGTATCCGGGTCCAGTCGGACCTGATAGAGAAGCGGAATATCATATGAGGTCGTGGTCCGCATAGATTCATATGCCGACTTCCCGTCAAAATTGGTGAGGGTTGCCGTATCGGGATACACTGCACGAACGGTGAGGGGATCCAGCACATAGCCGTAGTCTCCATTCGGCACCAGGGGTTTATCCGCCAAGTACTCCCCCGAAGCCACACCTTCCCCTGTGTTCACCTTCAGAGGCAAGTTAGCTTTTGTGGGAGTATCAAATGTCCCGCCTTGAGTAGAAAGAACGTGGATTTGATTCAGGATGGTCCCGGACGCATTCACTCCTGCTTCGACGGTTAACCGCCCATCTGTCACCTGAACCTCCATCACCGCACCCACCCAGGGCCAGTCGTCAGGCGGTGTCGTATTCAATACCTCCTGCCCTTCTACGAGTAGATGCTGGACGGACGTTTCCAAAACCGGATTCCCGGCCGTTATGCTCACCCGGTAATACCCAGGTTCCAATGCCAGTTCCCAACGATCCCCAGACGAGAGAGCCATGCCACTGTCATATCTCTCATCCGGAGAAACGGCACTCCCCGCATCCTGCACACTACCCGTTTTGTCGGAACTCCAGCCATACATGTGACCATTACCACGATCAGCAAAGCTTTCCCCGACATCATGTTCGTAATTCCAGATGTTATCCAAAACCGGAGTCTCCGCATGGAGAATCCCGAAAAATACCAACACGACCAGCAGACATTGGTTCGTATAAAACAGGGTCTTCATGTCGTTTTCTCCGCATCAATTGGGGGTTCCGATGTAGAGGATCCGTTTTTCAGGATGCTCTAATTCCATTCCCAACAGGAACAGCCCCATCGGAAGTCCTGCTGCAGTATTCCCACCGGACGACCCACCGCTTGTCCGTCCGTACACACTCCCACCCGGAGTGTTGGAGGGGATGGGTTGCTGGGTCATAAATTCCGCAATACCATGATCCGCCCAGGCTTTCGCCCGGTTCAAATGCACCGCATCATTGGTAATTTTATAGCAGGCAAGATGTAAACGGAGAATTCCCCCCACATGAAGGGCTTCATTTGCATAAATGGAATTGACTGGCGATTGGTAATTGGAAGAGGCGGAGGCTGTCATTAATCCCAGTTTGTACTGATCCGCTACTGTATAATAGCCGTCATCCATCAGCTGGTAATATACGTTTGCCAGCTGTTCTTCATTTGTGGGTAGGCGGTGCAAAAATCCGTTCGCCTGTCCATAGTTTGCAATGAACACCGCCGATTGCTGAAGATAATTACGGATGATCGATCGCTCCGGTTCTGCATCCGCCGTTAAGCGGTGAAGATGCCGCCTCACCGCGAACTGGTACGGGATACCCTGATCCATGGCACTGGACCAATAGTTGGTGGGCCCTCCGGGTGCACGAGGCGTTGTCCCGTCATAGGTGGCATTGTACTGTGGTGACGCCTGATCATTGTAGGTCATTAACCCCAGATTATACGTGCATAACAGCGCGGCATGTTCCAGGAATGCACGGTCACCTGTCCGTGTGTAGGCGTCCAACCAGAGCATGACAAAATGCCCGGCATGACGTGCGAAGGGGGCCGTATCGGTGGAATTGGGCATATGACGGTCCCAGTCCCCGGTGGTTTTGTCCCGGATTCCCAATTCCCAATAGGTGTAGGCAGTGGGTGCCATGCTGTCTGGATGAAGTCTCCACAGATCATAGTGGAGGATGGGCAGTACATCATTTTCTACCACCGCACCTCCTCCTTCTCCCCAATGAAAGATCCCATACCCCGTCGACCGAATAAAATGAAGGAGCCCCTTATCTGCGGCCTGCTTGTACCTGTCATCTCCCGTGGACAAGGAAAGATAATACAGAAGCCGATACACTTCCTGATCCCGGTTTGGGTCTCCGAGGTGACCCTGACTCGGGGGTGAGGTTAGATCGAGTTGAGAATAAAACTGACCTGTGCTGCTTCTCCCATGTGCCAACATGGCATTTGCAAATTGAATTGCCGCATCCAGATAAGGGGAATCCTCCTGCTGAACAGATTCAACGGGCCGATTGCCAAAATTGATCTTCAGGTTCAACCCTGTCTGGGCTCTGACAGCAGGCTGTATGAAAAACGCCGCGCCTAGAAGTATGTTCACAATGGGGATCGAAATAACAGTCTTCATACGAAGACCATTACCGAATCCTTTTATGAAATTTAGCGCATTTTACGTTTTTATTATTATACGATTTGCGTTTTACTATGGTGTGAAGATGAGGTCAGATTCCTGGAAAGTTGCCACCCAAGCGGACAGTCACTGGCTCCTGGAGAAGATCCGAATGGGTGCCCTGCGCGAACTTCGCCGGAACCAGGTACAGGTACTCGAGCTTCGCCCGAAGCATGGCTCACTGCAAGACTACGGAAACCTGGACGGCGTCATAGCTCACATCAGCAATACGAGATTCCGGGAAACACTTCAGGCATTTAAAGGAGTGGTACTCAACACATCCGGTGTCATGCACACACCGGAATTTTACCAGGTGGTACCGGACAACCGGGCTGTGGGAAGATTGTCAGCCATCCACCTGCATGAATTGGGCTGTACGCATGCGGCCTACATGAACAACCAACATATGCAGTACAGCACAGACCGAGAAACGGGTTTCAGGAAAGGGTGCGAAGAATTGGGAATTGAATATCTTGGAGGACATCTATGGCGCAAAAAGACTGACCTTCCAGCATCGATCCGTAAGCTCCTGAAGACTCTGGGAGAATCAGGCGGTCTCATGACCTGTGATGATGGTGAGGCCGTACGGGTCCTGGATTATTACCATCAACATGAATCCTTTCCCCGTGCAGCCATCATCAGCGGACATGATCACTCCACCCCCCATATTCCCATGATCACCGCCGTCGATCTTCAAGAACATCTATGGGGACAAACAGCAGCAAGGGTGCTTTGCCAGATTCTTCGAGGCGATTCCCCCTCAAGGAAAACCCTGATTCCCCCTACCGGGGTGAACATTCGCGGCTCCACTTCTTCATTTCGGGTTACAGATCCCCATTTGCGGAAAGCCATGGCCTTTGTTCAGGACCATGCGTGTTCCTTTATCAAGGTGGAGGATGTGGTGCAGGCCGCTGGACTTTCCCGGCGCCCCTTGGAAAAACGAATCAAAGAAGAGACAGGTCTGACCCTGCTCGAGACGATACACCATCGCCAACTTTCAGAGGTGAAACGCTTGCTCACAGACACCCATGAACCCTTAGGGGAAGTGGCCTACCTCAGCGGAATGTCAGGGGAACCACAACTCCGGCGCTTACTCAAACGATATAATGAAGACCCTCCAGGAAAAATCCGGAGGGTCTCTCAAAGGTCGAGAATGTAATGGTCTCAACTGTGCATGTACCGACGCCGTTTCAGGAGCATCAATCCACCGAACGCCAGGCCGATCAGCACCAGCGAATTCGGTTCCGGGACCGCCACGATCTGAAGAGCGGTGATGGACGTGTGAACACGGGTTAACCCACCGACCGAACTGTCGGAAAGAACATAAAATCCATCATCTCCGCCAGCGGTATTAATGGTAAATTCGGTGGTGACATAGTTCGAGTTCGCCACCCAGTTTGCACTGGTGGCGCCGGACACATTCCCAAGATCCGTCAGTCCAAGCGTCGCGGAAATCCCTGTCATATTATTCGGGGTGGTTAAGGTGGCAGCCCCGGCATAGACCTTGGTTTCCGCCAACCCATCCACAGAGGTATTATTCACGACAATGTAGGCTCTGTAGAGTCCATCCGCCAACCCGCCAATCCGAAGTCCGACGGGGGAACGGATATTCGAGGTATTGTGCGTGCTGGAGGAGACACCGTCTGTGGTCAGAGAAGTGGAAAAGATATCACTCCCAGCCGCTCCGGACACATTGGTCATGGCATTCGACCATTGAATCCGGTTCTCCGACGTTCCACTCTGGTTCCGTCCCCAGTCAATGCTGTATCCCGAGCCGGCCACATTGGCACTGTCTCCGCTTCCAACCTGGGTAAAGGTGTTGTCACCGGCAAGGACATCCCCGGCAACGTGACCGGGTGTATTGGTCCCCACATATGCACCGCCGTTTCCGAAGTCCCACTGAAGGACGGCCCCCTGGAGGCCGAGGGCAGCTCCGCATGCGAGAATCGATATAAACCTGTTCTTCTTCATGTGATTATCTCTCTCATCTTTTGGTTTCGAACGTTTCCCTTCCTCGGAAAATTCGATTTAAAGATAGCAGACAACAGGGAATCCCACTATGTTTCATCACGCATAGAAACGCAACATTTGCGCAAAACATGACAATTCGTATCGCTTGCACACTTCGACGGAACAACCCCTTTTATGTGGACGTCATGCGGGGGGTTCTGAATTACTGTCGCGAACATCCAGAGGTTGAACCCATACGGTTCGAGGGAACGTATTTCATCAAAGTGAGTTCGCTTCAGCACCTCAGCATGGACGGTGTCATCGGCTATCATCCAGATTACTACCCGTTCCTGGATCAATCGGGACAGATCCTCCCCCTTGTAAACTGCTCCCATTATCACCGGGCCATCCCCTACCCCTCGGTAATCAATGATGATCAGGCGGTAGGCGAACTGGCAGCGTCCTATCTGACACGGAAGCCGGTACATCATCTGTATTGCCTCTCGTTTCACAAACCCTGGTTTCACCTCATGCGCGCAATCGGCTTCCGTAGAGGGGTGAAACAAAGAGGGTTTCCCTGTACCCCGGTGGTCATCTCATATCCTCAGAAGAAACGTCAGGAGTTCTATGAGAGCTATTCCTATGCGCGTCTTGAAAAACTGGATGCATTATTTTCCTCGATGACATTCCCGGCCGCTCTTTTTTGTACAGATGATCATTTGGCCTCTTTGGTCATCGACTATGTCCTCCCGAGAGGCATCAAGATTCCGGGAGACCTGCGGATTCTGGGCTGCGGATGTTCCGCCGACTCAATACTGGATGCCCAGATCCCCATCAGCACCATCCGTTTATCCGGGAGGGAGGTCGGATGGGAGGCCTGCGACACTTTGTACAAATGTATTCAGGGGAGAGCACATCCACATCTCCAGTCCTTCCCGGCCTTTCATGTGATCGAGCGTCAATCGAGTCAGGCCAGAGTGACCACGCCCTTTCTCCGCAAGGCGATCGCCATCCTCAAAACCGAATATCAGACTCCGTTATCCATGAAAGATGTGGCCCAGCGGGTCGGCGTCTCCAGGAGAAAGCTGGAAATGGAATTCAACCGCGAACTGGGTTCCAGCCCGTATGATACTCTCACCAGGGTCCGGGTGGAGAACGCCTGTCAACTGTTGGAAACCACGGACCTCCCCATCGAACTGATTGCGGAGAGGAGCGGATTCGGCAGTCAGCCTACTTTGCGTACCTATTTTCAGCGGCATTTCAACATGCCCCCGCATCACTGGAGGAAGCGTCACCGGTGATGTTGCCGGTCCCGTCAGTCAGAGAGGTGCTTTCTCAGAATTCATGTGCAATGGGCATGTACAAAACATTTCGCATCTCTCGGAACATCAGATGGCGTTCACGCGTTCCGTGACTCCGTCCACCCCTCAGGCTGCCACCACACATCGGGCATATCCTTTTGTTCCAATTGGTGAAATTTCACCAGTCGTTGAGAATGAAATCGGGAAGAACGGGCTGTTTCCAGGGCGAACTCCGGATCCCACACCTCATCTAAATACTTGTTCAGTTCAGCGAGAATGTCCTGGGTGTTTGCATCCGGATTCACGGCCAGATCCACCTCCTCTCCAGGATCCTGATCCAGATGGAAGAGTTGAGGGCGTTCATGGCCGATAAAGCGGATCAGTTTCCAGGGCCCCTTCCGGACCATCGCACCGTGAGGAGGTCTGTGTATGCAGTACTGACTGACGATCGGTCTTTCCGTCGCAGGCTCCTCCCCCCTCCGGAGCGCAGGCCAGAGGTTGACTCCGTCCGATTCCCGCATGGCTTCCGCACCCACTGCAGCCAGAAGCGTGGGGCCGATATCCATCAGGCTGGTTGGAGTCCGAAGATGAATGCCCGGAGGAATGTCCGGTGCTTGCATCAATACAGGGACCCGGACTGCTCCTTCAAACAACACGGATTTCCAGAACAATCCTTTCTCTCCCGCCATATCACCGTGATCAGATGCATACACAATCAGCACGTCATCTCCCAATGAGCGTGCGGCCTCGAGGATCCTGCCGATGTGACGGTCCATCTGCTCGATCATCCCGTAATAGGCAGCTTTCGATCTGCGAAACACTTCCGGCGGCAAGGTCTGAACCCCAGTCCACTTTAGATGCTCCCGTACCGCCGGGTGCAGAGTTTCCTCTGCAGGCATCTCCGGTTCATCCGGGAGACGTTCCATATACTTCTGAAAAAGATCGGGTGGGCACACATAGGGATTGTGAGGGCCATAGAATCCAACCGTGAGAAACAAAGGGGTCTCCGCATCCCAGGATTCCAAGTACTCACAGGCCGCACGAGTGACCTCCCGGTCGTAAGCCAGCACATGGCTTTCCCCACCACAGGCCTCCTCCAGTGCACGCGCCTCCCCCCCGTAGCATCGAAACAGTGGATGCCCCGGCTCGCGGTATCCCCAATGGGTATCGCCGATGTCCCCCACCAGACGTTCCCGGAATCCATGGCGTTGATCCGGTCCCTTGAAATGCATCCGTCCGGCAAGCACGGTGTGCATGCCCGATAAGGCAAGCTGGTGCACAAAAGTCAAACGGTCTGACGGCAGACACTGAGCATTGGTAAACACCCCTGTCCTGCTTGGAAGCAGCGTACTCAAAAGGCTGCTTCTGCTGGGCACGCACAACGGAGATGCGCAGCTACATGCCTCCAGAGAAGTTCCCCGGGCCGCCAGATGGTCCAAATTGGGTGTGGACACGATTGTATTCCCCGCACAGCCCATCACGGAGGCATTATGCTGGTCTGACAAGATAAACAGGATGTGCTTCGGCATTACCTTCTTCCTAAAACGGCTCAGAATTCGCGGGTGCAACAGACGAATGGATCACACATTCAGCCGACTTCCCCTTTGAGGAAATAGAGGATCATAGTGTCCGGATTCCATCAGGAAGGTCGCAGCCAGCAGGGCTCCCCAGTGGTAGAACGGATCTGCATTTTTCACATTGCCACCTACACCCGTTAACGCGCAGTAGTTCTCATAGATGTGGCGGTGTTCCCGCCATTCCTTCAGGAACAGGTCACGTGAATGTTCCGCAAGCCGTTTTTGCGCCTCCACGGCACCCACTCTGCGGAGACCAAGATAGACCAGAAAATTCATCGGAGCCCAGATTCGCCCCCGCCAATAGTCCTGTTCGGGAAACGCAGGATCATCCCGGCTGATGGAAGGCAGCAGCCAGTCCCCCCCCAGTTTTTCCGGATGAAACAAGATCCCGTCCACCATCCGGGTCTGCTGCTCTTCCGTTACCACTCCGGACATCATGGCGTACAACAATGTCGGTGAAATCCGGGATGAGAACTCCCCGGTATCGGTACGGCGGTTCAGGAACACCCCTCTTTCGTCCTCCCACATCGTGGCCAGACGTTTCCGGGTGCGGGAGGCCCGCTCCGTCAGCACCTGCTGCTGATCCTTCCGGCCCATCATCCCGGCCAGATCCGACAGAGCTTCGCAGTCCACAATGAACATCGACATCAAGCCGACATCCGCCAGTGCAAGTTGATTCCGGCCTGCCTCGAACGGAATCTCATCATACATCGGTGAATTATCCAACCCGGATTCAAGGGCTGCCCCAAACCCGTCGTGCACGCCATTGGTCTCCCACGGATTCCCGGCCACAGGTTCATATGCATTGGACCCCCAGCACAGATCATCGCCGGTTGACCGTTCCTCCAGCCACCAACTGTTCCAGGTAAACAGGGGGTCGAACAGCAGGTCTGCCACCCAGGTTTCGCCTGTCTTCCGAAGGAATTCCCGGAGAATCATAGCGCCTACAGGGGGTTGCGAGCGGTCTCGGGAGGAGAAGGTCCGGTGAGCGCAGTTTGGGACAAATCCCAGTCCTTCCGCTTCCCGGGTCATTTCCACCAGGTTGGCCAACGCCAGATCCGGGTCCGTCAACAGAGCCATAAATGCTGCAAAGTAGGTATCCCAGCAAAACAGGGAATACCCTCCCCCTTTGCAGCTCCAGCGCCGGCTTACGGGTGTGCAGACCCGTTGGTGTACCGGTTCATAAATGGTGTTCCAGAATAGACCGCATTGAAGCCCTTCCACAAGCTCCGCCTCTTCGCCAAAACGGTGAAGGTCATTCAGACACCGATGTCTCTGCTCGGTAATCTTCCCGGAAAGACCGACCGTTTCCCCATTCCCTCCTATCCGCATCAAAACCGGGGACGCAAGTGAAAGCACCTGATGCGCCCCAACGGCCTCCGTCCATAACTCACCGGTATCCTCTTCTGTATGATGTACCTTCACCACCCGCTCCGGCAGGTGTGCCGTCAGGACGCCATCCTCCAGACAGGTGTAGCCGGGCCGCTGCCAGAGGAGGCTGAACTCGACGATCAACGCCGGAGGAAGAATCGGTTCCCCCTCCACCACCTCTACCTGGAGCAGCAGAGAATCCGGGTCTTCCGGATCATGGGCGGACTGAACCCGGAATGTAACCCCCTGCCATTGAATCTGAAGATCCGTGTACGACCCGTTGCGGGTCCGGAGACCCGGCCGCACCTCCAGAGATCCGGAGGAAGGAGCCACCAGAGGGTTTCGCAACACCCGGCTCCGGCTGAATTCGCGGAACCCCAGCATCACCGCCACCCCTTCCGGGAGAAGGACATGAGACGTCACACTCCGTGTATCCCAGGTGTTCCATCCGCTTGCGAGGCGGTTCTGCACCGCTTGATATTTTTTTTCTGCGTCCAGCATGGGGAGTCTGCATAGCAGATCCGCCGAGGAAGAAAAAAGGAAAACCCCTCCCTGAAGCGATCCGGACCGGAATCCTCTTGTCCGCTCCAGGCAGCCCCTCCATACTGGGCGGACGAACACATCCTCATGCAGCGTCCCCCGAACCTCCTCTTTATCATCACCGATCAGCAGCGCTTTGATCACCTTGGCCTCAAGGGGCTGACGGGAATTAAGACGCCCAACCTGGACCGACTCGGAACAGAAGGCGTGCTGCTGGACCGCAGCTACTGTCCCTCCCCGATCTGCACCCCCACCCGACTGTCCATGCTGACCGGGTTGTATCCGTCACATCATGGCGGGTATTCCATCGGGGTCTCCGCCGATCCGTTTCCCGAGACCACCATCCCGGGAGCACTCAAACAGAAAGGCTACCGAACCGCGCTGTTTGGGAAAACGCATTTTGTCGCCCGTCCGGATGAGGAGGCACACATGGCAGGCGGCACAGAACCCCAGGAAGGATTTTTTAACTCCTGGACCGGCCCCTACTGTGGATTCGAATTTATCCAGGCCAGCACCGGACATACCATCAATCACAAACCCTCCATGCATTACCGCGAGTTCCTCGAGTCACGCGGAGAAGACTACACCCCCTGGTTTCCTCAACTGGGGCCCGATTACGATCACGATCTGTGCGGTGCCTGGAACATTCCCGCGGAGGTGCATGACACTCAGTGGGTGGCCGACTGCACCCGGGCATTCATCCGGGACACCCCCGATCAGCCCTGGTACTGCTGGGCGGCCTTCCAGGATCCGCACGAGCCTCATGTGTGCCCGGAGCCCTGGTTCAGTCAGGTGAATGCAGACAACATGCCGGAGCTGGAAGGCTACCGGGAGGGAGAATTTGACGACAAACCGGAGATTTACCGGAAACTGCATGAGGAACCGGCGTATGCCGGGGAGGATGCACACGGAATTCCCTGTGTCCGCAAAAAATCCCGCCTCACCCGTCAACGAAGGGACGCCATGCAGGCGACATTGGGCATGGTGAAGTTTCTGGATCACCAGGTGGGTGAAATCATGAAGACACTTGAAGAAACGGGGCAGGCCGACCATACCCTGGTGGTGTTCACCAGTGATCACGGCGAACTGCACGGTCACCACGGGTACTGGGGCAAAGGGCTGACGGCGTATGAGGACTGTCAGCGGGTTCCTCTGCTGATCTGGGGCCCACAGCTATTCTCCAGAAGGGGAATATGTAATCCCATGGTCTCACTGGTTGATCTTCCCGCCACCTTCCTGAAGCTGGCAGGTGTGGAGGACTACCCTCATACACAGGGGACCGATCTGCTCCCTTATCTTCGGGAAGAGACCGACGACGTTCAGGAAGGCGTAGTCGTCGAATGCCGTGCCAATCGCAGCGAATATAACCAAATCAGCTACATTACCCAGGACTACAAACTGGTGGTCACGCAACCGGAGGAACAGGGAGAACTGTATCATCTCCGCGAGGATCCGGATCAGTACCGGAACCTTTGGTCCCACACGGATTATCAGACGCTGAAGTCGGACTTACTGGAGCAACTCCTCCGCACCCGTATGCGGAATGAGCCTTCGTACACAACCCGGTTCACCTTTGGGTGAGGGATTGCACCCGGAGGGTGATCCATCCGTGAGGAGGGAGCTCCAGCGGGAGCCGGCCCGAGGTGGGATGTACCTGATCGATCACATTCTTCCGTTTTTTCCCTTGGGGAGAACAGATCCAGGCAGACTCGGGCTGCCGTAAAAACCTTACGCTACCGGATATGGATTCAGGAGCACTGTTGTAAATTCGGACTTCGACTCCTTCCGGACACCGTCGACAGGAGGTCAACTCCCAGTCGGCAGGTTTCAGTTCCAAAAACGAGGAGGCATCCGCGTCCCCCACCTGTAGCTGGGCCGCCACATGCAGACTGGCTTCCCAGCGACGTGCCGCTCTCCAGAGGCCGGCCTGATGCCAGTCACCGCGATGTGGCAGTAAGGCAAATCGGCGGGTGAGGGGTTCCTGCAGGCGTGCCGGTGAACCCGCCCAGGCCATCACCAGTGCGGGATCCTCTCCCTTCACATGGACGAAGGCAGTGTGCCGATCCGTAAAGCACGCAACCCCCTCCTGGTCCTCCTTCCCAAAATCCACCCACCTGAAACAGGTTTCACTTTGCAGATCCTGCCAACGCTGAATCCCTTGGGGAAGCAACCGTGCGGGCCCAACATCTCCGGGGCCTTCGCGCACACATCGGTCCGCAGATCCCCCCAACGGAATCGTCATGCGGAATTTGTGTGTTTGATCAAACCAGGAAGGGTCCTCTGCAAACAGATTCCGGACATCGGTTTCCCCGCCGGTCCGTCCGATCGCCAATCCCATGTCTCCTGTGGGGGTCAGGGTCACATTCATCTCCACCCAGGGAGCGGAGGATCGAAACACCCAGACCGTCTCCAGGATAAACTCCGGCTGGTGGACCCTCGCACGGACTCGCGTGAAACAGGGGCCGGATTCCAAGAGTTCCATGCTGGCAGGATGTGCTGAACTGTCGAACAGTTCTCC
The DNA here is from genome assembly GCA_002429065.1 of Verrucomicrobia bacterium UBA6053. GTDB lineage: Bacteria > Verrucomicrobiota > Kiritimatiellia > SS1-B-03-39 > UBA6053 > UBA6053. The sequence goes on along the minus strand of DIYN01000031.1, from coordinate 62,743 downwards.
CTGTATGCAGCCACGGAAGCCACCCCAGACCTCTCCATCTGGAATTCGGGTCTGGTGCTCTTTTGCGGGAATCCATTTGGAGATGCCCCCTCCCTTCTCCGGGTCCAGCTCCAGGACCCCCAACAGGGGACTTTTGACGGTGAGACCGTCTTCCGTCTGAGTGATCTTCACCCCTTTTGGCTTCTGCGGAATCCCGGGCAGGACCTTCCAGGAACGAATCCCGCAAGCCGGAACTTTGACATCCGCCATCACCTCAATCTGATGATTATTCCATTCGTGAGAATGCTCAACATCTGTGCGATGACGCTCAATCTGCACCGGGATCTGACGGCCCTCCTCATCCTCGAGGATCCATGACTGTTCCGGGTCATCCACCGGAACCGTAACCTGAAGCAAGCGACGGTCCTCGTGCCCCAGGGGATTCATCAGGGTGACCACGCTGCCACGTGGCTGCTGGCTCCGGGTCCAGTGCCAGTGAAATTCGCGGATTCGTTTCGCCCCGCCACGGCGGAGAGACCAGGTGTCCCGTTCGGTGCGGGCAGAGAAATTCTCTTCCCCTTCCCGCCACCGAGCACAGATCCAGTTGTCGTGATGCTGGGCACGGAGCACATCCTGCTCCCATTCCCTGAGATCCATCCTGTCCTCCCTCGGATCTCCACAAATCACCTCCGCACGTTCCAGCATCTGCAGCATCCATTCGGATTCACGGGTCACCTCGGCCACGCGGTCAAGGCGGGCATCCCCCCAGGGAAGTCCCACCCGGAAATCATCCAGATGAAGCCGCTGAGGGACAGGGCTCTCACCGGAAAGAGCCTCCAAGTACCGACTCCAGGTACTGTACTGAAACTCATGGTCTTTCAGATCACTGTCTTTAAACGGCAATGCGGGTTTGGCCTTCCATCCGATATCCTGAAGCCCGGTACCGACCGGAAAGGCAATTCCTCGTTCCCTGCATTTGTCCACGAAGGACTGTTTCAAATACCGGGCCTCTGTCTCCCAGGTGCGGCAGGTGTCTTCACAGGCATACCGCGGCACCGCACAGATACTGGAGCCATCCGGGCCCACCCAGTCAAGAAGCAGACAATCCTGTCCCCGTGCCAGTCCGGCAAAGGCAGTGCCGGGTGATTTTAACACGGCGGCCTGATAGCCCATCTCACGCAGGATCCCCGGCAGACAGGTCGTCCACATGGGTTCCTGAGGGGCCCAGACCTTCCAGTCCATTTCCGGAAACAGGTCCCGGAACAACGCTTCCCCCTGGAGAAAATGCCGGAAGCTCCATTCCCCATCAATCAGCCAGTGGTAGGGATGACCAAAGGCATGATTCACCAGCTCAAAGCGGTCAGGATGCTCCATGAAAAGGGTGCGGATTTCCGCCAGAGCCGCAGGATCCTCAAGCATCCCTTCACTCCAGCTTTCCGGCTCCAGATCAAACACCAGAGCCCAGTCCGGATGCCGTTTCATCGCACCGAGCATGTCCCGCCAGGACCCGGCCGGCACTCCGTACACATGACCGCCGTGATATCCATCCACATACCAGGTTTCCGGAGAGGATGTACGGGGAGAACCCGATTCCGGGACAGAAACGGGAGCAGAGGAACGAAAGGTGTCGAGAGAGGCCTCTCGGCTGGAAGACGGAATAAAGGACATCTGGCGGGGCTCTGGTACGGATGAGGCTACTGCGATTCCTCTGCATCCTAAAGGGGCCCACAACCCTCAATCAACGGCCAAGATCAGTCAGGAAACGTCATTTTATGTCATTTAAAGACGTATTTTCCATCTTTCTTACTTGCTGAGGACCCAGGCCGTAGTGCCGTTTCAGGTCCCGATACATCGCCGAAGCACTGCCGTACCCTAAATCACGACTAATCGAGGCCACGGACTCCATACTGCTTCTTAACCGTCTCAGAGCCTGCTCGGCCCGGAACGTTCGGTAATAGGCGATCGGGCTGCAGTTATACCGGGCCTTAAACGCACGGGTGATCTGTCGGGGACTGCGGCCGAATGCGCGTTCCAGCTCATGCAGATCCACGTTCTTGTGTTCCGCATTCCGGAGATACAGCTCCACATCCTTAATCCAGCTTGAGTCCTCCGTCTTCTCCGGTTCCAGAGAAATGAGCAGTGCCAGGATCTGGGCATCGAGAAACGCTTCTGCCCCTTCCCCCTGTCGCATCCATGTCCGCCACATCCAGGTAAACACATCCTGATGTCGTGCATCGGTATCGTAAACCACCCGGGAATCTTGCGGCGCGGACCGTTCTCCCTCCCACTGCAGCACTAGGAGCCTGCACTGATTTTCAGGAAGCGCCTGGTGTGGACAACCTGCCGGCAACAGAATGGACTGACCCGGTGTCAGCTCCATCTGCGACCCCTCCACCCGAACCCGGTAACACCCTTCCGTGACGAGAACCCATTCATGCCATCCATGAGATTCCGCCTTACGACTTGGGGAGGCTGGAGGGTGAACCACAAGCCAAAGCCCACGGAAGCAGATTCCGGGTAAACTGCCCTCACCCTGACGCTCCATGGGTCTATGTTCGTTCTTCTGTTCCATTACGAATGTGGAACAGTCTATCATACCCAGGAGAAAGAGGCCTCAAAAAAAAACAGCGGAACACGATGCGACGACAGAGGAATCCTGACGAGATTACGGACAATATCCTGTAAGCGATGGAGTAGGCGGAGGATTGGTCTATATGAGCCACCTGACATTCCATGACAACCCCGACGGTTCCTTTGGTCTGACCTGCAGCCTGGAGCTGCCATATTCCCTGACGGAGGTTTTCGCGTTTTTCTCTCAACCGGAAAACTTATCGAAGCTGACACCTGCACGTATGGGTTTTCAAATCCTGACCCCCACCCCCATCGACATGGCCGCTGGCACCCGCATCCAGTACCGGATCAGGCCGGTCGGGTTTCCCATGAAGTGGGTCTCCCTCATCGAAACCTGGGATCCGCCTCATGAATTCACGGATATCATGGAAAAAGGACCGTTTTCTTCCTGGGCACACTCCCATCGATTTACGGCCACCGATTCCGGCACCCGGATTGAAGACCATGTGACCTATCGTGTACCCGGAGGAAAACTCATTGAACGTCTTTTGGTTCGGAAGCAGCTCAAGGCACAGTTCGACTATCGTTCCGAAAAAATGGTGGAGTTTTTTCCCGGGAAGACCTGAACGCATAAGGGGTGAGGTCTGCCTTTCGGCTGCTGATCCGAAACACTGGGCCGTGAACGGCTCCAGCCACTCTATCGCAAACTAGTTGCTCCGGCTTGATTAAGCGGGAACAAAAGATTGCCACGGCTCTCCCCGCAGGGTTAGAAAAAAGGTCCCTTTTTCCCACCTTTTACCGGAGACCTGCATGCCCGCCAAAGAAGAAATCGTTCGCGAAGGACTTCCCGTCTCGGCTCATGTACCCGATGTGGCCGCAGACGGGGATCGCCCCAATATTCTTCTGATCTGCACGGACCAGATGCGGGCAGACTGGATGGGAACCAACGGCCACCCGGTCGTCCAAACTCCCCATCTGGACGAATTGGCGGCAAATGGCATCAATTTCCGCAGTGCGATGAGCGAATGTCCGGTGTGCTGCCCAGCACGCCGCATCCTGATGACGGGGCTGGATCCTTACGGCATCCACATGTTTCAAAACCAGGACCTGCAGGACTTTCCGGAAGGACCCAAAGTGGCTGAACAGGTACGAGAAGCCGGCTATCAGACCTATGCCGTAGGCAAAATGCACACCTGGCCGCCCCGGAACCGCATGGGGTTTGAGGACATCGAGGTGAATGAAGAAGGCCGGACGGCGGGACATACCTACCCGGACGATTACGTACAGTTTGTGCAGGAGGCGGGCCTCGGCCCTCAGGTGAATGCACATGGACTCGGAAACAACCAGTACGGATACCGTCCGAACCCATTACCCGAATGGGCGACCACCACCGGCTGGACCGCTGACCGGGCCATGCGGTTTCTCCGACGGCGGGACACGACACGGCCTTTCTTTCTCTATGTGAGCTTTGATAAACCTCACCCTCCCCTGGTGGCCCCGCAGGAATACTATGACCTCTACCGGGATAAACAGTTCCCGGAGCCTGTGGTGGGAGATTGGGTCGGTACCAAATGCGGTCCGGGGGACCGGAAACGGGATGCCATTGACCGTACACCGGATGTCGTTCAGGAAAGTCTCCGTGCCTACGCTGGCTGCATCACGCACATTGACAGCCGGATCGGCCAACTCCTGGGCACGCTGCGGGAAACCAATGTGCTGCGGAATACCTGGATGATCTTTACCGCAGATCATGGAGACATGACCTTTGACCACCACCGGCGGGCCAAAGGAACCTTCCTCAACGGAAGCTCACAGGTCCCGTTCCTTGTCGTCCCCCCTGTCCAGGCAGGTGAGCAGGTGAGCGAAAGCGCCATTGGGCGGGTGGACCAGGAACACCCGGTGGGGCTGGCGGACCTGATGCCCACCATCTGCGAGCTGACGGGCGCCTCCATACCCGATGGGATTCCCGGTCGAAGTCTGGTGCCGTTCTTCCGGAATGAACGCGCACCCTGGAGAGATGTACACTTTGGACGGGTGAAATATTTTTACGCCGCCTTCGATGGTCAGTACCGCTATCAGTGGGACGGACAAAGCGGAGATGAACTGCTCTTTGATCATCATCAGGACAACAAAGATGTCCACGATCTTTCCGATGATCCGGCGTTTGCCGAGAGAAAGGCCTTTCTCCGTCAGGCCTTGATCGACTGGATGACCGAGAATGAAGACGATCATATCGAAGATGGTGAACGGGTGACCATCCCGGTGAAACGCATCGGAGAGGGCAGCAGTGCGGGGTATACCAATGGCCCTTGGAACAACCGTGGCTGGCGGGGGTAACATGGAGGATAGGCCTCCGGCCTGTCACCCACACAGGCAAAAGATACTCTAGCCTCTCATAGAGCCGGGCCCTAAAGGGCTCCAGCCACTCTTTGACCCAGGTTGCGGCATGGTGGCTGGAGCCCTTCAGGGCCCGGCACCACTAGACGGGATTCGATCACGACTTCGATTTCAATTCAGTGCTCAGGGGACGACCAGTGGCCCCGCTTCAGGGCCAGGTTCCCGTATTTTTCCCGAATCTTATCCACGGTCTCATCCAAACGGGTGGACTTCACCTCCTCCGGTTCGGCGAACAAATCTAGCTGCTGGATTTTCTCCTGAGGATCGAGTTGCAGGCCGGTGACCCCCACGCCAAGCAGGCGCACCGGCCACTCGGGACGGAAGGTTTCCAGCAGTTCTGTCGCCACCTCCAGAATATCCAGGTCACGCCGGGTGGCCAATGCAAGATGCCGCTGGCGGGTGTAGGTCTGAAACGTATGACTGCGGATTTTGATCTGAATGCAGGTGGCCCAGTACTCTGTTTTTCGGAGTCGCCTCCCCACTTTCTCCGTCAACTTCACCATGGTTTGATGCCAAACCTCCGGCTCCGCCTGATTTTCGGAGTAGGTATGTTCGGCGGAAATGCTTTTTTCAGGCTCCCGGTCAGACACCGGTCGTTCATCCCGCCCCATGGCCAAGGCATAGAGATGAGGCCCCGAAGACTCCCCAAGCCACTCGGTCAGCTTCTCTTTGCCCATGGTCTGCAGGTGAGCCACGGTATGAATGCCTTTTTTCTTTAACCGTTCCGCCGACTTCTTGCCCACTCCCCACAGACGTTCCACCGGAAGCGGGGCGAGAAAGCGGACAATCTCCTCCGGATCAAAGGGCACCAGGGTAAGCCCGTCCGGTTTGTCCATGTCCGACGCCAGTTTTGCCAGGAACTTGTTCGGGGCAATTCCCACAGAGGCGGTCAGGTCGCACTTGGATTTGATCTCCGCCCGTAAGGCTTCGCCAATCCGGACCGGATCCCCCTCCCACAGATGCAAGGCCCCGGTCACATCCAGAAAGGCCTCGTCTACTGACAGACCCTGCACCAGAGGAGTAAAGGTCTCGAAAATCTCAAAAATCTGACGCGACACCTGACTGTAGGCATGCATCCGGCCCCGCTGAAAGACCGCATGCGGACACCTGCGGTGCGCCTCCCGAAGTGGCATGGCCGAATGGATCCCGAATTTCCGGGCCTCATAACTGGCTGCCGACACCACCCCCCGCTGATCTGCCGCCCCGCCCACCACAACCGGCTTCCCCTTCAGCTCCGGAAAATCCCGTTGCTCCACCGACGCAAAAAATGCGTCCATGTCCACATGCAGAATGGTTCGGGGGTACTTCATAGGTGTACATATGTTACCCCATATCGGACGTAAAATCGAATTCGAAATCGAAGATCGATCCCCTCATGCTGAGTGGCATCGGGTTACGTCTTGCGCCCCCCGTCTAAGTATGATTTGGATTTTGCATGCCACATTATCGCTTCACAAAAACAGGCCCACTTTTCGATCTTCCCATCAATATGCCAAAGCCGGGACCGTACTATGTGAGTCTGCTGGATGCACGGGAGCTGGACTCCTTCCCGGCCCCTTTCGCCCTCTACTTCTCCACCGACCACCATCATGGAGACGGCGGAATCTGGCTGTACCTCTGTGATGGCGACCCCTCGGACCCGAAGGCGTGGAGCTCCTACGACGAGGCGATGGCGGCAGGGCGTTTTGATCACCTGCCCCATAAACCTGAAAAGAATCCAATCCTACAGGAACACACGCAGGGAGACGGACACACCGAGACTCCCTATGCAAATCTGGTGAAGGGCAAGGTCCTACTCAGCTACCACAAGAATAACCTCTGCCACGGACAAGCCACCCTGTTGGCTTTGTCGGAGGACGGGGTGAATTTCGAACGCCTCCATGGAGAGGAAGACTCTGTCATTCTCCGGCATGCAGACGAAACGAATGTCCCGCATCCTCACACCGGATATTTCCGATGGGCCCCGAACCCGTTTCCCGAGTTGAAAGCCGCGTACATCGGATACTCCCTGTATGAGGGAGCGATGGATTTCAAATCAGCCATGTGGGTATCTCCCGATGCCCGGGAATGGACCCTGCATCACATCTTCGACGCGATAGAGGGGCGCAATGTTCCGGATCCGGACACCATCTTTGTCTGGCACGGCATCACCCCTGAAAGTATCCGACCGCTCTCCAATGGGAACTTTGCGGTCCTGGGTTCGGTCAGCACCCGTGCAGCCGGCAGTATGGAACGGATCGTGGAACTGTATGAGGCGGAGATGGCCCCCGACGGGGTGAGCCTGATTGGAACCGCGGAAAAAGTTCTTCCGGTGGGAACCACTGACCAGCCGGATTCCGAGGAAATCGACACTGCCTCTCTGGTGGAACTCAATGGTGTCCTGCACGGGGTGTATATCGGCACCTCCGATCATGCGATGAGCAACACGGTGATGGGGATCACTGGGACGTTTGAGCCCTGAGAGCCTCAGGTACACAACGAAATCGTACTCAACTCGAACGAACCAAAGGACCCTGGAGGGTGTCCCACAGGGTAGCCCGGGGTGCGAGCACCCCGACAATACCCTCACGGACACATGCCGGGGTCCCATCCCAATGATATTCAATCATCTGGGCGAACCTTCGCCTTATCCTCTTCCGACACCTGCGGACTGGCAAGGATTCCATCAATAATCCGTTGAAGAACCGTCGCAGGCACATCACGGTTTCCTCTCACCTGGCCAGAACGTTTCAGTGCCTGAAACTCTGCAATCGAACGGGAAAACAGTTGGTTGCAGTTGATACAGGATGGCTTTGTGAATTCTGAATATTCATCAGGTGAAACATATACCAAGGTCTCTTGGGGCATTTGTGTTCTTTCGATCCTGCGTTCCGCACGGTCAACCTGTGATGTGGTCACGGCCATGAGAAGAACCTCTTCTCCAACCGGATCCCGGTTCACAACAATGAAATAGTGTGACTCAGCCGAAGAGAGCCCCCTGTCCGGCATGTAATACACCGTACCTTGTCGCAAAGTGAGGCGAAGAAGCGGATCCATATCGAAACAGAACCTGACTTACTGCCACAAACCTTCAATCGTCGCGATATCTTTCAGATCCGCTTTCAGATCCTCCCGTTCCTCTTCAGACAGAGGGGGGAGAGCATCGACACCTGAAGAGGGATTCTCCAGAAAATCAGTGTATGACATCTCAATGCGGGAAACATCCGGGGAGGAGAGCTGTGCTTCATGACGCTTCCACTCGGGAAACTGGTGCGTCAAATCTGCCAAAGCAAAACGGTCCATTTCTCCATACTGCTCCCACGCAAACCGAAGGGATTCCAGATCCGTTTCTGACAGGACGTCCGCATCTACATCTGCTGTTGACCGATAATGACGATTGGTCTCAGGGGAGAGGAATTGTTCCGCATATTCCTTTTCATGATCTCCAAGAAAATCGGACATCTCCGCAAGATCTTTACACGAGGAGGCCACCGGGCCGAAGTTCATGGCCAGGTAGTGGTCGTTTGTGATCGGACGTCCGTAGCGACGCAAATGATGGCGGTCAGCAAAATAGATCAGCTTCAAGGCTTTGAGCTTGTTGATCCGGTTGCCATCCTGACGGGCAAAGTAATTCAATGCCTGGGTCGCTTTCCGATGGGAAAAAGAAAAAATCATAAGTTCCAACTTTGCATAAACAAAGGTTTCTCAATGCAGTGGATCCCTTTACGAGACCATTTGTAAGGGCGCAATATATTTACCATTGATTTTCAAACGCATGTTTCCTCCTGTCAAGGTAGTAAATACAGAAGGAAGAACGCCTCTTGCCAGAGACCACTTTCATCCAAAATGCTTCATCCGATGACAGTTGGGGCAGAGGGCTTCGGCATTTCCGACCGTGTCGGGACCTCCCTCACTCAACGGTTTTATATGATGCACTTCGAGGAATGGAGTCCCGTCTGATGCACGATTGAATGGGGCCGGGTGACCACAGCACTCACAGATCCCGTTTGCACGGCGGAGGACTTTGACGATCACATCCGGATTCCGCTTGTAGCCGACCGAGGTGATTTGGATCTTTTCGGGCTGGATCAGAGCAGTGCGCAGACGTTGATCCAGTTTGGAATCAGACCGTTTCCAGGACTTCCTAATTTCGCGTTCGATTTCGGCATCGTGCTGGGTCCGACTAATCACCTCTACGTCCTCCAACCAGCCATCGTCATAGACTTCACTGAAGCCTCCCGATTGAGTGCGGGGTTTGCGAGGGCTGTTGTCGCTAACCTTGATTAGTCGCTCCAGCGGGATGGGTGTGGGGAGTCGTCGAACATCCACCACCGAAATCAGATTCCGGGCATTAGCCGTCTTTTCCTCGGTGCCCTTGAACAGAGCAACTTCACCCGGCTGATGTTTCCTCAGATGCCTGGTTACACTTCGCTTACGTCCACGGGAAAGCATCTGTTTGTCCTCCCAGCGGATGATCTGTCCGGTGAAGTGCACATGCCGGAGATCAATGGTAGTTGAGAAATAGACCCGCATGGTTCGTTTGGGAGATGGCTGATTCTTTTTCAAGCACTGGATCACCCCGGGGCCATAGGGTTGTGCATAGCAAACCAATCCCGGACACTTACTCTGGGCGTGGATCATGGTCTCTCCGTTCCCTTCATAAATCCCGTTGATAAACAAGGCGGTCTCTTGCTGCTCTCTTCCATCCCCGGATTTCTTGGTGTCCACTTCCTCCCAAACGCGATACAGATACCCTAGGAAATTCTCCCCGGCTGAGGTCAGGGCCTGGTCAATGTTGTGCCGCAGTTTTCCAGATTCCTCCTCCAATGAATACCGGCAAGTTTTGTCGGCCTTGTCCGGGGTGAATTTCACGATTGAACTAAGGGGCTCCATCTCGAGGACATCCGCACTGGAAGCGATCTGCACGTCTGTACTTCTCCTTTCAGGAACCCATTCAGTGTATTCAAGACAGTTTGATAGGTACAGCGTAGTCCCTCGTTTCCACTCGTTCACTTGGATGTATTCTGATAGACCAAGATCAAATAAATAGGCCTTTGCTTGTTTGACCAATTCCTTGTTGAATTCTCTAAGCTTCATTCTTCCCCATCCAAGAAATCAAAACGCCCAAGTTTCAAAAGTTTTTCACGGGCACGCTCTGCATTTTCTCGAACCACGGGGTCCTCAGCCTGTAGACCTGCATGGAGGATTGGCCCGGCATGTTTTTTAGAGATGTACATTTGGGAGTCTGCGTCCAATCCATCTGTAATTTTAGCAAAACACTCAACCACTAAGTCCCTGTACGACTCTAGAAGTTTTCTAAGGGGTCTTATCTCTAAGTGGTGGCGGCGATGTTGCCCTTTGCGCAGGTCGAGAACCTTGGAAAAAGACTCTAAGCGCCATTTAGCGTCCATACATTCCGCCTCCAGCCAAGACCGGAACTCAATCAGTTCCTCCGCTTCTGCTACTTGCAAACGCCAGTCAAAGAACGCCATTATCCGATTGCTCAAGCCTTCAGCCAATGAGGGGCCACTGTTCATCAGCCCTAGACCAACATGATTAAAGAGCCGGGCCCAATTCCTATAATCATGTCGGGTTTTTTCGTAAAACGTTTCCAGCAGACTCTCTACACCTTGTAAGGGATAGATTCCCCACAAATAATAACTGAAGAGGTGCTGCCCCACACGATCAACCACCTCTTTCTCTTCATCCTCTGCGCCTTCAAGAACCTGCAGATTATCCAAAGCATAAACAAACTCATCCCGCAGGATCTCGAATGCTGGTTGGAAGGGGTGGTTCCACTTAATGTAACTAGAGAATGAGACCCGCCAAAAATCCTCATTCCCTCTCGGATACAGAATCCCCAGTTTTTCCGAGGTCCACCCCTGATTCACGTTACAGAGTCTCCCAAACAATAATCCCAAGATGGCATATTCCGGTCGAGTTAAGGGGATTTCGGGATCCTCACTCACCCGCTCGTCGAGGATTCCGAATATGTCAGAAATCGGATCCTCCTCTTGCTGAAGCAGTACCCAATCCCCAACCTTTATCAGAACTTCAATGGCATGGCTGCGTGTGCTGTTTATCGCCTCTGTGACGGGATCATCTTTGTTAAGCAGAATCGTGCGTTTACTATCCAGTCTGGCATCCGGTTGTGTGCATATGGTCCTCAACAATCCAATAAGATAGTCTCGGTACTCAAGTGGCACCTGTGACTCTTTTTTCACAGATTCCTCGATCAGCCTCACCACCTCCCGGCGCGGTCCGGACCAATTGGGGGTTTCTACTGAATCCTCTCTGGGATTCGCTGCTTCTTCACTCAAAATCGGATCTGGATGACTTAACACCCACTCACAAAATCCGAAACACTGAGGCAAGTTATCAACCACACCCTCTTTCACCGACTCATTCATCGCCTTCAGCATAGCACCCACGTAGATCGGACGGCGGATTTCATCACGATGCTCAACCCAGACCCCCATGCGCTCAGAATCCGTAAGTATCTGCTCCTTGAAAACTGATTGGAATGCATCTGCCAAAGCAGAGAAGTTAACTTCAACGGCCCAATCCTCTTCCATCCGATGCTGATTATCCCAGGCATTCAGATACTCCAACAGATTCTGATCTGACATACCTTCTAGATCCTCAACAGATTTTGGGCTTTTGGCACTTATCCATCTAGCCCTGCCTATCTTATAAGGAGAGTAGCTGTCATCCGTAACAGGATCTCCTCCTTCCTCGGCCGCCAATTCATCAAAATACTCCTTGTCCTCTCCTGACAATAGATTCGCGAACGGTCGTAATTGCTTTAGATGGAAGTGTCGCCGACGATTCTCAAAGGCAGCCTCCGTGAAATTATCTCCCATCCAATCCCGAAATTCATCTTTGGAAGGACCACTCTTGATCAGGTCAACAATCTTCCGCAATTCCTCTACACTGAGTAAGTGGTCACCTATTTCCTCGCTTGCTCTCCGGACCATGACTTGAAACTCGTAGCGGTACTCTCTTTCCGAATAGTCTACATGGGAGAAAATTTGTTCCCGTATCCAAGGTAATGTCTTCTCTGAAGGATATTTCGCATACAGGTGTTGCCGTAATCGCCTGAAAAGTTTCCACCGCTGAATACTCAAGGACTGATTCAGCGCATCTATTGACTCAGGAGCATGCTCATAAACGCGCTCACAAGCATAAGTTAATGTTTGTACCAAAGCTTCACGCGGGTCAGCCTGATTATGTGCAGATTGATCCAATCTGACGCACCATAGCTCAGAGAGATCATCGGCCTGGCCTGAATCGACCTCATCTTGATGCATTCCTTTTAGAATCATGCTGGATGTTGCATCAATTAATGCTCTGGAAACCAGGTAAGGCTCCTTGTCTGCCAATGGAGCAACACCTTTACTCAATATTTCATGGTACTCCCAAGCATCAAATCGTGGGATAGGTGACAAGGACGTCCCCCATGCCTCTGGATCCTCTAATCGTTGTTTACGTTTTTCACCAACATTCGGATCCTCCAGGAATCCGATGGTTTTGAGTAACATTGGCTCAATGATATCAAGAAACTCCGGACTGGCGGTAAATCTTCTACTCAAAAGTTCTATAATATGCTCGTGGCCCAAAACAGGATTCTGGAGATAGCTATCTATAAAGCGAATGTTGCCCTTAATGATCTCAGGTGACTCAGCCTTAACTAACAACCGAAGAAGAGATTCATTAACCCGAAAATTATCACTTGCGGGAATAGCAGATAGCACGTGAACCACTTCCTCAGAAGCCGATTCAAAAACTCTATTTAAATATTCAGCAGGGGGCCATGATGAAGCTAGAACCTTACCATCGGCCTGAGTTTGAATTTCAGGTGGTGAAAGAAAGAACCCTGCATCAGAAAGAGGTTCAATCCAAAGAGCCTCTTCTGCATTTTGAAAGAAATAGTCATAATTACTTCCTCGAACAGCCAGCAGACTCATCACCCTGTCAATCTCAATGGACGTAACATCGGACCCTCTTGAAAGGATAGCTTTCATTTCGGAAAGATCTTCGGTGACTACAGGCTTAAAAAGATCCACCTCACTTTCAGAACGATTACCTTTAGATTTCTCGGGGTCTTGAAAGGCCTTGATATAATTATCTAAGCCCTCGAAATATGCAACGTATCTGCGACTCAAGCATGCACTTTTGAAATCAACATCCTTCCCCACAACAGCAATGTTAGCATGCGTTTCCCTGTGATATTTATCCAAAACGCTTATTATGAATGCATCAGGAAACTCTTTTGACTTTTTCTCACTAAAAGGAGGTGAAATCTCAAAGTACCAATTTAGAACATCTTCTATACAGCCTACAGCAGGAAGTTTCTCGACGACAAAATGACTGGTCCACGCCTCCCATGCGACCATCATTTCCCTCAACATGTCTTTTTTCAGATCCTCTTCTGAAGGGAGGTCAATTGTTGCTAATTTATTTGCAGGAAACTTGCTGTGGGCTTTAACAACAGAAGCCGCTGTCTCAGTAGCACGCCTATTGAAGTGACGGAAAAGCTCTCGCTCCATAACCTCAGGAACAAGCAGACGAAAACCTTCCTTAACAAATGTTTCTCTAAACTCCTGAAATACGGGGGCATCCAGATTCAGGTTGTTCCTGAAATAACACTCAGTATCAATGTATATAGCTATAGGAACATGCCTCATGGATTTCACCTTGTGATTTCTGACAGGAATGCTTCAAGCAAGAGCGTTCCCTCGTCCTGAGATTGGGTGAGCATGTCTTCCAACTTATCAACTAGCACCATCAGTTCATAGACTTTGTCGACGATGCGTTTTTGTTCTTCGAGTGGTGGGAGGGGTACTAAAAGCTCTTTAATTTTCTGAACGTTCAAGTTTGGTTGTGCCCCACCCGCCGATTGCAATCGCATTTCGTCGTATTGTTTTTGAAGAAGAAGCTCAAGATAAGTATTCATCGAGGTAATTCCTTCTAGGGGACAAATTGCAGCACAAGCTTGGTTAATTGTGGAAAATATCCTTAACATCGAAACTTGGCCACGTGTCTTTCCTTGGCCATATAGAGCGACCAGTAGCGTGCCAGGGGGATAAACCCTTAATCTATGTGCCCGTACGGCATCTTCTGTAATAAGTTCGTCTCCTTCAGTTATCGTAGATCTTGAGGTCGATCCACTTGACACCCAAGGTATAGATCCATTCCAAAATTTTGGTTCGGCCCTCGACGGAGTGCTCCCAGTCCCGATATCTGTTATTTCCCCTAGCATCGCCCAATCCCATGAGTCCGGGACATTATATGGCACCTCTTCTAGGCCAAAATCGCGACATGGTTTTGATTTTCGAATTGAACCAGATGCAAGAAGCTCAGCTCGGTGCTTTCTTAGGATATCAATCAATCTCTCTTTTGACTCCTCATCAGTTTTCTGAGGAACAAGCTTCCCCTGCACCGCGAGAGTTAAGATGGTATTGCGGAGGTCGGCGGGGGTGACGGGCCAGGTTTTCTGGAAGAGGAGATTGAGGTTGTCGGAAGTGGGGGCGTGTTGGAAACGGTAGAGGGCGGCGCGGTGGAGTTCGTTCTGCTGACGCTCCCGTTCCGCCTGCCGGGTCTCCAGTTCATCACACAGTCCCATCAATTCATCCACCTTCTCCACAATCCGCTTCTGTTCGGCGAAGGGTGGGAGGGGGAGTAACATTTTCTCTAATGTACCTTTCGTAACGTGCCTCAGGCCCACTCCTCCCTGGGCTTTGGATATCAGGAAATCCAACCTGGCGTTAATGGCTCTCATCAGAAAGGTATCTGCGAAAGGATCACCTACTTGAAAGCAACTGAAAATATGTTGATTCAAAGCTGCCTTTCCGCCCTTCCAAATGAAGGCTCCAAAAGATGTTCCAGGAGTTCCAGACCAGCTTATCAAAAAGGATCCATTTTTGATTATGTGCTGTTGCTTTACCGTTTCCTCATCACAGTAGTTAAAAGGTTTGTTTGGATTGTTGAGATTTTGAATTCTTACTATGGGAAGTCCATATGAAATCCAATCATGTGGCTTAAATGCCCTTCCATTGATCATTTCCAAGAAAGAACCTAGTCGCACCCACTCCCATCCCTCTGGAATTGCATAGGGAATCTCGTCAAAAGTAATGGTAGGCAGCTTTTTCGTCTTGCTCCGTGCCCCTGCGCCTCCGTGAGATTCCCTCTTCTTTTCCTCTTCCACCTGCTTCAGCAACTCACTCGCAGGCACATCCCCGGGATCCGGTTTCACCAACTCTCCCCGCATGGCCAGGGTAAGAATCAACTCCCTCATTTTCGCCACGGCACCGGGGCACTCAGCGAAGAGTTCGAACTTCTGATAAAACTCGTCCGCGGTCATACCGGGATTCTCCGCTGAGGAGATCTCACGGAGGCACGGAGTTCACAGAGAAGGCTCTGATACAAGAATAAATTATCCCTGCCACAACTCTCTGTCCCTCTGTGCCTTTGTGAGGGCCCACTCCTCATGACGTCTTCTCCAGACACGCCTTCAGTTCATCCCGCAGTTTGTTCCGAGTTTCGGAAATCTCCGCCAGCAGCTTTTCGTATTTCGGAAGCAGTTCGTTCAGATCGCCTGGGCCGGTGTCGGCATTGTGCGGATTCTTGATGTCGAGGTTGTAGCCCTTGGCTTTGATTTCGTCGATCCCCACCCGCCACGCGTATTGATTTTCTTCCCGTTCTCCCCACCAATCCTTTTCAGGCTGGAACTCCTGAATACGGATGGGCTTGGTTTTGTTGTAGCTCTTGGCCCCGGGGGGATAGGGATGTTCGTAGTACCAGATTTCTTTGGTGGGTGTGCCCTTCTCAAAGAACAGCAAGTTGGTTTTGATGCTGGTGTAGGGATTAAATACCCCGTTGGGCAGGCGGACAATGGTGTGCAGATTGCATTCCGCCAGCAACTTCTCTTTGATGCGGGTTTTTACGCCTTCACCGAACAGGGTGCCGTCGGGTAGGACGATCCCGGCCCGGCCGCCGGGTTTCAGCACCCGCATGATCAGCACCAGGAAAAGGTCGGCGGTTTCACGGGTGCGGAAGTCGCTGGGGAAGTTGGCCTCGATTCCGTCCTCCTCCATGCCACCGAAAGGTGGATTGGTGACGATGCAGTCCACATACTCTTTCGGTTTCCAGTCTGTGAGCGGACGGGACAGGGTGTTGTCGTGGCGTACATTGGAGGGCACGTCAATACCGTGCAGCATGAGGTTGGTCATGCACAAGACATGGGGCAGATGCTTCTTCTCGATACCGGAGAAGCAGTCCTGCAGGACGGCGAGATCCTTTTCGGTTTTGGCCTGATCGCGCAGATGGTCGATGGCACATGTCAGAAAGCCACCCGTACCGCAGGCAGGGTCGAACACCGTTTCTCCCAGACGGGGGTTCACCTGGTCCACAATAAACTGGGTGACCGCGCGAGGGGTGTAGAATTCCCCGGCGTTTCCGGCCGACTGTAGATCCTTGAGGATCTTCTCATAGATGTCGCCGAACATGTGGCGGTCATCCGAGGCATTGAAGTCGATGCCGTTGACTTTGTTGATCACCTGCCGCAGCAGGGTGCCGTTCTTCATGTAGTTGTTGGCATCCTCAAAGCTCATGCGGATCAACCCGGCGATCTCGCTGCCCCCCGCCGTCATTCCCTTCAGCGCCGGCAACAAGGTATTGTTGATAAAGTCCAGCAGCGCATCCCCGGTGATCCCCTCCTCGTTCGCCGCCCAGTTGCGCCAGCGCAGGTGATCCTTCAGGGGGGAGGTGTACCTCTCATCAAACAGCTCCAACTGCATCTCCCGGTCATCGAAGATTTTGAGAAAGAACAGCCAGGCCATCTGTTCAATGCGCTGGGCATCGCCGTAGGTTCCGGCGTCCTTGCGCATGATGTCCTGGATGGATTTAACGAGAGTGGTAAGATTCGGCATTTTGGAGAGGTCAGAGGTTAAAACTCAGAGGTCATCGAGGAAGGTACGAAGGGGAACGGCCTCTACTTGGTTTGAAAGCGGGAACCGTTCCCCCCACGGGATGAGGAGAACCCCTTTTTGGGCACCAAGAGTCCGCATGCTCTCCTTCAGGGACGAGGTAAGTTTTGGAGAGAGGGTACGTTTGATTTCCACCGCCAACACATCTCCTCCGGGAAACTCCAGGACCAGATCCACTTCAGCACCTGCATGGGTTCGGTAGTGGCTTGCATCCACGGAAGTCCCTTTCAAGGCGATACGGTTTAGGATCTGTTCGATGCAGTAGCCTTCCCAGGAGGGACCGCAGACAGGATGTCCCAACAAGGCCTCCAGTTCGGACAGTCCTAACAGCGCATGCAGAACTCCACTGTCCCGCCAGCAGACCTTGGGAGCCTTCACCAGACGTTTCCCCACGTTGCGACTCCAGGCCGGAAGGGTGCGAACCAGAAACAAGCCTTCTAACAGATCCAGATAATGTCGGACGGTCTTGCCGTCCAGATCCAGGGCATTTCCAAGCTGCGCGAAGTTAAGAGTGGAGGCTTGTCGATGTGCGAGCATGACGCCAAAGCGGCGTAGCTGTTGTGGAGTCGCGGTGACTCCGAGCTGTGGCAGAGTACGCTCTGCATACGTCATAAAAAAATTCTCGCACCACCGCATTGCCGCTTCGTCGGAAACCGCAAGCCAACTATCCGGATACCCGCCCCGAAACCAGTGCCGTTCCCCGGCAGCCACCCCTTCCCCGACCTCCAGGAGATAGAGGGGTGGAAGCTCAAGATATCCGATCCGCCCGGCCAGGGTTTCCGAGCTTTGCCTTAACAGGTCAGGAGAGGCAGACCCCAACAGCAGGAAATGGCCAAACCGCTCTCCCTGTTGTCGGCGCTCATCGATTAAGGACCGCAGCACCGGAAACAGATCCGGCACCCGTTGAATCTCGTCCAGCACCACCAGTTGATCCTGAAATCGACTGAGATACAGCTCCGGGTCAGACAGCTTTGCGATATCTGATGGGCGTTCCAGATCCAGATAATGAACTTTTTTGCTCCAACTCAGGCTTTTTGCCAGCGTCGTTTTTCCCGCCTGTCTGGAACCAAGGAGGGCAACAACGGGGAATTCAGTCAGGTACTGAATCAGTCTTGATTGTAGATGGCGGAGAATCATTCCTCATAGAAAATACGGAATCGATTCCGTATTTTCAAGGTAAATATTTATGCAACCCCTTCATACAGGGCCGTTTCCATCTCCCGAATTGCAGTAAGATACGCGGCTTTACCACCGAACATCTGGATGATCTCGATCGGCGTTCCGAAGCCGCTCAAGGGGTCCACGTTCAGGATCTCCATCGACTCCATACTCTGAATTCCGCTGTCAGCGTATTTGGTCAGGAGAGCCTCCAGCACCGCTCGGGCCTGTTCGCCGTATTTGCCGAACACATCCCGTTTCTTGACCTTCTCCGCCCTCTCCTTTCGGGTGAGGGGTTTCTGATCAAACGCCACATGGCAGATCAGATCGAAGGCATCAAAATCCTGCCCCACCTGTTCGGCCAGTTCGTCGAGGAACAGCCCCTGTGCGGCCAGCTCCTCCAGAAGGACTTTCTTCTGATCAGCGCTCTGCCAACTGTTGAGAAAATCATCCAGGGTAGCGTAGGTTTTGTGAATATTCTTTCGGGAGTAGTCGGTGAGGGATTCGGTGAGCAGTTTGCCGTAAACATCCAGATACTGTACCCGCTCCATGACCACTTGAACTTCCACGTCATCCACGTAATATGTTGAGGGGGGATCCGGATCGCCACCCGGACCAGGCGGGGGGGGCGGATCCCCCCCGGGTCCATCCGGTTTTTCCTCCTCATCCTCCGGAGGCCAGGGCGGATCCTCCGGGCCGGGTTCGTAAATCTGTACGGGTTCGCCATCGAAATCCGGGTCTGCGAAGAGCTTGGTGGCCCGTTTGAAATCCATGATCGTAAAGTAGAGTTTGCCGTAGTCCTCGTTGATGCGGGTGCCGCGTCCAATGATCTGTTTGAACTCCGTCATGCTGTTGATGTTTTTGTCCAGCACGATGAGGTGGCAGGTCTGAGCATCCACTCCGGTGGACATCAGCTGCGAGGTGGTGGCGATGACCGGATAGGTGGATTCCGGGTCGATGAAATTGTCCAGTTGTGCTTTTCCCTCCGCATGATCACCGGTGATTCGCATCACATATTTCGCATTGGCTCCAGCGAGATCCGGATTGGCATTCACCAGAGCCTGCCGCATGCGTTCGGCATGGTCGATGTTTTCACAGAACACGATGGTCTTGGCAAAGCGGTTGGTGGCCTTGAGAAACGCTGTCACCTTTTCCGCCACGACTTCGGTACGTTTCTCCAGCACCAGCTCCCGGTCCATGTCCTTTTCGTTGTATTCGCGGTCTTCGATCAGGTTCCCGTATTTGTCCCGCTTGCCTTCCTCGGGACGCCAGCCGTCGAGATCCTTGTCCAGGCCAATGCGCACCACCTTGTAGGGAGCAAGGAAGCCGTCCTGAATCCCCTGTTTGAGGGAATAGGTGTAGATGGGATCGCCGAAGTATTCGATGTTGGAAATGGTTTTGGTTTCTTTGGGGGTGGCGGTGAGGCCGATCTGGGTGGCGGAGCCGAAGTATTCCAGAACCTGCCGCCAGGCAGCATCGTCCGCCGCGCTGCCCCGATGGCATTCGTCCACGATCACCAGATCGAAAAAGTCGGGGGAGAACTGTTTGTAAAGGTTCCGCTCCTCCTCACTGCCGGTCACCGCCTGATAAAGACTGAGGTAAATTTCGTAGGATTTATCGACCTTTCGTTCCTGCGAAACCCCACTGGGTAACTGTACCTTCGTCCCGTCTTCGGTTTCGATACTGTTATTGCGGGCGCTCAATTTGCACATGGCCGTTTTAAACGGCTTGAAATCCCCCACCATGGTTTGATTGGCGAGGATATTGCGGTCTACCAGGAACAGGATGCGCTTCTTCGCCCCGGACTTCCACAGTCGCCAGATAATCTGGAAAGCGGTGTAGGTTTTACCGGTGCCGGTGGCCATCACCAACAACAGGCGGTTCTCACCGCGGGCAATGGTATCGACGGTGCGGTTGATGGCGTTGAGCTGGTAATAGCGGGGCGTCTTACCGCTGCCGTCGTCGTAGTAATCGGTGGTGACGACCGCCTTCTGTTCCGGGGTGGTTCCTCTGGAGGCGCACAGTCGTTCCCACAATTCTTCAGGAGATGGGAACTGATCCAATGGGATTTCCCGTTCAACTGGATTTGCTCCCGGGGTGCGATCATGCTCCAGAAACGCATCCCCGTTGGAACTGTAGGCAAAGGGAACATCCAGAATCTCGGCATAGGCCAGCGCCTGCTGCATACCGTCGCCGACGGAATGGTTATTGTCTTTGGCCTCGATGACCGCGATAGGCAGATTGGGTTTATAGAACAGCAGATAATCCGCCTTGTTTGCTTTACCCCGTTGCACCGTTTTTCCGCGCACGATCACCTGCCCCTTGGTGAAATAGTACTCCTCCAGCAACTGCGTCATTGTATCCCAGGTCCCCCCCTTGTCCTTGTCCAGGGCCGGGGTGATAAACTTGGTGCGGATGTCCGCCTCAGTGAGCGTCTTCTTATTCATGTAACAATGGGGACCGATCGTCAGAACGCTAGACGATCAGAACACATCACAGCAACGTCAAAAAGGACTATTCAGTCAGATTTGTCATACAATTACACCAAGAGGAGCAAGAGGTCTAGTTTCATCCCCACCGAGCGAATACATACAGGCATAAAAGGCTACATGCCCTTTACCGTGAGCCAATAAAAATCCGGGTTCGTTACCCTACAGAATTACAAGACCCCGGCAGGGGTCATGTTCAAAGGTGGATTCGATTTCAATGACCATCTGGTTGGTGGCCGCTGATTGCGTTCGGCGGGCTATCCCCAGAGGGGAGAGGGATAGATACCCTTGTCGTGCAGTTTCTGGAGCCCTTCACAGACCAGAGGTTTATCCTCCGGATACGTGACTCCCAACCAGGATTCAGGCGAGGAGAGCACCTCAACCTGGATGTCTCCGGCGTCGATTCCCTCCTGCACCACATTGGGGATGTAGTACTCCCCTTTCAGAGGGTTCGAGAGGGTTTCGAGAAAGGCTTTGAATCCGACGGCACTCCGGTCGAGAAGATCAGGGGTGAAGCCCCAGGTGTTCATGGAGACCGTCTGGGTGCCGTCCACAATCCGGGTCCCCTCCGGATGACCGAGGGAAATGCCGGTCTCGACCGGATGAATATCGTGGCATTCGACCACTGTGGACAGGTTTCCGGAATCATCCACACTGCAGACGCCGCGGGATACCGTCCCGTGCTCACTCACGGTGTTCGCAAGCTGGAATCCAACCAGCACATAATCAGACCGGTTGCTTTCACGCTTCACCAGAGCATCGGCCAGCAACTGAAACGACCCGGGGCCATAAAAATCATCGGCGTTAATGACCCCAAAGGGTTCGTTCAGGATGTCCCCCGCAGCCAGCATCGCATGCACGGTGCCCCAGGGTTTTGCCCGTCCTTCCGGAACCGAGAATCCTTGTGGGAGATCCGTGAGTTCCTGAAACGCATATTCCACCTGGATTTTGTTGGCGTAGGTGTCACCGATCACAGAGCGGAAGGCCTCTTCAATGTCCCGGCGGATCACGAACACCACCTTGCCGAAACCAGCGCGGATGGCATCATACACGGAGTAATCAAGGATCACTTCTCCGTCGGGACCCACCGGATCAATTTGTTTCAAGCCACCGTAGCGGCTGCCCATTCCGGCTGCGAGAACAACAAGGGTTGGTTTCATGTCTACCCTCTAGAGGGTGGCTAGACGAAGTTCAAGTTGTCAGCATGTTGGTTTTTGATGGGGAGACGTTTTACAGGATCGTTCGGATCTCTGCCACAGACGTTGCTGTCTCCCATATGCGAACGGTAAATGCCGTCACTGGAGAACCCGCTGCGAATGCAGGTTTGAGTCGTTCGACAAAAAGACCGCAGATATTTTCCACCGTGGAGGGAACGGAGATAATCACCCTCTTCCAGTCCATTTTCTCAAGGAGTTCTTTTACGTCCACATCCGTATCCTGACACAGGAACGCGTGGTCCAGTTCATCCACCAGAGGTTTCACGATCGCTTTGAGATCCGAAAAATCCATCAGCATCCCGGTCTCAGGATTGATCTCACCCTCCACTTCCACCACCATACGGTAGGAGTGACCATGCAGATTCCTGCAGTGGCCTGGATGATCAGGCAGACGGTGCCCCATCTCCCAGTTAAATTCTTTTGCAATTTTCATTCACGTTTCAGCAAGCGGTGTTTGCAACCATGGATGGCCAGGATTCTCGAAGGGGTGATGAAACGAGTGCTCCACGTCCCTTTCCATCCTGATGACTCTACGGTTGCAATTCGTTGGAGGTTGGCCCCCTTACAGGCTCTTCAGCCTGGCTTCAAGAGCGTTCGCCTGCTTGTTTAGGGCTTCAGGCAGGTGATCTCCAAAGGTGGCAAGATGCTCCCGGATGGAGTCCATTTCGCGCAGCCAAAGCTCTTTGTCTACGGAAAGCAGCTCCTCCAGATCCTCGTCGGGAAGCTCCAGCCCCTCCACATCAAGCCCCCCCTCAGCCGGGGTAAGCCCCAGCGGGGTGGGCAGGGCCTCCGCGGTTCCTTCACAACGCTGGAAGATCCACTTCAGGACACGCGAATTGTCTCCGAAACCGGGCCACAACCATCGGCCATCGTCGCTCTTCCTGAACCAGTTCACATAAAAAATCCTGGGCAGGGCCTCCCCGCCCTTCTCGCCAATCTTCAACCAGTGGGCAAAGTAATCGCCCATGTGATAACCACAGAACGGGAGCATGGCCATAGGGTCACGTCTTAATTCACCCACAGTCCCCGCTGCCGCGGCCGTCTTTTCCGACGCCATGATGGAGCCCAGAAAAGTGCCGTGCTCCCAGCTCAGGGCCTCGGTGATCAAAGGCTGTGCGCTCGCACGCCGTCCGCCGAAAATGATGGCACTGATCGGCACCCCGGCCGGATCCTCCCATTCCTCCGCTATAACCGGGCACTGATCGGCCCTGGCCGTGAAACGGGCATTGGGATGTGCCGCGGTTCGTCCGGATTCCGGCGTCCACGGTCTGCGGAGCCAGTCGGTCAGTTCCTCCGCATCCACCCCCATGTCCTCCCACCATACATCCCCGTCCAGGGTCAGGGCGCAATTGGTGAAGATGGCATTGGAGTCCACGCTTTTCAGCGCATTGGGATTGGACTCCATACTGGTGCCGGGTGCCACCCCGAAAAATCCTGCCTCCGGATTGATGGCGTAGAGGCGTCCATCCTCCCCGAATTTCATCCATGCGATATCATCGCCAATGGTTTCGACCTTCCAACCCGGAATGGTGGGGGTGAGCATGGCCAGGTTGGTTTTGCCGCAGGCGCTGGGAAATGCGGCGGCCACATACCGGACAGCCCCTTCCGGGCTGGTCAGCTTCAGGATCAGCATGTGCTCGGCCATCCAGCCTTCGTCACGCGCCTGTACCGAGGCAATCCGCAACGCATGACATTTTTTCCCCAGGAGCGCATTTCCGCCGTACCCGGAACCATAGGACCAGATTTCGCGGGTTTCGGGAAAGTGGGTGATGTACTTATTCTCTGCATTGCAGGGCCAGGGAAGGTCTGCCTGTTTGGCTCCAGTCAAAGGGTATCCCACAGAATGAATCCCCCGGACAAACTCCGGACGGTTTCCCAGCACCTCGAGCACTGCGGTCCCGACCCTCGCCATGATATGCATGTTGGCCACCACATAGGGACTGTCCGTAAGAATGAACCCGATCTTGGCAATGGGGCTGCCAATGGGGCCCATGGAGTAGGGAATCACATACAGTGTACGACCCACCATACATCCGTCATAGAATTCGCGCAGCACGGCTTTCATTTCCACCGGATCCCGCCAGTTGTTGGTAGGGCCCGCATCCTCTTCCCTTTCCGAACAGATGTAGGTACTGCCCTCCACCCGGGCCACATCTGCAGGATCAGACCGGATGAGCAACGAATTCGGCCGTTTTTCCGGATTCAACCACACCGCGGTTCCGGTATCCACCATCAATCGGGCCATCTTCTGATACTCTTCCTCCGATCCATCACACCACACGAGATCATCCGGACGGGTCATGCGTTTGACCTGGTCCACCCACTCCAGAAGATGGGGGTTTTGGGTCGGAAGAGAAACGGGTTCAGTCATAGAGGTCTCCTGAAGAGAAAGGGCGGTTCAGCGGTTTCATTTTGTCAGCTTATACAGGTTTTTCTGAATTAAAAAGTCCGCATCACACTGAACCGCACAGATTCCTGTTCGGTTCCGCTTTGCTTACGCCAACGGCCTTCCAGACTGATGGAAAGATCCAACGAGAAGGAATGGCGAACCTCCGCTGTCACTTCATGACGATCCCCCTCTGACCCCCAGACGCCCACATGATGACGCCCTTCGAGACCGGCTCGCAAGGCAGGTCCCCCGCCTCGGATCCCCCACTGCCCTCCCGGTTCCCAGGCCCAGTTGTCGTCGAGCCGGGTATCTCTGCGCAGGTCGTTGCTCCACATCAGGTACACGGGAGACGACGCCCCGAGGGACCAGGATTTGCCCGCCGCAAAGGTGGCGAAGAAGCCATGATGATCCAGGTCAAAGGGATCTTCCTCCACCCGCAAGGAGGCATTCCAGCTTAAGGGATGCGCCCAGAGGGATGGCGGGGTGAGAGAGCGGATCTCGACCAGGGAAAACCGGTGAACGCCCCAGCGCTCCCACTCATCAGGCCGCGAGCGGAGGTCCAGATCAAAAAACCGGATGCTGCTCCCCACCGGATAGGCACGGGGATCATCCAGTTCATCGTGATAGGCTGCTCTCCAGCGAAATCCAACCGACTCCCCCTGGGAGGACACCGAGGCCACATACAGGTCCACCCGTTGAGGACCATGTCCCTGATGCGGAGGGAGCGGAGGTTCCGGCTCCGGACGTTCCACTTTGCCCATTTTGCTTCTCGCCCGGAGAAGCGGGAAGATGCGCTGTCGATAGACCTCCGGTGTGATCTCCTGTTCTGTGTAGGCCAGTTGGACCAGATCCACCGCCAGGGTCAGAACCAGGGGATCCTCTGCTTGCTGAAGTTCCGAGCCCCGGGAAATCTCCAGGGCACGTTTCCGTTGTTCGGACGTCAATGCCTCGGCCAGGGCTGCCATCCGGGTGGAATTGGAAGGACGGTAGGTCGCCTCCCCCAGGATCCCGGTTTTGGACAGGTCTCGCAGCATGGAGACAGGAATGGCATGGGTCCGGAATGGGCGGGTCAGGTGAAGAGACGGCCGCCCCGCTTCTAACGGATAGAGAAGATTGAACGCACAGTTTTCCTTAAAAAAATAATATCGGCTGTAGAGTTCCTGCAGTTCCCACACGTGCTCCAGCATTCTCTGCAGTTCCGCCTCCTCCAGCGTCACCGTGTATTCCCAAATGTCCCGGCGGTTTACTGCGGCATACTCCTCCACTTTATCGTAGTACGGCAGCACCGTGTACACCCCGTTGTAGAGACCGAAGATCCCTTTCAACGCAAACAGAGGTCCAAAGGAGTCGTCCACAGCAGCGGCATAATTCACCGCCCTCGACAGAAGCCGGTCTTTGCCTTCCCGGTCCAGGACCAGAAGCAAATGCCCGAACATACTCGCAGGACTGTTTACGTAGGCGGCGGGGTAAATCACAGAGGCACTGTGAATCTGCAAGGTCTCGAGAACCTCGAGAAACTCCTGACACTGCGGAACCTGAAATGCCTCCTCCGAAAGCTCCAGCACATCCAGCAACCAGGCCCGGCGCGCGGGAAAACGGCAGGCAATCGTCCGGCCATCATCCACAGCCCCGGGAGCTTCTCCGGTTCGCATTGCCTCCAAGGTGGCCTTCAACTCCAGCCGCCGGTTGGTTTTCCCTTTCGGATGAAGAAAAAAACGGGGGTCGTCAATCCGACTCACCACCTGTCTCCACAGCGTGCGGTGGTAATGCCCCAGGGTCCACCATTCCGGGGATTCCCAAAGCTTCATCTCCTCTGCCCGTGCCCACAACACCTCCCCCTCGGTGTCCTCTTCCGCCAAGAGCCCACAGGGACATAAAAAGAAAAAAGCCGCGCATGGCCACTGCCATGCGCGGAGGAAGGACAATCCCTTCAACATTCGATCAGATCAGTTTGACGATCGAACGGGTCACGTCGGACGCCTGGGCATCCGGTCCGGGAAACACCTGATCAAAGTTGAGCTGCAGGTTGGTGTAAAACGCTTCACGTTCAGCGGTTTCAATCTTCAACAGGTCCGCCAATGCGCTGAGGTACGCACCTTCGCCAACGGCTGCTTCGGTGGCCAGATGGTCCATGTTGTCCGCCACAAACACTTCCACTTCCTGCACAGACACCAGTTTGTCCGCCTGCTCACATCCGAGCGTACCGGAGGAGATGCCGAAGGTCTGGTTTCCGCTCAATCCGTTCAGAAAGGTGGCGGCGATATGAGAAAGAAGACCGGTCTCTTCCCCCAGTGCCATGGTTCCGAATCCACAGCCGCAGTTGTCTTTTACTTGTCCAGCCAGAGCCTGAGAGCCAGCCAGGATAGATGTGGCTGCAGCAAGGATACACAGGGTTTTCTTCATATGGGTTCCTCCAAGTAGGAATGAGATGTTGACACCGGGACAATCCCGGATGGGCAGATCATGAGTACCCACGCCACTACCCGCAAGTCCTATTTTCTATTGGTCCAAGAAAACTCGAAAGGAATTTGTAATATCACCGCCCAAAAACCGTTCAATTGACAATACATTGCACTGGTACAATATTAGAACAACTAATTATTGCACTTTCAAAGAGGATTCCTTATGAACAGAGAAGAACAACTCACCTTTATTTTTGAGACGGGAAAGCGTCTGCGCTTTTTCATGGATGACCAGGTCATGTGCCGCAAAGGCAGCGAAAACCGTCTCTGCGACGAATTATCCAACATCCAAATGCGCGCTGCCATGAGTGTCCGTTATCATCAGCCAATGAGCCTGAATGAACTGGCGGAAAAACTGGGGGTCACCGCCCCCTCGGCCAGTGTCATGGTGGACCGGCTGGTGGAAAAAGAGGTGTTGGCCCGCATTCCGGATCCGGAAGACCGCCGACGGGTTCAACTCACCATTCACCCCAATGCCGAGGGCTGTATGGCCGATATCCACCAGCGTTTTCATGCTGCGTTCGAACGGATTGCGCGACGGGTCGGCGATGAAAATGTGGAACGCTGGTACCAGGTGATGGAACAGGTCCGCGAGGCCCTGCTGGAAGAGGAGACGGCGAATGTCCCCTAAACCGCCACCGTTGGCTCTGGTTCGGGGCATTGCCGCCTTGGGGGTCCTGCTCCTGGGGGGGGTGGTGGCCGGGATCCTTGTTGCGACCAAGGCAACACCCCCGCAGGTGACCCCGGAGGAACCTGTACTCGTGGTGGAGATGAAAACCGTCACCCCTGAACGTACCACCGTCGAACTTCTTGCCACGGGCGTGGCCGCACCGGTGAGAAGGGTGAAGCTGTCCTCGGAAGTCTCCGGCCCGATCGTGGAGATGGCACGCAGCCTGAAAATGGGTGATTTAGTCCGAAAAGACGAGGTGCTGGCGAGAATTGACCCACGCGATTATGAACTGCGGCTGGAGGAGGCCAGGGCATCCGTCGCCGCCTTGGAGGCGGCGGTGGACATGATCCAGACAGGTGAATCGGCGGACCGCGAACAACTGAAGCTCTCCGAGCGGAGTCTGGAACTGGCCGAAGCCGAGTTCCTCCGCGTTCGTGAGCTCCGGGAAGAGGGACTTTCGGTCTCCCAGTCCGCAGTCGATACCGCCGAACAGGCCGTGCAGCAACAGCGGTCCCAGGTCGTTCAGCTCCAACAGTCTCTGAAAATGGTTCCGAGCCGACGGGCCGAGACGGACAGTCAGCTAAACGCGGCCCAGGCACGCCTCGCGCAGGCGGAACGCAATCTTGAACGTACCACTCTGAAAGCCCCCTTCACCGGTCGGGTGCAAATGGCGGATGTCGAGCTGGGCGAGGTCGTGCAGCCGGGTGTTCCGCTCTTCCATATCGCAGATGACAAATCCGTTGAGATTCCCATCACCGTTTCCGCAACGGACCTCCGCCGATGGATCCCCTTTGCAGAAAACCAGGAGGCCCAGACCGGCTGGTTTCCGCCACTGGAACCCCGGGAAGTGACCGTGCAATGGTCAGAATCGGACCGGGATCACCAGTGGACCGGGCATCTGGACCGGGTGATGGATTTTGATCCCAGCACCCG
This sequence comes from Verrucomicrobia bacterium UBA6053, assembly GCA_002429065.1. GTDB lineage: Bacteria > Verrucomicrobiota > Kiritimatiellia > SS1-B-03-39 > UBA6053 > UBA6053. The sequence continues at coordinate 34,512 of DIYN01000031.1, read as the reverse complement.
GACAGCCACGCTGGCAGTGCGGGTGGAAGGAGAGGCCATACGCGGCAGCCGGAATGGATTTCCTCTGACAGAGGGGATGTTCTGCACGGTGCGCATTCCCGGAAAAACGCTCGGGGAGGTGTTCATTCTGCCGAGATCCGCTGTGACATTTGATAACCAGGTCTACCGCTCCGTTGAGGGTCGTCTGCAAACGGTGGCGGTCGACGTTCTGGACCGCCGTGAAGGACGGGTCATTGTCGGTTCCGGACTGAATGTGGGAGATCAGATCGTCGTGACCCGGTTGGTGGCTCCGCTCGAAGGCGCACGTCTCCAGCAGGCGGAGGAGTAACCGATGAAGAAACTTCTCGCGGCATTTGCCTCCAATGTGGTGTTCGCAAACATCATGATTTTCCTGATGTTCATCGTGGGTGCGGTCAGTCTCCTCATGATGAGACGGGAAATGTTTCCGGAAATGTCCCTGGATCGGATTCAAATCAGTGTGCCCTACCCCGGGGCGGACCCCGAAGAAGTGGAGGAGGGAATTCTCCGGAAAATCGAAGATGCCCTGCAGGGTGAAGCCGGCATCAAAGAGCTGATGACCTCCGGGAGTGAAAACGTGGGAACCGCCATTGTCACACTGGATGAACGGGCGGATACCCGGGATGTACTGGACCGGGTTCGCGGAAAGGTGGATTCGATCAGCACCTTCCCTGCCGATGCCGAAAACCCGGTAGTGAGTGAAATGCTGCTGGAGGATCCGGTGATGATTCTCGCGGTCTCCGGAGAAATGCCCGAAGACCGGATGAAGGAATGGGCGGAACGGGTGAAGGCGGATCTGCTCCAGTTGGACGCCATCACAGTGGTGGAAATCTTCGGAGCCCGTGCCTACGAAATCTCCATCGAGGTCTCTGAGATCCGGCTGCGGGAATTTGATCTCAGCCTTGAAGAGGTCACCCAGGCCATCCGTTCCTACAACGTGAACATCCCGGGCGGCCTGCTGCGGAGCGAAACCGAAGACATCCGTCTGCGTACCATCGGCAGACGTTACCGGGGAGAGGAGCTTGCGGATATCCCGGTCGTCACACGCCCCAACGGCAGGGTGGTCACACTTGGGGAAATCGCCGACATCCGGGATGGGTTTGAACAGGAGGCCATGCGTCCGGGCGTGGACGGAAACCCGGCACTGTTTCTCTACGTGAACAAAACGGCGGAACAGGACGCCATCGACATCTCCAAGGCCACCATTCAGTACGTCGGGAGTCAGCAGGACCTGATTCCGGAGAACCTGAATCTGGACTTGATTTTCGACAGCACCACCATGCTTCGGGCCCGGATCAGTCTGCTGGTGAAAAACGGACTCATCGGGCTGGTCCTGGTGTTTGTGCTTCTGTGGCTGTTTCTTGACCTCCGTCTCAGCTTCTGGGCCGGGATGGGCATGCCGATTTCCATTGCGGGTGCGTTGGTAATCCTCTGGGCTGTGGGCGGTTCGATCAACATGATTTCCCTCTTCGGCCTCATTATGGTCCTCGGCATCATTGTCGATGACGCCATCGTGGTGGGAGAAGCGATTTATCATCATCAACAGCAACCGGGAGCCGACCCACTGAAGGCCGCCGTGCAGGGTGTGACAGAGGTAGGCATGCCGGTGTTAGGGGCGGTGACGACGACGATCATTGCGTTCATGCCGCTGATGTTTGTCGGTGGAATCATGGGCAAATTCATCGCGATTCTTCCCGTGGTGGTGATCGCCTGCCTGGTGGTGTCTCTCTATGAATGCCTGATGCTGCTCCCGGCTCACCTGGGAGAAAACAAGCCCTCGGGTCAACCGAAGAGGCGGCAGGGACGCCTGCAGCGGTTTTCGGACACCCTGCATGAACATACCGGAAAACGGCTGGAGCGGTTTGCCGCCGGCCCGTATCAGCGCTTTCTGAAACAGGCCCTGCAGTGGAGGTACCTCGCCCTGTCCCTGGCCATGGCGATCCTGATCATTACCTTTGGTGGGATTGCCGGAGGCCGGCTTGCCTTTCAGATGTTCCCGGCGTTCGACAGTTTTATGCTGACCGCGTATGTGGAGTTCCCCAATGGAACGCCACAGGATGTCACCTCTGAAGCCCTCAGCCACATTAAAACCGCCGCACTGTCTCTGAACGAGGATGTGAAAACGAAAAGTGGGAAACCGGTGGTGGAGAAGGTGCTCAGCGTGATCGGACAGAACCTCAATGACCCATACGCAAGTGGCGCCACTCCGCATGTGGGGTCTGTCCAGATGATCCTGGTGGAGAATACCGACCGGTTCAACTCGTCAGAGGAGATCCAGCAACTGTGGGAGGAACGGATTGGCTCCATCCCCGGCATTGAGGCTCTCACCATGCAGTCTCTCGACGCAGGTCCTCCCGGGAAACCTGTGGACATTCGGTTGATGGGAACGGACCTGACGCAACTGCAGCATGCAGCGGAAGACTTAAAAGCGGTTTTGCAAACCTACCCCGGAACGCGTCAGATTCAGACCGACCTGCGGCCCGGAAAAAACGAACTCCGGTTCCGTCTGAAACCGGAAGCCCTCCATCTGGGAATTACCCTCGCGGATCTCGGACGCCAGCTCCATACAGCGTACTACGGAGGGGAGGCCCTGCGGATTCAGCGGGGACGGGATGAAATCAAGGTGATGGTCCGCAATACAGAATCGGAACGGGCGGAACTGGGTTCGCTCCAGAACCTGCGGGTGCGCACCCCTGATGGGAGGGAGATTCCGCTGACGGCCGTCGCCGAGATGGAGACCTCTCCCGGATACGCCACCATCACCCGAATCGATGGCATGCGGGCCATCAGCGTCAACAGCGACGTGAACAGTGACATTGCCAACGCCGGCCAAATCTCCGCAGACATTGAAGCAACCCATTTCCCCAGAATCCGCTCCGAGTATCCGGGAGTCTATCTGGAATTTCAGGGGGAGAAAAAAGATTCCGCGGAATCCGTCGGGTCTCTGAAAATCGGCTTCCCCATCGCCCTGATCGGGATCTTTGTCATCATCGCCACCATTTTCCGTTCTTACCTGCAACCACTGATTATCATGCTGACCGTGCCGTTCGGCATCATCGGTGCCGTAATTGGCCATCAACTGCGGGGCGTGGAACTGTCCTTGATGAGCATGTTTGGGATTGTGGCCCTGGCCGGTGTGGTGGTAAATGATGCCATTGTTCTGATTGAAGCGTTTAATGCGAACATTGCCAAGGGTATGCCAATCCGAGAGGCACTTCTGGAAGCGGGCCAGCGTCGGTTCCGCGCGGTCTTCCTCACCACACTGAGTACGGTGGGCGGACTGATGCCGATGATTGTGGAACAGGATCTTCAGGCCCAGTTCCTGATTCCGATGGCTTTGTCCATTGCGGCGGGAGTTGCGTTTGCCACCCTGCTTACCCTGCTGCTGATCCCGAGCCTGATTCTGATTCTGAATGACCTTCGCTGTGCGGTTTATTATGTGATCCGAGGGATCCTGCCCGACAGCCGTGAACAACTTGAACCTGCCCGTCACCGGACGGAGCCTCTGGAGATCTAATATGAAACGTACCCTCCTTCTCTTCCTCCTCCTTGCCCCCCTGCTGCCTGCAGATACCCTGAGTATTCGCGAAGCCTGGGAACTCGCCCTCGAAGGGAATCCCACCGAAGAAGCCTCGATAGCCAGACTCGAACAGGCACGGGCCCGACTTCTCCAGGCACGCGGGGCCTATCAGCCAAGAGTGGACCTGACGGCCAGCGGGTCCAGACTGGAGTACAGCGACACCCAGAAGAGCCGGATCCCCATGGCCCCCGATGCCGCAGAGCAATACAACGCGGGTGTACAGGTCGGCTGGGTCCTGTGGAGCGGCGGTACCCGCAAAGCCCAGATCGAATCCCTGGACTTTTCACTTCTGGCGGCAGAAGCCGGACGGCTGGACAGCCGGGAGACTCTTCTCTATGAAGTGGGACGGGCATTCACCGCCGCGCAGCTTGCACGGGAAAATCTCCTGATTGCGCGTGAAGACCGGGATTTCCAACAGGCATTACTGGAGGACAGTCAACGGAAAGAAAAAGCAGGTCTCGACAGCCGGACGGACAGCCTGAACTTCGAAATCCGGAAACTGTCCGCCGAAAATGCCCTGGTGGCCCAACAGGCAGGATTTGATCAAGCCATGCATGTCCTGGCCGCCCTGCTGGGAGTGGAGGACGACACCGTGCTGCCGGAACCCGATGCCTTATTCACGCAAGAGCCGGATTACCAGGTTCCGGATCCCGTCAAGGACTGGCCGGAGATTCGTCGTAACCTCCCCGCCCTGCGTCAGGCAGACTTGGATCTCAAGGCAGCGCAGGCACAGGTGGAGGCACAGCGGGGACAGCTCCGCCCTGAAATCTCCGCGTTCGGCTCAATTGGAGTCGAACGGGAGGATGATCCCAACTTCAGTGGCGACGACGTCACCAATACCATCGGGCTTCAACTGTCGTGGAACGTCTGGGATGGAGGCATCCTGCGCGAACAGGTTCAAGAGCTGGAAGCCGTGTCGACGGAAATTGAGGCCGGGGTCCGCCAGGCCGAACTTCAGGCCCGCTCCGCATTCCGCCAGTCCATCACCCGGCTGATCTCCAGCCGGCAGTCTCTGGAGTTGACCCGGAAAACCCGGGACCTCAGTCAGGAAAACCGCGATCTGGTCGAAGCCTCCTATCGGGCAGGACGGGAAACCCTAATCCGCTTGAATGAAGCGCAGAGGGACTTCAACAATGCCGGTGCCCGCTACGCGGCCTCCCGGCTTCAGTTGCAGCTAGACTACCTGGATCTCCTGCTTTCGATGGGCAAACTCGAAGCCTTTCTCGACACCTGGCAGCCGGAAGAAAACGTGGTGGAGTAGTCACGATTCCCAATGCCAAATGACCCATGACCCACGCGTTCCGCGTGGCAAGCACGGCCCCGTGCCTTACCTCACCCTCCCCCGGGTGACCTTCACGAAATCGCTGATTTTGTTTTCGATCTCCTGCCATTCCTGCCCCGGGTCGGAGCCCTTGACGATGCCGGCACCGGAATAGACATTTACGTCCCGGCCGTGCACCAGGCCGGAGCGGATGGCAACCGCAAATTCCGCATCCTCCAGTCCGAAGGTGCCTACCGGGGCCGCATACCATCCCCTGGAAAAGGGCTCCAGTCGTACCAACTCCCGCAGTGCATTGGCACGGGGAGCTCCACCAACAGCAGGCGTGGGATGAAGCGCGTTCAGAATTTCGGCATCGCTGACCCCCTTCCGCAGGGATCCGGAGAGGCGGCTGATGAGATGCTGCTTCCGTTCAAGAGCCAACACCTGAGGTTCCGGATCGCTGTCCACGGTCTCACACAGAAGGTGCAACTGCCGCAGCAGCTCTTTACGGACTAATTCCTGTTCGTGACGTTCTTTCGGGTTTTCCAGCAGCTCTTTCGCAAAAGCCTGATTCTCTTCCTCGTCTGACACCCGCGGCCGGGTTCCGGCCAGGGCTTCGGTTTTCAGAGACCGGTCTGTTCGAGCGTACAGGCATTCGGGCGTGGTGCCCATAAATGCGGCTTGAGGATCCGGTTGAAGCAGAAAATGATAACAGGAGGACGTGACATGCCGCAGCACAGCCAGAATCGCAGAAGCCTCCACGGGAACGGCGAATGTGTACACGGCCTTTCGGGCCAGGACGATTTTGTCCAGCACACCGTGATCAATCAGACCAAGGGCACTCTTCACATTGGCCTCCCATCCATCGCGGTCCGGATGGTCCCTGCGGCAAAGAAGCGTGGGAAGATCTTCGGAGGTTCGGGCATGGGGGACAACGGAACGCCAGTGATTCAGCACCTCCTCCATCGACAATTCCACATTGCGACGGAAGAACAGGTTGCAGGCGAGTGTGGTTTTTTCACCCCGTCGGCAAATTTCAGCCTGAGGAATCCAGAAAGAGGAAGACCCCAACACCGGCCACGGGGACTCCTCGGTGTCATGAGATGAAAAGGAAAAGCCTCCGAAAAAACGGGGCCGCGGACCGCGGAAAGCCTCCAGAATTTCCCGGCCTCTGCGAAACACCTCCTCCGGATTCTCCACAGAACCCTGCGGCAGCAGCACCGCATGTCCGATTCCCGCCACTTCCAGGGATCCGTCCCGTGCGGACCAGTAGAGTTGCCGGGGAAACACCTGGGCCAGGAGCCAACCCATCGGATCCACATCGGGGATGGTCACTTCAATCCGGACTCCCCGCATGTCCACATGGTCCGGTGCATTGCGCCAGTCTTTAAATGCCATGCGGATCCGCATGTCCATCTCAGCGACCGCCCGCTGCAGTCCACCGAGGACGTCAGCTCTCACGTGGTTCCTCCGGTCGGATCCCGCTGTAAAGGGTGGCGACCCCGAACGTCATCGGTTCCGCCCGCACATCGGTAAAGCCGGCATCCCTCATCAGGGAGCAGAAGGCATCTCCGCAGGGGAAGGTCTCCACGGTCTCATTGAGGTATTTGTACGCAGCCCGGTCACCGCTCACCCACCCTCCGATCAGTGGCAGGAGGTGACGGAAGTAGAGCAGATATCCCGCCCGCACAACGGGGTTGGCCGGCACAGATGCTTCCAGGATGAGGAGCTTGCCCCCCGGGACCAGCAGACGTTTCATGTCCGCAAGCGCTGTGGGAACATCGAGCACATTCCGGATTCCAAAACTGATGGTGACGATATCGGCAGACTGATCCGGGGCAGGACAGTCCATCGCATCTCCCGTCAGCAGCTGAATGTGCTCCAGCTTTCTTTCCTTGAGCTTTCCCCGACCGACCTCCAGCATTTCCTCAGAGAGGTCATACCCCCTGGCCTGTGAAATCTCAGCTTCTCCCTCCAGCAGAAACAGAATCTGATCCGCGGTGCCCGTTGCCAGATCGATGACCTGCAGTGGCCGGCCGGTGGGAAGGTGCCGACGCATCCGCTTTCTCCAGGCAATGTCCCGCCCGAAAGAGAGCGAACGGTTCAGGAGATCGTACCGCGGGGCGATGCGGTCGAACATTTTCCAGATATCTTTCCGGCTTGGAGGAACAGTGGGGGAGGCTGAGGAGGTCATGGATGGGATTGAAACGCCGGAATATAACGTCTCCTCCCGCTGATGCAACCTCGATACCGGAAGGAAAGATCTCCAGCCGTCACCTCAAAATCTCAATCCAATGCCAAAGGTCGCAATCCAGGATTCGTCGTCACCACTGACACGGCCATATCCCCCCACAGACCCAATCAAAGGTCCGACACCGGCCTGAAGTTCGATCCCGAGATAACTCTGGTTCGTTTTCAAATCCACCGGCTCGAGCCAGGTGTGCAGATAGGAGGCACGGATCGAAGTGGAGATGTTCGTATTCAGGTTATGAACACCCGCCATGAGTTTGTAGCCTCCGATACCCGCTTCAAATTCCAGGGCCGGTGTCCTGCCCATCGCGGGATCTCCGAGCAGAAACCCGAAGCTGCCGCTGAGCGCCAGAGGAGTGGAGACATTCAGCCCCTTGATGGTTTGAGCCCGGGCAGGGAGGGCTCCAAGAACGAACAGGCAGACAAGGAGAAGGAGAGGGCGGCAGGTGGATCTCATAGTGTTCCCGTAAGTGGAGACCCCGGGTTGTCAAGAAATGATTCTCGACCGCACATTAAGACTGGTCACCCTCTTCTTCCTCCGATAGAGGCCCGAATATGAACTCTGCACCACGCCGTCCTCTTTCGATTTGGCTGATCTGCCTTTCCGTCCTGTTGCTCGCATACTCGAACACCCTGTTCGCCCAGGAAGATGCAGCGGAGGATGTTCAGGAAGGTACCGAGCCGCCCCGGGGAGAGAAGGAGGACGCCGTTGAAGCAGCCCCGGAAGAAGAGCCCCAAGAGAACACCGACGACAACTGGCTCGACCATACACGAAACTGGCTCTATGACACCTCACACGGAGCGGTGGTCTGGCTGGACAACAAGTGGGCTGATGAGCAGCGGCAGGACGTGGTGGAAACCCCGCCCTCCCGCTTTCTGCTGGGGGTTCAGGCCAGCGTTGAACTGAAATCGGAAGGTACCATTGATTTCTCCCCGGTGGTGGATTTTGATACCGACGTGGAACTGCCGAACCTTGAGGAACGGCTCAAGCTGTTTATCACAACCAGAGACCCGACCGAACTCGACGGCGCGACCTCCTTTGAGGAAGACAGCGCACTCCGAGTGGGAGCGTCAAAAGGCTTTCTGGAGAACTGGAAAGCCTCCGCAGGGATCAAAACCAAATGGTTGCCTGAAATCTTCACCTTTGTGGAATGGGGGCCGCGGTATGGGGATCTGGAAGGCTGGAGCACCTATCCGAAACTTAAATTTTTCTGGGAAAGTGAGGACAAGTTCGGCACATCGACCTCACTGGTGTTTAACCGGTGGAGGAACCGAATGCTCTTCCGTCAGACCTTTTCCGGGAAGATCACCCAGGACGAAGTCGACAGCGACGAGAGCAAAGCCATGAACCCGGACAGCCCCCAGTTTGGCGACGATGGTGGAGGCGTTCGGTGGCTTGCGTCCACGACATTGGGGTATGTCCCCCACTTGCTGGACGAACGGGATTACGGTCGGCGGGTCGGAGGGAAAGACGTGGCCCGTGGTTCAGGGATCCGCGGCCAGATTCGCGGGAATGCGGTGAAATCGTTGGAGGCCAAGGTCACCCTTTTTCACAAACGTCCCATCTACAAAGATTTCCTGTATCTCGTCCTGGCTCCAGAGGTGGTGTGGGATGAGGAGGAAGCCTGGAAAGAGGAATATGTGTTTAACATCGGCGTGGAAATGCTGCTGTGGGGAGATGACCCTATCCTGGGGAATTAACAGCGCCCCCTCTCCTCCAGGAAGGTTTTGACTTGTTTCTGCAGTCAGGACCCCTTTTTATACTACATGAACAACCCCCGGAGACTTATGAAATATATCCTTCCGATTCTATGTATGGCCAGTGCCACGGCTTGGGCACAGGCGCCACAGGAGCCCCCTCAACGCACCCGTGAAGAGATGGAGGCCATCAATGCGAAGCAGAAAGCTCAAGTTGAAAAACTCAGTGCGGAATTTTTTGAACTCAACGAACAGATCGAAGGGAAAATTGATTCCGTGGTCAACGCTCTTGCTGCACTCGAGGACAGCAAAGCCACCAAAACCCGCATCAGCCGCATGAAAGGACGGGTGATCGAGGATTTAAAATCGTCCATCGCCCAACTTCGCCGCCAACGTTCGGCGAATGCGGCCTTGCTTGCACGCGTCCCGACCGAAAACCGGGGAGAGACCTCCCAGGCGAAAGCAAATGAAATTCTGGATGCGAAACTGAAGGCCCGGGTTGATCAGGTGATGACCCTCTCCTCCTCTCTGTATGAAAGCCGGGAAGTCCAGAAATACGAATACTACGTCAAAGACAGCTACAATGGAGACGGCCTGGACCTGAAACGCAAACGGTCAGACGAGTACAAGCTGAACCAAAAACAGACCACCCGTGCCAGTATGCAGCGCGAAGATCTGATTCGGAATATCGAAGAGGAACAGAAACGGGTGGATCAGAAAATCAGTCATCTTAAATCGGAAGTCCAGCGTGCCGGTCTTTCCGAACCTCCCCCGGAACAGGCCGCGCATCTCGAGCAACTTGAATCCTTCAAGGAGATCCTGGCTGAAAAGAAAAAAGAAGTGCTCATGGGTGGAAAAACCGTTGCCACCAGCCCGGTTGGGGACACCCGCCAGGCCATGGAACTGGAACGTCAGCTCGAGCAGGCCGTGCAGGAACTGCGGGTTGCCAACAATGAGCTCCGCCAGAAAGGAAACCTGTTGAAACAGCATTTTGACCGCATGAAAGCTCAGGATGCTGTCCTGGAGAAAACACCCCAGGAGTAACGCAGGCCCTTCCCGGCTGGAGGTGGCAGATGCATGCTGATATCCCTTCAGCCTCCATCGCGCACCTCAAACGAAACCACCCGCAGGATCGTCCCCTGTGGGTGGTTGACGTTTGGGAGCAGACGATAACCTCTTTTGATCCGGATGGCTCCGTTTCCTCCGCCAAGGTTTCCACCAGCCGGTATGGACTGGGAAATGAGCCCGGGTCCCACTGCACCCCGCTGGGTTGGCATGAAATCAGAGAGGTCATTGGAACCGACGCTCCGCCAGGGCAACGTTTCGAAAGCCGCCGGCCTGTGGGCAAACCCCTTTTAACATGGGAAGGCGGTACTGGGGATGCGATCCTCAGCCGGATCCTATGGCTTCACGGACTGGAACCCGGTCTGAACGGGAACAGCCATGACCGGTATATTTACCTCCATGGCACCCATCAGGAGGAACTACTGGGCACCCCGGCCTCGCATGGGTGTATCCGCATGGGCAACCGGATCCTGACGGACTGGGCCGACGGTCTTACCCCCCCTTACCCCCGGGTCTGGATTGGGCGTATCGCCCCACCCTGACGGCCAGAATTCGAAAGAACATTTTCCTGCGTGACTTCCGGAAAAAAAACTTTATCCGGCCTCATGCTTTTGCCCCGAGAACTCCCTTTTGATCCAGGGGATACACCCGCTCCCTGTTATGTTGTGGATGCCGAAGGCCTTCGGCAGAATGGACGTATCCTGCAGGAGGTGACGCACCGTACGGGTGCGAGAATCCTGCTGGCCATGAAAGCATTCGCCATGCACCCCGCCTTCCCGGTTCTGCGCCCATACCTGGCCGGCACCACCGCCAGTTCGAAACATGAGGCACGGATGGGCTCTGAGGAATTCGGGAAGGAACTTCACTCCTATGCCGTGGCATATTCTCCCGAAGATTTTGATTTCATGCGGGAGCGGTCGATGCATCTGACTCTGAATTCCCTCACCCAGTGGGAGCAGTTGAAGGGCCGAATCCCAGCAGGGGACACCACAAAATTCGGACTGCGGATTAATCCGAACTACAGTGAAATCGAATTTGAGATCTACAATCCCTGTCGGAGTGGATCCCGTCTCGGAATGACATGGGAGGATCTTGCGCATGCAGACCTGGACGGAATCACCGGGTTGCATTTTCACACCTTGTGCGAGCAGGGCAGTGGCACCCTGGAACGGACGGTAGAGGTCGTGGAGGAGCACTTTTCGACGCTGCTTCACCGGATGGAGTGGTTGAACCTCGGCGGGGGGCATCACATCACCAAACCGGACTACGATGTGGAACGGCTGGTGCGGCTGTTGATCCGGTTGAAAGACACCTACGATCTGGACCTGATTCTCGAACCGGGTGAGGCGGTGGTTCAGGAGTCAGGATGGCTGATCAGTGAAGTGCTGGACGTGTTCGAGAGCCAGGGCATTCATCACGCCATCCTCGGCACGTCCTCCACAGCTCACATGCCGGATGTACTGGAAATGCCCTACCGGCCACATATTCTCGGAAGCGGGGAGGAAGCGGAAAAAGCCTACACCTATCAGCTTGGCGGAGTCACCTGTCTGGCCGGAGACCGGATCGGCGTCTTCAGCTTTGACACCCCTCTGACACCGGGGAGCCGCCTCGTGTTTACAGATATGGCCATGTACAGCATGGTGAAGAGCACCCATTTTAACGGAATTCCCCACCCATCCATCGCTCTCTGGGATCCAGAGGGTGCAGGATTGACGGTGAGCCGTTCTTTCGGGTATGACGACTTCAAATCCCGTCTGGGATAGTGGTCAGTGCTTGCCACGCGCAACGCGTGGGTCTGTGAAGACGTTCGTTGAGTTGAACATCTGAGCGAAGGCATCTTCTGACCTCGTGTGTCCTCCCCAAAGGGGACCATTCTTTTCTTCCGAATCGTCATGCAAAACAGACTCTGACTTCTAACCTTCACTCCCTCCATGCAAGATCCCCGTTCCCTTCTCGCCGATACTCTCCGCACCCGCCAACAGGACGCCTCCTCTTTTCACGTCACCTCCGGTTTTGACGGCTTTGTCGATGAACTGATCGAGATTGTCGAGGAACGGCAGAACATGGATCAGTACGAAAAGGTCCCGACGATTTCCCGGTTTTCCGAACTGATCGGCATGGCTGCCGGTCGGAGCTCTCTCCGGGAAATGATCGTAAAAAGCGTGGATGCAGGCGGATGCGCGGTCAATCTGGGTGATGGGATTGCCACGCTGGGTGTGAACCTGGATGTGTTTGCCACTCTCGGGGAGCCCCCCCACCCCGCCTTTGCTGAATTCGCAGGAAAAACCCGCTCCTGCACCTCTTTCGGCATCGCTCCGGGACACACCCTCGCCCTGGAATTCAATGACGGAAAATACATGCTGTCCTACGTGGACCAGCTTTCCGATTTCAGTCCCGATTTCCTGAAAGAGTATCTGGCAAGCGATGACGCGATGATCCGCTCGCTCCGGAATGCGGATCTCATTGCTCTGACCAACTGGACGCTGTACCCAAGGATGACCGAATGCTGGAGGTATCTGCAGGAAACGGTGTTTTCCAGCTTCACCCAGCCCCCCTGGCTGTTCCTGGATTTGGTGGACCCGCGAAGCCGGACCCGGGAGGACATCGAGGAGATGCTGAACGTACTCCCCGGATTTGAGCCCCACACACGCTGTGTCTTTGGCGGCAACCTGAACGAAGGCAATGTACTGAGTGATCTCCTCGGACTTCCCCAGGTGGAGGAGGAGGGACAGGGCGTGGCAGATCTCTGCGGACGCCTCCGGGACAACTTACACGTTACGGAAGTCGTCATCCACTGCATCCAAGGAGCGGGCATGGCCTCGGAGGAGGGAGTGGAATGGGTGGAAGGACCCTATACGGCAACGCCTGTGAAAAGCACGGGAGCCGGGGACCGGTTCAATGCGGGATACTGCCTGGGCCGGCTGCTCAACCTCCCGTCCCGGGACCGGCTCCTGCTCGCAGGAGCCACCTCCGGCTTTTTTGTCCGCAATGCCAGAAGCGGGACCCTCCCCGAGGTGGCGGGACTCCTCGACGACTGGGCTGCCGGAAACCTCTAAACCGGATCGGATACCACTCACACGTCCGACGATGTCGGATCACGCGATGAAGCGCCTATTCTTCGAGTGACAATTCCGCCGCCCCGATCTGACCCGGCTCTGCTTCGTTCAGGTACGCGGCCAGGAGGTCAATCGCGGCCTGCACATCTCCTTTCGAGACCATCTCATTCACGGTGTGAATATACCGCGTCGGAATACTCAGTGTAATCCCGGCGCAGCCGTTACCGGACCGCTGCAGAGCACCGGCATCTGTGCCGCCCCGGGGAAGAATTTCCATCTGGTGAGAAATATCCTCCCGCTTCGCCAACTCCCGCATCTGTTTCACCAGCAAAGGATGACAGAGGAGGGATCCATCCATGATCTTGATGCCAACCCCTTCCCCCATTTGGGTGACATACGCGTCCGGAGAGCCTCCGGGATAATCCGCAGCGATGGTGGTATCGAGGGCGATCCCGATCTCAGGTTTCACCTGATATGCCGCGGTCATGGCCCCTCGCAGGCCGATTTCCTCCTGGGTCGTGGCCACAGCCACAATGGTGAACCGGCACCGGGTCACTTTCTTCAGAGCTTCAATCATGACAAAAACCCCGACGCGGTTGTCCAGGCTTTTGGCGGCAAAGGCATCTCCGCAAGGTGTGAACCCACGGTCCAAGGTCACCATCCCTCCAATTTCAAACGACTCATTCACGTCCTCGACCGACATTCCGGTATCGACAAAAAACTGTTCGAGGTCGGGGGCATCCGTGGCCGCTTTTGCCAGGAGATGAGGAGGTTTCGTGGCGTAGCAGAGAACACCGGGTGCAACACCGCCGTCCATTTTGGAGACCAGCACACGCTGCGCAAACAATTGGCGGGGATCAAACCCACCCAGCGGCTGCAGACGGAGAAACCCTTTGTCGTCGATGTGCTTGATCATAAACCCGATTTCGTCCATGTGGGCCGCGATCATAATCCTGGCATCACTCTCACCGGGGAAGGTGGCGTACAGATTGCCCATGGGGTCCAGCCTCAGCTCATCCGTGAGCTGGTTCAACTCACGGCGGACAATCCGGCGGATATTGGCTTCCTGCCCCGGGACTCCGCGGGCCTCACACAGTTCTTTCAGCAGCTCAGTATTCATACGTTTGTTTCTCCAATTCGTAACCTGGCACGATCCGTACCCCTCCGCACCCCAAAAACCAAACCCAAAGTGAGTCGGCTCAACGGCGATTCAGGATTTGCCGGAGAATCCACCACCCGAACCGTCTATCGACACAGCAAAAAATTACGCTACACTGTCCGCAAATGCCTTCACCAGGGCCAGGCCGTCTTTCTGACTCTTTTCCGGGTGAAACTGAACCGCATGACAGTTGCCGAACGAGACCGCACTGACGTACTCAATCCCGAAGGTGGTTGTTCCCGCCACCCAGGGCTGCTCCACGAGAGGAACATGATAACTGTGGACAAAGTAAAAATGATGTCCGTCGAGGGCATCCCTGAAAATGGGACCGGGCTGTTTCCATGCCGCACGGTTCCAGCCCATCTGGGGCACCTTCAGCCCCGGCGCGTCGGGGAATCGTTTCACCGTGCCGGGGAGTACCGCAAGCCCTTCCACTCCCGGACTTTCCTCGCTGTCCTCAAACAAGACCTGAAGTCCCATACAGATTCCAAAAAATGGACGATCCTCCCGGATCCAGTCGCGAACCGGTTGGACCCAGCCCTGATCCCGGAGATGTGCCATGCAATCACGGAATGCTCCCTGGCCCGGCATGAGCAGTCCATCCATGGCCGACATTTCATCCGGCGAGGTCAGAATCCGGGCCTCAACCCCAAGGGCAGCACAGGTATTCCGCACACTGCCGAGATTTCCCATGCCATAATCAAGAATCCCAATCATGCTGGACCTAGATCAGATCTTTGCTGGAGGGAAGCTGTCCCCGCAGGCGGTCATCCACCTGTTTGGCATCATCCAATGCTTTCGCCACACCCTTGAACACCGCCTCATGAGCGTGGTGTACGTCACGGCCATACAACTGTGCGATGTGGAGATTCATCCGGGCCTGAGTGGAAAAGGCTCTCCAGAATTCCTCCAGAAGCTGCAGGTCGAAGTCTTTAATGTGCGTTCCCGGATGGGCAATGTCATACACCAGATAGGGACGTCCTCCCAGATCAAGTGCGACCCGGGCCATGGCCTCATCCATGGGCAGAAGACACCATCCGTACCGGCGGATCCCCCGGCGTTCTCCCAGGGCGAGGTCAATGGCCTCACCCAGCGCGATCCCCACATCCTCAACGGTGTGGTGGTCATCGACATGCAAATCCCCCTCCGCTTTGACCGTCAGATCCAGCAGCGCGTGCTTGGTCAGCAATTCCAGCATGTGGTCCAGAAACCCCACACCGGTGCAAACATCAGCCGTGCCGGAACCATCGAGGTTCAAGCTCAGCTCAATTTTCGTTTCTTTGGTTGTGCGGGAACGGGTGGCGGTTCTTGCAGTCATGCCCCCGCCTATGTCCGTTTTTCCCTCTGCCTCCAAGCAAAATCGCCCCCCACCCTTTTTTACGGATCCGCCTGGTCCGGATACACCCAGATGAGAATCCGGTCATGAGGCTGCACCGATTGGAACCTAAACCTGCCTTGGTCATCGGTTACGTGATCATGCACAATCCGCTCGGGGTGATAGGCAGCACCCACCGGGTTAAAGAGTTTCTCCACCCAGGAGCGGGGCCGCACCTGTTGAACCCGGACGCCGGGAACAGGAGTATCTCCCTCCGCACGCCTCACCAGCATCTCCACCGGAGGATTCACACAGCCCGAAAAGAGCAGAATGGCGAATACCAGGAGTCCACAGATCCGGTTGTGGGGATTCATCGGGCCTCCATCCTGTATCCTGAAACAAAACCCGGTTTCCAAACCGACTCCACCGCCACCCCGAGCAGCGCACCCAGGGTTCCGCCCAGATGGCAGATGACCAAGGGAGTTCCAATATTCCCGAGATGCAGACTGGAAAAGAATGGAATCCCGCTCCACGCTTCATACAGGCATTTAACCACCAGCGCCGCAAACACGCCCTTTCCCACTCTGGACATGGCCTTCTCCCCTGATTGGATCCAGTCCACCGCAACCACCGCCATCAAGCCATGGGCGACACCGGAAAGACCTCCGAATCCGCCGGTGCCTCCCAGTCCGGTTGCCAGTACGGCAGAAACACTGCCCAGATTTGCCCAGACCAGCATCCGCCAGCGCCGGCTGGTCCCTCCTTCGATCATTCCCCAAAGCCCCAGAAAGGCACTACCATCCAGCAACAAATGATACAGACCCTGGTGGACCCAAACATGGGTGAAGAACGTGAGAAACAGCGGTCCCTCCCCCAGCATCCAGAATGCCCCTGCTCCCCCCGACACCGGAGGGAGCAGGGTAAACCCCATCATGAGTGCAAGGAATAGCACAACGGTCATTCCTCAACCCTCCTTCCGTCCTCCTCGCAGACGGGGTGACATTTTTTTCATCCAGGCCAAGATCAGCAGGAACAGAGGTCCCACCGGTCCCGCTCCACTTCCGATCCCCGGGGAGGAACGGCCTCCGAAGGTCTGCTGGGTCTCGATTCTCTTGGGAGCGGGTTGATGCTGGCGACGCTGCTCACGGGCCGCATCCTCTTTGGCCACCCGGTCGGCATTGCGACGCTGGATCCCTTCGTTTTCAAAGGTTTCATCCTCCACCACCAGCATGGACGTGTAGTCTGTGACCAGTGAATACTCCGTCCCCAAGCCCACGATTTGATTTCGGAGTGATTCGCGCTCCCCTTTTTCCCGGATCTCCTGCATCACTTCGTCAATCCGGGAGAGAGCCCATAGACGCTCCAGTTCCGGGTGCAGCACATCCTGCTCAGGAAGTTCCGCCTGAACCGTCCAGGTATGGGGTTTCCCGGAAATTTTGGCCGTCATTTCCACCTCAACCGGCCCTGTACCTCTGAACCGGCCAAATTGAACACACTGCTGGCCAAGGTACAGACTCCCCGCCTTTTCAGGGGTGGACTGATGTACCTTTTCTCCCTTGAACCGAACCGTCACATCGTGCATTGCCTCATGCAGCACCTTCGCTTTCGCCTGGATCAACCGACCCTGAATATCGTCCGCATCCGAAATATTCATCGCGAACCCGTTGGAGGCCTTTGCCAGCCGTTCCATCAAAGGCTGGTTTGCTCCGTTACCGATGACAAAGGTGAACAGCCGAATGTCCTGCTCCCGGAGCAGGTCCAGAAACCGGCTGTGAGCCGTTTCGCCGATGTTGGCCACACCGTCGGTTACCAGCACAATTCCGGTGGTACGGTCTTCATCCAGTGAACGGTAGGCTTTACGCAGTCCGGCAAACAGGTTGGTGCCTCCGTCGGCATGCAGCGTTTTCACCCGCTGAATCCACTCGGCCGCCGATTCCGGCGTCGCGTTCACATATCCGTTTGTGAAGTCACGGGCAGAGCCGTTAAAGGTCACAATCTGAAACCGGTCTTCCGGACGCATTTGCCCGATGACACGGGAAACCCCGTCCGCCAGGGTTGAGAGTTTATGACCACTCATACTACCGGAGACATCCAGCACAAAGATCCAGTCAGACCCCCGGGTAATGGGCTGAAGGTCTGCAGCCGGAGTGATCACCAGCATGTAGGTTCCCTCCTCGTTTTTCTGTTCCCGATAGGTGAGGAATTCCACCCTGGCCGGAGTGTCATCCGCCAAGCGGTAGTAAAACACGACATCTCCGGAAAGAGAGCCGTTTTGCGGCACCTCGATCGAAGCCCGAATCACTTCAGGTCCGGCAGCATTTTCTTCCGCCTCTTGCGGGGCCCGTTCAATTTTTGCCTGCTGATCCCATCGGGGCATGCGGACATCCTTGACCGGAAACGAGGATTTCAGTTCCAGATCAAAGGAGAAGCGGCCCTGAAGCTGAGGGTCCACAGACCAAAAGGGAATTTTCGCATCGTCCGTGTTCCCCTCTGCGAGAGGATACACGTATCGGCCAACATTTAAATCGATCTCCAGGGGCTGGTAGTAGACCAGGCGAATGCGAACATCCTCTCCCGGACGGACGTTGCCCACAAACACTTCATAACTCCGGTACTCGTCTTTCTCAGCAAGAGCGGTATCGCGCCCCTGTTGCTTTTGCTCCTCGTATACCTGCCTGGCTCTCTGTTTTTCCACTACTTCACCATGAAGCTCTTTTCCATTTACCTGCAGAGTGACCTGAGAAAGACTCGACCGTTTCGGCATGGGAAACGTGTAGATGGCTTCGGCAGGATATTCTCCCCGGTTTCGGAAGCCCTGAATCACCTCTGTACGGGCAAAGCCGTTGTTCAGGACAACATCGACCTCATGTTCGAGCAGATCCAGGTGTAGATTCGGGTTCTGTTTGGATTTGAGGAGACCTGCGGCCTGCAGGGAGCTGCCTGAGACCAAACAGAGGGCTCCCAGCATCCATAAGAAACGGGCAGGTCGACATTGTCGGATAGAAAGATTCATGCATGTACTCCTGGGTTGTGTTCCAGACAGACATTGCATTCTTCATGCCAATCTATCCAAAAATGTCATAAACAATTTGTTGATATATACTTACAATATTGAATATTGTCGGACCTATCAAAAAATACATATTATGCATTCACTATGTGTACTTTATGTATACTATTACTGGACCTGCTATGATTCAGATACCGGCCCAGCATCGTACGTTTTTGGAAGGCATCCGTCAGGTGGCTTTCAGCAATCCATTTGCAAGCGAGACGCATACACTGAACCGTTCATTGGCAGGCCTTTCCCCGTCTGCAAGCATGCGCGAAGTGTATACGGCTCAACATCAAAAGCTGGGAAAGATGGTGGACAACTGGCTGCAGGGAGGGACCTGCCGGATACAGGATGTCGTCCCTAAGGATCGGGAGATGGTGACCTATGTTTTACTCTACCGCCTACTCCTGGATGCACAGCCAGAACTGGATCAACTGACTGAAAACTCAAAACAGACCGGCACTGAAGGCACACTCCCCTTCCCACAGGGGCGTATCTTTTTCCAACGCCTCAGAACCATGGGGTATTCCCGACAGGAAGCATCAAAAAGATTGGCGATCCTGTTCCAGATTCGCCGGGCCTTTTACCAGCTAGACCGAACACTGATCGGATCCAGCCGGAGCATGGAGGAACTCAGGAGGAGGTTATGGCGGAACATCTTTACGGCGGACATCCGCTGGTATGTCCAGGGGCTCTGGGAACGCATGGAGGACTTTTCTTTGCTGCTGCTGGGGGAAACAGGCTGCGGGAAAGGAATGGCGGCATCTGCAGTTGGACGGTCCGTATACATTCCATTCGA
This sequence comes from Verrucomicrobia bacterium UBA6053, assembly GCA_002429065.1. Lineage (GTDB taxonomy): Bacteria > Verrucomicrobiota > Kiritimatiellia > SS1-B-03-39 > UBA6053 > UBA6053. The sequence continues at coordinate 15,256 of DIYN01000031.1, read as the reverse complement.
TCCGGACCGGATGGGCTTTACTGCGGGCATCCAGGATGCCTTTCAGGAGATCAACCTTTCGGAATTTGCTCCGGGAGTTCTCGAGTCCGAACTCTTCGGACACCGGAAGGGAGCCTTTACCGGTGCAATCGAAAGTACGACCGGCTTACTCGGTCAGTGCCCGACCTATGGAAGCATCTTCATGGATGAAGTGGGGGATCTCTCAGAATCCATTCAGGTGAAACTGCTCCGGGTACTGCAGGAACGAACCTTTTCTCCGGTCGGATCCCGGGAGCGTCATCGCTTTGAGGGGCGGGTGATTGCCGCAACCAATCGGCCACTGAAGGAATTGCTGGGATCCGGTCATTTACGGGAAGACCTCTACTACCGGATGTCCTCGGACCGGATCGAGGTTCCAAGTCTGCGTAAACGCATCCGGGAATCCGATCGGGAACTGCCGGAGCTTGCCGGTTATCTCCTCAGAAGGATGACCGGATGGGCTCCCGGTGAGCTTCACCACCGGGTTTTAAACCGGTTGCTGGAGAGTGCTCCTGCTACGTATGACTGGCCGGGGAATGTCCGGGAACTGGAACAGGCCCTCCGTCGCATTCTCCTGACCGGACACTACACCCCTCCCGTTTCAGACCCCACATCCCCCACCCTTCCCGATGCACCGAGAGACATTCGTACCCTGCCTCCGGCTGAACGTGAGAGCACTCTGAAGCGCCTGTATGATCAGTACGGCACCTATTCCGATGTGGCCCGCCTCACCGGTCTTGACCGAAGAACGGTCAAGCGGTGGATTGGTGGTCAGTAAGCAGAAACAGACTCCTTGCCAACACCGGAAGAGATCAACGAGACATATGTAAGCTCCCTAAGTACTGTGCGCAGGATCACCTATGCCTGAATGAGGAATCACAAAGAATATCGCCCTCATTAAAACCTGAACCATTTTTCTCCTCTGGCATTCGCCTCTTTATTACCTTCAACCGAACCCTAACCTTTCAGCCCCACCGTTGGCCCTAGTTTCAGGGAATCTTACAAGTGTAGACGTCCAAACGATTTTCTCCGGTCCAGGTGTGGGTTTTGCCGTCACCGTCATAAAGAGGAGATCTCACGGAGCTCACAGAGGACACGGAGGCGTAGTGGTTGAGAGCATTTGCCACTTACGTCTGCGGGTTCGGATCCTCGGGGATATTCAACGTGGTCCGGTTGCCGATTTGATCGAATTTATAGCTGGAGCTTCCGTTGCGCATGGCGGTGTAAGCGTCCCGTCAAGCGGACAGTTGAAAAGTAGAGGTTTCAGGGGTTGGGTTGAGTTGCCGCTTGAACATGGCAGGGGGTAAGTAGTTCAGGGCTGCATGCGACCGCTCCTCATTGCAGACGATCAGCCATTCATGGATGATCTCGCGGACCTCTTCAAGGCTGCGGAACTCGTGGGCATTAAGCACCTCTCTCCGGTAGCCGCGGTTAAAGCGTTCGATATACGCGTTTCTGGGTCGGTTTCCACCTTAGGCGGACAAGTCCCAGGTTGGATGTGATACAGGTGTACGCGGTTTGTCCCGCACCAGGCTACTAGTTTGGCTAAGACCAGCTACGGGCCGTTGTCGACACGGATCTGCTTGGGCAGTTCATGGCTTTCCGTGAGCTGATCCAGTACCCGGATCACCCGTTCCGCCGGAAGTGAACTGTCGATTTCGATGGCCAGCGCTTCACGTAGTGGAGCGTCTCGTGCATAAAGCTTGCCCGCCGGGGCAGGTCTATCGACCAACTCAAACCGGGGCGAAGCCGGACTTCCAGGGGCTGCTTCACCCCGGCCAGAAGTCTCTTCTTCCCGTGTCTAGGCAGGTTCAGGCCCATTTTACGGTAGACCCGGCGCACCCTCTTGTGATTCCAGGGAGCTTCTTTCTGGCGCATCCAGTGATAGCACTTCCAAAAGCCCTAGCGACCAAGGCGGGTGGTGATCTCTTCAAGCATCTTCCGCAGTTCCTCGTCTTTCAGGGGATCCACGGTGGACGGCCGGTACCAGCCGGATCGACTCATCCCCACTTCTTCACACGCCCGTTTCACCGAAAGTCCTTTCTCATGATGTATCCAGTCGACCGCTTCGCGCTTCTCGATCGGCATCAGAGCATTTTTTCAATCGGCTCCTTCAGGGCCTCATTCTCCATGGCCAGGTCGGCGTAAATGCGCCTAAGGCGCACAAGTCTGACTTTCGCTGTAGCGACTTTTCTTCATGGGGTTCTCCTTTTGGATCACCCTGATTCTCTACTTATCCGATGCCCACTTCTAAGGGACTCTTACAAGATTCAGAAACTCTATTCCCAAGAGACAGGACCCGCCTTCAATTGCTTTCGACGAGTTTCAAACCGGGAAAGTTCTCTGGTACCGGAAACAAAATGGAGGAGCGAGGACACCGCACCTGTCCGAAGGGTCTGACCAGGTCTCACGACGAGTGCAGTCAGCACAAAGTGATGGGTGAACTCAGCGTCTTCCAGAACAGGGTCCTTTTTCAATGAATCCAACACGATGTAACGGTCATCCTGCGTGCCCTGAACGACCACCCAATGCAGATTTCCATTTTCCCTGCGTTGAATCAGAAGCATGAGCATCCTTCCCGCATACAAATGCTCCAACAGAACCTGATGCGAATCCGAGTTATCCAGAGCAACGGATTCGATGTCAAAACCGTCCTGCCGAAAGACCATGTACACATCCGGGTGAAGAGATCCTGTTGAGTCGCCCATCCAAAACAACGCCTTGATATCAACCCCCAGCCGTTCCCGAATCGCTTCCTGCTCAGGATTCAGTCCGTAGGCCCGATAAATGGTGCTCATGGCGTGAAAGCCACAGGTTGACGATTCCGTCTGCCGTTCTGGCAGGACAGGGATGGCAACAGATGCGGGAAGACGTGATTCGTGTGGAATCCAAAACGTTCGCTTCAGGATGATTATCGGTGTCAGGGACGCCACTCCAATCAGAATCATCCCTCCAAACCGAAAGGGATGTTCTTTCGGATAGGTGCAGATTTCTTTGAGTAGCCTCAGAAGCTTCATTCGTTTACATTCAAACCTTTCAGACGTCGGAAAAAATAAAAATCCCGCCGAAACGGGACGAAGAATGGTGGGATGTACGGGACTTGAATGCGCCTGAGGCGCACAAGCCCGCTTGTGGGCGATGCTTTATCCGCCTCAGGCGGACCGCAACTTTACTTGTATTGTTCTGACAGCCATTTCCTCCCCTGTCCGGACTTCAAGTATTTCTCCCGAACTCTTGCAGCAGCATACGAAGGAAATGTTTCGGTATGCAGTAGTGTAAATGAACCTAGAAGTTGACCCGCTTTCGAAGAACGTGACCGGTGTTCATGCAAACGTCTCGTTAGATCATTTGTGATCCCTACGTAACGTTTGCCGTTCTCATGGCTTTGTAGTACATAAAGAGTGATCATAAAAAAATCCCGCCGGAGCGGGACGAAGAATGGCGGGATGTACGGGACTTGAACCCGAATCACACCCCTATAAATAAGGGCCGAAACGTTAGTCGTTGACGCATTTTGACGTAATATGGTAGAAATCGGCCATGACAAGACAGCAAAAGCCAAAGTCGAAGGTGAAGACATACAAGGGTGGAAAGATCCGGAAAACGGAAGCCGGGACCTATGCTGCCGACATCCATATTGACCATAAACGAAGACGGAAAACATTCGAGACGGAAGAAGCCGCGAAACAGTTTATCGATGGCCTGACCGGCGCAAAGGAGAAACTGGGGTCAGAGGCATTCAGTGGGCTGACCGTGCGGCAGGCTCAGGACGCCAGAGATGCGCTCCACCTCTTGGACCAGGTTCAGGCGGAGGTCACCTTGTATTCTCTGGCGGAAGCTTATGTACAAGAGAAGCAGAAGGCCTCATCTGGTCTCAGCATCAAGGAGCTATACGACATTCACATTCAAGACCTGGAGAGCCGTCGGAGAGCACGCACTGTCACCGATAAGAAGAATCGCCTGGGTCCTTTCGTTCTTAAATATGGCGACAGAACCCCGGCCAGCCTGACCGCAACCGAAGTTACTGCTTTCCTGAATGATAGAGGACATCAGGGACGGAATCTGCGGAATGACCAGATCGCGATCCAATCCCTTATGAACTGGATCGAGAACCAAAGTATCAGGAAGGCCAACGCGGAAAACAAACCGGAGCTCATCTGGAAAAACAATATCGCAGTCTTCCCCGCCTCGGATTGGGAAACCAGTGATGCTGAGGAGGTCGGTACAGTCAGCAACGAAACTGCGCACGCTGTCCTAAGGTATGTCGAGGAAGAGGATCCCAAATCTGCCCTCGTTCTTGCGTTGGGCCTCCTAGCGGGAATACGAAGCTCCGAGATCTGCGATAAGGATGGCCTCCTCTGGGAGAACATCGACCTCCAGGAGAAAGAAATCACAATCACCAAGACCCAAGCCAAAACCAAACATGGTCGCACGGTGGAGATCAACGATGCTCTGTTCGAATGGCTCCAGAAATATGAGGAAGAGAGCGGCCGGGTATGTCGACGCTGGAACGCCTTTAATAAATATCGCCGTCAGGCATGTGAGGCTCTGGGAGTCGAGTGGCCCCACAACGCCGCCAGACACACCTTTGCGAGTAACTTCTGTAAACTGCATGGGGAACGGGCTGCCGCAGATGCGTTAGGTCACGTTGGATCCGTGGATGTTCTTTTGGACCATTACCGGGGTGTCATGCAGACGAAGGCGAAAGCCAAAGCCTTTTTTGATATTCTTCTGCCGAGTTGATCACCACAGTTTTTGTAGTTTTCGTACGAAAGCAGGAAAAGCACAATAATAGGGCCAGATTTAAAAATAATTCTCAACATAATTCCAGTTAACGCGTATGATAGCGCCATGAATCGAGATCTGAAGCAAGTGTTTGATAACCACATCTCCGCAGCCGAAGCTGCCGGGGAAGTTGTCATGTGCATTTGTTGCGGTACCCGGCCAGCATCCTCTGGGTACGCTACCTGCCGATCAAGTTGCACCCGGAAATTCACCGCAGATTTCGAGCGTCAGAACAAAGCAGTTCTGGAGGACAGCCGTTTCGCTTCCACCATCAAACGTTCCTACAACGAACTGGCGAAAAGGCCGGGGACCAAAGAGGTGCTACGTTTAATAGAAGAAGAAGTCCAGAGCGGGAGGATAGAACCAGCCTGACTGGGCGAACATAATTTCGAATTGTGCGATGTGTCTCCGACAGACTGCACCCTAAGCTGACCACACTGGTCAGGGACTGAACACTGTGAGCGCCGCTAAGCGGACCTTGCGCAAACCACCCGGAGTTAGACTCCGGTACTTGGTGTGCTGGGTCCGCTTTGTCGTTTTCTGGCATGCCGTTGGAGAAACCATGCACAAGGAAATGAACAAAAGAGAAGAGAGCGCAGATGTGCTTTATGGGACGAAGGAGATCCTCACGTTCCTGGGACACAATGCTCGATACCCATCTAACAGTATCCGGCGTTTATGTGACGCTGGGGCTCCCATCCACTGGCCAACACGACGTAAGCCATATGCCATAAAAACGGAACTGCTTCAGTGGATCCAAAAGTCACCGACTCACCGGGAAGGGGGAAAACGATGAGTACGAATCAGGAACATGACAGCTGGCTAGCTGGAGCGAAAGGTGTGGCGAAATACACCCAGTTAAGTGCTCGGACAATCGGAAGATGGGTACAAGCAGGCCTACCTGTCAGGAGGCTTAACGCAAAGCGCTGGGTGATAAAAAAAAGCGCCGTCGACCAGTGGATCGAGGAATTGGCAGAGGGAGGGTGGGAATGAGCCTATCAAATGATTCTCGTACAAAAGTTGGGGCCCTGTCTGTAATACCTCCGCCCCTTCCACCAGACCAAAAAAAGGCCCCCGTCGCAGCGCCAACTGATTCAGGGGGAAGTTCACATAACCAACGGTATGATGATTTTAATACATCGGAGCCTCATGACGCAAGTCCGGATTGGCGTGAAGAAAAGGATCCTGTCGGGCAGGACACCGACGCTTATGCGATGCCGGAGGCAGTGTCACGGCAACCGGATAAAGCCCCGTCTTCCACTCAGTCCAAAAGAGGGTACGCGAAAACGGGTTACATCCTCACGTACCCCGGACGCGATCACATGGCATGGCTGAGAGAACGCCCCTTGCTATTCGCTTTCCTTCTCGTAGTGGCGTTGATGATGAAGTGGAAGGAGGGTTCCGAGGCTTACTGGCGGATTACACCGTTGATCCGTGGAAAGCTTCCAAAACTCAAATCACGGAAGAAGCTCCAGCAAGTTGTTGGAGAACTGCGTCGGGCTGGTTACCTGAAAGCTAAGGAAGAAGGTCGTGACCTTTTGGTTTCACCAACCGATAAATGCCCATTATCCCTCTGTGGAGAGCCCGGTGACACAAAGTATGTCCCCATTGAGCGTTCGGATGCTCAGATCATCTCCATGCTCAAGGAGCCAACCCGGTTCTGCCTTTGGTATCATGTCCGGGCAACAGGATGTAAATGGGATGGCGTTACCTGCACAAAGCAGCTGGGTCGTGAATCGACTCCCGGTCTTTCTGAAGACCAATACCGCACAGCTTTCAAGAAGTGCAAAGGTATTGGGTTATTCGATTCCACAGAGGTGTTGCCCGGGATCTGTACCGAGGTAGTCTGCAGTGCCACTGTCTGCTATTCGGACGATGACCGCCAGACTGCCCGGGATGTGAAAATCATCCGATATGCAGGTGACTCCAAGAGGGGTGAGTTGGAAAGCGTATTCGATGACGATATTCAACCTCTCGAAAACACAGATGAAAAACCCACTGTAAAACCAGACGAAAAACCCAGCGAAAATCCCCACGTAATAAGAAAGAAATGTCATAAGCAGGAAAACAGTAAGAATGTAACTTCTAAAAAAGAAACCCCTACCCCCCTTACCCCCCAGGAAAAAGGGAGGGATGGGGATTTTTTTTTGAGTGAAACAGGTAGTAACCCCGGAGGACACAATGATGATTCCAACGTAGATGCTGCGGAGTCAGCACTCCGCTTGTTTTTGCAATCCCCGGAATATACGACACCCATTACTGAGTTGAAACGAATGGAGCAGGCTGTTGCGGAATGTGAAGCTGAACTTCAGGGTTGCCAGGACGCGGCAGCAAAGGCCGTATCTGACTGCAGTACGGAGCCATGTGCACGTTGCTCTGCTAAAATTCAGGAATTGCTTTCGGAGATAGACGGCAACCCGGAGAAAATGCAGGAGGTTTTAGAATCCCAAGATGTTGGTTTGGCGATGTACGGACTGGGATCATTCAGTGAATGGGATCGAAATTTCTGCCCGGACGTTCAGCAAGCAGAGAGCGAGACAGCAATGGCAAAAGAAAAGGTGTCTGATGCCATAATCGCACGGGAGGCGTATGAAGAGTCCGAAGAATACTGTAATGCTATCGCAACCGAAGAGCGGTTACTCCAAGGTGTGGAACGAGCAAAGATTTGTTCCCGGAACCCAGAAACCGTTATGGCAGAGGTAGATCAAAAGCAACACATTGAGGTTGAGGATGTTCTCGTACTCGTACCGTGTCTATGGGAACTCTGGGACTGGGTCCCTTGCGATCCTTATGCAGACACAAATGTGGATACAGGTAAAATCCTCCATGAGATCTGTTCCGTTTACAACAACCGGATGCGGAAGGGGGAGATCAGGATTCACTGGGATAATGAGAAAAGGCTCTGGGAGGATACCATTGCCACTTTAAAGGAAATACCGAGACCTTCCGACGACTATGTTGACTGGTCTTATCAGATGGGGCTGTATGTGTCTGGGCATGCAGAAGTGGGGCGATATTCCTTTGACCGAAAAGCCCGGACCATGCTTGTGCGCGCTGCTGAGAAGCTCGCGGAGTTTGAGGTCATGGAAGAAACAGCCTATGAGTTTACAGAAGATGAGATCCAGGCTGCGAAAGATGAGAGTGATCGCTTATGGGATAAATTTGAGCGAGCACTGATTCCCTCTCGGTGAAATCCTGACCTAGATATTTGCACCTGCCTTTGGAGGATTACCGGGTGGAGGCCTGGAAGACAGTCTGTGGTGATTAGCCTTGCTGCGTACTATTTTTCCGCCTCCGCAATCAGCTCTGACAACCTCACCCCCAACGCGACAGCAATGCGTTCGGCTGTACTAATCGTCGGTACCCGTTTCCCGGATTCAATGAGGGAGATGGTACTCCGGTCTACTCCGGCGGAAACAGATAAGGCTTCATGGCTTAGTCCAGCATCCTGACGCTTCTCACGGATCAGTGCAGCAAGGCGTATGGGGGTGCTCTCGGACATCCCGGCAATATGTCATAACAGTGGGATTTATACGCATGTGACTATTGTCACGTTTGGCATTGACTAATATTAGATAGATCCACTAGTTATAAGTGGCTGTAACCTTAATTTGGAGACGAGATGAACTAACGAAAAAATGAAATTTCTGCAGATGATCTCCAAAAATTCAAAACCCTATCAAAGGTCTTCTCCACCGTAGTGTGTACAAATTCGCTGTGTTTATCCCAAATCAAGGTAACTTCAGCCTAACCGAGCAACATAGATATAGATAAAATATGAAGAAAGTAATTATTGGGATATCCGTTTTCTTCGCCGGTACATTTATCTTGGCGTTAATCGTTACACCTAATGTGAATGAGGGCGGGGGTGGAATATTTTCAAACATAATTCGAGGTATGTCTGAAAATCCTTCCGGGACCTCATCTGAAGACCTAGTTCGAAAAATGTCCTATACACAGGAAGTAGTACCGATCAGTGTGATGGAAGTCTGGATTAATACAATGATCATCTTTGGTTCACTGACGTTCATTTTCTGGGTTTGGTCAGTATTCAAGAAAGGTTTTGGCGGAAGTCGAGAGTAATGACTTTGCGTGGATGCAGCTATGCCCAATGAAAAATATTATGTTTCTCTCGAAAATACAGGTGTCTATTTTCTCTCAAAAAATAACTATATTCTAGCCCTCACGCATCAAATTTCTTTTTCATCCCATTCAGCAGTTTAGCTACTTTAGCATCGTTTTCACCAAAATCTTCTTCGAACACAAGGTCGTAAAGTTGATCAAAATCTTCCTTCAGATTCTGCAGTTTTCTTTTCGGACTTTGTTTATGTGATTTGGCTTTCCGCTGTTCACCCACCACTGGTTCCACATGCTCCTTTAGAACTTCAACTGTGTACTCCCCGCCGGTTTCTTCAACAACCTCTGCCAGGATTTCCATCCTCTTTTCTGGATCCTTAACCCGGCCAAGCTCCCGTAGATACGCCTCCTGCTTCGGGAGCTCAATACCGGGGAATTTGTCAACTTGAGTTGACATTTCAACGAAGGTCTTCCCAGCCTTCATCAGCGCATACGCATACTGCCGTGAGAAATCATGGATGGTTTCACAGTACTCACCGAAGGATTTGTATTCGTCCTTATACAACTTTTTCTCCCGGATCTCCGCCAAGGCCACAGCTGCATCAAGCACACCCTTCGTCCCAGCCTTCACAGTCTTGTCCAGTTCCTTAAATCTTTCCTGGTCTTCAGGGGAAAGCGATTTTAGTTCATTCTCTTTCTTTTTCTTCGTTGCCATCTTACTCGGCCTTGTTGGTCTTAATCGTTTCGGAATCTTCCGGTACTCATAAAACTTCTTGGTAAACTCTCTAACCCGCAGGTCCTCCGGCCACTCCTCCCAGTTTCCTCCGTGCGAATCCTGCAGCTTCAGCACCTTCCCTTCTTCCACCGGGTTACAACCCAGTTGTTTGATAAAAACAGCCACTCCCTGCTCCCGACAGTAATCCCGCAGCTCCCGGGCCCAGGCCAGATCAAAGGGCCGCGCATTCTTGCTTCCGCTCTCCCCACCAACAATCACCCAGTCAATTCCCTCCAGATCCAGCAACTCAGGCGGAATACGCTCCCACATCGGTTCCAGCGAGAGCCCCCGGCTACCCGCCTTCACCTTCTTCAGGTTCTCCAGCCGCTTCAAATTCTGTGGGTCCGGGCATGTAAGCGTAGTCATGGCGCAGACGTTCTCCGGCATGCCTCCAACCATACGGGACAGCTTCGCCATGTTCTGTGGTCGCTTCGTCAGCCACTGCCAGATGTGCTGCTGCCCTTTCTCTGATCGGATTGAACCCAGCACCTCCTGATTCAGCCACTCCAGATGCTCTTTACTGTTCTGGGTGAGTGCATCGCCCATGTCGCTGACGAACACCATCCGAGGTAACCCGTCCTTCCAAGGCATGTAGGGATCCTTGGTACCGATGAGATCCTTCTTTCGGGCCATCTCAGCCACGCGGTCAGGGTAACGGGTCAGGGTCTCGAAGGTAGGGGCGTAACCGGAGTTAAGTCCCTTTCCAGGATTGATGATTGAGGAGCCTTTGTTGAGATGGAGAGTCGCCGCGTAACAGGTGACTTGGGATTGAATCGCTTTCTCAGCTGCCTCTGCCGCCTGCGCACCGTTCTTTTTACCCACGTCGAGTACGAACTCCATTCGCATGTGCCAGATATTTGTGTTGGTCAGATTGTACTGATGATGCTCCGGATTGAACCTTTCATGATCACGGATCGAATCCACCTGCTCATGGATCAACTTCTTCATTCGCTTCCCGGCTTCACCATCCGGCCAGGAATCATCTACCCGTTGTATGGCCCGGTCTACTGCCTCCATCACTTTACGTGGTGATTCCGGGTAAAGCTCACAGCCACCGCAGCCCATGACCGGGTTGACGGTGCTGTCAGTCCATTGGATCTTGGTAGTATCGCTCACCAATAGAGAAGTTATGCAGAGCGGGATTTCAGGGGAAGTCTATTTTTAGGTGATTTCTGCAAAAAGCTCACTTCCCAGTTATCTCATACTCCTCCACAACCTGTCCTGTCGCCTTGGAGATCAGCAGGAGCCTGGACATCCCGCCGGTCGTTGGCGGCTTCTTTTCCTGAATCAGCATGACGTGCCAGCAGGGCTCTTCTGGGGGTTTGTAGCCGTAAGAGTTGTGTGCCATCGGAGCTGTCCGACACTCTAGAGACGCTTCAAGAGCCTCCTGAGAGCACCTCCGCTATCTTCCCGGCCTGTTCCTGATTAACCTCAACGCGTGGATACGATTTTTGTAATCATTGGAGGTGGATAGCGGAGGCTGTGTCCCGGACAATCATGGACTGTAAATTTAGTGCGTTAAACTGTATTGGGGAGTAAAAGGGTTTTCGCTTGCCTGGGCTATTCGGAATGCAATGGTTTATAGTACCATCACAGCTCTTCTGGAATAGATAGTCCGGTGAGAAGCCGGAGGAAAGCAAGCTAGGGTTTGTTCCGTCTGCATGCAGCTGAGCAGAAAGGTAAAAGCCTGCTGTCACACTATCTATATTCTCAAAAAACCAGATTCCATCTTTCAACCCCTCCCTATCCCAGTCGTGAATCTTAAACTCCGGATACAGAACTCCTAATTCCGGATCTGCTACGCTACCTTTGAGCTGATTATTCACATACTGGGTAATGGATAAAAGCGTATCTTCTCTGGATAAAAAATTTGGAGTCGCACAGGAGGCAGCTAAGAGACTCAAAATCATCAGAATGTTTTGGATTTTGCTAAAGGGCTTCATCGTCTGTCATCTGTTGTGATCGGGGAGGGCTTCATTTTTCAAGGTCCACGTTCACCGATTTTGATTTCGCCTCACCCTCCCAGAGTCCATCTGGATACTTCTCTGGATTGAGAGACGTTGTCCCAGATTTGTAGGTGTAAGAAAAGGTCACGGTGTATGTTCCATCTTCTGGAATCATGTGGTGGCTCCATATCTCCTGATCAACAGATTCTCCTGGTTTCATTGTGATGATATATTCTTTTGGCCATTTCATATGAGCCCACAAACCCGATACACCGCAACGTGGACCAAGAGGTAGGGATTTGCCATCCTGCCCAACAATATCGAGTTTGTAGTGTGGCATATGCCACCCCCAGAGGGAGCCATCCAGAGGTCGGAGTATCTGGATGGGTTTGTTTGATGTGTTTGTGAACCTGACAACACTGGGGCTGAGCTTTTGAACTCCATTTTCCTTGGGGGGAAGCTTCAATGTAACAGATAGTCCTGTGTTCTCCTGTTTTTCCTTCTCATTACTAAAGCCGAGAGAACACAACGTTAGGGCCATCAGGAAATAGATATGGAATGTTTTCATGGTGTAGCCGTTGTTTGTTGCTGTGATTTTTTCAGTTCGTTGAGTCTTGCGAGAGAGGTTTCGCTGGCCTTAGCCAGGAGAGCGGTCAGTTCTTCCCCATTTTTCGGGGTACCCTTAAATGGGAATGCAATGGTGTCATCGTAGACCCGTTTCGGATAATATCGTTTGAACTCCACTTCCGGATCAAAGAGCTTGAGATAAGTCACGATTACATCCGGTTGGTCGGTTACCCGGACAAGTTCGACCAAGAGGAATTTTTTTTGTTTTTGTGAAGTTGCTTTCCGGACTTCTTTGACCCGGAAAGCAGCACTCTTGCTGTCGGTATCATGCACTCCTACACAGATGCCTGTTGACCAAATTCGATCCTGCATCCAAAAAGGGTCAATAGAAAACCGATAGGTTGTTCCTTCTTCGGAAAATGTGAGAACTTGTTTTTCTAGCTGAACTGTCTGAATATCCAGTAGCAGGACCCACCGTTCCTGAACGGGTGGTAGCGCGTAATCTGCCAGTACCGCTCCGGTAAAAAGGATGGCGAAGATCGAGATCAGATGTTTCATAGGTAACTCATTTTTCAATAGGATGTTATGCATTTAAAATACAGGATTTTTTGAGAGGTCGTGATCCCAAAACATCTCTTCAATCACCTCCTTTCCCGAAGGCAGGTAATATAACCTTTTTTCCCCTTCAGGAACGCTGAATATCCAAATTTCAATGGATTCTCCCAACTGAATCTCATCCCAAAAAGCTTCCATGGGACCATGGAGATAGAGTGAAGTCTTTTTTTCGTATTGGATGTCATCGGGTTCGCCAAAACGTTTAATAATTTCGGTTTTATTCAGGCCTATACAGTTTAGCTGTTTGATCCCCGGGTTCGCGCAGCTGAGTGTGAGGGAGGTAAGTAAAACCAAAACGCCACAACGGAATTTTGTGCAAAGAACATCCGCTTTCCATTCGAGGGCGGATTCGTGTTTCGTGAAAAATTTCATGGAAGATACGTATGGTTATCCAAGGGACGATCCTGGGGACAGAAATCTTAGCTGATGATTACGTTTTCTCATCACTCAGCTGATGACGGCACCTGCTTCATTGACGAGGGATACTGTTTTTCTCAATGAGGCTATAGATGATGGGTAGGATAAAGAGGGTTAGCAGGGTGGAGGTCGACAGGCCAAACACAACGACTGCTGCCAGGGGGCGCTGGACTTCCGCCCCGGCTCCGTTTGACACCAACAAAGGCAGCAATCCCAACAAGGTGGTCAGGGTGGTCATAATGACAGGTCGGAAGCGGATGAGGGCCCCGTTGATCACGGCATCACCCAGAGACTGTCCTTCACCCCGAAGCTGATTGAAATCCGCGACGAGAACCATGGCATCCTGCATCGCTATCCCGAAGAGGGCAATAAAGCCAATAGAGGCAGGTACAGAAAGGTATTGTCCGGTAACCCAGAGCCCAACAACTCCCCCAATAAGTGCCAGGGGAACATTCAGCAGGATGATCATGGCATACCGCAAGTTTTCGAAGGCCATCCATAAAAGCACAAAGATGCCGAAAATCACGACCGGAACGATGATAGACAACCGTCGCATGGCATTCTGCTGCTGTTCGAACTGCCCTCCATACTCTACGAAAATTCCACTGGGCAGATTCACCACGGCTTCTACCGTATCGCGAATGTCGCTCACCACATCCCCGAGTGCTCTTCCCCGAATATTTCCGGTGACGACCCAGCGACGCTGGTTCTTTTCCCGACTGATCTGAAGTGGTCCTTCCACGCGGGTCAGTGTGGCAAGTTCATCCAGCCTCAGGAGAGCGCCGGATGGTGACCGCAGCAAAGAGCCCTTTAATGTTGAGAGCCGATCACGACTGTCCTTTTGATATCGGACATGAATGCCATAGCGTCGGGTTCCCTGATACAGATCATCCACCACCTGACCTCCTGCGGCGGTTTCCACCAAGTTGAGGACCTGATCCCCCTCAATGCCGTGACGGGCAAGTGCTGTACGATCCAGTTGTACGAGGATCTGAGGTTGGCCATAACTTTGCTCCACATTCAGATCCACCAGTCCTTCGACCCCTTCGATGGCTTCGCGGATATCATTTGCGTGTATACGGATTTCATCGAGATCCTCACCATACACTTTAATCGCCAGTTGAGCTTTTACGCCGGATAACAACTCGTCAAACTGATGCTGAATGGGTTGCGCAATATTGGCCTGGATCCCGGGGACCTGTTCCACTTTGATCCTTAACCGCTTCAGCAGGATTTCTTTATCTGTGCCTGGTTCCATTTCGACATGAATTTCAGCCGTATTGATCGGGTGCGGGTGCCCACCGGCTTCAGGACGTCCGACCCGGGATACAACATCCTTTACTCCAGCAGTTAGATAGAGGTCTTCTGTCAGCATCGCGATGTGCTCGGTGGCTTTCTCCAGTGAAATAGAGGGAGCCATGCCAACCGAGATCATTACGGATCCTTCTTCCAGTACCGGGATAAACTCGGTGCCTAAGCGTCTTAACCCGACAACGGCAACAGCGCAGAGCATCACAATCGCAGGGAGGATCAGGAATTTCACTCTCAATGCGGTTCGCAATAGATGTGAATACCCTGTTAAGAGTCCACGGTAGAACCGGGAGTCTTTCGCGGGTTTATCTTTGAGAAGATAGGAAGAAAGCACAGGGGCTGCTACCACGGCATAGACCAATGAGCCCGCCAAAGCCAGCATCACCGTCTGAGCCAACGGTTTGAACATTTTACCCTCCACGGCATCGAGGCTTAGGATCGGCAGGAACACCAGAATCACAATAAGAATGGCAAAAGCAATGGGTCTTCCAACTTCATGGGTTGCCATCAGGATGCGGGGGATTCGGCCTTTGGGACCTTCCTGTTTACCACTGAGATACCGGTGAATGTTTTCGGTGACCACAATTGACCCATCCACCAACATGCCCAGAGCGATGGCAATCCCACCGAGTGACATCAGGTTGGCCGAAATACCGAGGTGTTGCATTCCGATAAACGCCACGACCGCACAAAAGGGCATCGCAATCGCAACAATCACTGCGGCCCGCAGATTTCCGAGAAAGGC
>DIYN01000034.1 GCA_002429065.1 Verrucomicrobia bacterium UBA6053 | reverse complement strand
GCCCACCCGCCCGAATCCGTTACCGCTGCTCCGGTTCTCCTAAAAGGATAGAACGAGAGATGATAAAACGAGCACCCAACCTTGTCCTCGTCGTTTTGGTCGTTGGGGTCTTCGGTCCCATCGCCTTCAATAGCATTCGCTACAAGATGAATCCCATTGCGGCAGCGTTCATTCCCCTGATGGATGGAACCGAGTGGGCGCCGAATTACTCGTATTCGAAATTCAGGAATGTTCGTGTTGGCATGACCCCCAACGAAGTCCTGGCCACCCTCGGTCCATCCCTTGCCGTCACGCATTACAAGGAAGATACCCAGTGGCACTACACCCGGGGGAAGGATGGAAGAACCATGAGTTCATCCGTGCACAGCACCCATTTCCGGATTGTGTCATTTGGACCAGATGGCTTGGTGTCCGGTAAGACATACACCTTCTACTTTGACTGATCAGGGAGAATGGGACAGATGGTGAACGGTTGTATTTTCAACCAGATCACCCGTCCACATCCGCTGATGCGAGTCCGGCAGCATACGTGTGTTGCAAACTTCGGTTTTGCATACGTTCGGGATGTCCTGAAAGATCCGGCTAACACATGACACGCCATCAACCAGTTGCATGGGGCCCGTGAGAATCCTGATGTTGTGAGGATTTTGGTCCCTGTCCAGCGTTGGAGTATCTGTTCACCTGCAGCCCACACTTGATCTTTGCGTTCAGATCAACAGCATCGATGGATGCAGGAACCTACCAACATTGTCATCACCGGTGTATCCCGTGGACTTGGGCGTGCCCTCACCGAGTGGTTTGCAGCCCGAGGGCATGCGGTTTCCGGTGCAGCCCGCTCCAGGGATGCGATCAAGGCCCTGAACGAATCCCCCGGACCTTCAGGGGCGTTCTCAGAGTTGGATCTTCTGGACCGGCCTGCTGTGGAGGCGTGGGCGGGTACCCTGACCCCACCGGAGCTCTTGATCTGCAATGCGGGTGTTCTTCATCCCGATACTCCGTTTGTGGAGTTGGACGCGGAGCTCTTCGACCATCAACTTGATGTGAATGTGAAGGGTACGGCCAATGTGTTGCGTGCGTTTCTCCCGGGCATGATGGCCCGGGGGAGTGGGACAGTGGTCGTGTTTACCAGTGGGGCCGGGGTCCGCGGCTATCCGGAGATTTCGGGCTACTGTGCCTCCAAGCATGCATTGGAAGGCCTGTGCAAATCCGTCGCGCAGGAAGTTCCGGAAGGCATGGCAATTGTTCCCTATCAACCCGGTGTCATTCAGACGGAGATGCTGGTCGGGCATTATGGGGAGCGTGCCCGCGAGTATCCGCTACCGGACCAATGGGTCAAGAGTGCGGGCCCTGCTCTGCTGTCCTTGGGGCCGGAACAAAACGGTCAGTCCCTCCGGCTGGGGGAATAAGGCGCGTTCCCCTCCGCCACATCCTTGTACCCGTTTTTTCACAGGGGTGGCCGTCTGCGTCCAGCCTTCCGGCGATTGCAGTTCCCAATTGACCATACCTGTGGCCTCAAGACCGACAATCACACCCGACCGGAGGTGACGTGGAGGGCGACACCAGAAAATCCCCGAAAACACTTGCAACTCTTGGATTCCTCACCTATTTAGCCCGACCCTCCCCGGGCCAAACCTCTGTGTTTTGGTGCTGGGAGGCTCTCGTGACGCTCCCTCGGAAAAGCCGGTGTGGAGCCAATCATGACCATAAGGAATCCTATGAACGGACAAAAAATTCGTATCAAGCTGAAAGCGTACGATCACCGTGTCCTCGACCAGTCCTCCGGGGACATTGTCGAGACCGCGAAACGTACGGGTGCCCGCGTTGCCGGACCGATTCCGATGCCGACCCGCATCGAACGGTACACCGTGAACCGTGGCCCTCACGTGAATAAAAAGAGCATGGAGCAGTTCGAAATCCGGACGCACAAACGCATGCTCGATATCATCGACCCGACTGCCAAAACCGTGGATGAGCTGAAAAAGCTGAATCTTCCGGCCGGCGTGGACATCACCATTAAGATTTAAGGGGACGTTCCATGACCGCGATCATTGGCCGCAAAGTCGGCATGACCCAGATTTTCGACGAAGCGGGACAGCAGGTTCCCGTGACTGTCATCGAAGCAGGCCCCTGTCCTGTGGTGCAGCGCAAAACCGAGGAAACGGACGGCTACGATGCTGTTCAGCTCGGATTCATTGAGCAGAAGCCCCAGCGCCTGTCCAAAGCCTCCCGCACCCGTTTTGAAAAAGCGGAAGTGGCACCCCGCCGCGTTCTCCGTGAATTTCGTTGCGACGCCGAGAGCGAGCTGAAAGCCGGAGACGAAGTCAAAGCCGATGCCTTTAAGGACATTTCCTTCGTGGACGTGACCGGCATCACCAAAGGCCGTGGCTTCCAGGGTGTGGTGAAACGCCACAACTTCGGCGGTGGCCGTGCCTCTCACGGTGGCAAACAGACTCTCCGCCGCGGTGGTTCCATCGGGATGTGTGAATTCCCCGCCCGGGTACTGAAAAACACCAAGATGCCCGGTCACATGGGCAACGTGCGTGTCACCACCCAGAATTTGAAAATCGTGCAGGTGCGCGAAGAAGACAACGCCATTCTGGTGAAGGGATCCATTCCCGGACCCAACGGTGGTGTGGTTCTCGTCCGCAAAGCCCTGAAAAAAGGGTAAGGAGCTGACATGAGTAAACTTCCAATTAAAGATCTTCAGGGCAAAGCGTCCGGCGAATATGACATCGCAGACGACTTGCTGACCTACGACAAGGGCCTCCAGGCTCTGCAGGATGCTGTGGTTCGTCACCGGGCCAACAAGCGCCAGGGTTCCGCCTCCACCCTCACCAAAGGGGAAGTGGCCGGCAGCGGAAAGAAACTCTGGAAACAGAAAGGAACCGGCCGGGCCCGTACCGGCCTCCGTCAGTCTCCGGTCTGGCGCGGTGGTGGTGTGGTCTTCGGACCGAAACCCCGTGACTACAGCAAAGACCAGAACAAACAGGAAGCCCGGTTGGCCTTCCGCCGCGCGGTCAGCGAAAAGATTGCCGGTGGACAGATCACGGTGGTGGACGAACTGAGCATTTCCGCTCCCAAAACCAAAGAGTTCGCGTCATTGATGAACTCTCTGGGGGTTGAGGCTCCGGCCCTGTTTGTGACCCAGAACATTGATACCGACCTGGTGCGCGCTTCCCGGAACATTCCCCGGGTGGAACTCACCACGGTTGCCAACCTGCATACCTATCAGCTTCTCCGTCACCCGGTTGTGGTGATCACCAAAGAAGCGATGGCGTCTCTGGAAGACCGGTTGCGCAAAGCAAAAGGAGGAAAGGCATGAAGCCCGCCCATCAAATCATTGACACCATCCTGCTGACCGAGAAAGGCACGGTCCTCACGGAGATGAACAACCAGTACATCTTCAAAGTGCACCCCGATGCCAACAAACAGGAAATCAAGCAGGCTGTGAAGACCCTGTTCAAGGTGGACGTGACCGACGTCCGCACCATGAACCGTAAAGGGAAGAAAAAACGTGAACGCCGTCCGAACTACGGAACCACCGCTGACTGGAAGAAAGCAGTGGTGACCCTGGCCGAAGGCAACCACATCGACTTGACCTAAGGACTGAAACCATGGCTTTGAAAAAACGTAAACCGACAACGCCCAGTAACCGTACCACGGTACTGAGCGACTTCGAAGGCCTGGACAAGGTCCGTCCTGAGAAGTCTCTGACCTCTCCTTTGAAATCCAAGGCTGGACGTAACTCCGCTGGACGTGTGACCGTGCGTCACCGCGGTGGGGGCCACAAGCGTGCTTACCGGAAGATTGACTTCAAACGCAACAAGATCGGGATCCCCGGTAAAGTTGCCACTCTGGAGTACGATCCCAACCGCTCGGCCAATATTGCACTCCTGCACTACGCAGACGGTGAAAAGCGCTACATTCTCGCGCCTTCCGGTCTGACCCAGGGTGATACAGTTCTGGCGGGGCCCGGTTCTCCGACCAAACCCGGCAACCACCTGCCGCTGGCGGAAATTCCACTGGCGACGGTGATCCACAACATCGAACTGGATCCGGGCCGCGGTGGACAGATTGTCCGCAGTGCCGGTGCCGGTGCCACGCTGATGTCCAAGGACAAAGACTACGCTCAGGTGAAACTCCCTTCCGGTGAAATCCGGTTGATTCACCTCACCTGTACCGCCACGATTGGCCGTGTCGGCAACAGTGAGCACGAATCCCGGGTGCTGGGTAAAGCCGGCCGTAAACGCTGGATGGGGATCCGTCCGACCGTTCGCGGTGTGGTCATGAACCCGGTGGACCACCCCATGGGCGGTGGTGAAGGCCGGACCTCCGGTGGTGGACACCCTGTGTCTCCCTGGGGCAAAATCGCACGAGGCAAAAAGACGCGGAAACGCAACAAGCCCTCGAACAGTCGCATTGTGAAACGGAGGAAATAATCCATGCCACGCTCTATTAAAAAAGGCCCGTTTGTTGACGAGAAGCTCTACCAGAAAGTGGAGAAAATGAACTCCGGAGGCAAAAAACAGGTGATCAAAACCTGGTCCCGGAAATCCATGATCCTCCCCGAATTCGTAGGGCACACCTTCTCGGTTCACAACGGAAAAGTGTTCATCAACGTCTTCGTGACCGAGAACATGGTGGGACATAAGCTGGGTGAATTCGCACAGACCCGTGCATTCAAAACCCACGGCATTTCCGCCAAGTAATCAGAATCCGATTCTGATTCCGAGACACCCCGCTTCGGCGGGGTGTTTTTTTGGAGGGGGTGACTCGCGCAGAGGCGGGGAGAAGATGCGCCGCCTTTGCAGTTCCGCGTTGACGCGGTTTCCTCAGAGTACGGTTCACCGCCCGTGTTTCAGATCCTGACCGTTCCGGATTCACCCCGAATTTCTTCCTGCTAATCCGGAACGTTTTATTCTGAAACTCGCAAGCTGAAGCTTGCTGGGAGGAAACCGCGTCAACGCGGAACTGGGAATCCTATTCCAAAGCGGAAGGGTTCCCGGGTTTGAATTCGGTTTGGGGTTGATGAGTTTTTTCCAGTTTCAGGAGATCTCCTTGCGCTTTTCGCCTGGCACCCGTATCCGGAAGTCATGTTGTCTAGATGCCTTCGATTTTTCGTAGTATTCCCCATTCTGTTATTCGCCCAGCCGGACACGTTGCCGGAGGGGATTGCGGAGCTCGAGAAGGTACAGGGCGTATTAGGCAAAAAGTTCATCCATATCACAGGTGACGGAGCGGTCGGTGTTTCCTATGCTCATGCCAAAGTCCTGCTGGATCAGCCGGATCTGATTCTGGCGGTGGAAACGGCCTATGCTGAGTTATTGGAAGAGGGGACGGAACCTGAGTTTAAGATCAACCTGCTTGAGCCGGGTGTTTACCATTACCAAAACAAAAAAGGGCAGGATACGACCATTGTCGAGCTTCACCGGCAGTTTCGGGATGACGGGAATCTGGACTTGGTGATCTACGCGGAAGGAAAGCGGTCATTCGGGAAGTTTCAGGCCCTTACCTATGTGCAGGTGGGGACTTCGGAGGAGAATCCGGATCAGAGCGACTGGACGGTGCAGGTGTTTGCGTATCCAAAAAATGGGTTTTCGCGGTTTTTCGCGCGAAACTTTGGAATCGCGCAGCGCTATTTCACCAAGAAAACGGCGTCGATGTCCGAACTCGTGACTGAGATTTGTGAACACATGGTCACCGCAGCTTCTGAAGAGATTGCGTCTGTGGATTCAGGAAAAGAGTAAACCTTGCACATCGATGCGATGATGTGGGGATGCGCTGCAACGGGAGGATAGGCCTCCGGCCTGTCATCTGGCTTGCTCAACATCTCAAGCCGGAGGTCTAGGTTCCGTTGGCGTCCTCGTTCCGGGTTATACCAGATTTTGTACCACATCCTCGAGATGAGGATGGTGTTCCCGGATAGAGGCTTTCACGATCTGTCCGAGGGACATGGCCTGGGATGAAGGAATGTGTAGGGCCTTCAAGGCCTGGTTCATCTGGTTCAGGAGCTGCAGTTTCTCCATGCCGGGAAACGCGAACCCACCGCTTTTGAGAGGAGGAAGAGGAGGGGCGTTGATCATCCACTCTTCTGCCTGGGGAAACGCTGCAAGAAAATGGCAGAATTCGGAGGCCGGCAGTTTTTCCTTCAGTTTGGTGAGGAGGACTCCCGCCACACCCTCAGCCTGGGAGGCGTTAAGGGATGCCCGGGTGCACAACGCCTGAATAAGCGGGTCGAGGTTCATGATTCTGGAACATAGAAGGGCCGGACGGTATAGGGGAGGGGGTCCCTCACTCCGGCCTGTTGAAACCCTCTCAGACGGAGAGCACAGCTGTCGCATACACCGCAGGCCTTGTCGCCGGACTGATAGCAGGACCAGGTTTTGTCCAAGGGGGCATTCAATTCGATTCCCTTGAGCACAATTTCCTTCTTGGTCATGTGGAGCAGAGGACCCCGGATTCGAATGTGGGTGTCGGGTTTGGTGCCGGTATGAATGACCTGATTAAACGCTTCAAAAAACTCCGGGCGGCAATCCGGATAGCCGGAGCCGTCTTCTGCGACAGCACCGATAAAAATGTCTTCGGCACCGATGACTTCCGCCCAGCTCACCGCAATCGCGAGGATATTCGCATTTCGGAAGGGAACGTAGCTGGTGGGAATGTCTTCATTTTCCAGGTCAGCTTCGCTCACGTCCATATCCAACTGGGTGAGACTGCTGCCGCCAATCCGGGCTAAATGCGTGATATCCACATCCAGCCGATGGGTTTCCGATACCTGAAAGGCATCCGCCAACTCGAGAAAGGCTTTCCGTTCCCGGTGCTCGGTCCGTTGGCCATAATTGACATGAAGAAAGGCCAGAGTGTGAGTCTGGGCCGCAATCGCCGCGGTCACGCAACTGTCCAGACCGCCGCTGACCAACACAATTGCTAGAGGAAGAGGATCATTTGTCACTCGTCACTTGTCAGTTGGAAGCGATAATTTGTCAATGACCAATGACCAATGACCAATGACCAATGACCAATGACCAATGACCCACGCGTTCCGCGTGGCAAGCAATGACTTACAACTGCTTCCCACAATGCGGGCAGTGGGTTGGTTTGGAATGACGCATAAACTCAGTGGAGACAATTCCGGTGGGTACAGCAAGGATCGCATAGCCGAGAATCATAATAAAGGAGGAGAGAAACTGGCCGAGTGCGGTTTGCGGGCTGATGTCCCCGTATCCAACGGTGGTCAGGGTGACAATGGCCCAGTAGACACTCACCGGGATGTTTTCGAACCCGTGCTCCGGTCCTTCGATCACATACATCAGACTGCCGAGCAGGGTCACCAGAGTCAGGACGAAACAGAGAAACACGAGAATTTTCCGTCGGCTTGCCAGCAACGCATCCGCCAGTACGGTTGCCTCTTTCAGGTATGCCGCCATTTTCAGCACCCGGAACACTCTCAGCACTCGGAGAATCCGGATGGTTGTCAGAATCTCGGCCCCTGGAAGCAGCATTCCGATGACGGTGGGCACCCAGCCGAGAAGATCGATCCAGCCGAAAAACGAACGCGCATACTCCTTGGGTCGGGGGGAGCAGAAAAGACGGAGAAAGTATTCGGCGGCAAACAGCCCCGTGAATCCCCATTCCAGTGCATCCAGGAGAAAGGCATTCCGGGTCTGCACCGTGGAAACACTTTCCAGCATGCTGACCGCCACACTGCCCAGAATCGCCAGGATCAGCAGCACATCGAAGGCCTTCCCGGCCCGCGTATCGGCTTCAAAGATGATGTGATAGAGTCTGGCTTTCCAGGGGGAGTCGCTCATGAAGTCCCTATATCAGACCGGTCCGGAACCACCAACCCGTTTGTGAGAAGTCCTATGATCAGCAAAGAAGACGAACAGAACATTAAGAAGAATGCTTACAGAATCTTTATCGCATTCGTTCAGCTGTTTTTATTTATCGCCCTGCTATCCCTGTTGCTGAAAATGTGGGGCAACTTGGTGCTCTGCCTTTTGATGGCTCTTTGTTTTTACGGGGCGTATAGACTGTATCGTCCTGCTGAGTCTGAAGCGGATGGTACAGATCTGGATTCCTAGTGGGCGAAGAGTCCTGATGCTCAACTAAGGAAGGAAATCAGATACGCGCGTTCTTTTTGCAGGGACTTCGGGAGTGTTATGTCTTCCAGACGTAGAAGCTGAAGAGCTTCCGAATGGGGAAGGCGAAGAATCGACGCCAACGCAAGGGTCTTGTCTGCTTTTGAGTGACCGGCTGAGCAGAGAGTGGACGTGATTTTTTCCGTCAGTTTGGGCGAGGCGCCCGGAGCGGGGGGAACGGGTTGCTCCAGATGAAGCTTCAGTGCCTCGTCCATGGCCTCGTCCGGTGACTGTCCAAAGAGAGCGCGGAAAGAGTCGGGGGTGTTGGCACCTGCCCGAAACACGCTGGTGCGAAGTGGGTCTCCCTGGTTTTCTGCCAGCCAGGAAAACAGCAGATGGGATTGCGCATAAAACAAACTCGTCTGCAGAAGTGATCCGATCGTTGATTCATTACGGGTCTTTTTACGAGGTCGTATCACCGCAGTACCTTTGAGCAGTTGTCCGTTTTGTGCAGCCTTGTGGAGTAGTGAATACGCAGGCCTCACCATCGGCTGGAAGAGATGGGACAGATGTTGACTCAACCCTTCCATGATCCATTCCGGTGGAACTCCCTGCTGACACGCAGGCAGATGCAGCGCATGGACCGCTTCATGCACCAGAACCGGCTCCAGGAAATCCTGATCCACCCGGGACCATTCTTCTCCGGTCAAAATGCGCGGGGAGGGGATGCCGCAGTACAACCCGAGAACATTAAGCTCCAATCCCGGGATATAGGGCCGGAGATACCTCAGGAATTGATCATGCTTCCTGAACAGGATGATCTGGAGTCCACTCGGATACTCAAAGGCGGGTTGTCCCGTCCATTCCCGGAACACCTCCCGGGCTTGCTTGAGCAAGGCCTCGACCCGTAAGGTGTCGATGATCGGCTCTCCGGGCTGGATCAGGGTTCCGTTCAACACCGGAGTGACCGAGATGCCCTCCGGATTCTGTCGCTTGATCGCGAACCGGTCCACCCACTCACTGTGCCGGGGCAGCAGACGGGCAACGCGGAACATTCCCATGGGGATGCGACGCACGAGGTGGAACTTATCCGGGTGTTTTCGGTTTCGGAGCAGGAACCCAATCATGACCAGCAGCACATACACCACCCAGGCCAGGGTGAGTGCCAGGGGGACGGACACCAGTGGTGGATACGGAAGCAGCTCGAGAATCCCCAGGGTGAAAATAATGAGAGGCATCAGCGCGGCCAAGAACTGAACACTTTTCCGGGTTTGACGTGGCGGTCCGGTCGGGGCTGGAGTCGGTGGACTCGGAGGGGGAGAGACCGGTTTGGGTTTCAGACAGTCCGGCGGGATACGTGTCAGCCGTGTCAGGTCACGGATCACCAAGACTCCCAGACCACCCAGGGTGACCGCGAACAGAATTCCCGAGACCCATTGTTTCCGGTAGAACCGGTGCAGTCCGAGAAACCCACCGCAGAGGAGCAACTGTTTTTCTGTGAGATAAGTTCGTGCCTCAGGTGACTGACATTCCGGATGAAACGGAATCCAGTGACAGTGAAGTACGATGATCCAGTTCAAGCTCAGATGAAACAACACCAGGGCAAAGCTGAGCCAGAAAAGAAAAAACTCCATCACGAGATGGAGACCGCTGTCCCAATCGCCCCATCCGAAGAAGAGAAAAACAGGGGTGAAGAACAGGCCCCAGATCATCGCCATCATCGTAACCAGAATCATGATCACGGCGGCCAGGCTTTGCGGAATGGCGAGCACAATGTTGAGGCTCATCAGTCCCTTACGGACCTTCCCGGAACGGGGCTGCAAGGCACTCAGCAGGAGCATGACCCCGGTAATTCCAACCAGAATGGGATACTGAGGGACATCAAGTTTCGCGTTTTCCGGCCAGCTGATCCACATGCCGGCACTGAAAAACAACACGCCCGCTAAGAGCAGAACAGGCTCAAGACGGCGACGTATGGAATGAAAGGATAAAGGAGGCTCTGCCATGGTGCAACAAAGTGTGGCTGCTCAAACCCAAGCCCTAAGTCGCTTCTAAGTCAATAGACTTAGAGTTGAGAAAAATACCAACAACGGACCCCGCGGACAGCACGGACCCATGCATGGGGTCATTTGTATCTTGAAGGACGCAACTCACAGAACATTCAGACTCTTTAATGGTCAGCATTTGAGAATGTCCGCGTGGTCCGCGCTGTCTGCGGTTGAAAAAAATCTGTCCGGCTCACTCCTTCATAAGGTGGGTGTTACCTTCAACGTCAGAAGGCATTGCCTTCAGAAAATACCAACCACGGACCCCGCGGACGGCACGGACCCATGCATGGGGTCATTTGTATGTTGAAGGACGCAGCTCACAGAACATTCAGACTCTTTAATGGTCAGCATTTGAGAATGTCCGCGTGGTCCGCGCTGTCCGTTGTTGAAATTATTCATTTCCTGTTCGGTTCTGCTTCATCCATTCTTCTTCTGTTGGCTCACTGAGAAGAATGTCCAATGGATCCGGGTTTGTCCGCCCGCTCAGCATGTCTTCCGTCCACTGGTGAAGAAGCTGTTGACCCTGCTGGAGGATATCGGGCATAACGTTGGAGAGGTCCTGGGTTTGGTGCGGATCTTTGCCGAGGTCGAACAGCATATGGTCCGGAAAGGTGTAACCGCGCTTACGGTAACTGCGGATATACAGGTAGTCCCTTCCCCCGGTTGCAAACCGGACTGACCGTTGCTGAGTCTGTGCCAATTGTGAACAGACCAGTTCGGATCGGATAGTTGTTTGTTGTCCCTTCAGGATCGGCATCAGACTCATCGCATCCCAGGTTTCCGGCGGTTCCGCTCCCAGTCCTTCCAGAACGGTTGGGGCAAGATCGAGATGATGGCAGTAGGCCTGTTCATGTTCTCCCGCCCGATTGGAGGTGACGCCGGGCCAATCCATGATCAGCGGGATGCGCGCGGTGCAGTGGTCGGCAAAACAGTGACCGGCATAGGCGTTCAGTTCGCCCAGGCATTCCCCATGATCCGCCGCAAGCACGATGATGATTTCCTCCCGGATCCCAAGACGCTCCACAGTCTCCAGCAACCGCCCAATCCACAGATCCACATACGCGATGGAGGTATCATATCCGTTCATCAATGTTTGAAACTGCTCCAGCGTTTCCATGCGATCCGGATTCAGGTCCCGACGTGTTGCTGCATGTTTCAGAAACAGGGCCTCCCGGGCACTGCGGATGCCGGAGGAGTCCTGATGTTCGTTCAAGAGGTCCGATGTCATCCACTCCGGAAGGCAGGGATCCTCTGCAAAAGGAGTCCCGAATTCCTCCGGCGGGTGATAAGGCACATGCACGTCCCAGAAGTTCAGGTGTAGAAACCAGTCCGGTTTATGGGCATTGCGTTCCAGCCAATCGAGGGCGTCCGGCATCCAGTCCCCGGCATTTTCATGTCCCCGGCCTGCAGTGTCGTGCAGCTCGGAAAATCCGCTGGTCCAGTGTGTGGCGGAATGACGGTCGGCAAAGCTGCTGAAGCTGACCGTATGAACCCCGGCATCTCTCATCTGCTGCATCCAGGAGTCCCGTGCTCCTCGGGTGACAAAAGAGGTCCGGGGGACTTCCGGAAAGGGGACTGCGCGGGAACCGACATGGCTGACGCAGCCGTGATGGATGCCGAATTGTCCCGAGAACAGGCTGGTGCGGCTGGGCATGCACGGAACATCGGAAGCATAACACCTGTCCCAACTGAGCCCGCGGGCTGCGATGGAATCGATATGAGGGGAGGTGTTTCTGGGATATCCGTAGCAGCCCAGATGATCCGGGCGCAGCGAGTCAATGTCCAGATATACGAATCTCATGAGGCGTCCGCGATGTCCCCTTCCGGCGTGATGTCCGGCAGCCAGGCTCCCCGCTCCCGGAGGAGGTGGCGGAGTTGATCTGTATTCACATCCTTATTGGTCACCTGATTGCGGAGGGAGAGAGCGACGGCGCTGCCTGCCGCCTCTCCCAACAGCATGCAGGCGGGTTGATCGCGGATGGCTCCGTTTACTTTGACATCACTCGAGGCACAGCGGCCCGCCACCCAGACGTTATCCATGCCCTGCGGAACCAGCATGCCGTAGGGAAGTCCGTAGCTCTCGCCCACGCCGAGTTTATCCATCTCCTCATATTCCCGGTAATACCGGTCGTACTCCTCCTGACTGAGATCATAGACATGGATATCCACCGCCTTGTTGTAGACCCCGATTTCATCCTGGAAGTGCCGCCTGGAGGTGAAGTCATCGTAGTTCAACTGTACCTCTCCCTGAACACAGCGCGACTCCCGGATGCCCACCAGAGGAGCGGTGGTGAGCAACTCCGCTTCTTCGCAACCGTCGAGATATTGTCTCGCGAACTCGGTATATTCCTGTGCCAGTTCCCGCCCTTTGGCATATCCGGCGGACAGGCTGGCGGTGGAAGTGGCATCCATCCCGAAGAGGTGACCGCAGTTTTGCGTGGCATGCTGCTTTCCGCTCCGGAACAGTCCCGGAACATGATGATCCGGCTGAGTGAAAAATCCGTCCTCTATCGCTTGCTCGACACTCGGCTGGAGAAGCCCCCGGTGAAAGCGGCTGTAATCAATTCCGGTGACAATCCCGCACAGGGTGGGAGGCATGATCTTTTCGGTATCCCGTCCGGCCTGACGGCATGGGACATCGCAGAGTTCGGCGAGCACCGCGTTTCCGGTTGCATCCACCGCCGCACGGCAGGGCAGGTAGCGACAGCCCTCAACGGAATGCGTGAGGATCCCCTGAAGCACGGGCCCTTTTCGGTCGATATCCATCACCCGGGTCTCGAACCTCACCTCCACCCCGGCTTCCCTGCACATTCGATCCAACAGGAGTTTCAGTTTTTCCGGATTGAAGCCGGTACCCGCATAGAGGGTTTTCTGCCAGGCGGGGTCGGCGGGGTTTTTGTCCGGGGGAAGCCCTCCCAGGCCATGCAGCCGGGTAAGGATTTCCCAGAACAGGCCTTTGGTGAGGATACGGGTGCCATCGGACAGGCTGTACCAGTTGGAAACCAGACCCTGGGTGCCCATGCCTCCGAGGGCACCAGTGGCTTCGAGCAGGACGACCCGCAGTCCGAGTCGGGCAGCGGCGATGGCGGCAGCACATCCGGAGGGACCTCCGCCACACACAATGAGGTCAACAGAGGATTCCACTGGAGTGGGGCGGCTGAGAGTGAAGGAGCGTTCGCTGGGATTCATGATGCTATTTTTCCGATTTTTCCGTGGCGGGCCCAGTCTGACAATGCTTTACTGTACAACATGTGTGAGATCCCTTCTGATGACCGACCTGTGACCATGCGGGACGTGGCGGCAGCAGCCGGAGTCTCCCCCATGACCGTTTCTTACGCCCTCCGAAACCATCCCCGGGTGTCAGCTGCGACCAGAGCCCGGATTCAGGAACTGGCCAGAGAGATGCACTACCAGGTGGACCCCGACACCAGCCGCTGTCTGGCCCGGGTGGCGTCGCGGGGTCGTGGAATTCGTGAGGCCATCGGCTTTCTGCACTATGGCTCCGGGGCCCGGGAACAGGATTTGCAGCGGATCGCAGAGCATCGGGCCGGGGAACGCGGTGTAGGGGTTCTGGGACTATGGCTGGGTCAGGAGGGAATGAATGTCGAACGTGCGATGGGGATCCTTGAGGCCCGGGGGATCCGTGGCGTTCTCATCGGGAACCGGGGACTTCTCGAAGAGGTGGAATTCCCCGACTGCGGTCACGTTGCCGCAGTCGAACTGGGTCAGACCCATGCCGGGAGCCGTCTTCCGCGGGTGCTGGGAAACCATTTCGGCAATACCCGGCGGGTCCTAGACCAGGTGGCTGGGGCCGGATACTCCCGGCCCGGGCTGGTCTGTCTGTCCCATCAGGATGAAGCCTATCTGGGTCTGCTTCGAGCCGCATTCGCCGTTCAATGCCTCGACTATCCCCTCTGGGTGCCTGAGGTCTGGTCCTCAAAAGCATTCCAGTCCTGGGTACAGGAAGAGAAGCCCGATGTGATCTTCAGCTCCACCCCTCAGGTGAGAGCGGAACTGGAGAGGTATCCGGATCTCGGCCTAGTGGAGTATCACGATGAAACTACGCCGGGAAAAGGCATTGCCACGCTTCAGGAACACCGGAAGGCGAAAATCGAACGCGCGGTGGATCTGGTTCTCAGTCGTTTGGCCCGGGGAGAAACCGGAGAAAGTCACCCACCCACTCAAACCCTCATCGACGGCCGGTGGATCCCGGGAGTCTCCCTTCAACCGCGATAACAGAAGGATGTACACCTGAGGCCCGCACTCGTTTCCAAGAGTGTGACGCGGGCAAGGACTGAAACTGAACCCGTTACGGATGTGCCTTGTTTTGTCATCCATTCGGTCTGAGTAAGGGTTCCAAATCTCGTGCGGGATTGTATCCGGTGTTTCTGAAAGACCCATGGTATAAGGTGAGGTACTGACTGACGACATCCGTTTCATCACAGGAGAACATCATGAATCAGAGAGAGATCAATCAGAGGGAATGGGAGAATTCCGAGAACTGGTCCGTTGGAGTCTACTTCAGCAAGAAAGATACCCGGACCTGGGTGCCGAAGTCGATCCCATGGACGGGGTGGACGTTGAACCTCGCCACAACCGCAGGAGCGCTGTGGCTGATCGGGTTTCTCATCGGTCTTCCCCTGGTCGTAGTTCTACTCAACGTTCTGACGTCTTCGGGCTCTTAACTCGTGCTGAAACCCAGGGGGACAGGCTCTACGCAGTCTGTTGGAATGGCTACCCCCTTTTGGATGCATGGAGAATCGATTATGGTTCCAGGGAGGGTCTTTCGTAGTCCCTTTCTCCTGATTCCTCTTTGGTTTGGAATGTGAATCGGATAAGATGCTCCCGCAATGCATGATGCGCATCCAAGTAACCGTAAGATCACCAAGGCCATGGGAAAGGTGCTCCCTGAGCTTGTGAAGCGTTACGGGGGGTACACGAACTGCACCGGGGCCCAACTGGCTGTCACTCTTAGTGACATGGACATCGAAGAGGAGGTCACTCCGTATCTGCAGGGACTGTGCCTCGCTCCGGAACAGCTTGCCTCTGTACAGGATGAGGGGCAAGGTGTGAACTGGGAGGAAGTCCTGAATCGTTCTGCACTGCTGATGAGAGAATACAAACTTCACCGCGTCTCTTCCCGCGCACATTTTTATGAAAGTGGACTCGGCATGATTGCGATCGATCATCATTAATTCCTTCATTGCGGTTGAGAAAGAAGGCGGTGTCCAGGCAAGGGCTCTCTTCCCCCCTTTTTATCCTTCCCATCTTGCCCCTCCTTGTTTTTATTTTTCCAATTACGTAACTACACGGAGGCTTTGGGAGACTGGTGATGTCCACTGGCGAAACTAAACCTGTGATCCGACCGACGCAGGATGCTGACCGATATGTGGAGCTGGATGTGCTCCGCGGCTTTGCCTTGCTGGGCATCCTGATCATGAACATTCAGTCGTTCAGCATGATCGATGCGGCGTATCTGAATCCGACGGCCTACGGCGATCTGACAGGTGCCAACCTCCTGATCTGGGTCCTGAGCCATGTGCTGGCGGACACCAAGTTCATGACCCTGTTTTCGGTCATGTTCGGGGCTTCGGTCCTCTTGTTCACGGATCGTATCGAGGCGCGGGGCCGTCGGCCATTGAAACGTTACTATCTCCGGATTTTCTGGCTGATTATGTTTGGCATGCTGCACGCCTACGGCCTTTGGCATGGAGACATTCTGGTGACTTACGGCCTGTGCGCACTGGTGGTGGTGTTCTTCCGGAAAGCCCGGCCTGGGGTGCTGCTGACTGTGGGCCTAGTGGTCATATCAGTGGCGTCGGTGCTGTATGCATTTTCGCAATGGTCGATTCCGCACTGGACGGAGGCCGATATGCTGGAGGTGCTCAAGGCTTGGGCACCGTCTCAGGAAGAGATGGAGACGATGGAGGCCGCGTATCGCGGTGGTTGGCTGGCGCAGATGAGTCAGCGGGTGCCGGCGGCATTTCAGATGCAGGGCTTTTATTTTATTTTTTATTCCGCGTGGAGGGCCGGTGGGCTCATGCTGGTGGGCATGGCCCTGTACAAGTGGGGAGTGCTGACCGGTCAACGATCCGAACGTTATTACGTCGGCTGTCTCCTGGCAGGTCTGCTGGCGGGGATTCCTCTGGTGTCTTTGGGGGTGTATCGGAATTTCGCCGCCGAGTGGGCCCTGGAGTATTCATTCTTTGCCGGCACCCAGTTCAACTTCTGGGGCAGCCTTCTGGTCAGTCTTGGGTATATCGGGCTGGTGATGCTGGCCTGCCGGCGCAGGTGGGGGAGTCGTCTGCTGAACCTGCTGGCGGAAGTGGGCCGTACCGCCCTCAGCAATTACATCCTGCAAACACTGATCTGCACCGTCCTCTTTTATGGGCATGGAGTCGGGCTTTTCGGACGGGTCTCCCGACTCGGCCAGTTCGGCATCGTCCTCCTGGTGTGGGGCGTGCAGATTCTGCTCACGCACTTCTGGCTGCAGAGATTCCGATTTGGACCGCTCGAGTGGGTATGGAGATCGTTGACCTACTGGAAACGACAGCCGATGCGGGCCGACGGGCAGGAAACAGATGCGGGATAAGACCTCCTGATCCTTGCCGTCCTTCCCATGCTTGTTCTCATTTGACCCTCTGAACAAAGGGCAGGAATGGTTTGACGGAAGGCGGGATGGGCCGTATGGGGGGCGTTCGCTCAATTTTTAACCTGTTTTCCGTCATGAATGTAGAAATCGAAGAAGTATCATCCTGCCGCCGCACCCTGAAAATCGAGGTGCCTGCGGAGAAAGTGTCCTCTGAGTATGATCAGGCACTGGGGATGTTTCAGATGCAGGCCCAGATTCCCGGATTCCGTCCGGGAAAAGCACCGAAAGCCATGGTGAAGGCCCGTTATCACAAGGACATTATCAGCCGTCTGCGGGACCATCTGCTGCCCGTGAGCTACCATGAGGCACTGAAGGAGAACAATCTTTCGGTGGTCAGCATTATTGAAATGGATGATGACATCAACGTGAACGATGGAGAGGCACTGTCCTACTCCGTTACCGTGGATATCCGCCCTGATTTCAGCCTTCCCGCCTACAAAGGTATTTCCCTCACCAAAGAGAAAGAGGCGGTGACGGATGCGGAAATCGAGGAACGGATCGAAGGCCTGCGCGGTCAGCGTGCTGATTATGAGGATGTCGAGGACAAACCCGTCTCCCGCGGCGATATGGCCCAGATCGACTTCACCAGTACCCTGGACGGAACCCCCGTCGAAGAGGCGGTTCCCGAGGCCAAAGGTCTGGGGGAAGCAAAAGATTTCTGGCTGCAGGCCAGTGACGAGGCGTTTATTCCCGAGCTGGGCCTGGGGCTGGCAGGACTCTCGATTGGAGAAAAGGAAACCCTGAACGTCACCTTCCCGGCGGACTTTGTGGTGGAAGGGCTGCGCGAAAAGGACGTGGCCTTCGAGGTGGAAGTGAAAGGGGTACGGGCCCGTAAACTTCCGGAACTCGATGAGGAGTTTTACACCTCCATGGGCGCAAAAGAC
Source organism: Verrucomicrobia bacterium UBA6053 (assembly GCA_002429065.1). Taxonomy (GTDB): domain Bacteria; phylum Verrucomicrobiota; class Kiritimatiellia; order SS1-B-03-39; family UBA6053; genus UBA6053. The sequence goes on along the minus strand of DIYN01000034.1, from coordinate 249,773 downwards.
GAAGCTGATTTCAAGGATCAGATCCTCCAGTCCATTGATTCCGAAAAAGAACGTGTCGCCGACGGGAAACTGCGTCAGTTCATCGAGGGCTATCTGCTGGACAACACCAATTTGGACCTTCCCCAGAGTCTTGTGGACAGTGCCTCCTCGGATCACGTCCGCCGGATTGCCTCTGATCTGCAGCGGGGCGGTGAGTCAGAGGACTCCCTGATGGAGAAAAAAGACGAGATCCTCGAGTCGGCAAAAGGATCTGCGGAACGGCAGGTGAAACTCCGCCTGATTCTCCAGAAAATCGCGGAAGAGGAAGGAGTTGATGTTTCGGAGGACGAAGTGAGTCGCGAAATTTCCATGATGGCGTATGCTTACCAAATGGACCGCAATGAGCTGGAGAAACGGCTGAAAGACAACAACCAACTGGATGACCTCCGCGGCGACATCGTGTGCCGGAAAGTCGTCGACTGGGTGCTGGACAATGCCGAGGTCGAAGGCGATGAACCCTCCAAGGACGACGCATGAACGAACAAGCATACATTCCGAACCCGATTGTCATTGAACAGACCAGCCGGGGCGAACGTCAGTACGACATCTACTCCCGTCTGCTGAAGGACCGGATCATTTTTCTCGGAACCGAGGTGAACGATGTGGTGGCCAACCTGCTGATCGCGCAGATGCTCTTTCTGCAAAGCGATGACCCGGAAAAGGATATTCATTTTTACATTAACTCCCCCGGTGGTTCTGTCACCGCCGGTCTGGGAATTTACGACACCATGCAGTTTGTGAAGTGCGACATCTGCACCTACTGCGTGGGTCAGGCCGCGAGCATGGGGGCTTTTCTCCTCTCCTCCGGTGCGCAGGGGAAACGGTTTGCCCTGCCGAATGCGCGCATTATGATTCACCAGCCCTGGGGCGGGTTTCAGGGACAGGCGACGGATATTGATATTCACGCCAAGGAAATCCTCCGGTTGAAAGAGCGCCTCAATTCCATTATGGCGGCCAACTGCGGCCGGGACGTGGAAGAGGTGACCCGGGATACCGAACGGGATAACTTTCTGTCCTCCGAGGAAGCTGCGGCTTATGGCCTGGTGGATGAAGTAATCGCCAAACCTGATGCGAAATAAGTATCGTTGACTCATGGAGGCCGGGAGGCCCTTATGGCTGAAAAATCTGAAGAACCCCGCTGCTCCTTTTGCGGGAAATTTCAACGCGAAGTGAACCGCCTGATCGCCGGACCCGGTGTCCAGATCTGTGATCAGTGTGTGGCGCTGTGCAACTCTCTGATCGAACGTGAATCAGGACAGCAGGCGGAAGCTCCGGAGCACATCCGGGTTCCGAAACCCAGTGACATTGTCGAGATGCTCAATGAGCATGTCATCGGTCAGGAGGTTGCCAAGAAGGTGCTGGCGGTTGCGGTTCATAACCACTACAAACGCCTGAAAGACCTCGACCGCGGCGGTGAATCCGGGGGGGAGGATCTGCGTGACGTGGAAATTGAAAAAAGCAACATCCTGATGGTTGGGCCGACGGGCAGCGGGAAAACCTTCCTGGCCAAAACCCTTGCCCGTTTTCTGGACGTTCCGTTCTGTATTGTGGATGCGACCACATTGACCGAAGCGGGGTATGTCGGCGAGGATGTGGAAAACATCCTCCTGCGGCTCCTCCAGTCGGCCGATTTTAACGTCGAACGTGCCGAACGCGGCATCATCTATGTGGATGAGATCGACAAGATCGGCCGGCGTACCGAAAACGTGTCCATTACCCGCGATGTGTCCGGGGAAGGGGTACAGCAGGCTCTGCTCAAGATTCTTGAGGGCACGGTGGCCAACGTACCGCCTCAGGGTGGGCGGAAACATCCCCAGCAGGAATATGTGAAGATCAACACCGAGAAAATCCTTTTCATCTGTGGCGGTGCGTTCAATGGACTGGATGAGGTGGTGAAACGGCGTCGCGGGAAAGGCGTGATGGGTTATGCGAGCAGTGTTCCGGAACAGGTGGGTCTCACCAGTGATACAGTGGTGGATCCGCATGACCTGGTGAAGTTCGGCCTGATCCCCGAGTTTGTCGGACGTCTGCCGGTGGTGGCGGTCCTGAATGAACTCTCCGAAGCGGATCTGGTGCATATTCTGACCCAACCCCGCAACGCCATGATTAAGCAATTTGCCAAACTCCTGGCCATGGATGGAGTGGAGTTGAGCTTTACCGATACCGCCTTGGCGGAAATCGCCCGGATCGCGCATAAACGCGGGACCGGTGCCCGTGGCCTCCGGGCCATTTTAGAACGGGTCATGCTCGACATTATGTACGACATTCCGAGTCAAAAGAGCAAAAAGAAATCCTACCGCATTACGAAACCCATGGTGGCGAGCCGACTCGCCTCCATGGATGAGGAAATGGATCAGCGGCGGATTGCCTAAGTGTGCCGGGTCAGAAGGGGTGTGTGGGGCGATGGTCTCTGTGACGGGACACGTCAGTCACCTCTTCAGGACCTTGACTGAAATCTTCAGTTCCTCATACCCTTCCAGGTTTGTGCGGAAAATCAGGTGTTCACCCGACATGTCCTCTTCGGGCTTCAAATCTTTCAGATGCACGCGCCATCCGTAGGGTAGCTCCGTTATCCGGATGTCGACATCCTCCCGTCCCGGCCACTCAACGCCGGTAACTTTAAACCCTTCCTTTTGTTTCGGTGGTGGTTTCACCATGAAGTACCGCTGTTGGGGAGTAGGGCTTTGCACCGGGATCAGATTCAGGCTTCCCGGAGTGACGGTGACCCCGGACTGTACCTGCCACATCACGAGTACCCGCTTCCCCTGAACCCGTTTATCGTCGGTATCGATCACCAGAATGTCCGAAAAATGTCCCTTATCCGTCTGAGCAAGCGGGGTGACTTCGATGATTGCGGAGGTTCCGTCTTCCGAAGGGATAATGTTCGTGGCAATACGGTCGTTGACCGTCTCAACGTTGGTCACCTGAAACGGAGTCTGCTTGGTGCTTCGCAGTTCCACGGTCCCAGTTTTGGGATTTTCCGGATCCACATGCATCAGATTCAGGGTACGGGGCGTTATTTCAATCGCCGGAACAACCTGCCCCGTAATGGAGAGGGGAACCTGTCTCCGGTCGGGATCATTCGTGTGCAGGGTGATGATTTGCCGCTGCTTCCCGGTACGCCCTTTCAAGTCCATACGTACCGGGATTTCCGCCTGCTCACCGGGATCAATTTTCAGAGAGGAAATTCCGGAGGTTGTACATCCGCATGAGACCTGAATCCGCCGGATGACCAGAGGGGTGTCCCCCTTGTTTTCCAGGGTAAACGCGTGTTCAATCACCGGTTCTCCCTGTACCTTGCCAAAGTCATGGATCGGATTCTCGATGGACAGCAGAGGACCTGCCTGGACATAACCTGTAAGGAATCCTGCCAGTAAACCGAAATAAGTGATGTTTTTCATCATGTGAACGCGTTGTTTATCGCCGAGAGGAGTCGACAACCTATACCCAAACCTCTATAGAATCAATCGATGTCCCAACAAATCCATATTCCCGGTTACACGATGGTCAGTAAGATCGCTGAAGGCGGTATGGCCACCGTATGGAAAGCCCGGCAGGACAAACTGGACCGAGTCGTCGCCATCAAGGTGCTGATGAAACGGTTTGATTCCGATCAGAAAGAGTATGAACGGTTTATCTATGAGGCCCGGGCGGCTGCAACGCTGATTCATCCCAACATTGTGCAGGTCATTGATGCGGGAGAACGGGAAGGGTTCCTGTACTACGTAATGGAATATGTCCCCGGACCAACTGCCGGTGATGTGGCGGACAGTGGAGATCCGTTGCCTGAAACTCAGGTGCTCCAGATTGCCCAGGAAGTCGCCGAAGCACTGGATTACGCCTGGCGTGATCATAAAGTCGTGCACTGTGACATTAAGCCGGATAATCTCCTTCTTCACCGGAATGGCCGCACCAAGATTGCCGATCTCGGACTTGCCCAGGTTCTGGGGAGTGAAGGCGTGGCGATTGAAGAAAATATGACCTTGGGAACCCCCAACTACTTTCCGCCTGAACAGGCATTGGTGGAGGATGGACTTGATTGCCGGGCCGATATGTACGCGCTGGGTGCCACGATGTACCACCTGGGCACCGGATGTGTTCCCTTTGGAGAATTCTCCCCGGATGATGCCGCTTCGCAGCAGGTCCACGGTCAGTTGGTCAATCCGAAAGAACTGAACAAAAACCTCACCCTGGGGTTCTGTGCGCTGGTCGAGAGGCTGATGGCCAAGGATCCGCTGCACCGTTATCCGGACTGGACGGCAGTCATGGCGGATATTCTCACGGTCAAAGAACGCCGTCTTATCAAATCTCCGCTCGCTTCCAACATCCGGAGTACGGTGATGCATACGCGTCTGCCGGCCCGGAAACGGAAAAAAACCGGCCCGCAAAAAGTGGTCCGTCGTGGGGGAGGACCTGTCCGCAATGTCGCTCCCGGCGCTGCACGGCGACGTGGAGCCCCCAGGAGAAGGGCGGTTGCCGGTCAACCTGAACGGCAGAGTTCCATTCCGGCACAACGAAGTAAGGGACCGGCAGCGGTTACGGATCCTGCTGCAGCTCAGATGGCCCAGGCACCACTGGCCCAGGCACCTCAGGAGGCTGCGGTGCTCCCGACCTCGCCCCGCACGGGGGTTAACCTTTGGCCGATGGTGTTGGGACTGGCGTTGGTGACATTGTTCCTCTACGCGGTTACGTTTCTCAATATTCAGTAGTGGCCTGACCATGCATCTGATCATTCTTGGTGCCGGTACTGCAGGAGCGACTGCGGCCCGGGATGTGGTGGCGAGAGGTGGCTCTGCCACACTCATTCATGACCATGTTCTCCCATTGGGTGGCACCTGCTTAAACGTTGGCTGTGTGCCCTCCAAATATTTGATTCGGGCTGCGGAACAGATGCATGTGGCCTCGCATACCCAATTTCCCGGAATTTCGGTACACGGTGCGGAGGTGAATGCCGGACCTTTGCTTGAGGATATGCGGGGTGTCATCGAGGGGTTGAGACATCGGAACTATGAGCAGCCGCTCCCGGAACTGGACGGACTGGAGCTCATTTCGGGTAGAGGTCAGATTGTGGATGGACATACCGTCGAGGTGGATGGGAGGAGATTTCAGGGGGATGCGGTTTTGATCGCGACGGGTTCCCGGACGGATTATCGCGGGACGGAGCATTTGCCGCCGGAGCGGGTTCTTGGAAATGAAACGCTGTTTGCTCAGACCTCCTTTCCCGACTCCGTCCTCGTCCTCGGCGGAGGGTATACTGCCATGGAAATGTCCCAGATGTTGAACCGGATGGGAGTCAAGGTAACCCAGCTTCAGCGAAGCCGACATCTTCTTTCGTCCCAACCCGCTTATCTGGGTGAAACACTTGGTGAATTGGTGCGTCAGGAGGGTGTGGATCTTCACTGCGGTGTGCAGGTGTCAACGCTCGAGGCGACGGGGAATGGCATCCGGGCGACGGTGGAGCTGAACGGGGCGGTGCGGCAGTTTGAGGCTTCCAGATTGCTGGTGGCCCGCGGAAGACGGGCAAATACGGAGGAGTTGTTTGCAGACGGACTGCAGGTGGAGCAGACGGAAAGAGGCTTCCTGAAGGTGAATGAACAGCTCGAAACCTCTCTTCCGAATGTGTTTGCGGCTGGAGATGTACTCGGCACCCACATGCTGGTCTACACCGCTTCAGCGGATGCAGAGCGCATCGTGGCCCGTTTGTATGGTGAATCAGTTGAAGAGCCGGCTTCTGAATCCGTTCCCTGGGTTGTGTTTACCGACCCTCAGATTGTCGGGGTTGGATGGACCAGGGAAGAAGCTGAGGACCGGGGAATCCCGGTTGAGGAGGCGGAACTGCCTGTGAACCGCTGGCCCCGGTTTAGTACGGTCCGGGAAGAGAGAGGCTTTTTGAAGCTGTTCCGGAATCGGGAAACAGACACCCTGGTGGGAGCCAGAGGGATTTGTCCTCAGGCAGGAGATCTGGCAAGTGAACTGGCGCTTCTTCATCGCTACAAGATCCCCCTGAAGGAAGTGGCGAACGGTTTTTCCCCCTACTTGACCCTGAATGAAGGTATCCAACGTTGCGCTGCGAAGTTTGGAGATTAAAGGTGACCGGATCCACCGCCGCGCTCACGCTGAGTTGTTCTGGAGAGGGGGATGAGAGCTGGGTACCTGCTGGGCCACCCGCAGGACGGATGTACGGGTGAACAGGATGCGTGAGCTGAGCAAGGATGGCAGTCCCAACGTCACCGATGAGCGGTTTAACACCATCAGTCATCTCCTCGGCCTTCTGTTTGTGGTCCCCTGTTGCTCCTGGCTGATTGTCAAGGCATCCGCCGTCTCTCCCTGGCATATCGTCGGAGCGTCACTTTACGCGGTGGGGGTGGTTTCTCTGTTTCTCTTCAGCACTCTGCATCATGGGCTTGAAGGGAGTCTCCGGTTTGAATCCAGAATGCGGACGCTGGATTATGTGGCCATCTTTCTCCTGATTGGCGGCACCTTTTCCCCGTTATGTCTGACGGTCGCGAGAGGGCCGTTGGGATGGTCCGTTTTTGGATCCGTCTGGTTTTTCTGTTTGGTGGGAATTGCATTGCGGGCCGCCATTCCCTCGCTTCCAAAATGGGTGACCATGACGTTCTATGTCGGTCTGGGCTGGATGGCCGCTCTGCTGGGACCGGTCCTGATCCAGCAGTTGGGAGGAGGGGCCATGGCCGGGATTGCTCTTGGAGGAGTTCTCTATACCTTTGGAGGGATCATCTATGTTCGGGAGAAACCGAACCCCGTTCCGGGGCGATTCGGATTTCACGAAATCTGGCATCTGTTCGTGATGGCCGGTGCCGGCCTCCACCTCGCCGTGTTTGTGTTTGTCTGGGTATAGCCGCCTCCGTTCACCATACTGAACGACGCCAGAAGGGTTTTAGAGAGTTAATGCGATTCCGGCAGTAAAGGTCAGGTTATTGGATTCCTTGTCCTCTGCGGGTTGGCTTTCATAGCGGTGCCTCAGGTCGAAACGGAGACTGAGGCTTTCAGTCAGCGTGGAGGTCACGATGATCCTGGCATTGACGATCCGATCATTGGTGCGGTTGAATTTCCGCAGGAAATCAAGGGTTTGGCGCAGAGTCGCCGTTTTGCTGATGTCCCAGGTAAGGCTCTGACCCAGCCGTACGGCCCCTTCATCATCCGTTTCATTATCAATATCCTCCACCACCCAGACGAGGCCGGATTCTGCCGCGACATCCAGGGTGTCGGTCTGCACCAACCGGGTACCGAGACCGGGGCCTACGGTGATACGGTAATCAATGTTTGCGATTTCATCGGACAGCGAAGTGGCCTCTGCATATGCAAACCAGGGGTCGTGAAGTTTGTTTTCGTATCGGATGAGCGCATTCGAGGTGTCGCGGGTGGTGATGTCCTCTTCTTCTGCTTCTGTTTGACCATAGGCATAGGATGCTTCCACATAGATGGACTGATCGCCGAATGGATGCAGCGTCTCCCCTCCAAGTTCGAACAGTACGGTGTCCTGATCGCCGCGGGTTAGATTAAACCCGGCATTGATGGAGGATTCGGATGCTGGAGGGTCTTCAGCGAGAAGAAGGCAGGGGAGGAGGCACAGGGCGAGAGATACGGGTTTCACGGGAGAGTCCGGTTGGCAAGTCTGAAGGGGAGAAGATCAGAACGGATTCAGATCTTCCGGAAGAATACCCCTCGCACTTGCAGGACTGTGCCCAACCCGGCAAGCAGAAAGAGAACCAGAATCGTCAAACTGAACCCGGGAGCCCTGGTGATCCATACCAGAGAGGCCACAAGCAGGCTGAGGGCCAGTGCAGATATCAGGCTCGGAACCGGGCCTGAGGGAGGACGGAATTTGGGTGTCAGGTGTAAAAGATGGTCCACCAGAGGGGTCATCATCCAGTAAAACCCAAGGGTCTGGACGAGAAGGGCCAGCAGGCGGACACTCCAGATCTTGACGGCAGGAGAGGGCTCGGGTTTTGGAAAAAGGGTGTGGGGGGGGACCTTTCCCAACCTGACCCGGAAGAGCGGGCCCTGCCACGGATCCTGCCAGGGGACCAGCACACTTTCCTCCTGTGCGGCCAATACTGTGATGGGACCGGGGGGAACGATTTCAAACCGGACCCGGATATCTCCGGCTGCAGGATGCTCCGGGTCCTCGGAGCGGATGTAGGCGGATCCTCTCGAATGCCATCCCCTGGGAGGCGTCATCTGGGCCGGAATCCAGGATTGATAATTCTGAACTTCCCGGATGAGAGGCGGGGACAGTTGAAAACTTCCGAGAGACACTTTTTGTGCGGTATCGGACCAGGGGCCGGGGACCGGACTTCGGGGGGGCGGGTTCTGATATGCGGGCGGGAACCCGGTACTGTCCACCTGGGAACGGGTCCATGTCTGTACATACCGGGTGTTGTCACCTTCCTCCGGGACCCATTGATACACTTCCACAATTCGGCGCATGTGCAGTGCCTGTGTTTTGGCCTGGAATTCCGGATCCGACAATTGTGTCAATGGTACCGTATCACCGGACATGGCCACCAACTGCCCATCCTCTAGGTCCGGGAGGGTATTGGAATCGATGACTTTGACCTCGTCCACAATGCGATGGCGGCGGCGTTGATCACGTACGGCGTTCAGTTCCGAGGACAAAAACCAAAGCAATCCAATCACCAGAAGGGCCGCACCTACAATCAGCCGAATCCAGTCTCCAGCACCTCCGGTTGCGTTTGTCGTACGGCGACCCGTTGATTGCGTTGCCCCTGAAGGTGTTGTAGGCAGAGGGCTCACAGGGTTACTGGTTAAATCCGGGGATCATCACGCTCCCCTCCCATGCCTCCGGAGCATTCCAGGGGATGGGAGAGAGGTCTTTGCTGCGGGAGGGATCCTGCATTAATGTCAGTGAGTGATCCGGATTAATCTGCACCACGAGCTGGCCCTTGAAATCCTCGGGCACGACATCTGCAACCTTGACATCCCCCTGGTGAGTTTCTCCTTCTGGAGAGGTCCACTCAAGAGTGATGACCTCCGGAAGGTTTCCGCTTTGAGGACGGGTGGCGGCAATTTTCTGGGGTGCGATGACCGGGAATTCTTTCAGGGAAGAGCCGTCCATGCTCACCCGGACATCCCGGACCACCTCAAGGTGTTCGTGTCCGTTGCCGATATTCACCTGATAACGACCGGAGGACGTACAGCCCGTCAAGACCAGCAGTGCCAGAGCACCCAGTAACCCACATGTCGCGTTCACCCTCTTCATTGCATCCGCATGGGCATGATCACGTAGAGGAAGCTGATATCGGATTTCAGCACTCCCGGGCTCAGCTCATCCGTTAGTTCCAGGTAGACTTCATCGCTGTCCAGCACCCGCAGAGGGGCCAGCAGGAACTCCGGGTTGTAGGCGATGGTCATTTCCTTTCCAGTATACTTCACAGGAACCCGCTCCTTTGCTTCCCCGACATCCGGGGTGGAACTGAGAACCTGCACTTCGTTTTCTCCAAAATGGAGGCGGATGGAGTTGGACTGTTCGCTGGTGACCAGGGCCACCCGCCGTACAGCCTGCAGAAGCGTTTCGCGTTCCAGTGTGATCCGCTCCTCGCATTGTGCGGGGATCACCTGTTGATAGTTGGGGAAGGTTCCGTCGATCAGCTTGGAGACCAGTTGCATGCCCTCAAGCTCAAACACCACCTGACTGCCGGCGGCGGTCATTTTGCATTCGCTTTCGCTCTGCAGGTTGCGGAGCAGTTCATTCACAGCCTTGGCGGGAACGACCATATCCGCCGCACTTTCGTCCGGGAAATCCACTTCCTGTTCACACAGCGCCAGACGGCGTCCATCCGTAGCCACGACGGTGAGCTTTTTCTCCTTGAAGCTGAACAGGATGCCATTGAGCACGTAACGGGTTTCATCAACGGAGGCCGCGTACTGGACGCTCTTGAGCATGGCTTTGAGAGATCCACCTTCCAGGGTGAAGGCCTGATCTCCTTCCGGGCGGGGGACATCAGGGTAATCATCCGCCGGGAGCCCGACAATCTTGAAAAAACTGGAGCCGCATTCGATGGTGGCGGTGTTTTTTGCATCAATCGAGAGGTCAATCTGCTGAGAGGGAAGCTCGCGGATGACGGAAAAGAGTCTCTTGGCGGGGAGGGTGGTGGCGCCTGCGGTGGCCACGTCCGCTTCGATGTGGGTGGTGACGCTGAGTTCCATGTCGGTGGTGGTGAGCGTCAGACCTGCGTCCCGTGCTTCCAGGAGCACATTGGACAGAACCGGGATGGTGCTGCGGGTCCCGACGACAGATTGCACCCGGGTCAGGGCCTCAAACAATGCGTCACGATTCAGGGTCAATTTCATATGGGATACTCCTCAAAGAGGGAACGTCGTTTGTTCACTTGCTTTTTGTTATGGAAAGTCTCGGGCCTATCAATGCCAAAATAAAGCTTTTCCCCCTCTTCAGGGCCGAAAAAGGTTGTGAAACGGTCACGGCTTTCTAAGGGGATTTTATGCAACTCGACCTCGCACAAGATGACAATCCCATCGCGTATAAAGTCCTCACAGCTCTGGTGACTCCCCGGCCGATTGCCTGGGTGAGCACCCTGAATGAAGACGGGTCGGTCAACGTGGCGCCTTTCAGTTTTTTTAATGTGTTCGGGGTGACGCCACCGCTGCTCATCTTCAATTGCGGCAACCGGCAGGAAGGGGGGCCTAAGGATACCGCGATCAATGTGGAGCGGGAGCGGGAATTCGTCGTGAACCTGGTGGATGAAACCGTGGTGGAGGCGATGAATCAGAGCGCTGCGGCGCTGCCCTATGGAGAATCGGAACTGGATCTTCATGAGTGCACCCCGGCTCCCAGTGTGGATCTTCGCACCCCCCGGGTTGCTGAGGCCCCGGTTTCTCTGGAATGTACGCTTCACCGGATGGAGTTGATTGGCGGGAACCGGTTGATCTATGGCCTGATAGGCAAACTTCACGTCCGTGAGGGCCTGCTGGACCCTGAAACCAAGTACATTGACCCGCCCTCCTACTGTCCTGTAGGTCGGATGCAGGGCCCGGATGGATATGTGTACTGCCGCGAGCGATTTACCCTGCGCTGGCCACGCTGAGGCATCGGAAGGCTTTCCTTTTTTGAAAAAAGGGTGAATAATCTCCTGAGGAGGGCGTCTACCTACATGAAACCCTCAGTTGGAGTACATGATGAAGCCCCTATACATCTTCACCGCCAGTTTGGCGTTTATCCTGTCCGGCACCGCCCGGCACGCCTATGCGGGCAGTTCTGAACGTGCCTTCGTCGCCGGAGCCATCGGCGGTGCGGTCGTCACCCATGCCTTCAATCGCCCCCGTTTTGGAGTGGGATACAGCCACTGCAGGCCGGTGCACGTCCCCGTTACCTGCGCTCCCACCTATGTGGTCCGCCGTCCCACCTATGTCCGGACCTCGTATGGATCCTCTTCCCGGGGCACGTATGTGACCTCAGCCCGGAGCAATTCCTACTTAAATGAAACGGTCGTCGAAAGCGGCGGGTATTACAAAGTGGTGCGGGAACGGGTCTGGATTCCCGCATACCGTGAGAAAGTCCAAACCGCGGGGGGAGCCTGGATTGTCCGGTATATCCCTGGTCGTTATGACTTTCAAACCCGACGCGTCTGGGTCCCCAAATCAGGTCGATCCCGTGTGGTGTATGTGCGCTGAAGCCTCAGTGCCGACCGTTCACTCCTCCTCGTCCCGATGCAGCATGAAACAGAATGGGTTCAGCGTGCGCAAGCGGGGGACCAGGAGGCCTTCGGAGAACTGGTCCGCCTCCATCACGACCGAATCTACGGCCTTCTCATGCGTTTAACCCGGAATCCGGACATGGCACAGGAACTCGAACAACAAACCTGGATCAAGGCGTGGCGAAATCTGCCCCGCTTCCGGGGGGACTCGTCTTTCTCCACCTGGGTGTACACCATTGCCACCCGCAATGCCCAGGATCATCATCGCCGGTTGAAGCGGCGGGGAGAAGTGGAATACCTGGAGGGCGTTGACCAACTGCCTTCCGGTTCTGCGACGGCTCAGCCTGACCGGGCATTAATGCACCGGGAAACGGGAGGGCGGATTCTGGAGGCACTTGACCGTCTGGGAGAAAAGCATCGTACGGTGATGGTGCTCCGCGAGCTGGAGGGCTTGTCCTATGAGGAAATTGCCCGCGTGCTGAAATGCCGTGTCGGGACCGTGATGTCGCGGTTGCACCATGCCCGGAAGCAGATCCGGCTCCAACTTGAGGGGGCGGAAGCATGAAAAAGCATGATCAACGGCTCCATGCCTATCTTGACGGTGAGCTTTCTGCGCGAGAACGGACCGCATTTGAAGATCAGATGGCACGGGATCCGGATCTTCAGGAAGAACTCTCGGAGCTTCAGGCTCTTTCAAAACGCTTCGGGGCGGTTCCACCACCCGAGACCATTCCGGCAGAACCGGTCTGGCAACATGTTCAACGTGAGCTGCGCGTTTCTACCGGTGCCCCGCCCCGTCCGGTCTGGAAATGGGCGTGGGCTCCGGCTGCTGCTGCGGCCATGCTCTGGGCGATGATGTGGATTCAGCCGTTTTCATCCTCTTCCCTCCCGCCCTCTGTGATTGTGGAGCAGGTAGAGGTTCAGGCGGATGCCGCCGTTCCCCTGGTCTACACCGATCAGGAGTCCGGTTGGACGGTTGTGTGGCTTTCAACCCCTACGACTCAGGAGGAACATGCACCTCTTTAAACGAATGATCTTTCTGATCCTGCCTCTGGGCCTGATGGCCTGGGAGGGACAGGCTGAGGAAATCCGGGTACGCGTCCGTCTCATCCAGGCCGACCAGGGCCGGGGGAGTTCCGATGATGTTCTCACGCCTCTGCTTCCGCATCTGAAAAATTTTCCCTACAAGCGCTACCGCGAAATCGGAGCCAGAACGGCCTCGCTGTCCGTAGGAAAAAAGCAGTGGATGCAACTGGGCGATGGGCATTCAATGATGATCCGGATGCTGGGAATGGAAGGGGAGAAAGCCAGGTTGGAAGTGACCTGGCGGCGAGATGGGGTTGATCTGGCAAAAATCACAGTGCTGAGTGGTCCGGAGGCTCCGTTTATTCTGGGGGGGGATCAGTCGAAACGATCGGCCATGATTGCTGTAATCAGCCGGCGGTCTTGACCGGTTGGTATGACGAAGTATCCTCTACCAATGCATGCAGAGTCTTCAGGTCCGGTGGTGGTTCTCGGCGCAAGTCCGAAACCGGAACGCTATTCGAATCAAGCCGTCGTGGCCCTCCTGCGGCACGGATATGAGGTGATTCCTGTGCATCCGGCTGTTTCGGAAATCGAAGGTCTGGATGCGGTGTCGTCCCTTGATGCGATTTCTGTGCAAGTGGATACTGTCACGGTCTATGTGGGACCTGATCGTTCCGCACAGATGTTGGATGCTCTCTGCGGGCTTTCACCCCGCAGGGTCATCTTCAATCCCGGGGCGGAAAACAAACAACTGGCCTCTGCGCTTGAAGCATCCGGGATCGACGTGGAAGAGGCCTGTACGCTGGTCTTGCTGGCTTCGGGGCAATTTTAACGAGGGCCTGGACCTGTTTCAATTGACGGTGCGGGTCATGTACCCACAGCTTGAGAAAAAATACTTTCCGGATTGCCAATCGGAAAGGTGCCCCCTAAAAACGGTCCCTCGGTACGCCGGAGTGGCGGAATTGGCAGACGCGCCGGATTCAAAATCCGGTTCCCGCAAGGGAGTGTGGGTTCGACTCCCACCTTCGGTACCATTTTTTTCAGAATCCAGTGGACAAACACTTGGATCGTCGCGTATAAGCGCGCACCCCCGGTGGGGTAGCGAAGCGGTCAAACGCATCAGACTGTAAATCTGACGACTTCGGTCTTCGAAGGTTCGAATCCTTCCCCCACCACCATCTTTGAGCCCGGTCGAAAGACCGGGTTTTTATTTTGGAAACACGAGCTGGAATCTCTCATGCCGGGTATCCGCCCGGATACGCCCTTCCGTCATAAACAGATCAATCACCTTTCCCCCACCATTTCGTTCCTCGTTCAGGAAGGTGAACTGATAGCCGGGGGTGTTGACGGCCTCGAGATACTCCGGAGCCCGGATCCCCACCAGGGTGCCGTACACATCCGTAAATTCAAAAATGGACTGTCGCTGCTGCAGCGGAGTGGGGCGGCTTCCTCCCGATGATGCCCGTTGACTTCTGGCCCGCATACTTCGGAAATTCCCTCGTATGTAGAAGACACAGAAGAGATTTCGATTGGGAATGAGCTTGTCCAGGTGTCGTTCGAGCTGCTCCCGTGTCATGGGGCCGGGAAGCGATGTATCCAGATTCGGTTCAAACTTCGTGACCACAGCATACGGGGAGCTGGAGCTTGCTGAAGGGATTTTCACATCCCCGTTGTAGGTGATCCGGTAAAAATCTCCGTTGATGAGAATGAGTTCTCCGTCATGACGGTCGAAGGTGCCGATGCCCATGTCTCCAAATGACTTCAGCTCCGAGAGCGTGGTGGACGCCCGAACCCGTCCCTGTTCCACATGGCTGGGGGTCGAAACCTGGAAAACAACCCCGGAAACGCTTTGGCATCCACCCGCCAGCCAAAGCGGTAAGGTCAGCAGGAGTGAGTGGGATAGCTTCACAGGGTTATTATGCACGCTTTGTCTCAGAAGCGAAATGAAATGTAGGAGATTGGATTGAATATTTGCAGAAAAATTGCCGTCAGGCATAGGAAATACCCATTTCAAGTTAATTGCGCTGTGCGTGTCATTCCTTACATACAAATTTATTCCCGCTTTTGGCTCGTGAGCTGTCTTCTGTGACCTCATTTATGAATCTACTCCTATAGTTTCGAAAATAATGATATTAAATTATGATTAGATAATCTAACAAATGCAAATTTTACGCTTATTTGCAGGAAAAATTTTATGGGGTATGAGATTTTTCTGATCATTTGCGATATTTTCACGCATTTTTGAGTTGCAAATGCTGCAGGTTTGCCTGTAGAGTCATCGATCCCGAAACGAAAAGGAACACGATATGATTGCGACAGAACAACGAGACGGCGCACAGACGCTTCTGAAATGCCTGGAAGCAGGAGGGATCGAAGTGATTTTCGGTTACTCCGGTGGAGCGGCCCTTCCGATCTTCGATGCACTTGAAACCGCCGGCACGAACATCAAGTTTATTCTCACCCGTCATGAGCAGGGTGCGGCTCACATGGCGGATGGATATGCACGCGCCACCGGGAAGCCCGCCTGCGTCCTGGTGACCAGTGGTCCGGGAGCGGGGAACACCATTACCGGTATCATGACGGCTCACATGGATTCCATTCCCATGATCATTATCTCGGGTCAGCAAGTGACCTGGATGCTGGGAAAAGACGCGTTTCAGGAGGCGGATATCTTTGGCATTACCATGCCGATTGTGAAACACAGCTATCTGGTGAAAGATTCGGAGGATATCCCGCGGGTGACCAAGGAAGCCCTGCACATCGCCACCACCGGCCGTCCGGGACCTGTTCTGATCGATATGCCCAAAAACATCAGTCAGGGTCCCTGTACCGCATCTTTGGACGTGGACATCGACCTTCCCGGGTATCATCCCGAGTCCTCGTTTGAAGTGGACAGTGACGCTGTGGCCGCCGCCGCCACGGCGCTGAAAGCCTCCAAGCGTCCGGTGATTCTGGCCGGACACGGCGCCATGTTGGCGCATGCGGGTCCCGAACTGAAGGAGTTGGCTGAAACGTGTGGAATTCCGGTGACCTCCACCCTGCTCGGGAAGGGGATCTTTGATGAAACCCACGAGTTGTCGCTGGGCATGCTGGGCATGCACGGAACCGCTTATGCCAACAAAGCCATTGTTGAAGCTGATCTGATTTTTAATGTCGGATCCCGATTCGATGACCGGATTATCGGTCAGCCTGACAAATTTGGGCGGAATGCGACCATTCTGCACATTGACATTGATCCTTCGGAAATGGGCAAAATGATTCGTCCGGATCTGAAAATTGTGGGCGATGCCAAAGTGATTTTGGCGGAGTTGAACAAACACATTGAACCGTTGGAAACCACCGAATGGCTGGCGACCCTGGACGGCTATAAAAAACGCTTTCCCCTGCATTACAAAAAGCAGGGAGGACTGAAGATGCAACATGTTCTCGATGTGCTGGACCGTCTGACCGACAGCCGGGCGGTGATCACCACCGACGTGGGGCAGCACCAAATGTGGTCTGCACAGTTTAACAAGAGCCGGGATCCCTGGAACTGGATCTCCTCCGGTGGAGCCGGAACCATGGGCTTTGGATTCCCGGCTGCGATTGGCGCGCAGATTGGACGTCCGGATGACATTGTGGTCGCAGTGGTGGGCGACGGTGGATTTCAGATGACCCTCTTTGAACTGTCCACGGCTGTGCTTCAGAAACTCCCGGTCAAGATTCTGGTTCTCAACAACCACTTTCTTGGCATGGTGCGTCAGTGGCAGGAGCTGTTCTTTGACAACCGGAAATCCGGCGTGGATCTGGAAGGCAACCCGGACTTCGTGAAGCTGGCGGAATCCTACGGGGCGAAAGGATTCCAGATTAAGCGTCCTGCTGACATCGAAAAAGTGCTGAGCCGTGCGCTCGAGTACAATGACGGGCCCTGTCTCATCAACTGTGAAGTGGTGAAAGAGGATAATGTGTTCCCGATGATTCCCGCAGGTGCCGCCCTCGAGGACATGATTATCGAAAAACCCAAACAGAAAATGGCCAAACCCGTTGGCTCTACCTGAGGAGAGTTCCATGACAAACCGAATCGAAACCACGGATCTTCCGCTCACGTTGGAACTCCCCGAACACGAGTATCCGCTGCACACCATCAGTGTGCTGGTGAACAACAAACCCGGTGTCCTGGCCCGGATCGCACAGGTGTTCTCCCGTCGGGGGTACAACATCGAGTCTCTGGTGGTGAGTCCCGCCGCAGAGGCCGATTTTTCCCGCATGACCATCGGAGCCCGCGGTGAAGCATCGGGTCTGGATCAGATTAAAGCCCAGTGCAACAAACTCATCGACGTGATCAGTTGTTACGACCACACCGATGATGAAATTGTGGCCAAAGAACTGGCTCTGGTTAAAGTCGCTGTAGGGGCGGAAGGCCGTGGGGAAGCCCTTCAGATTGCAGAACACTTTGGCTGCAAAACCCTGGATCTGGCACCTGAGAGTCTGGTGCTGATGGTCACCGGTGACAGTGGAAAGCTGGATGCAATGATCGGAATGATGCAGAAATTCGGAATCATTGAACTGGTGCGTACAGGGAAAGTGGTTATGACCCGTGGCAAAGGCATGACCTGAGGCATGGCCGATGGTCACCGGATCGGGGGCGGGCAACAGAGTGTGGCTGTCCCGCTTCCGCTCCATGAGCGGGCCCCGTCTGTAAACTTTTCCCATTATGCTCGGTCCCTGGTCCCTGGAGGGGACATGCCTTGAGATCGGTTTTGCTTTACAAGCCCGGTGTTTCGAGGGAGAGTGGATCCGCAACGTAAGGAGACACTGTTGAATTCTAAGGTCCTGTTTCTTCACTCATTTTTGGTGGTACTTTCCTTCTTCCTGGGTCGGTATGTCAGCCCTGCATGGCTGTGGCTGAGTGCAATGGTGGGTGTGAATTTTATCCAGAGTGCCTTCACGGGGTTTTGCCCGGTTGAAAAACTGCTGGGTGGACGGAAGCGTCCGGTTTCGAAAGAAGCTGCTGCCGAGGATTCCTGATCGTTCCCGGATCGGTCTGCCGCAGCGGCCATGCAGATCCTCCCGATCTGCGGTATGCCGTAATCCCGTCTCCGGATCCCGTAGGGTGGAGGCAACGTCCCGAAGGGATTTTTCCTTTTCTTCCGGCTTTTTCGTGGTAACTCATCCGCTCCCTATGCCCCGAGATCTCTCCCATATTCGGAATTTTTCCATTATTGCCCACATCGACCACGGGAAATCCACCCTTGCGGACCGGATTTTGCAGAAAACCCGTGCGGTGGAGGACCGCGAATTGGTGGAGCAGATGCTGGATGATATGGATCTCGAGCGGGAACGCGGGATCACCATCAAAGCGCATCCCGTGACCATGTGGTATGACGCGAAAGATGGACAGAAGATCCAGTTCAACCTGATCGATACCCCCGGACATGTGGACTTCTCCTATGAAGTGACGCGCAGTCTGGCAGGATGCGAAGGGGCTTTGCTGGTCGTGGATGCCGCTCAGGGTGTGGAAGCTCAGACCGTGGCCAATGTGATGCTGGCCATGGAGCAGGAGCTGGAAATTGTTCCCGTGATCAACAAAATCGATTTACCCAATGCGGATCTGCCCGCCGTGAAACGGCAGGTCGAGGATCTGCTGGCGATTCCCATGGACGAGGCCATTCCGGTGAGTGCCAAGACCGGGGAGGGGATCGAGGAGATGCTGGAGGCGATTGTCTCCCGGATTCCCCCGCCAGTATCCGAACAGGAGGAAACCCGGGCCCTGGTATTCGACTCCTACTACGACGCGTACCGGGGTGTGGTGACCTATGTCCGGATGGTGGACGGCGAAATTGCCCCGGGTGATAAGATCCGTATGTTGGCCACCGGAAAAGAATTCGAAGTGAAGGAAGTCGGTATTTTTGCACCCGCAATGCAGTCGTTGGACAAGCTCGAGACGGGTGGAACCGGCTACATCATTGCGAACATCAAAGAATCGGCCGATATCAAAATCGGAGACACGATTACCCGGAAAGACCGTCCGGCTTCGGTACCGCTGTCCGGTTTCCAGGAAGTGCATCCCATGGTGTTCTGCGGGGTCTATCCCGTGGATGGTTCAGATTATGAGAAGCTGAAATACGCCATTGAGAAACTTCAATTGAATGATGCGTCCTTCACCTCCGTTGCAGAGTCTTCTGTGGCACTGGGTTTCGGGTTCCGCTGCGGATTCCTCGGGCTGCTTCATATGGAAATCATTCAGGAACGCCTGCGTAGGGAATACGATGTGGACATTATCTCCACCTACCCGGGGGTGGTCTATGAGGTGTATCTTCAGAATGGTGAAAAGCTTTTGATTGATAATCCGGTTCACCTGCCGGACCCCACCACCATCGACAGAATTGAAGAACCTTTTCTCCGCTGTACCATTATCTGTCCCAATGAAATCATCGGGGATCTGATGAACCTGGTCCGCGACCGTCGTGGAGAAATCAGCAGCACCGAGACCGTGGACGGCAACCGGCTGATTTTGACCTGCCATCTGCCCCTGAATGAGATCGTGATTGATTTCTATGACAAGCTCAAGAGTCTCAGCCGCGGCTACGCCTCTTTTGATTACGAATATGAAGGCTACCGCCCGAATGATCTCGTGAAAATGGAGATTCTCGTCCATGGAGAGCCGGTGGATGCGTTCGCTGCAATTGTGCACCGCGAAAAAGCTCCCTTCATCGGACGCGGAATCTGTAAAAAACTGCGGGAGGAGATTCCGCGTAACCAGTTCCCCATCGCGGTGCAGGCGGCAATCGGCCGCAACATCATTGCCCGGGAAACCGTTCCCGCATTCCGGAAAGATGTGACCTCCCGCTGCTATGGGGGCGATATTTCCCGGAAACGCAAGCTGCTGGAAAACCAGAAAGCCGGAAAAAAGAAAATGAAAATGGTGGGCAAAGTGAATATACCCCAGGAAGCGTTTACCAAAATTTTGAAATCCTCCGACTGACAGGGCTGATTCATGAATCTTTTTCTGAGCCGCAAACGCAAACAGCAACGCAAGCAGATCGAACACGCGGTCTTTCAGGTCAAATATGCACGGCGGATGAAGGAGGATCTGCTCGACCCGAACACGGTGGCGGAGCTTCGGGAACTCCAGTCCCAATTAAAGGGACATCTGAAAGCGAAGGAGTTTGAGCAAGGTCTCGCACTGGCTGAATCGGCTGGAAGCAAAGCGGCTGAAATTCATCCCACTCCGGACGGACGGGAGGGGCTGCGCGAAAACGTGGAGGTGTTTGTCGTCGTGATGGCGGTTGCCTTGGCCTTCCGTACCTATTTTCTTCAGCCCTACCAGATTCCCACGGGATCCATGCAGCCGACTCTCTATGGGATCACCTCTGTCGCAGAGTATGAACCGGGGGTTTCAGACAAACTGCCGATGAATGTCCTGAAGTTCCTCCTGTCCGGTTCGCGTTACAAAGAGGTGAAGGCGAAAGTGGATGGCGTGGTGGCGGAACCCAGCCAGTGGCGGCAACAGGATACCTTTATTCTGGTCCCGGTCCGGCATGGCCGTTCTCTCACCTATCACAAAATCCACAAGGATATGAAATCCAGAGTGAAACCTGGAATGGGGGTGAGAAAAGGGGAGGTGCTTGCAACCGGATTGCTGAAGCAGGGAGACCATATCATTGTAAACCGGATGGTCACGAATTTCCGCAAACCCCGCAGAGGGGATATCGTGGTGTTTTCCACCCGGGGGCTTCCCCTGGAACGTGAGAACAGTGCGTATATCAAACGACTGACGGGGCTCCCCGGGGAAACACTGAAGATCTGTGACGGCACCTTGTATGCGGATGGCAAGCGGATTGAAGATCCCTGGGTGTTTCAGCGTCAGTACAACGAGGGCGAGTTTTCGGATGCGGAAAAGGTCTACCCGGGTTATAACCCTGTATCCCCCAATACGGACTATTTTGCCAAATTTCAGGTTTCCCCGAAATTTATGGACTGCGCTTATGAACTGACCCTGGGTGAGGATGAATACCTCATGATGGGAGACAACACCGACAGCAGTCTTGACGGCCGGTATTTCGGAGGCGTTCCTGGAGAGAATGTGCTTGGAATCGGGTTCTTCGTTCCCTGGCCCTTCATCAATCGCGGCATCTACAATGACGCCGCCGGACCGGTTCATTAAGCCCTTGAGGCAGAAGAGTGGCTGGTGCCCTTTCAGGGTCCGGCACCTCCGGCATAACCCAAACGAAATCACATACCTCTGAGTCCAGAACCCTTGGGAAGCTCAGTCGGTTGGAACCGGGGTCCGGTTCCGGAGGCGTGGCCTTAAGCCTACACCCACTCTCCGGTTACTTCACCCGATAAATTGCAAGTCCGTTCAGATCAAACACGGCCTCCAGAAAGGGCCATTCATTCAATCGTTCCTGAATCCCTTCTCCATAGGTAAGCGTCTCCAGGTCCCCGGCAATTACATACCGGACCTGGTACCGGGTCAGGATGTCCCGGGCCTCCTCCTGATGTGGAGTGGTGTAAAAGGTCCTCACCTCTTCCACTCTCTTCCACACCACCCGGTCCGCGCCGGGCTGTGGACGCTGCTGCCGCATGTGCCAGTTCCAGCCCACCACCGTGGGAAGACCGGTGTGCCAGCTCATTCGGGCCCCCCACTGGTATTCCGGGCGGTGGGCCTCCATGAGAACCTGAAAAGGTGTCACGTGTTCACGCAGCCAGCGGATCCCGGCGAGGTCCGTTGCTAGATTCAAGCTTGTACCATCCAGATGGAGCTCGGCGGTTTCCATGTAGGCCATCCCATCGAGGCCTTTTTCTGTTGTCATCCAGAAACGGTCCCGGAGTTTGGCGGCTGGGGCTGTTAGGGGATAGAGAGCGCCAAACCCCCAGATCAAGCTGCAAAAACAGAGCAGTATGATGCGTTGCGGTTGACGGTCTCTGGCGCATAGCAGCGGCCCGATCAGGATCGCCTGAATCAGACCCAGGATCCACCAGACCTGATAATAGAACTTGAACACGGTGTTCATCCGGCCGATATCGGATGTCAGCCGCACCAGTTCGACCAGCAAAATCAGCACCAGGCACCCTCCGAGGCAGAGAATCCAGAATGTCTGACCCACCCCCCGACTTCGCCTCCAGGGATGCCACCCGAGGATCAAAAGCATGCAGAGAAGTGCCAATGGCAGCAATTGAACGCCGTGTGCGGTGATGACATCCGCCAGGGACGAGTGGGGACCGGTCCAGAGTTCAAATTCTGCCGGGTGCGCGAATCCTTTCAGATGAGCGGGAAGAAACAGGAGCTTTGCACCCATCAGCCCTGTAAGGCACCAGAAAACGCCCGAAGCCGCAGCTTCGATTTGTGTTCCGGATTTGGCGGTGAGGCTTCTGGCCAGACAGCAGAACCCAAAGATGGCAGCCTGCACGGGGAGGTCCCACGCATTCATGATCCAGAGGCTCCCCAACGAGAGGGAGCAGAGCAGGACCCGCAAAGGGTGGGGGCGGCGCCACAACTGCCAGGCACACAGCATGGCCAGCATCGCCATCGGCAGGGCCATGAGGTGTGCATGCAGGTCTCCGTAGAGAAAGGTGAAAAAGGGAAACTCTGTGATCGGCTGGATCTCTCCGTCGGGAACTCCAATGACCCGGCTTGCATTCCAGTACCCTGCATTGATGAAGTCCTTGCTGCGGTCGTGTAACAGCCAGCGGAGTTGTCCGAGATTTCCCAGAAAGAGGACAAGAACAACGGCGAGTATCCCAGAGGGGACGGCTCCTTTGCGTCCCGGCCCCGTCCTGAAGGCGGTGATCCCGCAACCTGCAAGGGTAAACAGAACCGTGGCCGCAAATCCTGCAAAGGTGGGGATCGCGAGGTTGTACGCAATTTCCGGTGAAATCCCCGTGGACCGGATCAGCGTGGCGACCCAGATGAATCCATAATCATAGTAATTGATGGAGGTTCCGGATAACCATGGCTGGACAGCAGGGAAATAGTCTGACTGGGCGATGGCATTGAGAAAGGCGAAATCCATGGGTTTTTCCCCGCCTGACCATGGATGCCATAAGTCGGGCTGCAGCCATCTCAGTATTCCGATCAACAGAAACACGGTCCAAAAGACGGCTTCGCCGATCATGATCCTCCACCGATGCTTTATGAAATCCCGAAGGAGCTGTTCGTGGTGCAGACCAACCCGTAGTCCTGCGGAACCGAGCAGAAGAACCGCTGCAATTCCAATGCCGGTTTCGAACGGGAGGAGGCCCCAGGCGGCTGGAAGCCAGGCGAGAAAGGTCATGCCCATCAATCCCATGAGACGGCTGACCGCCCATCCACGGTCTGCGAGAGAGGGGAACGCTAGGTGACAGATCGGGGCGGAGGTGATTCCCAAAAAGATGAGAACCAGACTCCAGGTGAGAAGCGGGGCCTGGTTGCCGATTCCGGTTTCCGGAAAGCGTTCTGACCAGGTCTTAGTCTGTTGGCGGGACGCCCACTCCTGCTCGGAGAACCAGCCCTGATTCCATTTACCGGCATCCCGGTAACGTATGTCCGGGATGGTACTGAACTCGATATCTTCTGTGAGCACAGTGCGAAGAGCGTCTACCGTAAACAAGGGGGTCTTCTCATAGATCCGAACCAAAGGATGATCATAGACCCGGAATGCTTCCTCTGCACGCAGGGAATCGAGTCCCCATCCACCCAGTTGCGGAACCGAGTGAAACCGGGCCACCTCTTTGAGCCCGGAACGGGACGCTCCCTCCTCCAGACGGTCATAAAAACGAGACATTACGGGATACCTCAGTGGAAACCGCGGAATCGTGTAAGAGGCCCGGGTGGAACTCAGGATGAGATAATCCGCCTCCTCAATTGTCCGCAGGATTTCCTCCAGTTTGGCCGGGGACTCGGGATCATAGACCTTCAACTCACGGAAGTCGAATTTGGGGTGGAGTTCTTCGGATCCCGGGATCCGGAGGGGAAGGGCGTCATCCCAATGTTCAGAAGCGACAATCCCTCCGTACGGTAACTGAGTGTACAGCCATTGACTTGCCGCCACCCGCGGATGGGGCTCCTGATAGAGATGGAGAAACGCCGCCGCATACAGCAGGGTGGGCAGCATGACCATTCCGATGAGGATGCGACGGAGTTCGAGGGGCTCCAATTGACGAATGGTTCGCACACTGATCAGGATCAGAATGGGGATTGCGGGCAGAAAGTATCGAAGGGTATGGAGAAATACACCGCCATGGTATGTAAACAGGAGCAGCGGCCACAAGGTGAGCAGGAACAGTGGGTCGGTGGGGGTTTTCCGTTTGGACCAAAGGATCCATCCTGCACTCAGCACTCCCGCGAGTCCCAGAGCCCAGCCCATGCCCCAGGCCACGAGCTGGGAAAGGGGATGCAGCCAGGGAATACGTTTGATCCATTGAAGGGTGAA
This sequence comes from Verrucomicrobia bacterium UBA6053, assembly GCA_002429065.1. Taxonomy (GTDB): domain Bacteria; phylum Verrucomicrobiota; class Kiritimatiellia; order SS1-B-03-39; family UBA6053; genus UBA6053. Next base: position 225,619 of record DIYN01000034.1, on the reverse strand, counting down.
GGGGACTTCCAGGGTCCCGTCGGAGATTGCGCGGACTTCTTCCAGATTCCGGGTCCATTCGGGATTGAGGCCCCGGGGAAAAAAGCCGGAGGCATCAAACGCGTAGGGTTGAAACAGGCGGAAAAGCAGGAGTGCCATTGCTCCGCCTGCACACAGTTCCAATGCAGGGTGGATCTTTCGGTTTTTCCAGGTTTGCGCAACTGTCAGCCCTATGACCCAGAAGGCGAGAAGACCCAGGTTGATCCTGCAGGCCATGGCCAGTCCCACCACGGCTCCTGAAGCGGCAAGGAATCCACGTCGATCTGTCCGCAGGGCCTCAAGACCGAATCCGATACACAGGGTGGTGAAAAAGACGCCTGCGCTGTCGACCGTATAAAAATGGGCCTGCTGAATGGATAACACCGTAGCGGACATGAGAATCCCTGCCAGGGAGGCGGCTCTGGAGCCTGCATATCGCAGAGTAAACAGAAACAGCAGCAACACCGTTCCGGTGCTCCAGCAGGCCGAAAGCAGTCGTCCCACCCGGATGATGTCCCTTCGCTCGGTAATCCCCTGTTCGACGGTCAGTGCGTGTGTGAGATGCAGGGGGAGAGTTCCATACACATAGCTGCTGATCCCGCGATTGTAGGGATTCATCCCGGATGAGTCTGTGTCAAACCAGCCACCCTCCGAACTGAGCGCCAGTGTGGTGCTGACCATGTGACGTTCATCTGGATGAAGAGACCAGGGAGACCCCTCATCCCAGTTCCAGCCTACATGCCGCAGACCAAAGGCAAACAGACCGATTGCGAAGGCATGAAACAGTACGTGAAGAGGTTTCTTCACGTGATGTCCTCCACAACGCGTATCAGATCCCGGAAATAACTCGGAAAGTGTGTATGCAGCCAACGTTCTTCGCGAATGAACTTGTCCAGAAGGGGGTGCAGATCAACCGGGCGCCGGAGCCTTGTCCCCATACGTCCTACGGCATAGCGGATTTCCGACAACTGGCCGTATGCGTGCAGCAGATCGTGATCCAGCACCAGTCTGGCGAGATGGTTGGCAGATCGCGGCCAGGTATTTCGGTCTCCGTTCAGGACAACTTCACAGGAGTCAATGACCTCCAATTTGTTCTCCTGACAGACCTGTTCCCAATTTTCGTGGAGCAGCCAGTCGCAGAGAAGATCCAGGACCAATCCTCCATATCGCCGTTCTTCAGGAGGGAGGAAGGATTTCGCTTCCCGGGTAAATGCATGCTGGTCTCCAATGGCATCCACTTTCCGGTGGCTGCGGATGCCGTGTAAAACTCCGGGGGAGAAGGGAAGATCCTCAACGGGTCCCCGACAGAAATCCCCGAGGAACTGTCCGGTCTGGTGTTCTGGGTTCGGGTAACCCAGGACCATATGTGCCCATAAATTCATTCCACCTCCACAACGTTTCCGGTCGCGCTGAACAGGAGTTGGCAGCGAATCGTCGAGGGGTCCAACGACAACATGTCGGCGAGGACTCTGCGGTACATCTGCATTTGAGGCCGGTAATGATTCACGGTTTCAGGTCCCGTGTACCGGTTGGTTTTAAAATCCTGGAGGATGACGCCATGTTCAAGCAGAACCACGCGGTCAAAGATCCCGGTCACCCAGCCATCAGGGAGAACAGACTCAAATTTTTTCTCTTGCCAGAGTGTGACAAAGGTTTCGGGTTTCCGTAATTCCGGTAAATTCAATAATGTCCGGACATGTGAGGCCACATCTGAATCCAAGGGCTCTTCTGCCTGCGTCAGAAAGACGTCTGCCTGCAGGCTATCCGCCCATTCCACCTGGCACATGAGTTCATGGACCCGGGTTCCCATATGGCGGCCATCTGAGGGGATTGGGTGAAACAGACGATCCGGACGGGTTTCACCCTGATCTGCCTGGGAGGGTTCCAAACGGGAAAGGGAGGGTTGACCTTCCTTCAGATACAATGGAGGCTTTGGTGAAGATTCCGGGGGAATTCTGGACCCGGATGATGGCCAGAGTTTGGAGGTTCCCGTCTCAAACCAGCAGACCATCCCCTTTGGCAATGGAACGGCTGACTCTTGCGGGCCCGGTAAGCGGTCCGCAATCCAATGGCCCGTTTTTGTGACGGAACCGGATCCTTTTTTGGGCGCCGGGGGTAATAACACATGAAGACTCTGTTTTGCACGGGTCAATGCAACATAAAGAACACAAAGGGTTTCATAGGTGGTGTCCGCTTCCTGTTGCTGATAGATTTTCCGGTATTCCGGTATTCGTTGGCTGATGTCTTTTGGGGGAAGCAAGGTCAGCCGGGGGTGTTCAGGTTCTGCCGTGGAAACTCCCAGTTCACCATGCCGCAGGTTGCACATGCTGGCGGATTCTCCAATAGGCAGGATGACGGCATCGAATCCAAGCCCTTTACTCTGGTGAATGGTCATGATGCGGATCAGGCCATGTGCTTCATGCTCCTTGATATGGGCTTGATCCACAAAGGACAGAAACCGGTCAATTGACCGATCACCACTTTGGTCAAATTCGAAGGCCAGTGCCATCAGTCTTTCGAGCCGGTGCCGACTGAAATCAGCCTTTTCGCGGAGACAAAGGGTCTCCATGACCGATTGGAGTACCGGAGCCATACCTTCCCGGGTGACTGCCTGAAGAAGAGCGGCCGGATTGGTTTCCAGTCCTGCCAGGTTGAGAAAGGTGCGGCAAAACCGGTCTCCAGGATGAGCTGCCAGCTTCAATGCCGCCAGGACGAGTTCGACTCCTGTATCATCTTTTGCGGGGGAACTCCCTTCAAGTGAAACCTGAAATCCCTCTGCACGGAGGGTTTCCGCATATTGGCGTCCCTCAGAATTTGTCCGGACAAGAATTGCAACATCCCGTTTTTCCGGTAATGTTTTCACGATTTCCACAATGCTGTCCTCGATCACCGTATCCTGGCTTTCGCACCGCAGAACCTGAGAAAATCCCGGCAGAGAGGGATTTGCCGCAGAATGGGCTGAAAATTCCTGATTCCACCGTTGAATCCCTTCCGAGCTCAGTTGGTCTTGGCAGGGAATCTGATCCATGAGCAGGTTCACAAGATCCAGAACGGGTTGAGCGGATCGGAATGAAACGTCCAGTGATTCACGCTGCATCCCGGGCCAGTCCTGCTGAATCTGTCCAAAAAGTTCAGAATCTCCGCCCCGCCATCCGTAAATGGCCTGTTTCACGTCACCTACGTAGAAAAAGCTCCGTCGACGTTCCGGATCCATACGGACTTCATCCAGGAAGGGGAGGAGAACCTTCCATTGCAGCTGATTGGTATCCTGAAACTCATCGAGCATCCAGTGGTCGATTTCGCCGTCGAGACGGAATGCGAATTCTGCCGGTGTGAGGTCCTCAAAACGGGACATCAGGTCGCAGGCATCTTCGAATGCGAGGGTACCCCCAGGGAGGAGTTGCCGCCGACAGGCCTGTTCATACACATTCAGAAAACCATACATGGCCAGAGTGCGAGCCTGGACCTCCTCCACCTGTTGGGCACAGACGTGATCCAGAAGTGCCTGTAAGTCCTGATAGAGGTCTTCCTCAACCGGATATGCCGTCTTGCCGTAGTGAAGAACCGGGGCTTCCTTTCTGAGAAGTTCGGTCAGGACTTTGCTCTTCGGCATGTGACGGGACCATCTGGAGCCCTTCTCCATCGTCCGGCAGGCGTGAATGACTGCGATCACGCTCTTGAGCAGGCTTTTGTGCGTGATGACCGTTGGGATTCTTTCCAGAAGGGTTTCTGCAAGGTGATCCCGTTCGAATGATTCCAATCGTTGCGGAGGGTCGGACAGCGTCGGGCCTTTCCATGTCTCGACATCCGGAAAGCGCAAATAGGCGACGCGATGAGAGGCGATGTAGGTTTCAAGTTCTCGGAATAAGTGTTTCTCGGCTTTTCCGTGCGTGGCTTCATCAAACAGCTGGAGGAACAGATCCTGATCCGGCTGTTCACGTTGTCCGCCACCGAAGAGCGCATTCAGGATTTGGAACTGAAGGCGGCGGTACTCGGAAGACTCGCGGTCCAACACGGCAAATTCTGCTGGAAGACCTAATTCCACAGATGCTGCCGAGAGCATTTGTGCAATCCGTGAGTCCAGAGTCCCGATGCGCAGTCGGTGAAGCTGCTCGAAGACACGTCGCAGATCCTGTTCGAACTCAGGAGCGGCTCGTTCCTCCCCCATCCGTTCAGAAGCGATAGCCGCAGAAGTTTCATCTTCCGCCGCTTCGAGGAGATATCCGATGATTTCGTCAAAAATTTCCCCGGCGGCCTTCCGGGAAAACGTGTAGGCACCGATTCGGTCCGGAGCCTGATCCATGGCCAGAATCCGGAGAAACCGGTGTGCAAGCCGGAACGTTTTCCCGCTGCCTGCACTGGCGGAGATACAGAGGTGGGGTTGAAACCGATTCAACGGGGTTCCGTTTCGTCCGTGAGTCCGTCAATCAGCCGCTTTGCCTCATCCACCCGGTCTTCAGGAACGCTCAGGAAGACATAGTCCGAAATCCCACCTTCTCCAAACAGGGTCTCATCACTGTGAATGATAAACGGAACACCTGACTGATCGAGAACATGGGCAGTCGTCTCCGCCCCGAGTTTGTTGTTGAAATCGGCGATGCGCACAAAGTCCATAATGTACCAGAGTGAGCTTGGGCAGACTTTCTGTCAAGTGGGGAGTGTAGTGGGTGGTTTGTGGAGGGTTCTCACTCATGAAAGAAAACTTAGCTTCCATCATGATGATTACAGTCGAAAGAGGCTTTATCGATAAGGTATTTCTGACCCCCATTCCTTTTACGTGTGCGATTTACCGCCTTGAAGAGAGTTCAGGATTCGTCAGCAGCCTCAGTTTCTTCCTCTTCTTCTGCCTGAGCACTGGGTATCGAAATAATTTTAGAGCCTAATTTATAGGACCCACGGAATCGAGGAGGGAAGATGACAAGAAGGACCCGTTCATCCGGTTCACAATAAATGGTATCTTCATAGGCTCGGAGTAATCCATCTTCTTCTGTCTCAAGTGTTAGTAACACAGTTGCTTTTGGGGAAATCTTGATAGGAGAGTTGATGCCTCTCGAAACCGATATCACCTCTGGGGGTTGATCACCATCTTGTGCTACTCCACCCCTGATTGTAAGGGGCAGTGTGTTAAATATGGTGATATGCCCAGCGGGTATTTTCTCATGATCGAGATCCACCCAATCCACTAGGTACTTTTGTCCGGCCTCCGGGTAGCGAGGATTTTTGGAGAATAAGAAAATAACATTCTCGATGTTCTCCGGAGGGGTGGCGACTGCAACGGGTGTTCGTGTGACGTTGTCCGGGTTTTCAGGTGTTGGGGCAGGAGTTTCCTCAAAGAACACTAAAGGAAGGATGCCTCGATATTCGTATTTGAGAGATCTGCCGGATGAACGAAAACCCATAGGGCTGGAGCCGATCATGGTTCCTGAGTCATCAAACTTACCAAATCGTACGTTGCGAATCCGGCTACCTGATGCCACATAAAAACTGAATTCATATAATGGAGGAGGCTCCTCCTGTGCATCTGCCCAAGACGTGGCAAAAATGAAGATCAGAAGAAAGGGAGTTAAATTTCGGATTCGGTAAGCCATTTGAATGAGATGATTTTGAATCGGCGACCATAGGGAGACAAGGGTTCAGCAGCCATTTGCTGAGCTGTAAGCCCATCATTATCGACTGGAGTAATCACCCTCTGTACCACGACCTCACACCACGCTCTGGAAAGATCTGAGCCCGATGTATCTGAAACACTTCCGTAGGTCCTGATGATAAAGGTGTCTGAACGGGTGGAAAGAAACGGCGCTAATGCACTGATGACATCGGCTTGGGAAAGCCAACTAGGTGTCCGATCTTCAGGCGTGAAGGTTGAGCTGGGGGTGACGACACGCCTCAGACCGGATGTGTCGATCACATACTCCAGAATGGAATCATGACTTTGGAAGGGCTCTGTCAAAAATTCATTCAGAGAGAAAAAAGGTCTCCCTACCGTCTGTGTCCGAGTCTGTATTGCGGACGTAATTGCGATGGCCATTGCCTCGATCATGCTGTCGTTATTCCCATAGTCAGTCTCTACAGGTTCTGCAGAAACTGTTTCCCGAGGTTTCAGGAATGTGACGCCAGGTTTCATGTGAATAACACCTGGATCATACGAAGGGTTGAAGTCAGTTAAATCCACATCCAGTAATTCCTGAATCGACTGCGGGAATCTTGTAAACCCAGGAGGGAAGTTGACGTCGTTGTCTACTTCTGAATAGGTTTGTAAAGCATCATGCAAATTGGAGTCACGCACGACGTAATTCAAACCAGCTAGCCTAGCTCCAGCAAACACAGCTTTCCATGCATCCTGTGAAGTAGAGTTTAGGTTAAACTGACCTTTGATTTGGAACGCAACGGCTGAATCTTCAGCAAGACTTGTGAGGGTGGAGTTGTCAAAAGAGGCAATGTTTAAATCCAGCGGGTTAGCTGGCATAAGTCTAGGGTGTGGAATCGACGTGGTTGCGGGACCGGAAAAATCCGGCTCTGATATCCCTGTCTGTACGCCGGAAAGAAAATATTCATCAAACAGGCGATTCCAGGTAGATCCACCCCACGGATTTCCAACACTGTAGGGAGGCATGCCGTGGATGTAGAGGTGTTGAAGTTGTCCTATGGAAACAAGCGGTTGACGTGGTAGTTCAAATAGTGGGATGTCTCTCCGGTGGTCACGACTCCAAGGGCTGTTGCTTAAGACCCGGTCAAAATAGTAACGATCACCATCTTGATTCACACTCAGGGTGTTTTTCAGGCCGGTGTCATCAGGAGAATAGGTGGTTGCAGATTCATGTAAAGTGTGGGTGTCCAATGTGATGTCGTCCCCAAAACTGGGAACAGGAGTCCGTTTATCCACATGTTTCAGCCAGGCGGTCCGATCAGCTAGATAAGTGGTTCCACGTTCAATGATCCGGAAACGGTACGTTAGCCAGCGATTGTCCCATTGACCCAAACTTCCATGGTCAACGGTGTCCACCTCATCATAGACAAGATTGGAATGTTCCACCAAAATCTCACCGCCATTCTCTGGTGCGCGCCGTAATCGAACTGTTAAAGTGGATTCCGGCATTTCGTATCCGACATCCAGGTTGTGAGTACCGCTCCCAGTGGGAAATGTAACTGGAGTCGGAAGGGATTGCTGTAGCCTAGATTGCGCAGATTGCCGGTTGGCAAAAGTGGCTTGGTTGGGCCGGCTTTGCACAGGACCCGTCCAGTAGAGGAATCTTCCCGGGCCATGTAGCTGGCTGTCGTAGGCATTTGCATCCACGTAACGGGTTGTATGAAACTGATCCCGTCCGAGGCGTAGCGACACGGTTGACCCGATAATTTGATTTGGGTCAAAGGTTTCTGACCAGACCACTGTATTGGAATTTGGATCCCTGAGATTGACATCAAAAGGTTCAAATCCGCTGATTTCCAGGATAAGGTCCTCTGCAGGTAATGCTGTGGTATAAGGATTCCATAGCTCCAATACAATGGCCATCATAAGAGAAGCTCTGCCAGTACTGCTTGAATTGCGTCGGGGGCTGAATTGAAGGCCGAAGTCTGTGATGATTGGAGCAACTTTGTGGACGATTTCCCCATCGGTGGGTGACGGATTGGAGGGAGCAGTCATGGCGTGAACCCTACGGAGGTCCGAAGCATCCCTCACAATGGGCTCCGTATTGTTGGGTTCGATCAGATATGATGTGAAATCCATGAATTGTTCGAAACCGGTACCCAAAGGACTGGGATCTAGAGATAAATCTTTTTTCACTCCTCCATTCACTGTGTTTGTGAGCAGGCCCAGTGCACGATGAGTGAAATGATGAAATCCCTCGCCTTGTCGAGGATCTGTAAGTGGAGCCTGAAGAGGATATTGATTTAAATTCAGAATAAATTCACTAAAGTTATTTAAAAGTGGATCTTCGAAATCAAGATCTGCAGCGAAAGCGTAGTTCTGTTCTGAACGTTCCGGGGTGGCAAATCGTAGCCGGTCCATTTCAGTTCGGTGTAGTGAACCAATCTCGGGTGTGCGTGCAAGGTCATTCCCAAGACTCAGGCTGGCCTTGACCCCCTCATCGGAAACCCACCACGCATAATGCCCAGATAGGCTTGAGGCTGCTACTTCTCGTTTCCCTGCCCAAATGTAATCTCCCGCATCCGAGCTGATACCAAGTGTGCCATCTCCAAGGAGCAATGCACTGTCAGTTCCCGTAATTGGAGTGAGAGGATTGAAGGAACCTGCTGTAGTCGAAATGAGCCAATCAGGAGAGGAGTTAGGATTGGAAGTATCCCACACGCCCGTTACATATCTGTTTTGAGAATGTGCACCCGAGCCTAAGATTTCTGCACGAGCTGTTACTCTGCGGTCTTGACCAGCAGATTCCTGCAATCGAGCAAGAGCCATATTCATGGCAAGTCTGGCATTCTGCCTTGCCTGAAGCAGAAGTTGCCGTTCATTTACCTCCCGAAGCCCCAGCCGTACATATACTGAGAACGAAACCACAAGCACCATCAGCAGACTGACTACTAAGAGGGTGACCAATAACACGCTTCCAGATTTTGCACATTTCGCCTTCATTGCTATCAACATACGTTCAATCTCCAGACCCTGTAAAATAGACTCAGGTTAGAAGATTGCGAAACGTTGCAAAACGTTCAAAATTGTAGGTAGAAAAACATTTTTAACATAAATGAAATACTTCTGATGCCAAAAGAGGGGTGAGTAAGGGATTTCGCGGAGATATCGCTTGCAATACAGGTGTGTAGTTTGGTTTGCTCATGACAATGTCTCCGCAAACGGATTACTTTGAACCCGCGGACCCGGGGGAGGGGCCGGAAAACCTGGCGAGAATTGATTCTGCCGCCGTGCTGGGCGTGCAGGCGGTGCCGGTGGAAGTGGAGGTCAATGTCACTGGCTCCAAGGACGATAAGTTTCAGCCGAGTATTGTGGGTTTGCCGGATGCGGCGGTTCGCGAAAGTTTGGACCGGGTCACAACGGCACTCCTCAACAGCGGTCTTTCCTCACCCACCGACAGCCGGTGGCTGGTCAATCTGGCTCCTGCCGATCTTCGTAAAGAAGGGCCCAGTTTCGATCTGCCGATTGCATTGGCCACGCTGAGCGCCCTCGGTGAGTTGACACAATCTCAGCTTACCGGGTGTCTGGCGGTCGGGGAGTTAGCGCTCTCCGGAAATGTGAGACGGGTCCGGGGCGTGTTGCCGATTGCTCTTCAGGCAAAGGAAATGGGGATTCAGAAACTGTTTGTGCCAGAGGACTGTGCCGAGGAGGCGGCCGTGGTGGAGGAGGTCTCGGTATACCCTGTGACGCATATTCGTGATGTGGTCGATTTTCTCCGGGGAGAGAAAGAGCTCACTCCCTGTAAAATGGATGTGGAAGGACTGTTTGCTCACTATCAGACCTACCCGTTGGATTTTGAAGATGTTAAAGGGCAGGAGGGGGCGCGGCGGGCATTGGAAGTCGCGGTGGCTGGTGGGCATAATATCCTCATGATCGGCAGTCCCGGAACCGGAAAGAGCATGATCGCCAAACGGATTCCCACCATATTGCCGCCTCTGACCCTGGCCGAATCTCTGGAAGCCACCAAAATTCACTCCATCGCTGGAACCTTGCCTCCGCATCAGGCCCTGGTGGCACAGCGTGCCTTTCGCAGTCCACACCACACGGTGTCCGATGCCGGCCTGCTGGGTGGGGGAACCCACCCCATGCCGGGAGAAGTCAGTCTGGCTCATCACGGGGTTCTCTTTTTGGATGAACTGCCGGAATTTGCCCGGAATGTGCTGGAGGTGATGCGCCAACCACTGGAGGATGGGCAGGTCACCATTGCCCGTGCATCGGCCACGGTAACGTTTCCGAGCTCCATGATGCTGGTCGCGGCGATGAATCCCTGTCCCTGCGGCTATTACGGCGATCCCAAGAAGGAATGCCACTGCACCCCGCAACAGATTCAGCGCTACCGGAACAAAGTCAGCGGCCCGCTTCTGGACCGGATCGATATCCACATCGACGTCCCGGCCGTACAGTACGAGGAGCTGACTTCATTAGGCAAAGGGGAGTCCTCGGCTGACATTCGCTGTCGTGTGATCCGTACCCGAAAAGTCCAGGAGCTCCGTTTTCAGGAAAACCCCCGTGTACATTGCAACGCCGATATGGGAACCCGCGAGCTAAATGAATTTTGTCGCCTTGATGCCCAGGGACATCAGATGTTGCGCATGGCGATGGACGAACTCGCCCTCAGCGCACGGGCTTTTGATCGGATCCTCAAAGTCTCCCGCACCCTAGCAGACCTGGAAGAGTCTGAATCCATCCAGCCCCAGCATCTCGCGGAAGCGATTCAATATCGGAGCTTTGACCGTCAGGGGTGGACGTGAAAATCGGGTTGATACATGTTTGTATGGTCTTGTGTTCCTTTCAGGCAGCAGAATGTGCGGATATGCCCGATTTGTTGGAGGAAATGGCAAAAACGGACAATCAAGAGTATTTGGTGGCAAGGAATAAAATCATTGAGCTAGGGAAAAGAGCTTTGCCACAATTGAGAAGCTTCGCATCCGATGCGTCTCTTGATTGGAGGAACCGTCTTGCGGCACGTATTTGCTTTGAGCGGATATATATGGATGGAAAAATTGAAAAGTTCATTGGGTTGGAGTGGGATGACATGATTGAAAACGCAATTCCGGAACATAAGCCTTTTGAAGAAGAATATGAGGAAGGGTTAAAACCGGATTTCGAAATAAAGTTGGAGCCCGGAAAAAAAATTGTTCCCATGGGTGGCGCTCAACCTTTTATCAAAGAAGACTTTGTCGCCGAATGTAATCGTTTGGGTGCATGGTACTATTTTGTTGAGCTCAATTGGAAACAAACGAATGAGACTGGTCACACCGAAAGGCATTTTCGGTTCAAAAGGCTTTGGCCGACTTGGTGTGCTCAGATTGTAAGTGGTCAGCCGGAAAAAATTTGGCTTTCATGGGTGTTGCAGGAAAAATTACAGTCTGCTGGCATGAAGGGTTCCGGGAGTCAGCGCTTGTATGAAGACCTTCTCCGACTTGCAGAACCCGAAACGGTTCCTGTTTTGTTGGGCTTCTTTGATGATTATATTGAACAAACCATCGGTGTAGTAGAGCCGGGATCAGGGGTTTGGAATACAGTCGTGCGGAAAACCTTTACAACCATATTGAGTTTTTCTCTTTCTGATCATGTCGAGGAATTGCAGCGAGTAGTGGCCCGGCATGATGCGCTAACGGATTTCGATGATGTTATTGAAGAAATTCGTAAAAGACCGAAAATATCTGTGCTTAGTATGAATGATATGTTTCGTGTAAGTGAGAAAGATGTTGATAATACGGAAAAATGAAGTGTATGTTGTTTACGTTTTTCTGGTATGGAGAAACGGTAACTGATGGAGATTTTCCATTTTCATCAAGTGCATTAAATATGATCAAATCTGACCTTTGAACGGTAAAAGGTTACCCTGCAGTGATTAGTGAGTCACCACAACCAGATCACTCAATCTGATTCATTGACAGGAGTAACCCCGAAATGGCGATGAACGACATAAGTACCTCAAAAAACTCGGACTGTGCACTTCCCAGTTATGAGTCTTTTGATTGTACATCATTGATGCTAGTTTTGAGCTTTTTTTACGGTCCGACTGTTAATTAATACGATTACTGTATCGTCAGTGCAACGATGAGCAACCAGTGACTTCCACGATAAGGGAATTTGTGAAAGAAAAAGGGGAGACGGGTTTTTCTTAACGAGGAACGCCGTAATGCATATAAGCTGCCCAGTGACTGTTGTTTTTAAAGGGCTTCCGTGCATTAAGTAGAGCCTCTCCGACAGTGTTGCCTCCGAGAAGGAAGCGATAAAAATCGCTCGCGAATCGTTCTGCTCCATTATCCGGTATTTCCCAGGCCGTTCCGATAAAGTCCCGAACTCCGAGAAAAATAAATTCTTCTGCGACACTTGCTGAATAGCCGACACCATCCTGAGAAGTTTCAGCTTCTTTGAAGGCATCCGAACCGGATATGCGGCCAGTTAAGCATGCATTGGCGAAGACCATATGCGGGACATTCTCATTGAGTTGTCGGAAATCCCTTGCAGACAATAGATGTCCTTCTTCAAATACCCATCCGCTTTTGGAAGGCTCATTTGCTTCCTGTTCATCGAATCGTCCATGACCTGAATAATGTACGAGATCGAAATGGCCATTGAGGGAGTGAAGCTCGGACATCACTTCAAGTCTGGAGGCAGGTCCATCCGCAATTGCAGGTCGTTTGACGGTTGTGTGCTCCGGGTCCAGGAGGAAGGTTACTTCAACACCGTTTCGGTTGAGACATTCTGCCACAGCAATGGCCTCGCTACGGGCTCCTGGGAGGTCTCCCGTTGGGTTACCAATGACCAGCGCACGTTTGATTCCGCGGTCTGGACGTCCCAATCGGATCTTTGCAAAAGGGGTGGTGAGCTGGCGAGTAACAATCCGGCCCAGTGCCACATGCTCGACTGTCCGGAACTGCGCAAATTGACCAGATAGTTCTACGAGGTTTGCCACCAGTATTTCCCAATGGAGTCGGGCAGAGTCTGAATCGACATCGAACACGATTGGGCTCCCTACATCGGAGAAAAAACGCCGAAATTCCTTATGAATGGCTGATTTGCTGAATGCGACTGCAGCACGGGTATCGATTATACCATTGTTCTGTGCAATTCGCCTGATCCGCCGATTGAATTCCTCCACCAGATCGGGCGACATTTCAACGAGGCGTTCAGGTTTTGCAGCATTATGCGACATTAGGCTCATTCGAAAACGATCCTCTTTTTTCCGAATAGTCACTCGGACCGGGACGACACGATCATTGAAGTCATTGCGTTGACCTTCCTCAATGATCCGACACCATTGCTCTAACATGAGTTCGCGACGGAGCGCACCGTCGATTGATTCACCATCCAGCGTACTATTGAAGGATTTTAGATCCTGTATCAGTTCCTCGGTATTGAATCCGCGCATGTCTTGCGAACTTTGTTTCAGGAGGTTAAGCGCGGTTTCCCGGTGGTCTTGATACTCGGCTGTATCATCCACGCAGGCGGCCATTGCAGCCAACGCATGCAGAATTCGGAATTCTTGTGTCGTCTTGCCACCCTTTTTTCCGTCACCATCGTAGGCGATTTGAAATGTGAATGGCAGTTCAGTCCCGTTGGTAGAGGCTCTCTGGTTTGTAAGGATCTGTTTATATGTATCTATCACACTTTTATAAATGGATAATGCCTTGGGTTGTTTGTATTCCACTAGCTTCACTTCAAACAGTTTCCAAGGGGCCCCACCTAAAGCGATTTCTTGATCACGTACTTCACGAATCGCTTCACTTAGTCCTGCAAACATTGCTCCCACAGTTTCAGATGGACCAAGATCATCTGATCCGGAACCAATCAGGACCATGGCAAGTGAGTTTCTGCCAGGCAGGCTGTTTACGACAAGAAACAGTTCCCGGTACAGTTGTCTTGCCGCACTTTCATCAAAGTCACCGGGAGCCCCCATTCCACACACTGCGATTTGTCGAGTTCGATGGGTGGGGGTTCCTGCTCCCCATGGAAACAATTGGACAATTCCAAGGTCTGACCTGATTTGTCCCCGTCGAGTGAGTTTAGTGAGTACGAGGTCGGCTTCAGATATTTTTTTTATTTTTCCGCGATCATATTTTCCGGAAATGGCCTCGTCGAGAACACGTTCTGCACGGACCGGTAGAACGCCGTCGTAATGCCCCACTGCGTAGCAACTTACGTTTTCTTCGATGATGTTTCCCCATACCACATCCAAGGAAATTTTCGGGGGGGAGAATTTGGGGTGGAGCTTTGGAGTGGGCATTGCTTCGTCTGTACTCCCAGCGAGACGAATAAATGATTTCACGAGTGTAGAGGCTTCCTGCGAATCGAAGCTTGAGCCTTCTCGTATAGAACGCGTGGGGAGGGGATCTGTGTCTTGAACAGGGATGTCCAGCCAGAGTGCGAGATGTTTTACGGTTTCCGGGTGAGTGAAGTAGATTGTGTGAAAGACATGTGGATTGGTCTGGAATGCATACTCACCGTTTAGGTAGGTGTCGTTCTCATGTGCAAAGGTCGTCATGGAACGCGTGTGAACCACCAGGTCATTTTCTTCGCCGATCAGTTGGTCTACTGGCGAGTTGATCAACGCAAGTTTCATCAGGCCGTTTTTCTCGCTGCTCATTGCCTCACGTATGTTAAGATCATAGTTAGAGGTGACGGCATAATAGGCGATATGGCCAGGGCGAGGTCGATTTTGATTTTCTTGATTCAGCCGTTTAAGAAGTGTGCTGTGGACCTCCATTGCGGCAATTCCGGGGACGCTTTTTCCGTCGATTGCCTCTGAAACAAAACCCTTGGCAAACGCAGAAAGCCCTTTGAAAAATCGGGCGATCAACGTTGGAGCCGGACCCAGTACCAGCGAGGAAACCTGTGCCCCTGCCACGATTGCATTTGTATAGGTGTCCAGTAAATCCCCCCATCGATTGGGGCTGGCCAGAAGGGTTCCGCCGTTGGTGCATCCCACGAAGATGGCTTTCCGGATCTGTAGCCGATTGCTTTCAGGAGCTGAAGGGTTGAGTACCTCCGTCAGAAAACGAACAACCAGTCCACCCCGGCTGTATCCAATACAATCTATATCCGCATTGCGAATCCAGTCTGCACTTAATAGAGCATTCTGCAGTTCAGTCGCGTTTTCTTCTGGTGTCTGTGCAAGAGTTTTGTGGTCCCAGCCAATAATTACGTCATATCTGGTACGGGCTTGGGTGAAAAAGCCATGTGCGCATAGATCCACATAGCTTCCCTCGGTAGAACTGAATGTGCCGTGGAGCAGCAGAAGAACCCTTGGTCGTGTGGAGAGGTTCGCATCCACTTGTTCCAACCGATCGCATCGTTCCCATTTGGACGACTGATCTCCATTCATCAGCACGAGCGGATTGATGATGTCCTTTTCCAGATACGCCATCGTCCAGCCCACGGCTTTTTGTGTGACATATTTGAGGACCCGTACCTTGACATACCCAATGACTTGATCCTTGATGAAGTCGGAGACAATTCCGCGTGCAGCCCTGTTGCTACGAGGGGAGGGGGAGAAGCTGACTTCGAAAGCTGCAACATTCACGAAATTGGGTTCGTCATGACCCACACGTGTTCCAGGTGTTACTTGTGCAGAGGTTCGTGTTGGCTTTTCCCAGCTATGGTAACCGTCTCGTTCAACCAGAAGAACGGCATTTTCGTGTTCCTGAACACGTACCTCAAGGCTCAGTGTACGAACGCCTCTTTCAGCAGCCGCTCTTGTCTCTCGGGCCGAAGTTGCTTCAAACTCCAGGTGATCTATAAGTTCGAACTCACCGGTTTCACATATCGCGTCTATACACCCTGCTTCGATTTGCTCAAATGCATCATTGATTGTTGAGTGCTTTTTCGTCGTGGACGCACGCGAGCGGGATCCTGATTGGGTTTGCTGGTATCCTGAGGGCAATTGACGAAGTATTACGGTCTCGAAGTATTCCATAGTGCAAAAAAGAGTTCGTGTGAGTTGGTGATGGATTCAGAGGGGTTGTCGTGACTGAAAGCATGAGCACGTGTTTCTGTTGTAAGATCCCTCAATGTGGCGAGTTCCTAGGAGGGTTTATTACGAGCAATTCGGGGCCAACGATTTGAGATATATATAGCTGGCTTCCGTGTTGATATGCCGTTGAGGCTGCTGGGAATTCATATCCTTTTCCAATGTGGAGAAGGTGTGCTCCCTTCGAATCACCCTCTTTCCAAGTGTACAGGTTTGCTGGTGCGCTTTGCGGGGATTTGAATAGTAGTTCGCCAATGGTGCTTCGCAAATTTGTTTGAGCGGCGGCAATATAAGTTCCGTCTTGGCAACGGGTGATGTTATCGGGCAAGTCATTATTCGGGATTTCGACAGATGTAACCTCATTAGCCAGGACGGCTCCAGAGGCTGCATCTAATGGCATTCGCAGTATGGAGGAGGCATAATAACAACTCATGTAAAGAACGTGGTCATCTTCGCTTAAACATAAGCCATTTGCACCGGATATCCCGGATGCAATCTGTGTCCATTTCCCCTCAGGATCATCCAGCTTAAGCATGAATAGATCTGCTTTCGATTCCAGGTTGTGGGTGAAGTTGAAATGGGAGTGATTCGGTTGTCGGCGGATGCCAGCTTCGAATTTGCTGACATACGCACGACTGTCTGCGGTCACTGCAAGACTGTTGGCATCATCTAGATGTTTACCGCCCTCTTTGGAGCTGATGCACACCAGTCTGTCACCATGCATCCTGTACGTTTCTATCGCAGTCGGATGACTCTTGGGTGCGTTGATCACATAGATATACCATTCACTGTCTAACACACGGCTGTAGAGCCCCACAGGATGAAATGGATCACCGCTCCCCTCAATTTGAAGGGGAGCCGCTTTCGGGTCCGGATCGTCGAGAAATACCCGTTTGAGCGTACCCGAGGTTCTTTTGCCCCAGCCTAAAACCCACCGATCACCCGTGCCCGTTATCAGACAGGGGCGGCCATTTGATTCAGCATAAGTCAGATCCTCTGGTCCATAGCCTATGGGAACTTTTTTGTGCGGAAGAATTTCTTTGTCCAATGAACGCATTGTGCCAGATCTCCTGATATGATGAATAAAGTGGAGTTAAAGAGAAATGACGTTTCTTTACCAATACTAGGGGTTGATGTATCGGGCGAAAATGCCGCGATTAACTGTGGTATTTCCAGGGTTGAAGTAAGAACTGTGTGCGCAGCTTACATTTAAGGGATAGCCCAAGAAGGTTTTGCATCCGTATGGGCTCAACTTGAGATACTCCCTTGAGATATCGAAGTGTTCGAGTAGACGTCCGCCCACAATATCTCCTACTGCATCCAGATTGAACCATTTTTCCACGAAATCAGGGCGGCTTCCATCATCAACCCGCGAAAAGAGATTGGTGCGTACAGCCGAAATTGAAAGCGGTGCCCCGACGGTGAAAAAGGTTTCAACCATTCCAGTCAGGCCATCCACCTCCTCCAGCCGTCGCAGTCCCTCATAGGCAACCACTGCACCCCAACTGTGGGAAATAATGTGGACGTTGCGGTTGGTTTGCAAAAGCGGACGTAGGATGTTATCGAACCTCCTCAGAATCTTCTCTCTAGTGGGGGGGTGCAGCATGTAGCGCAAAAAATCGTCTATGATTGCGCGTTCCTGTACGTTCGCAGCCCTGCCTTCAGTTCGTTCGCGAATTTCTTCTGTCCGGCGTTCCAATTCCTGTGCAATTGCCTCCCTCAGCTCTGCTTCCCCCTGAATCTCAGCCAGGGGGAGATTCCGTTTATTTACGATATCACTCCAAAGAACTTCCATCCGTTCCATAGGTTGGGTGAGGTGAGGGCTCAGAGCATCGAACCATCTTTTTGAGTATCCCGCAGGATGGGAACTGATACCATGAACCGCGACATAGACATCCTGATCAAGATCTCGGCTGTGACCTATACGTTTCTCTATGTTTTGTGGCAGGATGCGGTCCGCAAGGTCGATGAATTTTTCTGATACGTCCAGCATTCGGTGCAGCAATGCCACAGCATCAAGGTCTTTTCCTGAAAGCGTTTCTTCGGTGCCTGCCTGAGAGGATATGGTCTCTTCGGTCATAGAGGGAGAGTTTTGTAGAAATCTCCCGCCTCCAAAGAGAACTTTTTTTTGGTTGATACCTTCAATTTGGGGCACCTGAGAATATCCTTCCGAGGCAATCTCAGTAATGGCCTTTGTCATAATTTCACTGGCAGTAGCGTCTGGATTCTCTGCGGCAGTTGCACAGAGATAATAGCTGAACGCACCATAATAATCGTCATCAATGAAGGCGTCAGCAGCCGTCTGGTGATCCCGTGCTCCCGCAAGCAACAAGTGGTTTAGCGCGGATCGGGTCATCGAGCGTCGGCGTTGTGACTCTGGCCGACGGAATTCAGGGGGTGGGGGGACAAAACGAGCTTCGGGAGGGATGACTTCGCCCTCAACTGGATGGGGTCCGGCTACAGGAAGACTGGCGAGGGCGTCCAGGGTAGGGGACGCCTCTCCGCTTCGTGTGACAGCCCGTGTACCCGTACCTGAGTGGCAGCAATCGAGGATCACTGTGATGTCTGCATGGGAAGGAAGGCGGTGAAGCAGGTCTCCAAGGTCATCGTCGACCAAGTAGGTCGTGGGGTCATGCCAGTCCATCCCATGAAGGCAGATCAGTTCATCGACGGCTTCATCATCGTTGTCGCTGGGTACGTAAGAACCATGTCCGGAAAAATGGATGACCAGCCTGTCATTGGGTTCGGTATCCTGAGTAAGCCAAGTAATGTCCCCTTCAAAGCATGTCTTTGTGACTTCCGCGTCGTGACGGATTCGGATGTCGTCTTCATTGAAGCCGTAGTCATGAATAAGCAACTGCTGGATGAGTTCAGTATCGTTGATGCATCCCCGCAGGTCGCGGATAGTGGCATAATCATTAATGCCGTACAGAATAGCTTTGTCTGCCATCGTTTTTCCCTCTTGTTGTCGATTGTGTGAATGTACGAGAACTCAAAAGCAAGAGAGCAGCAAAGGAGATGGACACAGGTAGACGGATCCCTTGAATTTGTACCTTATGCTTCATCATCAACTTCCCTTCAAACGAAGAGTAAAAAGAGGTGTCTGGAAATGTAAATAGGAAAGTTCGGTAATTTTTAGTACTTGTATTTTAGTTTATAGTTTAAATCCATTTTCGTTGTGGAAAATGCTTAATTTTTTGCGATATTTCTTCTTGCGAAAAATGAAGGCTTTGAGAGTTTGAAAACCTATTCAAAATGTGAAGAAATGGTAAAGAAAAGCAATAAACTAAGGGATCGGGAGTATGTGGAGGAACGCCTCCGCACCATACCCGCTGAGTTGGCGTCTGCCATCGGAGTGCGTATGGCGTTGCGTAGTGTACCATTTTTTTGGAGTGACAATGTCGACGAGTTAAATTCCTCGGGCTGGGATCAGGAGTCGGTACATCGTGCACTCTGCCTGTCTCTATTAACTCTCTATGCGCATGAGGAGGAAAAAACTCGTGCAGTAAAGAGCGAATTCATGCGCGAGGTAGCCGCTCTTGCGGACAAGTACGCTGGGTTTGCGATATCAGATCATCCGATTCATTTTGCTCCTGCCCCTCTTTCTACGGCTTACTTTGCATGCCATGCCACTAGTGACATTGTTATGAGGCGTGGGGAATCCACCCTTCGCTTAGCTTCCATTAGTATAGCCAATTCTGCGAGTGCGATTTTCGAAATCGATCCTGATATGGAATCCCTATTGTGGGATTCGTTTGAAAACGACATAGGTTTAGCTACAAAGAACGTTCGGTTACAAGAAATGCTAAACAGACCTCTTTGGTCTGTTCCTGAGAGGGTTTTAAAGAGGGCCGAAAGGGTCTTTCGAGATACGGATGAGTTAGGTGCGATCCACCGGCTGATGATCACGAACCCTCCGAACCTTCCGGCACTTTTGGAGACACTACCGTTTGAACCTCAGCAACTTTTTGAGTTCTTACATCCCGATATAGACTTAGGGTCGTCTTACGCTGAACTTGGTGCGCGTAACATCCTGGGCGCTGTCATGGTTGGGAATGTACCCGTGGAGCAGTTAACTGAGGTGAGAAGAATAGATATCGACCTCAAGAACAGTCCAGGATGGAGTAGATCTATCTCAAATCTTTGGGAGGCTTGGTACAGGTCCGAAACAGATCGTGTCTGGGAGTGGTAGCTGTCGTGAAAAAACCATCTGGTCTATTAAAACTTGTTGATGCCGTCGTTGAAGGAGAGGCGGTTTTTTTTATCGGAGCGGGTTTCTCTATCGACAGTGAGGGCAACAAGGCATCTCGCCTCGTGCGTCGCCTGTTGGCACGGTTCTTGTCACTGGTGGAAACAGTGAAAGAGCTGGATGAGAGATCCCATATAGATAGACTTGGAAACCCGGAACGGTTGTTGGTTCACCTTATTGCAAATTTTCTACCGCAGATGGCTGATGTGGCTACCGTGGCAGGTTTCAAAAAGTTGATTGGTGATCAGGTGCATCGAGAGCACACTGTTAACGAGATCCTTGGTTCGTTATCTCTGCAATATTATGAATTTAATGACTGGTGCTGTACAACATTTGACAAGCTATTGGATGCAATTCCCGAAGAGGAACGGGAAGATCTGGACCTTTCGAGAATAGACGCAGAGTGGATGAGACGTCTGAATTCGGATGATCCTCTGGAAGCTGATCTCATACCTCTTGCGCCGGTTGAGATGTTTCATTTCTGGTTGGCGGACAGGTGGGAACAGGAGGCAAATACCTACGCAGGAAAAGCTCTTTTCCTTGATACTATGGGGTTTGCGGATATCCGGATTATGGGAGGAACAGCGGATGGAAATGTGAGGGGAGATCTTTTAGCGGAATATTACCACGGGAAATTGTTTCCTCGTCATCATATTCTGGCTCGACTGCATCGGGAAGGATGGATCAATCCGATTTTGACGACGAACTATGATCTTTTATTGGAAGGTGCGCTGCGGTTGTCAGGATTTGATAGCTCAGATGTCGATGAGAGCAGGGCGTGCCAGGCAACCTATTGTGAATTGGATAACGTGGTTGGCCCCATCTCTTTTTACCAGAAAGGACAGTCATTGAACCGGGGAGGGCTGATTAAATTTCATGGGTGTGTACAAGCCTTTCGGATATGCCGAAAACGGGTACAGGTCTTGACGAACAAGAAGAAAGCCGATCAGCTAGAGCTGGAAGACGCATTGAGTCTGTTTTGCCGTTACCTTGATTCCATGGTTTTTACCTATCGGGAGATCCAGAACTGGCGGGAGGATTCATGGGCCTGTGACTTTCTGCGCTCACTCCTGCGGACTCGGTCATTGGTGTTTTGTGGCTACAGTCTCCGGGATCCGGTAATGCATGATACGTTTCGCACCGTCTATGAAGAAATGGACCGAAAATCTCGTGCAGTCAAGAAAGCATATCGTGGTAGAAATGATTCCGAAGTCCGTTTTGAGAATATCCAGGATTTCTCTTCTGAGCCACCTGCTTTTTTTATCGGTACGGAAAACGAGGTGCCCTTTCATGCGTACGAGGTGCTTCGGTCTGCCTCTGCCGCAGCCGGGGATCCGCACCGGGGTTCTTTTCACCATGAACATTACCTCGGAATACAGTTCCGGGACAGTGGGAATGAACTGCGGGGGAAGTTTCCTCACTATGATGACTTATTTCTCGCGATCTACCACCTGGCAATCCGGAAGCGGCAACTGGAAGCATTTCATATTCAGGCGAGACGATTGCTCTCCGCGGCGATGGAAAGCTATGAGAGGTGTCTCTCTCCAAAAAAGGATCCGCCGAACGAACGTGAGTTGCAATACCTGTTATGGAGATTTAAGGAGCGGGTGAGGCTCGATGAAAAGAATGTGGATGAGTTGTTTGCAAAGGCGGGTGAGGCAACTGACGAAGGTGAGAGACGACGACGTAGACTTCGGGAAATTACATATTGGACATACGGATTTAGTGCAGGGGTTATGCGTGAATTTGCGATGCGCTTTTCGCGAAGGGCGATGTTTGATCTGGGGGAAGCGAATCTGGCGATGGGTACGTCTAACTGGTATGTGCCTGTGCATGATCATCCGGTTTGGTCGTCATGGGCTGTTTTTCTTGAACTTGGGATTCGTTCGGTGTTGGGTGGTCGAGAGTGCACGGAGACAAAGGGAGCCGCCTCCCAGTATGGGGCTTGCCTGACACCGGCCGTGTTTCGGCGTCCTACGATCTTCCTGACCGCCGGCTCGCGGATCGAACGATCTTTGCACTCCCGAGCACTGATGATTCGGGCAAATTCTTCAACCGTGGGGCATCATGATGCCTCATTGCCAGGTAATCCATTTGATATCTGTGTATGGCGCTTACCAATGAATGAACGACATGATTGGTATAGTGCACAGGAGGAGCGGGACTTGCGCAAAAAACACCAGGCGATCCAGCCCGAAAAGCCTCGTTCGAGAGCGCGTTGGGCACCTCCGGCTTATGAACTGTGGCAGGAGGTGGTTCGTAAGCCACATGAGCCCTCACCATTGACATCATGGTTGAGTTGGACGGCAGAGGAATCGGAAATGGAGACCGTATGATGACAAACGGCAACGATCAAACAGAGAAAGAGAAAGCTTTGCGTCGAATCTGTTACCTGTTGGAAGAGCATTTCAAGTTGACGCGTTCGGATACTGTTCCACCGGAGGCTGTGGAAGAGGATGAATGTTCGGTCAGGAAATTTTTCTTCCGACGAAAGGATACGCAGGTGCTTGAGATTCAGCATGCACGGTATATCCGACCGGACGTGTTTGTGCAGGACGACGAGATTTCTTGTTTCGGACTCATTTATGCACCCGATGATAACCTTCGGATTGGCGATGGTGTGGACAAGGTGGCCGACTGGGCCATGAGTTGCCTCAGGGAGGCTGCATATTTACGGCATGAACTGTTGTCTCATTTTCGTGATGCGAGTGACAAAGTACCGTATGGAGTTGAGGTCATGTTTATCACTCCGGGGAATCAATACCTGGAGTCCCTTTCCTGTGTGCTTAAGCAACAAATGGACCGGTCGACCCATCTCCGCTCCTTGGGCATCAATGTGTACGTTGTGCCTGAGAATGTTAACCTCACAAAAATGGAGGAACTTCTGGACGGCGAGCGTCGTGCTTTCTGTTGGTTGCTGTATGAGACCTCGCGATATTTCGAAAAACTCTCAAGTAACCATGTGCGAGGCGAGCGTGTCCCGGATAACCGGTTGTTGAAGCGGTTGGAGAGCGGAAATTTCCGTATTCGGGGGAAACGAGAGTGGAAGTTGGATATGGGAAATGGAGTCCAGGGTACCGCGCTGCACTTGGTTCAAGGTGCGAATGGCTCTGGAAAAAGCAGCCTGGTGGAGGCACTGGAGTTTGCGTTGACCGGCCGGATTGAACGCTTGCATATCCAGGGCGGTAAACTCGCCAAAAAGGGGAAATACCTTGAGACAGTCAAAAACAGGGATGCTAAACCTTCGGAGGGCGTCTATGTGCAGACGAATGGGAGAAAGAAAGTCTATGTTTCCGAAGACTCCCGAGGGGAGCAGGCAAGCGGTAGCATGTCCGCATCTGCGTTTCGACTGGACCAGACCCTTTCTGATGCCTTGAATATCGGGAAGCCAGGGGAGCGGGCCGCACTCCTGCAGGAAGCATTTTTCCCAGATCGCGCCGAACACGCTGCAACGCTGAAGTTGCAGCGGGAGAGAGCAAAGTCGGCATTGAGAGATGCCTCCGAGTTTTGCCGCTCATCATTAAAGTCGATCAATGAGAGATCTCTACATGATTTTGTGGAAGTCTTTGGGTGGGTAACTCCATCAAGTACAAACCGAAAGGTACCGGTGCCTACTTCTTCTAATGTCGAGCCGACCTACATACTGGATGAGGAGTTTCATTGGATGGCAGTTGTCCTTTTTAAGGAGAAGCTTCCGCGGGAACTTCAGCGGTTTTACAACTCCCAAAGAGAGGTTTCTGAGCCAGGCATATTGTTCGTTCAATGGCAGGATGTAATCCGGAAAATATCTGAAAATGCACCCAAACGAGTGATTGAAATAACGGCTGCTTTACAGCAATTGGATCGAATAAGAAGTTCTGAAAATTTAAAGGCGGATGGTTCTCAGGATCTGATTCAATCTCCCGAAACAATCGTGTCAAACTGGTTGGACATGCATGCCAAACTGGACCTGCTTTCAAAGCAGTTGGATATTTACCGGACGCGTATGTACCTGGAGGAGACGGACCCGGATGCATGGGATAAGGTGGGGTTGCAAGAAGTTCCCTCAGGGGAAGACTTAAAACGGCGGGTAGAGGTATTGACAGAGCAGGTGCAGAAGCTGAAGCGGGATACGGAGAAAGCTTCGAGAGTCGGAAAGAAAGCCGTGGAACAATACGCCCAAAGTTCTTTCGTAAACAAACGCTCAGAAATAGAGGGTTCGGACATTGATGAAATCAGCGATGGTTTTGAAGAGTTAAACTCGGTTGTGGAGTGGTTGAATATAGAGTGGGAAGGTGAGGAAACCTTCTCTGAATTTGTCCTCAGGGGTAGTAAGAGTCATAAACGTAAAGTGAGGACGCCGGATCAAACTCTTCTTTTGGGAAGCAGAGAGGGGGTGGACTTATTAAGGCGATATTTCGAACGGGTTCGAAAAGGACTGCATGCCATGCGGAATCACAAGTTTGATGGAGATGATGCGCTCCACATTGTAAATGAACTCCTGAAGGTAAGTAAAGAATACGAAAGAGCGGCGGGAAAAAGTGTCGCGGACTTCTCCGAAAAACTTCTGGGGCTGGAAAAACCGTTGAACGAACTACTCGCGTGTTTCACCCCGGCTCGTTGGGCCTATTCAGATGTGGCCTTTACCGTGAAAACGCTCGAAAAAGATGGAGAAGACGCCGTTGCGTTCGAATGCATGGAAAATATCCAGATGTTTCTTCAGCTCAACACCGCCGAGTTAAATCTCTTTACGATGGTGATGTACCTGCTGTGCGGTCCCCGAAGGATGGATAACTATCATCGGATAATTGTTCTCGATGATCCGTTTCAAAATATGGACGAGATGACCGTGTCAGCCGTGGCAAGGGCGCTGGCCCGGGTGCTTGCCATTTGGAAAGAACAGGGTTTTGATCAATGGCGCCTCGCAATTTTTCTTCACAGTGCCGATGATGTACTTCGGATCCAGGAAGAGAATCGGTGTGTCGTGCACCGGTTGCCCTGGCTTGATGCAGCAAGAGGTTCGGCTAGTAGTACCAATGAGTACAGCAAAACGTTTTCAATAAGAAGGCTTGAGTTCGATGGTAAACCACAAGGATTGAAAATAAGTGCTGAAAAAGATCTTATGAGTGATTAGTTATCTTCTTTGAGTAAAATTATTTTTTATTAAAAATTTCATGAGCAATCTGGATGAAACTAGATTAAAAAATTTGCACTAGTTGGATGGAAGTTACGAGAAAATAGATCTGTCATAGATTGTTAGTGTTTTGATATTTTTTATATAAATCTTCTACTATATATGATTTTTTTCTACTTGGTTGGTTATTTTTTACGTAATCATTGATTTTTTTTGAGTTAGATCGGTTGAATTTATGGTATAATCAACTGCAGGTTTATCTGACAAGTATTCTAAAATTCCATAATAAGTAGTGTTTATAATTTCTTCTTTGGTATAAGAACTATAGTCTTTATTCCTTTTCTCTAACCATTCATGAATTGCCTGGGTTAAATGCGTCAAACAAGAGTCTTTTTCGTCTTCAATTATGAATGATGATTGATTACTGGTTTTGTTAGTATTTTTTACGTTAAATGATAGGATTCGCATAGCTCTGATACCATCTTTAGGTTGTAACATTAGAGCTTCGGATATTCTTTGTTTGAAATTTTCTTCAATATTCTTATTTCCTGAAGTTATTTTCGAAGCAACTTTGACTTGCTCAATTTTTTCTAGTTTTAAATAATCGCTGAGCTTGTACTGTAATTTTGATAGCTCGCTGACACATCTTGTGCGGAGAAAATATAACCTTCCCCATAGATGTACGGATCTACTTGTTTCTTTAAGATATTGATGTGCCCAGTCAAGGTGTCCCCATGCTTGATCGAGCAAAGCAGATCTTAATCGGATTTCTCTTTCATAATCATTATTAGGAGTGAGGATGCCGTCCGATCTCCATAGATTTTGTTTCCGAAACTCCTTTTTTATAGTTGAAGTACTTTTTGAACTTTCTTCATCGATTTTGATTTCTTGGCGTATAAGGATTTCCGCTCTCCTCAACTCGATTTTCGCCAAATTAACAAGGCGATTTTCTGTATAGGTGCTATGCGCATAAGCAGCGGCTTCATCAAGTGTACGCTGTGCCTCTGCAAACCGATTTAACCTTGCAAGAGCAATTGAATAAAAGCAGTAAGTATCGATCAGTTCTTCATAGAGCTCGTTTGTATAGGCGGGGCTTATCCAACGAGAAAATCTTTTTATCATTTTCGCGCACGCGCAAATCCGTATCATACGGGCGTCATGGTTTTTACTTAAATCAGGAAACCTGGAAGATCTAAAAAACTCATCTTTTCCTATTTGAATTTGATTGAACATAAATATATTTAGAAGTTTGATGACTTCTAAAACTTTATCTTCGCAGTACTCACAAATTTCATAGCTGAAAAGGTTGGATTCTAAGTCGTAGAAAAAAGTGTTTCCTATTGCATCAATCAGCGCGCTATAATACTTCCCTTCATCATTTTTGAACTTTACCTTATCCTTTTCTGTCGGAGTTTGTCTCTCGACTTTTAAGAACAATTTTTCGATTGCCTTTTCTCGAGTAAGCTTATTTTTAGAATGACCTTCAATCAGTAATTTTTTCAGATTGAAAAGTATATCTACTTCGGTTTTCTTTAATGATCTTTCGGTTATTCCTGAGTTTATAATTCCGCTTATATCGTTTTGGATATATTCTGGAGGAAGGTGAAATGTAGCTTTTCTCGAGCTAAGTGCTCCAGTATAGATCTGTCTATTCAATCCGTTTTTTTCAGAGACTGTAGATGCTGTCCGTTTAAATTGAATAAATAGAATATCCAAACTTTTTATGAGAACCTCGTTGTCTGTCTTCATATCCGATGGATAAGATATGTTATTTAGACCGCAAGCGAATAGGAAATGACAGAAACCTGCTACTTCTTGGTATTTTTGAATTGCAGTTTTAGAAATGATGGGATCAATCATTGACGCTTTCCAGCTGAATTGCTCACTACTAATTCCTGGATGAAGCCATAAACGGACGGCTGGAGACGCTACCTCAAGAATTTCTGAAGCCTTGAGTATTTCTCTGATCTGAAATGCTTCTGTTTGATCTCGAATGGATTTCCTGGCGTCATATTTTTTGAATTTTTTATCACTTAATACATCAAGAATCATATTTAAACCGTTAATACGGTCCGACCATAATGTTTGTTCATCGGCAAATTTTATTGCTTGACCTCGATGATAAATCGATTCGATTAATGGCATCCCATGTTGTGTTGCTCTGAATGCGCTATCGTACCAGTCCGCTATTGCTTGATGAATCCAGCTTTTTCGTTGGAGTAACCTGTTTACTTTGTTTTTAGAGTTTTTTGCGGTTTCTGTTTCCAATAATTTAAAAGAAAGGTTCTCCAGCCATGTTTGGATTCTTAGTCTTACATCAGCATGCATCCAAAGAAAGCCACCCGGCATTGTTACAAAAAGAGGTATTTCCCTGAGTTCTTGTAGCCAGCTTTTTACAACTTCACTGCGAATAATATCATTGTCCTGATTTTTCCGGTTGTAACTATAAATACAGTAAAAAACGGCAGGTGAGAATAATGCTACATAATGTCGAGGGTTACGAAAAAGGGTTAGTGCATAAACAAAACGTATTTTATTCCAATCACATATCTGATCTTTAACTTTATGCCCTTTTTCGGTTACCTTACATTTATTTGGAGAATATTGATTGGTGTTGCTGATCTGGAGTGGAGAAAAATAAGTTTCTTTTTTTAAATCCCACCATTCGATTAAACTTTGTTCTATAGAAGCGTTTTCTTGATAAAGTTTTTGATTATTTTTGTTGTTTGAGATGTTCAGTTCATCATATTTTTTATCTAAAAATGATTCATAGTCATTGGTATTTTTCAAATTGCTCAAACGTAATCTATTGGTCTTTTTCAAATTGCTCAAACGTAATCTACTGTAAGGAAGGTAAACAATGTTAAATCCTTGGTGAGAAATGATGTCCATCATTTTCCACAATGAATCATAATTGGGTGGTGTGTCTTTCTTTATAAATTCACTTGATTCCCAGCCAAGCCCAGCGCCGGGTCGTTCTCTTCCATTAAGAAATATATACCATTTATTTGGGGACGTTCGTAGATGGTTCTTTAAAATGTTTTCACCATGCTTTTCCAGATTATCTGGGTCGAAAGATACATGATCAAGAAAGTATGAGCCATTGTTTTGCGATATGGTTGAATAAATATATGTCAGTAATGAGCGAAAGTCTTTAAAATGTGTAAGGTCAATCCATATACATTTCTTGAAATTTGATACCATTCTTTCGAATAAAATGGATGAAACAGATGAAACGCCATTTATACCATCTATCGTGTAAATATGCTTTTCGTCATCACTATTTTCCCCAATTTTTATTTTATTAATGCTAATTTCTGTTATGCTTTTGGGTATCTCATTTTTGCCATCTAAAATACATTTCTCAATGGACCTGGCGATGTGTACATACTTGCTTTCTTGGTTTCTAAGGAAAAAAGGGTTGGGTGGTGTTTTAAATAAATATGGATATGGGAGCCCTCCAGACATCATAGTCACAGAGAGTCCCTGATATATTTCATGTAAAAACAAATCTGGGTAGTGTGACCTGCATGCAATAATTGGATTTGCTTTTATATTTTTTTTCGTTTTTTTCCTTAAAAGATTAAACGTTTCTTCAGGGGTTGTAACCAAATTTGGAAAATTATTTTTAAGAATTGTGTGATCACTATCACTAAAGTAAATCCAAAACACCTTGAATCCATTGTCTCCAAATTTTTTTATCGCATCTAATATAAACTTTACAATGCGATCGTCGGAGGCTGAATAACCGATAACCAGTAAATGTTTAGGGCTGCAAATCATTTCTTTTGATAGAGGAATTTGAAAATATGAAGTGAATTTTTCCATTTCTTCGGGATTTGGCCGGTCATTTAATGAAAAATCAGCTCTTGTGCCGTGATTTGTCCCGTGAAGTTTGATTATCGTTTCTCTGCGAAGAGTTTGGTTGAGATCCGGCAGGGTTCCGTTAATGCTTACATCAAATGTTTCTAAAGGTCTCCCGGCGTGATCAAAAGCCTGCTCTGTTAGAGTATCAAAATTTGTTGTTAGTATCGTATCAACGCGAAGGGGCCTTGCTAGATGTGTTAACATGATGTGGCATAAATTTGGTCTCCGATTAAAGGTTATGTTCCTATTAAACGAATCTATGACGCTGGATTTCCTTTTGCCTAGATGTACGCCTCCTTGGTATGAGTTTTCAATGCGAGACAGGAAATCAAGTGTCATTACCCAATCACCCCAGATGCTTAAGGCTTCCTGTATAGGGTTAACTATTTTTTCTTTTTTACTTTTTAATTTCAGTTCGTTTTCTTGGCTTAAATATACTTTCTTTTTTTCTTCAGGGCTTCCTTCTTCATAAAAATCCTGATAAAGATTTAGTGTCGTTGCAAACTTATGCTTTACTCTGGCAGTGGCCTTTGTACCTGGTGTTTCTTCAAAGTAATCTTTGATCGTATTAGCCGCGTCATAAGAATCCTTTACGGTTAAATCACTGCCTGGTTTTATTTGACCGGCCATCATGCGTATTGCATCTATGGTAATAGCGCCAACAACCCATTCGGCATTAGGGAGTTCTTCATCAAGTGGTTGTTCAGGCCAGTCTTCTGTAACTAAATTCAACCTTCGATCTTCTGAATTTTTGTCGCCTCCTTTTTGTGAAGGTTTTAGACAGCAATACAGTGAATAAATCATGTAGTTCTTAAAGTCTAACCCCATGGGTATTCCTGAAGCAGCCGATATACCGCTGCCGAGAAGAGGTATGAAGCCCCAACCCTCATCCCGTTCATTTTTGATTAACTTAATAAAAGCTTCTCGGTCATCTGCTCTTTGTTGGTATTGGTCAAGTGTGCTCATGTCGTTAAGGTTTTAAAAAGAGTTTTGGTTTAATACTTTAAACATCTATTTTTTTTGAAATGTTGAGAAAAGGTCTGGACCATGAGTCAAGTACTTTATGAGCCGCCAAGAGGCGATTTGGCGAAGACGCAGTGCTGAATACGGTTTTTCACATTCACATAGCGAGTCGTATATATTGCAACCATATCGACGCCCACGAAATAGCACGCAAGTATAGCAGGTCTCATACATTTAGAAATCATCCGATGACTAAAGCCATTTGCGAGATCTGACACTGTATCCTTTAGGTGTTTTCTCCCGTTATGTAGAAAAGCAAGTGTTTGATAACCCAGTGTTTGCCAATGTCTCAGTGCTGATTCATACATTTTCCCCATATGAAATAAGGGGTAGATCTCACATTCAGCTTCATTAACTTTCCCCAATGCTTGCAGGCTGAGGAGGCACCTGTAACGCCTCTGAATCAAATTACACAAAAACAGCCGAAATATTTTCCCATAGTTTTCCTTCTTACCTCTTAAATGTAAGCCTGTATCGACGTGAAGAAAGTTAGTTTCTGGATAAGAGCGATGAATGCTTGGTGGTCTCTCTCTGTTATTGGGTTGAACTACAACGTATTGCGGAAAAAATTGTTCAAACTCCAATATCTGTATCAATTCCGGCTCAAAAATATTTTCGAGCAGGGCACTGATTTCAGGCTGAGAGGGTAATGTCAGATTCAGTGTTTCTGCGTCGAGATACGAAAATTCATCATATTCAACCGACATGGTATACTCCTTCCGTTTCGATCCATGACCGAAGCATTACCACCACATTGGAAAAAAAACGAATTAAAATTTGTGTATGAAGCTGAAAAATCCGTTTTTTCTGTAATTCTCTCAGACAGAATCTGCTGTGAATAGATGAAAGGGTTTCCCAAAAATCCTCTCATTTCGCTCATGAAACCTACACTCGTAAGTGCTGAATTCGTCTATGAAAAACTTTTGTTGTAGACATGCAGGCTTCCCTTTTGCTGGGGGATTCTCAGGGTCGTTTCTTCTTTTAGATGTATGAACCTGTATCCACGATACTTTTTCCATCGGGATATCAGGGAGGGGTGGGAGAGAAGGAAATTCAGTACAAAGAGTACGGATCTGGGTATATGACCTCAACCTTGATTCCATTGAGTAACGCGCTTTTTACTTGCTCAACGTGGAGCCCGTGGGCATGTTCTTTTTTCGTTGAGGCATTTGGATTTGATTCACACTTTCTGAAGCACAATCCGATACCGGTAGGTGGGAGGATCCTGTTTCTTCAGCGTGGCGATCATCTGTGCCTGTTCGGCTTTGGTCTTCCGTTTGATGAGGAGATCTTTTTCGTTCAGCTCATGCCCTTCAAAGTACATCTGCGTCACCAGTTCCTCGTACCCACGTTTTGACACTTTGAAATGAATGTGGGGTGGGCGGGTCCATCCTTCGGAGGCGGGGTAGGTGCCCGGGAACACGGTCTTGAATCGAAATTCCCCCTTCTCCCCGCTGGGAACGATTGCCCATCCCTGAAAGGCGGGATCCAGAGGTGAGTCGCTCCTGTCATGCGGATGACGATATCTCCCAAAATGATTGGCCTGCCACAGATCCACGGTCGCGTCCTCCACCGGCGCACCGGTTTCATCCACCACCTGGCCTTCAATGACGATGTGTTTCCCTTTGGCTTCTTCTTTTAGCCCATCCACCTTGGTCAGATCAAAATCTTTGTCTTTTTGCGGGGTGACAGGGTAAAAGGGCCCTTTGATTTCCTTCGGGGTGGGTTGAAGGGACTCGGAGGCGGATAATGAGCTGGATGCGGTCAGGGCCAGTCCACCTGCGGCTCCGCGTTTGAGAAAGGTTCTGCGAGTTTGGTTCATATGGAGAGTGTCCCTCTTCTCCGGTGCGGACGCAAGAGCGGGCTTGTAAAAGAAATGTCATCCTCACGTCCGTTTGAAAGGGGTGAGCCGCTGCGGTTCCGGGAGGTATCCCGAAAACATCCGGATGATTGAATTCTTCTGCAGGATTGGGTATTTTCTTACGTAGTAACAGAAAACAACCCTTTTTTCTTATGTGCGCAGGTCTGAATTCGCCGGTTTCCCCGGACGGATCCTGCGCAGTGGTCCGTTATGATGAACCGGTTTTTTTCTCTCCTCGTCCACTTTGGGATCAGTGCCTACACGTTCCTTCCGCTCCTGGGAGGTGAACGGGATCTGAAGATTGTCCTGATGCTGGGCCAGTCCAATATGGAGGGGCAGGCCTACACGTACACGGATCCGGTACGGAATGTTCCCACGTTGGAGTTTCTTCTCAGCGGGACTCCCGCAGCGGTCAGTTATCTGGATGCGATGCCTCATACCTTCAAGCAAAGCCTGGTGACGGGTTGGATGACACCCCGCACCGATGTGTGGGGCGTGCACGTTGACTCTTCTACCGGAGCCCTCCGGGACATTCTACCCAGTCAGGATCCGGCCGATGAAGTGACAGGGATTCAGCCGCTGTCTCCGGGATTTGGGTTTGCCACCCATAACGGGTCTACCTTCGGGATGGAACTTTCACTGGCCAACCGGCTGGGGGATGCGCTGGCAGCACCGGTGTTTCTCTTTAAGTCCGACAAAGGGGGAACGTCTCTTGGAAATGACTGGCGTCCTCCTGTCGCCGTGTCTGCCCGCGGCGGTACCGTAGGGGTGCATTACACGAATTCCGTGAACGCCTTCGTGGCTTTTCTTGATGCCCTGGATGCAGATCTCGCGGATAACGGAGTGCTGGATGATTACGACAATGCCCCCGGCTACGAAGTGTCGGCGGTGGTCTGGCTGCAGGGCTGGAATGAACAGTACAATGACGGTCCTTACACCGCAGCCCAGCTCCAGGCGGAGTATGCGGACAATCTCAAGGATCTTATCACCTCTCTGCGGACGGCCGACCCCCGGATGCCTGCCGACCTGCCGATTGTCATTCTGGAATCCTCCGATCAGAATGCCACATTAAACGCAGCCCGGCAGTCCGCAGTCGCGGATCTGAATGTCGCCATCCCTCACTCCGCCGTCTACATCGCCACCGATAATATGATCGGGGTGGACTGGGGGAATAACGACCAGGGAGAACCCTTCACTGCCCTCGGCGGATTTCATTTTCACGCCCGGGCGGAAAACTTTCTGGAGATGGGTTGGCTTGTTGCCGGGGCGATGCTTGAAAAGGGGTATCTCACTCAGGCCCCCACATACTTTACGACGAAGATCGTCGAGGATTTCGTGTACCCGAGCTTCACCATCGGGGTTACCGGGATTGAAGCGTCGATTGATGACCTGGTCACCCTCGTGGAGGGAACTGCACCTGGATCCCCTGCCCACGGATTGTTACAGCAAGACGATGTTCTGATCACGGTCAATGGCGTCTCTCTGCAGGATGGCAAAGACCCCCGCGTGGCCCTTGGGCAACAAATCGGCTTTGCCGAAGGGTACAACGGGGAGGTCATCTTCGGTATTCTCCGGGGCGGCACTCCCATGGAAATCGTTGTCAACATCCCGGTGATCGGAGCTTACACCGAAACCTGGCCGTTGGCCTGTCCGAAATCCACTCATATTGTAGACACTGTCGCCCAGCATGTGATCAGCAGCGGGATGCTGGATTCGGCAAACATGGAGGATCTCTTCGGCGGACTGTTTCTCCTGTCTACCGGAGAAGATCAGTATCTGGACGAGGTCGAGATTCAGGTGGATCGCATTCTCGCCGGCGGACTTCCGGGGGGACACCAGAGCTGGGGAATCGGATATCAGCTCTTGCTCCTGACCGAATACCATTTGCGCACCGGTGATGAGAAGGTGCTGACCCGGATTCAGGAACTCTGTGCCTACGCGGACAGCGGGGATGTTGAAGGGATGTTCGGCCATGGTCTCACACCCGGAGCCGGATACGTACAGAGCGGGATCATGAATCAGGCGGGTACCGTCGTCTCGATCGGAATGACTCTGGCCCAGGAATGCGGGGTCACCATTCCCCGGGGGATGTGGCAGAAGTCCATGGATTACCTCTTCCGCTACGCAGGACATGGGGCAATACCGTACGGGGATCATCGGAGCGAACGCTTCCCCAACAGCAATGGAAAGGAAGCGGCCGCCGGAGTTCTTTACTCTCTTCTGGAGGGCGAACACTATCAGGCGGCCGCCCAGTACACCGCCTTTTCGGTGGCGGACTCCTATACCTTTATTGAGAGCGGTCATACTGGTGGCGGATTCGATGTCATCTGGAGACCGCTGGGTGCCGTTCATGTGTCCAATACCCAGGCAGGACGGCAGCGGAACATGCTGGACCGCATCGGATGGTATTACGATTTGTGCCGACGGCATGACGGCTCCTTTCACATGCTGCCGTCGAGTACCTATACCCGCTATACGAGTTCCAGTTGGGGGGTAGGGGCCGCCATGGTCTATACCGCCTCCCGCAAGGCCATGCGAGTGACTGGAGGGCAGCCTACACCTCACTCACACAACTATCCCGCTCTTCCTCCGGAATGGGGAAATGACCGCGACCGCGATGTGCTGTCCGATCAGCACCTGGCCGATTACGGGAATGACGACCAGCGGGCGGATTCCATCTGGGAAAATCTGCACGACCCGGATGACCTGCCGGCCTCCTATTTTGGCCGGCTTCTGTATCACGCGAATGCCAGTATGCGCGAACATGCGGCCATTGTTCTGGGACGGCGTGCGGATGCAGATTCCATCGCGGAACTGAAAGCGGCACTTTCTCACTCCGATCCCCGACCGCGCCGTGCGGCTTTGGAGGCCATCGTGGGTTACGAAGGCTGGTTCAGGCCCATGAATGAGACCTCGGTCACCCCGGAACTGATCACCGAACATTTCCTGCCGTTGATTCAGGCAATACTCGATGATCCAGGTTCCTCCCTATGGGAAATTGACGGTGCTCTTCTCGCACTTGGGAAAGCGGAACCAGAGGACATTCGGGACAACCTCGACGTCATCAAAACCTACTCCACCCACCACGACTGGTGGCTGCGCGAGGCCGCGTTCTGGGCCCTGGTCGGACTCGGGGAGGAGATCACCGGAGAGGAATTTCAGATCCTGGCCGACATGTTTCATGCCGAAAAACATGTGTACGCCGTTCATTCCTACAACAGCGGGTTCAATGTACTGCTGGCCGATCTCAACCTTCCGGCGTCAGACCGTGCCCGTGCCGTTCAGACCCTCGCCCGCAGTCTGCATCAGCCGGAATATTTCGACAGTTATCGGAATGGTGCGGAAAATAAAACCCATCGGGTCCTCATGGTGCTGGATGTGTTTGACGATCCGGATGTAGCTTTGGATATCCCGGATGATATCGCCCGGTATTTTGCCCAGTGGACGTCGGATGTCGTTCAGGGCCTCGCCATGGTGCAGATCAGCCCGACCTATCATCAGGGACTGTTCGGGTACATGAATGCACTGGGAGCGACAGGTGGTTTTATTGCCCATCCGATGAAGCGGAACCGCGATACAGTGGCTCTGGAAATTGCCGGTGGGGACAGTCGGGAGGAGCTGCAGACCTACCATGATGCTGCTGATGAGAGTGTCACCCAGTACGAGACCACTCACGGAGTGCTGACGCCGTATCCGGGTCAGACTCCGACCGCCGTTGCCCAGACCGCGACAATCATCGGAGGATGGGGGGATACGGTCGAACTGTCTCTGGATGGATCCGCCAGTTCGGATCCGGACGGCACGATTCTGGATTACGTCTGGGAAGCGGATGGGATTTACGTGGCCCGTGGTGCGGTGACCACTGGATTTGCTCCGGCGGATGAACTGGACCGCCTCACCCTGCGGGTGACCGATGACCAGGGTCATCAGCATGAAGTGGTAGTGGCGGTACAACATGCCCCCTTCGCATTGCAGTATCGGCTGGTGGGCTACTGGCCGATGGACAACACCTCCGGCACCGAACTCACGGATGTCACCGCCTTCGCCAATCATGGCGGAGCTGTAGAAGGAGCTCCCACGTGGGTCGCGGGCAAATTCGGCAACGCCCTGGAGGTGTCGCAGGCAACGGATGACCGGGCGACCATTCCGCACCTCGACCGCTATACCGACACTCAGGCCTACACCGTCTCTCTCTGGTTCCGGTCAGAGGAGGGAGAGGGGAAACGCAATCAGTTCAGCAAAGGGGAGGGGCTCATTGCGGTCAGCGGCGATGGGACCACGGCGGAGGTGGATCACTTCGGGACTCCATGGACGGCAGAAGATCTCGGCTTCTCCATGGAGGATGAAACCTGGCACCATCTCCTCTTTACCTTCGATGCGTCCGGGACCCCGGCCAAGCATGTGTATGTCGACGGTGTGCTGGTGGCCACGGGCACAAGTTCCGGTGTCGGTGATACGGCCCTGAACAACTCACCCTTCCAATTCAACAGCAGTGTGGATGCAGAGAAAGCGACGGCACGCTTCGACGAAATGGCGGTCTGGGACCGGGTGTTAACCGCGGCTGAACGGGCACATCTCTACAACGGCGGAGCGGGTAATCTGGTGGCACCGTACAGCCTCCAGCCGCAACGGCCGGTCAATCTGGCGGTGGTGGAAGGCAATGGAGAGGTGAATCTGAGCTGGGCGGCAAACACTGAGGCTCTCGATCTGGCCGGATACCGGGTCTATCGTGCCACCACGGAAGGAGGGCCGTATGCACCGGTTTCCGGCCTACTGACCACTCCCTCCTTTACCGATAGCACCGTGGTCAACTTTACCACCTATTTTTACATCGTCCGAACCGTGAACACCCGGGGTGCCGAGTCCATCAACTCGAGGGAAGTGGACGCGACGCCGTTTATTCCCATGAAAACCTATCTTGCAAATGGACTGGTGGGTTACTGGCCCATGGACACGGTTCGGGGAACGGACATCGTGGACGTGACCGCAAACCAGAATGACGGCAGCTTTCTCCAGGGGAATCCAGGCTACGTGTCCGGAAAATTCGGTAACGCACTGGATCTGGTGCGTGAACGTCAGGACTGGGCGGAGATTCCGCATCATGACGATTACATCAACACCCAGGCTTACAGCATTTCACTGTGGATCTACACGGTGGATGCCTGGCGCAAACGCAATGTCTTTACCAAAGGAGAAAACAAAGTGGGCATTGGGGTGGCGAATCATGACATGCAGTGGTCGTACTTCGGCAGTCCCTGGACTGCGACCGACCTCGGGTTCGTCTTTCATGACAAGACCTGGCGGCATGTGGTGGTGATCTATGATCCGACGGCCACTCCTGCAAAAAGGGTCTATATGGACGGGGGGCTGGTGGCGTCAGACGGGACCGATGGAGCTGCGACCGATCCTGCCCTGAATCCGGATCCCATCCGCTTTACTGTCCAAGGGTTGACCTATCGTTCTTCTGTCCGCTTTGACGATCTTGCCATCTGGAATCGGGCGTTGACGGACGACGAAATCGCCTACCTGTATAACACCGGTGACGGCAATACCGTGTCGGACCTGAATGAAGCGCCCGCAGTCCCTCTCGGCCTTATGGCCACTCCCACAGAGGAGGCGGTGGTATTGGAATGGGAGGACCCAGGTCCGGATGCCGTCTCTGTTGAGGTTCTGCGCTCTGCGTCCAGCGGTGGACCGTATGAGACGATTCACACCGTCGCCGACTCCAGGTACGTGGATGCCGGTCTCGACAACGGAACGACGTATTTCTATGTGGTCCAGGCGGTCGATTTGCTGGGGGTCGCCTCTGCCGTTTCGACTGAAGTGTCGGCAACACCTGCCGAGGATACCACCGCACCCGCTTCCCCCACCGGGTTGACCGCTGTGAATGGGTTCCGACGGGTGCTGCTGGACTGGGATCCTCCGGCCGAACCGGACGTGGCGATGTTTCACGTCTATCGATCCAGTTCCGCGACCGGTACCTTCGTCTTCTTCAACCATGTCAGCCGGACACCCGGGTATGAGGATCAAGGGCTGACGAATCAGGCTCAGTATTTCTACCGGGTCACTGCGGTGGATGTTGCCGGAAACGAATCTGCTCCGGCCCAGGTGGCCGCATATCCATTTGCGAATCAGGATGTCACGACCGGCCTGGTCGGATACTGGCCCCTGGATGCGGCAACCGGGACGGTGGCGGAAGACCAAACCACGCAGGCAAACCACGGCAATGTCTCGTCCGGGTCACCCGACTGGGTCGTGGGGAAATTCGGCAACGCGCTTCAGTTTGTTGAGGACGATCAGGAGGAGATGCTGATCGACAGTCTGGAGGCCTACCGTGAAACCGGGTCCTTCACCTTCAGCTTTTGGGTCTTTCAGCAGCGGGGATACCGGAACATCGCCATCGATAACGGCGGGGTCCGGATTCAGGATTTCGAGCTCCTGTTTGGAAGTCTTTGGGATTCGGTGCATACCGGGTTCGAAAACGATGAGACCTGGCATCATGTGGTGTGCGTGTTTGACGGGTCGGACCCGGACGGCGGGAAGAAGGTGTTTGTGGATGGGGTGCTGCTGGCCGAAGATGTGGCCTATCCGGATGATGAGATCGTGCATGCGGCAGCCTGGATCAAGATGGGGCGTAACCACAGCGGATACCGCTGGGGAGGGCGGCTGGACGACGTCGCGCTGTGGAACCGTGCGCTGACGCAGGATGAAATTCAGTCCCTGTATTTTGTGAATGACGGGGAAGGGCGTGCGGTGCTGGGAGCGGTGCAGACTCCGCCGATTGCCGACCACCAGGACGTCACGACGGACGAGGATGTCGCGCTTGCGGTCATTTTGACCGGGAACGACGGGCAGGAGGACCCGCTGACCTATCTCCTGGTAGACGATCCCACCCACGGGGTGCTGTCCGGAACCGCTCCGAACCTGACCTACACTCCGGACGCAGAGTTCCATGGTGCGGACAGTTTTACCTTCAAGATCCATGACGGAACCGCGGAGGGTAATACCGCCACCGTGAGCATTACTGTCAATTCGGTGAACGATGCTCCGGTCGCGGATGTCCAGACCCTCAACACAGATGAAGACACCCCTCTGGCGATCACTTTGACGGCCAGTGATCTTGACCTCGATGATCTGACGTTCACGGTTCAGGATGACCCTGCGTATGGCCAGATCACCGGCACTGGACCAAATCGGATCTACACCCCGGATGCCGATTACAACGGACCTGATTCGTTTACCTTCTTCGTGAACGACGGCACGGTGGACAGTACGGTGGTCACAGTCAGCCTCACGGTGAACCCGGTCAACGATGTCCCGGTTGCGCAGGCGGTGGATGTGCAGGTGCTGGAGGACTCCGAAGCCCCGGCCCGCCTGGGGGGAACAGACGCGGATGGCGATGCACTCAGCTATTCCATTCAGACTCCCCCGGCCAATGGAGAGCTGACCGGCACCGCCCCGGACCTCACCTACACCCCGGATCCCGGGTACTCCGGACCGGACAGCTTTGTGTATGTGGTGAACGACGGCACGGTGGACAGTGACCCCGTCACCGCCACCATCACGGTCACGGATCTGGATGAGGCGAGGGATCTGCTGGCCCTCGGGCTGGTGGGCTATTGGCCAATGGACAATGTCACCGGGACGGAGGTGACCGATGAAGGGCCCCATGAGAATCACGGCAGTTTTGTCGAGGGCGCGCCTGAATGGGTGGATGGAAAATTCGGCAATGCCATTGATC
This sequence comes from Verrucomicrobia bacterium UBA6053, assembly GCA_002429065.1. GTDB lineage: Bacteria > Verrucomicrobiota > Kiritimatiellia > SS1-B-03-39 > UBA6053 > UBA6053. Next base: position 186,118 of record DIYN01000034.1, on the reverse strand, counting down.
TCGCTCACTATCGGGATGATCGGGCGGAGATCCCACATATTCCGGAGTTCAATCAGACCGGCGCATTCACCATGTCGTTCTGGATCTACGCCAATGGAAGTTACCGGGACAATGATGTCTTCAGCAAAGGAACCGGCAGACTGAGCCTGGGTGCACAAAACCGCGACATGACCTGGCAGAAATTCGGGGATCCCTGGACGTCCACCTATCTCGGATTTCAAGGGACAGACCGGACCTGGCGTCATATCGTGGTGCTGTATGACCCGGCGGCTCCCTTGGCCAAACAGGTGTTTGTGGATGGCGTTCTCGTGGCCTCGAGTACGGTGGATACCGCCAATCCTATTCAGATCGTGAATGAGTTTCCCATCAGCTTCAGCAGTCCGGCGGATCAATACAAAACCCTGGCCCGGTTTGACGACATGGCCTACTGGGACCGGGCCCTGACTCCGGGTGAAATTGCGTTCCTTTACAACAGCGGCGATGGTAACACGGTCGCGGATCTGACCGAAGCGCCTTCGGCTCCCACTGATCTGCAGGCCGTCACCACCACTGGAACGGTGTTGCTGAGCTGGCAGACTTCGGAACTGGATGTGGTCCGCTTTGATGTGTACCGCAGCACCGATGCAGAGGGAACGTATACCCTGATTGGGAATACGGCGGAACCGGCGTATTCGGACGGGAGCCTCAGTAACGGAATCACCTATTTCTATCGACTCCAGAGCATGGACCTCAATGGCAACACGTCCGAAGATTCCGATATTGTGTCCGCCACCCCTGTCGGAGACACCACCCCGCCTAGCGCTCCTGCGGATCTGGTCGCGGTGGCAGGGTTTGCCCGGGCCCACTTGTCCTGGACCGCAAACGAAGAAGCTGACGTTGCCGCATACATGGTATCGCGTTCCACAGGTGGAGGCCCCATGACCGTCATCGCCACGGGGCTTACTCAGACCACTTTCACGGACGAGGGTTTAACGAATGGAACGGAGTACAGGTACGAGGTCACGGCGGAGGATCTTGTGGGCAATAGATCCCCCGCCACTCCTGTCAGCTGTGAGCCCAGTGACCTGCAGGATGTGGCGACCGGGCTGGTCGGCTATTGGCCTCTGGATGAAACCGAAGGCACTGTGCTGCCGGACAGCAGTACCACCGGAAATGATGGAGCCGTTGTCAGCGGAGATCCGGACTGGGTGAGCGGGAAATTCGGCAATGCGCTTCAGTTTGAGGAGGCTGAACAGGAGGAGGCCCGCATCAACCTGGCCTCTGCTCTCGGTGCCACCGGAGCCTACACCATCGCGTTCTGGGTGAAGCAGCAGGATGGCAATGGGAACTTCATTCTCTCTACGCAGGATCTTCAGGTGCGTGACTACCGCCTCTCCCTGTTTGGCAGCACCTGGAGCAGTGTGGACCTCGGCTTTCAGAACGATGCGGTCTGGCATCATGTCGCGATTACGTTCGATGGATCTGATTCGGTGACAGGCAAAAGCCTGTATGTGGATGGCGTGCTGCTGTCGTCGCAACCTGGATACATCGCGGACGAAACGGTGAATGACACCCTGTTACGACTCTCCTACAATCACGGCGCCTATCGCTGGGGAGGTGTGATCGATGACCTGGTGTTGTGGAACCGGGCGCTGACCCAGGATCAGGTGGAATCATTGGCCCTTTCCAGCAGCGGGGCAGGGCGCCCGGTGTCAGAAGGTGCAGCCGGATTTGATCTCAGCGTGGAAGTGACCCCCAGCACCGACAACCTCTGGAGCGGCACTCGACTGGTCTACACCGTGACCGTCACCAATACGGGTACCGAACCCGCTCCGGACGTACAGCTCATCAGTACATTGCCATCGCTGGTCACCTTCGACTCCGCAACCACACCCGCAGATAATTCCGTCCCACCCGTCTATACCTTCAATCTCGGAGAACTCGCCCCCAACACCTCCACTCAGATCGAACTCCACGTCGACTCCACCGCCACCGTGCCCATAGTGCTGACCAATCAAGTCCAGGTCACCTCTTCCGCACCGGAGGTGATCCTCCACAACAACACCGCGAACGCACAAACTATCATCGCGGATCATGATCTAGACGGTATCGTCAATCCCCTCGACCCCGACGACGACAATGACGGAGCCCTGGACATTGAGGAAATCGATGCGGACACCAATCCCCTCGACGCCGGATCCAGACTCAAACTCACCGGTATGACCCTCTCCAACGGCAAGATGACCCTCCACTGGACCGGGGGGGAGGGTGTCACCCAATACCTCGAACGCACCACCGACCTCACTGATCCCACCTCCTGGAAAGTCATCCGCACCATCACCCCTCCCACACCCCTCTCAAACACTCAGGAAGATTCCAACACCTCCACACTCCCCACCTTCTACCGCCTCCGCACCACTCCGGTGGATTGAGTGAGGGGGGATGTTAAAGTGCACGACCTTTACACCCCTCCGTATGCTATTGGTGCAAATTTAGGGTGATTTTAGCAATAAAATCGCTTGCGTAATGGAAAGTGCAGTGATTTTACATAAGTAAGACAGCATATTTTTTATGGAGGTGGAAATTTGGTCATTCATGTAATTGGAGCAGGTTCTGGCATAGGAAGATGGTTCGTTAAGAATGTTTTCTCGAAAAAATGTGAGTCCGTTTTTGCGTACGATATTGAGCCTAAGGTAACTAATGAGTATGATGACTTCGATAATGTTAGCGCGGTGTATCTTGACAGAAATAAGCATAAAGGGGACTACCTCTGGGATATCGCACCTAACATAACATCAAGAGATTGGGTCTTTTTGGCAGTCCCTGAACAAGAGTTGGATAGCCTATGCCCGCACCTTTCAACGCATCTCCCTGCAGGTTGTCTTTTGGTTACGATGACTTCACGCCAAGTGGAAGCTCTTTCGTTTATTCAAAAAAGTGTCAAAAATGTGACTGTCTGTGGGATGCATCCACTTTTCGGTCCAACTTTAACGACACCGCATGGGCAAATTGCGGCGTTATGTTGCGAGAATAGTGAGTTAAAACAGATTAAGGAACTTAAAGACTATCTTCAAGACTGTGGCCTGTCAATTCCAACAATAAACTCTAGACAACACGACAGTTCTATGGGGTACGTACAGTCCCTGACGCATTTTGTCTTACTTTCATTCTTTGAAACAATAAGCATGTCAGACCATGAACTGAAAAATTTGATGGAGTTGAAAACACCACCATTTCAGTTTCTTTTTGCATTTGCATCTAGAATTCTTAACGGATCACCATCTACATATGCTACGATTCAGGAATTAGAATGTGCGGAACAAGTTCGGAAGCATTTTTTAACAATAGCCAGAAATATTGATGCTGATATATCGAAAAATACTCACGATAAAAACGTGGACCGAATATCACAAATGCGCGAACCGTTCTCGGGCACAGAACTGGATGAATATTCTCAGTTTTCTGTCATTGCTGTAGAAGCATCTCAAGCAAAAGAAAGAAATCCTTTTGAAGTAAAAAACGGAACTGAGCTTGCGGTTTTTAAAACGAAGGGGTCTTTGCGGATTAGAGCTGGTTATGTTAAGTCTATTTCATCTACTGATGTTAAAATTGATGAGTTTAGGACATTGGTGAGCTTCTCTGACGGTAATAAGTATTTTCCATTTCCAGTAAATAATGAATGTATTGTGCAGTATACCCGAGATGGGGTTAGTAAAAACAAGATGCTTCATCCATTGACTGTAAAAAAAGGGAATATTTCGTTTCTGGAAAAGTATGAAGCCCGGGAGTGGCTTCTTCAAAATGCGCTCCCTGTTTCTCGCAATTTTGTCGTTACTAATCCGAGAAAATTTAATAACGAAATGTTCGAAACTTGGATTCCTCGAATGGTTAATCTTATATTAAGCTGTGAAGTTGCAATGGAAGATAATAAAAAAAGTACACATTCACAACTTCTACTGACGGTAAAATTTATTCCATGGATTTCTGAAAAAAAACTGGAGAGATTTTTGCGTATGTTCAGCTATGGACATTCATTAAACGAAGCGAGTATTTATGAGCATCAAAACTAAAGAAGAAGAGACGAAGTATTACCACCCTTTATATCGTTATGTCATAGGCCAGCGTTTATACTTTATTACAATCGATATTAATGGCAATGGTGAACGTGCGGAGGAGGAGTTGCGAGATTGCCTAAACGCATTTGCCAAAAATTCAAGGAGTCATCTTTATGTTACTTTTGGCATAAGTGATTTTATTTTGTCGATATGGGCAACAGCTAAAATAATCGAAGATCTTGAGGAAAGTTTATCTTCTTCGAATCGTATTTCTAGCTTCCAGGCTTTGTTGATTGAAAACCCCCTTCCTTGGTATCGCAGAAAAATTGAAAATAATGAAGAATTTAGGGAAATTAAAAAACGCGAAAAGTTACTGAAGTTACTTATTAACAACGCACCTCCTGATTTTCTTTGCCATGTTCCGGATGAAATTGATTCGGAGTTGGTTGAATTTTTTGTTTTTATAGAAAGCGAGCAAGGGGCTAAGTTTCCTCAGTATGAGGTTCCTGATTCAGTGTTTAGTAATAATCACCTTAAGGAAATAATTAACCTTTCGGTTTATACATACTCAACCAAAGATGCTCTTGGTGTTCTGATAAAAGGCTCTTGCAGGAAGAATACATACCATAGATCAGCTGAAGAACTTATGTCTTACTTAATGTCCTTGAAGGAGGCGAAGGTTACTTCTGCAACATATTTTATAGGTAAGAAAATTCCAGAACAAAAAAATTCAGTTGATGGCTTGCATAAAAGTGGGAAAACTAGGCGTGCTGTTATTGGGCAACTGCAGCATTTGTTTGACTCGACGGCTCTTGATCTTCATGGATTCCCAGATGTAAGTCTTGATAATGCACACACTCCTTCTTCTGAGTACGAATCTTTCGTAGAGGTCATATATGATACATTTAATGATTCTTTAAGTGTTGATTTGGTGAATTTTGAAGATCAAGTTCGTGAACTTCGTGAATTTGCGACGCATGTTGCTGCTAAAAACAATAAAATGGTAAAGATTTTTTTTGTTGAAAAAGTAATAATGTGGGAGAGAGAATTGTGTGAGTTAATAAATTGCCTAAACAAAAAAAATACTCAAATAGATAAGTCGATAAATAAAGGTTTGGTTGAGCATATTGATAAGGTGATTAGTGAGTATGATGGATCTAAAGATAAAGCTTGGCTTTCAAAAAAAATTATGGGTTTAGTTCATACTGAACGAAAGAGGCAGGATAATGCTACTTTGAACCCAGAATCTTATACACTTGGGAATGTTTTGCAGGCGCTAAATTCCTGCGCTAAGTCATGGCCGGATAAATCACTTGAACAGTTGGTGTTGTCTGATGAATTTAAAAACTTTCAAGGGAAATTGTCGAACGACCTTCGTGAGTTAAGAAATCAGTTGATGCATGGACGAGTAATTGATATGTTTGAAGTAACTGGAAGTAATGGTGATCGACAGTTTTGGGTAGAATTTCTGAAAAGTGTACAATCACTCCATTACGATTTTTTGGTTACAAAACAACGGCTCGCTGAATTTGTTGAGAAAATCGATTGATAGAATGAGTGAATTAATTATTCTATCGGGATATCCAGGTTCTGGTAAAAGCACCCTTGCTATGAAGCTCTGCCGAAGTAAAGGGTACTTTGTAGTGTCATCCGATACTATTCGTATGGGGTTGAATGGAGGAGAATACCCGAAACAGAGCGGAGATAACCGTTACAAGGCTATTGAACCACTTGTATGGTCTTTGTGCGCTGAATCAGTAAGTTATTTTCTCAATAACTCTTACAGGGTCATAGTTGATGCTATGAATTTGACAGATCACTTGCGTGAGTATTGGGCTAAAATCGGAAATTCTTTTGGCCTGTCTAAAGAACAGATTCAGGTAGTTATTTGCAATGGGGATTGGGACTCTGCTAAACGTTGGGTTGAACAGCGAGGGATTGCTGTTGATGAGTATGAGGAAATTTGTAAACGAATCCGATCTACACCACTTTCTGTTAATGAAAGCTCTTTTTATAAGGTATTTAGTAGCGATGATTTTTCTGGTTTATTTTAGTATTATCGACGTTTAAGAAGGGTTTACTTATGATTTCGTACTCAATTACTGGTTCATCGAGGTTTCGTTGTGTTGCGGTTTTGGCTTTGGTTTCTGCCGCCGCCTCATCTGGAACTGGTTTTTTGTTGAGTACTTTGAATATATCCGCTTTTTTGACTGCCCCATCTTCATTTGCAATTTTTGGTGTTTTGTTGTTTGCCTATGATAGATTTTTGTGGAAAGTCCCAGTTTTGAAATTTTTATCGTTTGTCCCAAACTTTGACGGTCATTGGGAAGGTGAGATTCGACAGGAAGATAAAACTTCACCACTTCATGTCGAAGTATTTATAACACAGACATGGTCAAAAATTGCAATTGAATTTCGAAGTGAGTTGACCGTTTCTAATGGACAAAGTTTTCATATTAATTTCGAGAATCCTAAAGCGATTTCAGTGAAATGGATTTATAATGTTCAACCTGTGAATTTGGCACAAGTCGAAAACCATGGATATGGAATAACTATTCTTCGGTGTAGTCATCATAAAAAAATTGAAACTATGGATGGGTCTTATTTCAGTACAAAAATGCGAGGTGGTGAAATTAATCTAAAGAAAATTTAGTTTTTTTACTCGGAGTTTAGGAAGTCCAATTCTCTTTGAGTTTCTTTCTTACCACTGTATAGCGGATACGTATTGGGATGTTTTTCTCTGTCTCTTCCAGGTTGAATCCCATATCTTAATGACAATCAGGGCGGTCCCTAAATCCAGTTTGAACCACATTGGACAATGTCTGAACTGCATTGGAATTCCAGACCGAGGAGACATTCCATTCTCCTATTCCAGTTGTAAACTCTTGGGCGATCACGAAGGTAGAAAAAATATCAACAGGCTGAAAAGCCTTACTTTTGTGGTGACATGGAACGCTATATGACGGGCAAATCAGATTTGCGGTCGTGTTTCTTATGTGCCTCTTTTCCAGAAGATCATTCCGAAGGCTCCGATCAGGCTGAGAGCCATTGCGATGCTGGAGGGCTCGGGTACAATCACCAGTGAGTTGAAATCAAATGTCCCCGAAACTTCATATCCCCGCTCGAATGCGGGGTCATTGTTATAGGTGCTCAGATCAAATAGCACGGCAGTGATTTGAGTGCGATCGAGAGTGGGGAGGTCGGAGAGGTCGGTGCTTGCCAGCAGCTGGAACGGGGAGGACACATCGAGGAGTTGAATGGAGATGGAGGCGTTCGGATCTCCGCTATCTGTGTCAAATTCCAGTCCCGGAAATGCATCTTCCATCGCGCCGTCACTGTGCGTTGTGACCAGAGTCACTCCATCTGCAGTCCCTGTTTTCGTCAAAGCGACTGCGGACGTTCCCGTACTGGTTTCCGTAGTCATATCCCACACATCGGTTCCAATGGTCACTTTCATGTTCAGATGGATATTTTGACCATAGGTTTTCGTCGTGGCATTGACGACATCCGGGATGGCGTCAGAATCCAGTTCGAATTCCAGCAAGATGGGTTGCCCATTCATCACAGAAGAGGGCAAGTCTGACCCTTCCGCGTATTCGAAGACGGATGATACCGTCCCCTGAATAGACCCGCTAATGATATCGCTGTTTGCAGTGGTGGAAAGCAACAGGAGGAACATGGGTAAGCAATGCCGCATAGAAAAACACCTTATAGAACAAGACATGACCGTAAGGGTCCGGTGGTCTCAGTTTTCGATAGGAGTGAGATAAACTCTATTCATCGTGTAGTGTGTAAAAAGAGAGTCAAGAGCTGCCAGGTACCACTTGCCGTTCAAGGTATAGGAAAGTTGGCTCGATGAGCCGGAAAAAAATCAGGCCTTTTTCGTGCGTTTAAAGGCTAAGGGTCGGGCCGGGCATTTTAACATTGGATGCTGCAACCCAATTATTCTTTTGTCGCCGAGGTCAGGCAACTTTGACCGGCAACACAACAACAGCAGCTTACCCCACCCGATTCAGTCGTCGGCGGAGGAGCATCAGACTTCCGACTCCTAGCACTAGCAGAAAGGCTATGCTTGGCTCCGGAATACTAGCCACCCGGAATCCCAGAACATCATTCGAGCTGTTGGGAGAGAGGGATAATACGCTGCTTCCAGCAGAATTCAGAGGAAGCGCATTAAAGGAATCGTAGGCTCCACCCCGGGAAGAGCGATTTTCCGTAGGATCATTATTTAAACCGTCGAATGCGCTTTCCATCCATTCAAACACGTTTCCCCCCTGAGCCATGGTGCCGTAAGGACTGAGGCCTCCGGCCTGAGTAATGTCGGCCGGATTTGTTTGGTTGAGATAGACTGCTGTATCGGTACCGGTGCCGCTGGCGACATCGGTGGGGTCCGTATTACTCCCTGTCCCGAAGTCCCAGTAATTGTCGGTCACGCCATCATTCTGATGGAAGGCGGATTTGTACCATTCATCCTCGCTGGGGAGAATGTAGAACGCATCCTTGTGCCGGTAGCCGTTGGTGCCGGTAAACACCCCGGTAGTGGCCTGATCCTCCGCGTCCCACAGGGCCAGGCTCCAGCCACCGCTGTAGGTGAGGTTGTAGGCTTTCTGATGCCCTTTGCTTTCGTTGAGAAAGTTCACAAAGGCGGCGGCTTCATACCAGGTAACACTCGCGGCGGGACGGTTTCCGCTGTGCGCTCCGGCGGTGACATAGGTCATGCCCAGATTCGTCGCCTTGTTGATCATGTCCTGCGAGATTTCGTAGGTCCCCATCCGGAAGGTGTAGTTCACCTGCCCGTAGTCATTGGTAAAGGTGGACCCGCCTCGATTCCCGGTATCCGCTCCGTTACCCGCATTGCCAACCGTCACAAAATCAATGGTGAACGTATTAGCGCCCGAACCAAAGGTATCCGCAAACAGCACTCCAATAGACAGGAAGAGACAACTGACAAAGATCCAAATCGTTCGCATCTTCAACGTAGTAGGTTTCGGGCCTGCGGATGCAAGGTCTAAGTCTTTCACAACAAACAAACTGCAATGCGGTGAATATGAGAGGCATGTGCTCCAGTGGAATTGCCCTCACCACTTCGCATTGCCTCTTGCTCTTCTCACCTTCTGATCTCCGGAGGATCTTTAACGGTTCGGAATGAAACATTTCCATTGCCTTCCTTCTTCCGACAGCGCACCTTTCTTGTCAGGTGAACCTATGACGTCTCTGATTCAGGAACTGGGGGTCAAACCCTTCATCAATTTGCTTGGGCCGGTAACCCGCTATGGGGGAATGCCGATGCGGGAGGAGGTGATTGAGGTGATGCGTGAGGCCGCGACTCTCTCTCTGGACTATTACGAGCTTCAACGGCTCTGTGGACAACGGATAGCCGAACGGACGGGAAATGAAGCCTGTGGGTTTAGTTGTGGGGCGGCATCCGGAGTGCAGCTTCTCATCGGTGCCTGTCGTCTGGGCGGGAATCCGGACCTGGCGGACCGGCTGCCTTGTGGTTCGGATCTGAAAACCGAGGTGTGGATGAGGTTTGAGGACCGGGGCACGGAGGCGGATTGCGCCGTTCGTAACGCAGGAGCGGTGATCCGTCATTTTCAGGAAGGGGAACTGGAAGAGGTTCTGACGCCTGATGCGGCTGCGGTGTTGCTTCTGGCTCAGGATGTAGAGAAGAACCCGCTGATGCGTAAACTTATTCGGACGGCCCGGGACCGGGGGGTGCCCGTGATTGTGGATGCCGCCTGCTGGATCCCTCCGTTGAAGAATTTCAGCGCCTATACTGTGGAGATGGGGGCAGACGCCTTGACCGTCAGTGGTGGGAAGTACTTATGCGGTCCACAAAGTTCAGGGCTGATATTGGGGAAGAAAGTCTTGGTGGAGTTAGCTCAGAGTCTGGCTTGTCCGAATGATGGACTGGGCAGGGGAATGAAGGTGGGAAAAGAGGAAATGCTGGGACTGACCCGGGCCGTGGGTTTGCTGCTGGATCAGGGAGATGAGGCGTATGAAGCCGGGATCTCCGACCGCCTTGCCCGACTCCAGCAGGAACTGCAGGACCTTCCTTTGTTGACCTTAAGCAAGATCGAGGGAGGCGTGTTGTGGTTGGAATTTGACTGGGGGTCGTTGGGTTTCGACGGCGTGCAGCTTGGCCGTCATTTGATGGAAGGTGATCCTGCAGTCAAAGTCCGCGATTTCCCCCACACCATTGGCCTGGATGGCCGCATGCTGAAGGAGTCGCATCTTGAGCCCGTGATCAGGGCACTTCGAGAGACCTTTCCCGATGGATCGAACTAGTGGGTTTGAGGGAGTTCTCCGGCTCCCCAGTTCCGTCTACTTGACACTCGTCGCGGCTTGTTGGATCTCCTGAAAGCATCGAAGTTTGATGCAAGATGTGCTAATATAGAGAGCGTTCCGTTCGTCCTCAAGTAGTAGAAGACGTGCACGTTGGCGTAAATTTCAAAGGGTTCATCCCCTTACCCACTTCTAACAGGAGTACCTATGAAAGCCTTTTACTTCATGTTTCTTTTCACGATGTGTCTTTCCCCCACGTTCGCGGAAGAGCTGACCTGGGGAACACACCGCGAAGTCATCCAGTCAAACGGTCCGCACCGATTGATCACGGCCGTTCAGGAACAGGATACAGAGAAGCTGAAAACCGTCTGGACGAAGGACCTCCATGAGACATTCGCAGCCCGGGGCTGGCAGAAGGTGCTGAGATTGTATGAAACGGCGTTTGAAGCAGAGGGCCTGACGGAATGGGAACGGGACAAAATCCTCTACGCTTACCAAAAAAAAGATGACCGCTCCGGCAAGATCACGATCAAATACAACGGAGAGGTAAAAGGTGAACTAAGAGTCCGCCTTCAGGATGGAACCTGGTTGCTTGATGAAAATTGACCGGAAACGGACTCAGGTTCGCCTCCATGTTGGGTGCCCAACGGCACGGGGAACGCGGGACCTTGAGCGATTTTGCATCACCTCAAGTGCCCCGTCGTCCCCTAGGGTCTCACGCCTTCATTGAGAAGGCTTTGTTCCCAGATGCCTTAACGCACTGATACGCCGAAGCAGGGTCTGCTGTTTGGTGAGTTCAGAGGTATAGGTCTTATACTGTGTTTCCCCAAGAACCGCTCGTAATGCCTTCTGCTCCTCGGCAATGAGTTTGTTTCGGGTTTCATAGAATCCTGGAGGCAACCCGGACCTCCCGTTCGACATCCGTGCCTCCTCCGCGATGGATGCCGCATACTCGGCCAGATTCTGATTGGCTTCCAGCAACGCCTCATCTCCTTCTGCCAGGGCAAACAGGGTCGCGGTTGTTTCCTTTGACCGATCCAGCTCATCCTGAGCCTCCTGAAGCTGTTTCTTCCGGTCTTTCGCGGTTTCCGCGGGTTTCCAGTCCGACTTTGATACAACCTGTTCCTGCGGAGCGGGTGGTTCCGCAAACGTGAAGAAAGCAGTCGCAATTATCGGTACACTGAGGAGTTGAGTGAAACGGATCATATGAGGTTCCTTGATCAGAAGTTTGAGTGCTGCATTGACGTCTCGTACGCAGACCGCCCATGCATGTCGATTCCAGCCCTTGTCATGTGGCTTGCTCCGTAATGTCCACCGAAACAGATCTGTGACCCGAAAACGAAATATTTTTTACAGGCCTCCAGGTGATTCGACGGGTTTTACGACTCGACGCCTGTGTTGCCCAATTCTTCATTGAGCTTGTGGAATCGTCTATGGTTTGGATAATCAGGGTATGAAACGTATCATGATTGGGTCTCTACTCCTCTCTCCTTACTTCCTGATCTTGTATGCTGAGGGAAATTGGCCTTATTTTTCTTCTGGACCGATTGAGATCCAGATGAAGCTGGAGCCGACAGACGCATATGAAGCCTTGATTGCACAACGCGTGGAGAAGCTGAAGGAGGATCACGAGAAGCAAACCTTTCAGTCCGAGGAGGAGAAGCGTCGCGCAGAGAAGTCGCTGAGAAACGCTATTTCGCGATTCGAGAAACGAATGAGGAAACGACTGACCCGTCACTTAAGAGGGAACATGGCACGTGAGACGACTTATGACTATCTTCTGGTGGCGGCGGAACAGAATCGGAACCGCACAGCCGATGTCATCCGGTTTCGAACGGGTGGATGGAGTCTGGGAGGAGTGCAGAGCCGTTTCGATCGGGGATTTCCGAACGAGGACATTCTGGCAAGCACCTATCACTATGTGGGCAGAGTGGAGCAGGAGCAAACCAACACCGCAAATGGGACCGTGACCTGGATTGTCGGTGGGGTCCTCTACGCAAGGGGCACCTTTTCGCTTCGTCCGGATGTTCCTGAACCGGAAGACGCTCAGGGAGAACAGCCATGAAGTGGTATGGACCCCTCATTCTGGTGTGGCTTCTTCTGGGAACTCAATCGGCGTTCGGGAAAGCGGGTCACCCGACCTTCATTTCTGGTCGCTATCACCTCCGTTATGAATTGGAACCGACAGAGGCCTTCCATGAAATGATCAAGGAATACCGTGAGGCTATGGACCGCTCGGTACAGACTGAACTGGAGGCGGAGCATCTCACCGAGGAAGAGAAGACGTCCATGCGGAAGTCTCTGGTGATGTTTCTGGAACTCGCTGTCGCCAGATGGAACCAGAAGCTTCACTTTGATATGAGGGGGGAGCTGGGAAGGGATGAGAAACCGGAAGCGGTGTTGGTGTTCGCAGAAGAGGAGGGGAACCGGTCGGCCATCTTCCGTATCGTCGGTTTGGCCGGCGGTGTATTCGGATACCGGAATTATATCCACAGAACGTTTATGGAAGCGAATCATATCGAAACGCTTCAGTTGAAGGGGAGGTTTGATTTGAAGAGTCCGGGGCTCGTCACGGGAACCGTCACCTGGGTGGTGGATGGGAAGGTGTATGGAAAGGGGCCCTTCCACCTGGAGAGAATTCCTTCACAACGGGAGCGTGATGACGTACACCGCATATTTGGATCCCCCATTCCGGATGAGGAAGACCCGAAGCGGAAAGAGGCGGGACAATCGAACGAGAAGCCTGGTGTCGGCTGGAGAAAGGAAACCGAGTAACAGATGGGGCGTTTGGCAGCGCCCTGTCTCTGCAACACGATGCCGCTTTCCAGGGAACACCCCATGGAGCAGGCCTCCTCTTTTTGTCTACTCGTTAGAGGCGTCCAGCAGCTTGAGAAAGGCGTCGACTTCCTCGTCTTTTGTGCGGATGAGGTTTCCCTCGCCCGGGAAGCTGCCGTTCTTGACGTCGGCGATGTATTCGCGGAAGGCCTCCGTCATTTCTTCACGAATCCGATCGTACTCTTGCTTCAGATCACGGTATTTTTTTGCATGGCGGGGATAGTGATTGTCGTGTGTGCCGAGAATGTCTTCGGCAAAGAGGAACTGTGCATCGCAGTGAGGTCCGCTGCCCATGGAAAGCGTGAGCAGGCTGGTGCGTTCGGTGATGGCTTTGGCAACCCGGGTGGGTACCACTTCCATTTCCACCCCCACAGCTCCCGCATTTTCATAGTCTTTGCAGGCTTGGTAGACCTCAAACGCCTCGTCCGCCTTCTTCCCCACGGCACGTGGACCGCCGATCCAGTTGGTGCGGTAGGGCACGAAGCCGACATGACCGATCACCGGGACGCCGACATCCGCCATTGCCTCCACCCGTTTCATGCTCTTGGTCCCGCAGTACATGGCATTTGCTCCGCTGGACATGGCCTCCAGTCCGACTTTTACGGCCTCATCGTTGCTGAATGACACCTTGCCGGAGGGTGCCGTGATGAGAAAGACGGAAGGAGCCGCTTTGCGAACCGCCTCGGTTGCATCCCCCGGGCACACGATGATGTCGATCCCGGCCTCCTCCGCGGCCATCGCCTCCTCGACTTTTCCGGTGGCGATTTCGGTAAACTGTCGGGTGCCGCGCTGACGGCGGATTTCATACAGGGTCAGTGGAATTCGGTCGGCCATGGATCTCCTCAGGGGGTCAAAGTTGAATTGGAACTCCTAGCTCCCTACGGGCCGCCACGCAACCCGCGGATCGGCTTCATCCTCAGGAAAATGCACTGCCAGAGGGATCAAATGGCTTGGGGTGCGGATTTCGTACCGGTGTTCTTTTTCTGGGACGTAAACAAAGACAAACTGGGTGGGGTGGAATGTCTGTCAGATGACCGGAATTTCAGCGTGTGGCCCTGAGAAGCGAGTGAAGACCTTCTTGCCCAGAGGTGGAAGTTTCATTTTCTCTGCAGGATTGTTCAGGGGCTTCCGTAGGAACCAGGTAGATGGAATGCGTTCACAGCAGTGCGTTCCGTCTCGCACGAACCTTCACCCTTTCAGGACGGGATCTCATGAAATTATCTGCTTCCATCTTCTGGACCGCTGATCTGCTGGCGTTGCTACCTCTTGAGGCACAACTCACCTATAACAACGGCACCTCGAACATTGTCGATACGACGATCAATACCTTTGTTTCGGTGGAGAACAGCAGCGGGGGAGACCCCACCACCGTAACATTCAATACCGGAGCGGAAGTGACGGGTGATTTTATGGATATCAGTGTGGGAGATTGTTCACCGATGAAAATGGGACGATCATTCTGCAAGGGTTTTCCTTCTCGGTCAATGGGAGCTCTTTTGCCGCGTCCCGAACCGTCAGCGACATATCCGGAACTCTCTCCGGCACCCTTGCGGACGGTACGTCCTTCAGCGACATCGCGTTTGATCGGGATCCTTCCGGTGATGGTTCCGAGTTTGGAACACTGCAGATTTTACTTATCCCGGAACCGGGTTCACTCACCTTGATGGCATGTGTAGTTCTGGTGTTTCTCTTTGGGTTCAGACGGATATGGGCACCCGCTCTTCGTTCGCGGAATTCCACCCGGTAAAATCGTGTAACCTCAATGCCTCATCTATGCACCACGTTCTGAGAACCGACGCCTGTGAGTAACGATTGGAGAAAGCATTTTTTCCTCATCTGCCCGTAAGAATTTCTCCATGATGGCCTACTTACCTGGGAAGACATCAACACCCTATCCCTCGGAGTCTATGGTTATGAAAAATTCGAAATTCCTTGTTGTGACCGGCGTCATGACCGTTGCTGTTGTGGCAGCGTCTTTGTCGTTGGCATCGAAACCTGAAGCAGATGCCGAGGCCGGCAAAGAAGACTGTGAGGATGGAACCTGTTCGGTTGGGGGGACCTGCGGGACAGGTGGGAGCGGCGAAGGGGTGGAGATTCCGGGCATGACCCGGGCGGAATGGGAGGCGAAGCTGACGCCTCAGCAACGTTACATTCTTCTGGAGCAGGGAACGGAACGTCCCTTCCGGAACAAGTACAATAACCACAAAGCAGAAGGGCTTTATTTTCTCGCCGCGACGGAGATTCCCTTGTTTTCCTCCAAGCACAAATTCAACTCCGGCACCGGCTGGCCCAGCTTCTGGAAACCGGTCACCGAAGAGGCCGTAGAAGGACGGGAAGACCGCTCTCACGGCATGGTGCGGGTGGAAAGCGTCTGCGCCACCACGGGTGCCCACCTCGGTCATGTGTTCCCGGACGGTCCCAAGCCGACGGGCCAACGCTACTGCATCAACTCCGGTGCTCTCCGGTTTGTGCCGGTGGCTGAGCTGACGGAAGAACAGCGGGCTCTCTACGACGGGGAGGGCTGACCCTCTCTATTCTGCCGCGTACAGGGGAGTTGGGGCAGGATCGGCCTGCTTTTTCCTAGTACCGTTCATGGTTCACCTGTTTCACGGGAGTTCCCTTTTTCAGAAAGGCTCTCCTCTCATCGGAGATCCATTTCGCTGCCGCAACCCTATGCCGGAAACCTTCCGTCGTCGACACGTGTGCTTCCGAATAAACATCTGAAGCATGGGGAGGCATTTCAATGGCTGGTCATGCAAATGCAAAAGACGGAAGGTCTTCCCTCTCTTCCTGTAGAACCCGGGCAATCTCCTGATCCCGAACCGGGGTGAATTTGCCGGCGGACCGCTCCCTTCTTGACTTTTTGAGCACTTGACCCCTGGCCGAAATTCATTTTTAGTTTCTCTTTCTAAGATTTCGTTCGCTGAGCCCGTCTGTGTTCACAACCCCCTTCCCCTCTCCATGAAATTCCTGCCCTCCTTGCTGAGTCTTCTTCTGAGCCTGTCCCTCCATGCTGAATTCGTGGTGCATGAATGGGGATCCATCAATCTGGTGACCGGGCAGCAAAAAGTCACGGTGGGGGACATCGCGGATGACCAGAGCGATCTGCCCCCGTTTGTACAGGTGTGGAGTCCTCAGGCTCAGGTGTTTCCCAGAGTGATTGAAAAACCGATTCTCTATTTCTACACCGAAGAACCCCTGACAGTGTCTGTCACCGCTGATTATCCCGAGGGCGTATTTACGCAATGGTGGCCGACGCCTCTGGATTTCGCGCCCCGGCACATCGAAGGCGGAGGCCAGCGCCCCACGCGGGGGGGACGTCTCACCTGGCGAATCCGTCTTGATCCGAAGGGGGAAGCGGATCAGCATCTTCCAGCCATGAAGAATCATCCCTGGTGGCCTATCGCACGGGATGTGGATGCGGCCACGGTCATCAGCACTGCCAAAGGCGGAGCGGAGAAATTTTTGTTTTACCGCGGAGCCGGGGCGTTTACTCCCACACTGAAGGTGGAGGTTTCCGAAGAGGGAGAGTTTCTTCTCCGAAATCGGGAAGGTGCACAGACCCGGGATGTGTATACCGTTCGGGTCAGGGACGGGGGGGATGCGCAATTCCACTATTACGCCGACCTCTCATCAGATCCCGTCTCCTTCCAGGATGCGGCCGAGATCACAACCCATATGCAGAGCCGTCTCGAGGCAAACGGACTGTTTGAAAAAGAAGCCAAAGGGATGGTGACCATTTGGAAAAAGGCGATGTTTGAAGCACCTGGATACCGGGCCATGTACATCATGGAAAAAGAGGATGTGGAGAACCTGATCCCTTTGCGGATCGAGCCTCCGCCCAAAACCATCGAACGGGTGTTTTTGATTCGCTTTGACTGTCTGAGTCCGGAGGTGAAATCAGAAATCGAAGGCTGGATGATGCAACTGGGAGCTGACGGATACCGGGAACGAAGAGCCGCGAAAGAGAAATTGCTGGAAACCGGTCGGATCGGGGAGGCCATGATGCGGACGGAGTATGAGACCACCAAAGATCCTGAAGTGAAAAAATCACTGGGTGAGATCCTGAAGGCCATCACGCCTCAGAATCCGAACCGTTAGAGGGCCCATTTCCAGGGGGCCCAAGGACGGAGCGGGTCACCTCCGGACTGTTTCGCATCCTGCCATTGGCGTATCGTCTCCCGGGAGTGCGTGTCTGGTATCCCGTTCTGGAAACGCGGAGGGTATCCGATGCCCTTCCTGACCTCTTTCCGCTGTTGACTTTCCACGTAGGGTATATTTTCATCTTCCTGGTGGCGGAGACCACCTCGACGGCAGCCGAAAGACCTGAGGTCATCTTCTTTTCGTACTCAGCGAGAACCTTCTTTCTGCCCGTTTGGGCTGCCGGCGGGTAGTATACATACGAAAGGAGGGTCTCATGACCTCACACTTACCAGATACGCCCAACCTGAAACATCTTCGCCATCAGGCAAAAGATGTGGTGAAATCACACAAACGCGGCGATGCAACCTGCTGCCGCATTCTCCGTCATCTGAACCGGTTCCGGCATAAGGCGGATGCCGACATTCTGAATGCAACGCTCAGTCTGGTGGAAGCGCAGTTCGCGATTGCACGTGAGTATGGGTTCAAGGGGTGGGCCGGGTTAAAGGCGCATGTGCAGGAACAGAAGGGATCCTTGCCGGGCAGCCTGAACATGCCGGCACCGGGAAAAGAACCTGGAAATACTTACGCCCGTGGGATGGCGGCGGTATTGTCCTACCTGGGTCATGATGTGAGTTATGAGGATCTCATGGGACTCTCAGGAGTGGCCTTCAGCCTTCAGATCGATCCGGAAGGGCCTATGAATGGGGAGGAGCTGGACTGTGCGTGGTGGCCGAATGATTCCCGGGAGTTTCGGGCAGGACTTTCTGTCGTGTCGTTTGCCACAGGACGCGATCTGCGATCTCTTCATTATTCCTGGTCTGATCTCCAGCCGGATCCTGCCTCCGCTTTCCGGCGCTGGATGGAATCCGAGGTCGTCTCGACCCTGTCTCAGGGAGCTCCTGTGCTTGCGGAATGCGATCACGCCTTTGTCATTACGGCGATGGACCAGGAGAATCCGCCACTGCTGGGATATGGGACTCACGGGAAATCGACTCAGTTCGAAGAAACCCTTCGTGCCTCGATGTATCCTTGCGGTGTGCTGTTACCGGGGAGGGAGAAGCCGGTTCCGTCTCAGTCCGAGATCGACTTTCATTCCCTCACCCATGTCCTGAACCGGTTTCATGCGGAACCCGCCCCCAACGATGCCTGCACCTGGCTTTGTGGAAAGCGGGCCTGGGAGGAATGGATCCGTCTGCAGAAATCCGGAATCGGCTGCGACAACAACATGCTGATTCATCTGCGCTACAACCGGGGCAGTGCCGCAGCATATCTCGGGAGCATGGCGTAACGGTTGAAAGGGGATGTGCAGACAGCGGTTCATCAGGCCGGAAATCTGTATCTGGACGCATGTGCGCATGCGCAGGCCCAGGGACTGCCCTGGAACCGGGTCCAGAACGGAGAGAGGGCGGAAGACGTCCGGGCGGAGTATCTGGCCATGTCAGAGACCCTCTTTGAACTCGAAAAACGTGCCATGGGATATCTGGAGCAGGGGGTTCGTCTCGGGATGGGGTGAACAGCCGGCGCGGGATGCCCTCCATGTTCTGACGGACACCGGTTCTGGTCTGTCTGGATCCATCTGTTGACCTGTTCCCGGCCGTACTTTCGGAGCAGGTCTTTCTTTACCACCCCTCCACTTTTCTGCACAAGGAGAGGTATGAATATCGTGTTTATTATGACCGATACGCAGACCAAGGACATGGTGGGTGCGTATGGAAATCCAGAGATGCGGACACCCAACCTGGACCGGCTCGCGTCAGAGGGGCTGCGCTTTGAACGGGCGTATACGACCTGTCCACTCTGCACACCGGCCCGGGCAGGGATCTTTACCGGCCTGTACCCTCAGAATGCCGGGCCGTGGTGCAACAACCTGCCGATCGGTCAGGGGATTTCACATTGGGGAGATATTTTTTCCCATTATGGATACCGCACGGTGTACACGGGAAAATGGCACTTGGATGGGGGTGGGTATTTCGGGGACGGTGTCTGTCCGGAGAACTTTGAAGAGGAATACTGGTACGACGGAAAACGGTATGCGGAAGAGATCGGCCCCGAGATGTTTGCGAAATACCGGTCCATTCAGACCACGGAAGGGCTGGTGGAACACGGATTCACAGAGGAGAACTGCTGGGGGTATCGGGTCGCGGACCGGGCAGTCCGGTTTTTAAATACGGTGGGCGATGAACCGTTTGTTCTGGTCGCCAGTTTTGATGAACCGCATGGACCGTTTATCTGTCCGCCTGGCTGGTGGGACGATGCCCCGGTTCAGGCATATCCGGACAAAAAGAATTTCCGGGCTCCGACCGGAGACAAACCCCAACGCCAGCAACTGGAATCCCGGAAGTTTGGGGTTCCCACCTTTGACGAGTATAAGGAACAGCGTCGCCGGTTCCTGGGATGTAACGCCTGGATCGATACCCAAATCGGCCGGGTGCTGGACGCCGTGGATGCGCAGCATAAAGAGGATACGGTGGTGATCTACACCAGCGATCACGGAGACATGTGGGGTGCACACGGTCTCACCTCCAAGGGGCCTCAGATGTATGAAGAGACCAACAACATCCCTTTCCTCGTGCGCATGCCGGATGGTCCTGTAGGGGGAGTGTCGAATGCGTTGGTGAGTCATCTGGATATCCTGCCCACCCTGCTGGACGTGCTGGGCCTTGATATCCCGGACAGCCTGCATGGCGTCTCCCAGAAGCAGGCTTTCCTCCGTGAAGAGGAGGCGGTTCGGGACTCTCTGATGATGTGTTACAACCGCTTTGCCATCAACCATGATATGATGGCCGGATTTTATCCGATCCGTGCGGTGACCGATGGCCGGTGGAAACTGGTGATCAACCTGCTTGATACGGACGAGTTGTATGATCTGGAAACGGATCCTGGAGAGATGAACAACCGGATTGATGACCTGGAAAGCATTGAGGTGCGGCATAGGCTGCACGATCAGATGATTCGCGAAATGAATGCCTCCCGCGATCCGATGCGGAATCTGATGTGGGCGGCCCGGCCATGGCGCGATGAACTCCCGGAAGAGGCGACCACCATCAAAAACCGCAAGAAACCTCAGGGGTTTCCGTTCGAGGCTGAGGGAATGGAAGGGTGACCGCGACGACCGGATGGTAGGGTTCGCCTCTGACCTGACAGTTGGTCTGTTCCGCACCGACACCCAAGAGTTTTTCTCCGGTCGTTGGCACCGGATCTGGCGAGATCCCTTTGGGTGTTCATCCCATTTGACTCGTTGGATCTTCTGCTTGGCATCCTGCAGTCCTGACCCCGATAAACGATAGGTCCTCAGCTTCCAGAAAACCACCTGCCTTTCACCAGCATGGATTTCTGATAGTCGGGAAGTCCGTACAGATTTCTGCGTAACTGTGCATCGACCAGATCCACTGCTCCAGCCGCAATCCGGTCATGGCATTGGTTCACTCCGGTCCGACCGGGTGACATCACGTTGACCTCTGCAATTTTCAGGTCCGGCAGACGTTCGGAAACCCCTTCGTATGCCACCACACAGGCGTCCATACGAAACCGTTCGATCCAGGTAATGATCGCATCCGGATTCCACGCGTCTTCTTTCACCAGAGGGGTCTTCCATCCCTTGTGATGGTGCAACCGGTGAAAGACCAGGTATCCGGACAGAAACGTGTGCTCCACCCGGTGTTCCTGAAAGGAAGGGATTGCGAGGCCGATCCTTCTCGCACCCAGAGCCCACAATTCCTGACAGCATAACTGGGTGTTAAAATATTTATCACTGGTGGCCCGGTGAATCCGGGGAGTTTGGAGGCTGTTCCCGATGGCCGCACAGGAAAAGGTGCTCAGGTCCATATCCGCTGCGAGAGCAGGATTCTCAAGTCCGGTGAACACCACCCCTCGGATCCCTCTTGAGTTGAGAATCTGTGTCAGTCGTTTCGGGGGGAGTCCGGATGTTCCGACCTGAAATTCCTCGGGACGATACCCCAGCTCCCGGCAGCGGGCTGAAAAACCCACCCAAGTAGATGAAGGTGGAGACCAGGCATGAGCGGGAATGTCGTAATCCGAAATCAGGGCCATCACCGGGCGGTCAAAATCCTCCCGTTTTTCCCGGATTTTCCCCAGTACCCGGGAGACATCGGCATGCGGTTGATATCCCATCTCCTTCGCGGCTTTGCAAATCACCTCCCGGGTTGTTTCTGAGATCCGCGGATGCCCACGGAGGGCCAGTGAGACCGTGGTGCGGCTGAAACCGGTCGCGGCCGCAATGTCTTTCAAGCTGATCTCCATTGCCATAGCAGGAGCATAATATGCGATTTCCAATTTAGTAAACTGTAAACTGATTTAATCCCTGTTGACGGCTGTCCTGTACTCTACGGTGGTGCTGATTCTGCATTATCGAACATCAACCAATGGAGAGCTTATGAAATCGGTTATCAGCATACCCCTGGCGGCGGTCCTACTCACGGGATCGATGGCAAGGGCGGCCTTTGTCGTCGTGGATCACTTTGACTCCTACACGGCGGGGAGCAGTGCGAGCGGTCAGTCTGCCGACTGGACCAGCACCGGTGGTGCCAACACGGTCATCGATACCGGGAGTGGAAACAATGCCATCACCGTGGATGAAAATGGTGACGGCGTCCGTTACAACAACACCGGGTCATTTTCGATCCCTGACAGTTCGTTGACCACCACTTTCTTCCAGGTGTATTTTGCCAGCGATTCTTCAAACTCCAGTTTTCAGGATTTCCGGATCCTGGACTCCACCAGCACATCGTCTGCAAATGCCCAGGTCGCGCTGTCTTTCCGGAAGGTAAGCACCGGCTCTTCTGTCCAGACCATCGCCGGTGCTGGGGGAGCGGGTACTGAGCTTCAATTGAACGACAGCCGGATCAGTTTTGATACTCTGTACAATGTGTGGGTGGTGGTGGATTCCACAGCGGATGCGTATTCCGTTTACATGAGTACAGGAACCGATACCGCAGTCGGTTTGGAAACCGTCGGAGGAACCGGTACCGCTTCGGTCGGGTTTCTCACCGCGCAGACCGCTGATCTGGACTACATCTACCTTCGCAACTCGAGTGGAAACAGTACGGGGTCCTCGTATTTTGACAGTATTCATTTCGACAGTACCGGGATGAATCTGGTCAATCCGATTCCGGAGCCCTCGACACTGCTTCTTGTTGCTCTGCCGATGACGTTGCTGGGATTGCGCAGGATGCGGAGACGCAGATAATCCGCCGTGAATCAGCACTCCGAAACTTTTGCCCGGTCGGTTGCCCGGTTTGACCCCCCGGGCGAATCGGCGGAACACCCCATGCCGGACCCGGGGGCTCAGCCGCGCTTCTGTCAGGAAATGGAGGAGTTCCGCGGGATCTGGCACGGTCAGCAGGCGTTTTTTCCGGTGTACGGTCCGAAGTACGGCGGCGGACTGGGCACCTATCCGTACCAGTCCCGCCCCATGGCCGTGTATGCGGAAGCCGTTCAGAAAACCTTTTTCTGCTGGGGAGGCACAACCAAGCAGAGTGATCCGAACACCCGCTGCTGGGATTTTGTGCAGGATGCGCTCCTGCAGATGGTCGCCGTGTTTGATCACAAGACCGGCACCTGTTCCAAACCGGTGTGTGTCTTCGACAAATGGTGTGCGGACCCGCATGATAATCCAGCACTGCAGATCGACCCGGATGGATACCTCTGGCTGTTTTCCCCCTCGCATGGCGAGTGGACCACCCGGTCATTCATTCACCGCAGTCGAAGCCCTTATGATATCACAGACTGGGTAACGGTTTCGGATCGCTCTCTGTTTGCGTACCCGCAACCGTGGCATGACCCGGAATGGGGCTGGATGTTTCTGCATACAGAATATCACTGTGGACGGGGGTTGCGTTTTAAAAAAAGTAAAGACGGGGTCAACTGGGAGCCTTCGGTCCCCGTCGCGGATTTTGAGCAAGGCCATTATCAGGTGAGTTGGTTTGATCCGGAGCACCGCATCCTGGCTACTGCATTTGATATGCATCCGGAGCAAGGGGGTCTGGATGCCCGGACCAACCTGTATTTTCTCCAGTCGGGTAATGGAGGAAGTAGCTGGACCACTGCCGGTGGCATTCCGGTATCACTTCCGGTCCTGGATCAACACTCTGCATGTCTCGTTTACCCATACCAGCAGGAAGGACTGCTGGTGTATCTGCGCGATGTGAAGTACACGCATGACGGCCGACCGGTCATCCTCTTTGTCACCAGCAAGGGGTTTGAACCCGGACCCCGGAACGGACCTCATACCTGGCGGGTGGCGGTGTGGACGGGAGAGACCTGGTCGATCCGGGAAGCCTTTGTTTCAGACAACAACTACGATCACGGTGAACTCTGGATTGAGGAGGATGAATGGCGGATGATCGGTCCCACCGGTCGGGGACCACAGCCCTGGAATCCTGGAGGGGAGGTTGAACTCTGGAGCAGCCGCAATGAAGGCATGACCTGGAAACGTGTCAAAACACTCACAAGCGGAAGCCTCTACAATCACACGTTCTGCAGGATTCCCTATCGGGCTCAACCGGAGTTTGCCGTCTTCTGGGCCGACGGAGATGCCCGGTATCCTTCTTCTTCCCATCTCTATTCCTGTACCGCCCATGGGGATCGGGTTCGCCGATTAACGCCGGACAGGCTCTAGAATCACTCCCGGTTGAGGAGCAGGAAGCCGGGCCCCCGAAACTGAACACGGTCCTGCCATTTGAAGGGCGTACCTTCATCCAGTTTGATCCCGGGGAGTGTCTCCAGCAGGATCTCCAATACCACCTTTGCTTCCAACCGGGCTAAGGCCGCTCCGAGGCAAAGATGTATGTCAAAACCAAACGCGAGGTGGCGGTTTGGCTTGCGGGTGATGTCAAACCGGTCCGGTTCTTCGAATTGACGTTCATCCCGGTGTGCGGCTCCAATCAATTGAAACACCAGTTCATCCTGCTCGAAGGTCTGTCCTCCAAATGTATGGGATGCGTTGACCCGACGGAAATTCCGCTGCTTGGGAGCCTCATATCGAAGTACCTCTTCGATAGCAGAGGGGATCAAGGTTTCAGGGTTTGACTGAAGTTGCTTCCACTGTTCCGGATGGGAAAGAAGCAGGTACACCATGTTCCCCAGCAAATTCATGGTGGTTTCGTGACCTGCGGTAAGAATGGTGTTGCAGGTCGCCAGTAACTCATCCCGACTGAATCCCTCCCCATCAATTTCCGTCATCGCCAGCGTGGTGATGATATCGTCCTGCGGGTTCCGTTTCCGGTCCTGAATGAGTTCATCCATATACTCGAACAGTTCCATCAGGCTGTCTTGGGACACCCTGGCTTTTTCCGGGGTGGTGGTGCCGGTTCCCTGAAAGGCCAGAATATCGGAACACCACCGTTTAAACAGTGGCCGGTCTTCCGGTGGTGCACCGAGAATTTCCGCGATGAGAATCACAGGAAGAGGGTGGGCAATGTCTGCAATGAAATCAAAGGAGGGGATGACCGCCGCATCGGTGATCAGTTCCTCTGCAAGAACCCGGATCCGGGTTTCGAGTGCGCGGATGGTGGGCACAGAGAACGCGTTCTGCACCAGTGCTCTCATCCGGGTATGGTCCGGAGGGTCGGACCCGATGACATCCTTCTGGTTGAAGTAGTGCCGGAGTTCCGAGAGTTGTCTTGCGTCTGCCGGGGCCATGTTCCGGAACAGCACGTCCTGTCGCCGTTCATTCGATAGATTCTCTTTGTCTTTCAGCGAGGCTTTGACATCCTCGTACCGGCTGACCACCCATGCCTGCCAGGTCTCATTCCAGGCGATCAGGGCCTCTTCGCGCAGCCTGCGGTAGACCGGGTAGGGGTTTTCCATCATCGCGGGGCTGATGAGGAGAGCGTCAAGTTCGGAGAGGAGTCGTGTTTTCATAAGCTTGCGGAGCAAAACCGGCCCGTCCGGAGACGGGCCGTGTGCAGTGAGAAAGGCTGGAGAGTCAGCGGATCCGGCGGCGGGATTGAAACCCCAGAGCGATGAGAGCAACGGACACCTGAAGGACCGAGGAGAGTTCCGGAATCACCGTCAGATTTTCCCCGGTAGTATCTACGTAAAAGTTGTCATACTCTATGGTTCCGCTTGCGTTGCTTCCGACACCTGCGGGGCGGAGGGATACGTTATTGATATCCGCTGCACCTTGGTTCCAGAATGTCTGGAAATTCAGGCCTGTACCGATCTGTGTCTGGGTGGCATAAATGCCCGTTCCTCCCTGGATGTACACATCGACAGACTCATTTCCCACACCGGCGGTGCGGTCAACCACCAGCCACATGGAATAAGCCGTGCTGTCCTCGATCACCCCCTGAATACTTCCCGCATCCCCGGGCTGGATATCAAAGGGAGACACCCCGTCCACTCCATCCTGGAGCGTGATCTGCAGGGCCGCATTCAGGCCGGATGCTGTACTGCCGCTTCCAATGGCGATGTATCCTCTGGGACGGCCGGACGTAGTGAATTCATAATAAAAGGTGCCGATGGTGCCGTCCGCTATGGAAAAGCCGTCTGATGAGTAGTTTTGATAGTATCGGGTACTGTCACCGGTGGTGGTGCCTACGGATTCAAATGCGATGGCCCCGTCGCCGGCGTTATCCACCACGTCTGTATTTCCGTTTGCAGTGACATTCTGTGACGTCCACCCGTTCTGCCCGTTCAGCTCTCCGGTGCTGTAGCCTGAGTTGAAGTCATCCAGCAGCACAAAGGCCGCCAGGGTTGGGAACGAAAAGCTGAGAAGGAGGGACACACCAGCAGCACGAAGGAGGGGGGGACAATAGGTTGGGCTCATAGGAAGACTCCAGGGGGTTGAAAGGGAAGGTTGGGGTCACCCTTGTGATAGCATGTCCATTCCTTCTCTGCCAAAGGGGGAAGCCGCTTCCTCAGGTGATCGATTCGGATATGCGTATGACCTCCCACGGCTCCGGAAAAAGTCATTGACCCCCCACTTGGAGGGTCTCATCATGCCATGATGAAAGCACAACGCATCCAACCCGTTCTTGGGCGTGGATTTCAGGCCGTCCATCTTTTGCTGAATGCAAACTTTGGATTGGGTGTGACCGAACTTGCCAAAAAGCTGGAGATTGCACCTTCCTCGACCCAGGATATTCTCCGAACTCTTATGACGCTGGAATTGGTGGAGCAGAACGAGGAGACCAAACGCTACTGGCTCAGTCCTGCCATCTTTGAGCTGATTCATGATGCGGCAGAACATTATGGTGCGACCCCGAAATTTTTTGAAACCCTTCGGCGGGAGTCCCAAAGCACAGGTTACACCTATTATTTTCAAACGGTATTCCGAGAGGTGATGTACGTCACCTACTGTGCGGGGCCGCATGCGGATTCGGTCGCATTGGGTGCTAATTGCGCGATTGGCCTCTCTTCTACCGGGAAAGCGATTCTGTCCCGTCGGCCCCGTGAAACCTGGGCGTCCTGCTACCCTGCGGAAGAGAGTCTGATCGATGTTCCCGGAGTGGTGCCGGATCTCAAGCGCTGGATCGGGGAACTGGAGACGGCTCGGGAAACCGGCATCGCCTGGAACCGTTACGTCACCTACAAGGACTGTTGTTCATTGGGAGCGGCATTGCATGTGGAGGGGGCACTGATGGAACGGGGGATTGCCATGGTGATTCCACGTGCCCAGTATCCCGACGTGGACCAGGTAAAAATGGAGCAGCATCTGTTAGGAGTTGTCGACAAGGTGAGTCGAATTCTGGAGTCACCTCTTTAATCATGGCGGGGAGCTGTGCCCCTTCCCCTTACGCCAAGATCCCGCCATGAGCGAGAAGCTCTTTCTGGACCGGTTGATGTCCGACTTCCGCGACAGGAAGATTCTGTTGTGAGGCCAGCGCGGCGGTGATGCCAGCGGCCTCCCCGATTGCCATCACAGAAGGCGAGACCCTGAAAGCGCTCATCGCTTCCTGATCGGCTGAAATGCAGCGCCCTGTCACGACGAGATTTCCCGGCCCGCTGGCAGGGATCAATGAACGCCAGGGGATATCGAAATGCGTACCGGGTTCAAAGGGAATGAGAATGGTGCCGACTTCCCCGGGTTGATGAATATCAATCGCATAACAGCACTGTGCAATGACATCTTCAAACTGGGTGCAGGCCTTCGCCTCTGCTCCTGTCAGAGTGTGAAGTCCGATGACCTGCCGTGTTTCCCGGACTCCGATCTGGAGAGCTTTCCGTTTCAGTTCGATCCTGTCGAACCCGGGAAGATAGTTCCGGAAAAACGAGATGCCGTTCTCAATTTGCCGCAATCCTTCCGCTTCCGCTGCCATCAACTGCTCGGGGTCAGTGGGGTCTTCGATCGTGACCCGGCCGAAATTCACCGTGGCGTGATCCGGTTGACCCGGATAATTCATGATGCCAGCAATGTGGTCACGGGGAATGGTCAATTCCCCTTTTGCTTTTGCCTCCTGAATCCAGGTGTTGGTTTTTCCCTGATTGCTGATGCAGAAATGCTTTTCCTGCGTGACCGGATGTACGGGAATCTTATATGGCATCTCCCGTTCCAAGGTTTCGAGGTCGATCGGGCCGATCTCATAACAAAATGTCAACGGCATGACCGCATCATCAGAGGAACGGCCGAATGTGAAGGGAAGACCAAGGCTGGCGGCTATACAGGCATCTCCAGTGGCATCCACAATCGTGTGGGCGGTAAAACGCCCCTTGGAGGTACGGAGACTGGTTTCGCCCGTTGAAGGTTGCGTTTCCACATCCAGGATCCGGCACCCAAGGTGGAGGGACACGCCGGCACGTTCACAGAATTCCACCATCGTCTCCGCGTACACCTCGGGATTAAACATCTCCATCATGTAGGTGGCGTTGTCAGGAGCGGAGAAGATGGCCTTCTTTTCAATCAGCCGTTCGCGAAATTCACCGAAAACTCCGCCAATGATCAACCGGGTTCCGTCCAGGTGTGCGGGGCAGAAATTATTAACCAGCGCAACCGTGGCCATTCCTCCCAGCATGGGGTGGCGTTCCAGCAGGGCAGTTGAGGCACCGGTACGGGCGGAGGAGACTGCTGCGGCGAATCCGGAAGGTCCGCCGCCGACGACGAGAACATCAACGTGAGTCACAGGTGAAGAGATCATGCCCATATCATGCCCCGCTGAATGGAATTTTCATCACTTTCCCGGACCCTGTGGATGCTTCAATTCGCAATTTCGAATCCTTCACCCGTTTTTTTCATGGAGAGGTGGTAGGTGGCTGCGCGGATGGCCGCGACATTTCCGATCGATTCACCGAGTTGGCTGGCACAGATTCGGCAGTCCTGCAAAGAGGAGGGCAGTGACTCCTGGCGCAGGCAATCTTCCATCGCAGGCCGGATCCATTTTTCACAGCGTGCAAACAG
Organism: Verrucomicrobia bacterium UBA6053; assembly: GCA_002429065.1. Classification (GTDB taxonomy): domain Bacteria; phylum Verrucomicrobiota; class Kiritimatiellia; order SS1-B-03-39; family UBA6053; genus UBA6053. Next base: position 157,465 of record DIYN01000034.1, on the reverse strand, counting down.
ACTGCCAATGACGATGGTGTCCAGGTTCAAGAGATCAATCAGGAGACTCAACGTCAACCCAAGGCGTCTACCAAAGGTTTCGAAGAGGTGGAGAGCTTCCGGGTTGCCCGCCGCTGCCGCTTCCCCTACATGTCGGGCGGTGAGGGGGTGGCCTGCGGGCAGGTTCAGCGTCTCTCGCAATGAGGGGCCGACTTCCTCGGCCATGTGTGCGAGACCGCCTCCACTGCACCACCCCTCGGCCGATCCGGCTTTGCCATACCCAACCGGACCCTCAGGTGTCAGCCGGAGATGTCCCAGTTCTCCGGCCTGTCCACTCCTTCCGGAATAGAGCTGTCCGTTCAGAATCAATCCTGCACCCAATCCGGTTCCGCAGGTGAGGAATGCCATGTGTTGTGCTCCCTGACCTGCACCATCGATCCATTCCGCCAAGGTTCCTGCGTTGGCATCATTCATGAGAAAAGCAGGCCCGCCCACACATTCAGTTACTTCAGCCACGATAGGGACGTTTTCCCAGTCTGGCAGATTGGGAGGGCTGCAGATAAGTCCGTTGACTTCATCCAAAGGTCCCCCGCAACTGATGCCCACGACAACCGGGCAGGTCGCAGACTGAGATGCGAGTTCCTGATAGAGCCGCCCGAGTGTTTCGTCTTTTGTGGTGGTGGGAATTCGAAGCACTTCCACCACGCCCTGTTCTGGATCCAAAACACTGACGGCGCACTTGGTTCCCCCGATATCCAGACCCAGAATACGGGTGGAAGAGATCATGCCCCTTCGGGATGTTCCAGACCGTTGATCCGTTCGGGTTGGACACAGCCTTTTGTGAACCGGTACGTTGCGAGTTCATAAGGGTTGAGGGAGAGTGCGGCCTGCTGTCCCATCAGCTGTACGGTGGTGTTCACAGACGTCCCTGTGGTTTCGCGGACCCGCAATACAATCCCGTCACCGGACTCGGCGGGTTTCAGTGCGAGAACCTCCACTCCGGGGTGGGGCACCTCGACAAAACTCTTCGTCCAGGGCTCGGTTCCGGGGTGTCCGTTATCAAGCATGGCTTCGGCTGGCACTTGAAACTCCTGAGCCAGACGGTCCAGATTCAGGTCATGAAACCCGGTACCAGCCACGAGAAGAAACCGCCGCTCCTGCCAGCCTTGATCGAGGAAGGGAAGATTCCGGTCGTCCTGATATTCGAAGGGAGGATGTTCCGCATGCGCTACCGAACGCGTGAGAATCATGCGGAGTCGTCCGTTCTGTATATCGTAGCTGTAGCTTGAATCATTGAGAAGTCCCACCACTGCGGATCGGCCCCCTCGCTCTCCCTGAAGGGCGATCCAGTCGTGACAGGGGAATTCCGCGCCATTCACGGGACGTTCCACCATTTCTGCGGGCATTTTGACTACCGCGTGGGTATTTGTCAGGGTTGTGGGCAGGTCGAGTTTGAGGATCTCTCTTTGTTCCTGCCAGTTAATGCGGAATCGAAGCTCGATACAGGGGGAATGCGTGTATGTCACCACATCCATCCAGATGTGTGACGATTTCCAAACCGACTTTTGTAGGACAATAGTTAAAATATGCCCCGATTCGAGAACTTCGGTTTCTCTGAGCTCCGGCCGCCCGAGCTCTTTGTCATAGCGGTCAATGCCGAATCCCCAGGTGTTGCCTTTGTCTTCCAGGACAACCGTGCCCACCTCGCCATCCAGCAGTTGACCGAGTACAGGATGTGTCCAGTCCGATAACGCGGCATCCTGAGTCGTTTCAACACGGATTTCCTCTACGTCCGTTTTTGCGAGTTGAGCGTTTTCCTCGTCCGCGGCAGGGTCGTGAGCGGTCACAGCCTCTGCGAGAGGACGGGTCGCAACCCGGAATGTCTGATACCCGCCTGCCGGCAGTTCAAGCGCTGCCGTGAGTTTCCCCCATTTCAGTCCCCAGGGGCCGAAATTCGCATCGGCCGTTTGCCATTGAATGGGAATGTCCGTTCCGTCCAGGGTTTCCAGGTGTGTAATCTCCTCCCGACCATGCGGCTGGGAAAAGGTGTCAAACTCAACAACCGCAGTGCGGGCCCAGGGCAGGGGATTTGCCGCGAACAGAACGCTACCTTTTTCGGCGCGGGTATCGACCCGGCGGGCCAGACGGTAGGCGGCACGGGTACGCTCCTCCCGGGCCGTGTCCAAGGTGCTCCCGAAGCGTTGACGGGTCTCGGACTGACAATTCGGGGTGCAGGTACCGGCGAGGATGTCATGAAATTCATTGAACAGAAGTTTCCCCCAGGCAGCCTGGAGGCTGCCTGGGGTTGCCGAAAATCCCTGTGCCATCACACTGAGCGATTCCGCGGAATACAGAGCTTTCTCACTGAACCGGTGGAGTTGTTTGACTTCACCGGTAGCGGAGTAGCATCCTTTTAAAAGGTGGCCAAGCTCCTTCCGGATTACGGTCAGATTGTTGCTGGCCGGTGAGTGTCGGACCTGTTCCATGAACTCCCGAAGAGTACTGAAGCGAATCTCAGGAAGCGAGTTATCCTGCTGAAGTTCCTTGATGCGGGCAATGTGCTCCCGGGTGGGACCTCCTCCGTGGTTGCCAACTCCGAACCAATGCGGGGCATGTGCGAATCCATCTACAAAGTTATGTTCGGCTGCATGCCGGATGGAGCGTTCAATATCATCCGCATTGGCCGCATAGGACTGGGAGTACTGGGTGGGGATGCGGCATCCCAGAACCCGGGAACCGTCCTGGCTCTCCCACCAGAAAAGCAAAGGGAGATCCGGGTTGTCATGCGGTTGGGGCCTCATAAAGGCATACCCGTCAAATTCAGTATGCTGGAGAAGTTGGGGAAGCGCACCGCAATGCCCGAAGGAGTCCGGATTGTATCCGTTGGAGGTCCTGCCGGCTTCACCGAATTCCTCGGCAAAAAAGGCTTTGCCGTACAGGCCCTGCCGAATGAACGATTCTGCAGACGGAAGGTTACAGTCGGGCTGTTCAATCCATCCTCCGACGACTTCCCACCGGCCCTCTTCCACCAGGTCCTTGATGGATTGGTACAGGACCGGGTCCATCTCCTTTGCCCACTGATAGGTGCAGGACGAGGAGCGGGTGAAGTGAAAGTCGGGATGTTCATCCGCCCGGTCCACCGCGCTTTGCATGGTGGTCAGCGCTTCGGCAATGCCATCCCGGACCGGCCAGAGCCAGACAGGATCCAGATGGGCTTGAGAGATCAGATGCAGAGTGGGACGGGACATAGGTTCACCTGTGAGAATTACTTGCGGAGATAGGGGGTGAGAAAGGCCGTCAGGTCGGATGGAGAACCCACCGCAAAAACGGTCAGTGGACCCAGTATCGTTTCACCGTCCGATTCATTTCCGTAGAGATCACGCAGGGTCACCTTGTGGGAGCTTGCCTTGAGGGTTCCCGTTGATTTCCCGATGAGGACGGCAACGCTTTCCGATTCCCCATGAAAAAGATGGGCATAAATGTCGTTCCGAAGCGGGAGGGTTTTGATGAAGTTTTTTCCTTCCAGGTGCCAGGCCAGATTGGAGTAGGCGACATGCACAGTCGACATGGTGCCGTCCGCATTGTGGCAGGTGTAATTGTTCCGCCAAGTATTTTCCTGAAAGAAGGCGTAATAGAAGAACTTTCCGATCCCTTTGCTTAGATTGGAGATGTAATAGCGGACAACGAAATCCGCCCGGGTATGCCGTTCCGCCCGTTTCCCCATCGGAGCAGAGGTGGTATACAGGTTGATGATCTTGGAGGGGCCGGACCCGCCTTCTGTATTCCAGATCTTCTCCGGCATCCTGTAAGGACCGAATGCGTGTCTGATTTTTTCCAGATACGTCCCGAAATAGTCGTCAGGATACCCCATCATGGAAGTCGGATATCCGTGAATGGACAGGTGATCGGTCACGTCCAGAATGCCCTGTTTGAGCAGTTCCTGTTCAAACTGTTTTGCCCCGGACTGTTCGTGGAAGCCTGTGTTCCAGATGAGTTCAAGATCCGGATCCACCTTGGCCGCTGCACGTTTCACGCGGCGGGCCTGCTCCATGAACATGTCCGGGGTGCCGCGCACTGCCTGACCGTCCACTTCATCCATCGGGAAAAACCCTGGCCAGTAAGGCTCATTCCAGTTCTCCCAGGCTTTGATTCGTTTTCCATAACGCTGAAACAGGCGGGTGGCATACTCTTCCCATTCCTCATAGTAATCCGGATTGACGGCCGCAGTGGTGCGGGACCAACTGCGGGTCCAGTCTTCTTCCCACATTGACGCCCAGGAGGGAACTCCGCCCAGATATGCCAGGCCGAGAAGCTTATGGTCTTCCAGATTCTGTACAAAGGATTCTACCGGAGCCCAGTTCCATTTTCCGGGTTGGGGCTCCACGGAGGCCCAACTCACAATGTAATTTCCCCGGACCCAGTTTGCGCCCAGCAGTTTTGCCGCCGCTGCATTGATCGGGCTGTTTTTGTAATGAACCCCAAAGGGGGAGTCGTACACGTAGTCATCCGGGTGACGAGGCGTGCGGATGCGGTGCAGAATGACTTCTGCCACCCTGGAGATCCGGTTTCCGTTTCCATCGTAGACAGCGGATGTAAGCACATAGGATCCGAATCTGCGGGATGTGTCCAGAGGGATACGGAGAGCTGCGGCATGAGGAAGCTCCTGGAGCGGAATCTCCGGAAGTTCCACCACCTGGTCATACACATCCACCAGTTTGCTGCGGACAAACAGGGGACGGTTTTGCGGCTCTCCGTAAACGGCGAGGTCATAGGTGAAGGGTTCATTCTCCGTGTGCAGCGCATAAAAATTGTGTGTGGCCTTGAGGTGAATCTCCACCTCCCCGCTTCGCTGGAACGGAGACATGCTTTCTCCCACTTCCACCATCAGCCCGTCCACAATCAAGTCCCCTGTGTCATGAGCCATCAGTTGGGCCATATAAAAACCGGCAGCGGAAAAGGGGAGTTCCAGGGTGAAGGAATACCGTTCCCATTCCTCTGTCAGGGTTACATTTTTCTGATAGGGCGGTTTCCACAGATCCTCTTCTGGAGGACCCATCCGGATATGTAGCCGTTTGCCGGGCCGATCTGTTTTGGCCCAGAAACTGAAGGTATGGGATTCCCCCTGTTTCCCTTGGAACGGAGAGATCAGTCCCGCGACCCGCCGTCTTCCGTCCGGGGTATCATGGAGGATAAGACCGGGTTGTCCGGTGGGACCTTTTGCGCTTGTGGTCCTGTAGAGGATCCCGTCATCTTTGGCGGCCCAGGGAGCGGTGATTCCCAGGGGAAATGAACTGGTGTGGAGCAGATTGCCCTCATAATCAGATGCTCCGAGAGCCAGCTCCGGACGAAGGTAGATCAGGTGAAGGTCATCGAATTCGACGATGCCCGGTTGTGACATCATGAGCATCAGAGCGCCGTCAGGTTCGTCCTCCCGGGCGGGAGGGAGTAACGCCTGCACCACCGTCCACTCCGGCCGGGCCGTGAACCTGGTTTGCCAATAGGTCGTGTATGGTGCTCCTTCTTTCCGGAGAACCGCGTCAAAGGAGCTGCTGCTTCCGCTGCGGATGGCCATCCGGAGAAACATGAAATGGGTGTTGGACACATGAACACCGGGGAGCTTGAGCTGAGCACGTCCCTGGGTGACCTGCTGAATGTCCATCGACAACGCCCCTTTCCCTTTAAACGCGCCATGGGTGGCGTTTCCATATTCCCCTTTTACGGGAGCCCAGGTGGAATCTTCCCGCCACTCTGCCGGAACGGAGCCGGAGATGCTGGATTTCGCATCTGAAGGAGCCTGATAGTCCAGAAAGGGCTGCTCGAAATCGGAATGAAACCCCCGGGGCATGGTATGCAACGCAATGACGTCATTGCTGGGGTTCGGGCCCAGATTCAGCACGGAGAGACCGCCGACCTCCACGGTCTGTTTCCGGGCGCCAAAGAAAAGGACCATGTTGATCCCCCCTGGTGAAATGTCCTGTTCCACCTGAAAGGTCAGGGAGAACGGTTCCCAGTTTTCCGATGTGTTTGCGGTCAGGTTGCCGAGTCCCCGATAATGGTTTGCGATATCCTGAGCATACAGGGAAAACACTCCGGTCCCGGTGGGGCTTCGCCCATAGACGGTCATGAGGATCACATCCCCTGCCTTCACCTTCCGGATGTTCCGGGTGTTCAGATTGATATGATGAATCGCGTTGGATGCTTCCTCTACCTCAATACGGTCCGCCTGGAGAAATTCGGGATGTCGTGTGGGAAAGGTGGTATGAGAGGCGTTCGCCTCAGGTTCGCGGTGGAAGTTCAGACCTGTTCCTGCCCCGGTCTCGATCACAGAACGGTCGCCGTGAAGCATTCTTCCGGTTTGGGGATCTGTGCTGAATTGGAGTTCGTCGATGAGCTTGGCAAACGTACCTGATCCATTCGCCTCTTCGTTCCTTGCGGGTGCCGGTGTTCGGGTGGCCGTTGGCACGGCCTGAACGGTTGGGACGGGGTGCGCGTGCTTTTCCTCTGTCTGTGGAGGCTGGGTGCATCCGGTCAGGAAGAGAAACACGGCGGAGGCCGGGAAGAGGAGTCGGGGGATGATGTTCATGTTGTCTGGTGAGTAGGGGACGATTCGTCTGATTCTACGTGTGTTTCAATGTGGTCGCCTTTCCGATACCCGGAGGCGATGCGCCCGCCGGGCAGTACAATGCCCTCAAATTCCACATCGCCCAGTTGCGGAGGGATCCCGGTTCCGACCCGGGCTTCTCCCTGCCACTCGTAGGCGAGAGTATCCATGACTGCTGCGGCGTACCCTGCGGTCCCGTCCAACTGCATGATATACGGAGGGCGGTTTCCCACAAAGGATGTCAGTCCGCGGGTGAAGGCATTGTGACTGGAAAAGTAATTCTTGTGTGTGAAGTTGCGGACGAAGTGGTCGAGAAAGAACCCCGCGGTTCGGGGTTCCCCCATGCGGGTCCAGATCCGGGAGGCCCAGGGCATGCTCCAGCCCACCCAGTTGCCAATGCCCAGCTTGCTGTTGCAGTAGGAGGTATGATCGCAGAGTGCAACGTCTTCGCCGGTGGCATCCAGGGTTTCACAGGGGTATATCCCTGCCAGGTGGGAGAGGTGGCGGTGGGATTCATGGAGAAGAACGCCGGACCCCACGGCAATTTCTCCGTTCATCACGGTTGCTCTGGGGAGCCGGCCCACCAGAGCTTCCCACGATTTTAAGGCGGGTTCAGGTTGCTGCAGCACCGCGGCGGCCTGTCCCACCGCCCGCACCAGCGCGTGAATGAAGCCCAGGTGGAAGCTGGGATTTTCGAACCAGATCCCCTGGTCCGGACTGACATATTCCGGGCTGGGGGCCCAAAAGAGATCCTCTCCGGGACTGACCTCGATCATCGCGGCGTACACCCTCAACGATCCGGTCAGCATGGGGTAGATCACAGATACAAGGGACTCGTTGTCTCCGGTGTACCGGTAGTAGTCCCAGAGCTGAAGCGCGATCCAGGCGGCGCTTCCGGCATCAAACTGACATTTCCAGTTGGTATCCGCCAGCATGCCTTTGTCATTGGCCGCATGGGGGAGCATGACCCCCTGTGAGACTCCGGCAAATCTCTCCGCATAGGTGTTCATCACCGGCATCCACTCTCTCATCTGCTGGATCAGTGGAAGATATTGCTCCGCATGATTTCCTGCCAGAAGCGGCCAATGAGCCATTTGCACATTGATGTTAAAATGATAATCACTCTGCCAGGGTGCGAGGGCATTGTCCTCCACCCAGGGGCCCTGCAGTGTGGGAGGTGGGGAGCCGGGGCGGCACATGCCTGCCACTTTGAACATGGAATAGTCCCATGCCTCCTGGAGATGCGAGGCTTCCATGCTGATCTTGGGCGTCTGTTTCCACCATTGCCGGAAAAAGTCCGTGGAGGCTTTCACTGCATCCTCAAACTCCGGTGCGGACATCAGCATGTCGTTTGCATGGGCCACGGCATGTTCGGGGTCGTCACCGAAGACCACGGTGAGGACGGTTTGTCGATGGCAGACCCTCAACGCCACACAAATGGTACGGTGATCGACCCCGGATTGCGTCCAGCCCCGGATGCCCTGGGTTGTAAAGCGGACTGGGGCAGGCAGGTTGTGGGTTTTCCAGTAGTGGGAAACCTCCGGTGCACAGGCTGGTGTGAGCTCAGCCTCCGGGAGTTCAGATTCAATATGAAGCCGTGACACCGCGGGATCCATGACGACCCGTGTGGTATGATTCAGGAATCCGATCCCGGTGCGGGTTTCAAGATGGCTTTGCCCGGGAATGGAGGAAAGCCGGAAGCTGCACCTCCCCAGAGGCATCCTGCATGGATGAGGTTCTCCCTCCCTGCGATAGGCCACAAAGTCCGGATGATACCGGGGGGCATCTCCGCTGAGAATTTCCTCCCGTAATGCCATATACCCTGCCTGAGGTCCCCAGTGAATTTCACCCTGACGGTTCCAGTAATCCTGCCGGTTCAGGGTTATGATAAACCGTTCCTGGTCTGCCCAGACCAGCCCGGCGGTGGTGCCGTTGGAGAGCGGCATACCGGCGTGCGGGGAGTCTGTTGGAAACGAATAGACAAGATCATGAGGGCCGTGTGCCATAGTGGATCAGGGGGTGGGGGGATGCTGGCGGTTCACCCGGACGGGCAATTCCGTGATGGTAGAGGGTCGAATCTTGTGTCTGCAAGTGGTGAAACGAGGATGCGGTTGCTTTCTTCCGCATATGCGAATCACCCTGCATGCTGTAAGCCGCAACCTTCGCCATGTTCGGGGGGATGCCGGATTGTATCCACAGAAGGGAAAAGGGGGCAACGGGAACTTCGGTTTACACTTCACTTGCTTGGATTACCGTCATCTATTCCTCATACTGCGGCTGTAAGGTCCCGGTGCATCCTGCGACCTAAGAAGACAAATTGTTCATCATTCAAACGAACCCCAACCCCTGTCACGTTATGAACACCCTCACTCTGTCCGAACTCAACGCCCTCACAGACGCCCATCTGCTGGATGTCCGTTCCGCCGCCTCCTTTCAGGCGGGTGCACTTCCCTCCGCCGTCAACAACTGCGTCTTTGAAGTCGTCTTCCTCTCCCGGATGCCTGAGGCGTGGTCCCCGCATCAGACGGTTGTGGTGATCGGGCAGTCAGAGGAAAGCCAGGAGGCGGTGATGGCGGCTGAGAAACTGGATCGGGCGGGATTTACAGATGTCCGTATTCTGGCTGGAGGTATGGATGCGGCAGGATACCCCGTTCCAGCACCCGTTTCTCCCGCGTTTGACGGAGAGCTCCTGCTGGACCTGGAACGGAGCACGCTGCAGTGGACCGGACGGAATCTTCTGAACAAGCACACCGGGACATTGGGATTGTCTGCAGGTTGTCTGTCCTTCTCCAAGGGGACACTCACCGGGGGAGACATGACACTGGACTGGGACAGCCTTCAGTGCGAGGATCTTGCCGGGACGGAGTTACATGACGTCCTCATGCATCACCTCAAGGATCATGATTTCTTTGATGTGGGCGCGTTCCCGGCTCCTGAAATTGCTCTCACCTCTGCCCGTCCTCTGCCGGGAGGAACCGACGGTGCTCCGACCCTGGAGCTGACGGCTGACCTTACCATGAAAGGGGTTACCCGCCCTGTGACCTTTCCGGTGACGACCGGTGTGGATCCTGACGGAGGATTTGCCTTAAACGGACATTTGGAGTTCGACCGTACAGACTGGAATGTCCGGTACGGAAGCGGCAAGCTGTTCCGCAACCTCGGAATGCACCTGGTGAATGACCGGATTGAGCTGGGGGTGAACCTGGTGACGCAGCCGGACGTGTAGGGGCGGACTCTTCGCGTCCCCGCCCTCCGCGTGGCGGGGCCTCCTAGTTCAGGACTTCCAGACTGTGGAGCATGGTTTTGATTTCCTGGGCATGCTCCCGGTAGGAGGCTTCAGATCCGATGCAGTGAAAACTGATCACCACCTCCGGATCTTTCGCCGGGATGATGACCCCGAACACGTGCACCCGTTTCTCCCCTTTGGGAAAGGTTCCTTCAAAACTACGGGCTTGAACGGGTTGACCACCTGCCTCCCATTTGAGGGTCTGGTAGGGTTTTCCTTCCCCTTTGAATTCATGCACCACCTGGAACTTCAGATCATCCAGAGCATGGCGTTTGTCCCGGTATAACCCGCCTTTGGATCTGAGAGCCAGTTCATAGATCCGAATCACGGTGTCCGTGTCGTTGCGGGTCAGTTTGACGAAATCCTTTTCCTGAACGGCTTTCCAGCCTTCGGCGAGATTCAGACGGTAATACCCCTGTGGACCCTTGAACTTTTCCGCATTCCGGGTGGTTTCAGTGGAGGGCCCCAGGAGGGGAATCAGCAGGGCCATGGAGAGAAAAAGAAGTCTGGGTGCATTCATGATGACGTTGTATTTGTCTCGAATCTCCTCCGGCATCAAGTTCCAAGCTGGATCTTGTCCTCTTGGTCATGCACTCTCCGGCCTGGAGGGAATGAAACGTGTTTGTTTCTTACAGCTTTCCAGAACGCCATCCCGTATGATGCGCAGTATGGAGCCGTTAAGCCTTCGATTGCGGGATGAAACCCGGGACCTTCATGAATGGGTCGAGGATCATCCGTTTAACCAGGACTTGTTCTCAGGTCGCATTTCCATGACTCGCTACGGCCAGTATCTTTTGGGATTACTGGCGACGGCGGAATCATTGGAACGGGCTCTCGGCTCTGAACTCTGCCCGCCCGAACTGGCGGGTCTCCAGATGCCGGACTTCTTTCGCTCCAGTGCGCTGAAAGAGGATATCCTGCATTTCCCCCCCTCTGACGTCTCTTCGCCAGAACTGGCACGATATCTGGAGGGTCCTGCCGTTCCTTCCCGCATCGCGGCCATGGCCTATGTGAGATGGATGGGCGATCTGGGTGGCGGTCAGATCATTGCCCGGCGACTCGCCGATGCGTGGCATCTCCAATCCGGACGGGATCATGGATTATCCGTCTATGTATTTCCCAAGCCGGTAGGGGAGCTACGTCATCGCCTTCGAAACGCCCTGGATGCGATCCCATTCTCCGAGGCGGAGGTGGAGGACACCGTACTGGCCGCCAGAGAGATCTTCGAACTGCACGAAAGCTGGTTCAGTCTGTTATAACCATTCAGATGCCTGAACCTCTTCCGGTTCATCCTGCGGAAGCAGCAGCCGCTTGAACGGTTTAAATACGGTATTGCGGTAGAACCGGGCAAAGGCAGGTTCCTGGGGTTCCTGCTTCGTGAGTTGATTCTCCTGCTGGAACGCCACGGTGTCTGCTTCAAGGTTTCCCGGATAGTCCTTTACCTGACGGGGCCAGACGTCCTCCTCCGCCCATGTCACCAAGGCCTGGTCCTCCTGGTTGGCTTCGAGGAGAATCTCCTGCAGGCCCGCGTCTTTTTTCAGCATCGAACGGAAGTCTGTGACCCGTTTCAAGTACTCGGGGTGGCTGTCCTGAAGACGTTCATATTTGTCTGTGGAGGTGTTGCGCGGAAGATAATGAAGATCCATCTCCGGCGCTTCTGCCCACTGCCGGAACAGCAGAAGGGAGGCATCAAACCGGTCCACCCGCAACAGCAGCGTCGGGTGCTGTCGGGTCACTGCCTGCGCCGAAGCGACAGTGGCGGCGGGATGAAAAAAACGGCATTGCAGATTTCGGTTCTCCTCTGCCAGTGCCCATCGTTTCATGGTTTCCTCGAAATCGTCATACAGGACCCCGTCATGGGCCTTCCAGCGGAGAAACCAGGTGAAATGGGAAATGGACCGGTCCAGTGGATCCCGGAGAAAACTATGGTAGCGGATGTTCGGGGCCGCATGATGGAGGTCGGCATGTGGGCGTACCGGATGTCCTCCAATGCTTTTCAGACCCGGATACACCCGGCGAATGTGGCGGAGGTCGTTTGCGGACAAGGGCCGGTGCCGGAAACCGGGTCGGTCAAAATGTCGAATCCCATAGTGATGCCGCAGTAGCTGCGTAAAGGTCGTGCCGGCGGTTTTCCAGATGTGTACGAAGGCGATCAAGAGGGAAGAGGGAGATGGAATGTAGAAGATGGAAGATGGGGGTCAACAGGGAGTAAAACGAAGTGCAGGACCGGGGGGGGAAGGTGAATGTCACCACTCTCCGGATCTATCCTTCCGCCTGATCAAACAGAGGTTCAAGCTCTTCGATCGCCGCGGGCCGTCCGTTTGGCTGGAGGCTGGCACCGGTAATCCGCCCTGCCACCATGAGGGTGTCATCCGGCTGTCTCCGGATTTCCTGAACGAATGCCCACCGGATGCGGCCCACTTTTTCCATGTTCACGGAAACGGTGAAGCGGTCTCCAGGGCGGAGGGACTGTTTGTAATCCAGTTCGGCCCGGATGACGACCAGATGAATACCGCGGGCCGTCAGATCGGCGAAATCGATCTTGTGATGCTTGAGAAAGCAGTGGCGCGCATGCTCCAGGTAGTTCTGGTAGACCGAGTTGTTGACGATCCCCTGGAGGTCGCATTCATAATCGCGGACCTCCAGCTCGATGTGGAAAAGGGGAGAGGAACGTGTCATGAGAAAGGTTATTCGGATTGAAGCCGGTTGCCGAGGTCGAGAAATTTTTCGCGGATCGCCTCGTCCTGAATGGGAACCAGTTCGGGCAACTGCATGCTGCGAAGAGTACCGAGATCCTGGATCGCACTTTCCATTTCCCGGATCAGTTGCGAGGAGATTCGGATTGTCATAAAGGTGTTGAGCGCGATTTCATGCCTCCGGTCGAGACGTTTTTTGCCTTCGTAGACATTGTCGCGGACGCTGCGGAGATGATTCCGGTAAAGCGTGATGGCCTCTGCTGTGGTCTGCTGGGTGTGCAGATTGGTGGTGAGCATGGGCCTCTCTTCCGGGCTGGCATAGCGCAGCAGTTTCTTTGTTTCCTTCATCAGCTCCCGGTTTTCCTCCTCTAGGCTGTCGAGGCGGATGAGGTAGCGGGTGTCAAGACGGTCCAGGGTCATGTCATGGGCCTGAAGCAGTGCTCGGAGCAGCACCATGTGCATGCCGTAGTACCGCCGGGCCGCCTCGGCATCACCCGGGCTTTGTTTCATCAGTCTTTCGAGCTGCACATTCAGATCACGGATGTTGGAGAAAATCGCACTGAGGGTGATCATGTCCTGACCGGAAACGGTGCCGAGGTAGACCCCGATTTGTTCCTCATTCACCTCGAGCCCACTCTTTTGAAACTCCGCGACCAGTTCCGCACGAAGATCATCACGCTGCTCCTCGAGTGCTTCAATATCCTTTTTTGCCGCGTCAATGGCCTCCAGGTAATCCTGACGGGTCTTGCGGTAAAATTCGACTGCGGAGACATCCGCCGGGGCTGAAAGGCTTCGTTCCCGAAGGGTCCGGATTTCGCGCTCACGGTCTTGAATGCGGAATCCCAGTTTTTGATAGGCATCCCGCTTTTCCGTCAAACCTGAAACCTCCAGAACCTCCAGCACTTCATCCAGGATCTCCCGCAGGTCGCGCTTTGCACGGATCTGATCCCGGGCAAACCATTTCGACCTTGGCAGTGTGGGGAGTTCCTCCTCGAGTGTGAGCGCTTTTTCAATGTCCTGGACGGTGTCTTTCCACAGGGTATCCTCCTGTCCGGACACAGACAGGAAGGTCGGACTCAGCATGGACAGGAGAAGAACCAGGCGCGTACGCATCCTGTCTGCATACCGGATGACAGTGGAAAAATCCATCTGAGTTTCTCCCGTTTTGGTTTGGCAATGCTTCAATGGATTTGCCAAGCAGGTGACCAGCTATGAAAGGATTTGCCATACTGTTCGCCCTGACTGTCAGCTCCTGCACGCTTCTGGCCCCGCAAAAGGAGCCGGAAGGACCCACCTACGACCCGGCCACCTATGGCACCGGGGCTCTGATTGGCCTGCTGCTTGACCCGGAACGGATTGAGGCGGATGCCATGCTGGCCGCGGAAACCCTGGCGGAACGGCGTATGGGGAAAGAGGATGGAGAGTCGCTTATGCTGGCGGTGCGCACCCAGCAGTATGAATCCGTTCGCCTGGAGGTTCTGAATACCATCGGCACCCATCAGCTCTCCTATCTGTATTCCGATCTCATCGCGTATGTGGAGGAGGCCGAACAGCCTCAGACCGCCGTACGGGCGCTGGATGCAGCGTCCGCGGTTTTGCGGAAAGACAAACCTCTGTTTCAGGATCTGTCCCGTCTGTTGCTGGAGGCCGAGAAACCGGAGGTGCGGGTCCGTGCCGGCATTCTCTTAACCAAACGGTTTCCCTATGAAGCCGAACCCGTGCTGGTTGAGTCCCTGAAGGATGAAGAAAGTGCAACGGTTGCGGCCATGACCACGGAATATCTGTCCCAGACCGGAACCCGCCGCAGTCTGCCCATTCTCGAGCAGGTGAGCAATGACATCACCCGGGTGTTTGTGGAGGATTCGTTTCTCGGTAAATCGTTTACGGCGGAATCCGTTCGCGGTGGAGCGGTTCAGGGCGTGCAACGTCTCCGGGAGGACCTGAAACGATGAGCGTACGGTTCTCCCGCCGGGTGTTCCCCTGGATGGCCACAGCGGGGGCGTTTCTGCTCTATGCGTTTACCCGGGCTCCCGGGTACATGCCGGGGGCCTCCGCGTTTTCCCTGACCCAGGCCCTGCCGGATTCGGATTTTCCAACCTATGGGTTCACCCTGTGGTATTCTGTTGTGGACCGACTGGATGGTCTCCCCGGATCCCTGGCCACCGCCAGCACCTGGCTGGCTGCGATAACGGGAGCGCTTACGGTTTACGGGCTCTGCAAAATTGCCATGGGACTTCCGCTGGGAGAAACTGCAGAAGAACAACGAACCCCGGTTCCCGAGAAATGGCTCCGAGCAGTCATGGTGGGAGTGACTCTTTTTGTGGCCCTGTGGACGCTTCCCCTCTGGTTTGCCAATACCCGACCTTTTCCCCAGGCGTTCGGGCTGATGCTGATTACGCTGGTCGGTGCCTGGACGCTGGAAACGTTTCGTCGTCGTTCCCCTGCGATGCTGAATGCTGCAGCGGTCTTGTGGGGGTGGATGGTCACGGAAACGGCTTCCGCATGGTTTTTTCTTCCGGCATTCGGCATCGCGGTCCTGATGACCGGATTTGATCTCTCGGGTCAGTTCCGCTGGGGACGGAACCTCCGACTTCTGTTTCTGTTTCTGCTCGGAGCCGGACTCGGCTACCTCTGGATGAGTGTGCGGGTCCTGCAGCATCCCCATGCCCCTCTCCAGGACATTCAGAATCTGGGAGAGGCATTTCTGAATTCCCTTCGGGTGCAGCGGAACCAAATGCGTTCTGCGGCCCCGGACCGTGGGAGTCTCCTGGTGCTGTTTATGTTCGGAGGTCCGCTCCTGGTCGCGTTGGCTCCCAAACGACAGGCAACACTGGATATCCGTATCGGGTCGATTCTCCTCCACACGGCCTGTGCCGTGATCAATGGCTGGATGCTGTTTCATCCCGCCTTCTCCCCCTGGAGCCTCTACCAGTCGGGCCAGCTTCAGGGGCTGATGGTGGTGCCGTATGCGATGCTTGCCCTCAGCAGTGGATACCTGGCCGCATACTGGGTCGCCGTGTTGTTCAAGTATGATCCTTATCAGCCCCTGTATCTCCGTGTGCCCCGCTATGGACTGAGGTTGCTGGTCCTTCCGGTGCTGGTTGGCGTGTTGACGGTCAGCACGGTGCTGAATATTCTGAACTGGAAAGACCCCTATGTCTCCGAGGTGAATGTGCAGGCGGAACAGCTTGCGGAGGCCCTCGGGGAAACCGGCCTGTACTGGGGAAATCCCGGTTTCCCTTCCGTCCTGAGGCTGACCCTGCGGGACAAAGGGATCGACACGCAGATGCTGATCCCGGATCCCGTTCTGTGGAGCGGTCAGCCTTATCGGAATATTATGGCGGAACAGTTTCAGGACATTCCCCGTTTGGCCTCGATGGCGGAAATCGGTCTCTACCCCCTGTTTACAGCTCTGACCGAGGTCTACCCGGACTTCACCACCCGGTTTCTCCTCGCCGACCGGCCGGACCTTTTGCTGCGCTTGGGGCGGACTCCGGTTCCGGTTCCTTACGGATACCGGGGGAGAGACACGGAGGCAGAATCGACAGTTCCGGTGGAACAGTTGTTTCAGATTTGGGACGGGATGGACGTCGCCGAGTATTGGGATCGGATGGGATCGGAAACCCAGACCAGAAGGGCCGGGCACTTTCTGGTTCCCTTTTACAGCATGGAGAGCCGGCGGGCGAATAACCTCGGGGTCGTTCTCGAGGAACAGGGTGAGGTGGACCTGGCGATCAGAGCCTACCAGACGGCGAGGAGACTGAAACCCGGGAATGTCAGTGCGCTCCTGAACCTCAGAGTGCATCTGAAACGCATTCCGGAAGTGGAACGGAACGAAGTGGAAACGTCTTTTCAGCAATTGGAACAGGCGGTTGGGGATGCACGGTTGGATTTCTGGCGTCTCTCCAGTTACTATGGGTATGTCCGGAATTCCGAATTCCATCTGCAGCGGGGGCTGGGGTGGGCCGTGACCGGTAAACCCAATCTCGCAATCAAGGAATACCAACGTGCTCTGGAACAGGCGCCGACCTCCGGGTTTCTCCGTCTTGGACTTGCAGATGCACTCGCGGCTGACACGCGTCCGGAAGAGGCGGAGCGGGAGTACCTGGCCCTGCTGGAGGAGGATGCCATGTCCGGACCCGCCCTGCTGGGGCTGATCCGTCTCAGTCTTTCCCGGGGGCAACTTCCCGAGGCACGGTCTTACCTGGAACAGCTCCGGGAAACCAATGTGGACGTGGAGATTGTGTTTCAGCAGGATATCCAGCTCACGCTGCTGGAGGGGGATCTGGAGAGGGTGGAGGACTTGGCCGAGGAATGGAGGCGTTCGCGTCCCAACCGGTTGACCCCGGTGCTGCTCCTGATGGGGGTGGCGATTGTGGAACAGGATGAACCCCGCCGCCTGGAATTGGAGCAACAGGCCTCCCACCTTCAACCTGTAACGGATGAGGAGCGGTTGTTGTATGCCCGGATTCTGATCCTCCTGGGCCAATCCCCTCAGGCCCAGGGGGTTCTTCAGCCGATTTTGTCCACCGGCCCGCGGATGGTCGAGGCACGCACCTTGCTTCTCCGGGATGCGGTGAGACGCCGTGAAAAGCAAGATGCCATGCAGCATGTCCGGGCAATTCTCTCGGTTGAGCCGAAC
Source organism: Verrucomicrobia bacterium UBA6053 (assembly GCA_002429065.1). Taxonomy (GTDB): domain Bacteria; phylum Verrucomicrobiota; class Kiritimatiellia; order SS1-B-03-39; family UBA6053; genus UBA6053. The sequence continues at coordinate 140,261 of DIYN01000034.1, read as the reverse complement.
CATGCGCATGCCAATTATATCCTCGGAACTCTCCACCATGCGAATGGGCGTCTCGACGCGGCGGTATCCGCGCTTCGAACCAGTCTGAAGATCAGAATGTATCCCCCTGCCGCGAATCATCTTGCCTATGTACTCGTGCTGCAGGGCAAACCGCAGGAAGCCCTGCCGTTGTCTGTGGAGGCGACCAAGCTCAGCCCGGGAGCGGGAGAACATTGGGACACCCTGGCGTCCGTCCTTCTGGAATTGAACCGGCCGGAAGAGGCCTATCAGGCCCAAATTCAGGCCTTGACCTTGAAACCGGATGCTCCCACCTACCGGTTGACGCTTGCGCGGATCTTATCCGCTCTCGGGCGGCAGGAGGAAGTCGCAGCACTGGTAGAAGAACTGTTCCGTGAGATGGAGTCCTTTTCTGTCTCACAACGTCAGCAGCTCCGAGAACTTGCGGGACAGAGGTAGGGAGGTGAGCCGTTTCCGGAGTTCGAGGTTGAAGGCCGTACCGCTTCCAGGCGGCCTTCACAACCGGAGCCGGTTCGGCGGCATGCTCAGAAACCGGGCGGGCGGTCCACCCGCCTGCTTTTCCCGTTCACGGCTTCTGTTTTTTTTCCTGCTTCTCCTCTTGGTCCTGCCGGCAGAGGCCGGACTGAAAATCCGTAGTGATTACAGTCCGCACAACCGCACCCGGGAACGTAGACGGTCCACAACCTATATCATCCTGCATACGACGGAAGGGGGAGCCAAAGGCAGTCTGACCAAGTTAAAAAAATATGGCGAAGCCCATTACCTGGTGGACCGGAATGGCGAGGTGGTTCGTATCATTCACCGGGACCGGATTGCGATGCATGCAGGCCGGAGCATGTGGAATGGGCAGACCAATATCGACAAGGTGTCGATCGGGATTGAAATGGTGGGGTACCACAACAAACCGCTAACCAAGTCTCAGAAAACGGCTCTGCGGGAACTGTTGCGTCAGTTGCAGACCATTTACAAGATCCCGGACAGCCGGGTGCTGCCGCATTCGATGGTGGCGTATGGGCGACCGAACCGGTGGCACCGGGTCGCACACCGTGGCAGGAAACGCTGCGGCATGCTCATGGCCGGGGATGAGTTGAGGCGGGAACTGGGACTCACCAGCCGCCCTTCGTATGACCCCGATGTCCGGGCCGGTCGGCTGAAGGTGGCGGATCCCTATCTGGAAAAGGTCCTCTTTACTCCGAAACGCAGTACGCCTGCGCCTCCGCGCAGGACAACGTCTCCCCGGCCGACACCTGCTCCCGCGACGGGGAGGAATGTCATTGCCCGGGGTCGGTCCGCCTGGGACATTGCCCGGGAACAGTACAACGCGTCAACAACCGTGTATACGTTCCCGGACGGGACCACAAAACGCGGGGATCAGATTCGCTCATGGAGCAGGATTCCTGCCGGCACACAGGTTTCAGTGAAGGGGAATACGGTGGAACAGCAAAGCAGCGCGGAGCGGGTGCAGGTGATCGGACGGGATGGCAGCACCGCCGGTGAAATTGCCGGTGCCGAAGTGGCCAAGGAAAGCACCATCTATTTCTTCCCGAATGGAAGCGTGAAGCAGGGCAATCAGATGTCGAGTGATGATTTCAGACGGCTGGCCCGTGGCACGCAGATGCTGGTGGGGTATACCTATGGCGGAGTGATCAGTGCCAACCGGAAGGCTTTTGATATCTGTGGCCCCCGCTGGAACCTTGCCACTACCTTTTACCGTCGGCCCAATGGACAAATCTTGGCCGGGGACAAGATTAATGAACGGAATATTCCGATTGGCACCATGGTGTTTTATCAACCCTGAAACCGTGATGCCCCGGAACCCTGAACCCAGAGTGCGCGTGTTTGAGTTCGAGGAGGGCTGGCGTGCCCGTGTGGGCCAGTCTGATCAGGACAACGATCTGCTGACATTCAAAAACGCGTTTCCGAGGGACTGGTGGCTGCATGCAAAGGGGTGCCCCGGTTCGCATGTCGTTCTGGATCATCCCGAGGAGGAGGAACCCCCCAAAGCCGTCCTGCAGGCGGCAGCACGGCTGGCCCTGCAATTCAGCAAAGCGAAGAACGTGAAAAAAGGGGCGGTGTCGGTCTGCCGAATTCAGGACATTACCAAACCCCGCGGGGCCCCTGCAGGTACGGTGCAGGTTCGTAAATCGAAAACGGTGCAGGTGTACCTGTCGGAAGGGAAGGAACGGTAGGATGAAAAAATGGTGTGCCTTCCGGTTGGGGTTCTGGGCTGCATCTCTTGTTCCTGCATGGGGCGGGATTCTGGTTCCCGAATATGACTGGGTGTACATGGTGGGGGGGCAGCCGGTCGGGATCTTGGGAACGGAGGACATCTCTGTGGTTATTGTGGGAGGACAACAGCAAGTCGTTCCGATTGCGCCACCTTTCTTGCTGACCAGTATCGTTGTCAGCTTCACCTTGCTTGCCGCAGTCTTGATCCTGCATGGGACCAAGGCTAAGAAACCCGGTGGCTGAAAGAAGCGTGGGGAGCCTCTGTCAGGGTTGATGTGGAGCAGGGACCGTCTGGAGGTGCGGTGCCGTCTGGCCAGCGGGTTTCCGGATGGCTGGAATCGCCTGCCTGTTTACAGTGTTTCTAGACTCTGTTTTAGAAGTTCTCCGGCCTGTTCACCTTTCACCCAGTGAGTCCCTGTGAGTCCATAGATGGAATGGACCGAGAAATGGGGCTGTTGGAGAGCCTGCCGGATCAGTTCTTCTGTCGGCAGGGTGAACCTCCCGGCTTTTTTGATGCAGTTGAAATGTACCGGACCTACTCCGTCCATGGACCGGTAAATCACTTCTGTGCAGACCATCCTGTCGGAGCGGTTGAAGTCGAACTCAAAGTCATACAGTTTTCCTTCGTGTTTTGCCGCCCGTTGCAGGATTTCAGCCAGCTCGGACCCCTTCAATCCTGTCGGACGAAGCAATGCGAAGGTATCGACGGCAAGCGTGTAGGTGAGGGGTCGGATACGGACCCCGTCGATCTGGGCCTCCAGAAAACTGATCGACGGGCCCGCCTTCCTCTCCAGGTCATCGGGGAAGGACGCATTCAATTCCTTTCGTTGTTCCGGGGACCCGATGCAGAGAGCCGCATGCGGCCAGAAGCCGGGGAGAAAGAGGTTGCTCAGGGCGTCATCGTGTCGGGTGACGATGATATCTCCCGGTTTCAGAAGGTCTTCGAGCTTTCGAACGGTGGGGCGTTTGACCCGTTTTCGGTGAAAGGGGTTTCGGCATTTGGAGATCAGACGTCCGGAACGTTCAAACAGCTCCCAGGTGAAGGCCCGGAAGTGCCGGCCCGGTCGTTGGCGTGCTCTGGCCACCTGTGCCCGGGCAAAGGCATCGGCATGGGTCCGTTTCTGGGTTTCGAGGAAGGGCTGTTCCTCCTGGAGGAGAGCCAGAAGTGGAGCGCAGTCCGGATCCTCCTGGAAACGGTTCAGTTGTTCCTGGTGGGATTCCGCAATCTGAAGCGCCCAGAAAAACCGGAACAGGTTTCGGGGATGGGTCGAGTTGTCGCGTATGGTGTCGAACATCCGGGGCGGAATGCCGTAATACGGATGTGCCTGGTTCAGAAAGCTGCGGACGAGTTCCTGATGTTGAAAATGAGTCATCAAATACCGGGAGGTCCGCATCAGCATGCAGCCGGCCAGCCATCCTCCCAGAAAGAGCTTCAGTTCCTCCTGCTTCAGATGCCGGCGGTAAATGGGCACGGTCCTGCGGGCGGACTGGAGAAGGGTGACCAGCGCGCTCCGCACATGGAGATAATTCGCGAATTGAGAACGGAGACGTTCATCGGACTCCGGAGAGAGATACCCGCGTTCCAGTTCGGGCTGGAGGGCTGCATGCAGAGCCCGTACATCCTCGTCTTTGGGCAGAGCTTCATGTGCAGCCAGCAGGGTGTCGCGGGTCCGGGTTGGGTCTTCGTCAAACCTTCCGTTCGGAGGAACCGGAAAAGGGGAGGAGGTGACCGCATCGAGTCTCCGTTCTGCAGGTCTCATACCCCCATCTAATCCTGATTCACCGTCTATCTCAATAACAGATCAGGTGATTGTGTTAAAAAGAGAAGGCGTTGAGGCAGGCCGCACACCCTCGGTATTCCTACTCACTCTGCGTCCCCCTGCCTGCGCAGCACCCGGGGGAAGAAGTGGAAAAGGATCGGGGGCTCTCTTATTCCACAATCAGGTTGGCAATAATCGCATTCAGCTTCCGGCGCAGAACCTCATAGCTGAAGAATTTCTGTGCGGTGAGGTAGTTGTGATCCGTTTGCTGTTTCCGCAACTCAGGGTTATCCAACAGTTCCCGCACCTGTTTGACCAGGGAACGGCGAACATAGCCTTCCATCATCGGGAACTGGAAACCCTTGGGTTCAATATCCCGGGCAAAAATATCGTATCGGTTGATCAGCGTGGGTTTCCGGAAATAGACGGCCTCCAGCAAGGCGTTTCCAAATCCTTCATAAATACTGGGGTAGGTGACAAAGTCGGCATGCGGATAGAGGTCCCACAGTGTGTAGATTTTTTTGCCGTCCTCTGTGGTCCCCCGAAGGTCGGCCACGCGATCGGCGACAATGCGGAGATCGACCTTGGATTCATGGGCCAGCTCATGCAGCATGTTCACATATTCAAAGCCCTCATCTCCGGCCGCATGGGAAATCACCAGTTTGCAGCGGGGGTCATCCAGCATCTCGACCAGTTTAATGGCATGTTCGATGCCCTTCCGGGGAACAATCCGGGTGGGTTGAAGGAAAAAGAGATCGTCATCGCTCAGGCCTAACTCATAGCGTGCATCCGACGCGAAGTCATCCATGGGGGGAGGAGGATTTTTGAAGTCAATGACATTCGGGGTGAGGATGGACGGTACGCCCCGTCTCCAGCACAGTTGTTCCTGGGCCGCCTGATTGATCACGGTATGGATGATGTTGGGCAGCCGGGGAGGGAAGGCCAGTTCGAGAAAATCTGTAATGTTGGTGATCGAGAACCGGATCCGCTCCCAGGAAAAATCATGGTGATGCGCAATGCAGGGCATCTGGGTTTCAGCCAGAAATTCTGTCAGTGCCACACCGAGCGGAACATGCATGGGAATGGTGAGTGCGTTTTCGGCAATGAGGATATCGATGCCGTACATCTCCACAAACTCATACAGGGTCCCCTTCAGATAGGAGGCCATCAGGTGGATGCGCTTGGAGACCTCCGGATCACGGCGGGTTTGTCCCCAAATCCTGTCATTGATCCACACATTGTCTTCGTGGTTAAAAAAGGCCTCCGGAACCAGAAGGCTGAAATTTGGATCCCGGTCCAGCTCCCCGGCATACCAGTGGGAGACATGACGCGACTCCCACAGGATCTCTGCCCACTTGGCACTTTCGAGGGACACACCGTCTGTTCCGGCAAAACGGGTTGAGACAAAACCGATATTCAGGGACATGAGAAACTTCTCCGCAGTTCAGGGTCGGTAAAAAGGCGTTTCATGTCTGTATCCTCAGTTCCGGTCGGATAAAGGGCAAAACATGCTCAAATCAACAGAGGGTTTCCTGAAATACGTCTTTGTCATTCCTGTCATCATCCTCGTTCACGAACGCTTGCATTCTCAACCATCGGTCTCACGCAATCGGCTTCTCGTTCTCTCAGTTCTTCACCCAGGGCTTTTGTCCAGGGCGGAACGCCGTTACCGTTTCAGGGCATACAGATTGTTGAACGGCCCTCCATTCCCTGAAATGGTCACACCCCACCCATTCAAAGTGGGGGATTGAATGAGAAGTCCTCCGTTCTTTGTGGCAACCCTTCAGTTATCCTGATCACCCCTCCCATCTGAAAAAAAATCACAAATGCTGTCTCAGGTGAGACAGCATTTGTGATTTTGGCAGTGGACCCCAGACAGCGGGATGGAAAACAGGACCTCCTTCTGCTGCTCATGCAATAGGGAATGCTGCAGGTTTCTATAGTCATCCGAAATTGTAGTTCCTCGACTCAAGAAACCGTTAGAGTTGTGTGAATTGCAGATGGTTTTCTCAGCGATCTCTAAAGTCCGGGTAAAATTATACAAAAATGTTTTGCCCCCACATTCTTGCAGTCATTTTGGCGTTCTGCCGATTCGGGTGCATTCGCACGGTTGTCCGTGAAGAAAAAGAACGCTAGGCAGGTGGCACAGGCAAAGGAACCTTATGGATATGACGACACATTCTAGCCCTCCGACCCTGGAGGCGCTCCGCGAGCAAGTCAAAGACTGCCAGGACATTCTTTTAGCGAATCTGGTCATGATGGCGGAAACGCCGGCGCCGACCTTCGGAGAGGAAGGCCGGGTTCGGTTCCTCCTCGACCGCTTTCGCGAAGCAGGCCTTGATCATATCGGGGATGATGAAGTCAACAACGGGGTCGGGTTTCTCCCCGGGCCGGATGGTGCACCCACTCTTGCGGTATTTGCCCATTTGGATACGGTTTTTGGTACTGAACATTCGCATGCCATGTCCCTGGGGCCGGAGCGGGTGAAAGGACTTGGTATTGCGGACAACAGCCTCGGGGCTGCGGTGCTTGCCAGTTTACCGCATTTACTCCAACGGCTTGGAATCCAGCCTCAGGTGAACCTGCTCTTTGCAGGCGTGTCCGGCAGCCTCGGGCGGGGCAATCTGGGGGGCATTCGGTTTTTGCTGGAAAACAGTCAGCGGAAAATCGATCAGGCGATCTGTCTGGAGGGAGCTCCCCTTGGTCGGCTGAATTATACCGCGTTGGCGATGATGCGGGGCGAGATCCGGGTGCAGATGCCGGACGAATACGATTTTTCCCGCTTCGGGGTCACCGGTGCAATTGTGCACATGAACGACATTATCAACCGTCTGCTGGAGATTCCCCGTCCTTCCCGACCGAAGACCTCCGTGGTCTTCGGCAGCATTCAGGGAGGAACAACCTTTCACGAACTGGCCCGGAAGGCTTCGCTTCGGTTTGAAGTGCGAAGCGAAGCTGATGAGGTGGCGGATATGATTGAATCCCGCATCGGGGATATCCTGCTTGAGGTGCAGGCCCGGAGCGGTGTTGACATTTCTCTCGATAAAATCGCCTTCCGCCGGCAGGGGGGGATAACCTTTGACCATCCGCTGGTTCAAAACTGCCGTTCCGTGATGGCGGGCCTGGGCATCGAACCGAAAATTGGTCCCAGCATGTCGGAGCTGGCGGCGTTGATTGCGCATGACATTCCCGCTGTGACCTTGGGACTCAGTAATGGACATCAGGTCAACACTCCTGAGGAGGAAGTCGAGATCGATCCGATTTTCACCGGTATCACCCAGGTTCTCGGTGTCCTCCAATCCCTTTCCTTTCCCGGAGATGCAGCATGAGTATTGATCAATGGCTGGAGACCAACTCCTTTCACCATTCCACGTTTTGGGATCTGAAACAACTCGTGGCGGAGAAAGAAAAACAGAACCTGAAAATCTCGCTGTGCATCCCGACGCTGAATGAAGAAAAGACGATTGGGAAAGAAATCGTCATCTTTCGATCAGAACTCATGACCCGGTATCCGTTGCTGGATGAAATTGCGGTGATCGATTCCGGCTCGAAAGATCAAACCCTTGAGATTGCCTCCCGATTCGGGGCGGACACCTATTTTTCTGGAGACATTCTCCCGGAAGAGGGCTTTAAGCGGGGGAAGGGTGAGAACCTGTGGAAAGCGATTCACCAGCTCAATGGCGATATCATTGTGTATGTGGATGCGGACATCACCAATATCCACCCGCGCTTTGTCTATGGCCTGGTGGCTCCGCTGATTTACCAGCCGGACACCAAGTATGTGAAAGCGTTTTACGACCGTCCTCTCGCTTTTTCGCAGGGGATCCGGCCCTCCGGAGGAGGGCGGGTGACTGAGATTCTCACCCGTCCGCTTTTTTCGCTGTTTTTCCCGGAACTGACCGCACTGATGCAGCCCTTGTCTGGAGAGTATGCGGTTCGACGTGAAACCCTGGAGGAAATTGCCTTTCCCATCGGGTACGGGGTTGAAATCTCCCATCTGATTGATGTCTACACCCGTTGGGGACTGAAAGCTTTTGCCCAGTGTGATCTCGATAAACGGGTTCACCGCAATCAGGCGACACGTGATCTGGGAAAAATGGCTTTCGGGATTCTACAGGCCTTTTTGAACCGTTGCGAACAGCTTGATATGGTGGATGTGAAAACGGAAATGGCGAAGGTGTTGAGACAGTTCCAGGTGAATGGGGAGCAGATCGAGCAATTGGAGTTCACCATTGTCGAGGAAGAGCGCCCACCCATTCAAACCATCAAGGGGTATCAGGAGAAATTCCACCCGTGATCCGGCTGCTTCACCACCATCTCCGTCGGGGAGGGGTGACCCGGGTGATGGCAACCACAGCCCGCATTCTTCGGGAATCCGGAGAATCCGTGGAACTGCTGACAGGAGAGGCTCCGCCGGAGCCGCCTCCTCCGGGAGTGGAGGTCCGGGTGATTCCCGGTCTGGGATACTGGGATCCTGCCTCGCCGACCGATCCGATTACCCTGCAGGAGGCTCTGACCTCCCTTCACACGGAGGGGGATGTGTGGCATGTCCATAATCATTCACTGGGCAAGAACCCTCTGGTGACACAATGCATCTGCAGAATGGCGGAGGAGGGCATCCCAATGGTGCTGCAGCCCCATGACTTTGCGGAGGACGGCCGACCTGCAAATCTAGAACGGATAACCGAGGTGATGCCGGATCGTGGTGCAGGGTTATACCCTGTTGGACCGCATATCCAATACGCGGTGCTGCAGGACCGGGACCGCAGGGTCCTGACAGGGGCAGGGGTTCCATCCGATCAGGTGGCGGTTCTGCCGAATCCCATTGGGTCGGACCTCGGGATCCCGCCTGTGGATCCTACCTCGAACCGTCTACTCTACCTCACCCGCGCGATCCGGCGGAAAAATGTCGGGGAGTTTTTGTACTGGGCGAAACGGCTCGGGGACCGGTTTGAATTCGCCACTTCGCTGATACCTGAAAATCCTGTCGAAAAGAAACGCTTTGATCAATGGACAGCCTTCGCGGAGCGCGAGGGGATCCGGGTGCTGTGGGGGATTGGCATGGACGGACGATCCTTTGACGATGTGGTGGGAAGTGCTGCCGCCTGTATCACGACCAGTGTTGGTGAAGGATTCGGGATGAGTTTTCTCGAGCCGTATGTCATGGGGCGAAGGGTCGTGGGACGGAATCTGCCGGACATCACCAAAGGCTTTCAGCAGGATGGCGTCCGGTTAGACCATCTGTATCCATCTGTCCCGGTGGATGCAGACCGGGTGGATGCCGGGTTCTGGGACCGGGCGGTCGCTCAGATTGGTCAGTGGCGGAAGACCATGGGGTTTTCGCAGCCCCTGACGCTGGAGGAATTGAAGGCGGCCTGGGTGGAGGATGGGCAGATCGATTTGGGTCGGATTGATGAAGAAGGTCAACGCCACGTGATCCGTACACTGAGTGCGGGTTCGGGTAACACCTCGGACTTGATTCCCGAGACGGATGCAGACATGAATCAGAATCCAATGTGCATCCGCGACACCTATTCTGAGTCTGCGACCCTGATTCGGCTGAAGGCTCTGTATCAATCGGTCGGTCGCCCCGGGACGGTGTCTTACGCGGATCCCTCCGGCGTCCGGGAGGCGTTTGCCGATTTGAGTGCTCTGTCCATGTTGAGGATGTAGGCATGCAGGATCTGTTTATTGAACGAATCAAATCGCTGAGCAAACCTCTCCATCCACGGGACACAGGGGAAAAGCCATTCCTGACAGATCTTCAGGGGGTGAAGGTGGTCCTGTTTGATGTGTACGGGACCTGTTTCATCAGCGGTTCCGGTGATATCGGTGTCACCACGGCAAATCCGAAAGTGGAGGCGCTCACGGATTCGCTTCGTGAACAGGGGGTGGAAATGCCGGAGGAACTGGCTGGAGATGCGATGGAACGGTTTTACGAGCTGATTCAGTTTGATCACGAGCGGACCCGCAGCCGGGGCATCGAATTTCCTGAAATCAGGATTCTGGACATATGGGAGCAATGGCGGCGGGAGGCCATGGTGCAGGTGGATGTGCAGCAGTTGGCGATTGATGTGGAATGCCGGTTGAACCCGGTGTGGCCCATGCCGGGGTTGGTGTCTACACTGGACGGGCTGCAGCAGGCAGGCTTTTCCTTGGGCATTGTCAGTAATGCACAGGTGTTCACCCCCTGTCTGTTTCCGGCGTTAACGGACCGCAATCTGGAGTCGCTTGGGATGGAGGCGGCTCACTGTATCTGGTCCTGGGTCGATCAGGAAGCCAAGCCTTCGCGTCGGCTGTATGAACGGGTTCTGGATACCTTCCCCGGGATCTCTCCGCAAGAATGTCTCTATGTCGGCAACGATATGCGGAATGATATCGCGCCATCCGCATCGGTGGGGATGAAAACCGCGCTGTTTGCCGGGGATGCACGCTCTCTGCGCTGGAGGGTGGGGGATCCGCTTGTAGGTGAGACAAAACCTGACCTGGTCTTGACCCGTCTGCAACAGATACTGGAGTGTGTCTAATGAATCTTGTTCTGCTTTACATCCCGGTTCCGGATGAGGAGACCGGGCGTCTTCTGGCAGATAAAGCCGTCTCAAACCGCTGGGCGGCATGTGCGAATTTGTCCGGCCCCGTGGAGAGCACTTACGAGTGGGACGGAAAGATGTGCCGGGAGCAGGAATGGGTGTTGCGGCTTAAAACCTTAGAGCAGAAAGCGGATGAGGTCTCCCGGTTTCTGGAAGAGATACATCCTTACGATACGCCCTGCATCCTGAAAATGGGGGTGGAGGCAAATCCGGCATTTGCGAAGTGGGTACACGATTGCATGGGATGAAAGAGACATCTCAGGATCTGCTCCTGCAGTCCCCCCCGGACCTTCCACAAATGGCCTGCAGTCCCTTTTCCCGTGTTGAACATCCGCAGATCCGATGGAGGCCTCCCGGTTTTCAAACCTCACCCGTTCGATTTTTTTTACAGGACTCTGCCTCCTGCATCGCAGGGGGCTTCATTATGCTAACACGACCTTTCAGGTCTTTTTTTTATACGCTCTTGATCACGATTTCGAATTGGATTTCGATGTCGATCCTGCAAGAGCTCTGATCGCTCACCTTTGACGTTCCTACTCCTCCACCTGTACCTTCGTGACCTCTTTTCTGGCCCATCCTGTTTTGTCTCCGGTTCTGTACCTTGTGGTACGGATGGTTCTGTCGCCACTTTCTCCTGTTCCGGGAGGCCTGGTGCTGGACCCCATGTGGCTTTTCCTTTCGTTACGAGGGGATCAGAACCGTTGGGTTCGCTTTGCCTCCCTCCTTCCCGGCCTGCTGATCGGTGATCTGTTGGCAGACCTGGATCCCGTGGTGATTGCGCTCCGTGCGATCGCGGTTCTCTCCATACTTGGGACGGAACCCGCCGGCTCCGGACCCCATGCCCGCTGGCTGTACGGTACTCTGTTTCATGGGCTGTGGAATGCCCTGGCCGTGGATTTGTTGGGGCTGTATCCTCTCGGATTTCTCTGTGTCATGGGATGGATTCAATCCCTGCTGTGGTGGGGGCTTGGGGCCCCCAATACAGGTGGAGGACCTTTACCGGCGCTTCGACATTGGATCTGGCTTCCCAGTGTGCTGGGGGTGGCGCATGTCGTGTTTTCCTCTCCGCCGATCTGGCCTCTGCCTGCCATTGGCGAAATCAGTGGATGGGGAGTCCGTCTGACGGCTCTGTTCCTGCTCCTGGTGCCCTGGGTGCCCCGGATCTGGAAATTGAAAGACAAAATCAGACCGGAGCCCGAGCGGAATTTTCAAATCGTTGTCGAGTAGCCCCTGGTAAGGAAAGGGAGGGTTCTGTTATTTGTAACGTTTGAATAAAGGGAAAAACGAGTTGCCAAATCTCAAAAATCACTCATTACCTACCTCATCTTTTTCATTCTTCCTTTGTGGCCCTTTGTCCGTCGACGGGTCTTGCTCTCCTCCACTTTTTCCACGCTTCACCCTTCATACCTAGACCCATGCACTTCCCTCGAAAATCCGGCATTCTGTTGCATCCCACCTCATTACCCGGCCCATACGGCATGGGAGAAATCGGTGAATCCGCCCGACAGTTTCTCCATCATTTACAGGATGCCGGACAAACCTACTGGCAGGTACTGCCCCTGGGGCCCACCGGATATGCGGACTCGCCGTATCAGTGTCTGTCAACCTTTGCCGGGAACCCGATGCTGATTTCCCTGGATGATCTGCGGGTGGAAGGATTGCTGACGGCAGAAGAGCTTAGCGGGTTTGAGGGGTTTCCGCATGACCGGATCGACTATGGACCGGTGCTGGAGAAGCGAAAGCAGGTGCTGGACCGTGCCTGCCGCATGTTTTCCCGCAGAGCCTCCTCTGAACTGAAAGAGGCCTTTAAAGCCTATTGTTCGGAACAGGAGGAATGGCTGGAGGATTATGCACTGTTTATGGTGCTCAAGGAGCAGTATCAGTTACGGCCCTGGACCGAATGGGCTCCTGAGCTGATCCGCAGAGACCCGCAGGCGTTGGAGGAGGCGAGGGCGGAGCACCGCACGGCCCTGCGGTTGGTTCGGCTTCGTCAATTCCTGTTCGATCGTCAGTGGAACCGGCTTCGGGAAGAAGCTTCGTCACTTGGCATTCAGTTGATTGGAGACATTCCCATCTTTGTGGCCCATGACAGCGCCGATGTCTGGGCGAATCAGGATTTGTTTTATCTGGATGAAGGAGGAAACCCCACGGTCGTGGCGGGTGTTCCTCCGGATTATTTCAGTGCCACAGGGCAGCTCTGGGGAAATCCTTTGTACCGTTGGGACATCCACCGGGAACGGGGATACGGTTGGTGGCTGAAACGGATGCGGCAGATGACGCGGCTGGTGGATGTGGTCCGCATCGATCATTTCCGTGGGTTCGCGGCATATTGGGAAGTGCCCGGGGATGAAGAAACCGCCATCAATGGTCAGTGGGTGGACGGACCCCGAGATGATTTTTTCCGGGTCCTGGAAAAGGAATTTGGCAGTCTCCCGGTGATTGCGGAAGATTTGGGGGTGATTACGGAGGATGTGGATCTGCTCCGGGATAGCTTCCACTTACCCGGGATGAGGATTCTGCAGTTCTCCTTTGCGGAGGATCTGAAACCTCATTTGAAACCGGAAGGATTCCCGGAGAACTGTGTGGTGTATACCGGCACACATGACAATGACACCACTCTGGGCTGGTTCTGGCGTCAGCCGGGTGTGAACAACACAGAATCCGCCGAGGTTATTGAAGCGGAGAGGCACGCGGTTCTCGGAACCGTACATACCGATGGCAGTCAGATTCACTGGGACCTCATCGCGTTGGCGCACCGCCTTGCCCCTCATACCGCTGTCGTGCCCCTCCAGGATGTGATCGGCCTGGGGACGGATGCCAGAATGAATGTTCCTGGAAGAATGGAGGGCAACTGGTCCTGGCGGTTTCGATGGGATCAGCTGCGGGAAGAAGATCTCCAGCGCCTTCGCGATATCACGGAGTGGGCGGGGAGGTCATGAGGTTGTGAAGACGAATAGGTATAGAACCCTCGTACAGTGATTCTTGATCTTATGGGTATTGTCGATATTCATGTTCTTTTTGGATACTCTTTATGAAGTAGAATTCGATTTTTCTGATCGTTTTTGAACGTCTAAGTAATGAAATTTTTTAACCATTTCCCTACCTGCATCCGATGATTCTACTCCTTGGTGCCTCTGGTTATGTCGGTTCTTCCTTTCAATCACTCCTGGAAAAAGAGGGTCTTGACTGGAGAGCCGTTTCACGAACAGAGACAGATATTTATTCCCGTGAAGCGATGAGGGATCTTATCCGGAAAACAGGTGCGACGTTTCTAATCAATTGTGCGGGCTACACCGGTAAACCAAATGTGGATGCATGTGAACTGCATAAGGCTGATTGTTTGATGGGAAATGCGGTGCTGCCTGGGATCCTTCGTGAAGTATGTGAAGATGAGGGACTCACTTGGGGGCAAGTATCCTCTGGTTGTTTCTACTCTGGGCGAAGGGCAGATGGAGAAGGATTTACTGAAGAGGATATACCGAATTTTTCCTTTCGCCGACCTCCGTGCAGTTTTTATTCTGGAACAAAAGCGTTAGGGGAGGAGGTTTTAGAGGATGCTGACAACTGCTTTATTTGGCGTTTGCGAATCCCCTTCAATCATGTGGATAGTCCAAGGAATTTCCTGAGTAAACTCATGCGGTATGAGCGGCTGTTGGATGCTGAGAATTCCATTTCACAGCTTGATGAATGTGTCCATGCCTGTCTTGATTGCTACCGAAAGGGAGTGCCTTTCGGTGTTTACAACATGACAAACCCTGGCGAAATCACTACACGCAAGGTCGCCGGGATAATTGAAGAGCATGGTCTAGCACCTTACCCTTTTTTATTCTTTGATAATGAACAAGAGTTCATGAAAATCGCTGCAAAAACCCCCCGATCGAACTGTGTATTGAATACTGACAAATTGCAAAATACTGGTATTCATCTCACCCCGGTAGAGGAAGCAATTCATCAGGCATTGGATCGGTGGGGAAAGTAATGTGAAAGTAAAGATGTATGGAAGTAGGAGAGTCTTCACGTAGAAGGTGCAGCCCTCGTAAGATGCCTTTTAAGCTTTAGTATAGCAGTCGATTTTCAAGTTTGCTGAGTTTTTATCATTTTTAAACCTAACCACTTTCGATCATTTATGAACAGAAAAGGAATCATCCTCGCAGGCGGATCCGGAACTCGCCTGTATCCCGTCACCCGTGCTGTGAGCAAGCAGTTGCTGCCGATTTACGACAAACCGATGATTTACTATCCACTGTCGGTTTTGATGCTAACCGATATTCGGGATGTGCTGATTATTAGCACCCCCAAAGACCTGCCTCTTTTTGAACAGGTTCTAGGAACTGGAGAGGAATTGGGGATGAACTTTCAGTACGCGGTACAGCCGGAGCCGGATGGGTTAGCGCAGGCGTTTATCATCGCGGAAGAATTTCTTGATAGTCTTCCCAGCTGTTTGGTCCTGGGGGACAATTTGTTTTTTGGGCATGAATTGCCCGCCATGCTTTTGAATGCAAGCGCTCGTGAAAAAGGGGCTACTGTGTTTGGATATCCGGTATCAGACCCCGAACGGTATGGGGTGGTGGAATTTGATGCACAAGGAAAAGTGATATCCCTCGAAGAAAAACCCGAGGATCCCAAATCTCATTATGCTGTCCCGGGAATCTATTTTTATGACAAGTATGCACCTGTTTATGCAAAAGAGCAGAAGCCCTCGGCGAGAGGTGAGTTGGAGATCACAGATCTGAACTCACGCTACCTGCAAGAAGGAATACTGCACGTGGAAATCTTTGGCCGGGGGAATACCTGGCTGGATACTGGAACTCATGAGTCTTTTGCGGAGGCTACTCAGTTTGTCGAGGTGATCCAAAAACGGCAGGGTCTTTACATCGGTTGTATCGAAGAGATTGCCTGGCGCAAGGGGTACATTGATGATGCTCAACTTTTGAAACTCGCGGATGCTTGCGGGAAATCCAACTATGGTGCCTACATCAAACGGCTTCTCTCCGGGGGAGTTTAGTTCGCGTTCAAAGGCAGGGAGGATTCATTGCTAGGGAGTTTGTATGTTCTCTATTCCACCTAAACCCTTCTAGAACAGGAATTTGGGGAAGAAGATACGGTGCGTTCAGTGGTATTCCCCGTTCTGCCGCAAAATTATTTCGCCACATTGACTCAATCTGCCCTTGCTACTCTTCGAAATCTTTCGCAAAGGCTGCCCGTGCGTGTTCCGCACTCCCCATCTCAAGCTCAACAGAAGGACCCTGCTGCCGCGGGATGTCACGGGGCGAAGCCTGTCATACCCGTTCTGTCTCCTGAAAACGTGCTTGCGGGGTGTTTTCGGTAATCTTTGTATCGGGTGCTTTTTTTTAACAGTTTATTTCAAAAATATTTGAAGTGTTTGGTTTTTTTGAGAGGAGTTTTAGTTTGTGGTTCGGGTTGGGTGTTTACCGTTCATCTACCTTTATTGCCTGGTGAACCCGAACACACGACTCGAATCAGAATGTTCACCTCACATGAAAATGGACTCTAAACTCGAATTGGAAACGTGGGAACGCGAATTGCTGGATCTTTTCGTCGGTATTTTCGAAGCTTTCGGGCTGCCGAAATCGATGGCGTTGATCTATGGCATTCTCTATTGTTCGGATGAACCTCTTCTTCAGGACGAAATTTGCCAGAAGCTGGGCATCAGTACTGGCTCTGCCAGTCAGGGGCTCAGGTTGTTGAACTCCCTTGGTGCGGTTCACCGCCAATCCCCTCTGGGACAACGTCAATCTGTCTACTCTGCCGAACGGTCCGTCCGCCGCCTCTTTTCCACCTTCATCGACACCCAGTTCAAACCCAAACTATCGCTGGGCCGTGAGCGATTAGAGGACATCTTGGCTGCAATCCCCGAAGACGACGCCTCCGCCCGTCAGAAAATCGAAACCCTCATGTCCTGGCAGAAAAAATCGGAGAGAGCTCTGCCTTTGGTGACGGGGCTTCTGGGAAAGTGAGTCTCTGTAATCACTTCTTCTGTTCGAAATCGAGATGACGAACGACAGGATTCAGACAAGATGGATGTTGATAACCGTGATGTGGCTTCTGTTTCGGTTTGGTGTCTATGCGCAATCAGAGCTACTGTCTTCCCAGCAGCAGTACAAAGAGAAATTTGAGTTGGCTTCTGATCTTCTGACGCTGCGGAAAACCCGACTACTGGAGAATTACAGTCAACGCCTTGAAAGGCTGTATTTCGAAGCTCAGCAGACGGGAAATCTCGATTTTGTCGCAGAAGTGGATGCGGAAAAAGCACGCGTTGAGAAAGGGGATCTTTCACCGGGACTTGAAACCACCTATGAAGCATTGGCGGAGGTACGTGCGATTCTGTTGCAGGAGGAGGAAAAAATTCAACTGGAGTGGGGGAGGACCGTGTTAAACCTTACACGTCAGTATGATGCCTACCTTGAAAAACTTGAGCAGGCAAAGGTGCGGGAAGGCACTATTGAAGAGGCGAAGGTGATCCGAGAGTACCGGGGGAGACTGTTTGAAGGTCATCAGCTGCGCAAAGCCCAAAAACTGGTTTCGAGTTCCGTGCAGACAGAGCAAGGTCACGACTTGATTCCGGCCTCCCGACTGTTCCCCAAGATGCCGAAAGAGGCGGTTAAGTTTGGGCAAAGTTATTATGTTGCGTTTCAGGAGCCAAAATCATGGATAGAGGCCAAAGCGGCATGTGAGGCGCTTTGGGGAAAACTGGTGTCCATTGAATCGGGAGAAGAGCAGGAATTTGTTTCCGGGCTGGTAAAGCCCTTGGGTCAGGATCGGGTTCATATTGGCGCATCGGACCGTAAAGAGGAGGGGAAATGGTTTTGGGAAACTGGAAAGCCGCTTGAATACACGAACTGGGGTAGCAACCAGCCAGACAATGCCAATCAAAGTGAGCACGTGGCAGTCATGTTCCGGGGATCCCAATGGTTGGATGTCTCACCTAAGTTCAAAGCCCCTTATGTTTGTGAGTGGGGCCCTTAATGACTCCTCCCTTATCCTTAATCTCTTATCCTCACTATGTCTGATTTACCTGTCCGAATCTATTCCCCCGAACCCGCCCTGAAACGCCCGGGGCAGTTTTTCCAGGATATGTTTTCCGACATCCGGGCCTCAGGAGAGCTTTCGATGGCTCTGGCTAGGCGGGATTTTTCCGCCAAGTATCGTCAGAGCTTACTGGGCTATGTATGGGCCTTTCTTCCGGCGCTTGGTACCACGTTCACTTTTCTGTTCTTAAGGTCGGGAGGGGTATTTCAGACCGGCGGAGATGGGCAAATGGCTTATCCAGTCTATGTTTTCATCGGCACTGTCCTTTGGCAGGTCTTCACGGACGCGGTGAACGGTCCCTTACGCATGGTCACTTCCAGCCGCGCCATGCTGGTAAAGATCAACTTTCCCCGCGAGGCACTGATTATGGCGGGGATGTTTATGACCCTGCTCAATTTTCTCATCAGACTGCTGCTGATCGTACCGGGGCTGATCTTTTTTGCTTCCAGAGGCATGTACGAATTTGATGTTCATTCCCTCTATCTGTTTCCCCTCGGTGTGATGGCGATTATCCTGGTGGGATATTCGATTGGACTGATCCTTACGCCAATCGGACTGCTCTACCGGGACATCCAGATGGCGATGTCCATGATCATGACCTTCTGGATGTTTCTCACCCCGGTGGTGCTGACCATTCCGGAACGGGTGAATATCCAGGCCCTGGTGATGCGCTGGAACCCGGTAAGCTCCGTGCTGGATACTGCCCGCGCCTGGCTGCTGGGACTGGAGCCCATGCTGATGGAACAGTTTATCTGGATGGTGCCCTTCGCAGCGGTGCTGCTGTGCATTGGCTGGGTAATGTTCCGTATCGCGTTACCGCATGTGATCGCGCGGTTGGGGATGTGAAAAGCGGAAAGCTAAAATTGGAAAGCGGAAATGTGATCTTCATGTCTGGATGCCGTACCGAATGAACAAGGTATTTGAACAGCAGGTAGCGTGTCTGGCAGCGGTGGGAGGACGCATACAGTCTTCTCTCGATCAGGCGGTGGAGTTGATTCTTTCCCGGGATGGAAAAGTCGTGGTGACAGGGATCGGGAAATCCGGCATCGTGGCATACAAGATTGCCGCCACCCTGGCCAGCACGGGAACGCCGGCGGTTTTCCTGAATGCCGGGGAGGCGCTGCACGGGGATCTGGGGATGGTGTCGAAAGACGATGTGGTGGTCATGTTGTCGAAAAGTGCCAACACGGCCGAATTGGCACACATGCTGCCCTCCATCCGCCAAATTGGTGCCGCCTTGATTGGGGTGTTTGGGGCGGTTGAAACGTCATTGGCGAAATCATGTGATGTGGTGTTGGATGTGTCTGTGGAAGATGAAGCCTGTCCGCTGAGTCTGGCCCCCACCACCAGTGCCACCGTGAGCATGGTGGCCGGGGACGCGCTGGCGATTGCCTTGATGGAGCGGCGGAAGTTCACCCCGGATGAGTTTGCCCTGTATCATCCGGGAGGCAACCTGGGGCGGCGACTGTTGTATCAGGTACGGGATGTGATGCGGAAAGGAGAGGAACTGCCTGTGGTGGTGCCGGGCGTGTCCCTGCGGGAAGCCATGACCGAGATGTCGCGGGCCGCTTTGGGGGCGGTGTGCGTGGCGGATGCTGATCGGCGGTTGTTGGGTATTTTAACGGAAGGAGATGTGAGACGGTTGTATGTTGCGGGGACGGATCCTGGCGTTCTGGTGGATCGGGTGATGACGCTGGAGCCGAAAGTGATTGACGAGGACGTCAGGTTGGGCGAGGCACTGGATGTAATGGAGGCAGGGGCGCGGAAAGTGTATGTACTTCCAGTGATCAACCGCGAATATCGCTACGTCGGGTTGCTACGGATGCATGATATTGTGGGAGTATAGTTCTCGGTGTTTCGTCATCCTCTTACCAGCCACCAGCCACCAGCCACCAGCCACCAACAACCAATCCCAATGCCCCCCTCCACTCCAGACATCGATGCGTTCCATCGCATGACCCCGGCGAAGAAGTGGCGCCTGATTACGTCGATGCATGTTCAGGCCCGCCGTTGGAAGCGCGCCGCATTGAAGGCACAGCACCCGGACTGGACGGACGCACAAGTGGATGCCACTGTGCGCAAGGTATTTCTGAATGGAACAGATTGACCCTTTTCTTCTTTTCACCCGGCCATTGGACCAGGCGGAAATTTCCTACATGGCAACCGGCTCCGTGGCGGCCATGCTCTATGGAATTCCACGTTTTACCCACGATCTGGATCTGATTCTGGATCTGCGCAACATTCCGGCGGAGGTGTTCGGGAGCCTCTATCCCGACCGGGACTTTTACCGTCCTCCCGCTGAAGTGATTCAATTGGAAAGCCGCCGCAGCCAACGTGGGCATTTTAATCTGATTCATCACGACAGCGGACTCAAAGCGGATGTCTATTTGTTCGGCAAAGATGAACTGCACCAATGGGGCCTGGACCGCCGTCGTCGCATTGACTTGGAAGACGGACAGGGTTTGTGGCTGGCGCCGCCCGAATACGTGATACTTCGCAAGCTCCAATACTACCGGGAAGGGCATTCCCCAAAACATCTGCAGGATATCCGGGGCATGTTCGAGGTGTCCGGGGATCAAATCAATCAAGGGGAACTGGATAAATGGATGAAAAAATTGAACCTCGAAAATGAATTCAAGGAAATGGATGGAAACTAACAACCAAAAGCGAACAACTCACGACCATCAAAACGAAGTTTTGATTCGCGCCGAAGGCGTGGGCAAAAAATTCTGCAGGTCTCTCAAGCAGTCCCTTTTCTATGGCATTCAAGATGTAGGAAATGAGTTGATTGGTAAGAGTCGATGTGATGCAAAACTTCGAAAAGAAGAATTCTGGGCAAACCAAAATATATCATTTGAACTGAAGAGGGGGGAGTGTCTTGGTTTGATTGGGAAAAATGGTGCTGGAAAAACAACATTACTAAAAATTTTGAATGGCTTGATTAAGCCGGATAAGGGTCGGATCGAAATGAGAGGGAGGATAGGTGCGCTTATTGCACTTGGTGCTGGCTTTAATCCAGTCCTTACTGGGAGAGAAAATGTATTTATCGCGGGTTCGGTTTTAGGTTTTACAAAAAAAGAAATTTATAATATATATGATGAAATTATAGATTTTGCAGGGATCGAAAAGTATATGGAGACACCTGTTCAGAGTTATTCTTCTGGAATGCAAGTGCGATTGGGGTTTGCAGTAGCTAGTTCAATGAAACCTGATATTCTCCTTGTGGATGAAGTGCTTGCCGTTGGGGATATGGCCTTTCGAGTAAAATGTTATAATCGAATAAAAGAAATTCTGAAGAACACTGGTGTGGTTCTTGTTAGTCATAATATGAACGACATTGCAAAAGTTGCTAATCAAGTTCTCGTTCTGTCGAGTGGGGAGAGGAAGTATTTAGGAGGAACAACCGGTGGTATTGAGCAGTACTATTCTGACAACGAATCTGAAATCGGTGGTGCTAAAAATGAATATATTATCCATATGAAAGATTGCATACTGGATGTAAGAAACCCGATTTTAAAAGTCAAAAACAACGACTACAAAGCGGAAATCGATTTATCATTTGAGGTTGAAAGTAAATGTGATATTGAGAAATGTAGATTGCGGGTGGTTTTTTTTGATAGTTCTGATATTCCAGTTGCGGAGTGGGATTCGGCCATTTACGGTAAAGATTACGATCTTAAAATGGGAAGTAATAAATTAGAGGAATATATTGAGGATGTTAGGCTTAAATCAGCCACATACAGGGTGGCGGTTGTGTTAACGGATAAGGGGAATGTTGGGTATTATTTTAGTGTGGATTACGGTTTAAAAGTTACCATCTCAAACGAAAATATCTTTGGAGCTCCCTATAAAATATGAAAAAACTAAAAAAAATAGTTACTTTATTTTTTGAAAAAGCAGGTTTTGAACATAAAAATGTTGGTAAGAAGTGTAGGCAGGAAGTTAAAAAGAAAGCTATCCGTTATGAAAACTTGTGTAAGAAGCTTGGATTGATTCAAGAGTTGCGCATATTCGAAATGCTTTCAAATGAAGTGTATAGAAACACAATGTCCAGTGATGGTCAGGACATTATTGCATTGAAGGCGAGTGATTTTAAACGAGGAGGGTATTTTGTTGAGATTGGGGTCTTAGACGGAATCCACAAAAGCAATTGTTACCTGCTTGAAAAAATGTATGAATGGCAGGGTGTTTTGATTGAGGCGAATCCGATTTGGTACCAAGATATTGAGAAAAATCGATCTAGTGTTCTTGTGAAAAAAGGTGTTTATAGCAAAACATCAAAAATGAAAATGATCATGACTGACAATGAGGCGGCGGCGTTGACGGATTCTATTCAAGATGATGGAATCAGTAGAAATGGTGGGGAGATAGAGGTTTTTGTGGATACGTTGACTAATATAATGGCTGATGCCAACTCGCCAAAAGAAATTGATTATCTCTCCATGGATATTGAGGGTGCTGAATTTGAAGCAATTAAAAGCATCGATTGGGATTCTTACCGTATTCATTTTGTAACGATTGAGCATAATTTTACCAAGCAAAAAGATCTGATCCTGGAATTTATGGAAGCAAAGGGGTATACTGCGATACTCCCCGACTTTTCTCGAAATGAATTCTGGTTTGTTCAAAAAGATTCCTGCTTTCTGAATGAGGGCGTAGATGAATCTTAATATCAAAAAATTTTGTGATATACATAAGGGGAAAAGGGTTATTTGTGTTGGAAATGGGCCATCACTGAAAAAACAAAATATATCTCTTCTTGATGATGAAATTGTAATTGGTACTAACCGTGCGTACAAAATATTTAAGGAGATGAATCCGGCGTGTGAATACTTAGTGGTTCAGGATAAGATAAGATATGAAGAAATGAAATCCGATTTGAAAACGATCTCTTACCCTATCTATGTTACAGATGCTCAAATTGATGCGCTTAAGTGTTCGATATTGCAAAATGCTTTCAAGATTAAGTGCGCACGGAAGTGGAACTGTCATATTCGAAAACTTCGACTTTCAAGACAAGTAGACTACGGATTGGGGTTTTCTGACGACTTGGAGAGGAAGATTTTTCCTGGTTATAGTGTGATATTTCCTGCAATCCAACTGGCGGCGTATTTGGGGGCTTCTCGTGTCGCTATGATAGGGGTTGATATGGATTACTCCGGAACTGTTTCTTTTTTTGACGGTGTGAAGCATATCTGGCCAAATTTTTCGTATGAGAAGCATTGTAAAGATATGATGATATATTTTAGAGAACATATGTCAGAAAGAGGGATTGAGTTCGTTAACTGCAGTGCGGGTGGAGTTGTTGAAGAAATTCCTAGAATGACGCTTGAAGAATTTCTCCTTTAAAGTTTCCTGAGTATCTTCTTTGAACAATTTTGATGTTAGAAAAATCGCGGTAGTTGTACCATCACCTTATGTGGGTGGGTGTGAGAACTATGCTGCAGACGTTGCTAGATATTATCATTCATCTGGACATAAGGTGGTATTTGTATGCTCTGAAAGAGAAGAATTTGGTGCGCTAATATCTTCTGTAAAAGAGTATGGTATTCAAGTGTCTCAATGCGAATGCTATGATTATCATGGCAACAAGAGAATACGTCTCAAAAAACGAATGAAGGCATTTTGGCATACTTGGTTTCTTTTTCAAAAAAAAAAATATGATGTGATTATTGTTGTTGTTCCTTCTCCGTTGGTGGGTGCAGGAGTTTCTTTGAGTGCAGCGTTATGTTGTTCAAAAAGTGTCAAGGTCTTTCAGTTGGCGGCCTCTCATCATGATGTCGAAAGGTATGAGCGTTTATCTGGGAAATTCTGCAGATTTAGAGGGCAAAAATGGGTTGCGGTCTCGAAAGAGAATGCGTTTCAAATTGGGAGGATCTATCGTCTGGATCCTGCGAAAATAAAATGCATTTACAACGGTGCGAATGTGCCTGAAAACTTTCAGGGTAAAACGAGTCGGCAAGAACTAGGATTTAAAGGGACTGATATTTTAATCACTCACGTCGGGGCCCTCGTTCCTCAAAAAAACCATAATGAACTCATAAAAATATTTAAGAAGGTTCAGGCTGCAAATGCTAACGCTCATCTTTTGCTTATTGGAAAGGGGAAGCTGAAATATGAGCTTGAAGTGCTGGTGAAAGATTTGGGCATTGAGACAAACGTGCATTTTATGGGTTATAGAACTGATGTAGCGGATATTCTGGCTATTTCTGATGTATTCGTTTTTACCTCGGTTTTTGAAGGTTTCCCATTTGCATTGGTTGAAGCTATGCAGATGGGGCTGCCGATTGTAACTTCGAATACTAGTAGTATGCGTGAATTAGTTCTGAATGGATCCAATGGATTTCTCTATGATTTAGGAGATGTAGATGCTGGTGCGGATGCTTTAATTTGTCTTGTTAATGATCCGGTGCTTATGCGAAAATTTGGAAAACATGCCTCATCACATGGGGAGCAGTTTAGTAAAGGAAACATGTTGCGAGAATTAGATATGCTGACGGGTATTGGATCCGTGCAGTAAGTGTTATTTGGATGAAGAAGTATTGCCTGTATACAGATAAAACAGAAATTTCAAATTTCTGATCCGATCAAGATTTACAAAAGGGTTTGTGTTGACTTGTCCATCTCGTTGCATTGTTTTGTCGAACGTTCTTCCGTGGCCTGAGAGGTCTGGTTTAATTCAACGTTTAAATAGGATGTATTCATACTTGGGCGAATCAATATCTGTAGATTTGTGGTGCCCGAAGTTTTCATTTCCTGAAGCAAATGAACTGAAGGAAAAAGGAATTTATGCTCATATTACTGGATCGAAAAAAATCGGTAAGTTACTTAGTCTAAATATTATTAACAGAATTGCGTTTCTCGCTCTGCCGAATCGTATAAAGCATGCGATCCGTCAGGGTCAGTTGGAGTTCTCTTCCCAACAAATAGGGGTTGGTTGGGAATTGTATCTACGATTCAGGAAAAAGAATGTGAAGGCGATTTTCTGTACATATCTGAAAACATTTCCTGAGGCGCGTATAGCATCTTGGTTGTTGAAAGTACCGTTGTTTTTTGACACGATTGATGTACAGTACAAAAGGAGAGAAGAAGAAGAGAAACGAAAAATTCAGTCATGGTGTCATGATGTATCTGCTGTTCAGGAAATTGCTTGTTGGCGGCAGGCTGATGTCTTACTTGCGATTCAGCACGAAGAGTCAGAGCTGATGAAGGTTTCTGCACCGGATTCACTAGTTATTACGGTTGAACACTCTCCGACACTTCCGCAGCAAATTTCAAATCAAGATGAACCCAAATCTGAAAAACTTTCTTTATTATGTGTCGGGTCATCGGCGAAACCAAATGTTCATGGTCTGAGTCGTTTCATTCAATCTCAATGGCCTGTCCTTCATGAGACTCATCCGGAAGTCGTGTTCAATGTGGTGGGTTCAGTTTGTGAGCACATACCTGATGACTATAAACGTCTAGCAGGAATTCGTTGGCATGGATTTGTGGATGATTTGGATTCTTTCTATGCAAATGCGACAGTAGTTATTAACCCGGTTGAGTATGGAACCGGTCTTAAAATCAAGACAGTTGAAGCGATTACACATGGTTCATGTTTAATCACAACTCCAGCAGGTGCTCAGGGGTTGAAAACATATTCCGGACTGGCGTTTGTAATGACAGAAGCCGAAAATTTAGCTCAAGTATGCATAGATTTGTTATCAAAAAAAGAAGTTCGCGAAAGTTATTGTAGAGGGGCCCAGGATTGTTATCAAAAACGTTTTGCGCCTGAAGTATGTTATGCCGAATTACTCTTGACCCTACAACAATTCATAAAAGAAGGTTGAGGTGAATAATGTCTGAATGTATGGCCATCATCCCTGCCCGTTCAGGATCGAAGGGTGTGATTGATAAAAATATCCGACCGATGGATGGAAAGCCCATGATGGCATACAGCATTTCTCATGCTCTTGCTTCAAGCAGCATCGACCGGGTTCTGGTTACAACCGACAGCTCTGAGTATGCCGAAATTGCCAGAGAATACGGTGCGGAGGTCCCTTTCCTGCGGCCTGCTGAAATTTCAGGCGATCACTCAACAGATCTTGAAGCATTTCGACATGCACTCCTGTGGCTTCGGGAACATGAGGGTGACGTCCCTGAGACTGTCGTGCATCTCAGGCCGACCCACCCGGTTCGGGATGTGAGTGACATTGATCAGATGGTAGAGATCCTGAAAACTCATCCTGAGTTGGACTCCGTTCGCTCCGTCAGCCCGGTTGCATTCACTCCTTTCAAAATGTGGTTTAGGAGTGAAAAAGGCGTACTCTCTCAGGTAGTCGACTGTGACCTTCCAGAACCATACAATCAGCCAAGACAGATGCTGCCTCAGGTCTATCAGCAGAATGCTGCCATTGATGTGGTGCGTTCCACTGTGATTCTTGAACAGAACAGTATGACCGGGAAAGCCATTCATGGGTACCGCATGCATCATGACTTTGATATCGACTCTGAAGAAGAGTTTCTACGGGCGGAACAATATCTGAAATGGCAGCGAAAATCCCTTGAGGGCGAGTCACTGCGCTTTGTTGTGGATATTGACGGAGTCATCGCTTCGATTGTGCCGGTGAGTGACTATTCGAAAGCGGGTCCACTTACGGAGAATATTCGTCTGGTGAACCAATTGTATGAACAAGGTCACGAGATTATTCTCTTCACGGCAAGAGGTTACGTAACAGGGATGGACTGGCGACACGTAACGGAGCAGCAGCTTCAGGAATGGGCGGTCAAGTACCATGAGCTCCATTTCGGGAAGCCCAATGCGGATTTTTACATTGATGACAAGCTGATCAGCCTTACGGCCATCGGTAACTTTTTACATCTGACCCCCCCAACGAAGGAAATGGTATGAAATCGACCATATTTGAGAATCTGTTTGTCTTTGAAATGGCGAACAATCATCAGGGATCTCTGGAGCATGGCTTTAACATCATTGATGCCATGGCCGATATTTCCAGAGAGTATCAGCTGAATGCAGTCGTCAAACTGCAGTATCGCCAGTTGGACACCTTTATTCACCCTGATTTCCGTAAACGAGAGGATGTGAAGCATATCCCCCGTTTTATTAGTACGGCACTCTCCAGGGATGAGTTCAGGATGTTGATTGAGCGGATCAAGGGTTCGGGTATGAACGCGATGGTGACTCCCTTTGATGAAGCTTCCGTCGATGTCTGTCTCGAGCATGATGTCGATATCATCAAAGTAGCAAGCTGTAGTGCCGAAGATTGGCCTTTGTTGGAAAAAGTGGCAGTTGCGGGGAAGCCGGTGATCTTTTCCACGGGGGGGGTCCCCATTTCCGGAGTGGATCGGTTGGTGAGTTTCTTCGGAAATAAAGATGTAGAGTTTGGGCTTATGCATTGTGTGGCTCTCTACCCAACTCCGAATGATCAACTTCAGATGGGGGTGATGAGGCGCCTGGCAAAGCGGTATCCGGAAGTAACCGTCGGGTACTCCGGACATGAAGCACCAGAGAATCTGGATCCCGCCCGAACTGCAGTTGCAATGGGCGCACGTATGATGGAACGGCATGTAGGTGTTCCCACTGAAACCATCCAGTTAAACAAATACTCCATGAATCCTGATCAGGTTAGAATGTGGGTGGAGGCGATCCAGGAAATTAAAGCCATTGTAGGTCAGGAACATGTGAAGGAGCTTCCTGCCGAGGAGGCTGCATCTCTTCTGTCTCTTCAAAGAGGTGTGTTTGCAAAAGAAGAGATACGGAAAGGGGAGGAGATCCATACGGATCAGGTGTTTTTCGCAATGCCCTGTGCAGATGGACAGCTCACAAGCGGACAGTTTGGTTCCTACCGTGCCACCTTTACAGCGTCGAAAGACTATGGTGTGAATGAGGCAGTGTATGAAGACTCGAAATCAGACTCTCTGCTGGAACTTCGGGAATACATCCACGACGCGAAAGGCATGCTATATGAGGCACGTATACGGTTGGGGAATGATTTCAGTGTAGAGTTGTCTCATCACCTCGGCATGGAGAATTTCCGTAATACCGGCTGCCTGATCATCAATGTAATCAACCGTGAATATTGCAAAAAAATCATTGTGGTCCTTCCTGGTCAGGTCCACCCGCAGCATCGTCACAAAATCAAAGAGGAAACGTTTCAACTACTGTCCGGGGAGCTGAATGTCTCATTGAATGGAAACGAACAGGTTCTGTCTCCTGGAGACAAGCTGCTGGTGGAAAGGGGGGCCTGGCACGGTTTTTCGAGTAAAACAGGTGCAATTTTTGAAGAGGTCTCCACTACCCATGTCGTGGGTGATTCCGAATACGAAGACCTCAGAATCAATGATCTGGATCCCATACAGAGGAAGACGATTGTTGACCGATGGTGAGGTCGTCTTGCTTCCCATTCTTCTTGACGGGAACATCCTGTATTCGAAGATGTTGCCCATGATCGGGTTGGGTCATCTGCTCTGGTTTGGGGTCGGAATGGGAGATCGGCAAGACGAGTTGTGAATTCCAAATGAGCCTTCCTTGGAAGGAAAGATGAGCGTATTCAAGCAACTCAGATTGTTGTTGAGTCCGTTGAAATTCTGGCAAAAGCCAGTTTTTCAATTGGTTGAGCCCGTGGACGGACCGTTTCTCCTGCTCATGGATGGTTCGGAAATTGATGGAAATGTGTATCCATTCGGTAGGGTGTTCCGTGAAGCTGTTCAAGGCCTGTACCCATGCGTTGGCGTGAGTCAGCATCGGTCTTATTGGGGGGTGCGGGACATAATAGAGGCTTTTGCTCTGATGCTGCTCGATATCAACATGAATGCGACAGATCTCTTCCATAGGGTCGCTGCCCGTAAGTTTGTGCGAGAGGCTCTGAAGGACAATTGCCTTGGAGTCTGGAATGTAAAAGAGCGCCGGGAGCCTGTTTGGTGTCTGCTTGAGGCGTGTAACACACAGGGAATTCCAACAGTCCATTATCCGCATGGATTTATCGGAGAAGGGATTCTCCCCTTTCGGTCAAAGCATGTCTGGTACTGGAATGAAGTTATGTATCAGAGGTTTCATCCTGACTCTGGGGCGGAAGGACAAGTGGCCGGATACTGGTTTCCGGAGAAAATCAGTCTAAAGGAAAGGCGTACAGACAAAAAAAAAGTTCTGCTGATCAGTCAGTTTCATGCCTATCGGTTAGGAATCACAGATAACCCCCTTGCATTGAAAGAAATATTTTCGATGTGCGGGGATTTGGTACGTAGAGACAACTCTCTTGAGTTGCAGATAAAATTTCATCCATATGATACAGAAGAGGACAAATTAGAGGCATGGAGGCTTTTGGGAGAGGTCTCGATGCAACGTGTGACTGTGGAGACATCAGGTATTCAAGAGGCTCTTTCAAAATGCGATGTGGTTTTAACGGTTTCATCCACTGCCATTATTGATGCCGCCTCCATGGGGAAGCCGACGGTTTTATTTGGTAAATCAGAGCTGGTTATGAATAACTTAGGCTCCTCTTACCGAGGGGCCGATGAGTTAGAGGGGGTTTTAGAGGTTCTGAAAACTACAGAAGGTTCCGTTCTCCCGAATCATCCTGTGTCCGTCTTGGATGCGCGAAAGCTGATTATTGAATTTTTGACGAAACAACATCCTGGAAGACTATGAATATTAAAGCCCTGGTCGCAGTCCGAAGTGGGTCCATGCGAGTGGAAAATAAAAACATTCGTCCGTTTTGCGGGTCGACTCTACTGGAAGAGAAGCTGAAGCATCTTCTGGCGGTTGAGCAGATAGAAGAGGTGGTGGTGAACTCTAACAGTGACAGTATGTTGAAACTGGCAGAGGAAATGGGCGCCACTCCTATGAAGCGGGAGGAGTATTATGCCAGCAATACTGTTTCCATGAGCGAGGTATATGAAAACATGGCTCAACAACTTGACTCAGAGCACATTATGTATGCCAATGTCACAAATCCGCTTTGCACAACGGAAACGTATATCAAGGCAATTGAGCAATACCGGATCATGGGGAAAGGTCATGATTCTCTTGCTTCCGCAGCGTACGTAAACGAATTCATGTGGTTGGAGGGGAATCCCATTAATTATGATGTGGCCCATCAACCCCGTTCTCAGGATCTACCTCCGATTGCCAGGTTGACCTTTGCATTCTGTTTGTTGCCCCGCGACCTGATGATCCAGAGAAAAAATGTGATTGGTCTCAACCCGTTTCTGTTCATTACAGATGAAATTGAAGCGGTTGACATTGACACCAATCTGGACTTTTTCATCGCGGAATCCCTTTATCAGAAGCTGATGATTGAAAAACTCAATGTCGGTGAAATTATCTGATGAAGGACATTGTCATACTTGACGGGTGGTGGGGCTCTGGGAAGTCCACCCTTCGGGGTGTACTGGATGGTCACCCGGAGTTGATGGTGTGCCCTGTTCAGGACTCGATTTGCGGGGGGTGTTCTCTGCAATCCAAGTGGTCTCAGATTATGGAGTCAAAGGATCTGGGAGAGTTCAGGAAAACGCTGTGGGGGTATACCGATTACTACCGGGTAGAACAGCATGCCTCATCCGGAAATCTCTCAAACTTGTCAGGTGCAAAACAAGCGGATATCACCCCATTTGTATTCTCGTTTACCCGTTTTGATCAGACGTTCTCTGAGCAGTTGCGCATGGCGGATGTCTGGAGCCTCGACGTTCTGCTTGATCTTTATTATTCTCTTTTCAGTGAAAACTGGTCCCATACCCGGCAAGATGTTCCGCGTATTGCCGTCACGATGGATAACAACTATCCTATGACATCGGACTTTCTCCTGAAGAATTCGAGTCGGACGAAGTTTATCTGGGTGGACCGGCCCTCAGAGGACATACTTGCCGTTCATGTGAAACGAAAACCCGTAGATGGGCAAATCGGGACGCGTGGGTGGGGAAAGATGTCGATTTCTTCCCTGATTCGTTCCGGTTATGTATTTGAGCATGAGCGGAGGAGGGAAAAGGTGAAACGGTTGGCGGGTCAGCATCCTGATCGAGTACAGATCATCACGTTAAGGGAACTCGTGGAGAAAACAGCGGAGACGGTTCATAAAGTGACTGATTTTATCGGTATGGCTCCCCATCCGATTCTGGAATCGTTTACCTATATGGGGCAGCCATTTCCGGGTTCAGAACATTATCTTGAAAGACTCAATGATTTGGGTGAGAACGTGTTTTCCAAAGCAGAGCGGGATCAAATCAGTCGCGAAGTGATCCGGTCACAAAAAGGTTTGGCTTCTCCGTTCATCCAGATGCGTGCTCTTAGGAGTTCGGTTGGGAACGCGATACGAACCTATAGAGGGTTTTGTTCTGGTTGTTGAATGAAGTGGTCAGGAGGGCAGGTTGACCCTAAACCTGATGTGTGACTCTGAACATGAAGCCTCAGAAAATTCTGCTGATCACGCCCGTATGTCCCTATGGACATCATGGTGGTCATGCCACGCGGGTCAGATGGCTTTTGGAAACGCTCCAGAACCGGCATGATGTGTGGGTTCTATATGCGCCATTCTGGGGAGGAAAGGCGGCTCCTCTTGATAAGAAGATCCTGGGAACGCGTCTTTTGGAGTTCCCGGGAGTCCTGGTATTTTTTCGAAACATCATCCGAAAACTAAAAGGTAAATTTGGTTTTTATAAGGCTAAGATACCCCGACGTGGTTTACTGCGTCATGTAGATCAGTTGTCTCCGCCGTTCCTGTCAATGATCGCGAAAGCGTGTGTGGAAAAATATGAAATCGAAACGGTGTTGGTGGCGTACGTGTTCCTTTCCTCCAGTCTGAAACGCTTACCTTCACATGTGCATACGGTTATCGATACTCATGATGAATTTGGCGAAAGATTTAAAAAGCTGGATAAAAACTTCCCTGTACCCTGGCCATGGAATGTGGCCAGTTTGTCACATGAAATGGAGGCAGAGGGGCTGAACCGTGCGAAGGTCTCTTTGGCGATGCAGTTTGATGAGGCGGAAAGTTTTCGCTCGAAAGGAGTTCGCCATTGTCTTCCCGTTCCCTTTGTGCCTTCGATTTTGCCTGAAGATAGACAGCTTCGCTGCATGGAGACACCTGAAAAGGGGGCATTGGTGTATTTCGGATCCTCGTGGGGGCCGAATGTCAATGGGTTACGTTGGTTTCTTGAGGAAGTGTTCCCGCAGCTACGTTGTCGAAATCCTCAGGTGACCCTTCATGTTGCAGGTTCGGTTTGTGACATGATTCCGAATGCTCCGGATGGAGTCTTCCTGCTTGGTATGGTGGATGATATTCGGGCAGTAGTCCGGAGCCATCGTGTGTTTATTTGCCCAGTTTTTAACGGTACGGGGTTTAATGTCAAAGTATTGGAGGCCCTGGCGTGGGGAATGCCTTTTGTGGTGACAACGATGGCCTTACGTGGGCTTCGGAATACACCAGGTCCTGAACTACCAGTTGCGGATGATCCTGCCTCATTTCTTACGCAAATTGAATTACTTCTCAGTTCGGACAAGGCATGTGATTCCCTTTCTCAAAGGGCTCTTCTGTTTGTTGATGAACTCGCCAAAGGAAGTATGAAGGCTTTGGAGGACGCTTTAGGGCATGGGTACGTCGGCTGACAATGTGGCTATCGCGCTTTTCACCCACAAGAGCACGTTTTCTGAATTGGAGATGATTTCGGTCAGGCAGTGCAGTGCCATGCTGAGTGCCTATTCCATCTATGTGGTCTATCCGGACCATCTTCGCAAAGATACGTTTCCGGTGGAAATCCGGAAATCAATGGAACTTTTACCGATGCCGTCCCGTTGGTTCCGGACCATTCGGGACTACAACCGTATGAAAATTCTGCCTTTGCTGTATGAGACATTCTCCCGTTTTCACTACCTGCTCACATATGAAACGGATGCCTTTGTGTTCCGGGATGATCTGATTGCATGGTGTGATGAAGCCTGGGACTACATCGGTGCTCCCTGGTTTGAAGGGGTATATGATGTGGACGAGAACTCTGCGTTCACGGGCGTGGGCAATTCCGGCTTTTCCCTGCGGAAGATCTCCTCCTGTCGAAAAGTCATGAAATCGTTCCGATACATTACGCCTGCCAAACAGGTGTTTACAGATCCCAGATGGATACGCCATAAAGGTCTAAAAAGGGTTGCCGCCATGGCTGCGAATGTGACGGTTCGTAACCGGTTTCATTCGTCGATGAACAGTTGGAAGGGGAATGAAGACTTTTTCTGGGGGCTTCATGCGGATAGACGCTTTTCCTGGTGGCGGACCGCCGACTATGATTCTGCCTCCCGCTTTTCCTTTGAAGCGAATGCTCCTCGTCTGTATCAGGAAATCGGGGGGTTACCATTTGGCTGTCACAAATGGACCGAAATTCATCGAGATTTCTGGCGGCCACATATCGAATCATTCGGTCACTCGCTTCCGAAGAGTTATTAACCTAACCACAGTGTAGTATGAAAAAAATTTTGGTCACCGGTTCATCCGGCTTAATTGGATCTGAAGTTTGTGTCTTTTTCTCCTCACACGGGTTTCAGGTCCATGGTGTGGACAATAACCAACGGGCCATCTTCTTTGGTGATCAAGGGGATACCCGATGGAACCAGCAACGTCTTCAGCAGGAACTGAAGGACTTTGTGCATCACGAATTGGATATCCGAGACCGTCAGGGGGTGCTCGACCTCTTACAGGACGTGAAACCGGATGTCCTCGTTCATACCGCCGCACAACCCTCCCATGACCGCGCTGCCGCGATTCCGTTTGATGATTTCGATACCAATGCGGTGGGGACCCTGAACCTGCTGGAGGCGGCAAGGCAGGCTTGCCCGGAAACTCCCTTTATCCATATGTCGACAAATAAGGTGTATGGGGACCGGCCCAACACTGTTGGTCTGGTCGAGAAAGAGACCCGCTGGGAGTATGCGGACCCTGCTTACACAAACGGGATTGCGGAGGACTTCCCGATCGACCAAAGCAAACACAGTCTGTTCGGGGCATCGAAGGTGGCCGCAGACGTGATGGTGCAGGAGTACGGGCGTTACTTCAATATGCCAACCTGCTGCTTGCGTGGCGGATGCTTGACCGGTCCCAATCATAGCGGGGTGGAACTCCATGGATTTCTAAGCTATCTGGTAAAATGCAATCTCGAAGGCCGACGCTACACCGTGTTCGGCTACAAGGCCAAACAGGTCCGGGATAACATTCATTCACTGGATGTGGCCCGCTTCATGTGGGAATTCGCTCAGGCACCACGGGTGGGTGAAGTCTACAACCTGGGCGGGGGTAAACAGAACAGTTGTTCCATGCTCGAAGCCTTTTCCATGATTGAAGGCATCAGCGGGAAGAAAATGGATTATGTGTATGATGAGCAAAACCGCATTGGGGATCATATCTGTTACTACAGTGATCTGACCAAGATGCGGGAGCACTATCCCAACTGGGATATTACCAAATCGTTGGAGGATATTTTTTCTGAAATTCATCAGGCTTGGGAAAAGCGGAAATAGGAAAACTAAAAGAGGAAAGGGGAAATTGAAAAGCGGAAATCAAAAATCTGAAAATGGAAACCTGAAGGTGGCAAATGTATGGCGAAGACGGAGTTGGAGACACGCACGAAGAATTTTGCTCTGGAGTTGATTGATCTGGTGGAGCGGATGCCCCGGAACCGGGCTGGAGATGTTGTGGGACGACAGCTTTTACGGTCCGGCACCTCTTTGGGGGCAAACTATCGTGAAGCCAACCGAGCGGAATCCGCCAAAGATTTTCTCCATAAAGTGGGAATTTCCACCAAGGAATCTGCTGAAACCGAGTTTTGGTTGGAGTTGATCGACGAGTCCGTCCACCTTCAAACCGACGGCAGTCAGGAATTGCTGTCCGAATCAAGGGAGCTTATCGCCATTCTGACCGCTATCGGCCGAAATGCCAAAGCTTCCTCCAAGAAGTAATTTTTCATTTTCCCTCACGGTTTCCTCTTACCTATTTCACCTTTCCCTACTGTTTCCGCTTTCCACTTTTAGCTTTCACTTTGAATTTATGCCCCGCGTCTCTATTTGCCTCCCCAACCTGAACAACCGTCCTTTTCTCGAGGAACGTCTCCAGTCCATTTACGACCAGACCTTTGAGGACTGGGAATTAGTGATCGTGGACAACTACTCTGAGGATGGTGCTTGGGACCTCTTTCAGACCCACGCTGCAAAAGAGTCAAGAATCCGGCTTTCTCAGGCACCGAAAACCGGAATGTATGCCAACTGGAATAACACCTTGAAACAGGCCGAGGGGGAGTGGCTGTACATAGCCACCAGTGATGACACCATGTACCCGGACTGTCTTGAGAAAGCACTGGATGGACTCTCGCGTTATCCGGATCAGCAGGTGGCCTTGTTCGGTATCGATGTCATCGATGCGGAAGGCCGTAAACTCGAGTATTGGCACACCTCTTCCAAACGCCCTCCCAGATATACCTGGGGGCGGGATATGGAAAAAGAAGGAGTCCTGCCGGGAGAGAAAGAGTTCTTTGCACAGATTTTTGCCTGTGGAGCGTATCAGAGCATTACCGGAATGCTGTTTTCCAAATCCGCTTTTCTGGAGGCCGGTGAGTATCCGAACATCTACGGGTCAGCAGGCGATACATTCTGGGTGATGGAGCTGATGAGGCGGAATTCATTCCTCTGGCTACCGGAATCGTTGGCGACATGGAGGCTGCACGGATCCCAGGCATCCAGAAAAGGTAACGGGAAACATGCCGCAGGAGTGTCCACCCGGGATCAGGCCGTGCAGGGAGCCCTTGCCAGGGCCCTGGAGGTTGGCTGGCTGGATCATGACCGGTTACGGCGGATTGAACGCTATCAAGCCCGCTCACAATCCAGTCAGAATGGCCTCTGGACCTCGATCCTGCGAAAGCTTGGCCGCACCTTGGGCACTAATCCAGTATATGCCCAACGGGCTCAATGGGTGGAGGAACTTCTGCGGACCACTGGCAGGGAAGAGGTGTCATGAGCGGGTCGATGCCGGCGGAACATTCAAAACACCCTGTGATCCGGATGCTTTGTTGCGGGGGCCTGGGAAATCAGATGTTCCAGTATGCCTTTGCCCGGTCAGTGGCGCACCGTGTATCAGGTGTGGTGGAACTGGATACGGCCACGCTGTTCTCAAGAGATCATATTTACCGGCGCTCATATGAACTGGATATGTTCCGGTTGTCAGATCATATCACGGTGATGGACCAGCCGGTCTTTATGGAAAAATACCGCAGAAGAGGAGCGGAACTGCTGTCCAAAGCTCTCCCAATGGATTTCAGACCGTTTGTTGCGGAACTGCGCCCTTTGAAATACTACAAGCTTTATCAGGAGTGGCATCCGAGACGAAACGTCACTCTACTTGGATATTGGCAGTGTGCCCGGTACTTTGAGCCGATTGCGAGCCTGCTTCGGACGGAGTTGACGTTCTCCTCCGCGTTGTCCGTTGAAGATCAGGCACTGGCAGCGCGCATGGAGGCGGAACCTTCCGTGGCAGTCCATGTCCGCAGAAAACAATATGCCCGCACACTGGGCGCTGAATATTACCTCCAGGCGATACAGCATATGCGCGACCGGGTTCCCGGTGCCACTTTTTATGTATTTGGGGATGACCCGGACTGGTGGCATGCCCGGGAGTGGGGGACAGATGTGCAATGGGTGCCGGGGAATGCCCGATCGGGTTCTGAGGATTTTCAACTGATGGCCTCCTGCAGACACTTTATTATCGCCAACAGTTCCTTCAGTTGGTGGGCCGCCTGGTTGAGCAATCAGAATGGAAAACACGTGATCTCTCCGGGGAACCGGATCTGGGACAATGCAGACACGGTACCGGAAACGTGGCAGCAGATCCCGGTGGACATGGATGGAGAGGTCATGTGATGAAACTTGCCGTCTTCACGACGCATCCGATTCAATACCAGGTACCGGTGTTTCAGGAATTGGTGCGGCAGGGGATTGATCTTGATGTGGTTTACGCATCCGACCACTCTGTTCGGGGAGGGTATGACAAAGGGTTTGCCCGGGAAGTCAAATGGGACATTCCGTTGCTGGATGGATACAGGAGCCGCTTTCTTGAGAACCTGGGAGGCGGACCGGACAAAGGAGGGTTCCGTGCCTATCACTGCCCGGATGTGAAAAAGACCATCACAGAACTTTCCCCGGATGCGGTTCTGATCCCCGGATACAACACCTGGTATTATCTTCAGGTGATTTTGGCTGCAGGAAAACTTGGGATTCCTCTGTATTTGCGAGGGAACAACAAGGACGGAACCGGCCCGGCAAGAACCGGATTCAAGGTGAAACTCCGTTCGGTGGTTCTCAAGTGCCTCTACAGGCGTTTCCGGGGGTTTTTTGCCATTGGGGAGTACATGACCCAGCATTATCTTCACCATGGGGTTCCAAAGAAGAAGATCACCCTGACTCCGTATTGTAACAACTCTCCCCTGTTTGAGGCCCAGGCCCTGAATAAATCGAAAGTCAGAAATGACATGAGAAAAGAGTTGGGGATTCCTCCGGAGGCCTGTGTCGTTATGACGTCGGGTCGATTTATATCCTGGAAACGGGTGGACCTGGTTGCAAAGGCGGTTGCGGAACTGGACATCGGTACCACACCGGTCTGGTTGCTTTCTCTCGGAGATGGACCCAAATTCGAGGAGTGGTCTGAGGGATGCGCTCACCTGCTGCCTGGCCGTTTTCTTTCACCCGGCTTTATCAATCAGTCTGAACTTGGCCGCTTTTTCTCATGTGGTGATGTGTTTGTGCTGCCGTCAGATCATCACCATGAGACATGGGGACTGGTGGTGAACGAAGCCATGATGTTTGGTCTACCGGTGGTGGTCAGTGATGGCGTGGGGTGCCGCCAGGATCTTGTGGAGTCACGGGATACAGGATATATTTTTCCGGCCGGGGATGTAAAAGCTCTGACCTCCTGCCTTCAGAAGCTGGTGTCGAATCCAGACCTCCGGGAAAAGATGGGGCGGAGGGCCCGGGAACTGATTTCCACGTATTCGGTTGCAGGTAATGCATTGGCGATCCGGGAAACCCTTGACCGGGATCTGAAAGGAAAGAACGTATGATGGACCTGTTTCCTTATCTCTCATTGGTCCGGGAAGAGGCGGAAGTACGAGTTTCCGGCCAATGCTCGTGGAAAAGAGGTCATTCGGTTCTATTGGAAGATGGGACGGATGATGGGATTAATGCCAAATGGGAATGGGATGGAAACCGCCTGGAAGCTTCGGTTGACCGAATGGGGATTCAGCCACTCTTTTACGGGGTATATGAAAATCAGATTGTACTTTCCCCAACCATTCTGCCGATTCTGAAGGGGGGGATTCCCGCTGATCTGGATTACGGTTCGATCGGGCTTTTTTTCCGGATCGGATATCTCCTGGGGGAGGACACGCTGTTTCGTCACATCCGTGCGCTGCCTCCCGGAGGAAAACTAGTTTGGGATGAGCAGGGGGTGAGGATAGCGGAGCAAACGGTCTTCAGTTCCAGTTTGCATGTGGCAACGGACTCCGAAATTACCGAGGCCTATATTGAGCTCTTCCGAAAATCCATTGAACGAAGGCCTCCACCGCAGGATTCGTTTGTACAGCCTGTTTCGGGAGGCCGGGATTCCCGGCATATTCTGGCAGAACTCGTTCGTCAGAAAAAGGGACCGTCTTCCACCTACACGATTGAGACGAGTTATGCAGATTCTGAGCACAGCGAAGAAAAGATCGCGCGGCAGCTTTCTGATACGCTTAAGATTCCACACTGCGTTCTTCGCCACAATCTGAAAGGAGAGCTGGAACGGGAAGCGGTGAAGAATGCTCTCACCAGCTTTACCGGGGATGAAGGGGGATGGATGCTGGGAGCTTCTGCATATTTGTCAGAAAACCCGTCCTGTATCTACGATGGGTTTCTCGGGGATGTTCTCAGTGCATTCCACTGGGTGAACTGCAAAGGAGAGATGCTGACGGCATGGAGGCGAGACGGAGAAGAGGGGTTTCTGGATGCTGCGATTCAACGGTTTTTCCCAAAGCATCACGGAGTAGAGCACCTGCTGTCCGCTCAGTTTGGGAGCCACGAGGAGCTGTCGATGGAGGCCACGCGAGAGAGAATGAGGCAGCATTTCAGGCTCTTTTCCGGTTATCACAATCCGATTACCCGCTGGTTTCTCTTTGGAAGAGGCCGCCGGGAGATTGCGATGTCCACCTGGGGCTGCTACCCGCAAGTGGAGAAAATTTATGCACCGTTTCTGGATCATGATTTTCTCAACTACTTTCTTTCTCTGCCGGAGAGGGAAGAGCCTTCCTATGCATTCTTGCGTTCAAAGGCCATCGCTGCTGCCTACCCAGAATTGAAAGATCTTCCCTATGCTCGATCAGTTGCCAAAAGCGGTTTCCCGGCTCATGCCCGCAGAGTCCTGCAAACGGTTCGAGTGATGCAGACCGATTTTCAGCCTTTAGGAATTCCCAACACAGAACTCCGGCGTTGGACCCTCTCTCATCTGAAAGGAGGGGTTCATGCACAGGTAAAGTATCCCCGGTATGTGATGGCCAAGCAACTGATGGCCTTACAGTCTGACTCGGCTGGTCAACTGATGACCAGCGCATTAGGAAAACTCGGGAAATCTGGATAAACGGAACCTTCAGATCCGAAAGGACATCGTGGGATCCACACGGATGAGAACCATCAGAAAATAAAGGTATACAAACATTCGGCAGATGCTAAGCAAGATCATCTCCGAACTCTTGCCTTGTGAAAGTTAGTGTGAGGTTCCCCGGAAAACTTCAGAAACCATTTGGTTGATGATCAGCAGAACGATTCGATCGGCACAGTCAGGCTGCCGATCCTGTTGCCAGGGGCTATCTCATACTCGAACAACTCATTTTTGACCTTAACATCAGTAGGACTATGCGCAACGTAAACCATCTTTCGGCAAGGTATTTATACAATCGAATGAAAACGCTTTTGTACGAAAAGCGACACCCGGATATGCCCTGGCTGACCATCCAGGCCAATGACATACTGCAGTCATTACTTTTGCCAGATGACATTGGGGTCGAACTTGGCAGTGGCCGGTCAACCCTGTGGCTCGCAAAGAGGGTTGGGGAGTTAATCAGCATTGAACACAACCGCGAGTGGTTTTCCACGGTTCAAAAACGTTTGAAGGAAGCAGGTGTGGAAAATGTGGAGTATACCCTGCACACCGAAGAAGAGGTGAATGAAAATGGTGTACCCGTGTATTATGCCTGTCTGGAGCATGTCCGTGATCTGTCACTTGATTTCTGCCTGATTGATGGGCTTTATCGTGATGAATGTGCGGAAATCCTTGTTCGGAAGCTCAAGCCTGGAGGGGTGATGGTTATTGACAACGTGAACAGGTATTTGCCTTGGAAGACACATTCTCCCGCCTCGGTAGGACCGGATGGTCCCCCCGCATCTGAGAAGTGGATGAGTGTCAGCGATACTCTGGGGTCCTGGCGTAAGATTTGGACATCAACCGGCGTCACGGATACGGCCTTCTTCTTTAAATCCTGTGCCGATGTGTAACATAAGCATAGTAAATTCCTGAGAGAAGTATGTCTGATCAACAAAGCTATAAAAATTACGTTCAGTGGAAGAAATGGGATGAACAGCAGGACAATACGCGGCTGTTAGATCGGCTGCATGAGAGCTTCGGTACATTGCTGAATATCGCGCAAGTAACCAGCGGGAGCTCGCTTTTGGAAATTGGCTTTGGCAACTGCTACTTTATGGACTGGGCCCGCGAGCAAGGGTACTCAGTTGAAGGGGTGGAGATTCTATCCTATCTTGTCGAGGCTGCGCAGTCGAAAGGGCATCAGGCATGGGAGGGCCGGGTTGAGGAATGTGAGGAAAAGCTGAAGGGGGAATATGATGCGATTATCGCGCTGGACGTATTTGAACACCTTTCACTTGAGAGTATTCACAGCACGCTTGAAGTCTGTGGGCGGTTACTCCGACCTGGGGGGGTGATGATCCTTCGGGTTCCAAATGGGGGAAGCCCGTTTGGGTTAATGTATCAAAACGGTGACTACACACATATCACAGCTTTCACCCTTTCCAAGATGCAGCAAGTTTGTATTGAATCACCATTTCAGGTGGTATTGGAATCCAATCCACCCCGGGCATTGGCAGGGGCAAAAGTTAAATTTCTGCTATTGATGGCATTTGCATTTCGCAACTTGGTGGAATGGGTGATTGGTAAAGTCTATTTTGGACGCCGAAAACCGATGGACCCTTCGATTGTTTTTCTTCTGAAACACAAAATATCAGAATAGTTCATGAAGGTGCTGAGTGTGTTTAGAGTTCATGTTGTGAGGCGGATGTGAAAATCGTCTATGGCTCCAACTTCAGGGCAAAAGAGAAGAAGAAGGGGAATGCCGATAGGCGGGCTGACACGCTTTGTGAAATCGGTCATCAAGTGGTCAGGGTTGATTTTCTTCCTCATATATACAGATTCGGGACATTGGGTGCACGGTCGTTGCACCACTTGAATTTTCTCCCGTGTTCCTGGAGCATGAATCGCGAGTTGCTTTCCGCGTGTGTCCGTGAGCAGCCTGACGTGGTATGGTTGGACAAGGGTAAGTTTATTTCAGGAAAGACAATACAAAAAATTAAAGAAGCGTGTCCCGGTGCACAGGTGGTTCACTATAATCCAGACGACCCATTTGGGCTTTTTCATCATAACTGGAATATTTTCAAAAGGGCGATTCCTTTCTATGATCTCCACTTTGTGCCAAACGAGATCTCAATTGAGGATTACCGGGCATTCAGCGCAAAACGTATAGAGATATTTGACCGCTCATTCGATCCGAACATCCATCGTCCTCTTCAGTTGAATGCAGAGGACCTTAAACGGTATGAGGTCGATGTGGGGTTCATAGGTTCCTGGGCGTCCCATCGGGAAAAGATGATTGCTGAGTTGATCCTGTCAGGCATTCCCGTGGCTGTTTACGGTGCCAATTGGCAAAAGGGTAAACATTGGGACACGATTAAACCTCATTACAGGGGAGGAAGCCTTTGGGGGGATGAGTATGCAAAAGCGATATGTGGCATGAAGGTTGCCCTTCACTTTTTAAGAAAAGAAAACAGAGATGATCAGGACAGCCGTACATTTGAGATTCCGGCTTGTGGGTCATTTATGCTCGCAGAATATTCGCCAAAACATATCGAACTGTTCGAAGCAGGAAAAGAAGCGGTTTTCTTTGAAAAGGATGGAGAACTTGAGAAGCTGGTCCGGCACTTTTTGCAGAACCCAGAGGAACGGGAGCGGATTTCCGCCGCAGGAAGAGATAGGTGTCTGAAATCGGGTTATTATCATGAAAAACGGATGAAAGAGCTCCTTTCAAGAATTTGAGATAAGAATGAGACAGTTTTTATATATCACATCGTTGTTAATGTTTTGCATCTCTGTTGTCGTATTGAACGATTACGCATCAGCTTTGCTTGTGACATTCGGGAGTATGCTCCTGAACTTTGCGTTGATGTCGTCAATTCTTGCAAGGGAACGTCAGTTTCTTGCATATGTATTTTACATCGCATTTTTTATTCTTCAGCCACTGTTTTTCTTTCTCGTGGCTGTTCTGTTTAAGGATCTTACCATGCATATGTGCAGGGGAACGACGATCTTTACTGGAGGAGCCTATTCTCTGCTGTTCTCATTTAACCTGATACCTTTCATCGGTTATTTGTTTTCCTGTGTTCATGCGAACTCGTTGAAAAAAAACGGGCGTGATTGGTATTCTGTTTATAAGGAATTCGTCGACACCGAGGATTTGTCATTTATGCTGATTTCCCTGGCGGCGGTGAACGCCATGGTTTGGTACGTTGCATTTCTGGGGAATTTTGTTGGCTATGTTTTACGCATTGTGCGGGGAGTGTTTAGTTTCACTCCTTGTCTGGCAGGATACTACGGAACGAGGTCGAAGCTGTCTTTTCTTGTTTGGATGGGATTACTGGTATCTGGAATATTATTCGGGCTGGTGACTGGAAGTAGAGGGTATGCATTTTGGCCTGTGCTGCTTTATGGATTGGGCTACTTCCTAAATGCAGGCAAGTTGAAGAAAAAAATGCTGGTCATCGCTGGAATCATCGTTTTTCCGACAGCGATGACATTAATAGGTTTTATTGGAGACCTTCGCGCCGAAGTCGGCAGAAATGCTTTATCAGATGTGAATATATCCGAAGTGCTCTCCAGAGTACCGGAGGTTTGGCGAAATAGCCGTTCTAAAACTGAAGACGGATACAGAATGGAACGTACTACTTTGTATATGGGGCTTGAACGCCTGGTTGACTGGACCATGGTTTTTGTTCCTAATATGACTCCGAGAGTTGTCCCATATCGTGGATATCATGATTATGACGATGAATTGAAAGGCATTATGGCCTTTGGGGGTTCGGATCTGAATACAACGTTCGGTAATCTGTACCCAACTCAGCTGTATGCAAGACCCTATGGATTCAATGTCCACCTTTCCGTGAGCGCTTCCGGCAGGTTGAAGTCATTCACCGTTCCTTTCTCTGTACTGGCGGATTCATGGTCAAGATTCGGTATTCTCTCTTCAGTGGTGCAGATTACTGCCATGATCGGATTTTTCAATTTTATGGAGAAAATGATCAGGAAGTTGTTTATACGGCACCGGCTGATTTTAATTTTCAGTATTATGTTCCTAAGTGGGATTGCGCTAAGGTTCGCCCCTGTTTACAATCTGACACGAAGCATGCGCCAAACTGTTTTTCATATGGTGGTCGTGTTAAGTGTTACGATGGCGCTCACGGTGTTGAATAATATCATCATTGGGGAGCAGTCTCGAAACCTAGCGATGAAGCAACTCAAAAAACGCGTTTCAAGTCCTCGAATTCCTTCATGAACATTCTGGTTTTTCGTACGGGCCAGCTGGGTGATTCTTTAGTCACGATCCCGGTGCTGAAAGCATTGAAACTGGAATACCCAGATGCCAGAATTTCATGGCTGTACGATTTCCATCTCGGGAAAAAGTACGTTGTCTCAAGAGCTTTACTCGACGGCAGCTATCTGGTTGACGATTTTATTCCGTATACAGTTGGAGGGACTTCATTCCAGAAAGGCCTCGCGGCCTTTAGTATTGCGCTCCTTTGGATCAAACTCCGTCTCCGTAAATTTGACCTTGTGATTCATCTTGAACCGGAAATGAAAACGGACTCCCGCTCAAGAAGGGATTATCTGTTTTTCAGGCTGGCAGGATGCCGGAAACAAATTCAATGTCTCTCTTATCGGAACGGGGACCGTGATTCCAGACCTCTCCCGCATATGGAGCATGAGAGCACATTTTTTCTCAGGGTGCTTCGGGAGCAGGGCGTTCTCAGTTCTGTGCCGGAATCCGGTTTACACCTGTTGCCTCTGACGGCTGAGGATGACGCCGTTGCGAAGCGTCAATGGTCATTGTGTTCAATTCCTGA
Organism: Verrucomicrobia bacterium UBA6053; assembly: GCA_002429065.1. Classification (GTDB taxonomy): domain Bacteria; phylum Verrucomicrobiota; class Kiritimatiellia; order SS1-B-03-39; family UBA6053; genus UBA6053. The sequence goes on along the minus strand of DIYN01000034.1, from coordinate 96,162 downwards.
TGGACACACCTGTGTGGCCCTGGGAGTTGGGTCGAAAATGCAATCTAAACGATGGCCTCTGGAGAGATTTGAATCGGTACTGGAACCTCTTATCGAGGAGCATGGGGTATGGCCGGTTTTTTTCGGTGGGGAGGAGGACCGAGTGGCGGCAGATCAGCTCATTCGGCACTTGGAGTCAGGATCCAACCTGTGTGGAAAGCTGACGCTGAGAGAATCAGCCAGTATGATGAGCACCTGTAGATTTTACCTCGGGAATGATACCGGCACCATGCATCTGGCTGTGGCTGCCGGGATTCCCTGTGTAGCGGTTTTTTCAGCCAGGGATGTGCCCGGTAAATGGTTCCCCTATGGAACAGGGCATTGGATCCACCGGGTGCCGGTGAAATGTGAGGGCTGCATGCTGTATGAATGTGTGGAGGAACGCCTTAAATGCCTTCAGGCGATCACACCGGAAGCCGTGATTGAATCCTGCACAGGGTTACTGGAACGAATGTCGGATGATGTCCCGACGATGGTCGTAACGACATCAGGAGTCAGAACAGGTTCTCAGGATGAGGGGGACGATGCCTTGATATGAGAATTCTGATCTCCATTGGTTCTTTTCATCCCGGGCATGGAGGCCCCTTTTTCTCAGTTGGAAATCTGGCGAAACATCTGGCGGCTGCAGGACATGCTGTCCGCATATTGACGGCGGATTATCCTCACCTCCCTGTGCAAAACGTCCCGGATGGAATAGAGCTTCATTCCATCAAGGCCAGCCTGCTTCCATTTATCCGGCAGTCATGGATTCCCGGCTGCAGGGACTGGCTGGAGAAAGAATTCGATGATTTCCGGCCCGATATCGTTCATGATAATGGACTTTGGTTGACGTTGAACAATCAAATCGCCCGGGTTGCCGAAACTCGAAACATCCCCTTGGTGCTGTCTCCCAGGGGGTGCCTCGATCCCTGGGCCATGCGCTATCGAGGCTGGAAAAAAAAACTGGCGTTACAGTTTTTTCAGCGGAAAACGTTGGACTCCGTGACCTGTTACCACGCTGCATCCGGTTTAGAGGTGAAGAGTATAACGGGAATGGGGATTAAGTGCCCCGTTGCCGTGATTCCCAATGGAGTGGAACTGATCATCAGGGATTCGGATCGTGACCGGAATGCTCCACAGGGGAACCGGTTTGCATTGTTTATGGGTCGGTTGCACCCGGTGAAAAATCTGGAATCACTCCTGAAAGCCTGGGCGCTTGTTCAGCCCGCGGGTTGGATTCTCCGTTTGGTGGGGTCGGATGAAGTCGGATACCGGGCAGAAATGGAGGATTTGGCTGCAGAGTTGAATATCCTGGATCAGATTCAGTTCCTGGGGCCTGTTTACGGAGATGAAAAAGAGGATCTTTTCCGGACATCCTCCCTGGCGTTCCTGGTCTCCCATTCTGAAAATTTCGGCGTGGCCGCTGCAGAGGCGTTAACGGCAGGGATTCCGGTTATTGCCTCCCATACAACCCCCTGGTCCTGCTTAGAGGAGGAGACGATGGGGTGGTGGGTCCCGGGAAGTGTGGAAGGGATTGCCGCAGCGTTGGAACACGCGACATCGCTTGAACCATCTGCCGAATCCATGATGCGCAGGAACGCCATGGAGTATGCCGCGAACACCTTTGGCTGGCCTGCGATCGCAGAAACATTCACCCAGCTCTACAAATGGGTGGCAGACATGGAGACCATACAACCTGAATTTGTTCATTGATGCTGGATATTCACCATAATCGTAAAACAGTAAAATATACTCGGAAAGAGCTGATCCTCAGAGTCCTTTGGTCTTTTGTGTCTCTTTTATTCCGGTGCAGTCCGAGATTGTGCTGGGGCTGGCGTCGTGCTCTCCTGCGTTGCTTTGGTGCAAAGATCGGCAAAGGAGTCCAGATCTTTCCCACGGTGAGAATCTTTGCACCTTGGAATCTGACCGTTGGGGAGCAGTCCTCCATGGGCTTTGATGTGTTGGTGTACAATCTGGGTGAGATTCGAATTGGGAAACGGGTAACGGTATCCCAACGGGTCCATCTTTGTGCCGGTACACACGACCCCGAGGACCCGGGGATGATGCTGTTGAAACCACCTATCTTGATCGAAGATGATGCGTGGATTTGTGCCGACGCATTTGTCGGACCGGATGTTGTGGTGAATCAGGGGGCGGTAGTCGGAGCCCGCAGTGTTGTGGTGAAACATGTGGAACCCTTCAGCATTGTGGTGGGGAACCCTGCCCGGGAAATCAGAAAGAGGAGCCTCCGCGAATGATTTCTGTATTGGTCCTCACCTACAATGAGGCACTCAACATTCGGGATTGTCTGGAATCGGTATCGTGGTGTGACGATGTTGTGGTGCTGGATTCGTTCAGCAGTGACCGTACCTGCGAGATCGCGGATGAGATGGGGGCGAGGGTGGTGCAACGAACGTTTGATGACTTTGGAAATCAGCGGAATTATGCGTTGGATCAGGTGGACTTTCAGAATGACTGGGTGTTTCACCTGGATGCGGATGAGCGTTTCAACCCTCAGTTAAAAGCGGAGTGCGAACAGAAAATTGCCCAGGACCTTCACAGTGGGTATTTTGTGCCGAACCGCATCATCTTCATGGGTAAATGGATAAAGCACTGTTCCCGCTATCCATATCCGCAGGTTCGCCTGATCAAACGAGGTGAGATCCGCTTCGAGTCGAGTGGGCATGGGCAAAGGGAATGTGATGCTGAACGTGGAGTCGGGCATATCGATGTCCCGTATGATCACTTCAATTTCTCCAAAGGGCTGGAGGATTGGTTCATGAAACACAACCGGTATTCAAGCCAGGAAGCCCAGCTTGCGCTTCAAATAGAAAAAAGACCATTGTCTGAATGCTGGAGTGGAAACTCCATGGTGCGTAAACGTGCATTAAAGAGCTGGTTTGTCCGCATACCATTCCGTCCGCAAATCAAATTCTTTTACCTGTTTGTAATGTGTGGCGGGTTTCTGGACGGTAAACCGGGCTGGATCTACTGTAGAATGCAGGCCGTGTACGAGGCGATGATTGAAGTGAAACGGACTACTCTTCCTTACGAGACCAGCCACTCTGCCCATTCGGGATAGGTCTTTCGTCTGTCCAAGAGCTCCCTGGCCGCTGTCTGCGCCCCGCTTTGCGGGGCGTTTCGTTTTTTTATGTAGAAGTGCATGGCGGCTTTCAGGCTGTCAGGATCACCCGGAGTATATGTGATCCCTGCATGATACGTATCAAGCAGATTTGCTGCTTCTCCCTGCAGGCTGTTGAGGATGGGTAGCCCGGCACAAAGGTAATCATTCAACTTATGTGGCATTGTGATGTGAAGACCGGGTCGGATGATGTTCAGTCCGACATCCGATTGGGTACAGAGGTTGAACATGTCCTGTTCGTGCAGAAAACCGTGAAACGTCACGCATGAGGCAAGCGTTGAGTTGCGTACCCGGTCTTGGAGTTCATGCTCTTGTGGACCGGATCCGGCAATATGGATGTGGAACGGAACCCCTTCCGCCAGTAAGATTTCACAGGCTGCAAACAGTGTCGGGAAATCATAGGAGTCTGTGAGAGCCCCGAGATAAAGAAAGGAAACGCACGGGGAGGCGGCTTCGGGTCTGGGGCGGGGGACATGGGGAAGAATGGTACCACCAATATAGCAAAGATGGGTGTCCTGCTCGGGTGCGACCCGAAGGAGTTCATCTAAATATTCCCGGGACATGGCGGAAACTCCATCTGCCAGCCTCCACTGGGTATGACCCATTCTGTAGAGAGGGCGAAGGAAAAATGTGTGTTGGGCATGCGGTTCGGGAACGCAGGTGTGTGAACTGCGGCCTGTAACCTTCCATTTGTCGAAGCCGGACAGGCACGGAACTTTGAAGATTCGCTCAAAGGTATACGGCCAAAGATCGGTCAAATCGATTTTTACCGGGCAACCATAGGTTGCTCTTAACTGAAAGGCTGCTTTGGGGGCATCTAAAGGGGGACTGGAGGCGAGAATCAGGTCCGGTTTTTCTAATTCACCTTTCTGTACGCTCCTCCTGGCGATGCGTACGAGACGCCTGCCCCAGATCCAGTGGGAGAGGAAGCGCCTGAAGGAGATGTTTTTGGCGTAGCGCGGGGTAGGGATCAAATGGATTGTGGCCGGGGAAATCAGAGCTGAATGGTGCACATGTTCTTTTGTCCGATGATCAAAGTCGGAACTGAACCATTCAACCCTGTGTCCTGCATTCACCAGCACACGGGCCAATGTCGCCGTGCGACTTTCATGCGCGTCTGTTTTCGGGAGAGGGGAGAATGGGCTCAGGAGCCAGATGTTCATGTCGGGTAGTGCGTCTTTCGATCGGCTTGGTTCACGGGTATTGTGTGTCCAACCGGTTAACAGTCTTCCCATCTTCTGAACGGGGTTCAAGTGTAAGCTGTCGTGGATCCGCTTGCGGTGTACGATTGTTCATGCCTTTACCTGCTGGACGGATTGGGGTAGAATTCAAATATGAAACTCTTTCGATCAATGGCGGTGTGTGTATGTGCGGGTTGCATGGCCGTCGGCCACGCGGCGATCCTCTTCAATCAATCCAATTCCGCCACTACGACGGATCCCGGTACCGGGTTTCGCTTTGATGCGATTGCCCGGGTCAGTTCCATCCAGAACCCGACTGCCCTCAACCAGATCTACGGCTCAGCGATTCACCTCGGCAATGGCTATATGTTGACCGCGAATCATGTCATTACAAACTCAGGGGATCAGGTAACATTTGATGGCAGCACCTTTTACCAGGTCGATGGCAGTTTTGCGCCGTCTCAAGTGGCGGCCAATGTCGATCTGAAAGTGTTCAGACTCAATTCCGTTCCGACCGGTGTCTCAACTGCAGTCCTGTACGATGGTACCAGTGAAAGTACCGGAAATGCGTATCTGGTAGGGTGGGGAGTTGGACGGGATGGGACCGCGTTGGGTTCTTCTGACGTCGGCTGGGGTGGGTACACGACCTCTGCGAAACGGTGGTCGATGAATCAACCCGAGGACCTCATTTCCATTCCCTATCAAAGTGGGTCCTATACCGCAATCCGCACGACCTTGGGCAGTGATTCGGGGTCTCCTGCGGGAGTGGGAGATTTTGAAGGAGCCGTCACCAATAAAGACTCTGGTTCTGCCATGTTTCAGGAGATCGATGGCAAATGGAGAGTGATTGGAGTTGCCACATCGGTTGAAGTGGGCGGGAGCAGCCGGTTTGGAGATGATGCTCCAGGTTCTGCCAACAGTTATGATAACTATTTCGTACGGGTCTCAACTTATGAGGATCTCGTGTATGCTGCAGTTCCTGAGCTCTCAAGCCTCGTGCTTGCGGGAGTTCTTTCTTGCATAACCGTTGTGGGGTGCAGAAGACATTTCCGTTAAGTCTGCGGGTTCACTGAGGTTGCTCTTGCGCTGTTCGATTCGGTCCGTAAAGGGTTCACTACCGCGAGAAATCGTTCCCGGCCAACACCTGTCATTCCGATGGGTCACCGTCGGAAAATGATTCATCTCCTTCCAAGCTATGCGTTTCTCCATCATTACCTGCAGTTTTAATAATCTGGAAGGGGTGAGGGCTGCGGTGGAATCCTTGCAAAGGCAGTCACGTTCAGATTCCGGGACGCACACAAATCCGCTTTCCCAACCGTTCACCCTGGAACATCTGGTCATCGATGGGGCCTCTACAGATGGTACAGTGGAGGCGCTCCAGGAATTGGAAAGGCATGTGCCGGCGAACTCGGAGTCCGGATATACCTTGCAGTGGATTTCCGAGCCGGATCGGGGATTGTACGACGCGCTGAACAAAGGGCTCCGCATGGCCAGTGGCGATGTGATCGGGATCCTTCATACAGATGATGTATGGGAGACGGGGGTGCTCAAAAGCGTTTTTGACGTTTTTTACGCAGGAGATGGGAGATGGAAGATGGAAGATGGGGGGGGCGGAGATTCGTCTTCAACCCGCAACTCCCATCTCCTAACTCCCATCTACCACCCCGAAGGGGTGTACGGCGACCTTCTCTATGTAGATGCAGAAGACATCACGAAGGTGAAACGCTTCTGGAAATCCGGTGCGTATCATCCGAAAAAGTGGTGGAACGGGTGGATGCCACCTCATCCTGCTCTATTTGTGACCCGAGAACTGGCAGAGCGGGTGGGGGAGTATCGGTTGGATTTGGGTTCTGCAGCAGACTATGAATGGATGTTACGTGCGTGCCTGGTGCATCAGGCTGACTTGAACTATCTCGAAAAGGTTTTCGTGCGGATGCGAGTGGGTGGACAGAGTAATGTGACAACCCAGGCAAGGCTGAAAGCCAATGCCGCTGATCGAAAGGCCTGGGAATTAAACGGCCTCACACCATACGTATGGACGTTATGGATGAAACCTCTTCGAAAACTTTGGCAATGGGTGGTAAAACCTTAAGCCTTGAAGTACTTCTCAGGAGGAAGGCGGATGCAGTTGCGGGTGTCCACCACAGGACATGAATACGCACGAAAATCGTACGCAGAATACTCGTCATGGTGTGTGGCGACTAAAATACAATCGTACTGATCCGAAATGTCCGCACACAGTCGGCCGGCAAGATGCGCATGCTCACGGGTAGGCTTGATCACCGGAATGTGTGGATCATGGTAGGAAACCTCTGCCCCGAGGGCTTCGAGTTTTTCGATTAAAACATAACTTGGGGATTCCCGGTCGTCATCCACGTTGGGTTTATATGCCAGACCTAGAATGAGAATACGTGACCCGTTCACGGCTTTCTTCTCTTCATTCAGCGCTTCTGTCACTTTCAGGATGACATATTCCGGCATGTGAGTGTTGATTTCTCCGGCCAGTTCAATGAATCGGGTATGCATATCGACCTCCCGAGCTTTCCAGGTCAGGTAAAACGGATCAATGGGAATGCAATGCCCTCCAAGGCCAGGCCCAGGGAAAAAGGGCATATAGCCGAAGGGCTTCGTGGAAGCGGACTCAATAACATCCCAAATATCGATGTCCATTTTGGCGAAGACCATCTTCAGCTCATTCACCAATGCAATATTCACAGAGCGGAAGATATTCTCCGTGAGTTTGGAGGCTTCCGCCACTCGGCATGAGCTCACCGGATGAACCTGGTCAATTGCACGCTTGTACAGCTCCACACAGCGGTGAAGACACGGCTCTGAATATCCTCCGACCACCTTTGGGATGGTCTGTACTGAGAAGTCAGAACGGCCCGGGTCCTCCCGTTCAGGTGAATAGGCCAGGTGAAACCCTGTTCCTGCTTTTAAATTTGAACCCTTCTCCAGGACCTGACGAAGTTCGGTGTCGGTAGTACCTGGATAGGTCGTGCTTTCTAGGATGACCAGTTTGGGCCGAGAGCTCTGCTGATTCTCGTTTTCTGTGGCCGCCAGATAGGGGGCGATGGCTTTTCCACTTTCAAGCACGTAGGATAAATTCGGTTCCCGGTATTCATTGAGTGGAGTGGGAACGCAGATGAGGATGGCTTCCACTTCTGAAATGCGGGAAAAATCCGTATCGGCCTCGAAACGACCTGATTGAATCATGCTGCCGATCCGTTCACTGTCAATGTGTTTGATGTAACTCTGTCCCGCATTCAGAGTGTCTACTTTGTTCCTGTCGACATCCAGGCCCAATACATTGACACCGGCATCGCTGAAACGCATGGCGAGGGGAAGACCGACATAGCCCAAACCGATAATCGCAATTTTCATGCAGAAGCGATAGAGGGTAAGGCGGTGCATGCAAGAGGATTCCTTCCTGTCCTGCATGCTCGGATTAAAAAACAGTGATTTCTGAAGACGCTTTCTTGTCGGATGTCTACATCCCTTCAATCAGTCTTTTGGATTTCCGCAAGGCGCTGGTAACCACCTGATCCATGTTGAGGTAGGCATATGTTCCAAGTCTCCCCATAAACGTGACCTGATCCAGTTTTTCTGCCAGCTGCTTGTACTGTGTGTAGATCTCCCGGGACTCCGGAAACGGGATCGGATAATAAGGCTCTTTGCCCACCTCATAGGTTTCTGGAAACTCCCTGATCAGCGTGGACCCTGCGATCCGCTGATGAGTGATATGTTTGGCTTCCACGCAGCGGGTCCATGGTTCCTCTCCTGGATAATTGACCTGTACAGAAGGTTGTATGAACCCTTCCGGTATCCCGAGATGCAGGTTTCCCGGAAGGTGATCACCCGAATGAAATTCCCGTTCAAACCGCAGAGTCCGGTAGGGAAGTGGACCGTGTTGATAGTCAAAATAGGTATCTATGGGACCGGTGAAGATCAGATGCCGGTGCGGGGTGGAGGAGACCACATCCCGATAGTCTGTGTTGAGGTGAAGTTGTAGGCGTGTACCGCAGGCATCCACCATGTTTTCAAACAACCTGGTATACCCGTCCGCAGGAAGGACCTGGTAGGTTTCCGATACATAACGTCCATCCCGAACTGTTCGAAGCGGAATGCGCCCGCAGACGGAGGCCGCGAGTTCCCTGGGGTGCTTCTGCCATTGTTTCAGGGTGTACCCTTCGAAAAAGAGGGTGTAGAACTCTCTACCAAAGCGGGAGAGCACTGCTTGCTCGGAATTCTGAATGTCATCAAATGACTCGCAATGTTCCTTGAGCCAGGCCTCCATTTCTTCAGTGGAGGAGGGGCGGCCAAGATACTGCTCAAAGGTTTCCAGATTGACTGGAAAGCTCCAGAACTGATCTTTTGCATAGGCAAGTACGTGATAATTTCCCGGAATCCAGCGGGTAAACTGACTGAGATACTGAAAAACCTCATCAGAGTTTGTCCGGAAGTAATGTGGGCCATAGGGATGGATGAGGACGCCATGCTCATCTTTGCAGTCGTAGCAATTCCCGCCAATGTGAGCCCGTTTATCGACAACCAAACAGGTTTTGCCGTATTTCCTGCATAATTGTTCTGCCGCGGTCAGCCCCGAAAATCCTGCACCTACGATAAGGTAATCGATCATGTTCTCATCCCTAGGTGAAGAAGGGAAGACTGGCAAGTGAAGACCCTGTTCCTCGACCCTGGACAAAGAAAAACCCCGCAGTGTTCTGCGGGGTTCAATCGTAAACTGAGTTTAGAACTTAGCTACGTTTACGGCGGATGAGGAAAATTCCACCGGCACTTGCAAAGGCCAACCCGGCTAAGGCCATTGTACCAGGCTCAGGGATCACAATGTACTCGACCTGAACAAACATGGATTGACCGGAGATGATCTGTGAAGCTTCAACATCGCCAGGGAATCCAACATTCGCACTGATAGTGTTCTCAACATTGATGTCAAAGTTGAAGGTACCGGAGCCTTCGTAGTCGTCCCACGCGTCATTAAAGTCATTCACTGCGGAGGTAAGGTTTCTGGTGATATCGATATCAATGGTGGTGGTGAGTGAATCCGTTCCACCCCCTGCAACGATGTCAACAGATCCGGGTCCCAGATCCCAGGTCAGGAAAGAGTCGAAATCATCTCCGTCTACATTACCGCTACCCGCATTTGTGGTGGCACCAAAGACAAACTCGGCTTCAGCGGGTGGGACAGTGAACTTGGTTTCGATGGTTTGAAACTGACCAGTTCCACCCGTGTAGTTTGTCCCTCCGTTGTTCGTGAGGGTAAGTCCGAGGGTGTCGATATCATAGCTGAACGTGATGTTGATCGTGACAAGGTCACTTACCGGGATGGTATGGGCCGTCACCTCGTCAAGCTTCTCAAAGGTTAACTGAGAATCCACAGAGGGATTGAAGGTAGCAAACTGCTTGATGCTGTATTGCCCACCTCCAAGGCTGGTGTTGGTTTTTGTCACCGGTACAATTGTCTGAGAAATCGCAACGGATCCTAAACAGGACAGCGCAATAAGTGTTTTGGTTATGTTTCTCATTTCAATCCTCCCCTACGGGGTGTTTTCTTTATCAGAGATTGGTTTCGTTCCTATCTTTTACACAGATACGCATAGATTAGTTCTCCCAGTACCTGGTCTGCAAGCTCTTTTTGAGGAAAAATGCATTTAAATTGATCCGAAGCAAGGCATTTCTCTGATTAAATAAATTAATAAAGGTTAATTATGCAATTATGGTGTGTTGTATTTGGTAGTTTTAGTGCTTTGTGCATCGAGTTTTTCCCCGCGGCGTATGTGGGAACGCATTGAGTTGTTTGCGGACTGGGTTCGTTGCGTAAAGTAGCGATGAGACAAGGTTTTCTTTGGCGTCATTCCTGTGGGAAAAGGAAAGACACAGGGACCGCTGGCCTCCCTCTTGCAGGGAGACGCCCCTTGAAGGGGCAAGATCTCCCTTGTTTATCGAATCCCGGTCTTTTCCGGGACAGGTTCCGCCACACCCCTCCGATCTCAAACCCAGAACAGTGTCTGCCTGTTCATCAGTGGATGCCCTCTTTTTTCCGTATATCCTACTTTACTCGTGTTCACTCAGTACTTGATCTACACCAAAATCCTGACATAAGACCCGGCCCGGATTTTTCAGGGGAGGCCGGTCTGAACCCCATTTTCTCAAGGATTCTCACATGAAACGTACCCATACCTGCGGTGAACTCCGCGCTTCTGATGTCGGCGAAACCATTCGTATCTGCGGGTGGGTGGATACCGTCCGCGACCACGGCGGCATTCTCTTTATCGATCTTCGTGACCGGTACGGTCTGACCCAGGTGGTGTGTGACCCGGACGACTCCGCAGAAGCGGCGGAAGCGGCCAAGCAGACCCGCCCCGAATACGTGATTCAGGTGGAAGGACTCGTGCGGGCCCGCCCGGCGGATATGGTGAACGAGCGTCTCCCCACCGGCGAGATTGAAGTTGTGGGTGCCACTCTCACCATTCTGAACCGGAGCAAAACCCCTCCGTTTCCGCTGGAGGAGGACAAGGCCGCCAAAGTTCATGAGGAACTCCGTCTGGAATCCCGGTACCTGGACCTGCGCCGTGCCTCCATGCAGGAACGCCTCCGCCTTCGTCACAAAATGGCGATCGCTGTGCGGAAATACATGGATGAGCAGGAGTTCATTGAAGTCGAAACGCCGATTCTGACCAAGAGCACTCCGGAAGGGGCCCGCGACTATCTCGTGCCCAACCGCGTCACTCCCGGCACTTTTTACGCCCTGCCTCAGGCACCGCAGCAGTATAAGCAGCTTCTGATGGTGGGGGGGATGGATCGCTATTTCCAAATGGCCCGCTGTTTCAGGGATGAAGACCTCCGGGCGGACCGCCAGCCGGAATTCACCCAGATTGATGTGGAGATGAGCTTTGTCGATGCTGAGGACCTCTACGGCGTAGTGGACGGTCTACTGGCGGATGTCATGGAGGCCTCCGGTCATCCGCGGCCGGAACTCCCCCTTCCGCGGATGACCTGGCATGAAGCCATGGACCGGTTCGGATCCGACAAACCCGATCTTCGGTATGGATGGGAGCTCACCGATCTCAAAAACGTATTTGAAGGGACCGCGTTTAAAGTATTCGGTTCCATCCTGTCCAAGGGCGGTGTGGTGAAAGCGATCAATGCGAAGGGTCTGGCGGGAGTCCCCATTCGTCAGATTGATGAATGGACGGAGTTGGCGAAGACCTTTGGTATGGGAGGACTCGCGTACATCCGTGTCCAGGAAGGAGGCAACTGGAAGAGTCCCATCGTGAAGTTTTTCTCTGAAGAAGAGCAGGGGAACCTGAAGGAAACTCTGGAAATTGAAGAGGGAGACCTCGTGTTGTTTGCTGCTTCTGCAGATGCGCTGTCCGTGAATGAATTCCTCGGACGTCTCCGTGTCGAGTGCGCGCAGCAGGCCGGCATCATTCCCGAACATGAGTTCAGGTTTACCTGGGTTACGGAATTCCCACTCTTCGAAACCAATGAGGCGGGACGATTGGTTCCCATGCATCACCCCTTCACCTCTCCTCTTCCGGAGGACGAGAGTATGCTGGATTCAGACCCGGCCCACGCCCGGGCGATTGCCTATGACATCGTTCTCAATGGTGTGGAGCTGGGGTCCGGCAGTATCCGGATTCACGATCCGGGTCTTCAGGGCCGTATGTTTGACCTGCTCAAGATTTCGGAAGAAGAGAAACAGTCACGCTTCGGCCACCTCTTGAATGCTCTGGCTTACGGTGCCCCCCCTCATGGCGGGATTGCCCTCGGATTCGACCGACTGGCACTGCTGATGGCAGGCGGGGACACCATCCGCGATGTGATTGCATTCCCCAAAAACCACAAGGGAATCGATCTCATGATGGAGGCCCCGTCTCCTGTCGATGCGAAACAGCTCCACGACGTACATATCCAACTGGATCTGCCGCCGGTGGAGTAAGAAGACGATTCAGAGGTTCTCTCCGGACGAAATGTCCGGAACCTCTACTTTCTCTCCATTTTGCAGTGCGAGGCCAATTGCCTCCAGGGTGGAGATGACATGAATACCGTCATTCAGGTTGGGTCGGGGAGAGGTGCCGGCCCGAAGGTGCTTGACGAAATACTCCAGGTAGTTCTGGAATTCACCCGCATGATGGCTGGCTCCTCCCCAGCGGAAGTAGTACCCGTGCCGATGCCAGTCGTTATACGCGACATTTCCCTCTTCGTCAGTATGAAGGCAGTATTTAAATTCTGGATACCAGGCCTGGGTGGTACCGGCTGATCCGCGGAGGGTACACCCGATCATCGGTTCTGAGTCCGGATGAGCATGTGGGGACCCGTAACAGCCGGAGACCCGTCCCACCGCACCGCTTTCTGCTTCGAGAATGACATGCAGCATATCGGGAGCCGTCTGTCCAAGGCCTTCACCTGCAGGGCTGAGCGTACCGACGGCTTGGACAGAACGAATGCGGCCAAGATGCCAGTATACCAAATCCACCGGGTGAGAGAGGCCGGTATACAGCCAATCCACAGCTCCGGCTTTGCCCCAGGATCCGCTGGTGCCCTTGCGTTTGTCCCCGTTGTAATGCGCCTCCACGGATAGAAGAGATCCCACTTTGTCTCTCTCGTCCGCCTGACGGGAGAACGTCTCAAAAAACCGGCAACTCTGTCCCACCATGACGTCCACCCCGGCTTTTTCGACGGCTGCTTTGACCTCTGCGGCTTCCGATAGACCTTTGAACAGGGGCTTGGTGCAAATAACGTGCTTGCCGGCTTCCGCGGCCATTTTGACATGCTGAGCATGAAGGGGGTCCGGAGTGTAAATGGCAACCGCATCGATCTCAGGCCGGGACAGCATGTCCTCGTAAGAGGTCGTGTAGTGCTCAACGCCGGATTCTGCACACCTTTGTTTGCAGAGATCTTCGTTGAGATCACACAACAGGGCGGCATCGGCCAGTTCGGATGTCTGGCAGGCGGACAGAATACTGCGGCCTTCTCCCAGGCCCAGAATTCCCAACTGAAGGGGGGTGGAATCGTTCATCCTCCCTTTTTAGGGTTCACTCTCTGATTTGCCAACCGGAAACCCGGTGATGCCGGAATTACGTATTCTATCTTGCGGATCCTGCAAGTGACGAACGGAGCCGGGACGATCCCATCTCCTTTCTCTCTTCTTCCCCCAATGACCTCTTTCCATTCCCTGTGAAATCCGTATGATGTGGGAATGAGTACAGGAGAACAGGCCCATTCCACCACTGTCGGCACCATTGATGAGGAAATTCTGGCATTCACCGCTGGAAAAGACTTGGTGCTGGATCATCAACTTACCGAAGCCGATTGTATTGGCAGTGCAGCTCATGCGGTGATGCTGTCCAAGATGCCGGTTACCCCTCCGGTGCTGACCAAGGAAGAGGCGGATTCGCTGTGCAAAGAACTCGCCCGTATTCAGCAGATGGCCGTGATGGGAGAGTTTGAAATCCGGCCCGAGGATCAGGATGTCCACCTTGCCGTGGAGAGGACACTCACGGAGCGTTTGGGGGACGTAGGGAAAAAAATCCACACCGGTCGCAGCCGGAACGATCAAGTCGCATTGGATCTCCGGCTGTTTGCGAAAGAACGTCTGCTGGATCTGATGTCGGATACGGCGGAACTTGCTGAATCGCTCACTCTGTTTGCAGAAAAATATGCCGACATCCCGATGGTCGGGCGTACACATATGCAGCCCGCAATGCCTTCCTCCGTCGGACTGTGGAGTACGGCCTATGCGGAGGCGGTTCTGGAGGACTTACAGAGCCTGCGCCATGTGTACACCCTCAACGATCAGTGTCCGCTGGGAGCGGCCGCAGGATATGGGGTCCCGCTTCCGATTGATCGGAAGCTGACCAGTGATCTGCTGGGATTTTCACGTCCGATTCACAATGTGGCCCATGCCATCCAGTCCCGGGGGAAACTCGAGTACCAGATTCTTCAGGCGCTGGGGCAGTTGATGATCACCCTGTCACGGATCGCACAGGACCTGATGATCTTCACCCTGCCGGAGTTCGGATATTTTTCGATTCCCAAAGCCTTTGGAACCGGTAGCAGTATCATGCCGAATAAGAACAACCCGGATGTGCTGGAATTGATCCGTTCCAAAGCGGCTCAGGTTGTCGGGCAGGGGACGACCGTGGGAATGATCCTGCATGCAGCTCCCGGTGGATACAACCGGGATCTGCAGGATGCCAAGGAGCCCTTCCTGGAGGGAATGGCCACCACCCGTGCCTCTGTTCGGATTCTCTCCCGTTGTATCGCGGGATTGAAGGCTCACCCGGATCGTTTGCGTGCCGCGTTTGACGGCGGAGTCTTCGCGACCGATGCCGCCCTGGCTCTCGTGGCCAAAGGTGTACCGTTCCGGGATGCCTATCATTCTGTGAAAGACAGTCTGGAGGACCTGGAGAACGAGGACCCGGACCGTGCGATTGGACGGAAAAAACACCTGGGCGCGACGGCAGGCATCAGCTTTGGCTTGTACCGGGACCGTATCGCAGCCTCCAGAGGATTTATCCGTCAGGGACGGGAGCACTTCCACGCTGCGGTTCGACGGTTGTTTGCAGGTGGAAAGTAAGGACAGCTGAGATCATCCTGTACCCTCATCAGGGACGGGAGGGATTCTGCCTTGGCGGAACTTCTCTTGTGAGAAGGACCGTCTCTTGAGACAGAGAGACTCAGTGAAGACAGAGGTGGGGTAAAGGGATTCAATCCCAGATGCAGGACATCACTTAGATCAGACGCTCTGCTGTCCGCAGGGCATGGTCTGCCGGAATATCCTCCTGATGTTCCCAGACCCTCACAGATGTCCAGGGTTCATCCGGTGTGGACCAGAATGGATCCTCAGGAGAAAGTCCCAGTGCAGGAAAGACAAACGACGAAAGATACAGGCTGCCGGTTGTAATGTACCTTTCCCCGAGAGACGGTTGGGATCCGCTGAGTCCGATCCTGGGCCATCCTTCCTCCGTGTACATACTGGACGGGAAGCCTTTTGTAATGACCGCAGTGAGTGCACACCGTACGGAAGCGGCAGCGAGTGTTTCTGGTAACAGGTTTTTCCAGGCTGCGGTGGACAGTGCGTGAAATGCACCGGCCCGGTAGCAGATGGATCGTCCCAGGACTGGCCAGGTACCGTCCGGATGGATAAAACGTTCCTGTACTTCCGCGTAGCGGCTGAGCCGCTGTTGGACCAATGGCCTCTGGGCATCCCAGAATGGATCGATCTCCGGCAGTTCTTCCAGAATATCGAGCATCATGGGCTGAATCACAAAGCTGTTGTAGTAATCGGCATGAAATTCCGGGCCGTCTCCGTAGTGACCGTCCCCCAGATACCACTGTTCATGCTGCCTCAGTGCATAATCCACCCGCATGGGGTCCCAGGCTGAACCGGTGAGATGCTTCGCCGCCTCAATGCAGGCGGAGAACAGCAGCCAGTTATTAAAGTAAGGTTTTTGAGGGTCTTGAAGCGAGAGGAAGGTGACCAGTTGTGATTTTCTCTCCTCAGTCAGTTCGGCCCAAAGCTTCTTCGGTGCCCTGAGAACAGCCTGAGCCAGAAAGGCGGTGTCCACAATCGGCTGCTGATATCCGATGCAGGCAAGAGAGTCGGGATCCTCCGGATTCAGAGCATGTGACAGACCCTGGTGGATTAACGACGTGAATTCCTGCTGGAGCGCCCTTTCTTCCCCGGTGGTGTTCGTTGCGTCGAGCCAAGGTGCGATGCCGGCCAGCAGACGTCCTACCGCTTCCAGTTGAATGGAGACCCACCTTCCTTCCTGGCATTCGGCATGTTTCTCACTCGGGAGGGTTTGAAACAGATCCCCCGCAGCAAAATGTTCCAGTAGGGGGCGGGAAAGGGTTTCCAGGGCCTGAAGCCAAATGGATCTTGGGGATGAGGTGGAGTGGGTCATCGGTCTCTCTTTTGTCAAAGAACGGTCCGGGTCAAGACCCTTCGGTTGTTCACTGGATGGAGAGCCGCCACCTCGATTTTCCTTTCTTTCTTGATCGCACACGGCATTCTCACCGCATGATCAGATGGTTGTGTTTCTCTCTCGTCCTGTACGGTATTACCCAAGCACGGGATGTGTCACCGCTGTTAGAGCGGGCAGAGATGGCGTATCAGGCCGGGCGATGGAATGAATCCAGAAGTACGTTTGCGAGGGCAGTGGCACTTGCGGAGGAAGGTGAGGTGAAGGACTGGGCGATACAACGGTTGGGGGGCGTGAACCTGGACCTGCTGTTCTCCAGGCTGCCACAGGAGGAATGCGTACGGGTTCAGGTGATGTCAGGAGACTCGCTGGACCGGATTGCCAAACGGGCGGGAACAACGGTGGAACTTTTGCGGAAAACCAATGAAATCCAGGGGGATACCATCCGTTTGGGCCAACAGTTGAAGGTGCCGATCCTGACCTTTCGAGCGGAGGTGGACATCAGTGCGAATATCCTGGATCTCTCTTTCGGGGACCGTTTTTTCAAGCGCTACCGCGTATCCACAGGTGCCGGGGGAAACACACCGGTTGGAGAGTTCACCATTGTGAACCGGATCGTACACCCCACATGGTGGCACCCGGAAACCGGAGAGAAGATTCCCTACGGGGATCCCCGGCATCATATCGGATCTCATTGGCTGGGCTGGGATCGAAAGGGATTCGGAATACACGGTACAGATGAACCGGAGAAAATCGGAGAGCCCGCTTCGTTGGGTTGTGTCAGACTTCGCAATCAGGATGTTGCTGAGCTTTACACCCTGCTTCCGGTTGGCACTCAGGTGGTGGTGAAGCCATAGCCACCGTTTTCGATCATGCAGTCTCACATGTTGTGAACCACCTGCGCATCTCTCCGGTTATTTTGGACCCATTCCGTGTCCACGTTTGCATTTTTCCCAGGATCCAGCCAGCCCCTTTGCCGCGACTCACCGTCCATAACTCATTCACAAATCATGTCTCACCTGAGACACGGTTTGTGATTTTGGAAACGGTGGAGGGAGCAGGAAAGGCATTATGTGCCTGCAAGTTGTATATCGATTTTGGTGAGAGTGGATTGACGTTGATCCCATGCCTCCTTCCCTAGATATCCATCCGGAAGGAGTGGTGCCGGGAGCAGGGGATCCTCGCGAACAGCCTGATTCCAAAATTTCTTCTCACATCTGACCCATCCGAGTTGATTTCTCACGTCCTGATCGGGAAGCGGCGTCAAAATAAAGTCCAGATAGCGAAGGTATCCCCTGTCAATCTGATCCCAGTTCCATGCATCTTCGACGATCCAGCGGTCCGTGTGGGGCCCCGTTGACTGACCTTTCAGATGGAGCAGATTGGTCGGTCTTCCGGTCGGTTCGCGAGCCACACGTTGCAGTGAGGGGTCAAAAAAGGGATGTACCCACACACTTCCCTGAAGGCAGCCGAAACCATGCCGGCGCAAACTTCGATGAAGCTGTTTCCGAAGAACGAATTCGGTTGCTTCCAGGTCGAACAGAACTTGATGCCAGGTCCGATCCCATTTCCTGCTCCAGGCCTTTGCGGGGTTTGCTTTTGGAGAACGAGCTCTGTCAGCGGCTTTTGTTAACGCCACAACGGCACCCTTGGCATTCGGCTCCGGATGCTTCTCCAGAAATCCCAGAGCTTCCAACTCATGAATCCGCTTCAACTCTCCATTCCTTTCGGCCCAGCATTCAAAATCCTGAATCAGGTTCGAATGAACCGGTCGGAGAATGTGATCCCATTTCCACGCCAGTCGATAGAGAAGAAGTTCTGTTTTGGGTTTCATCTCTATCTGAAAACGTCACTTTTGACATTTTCCGCGAAAATTTTAGGTTTTCTCTCCACCTCCTGTCGCCGAAACCCCGCCCCCGCCCCCGCCCGTTCCCGGTCAGAAATTCACATCACCTGTCTCAGGTGGGACAGTGATTGTGATTTAGGTTCTTAGGTCAGAGGTCAGAGGTCAGAGGTCAGAGGTCAGAGGTCAGAGGTTTGAGGTTCGAGGTGAGGATGAGAGGTGGGAGATGAGAGGTGAAGGTTAATGGTTGTGAGCTGTGGAGCGATGGGTGTGAGGGGGCCGGGGGAGTTGATTCTGCAGGAGGCGTGAGGTGGGGGCGTCTATCCCCTTGCTTTTTTGCGATAGGTAGGGCAACTGCTCATCATGCTGAAATCTGTTGTCCTTCCGCTTTCTCTGTTTATTATCATGTTCGGGATGGGGATGACCCTTACACCTGGGGATTTCCTGCGGGTTGCTCAACGCCCCAAAGCCAAGCTCACCGGTCTGTTTTGTCAGATGATCCTGCTTCCCCTGATTGCCTGGGGGTTGGTCGTTCTGTTTGACCTTTCAGGCGAGCTTGCGGTGGGGATGCTTCTCATTGCCGCCTGTCCGGGCGGAGCCACGTCCAATATTCTCTCTCATCTGGCAAAAGGCGACACCGCGCTTTCGGTGACCCTGACGGCGATTACCAGCATCGTTACGGTATTCACCATTCCTCTTATCGTTGGGTCCGGTCTGGAGCATTACATGGGGGAAGGAAGTGAGATTTCCATTAATATCAAGGAGACCATGCTCCAGTTGGTCGTGATTACCATTCTCCCGATCAGCCTGGGAATGGTGCTTCATCATCTGAAGCCAGCGCTCACGAACAAAATGGGCCCTGGATTCAATGTCTTCTCCCTGGTGATTCTCGCCCTCATTATTGTGGCCCTCGTTGTCAAAGAGGAGGATCTGGGTGGACAGTTTCGACAGGCCGGACTGCCGGTTGTGACCCTGAACCTCCTCACCCTCGGGGCTGGGTTTGGCTTTTCCTTGCTCATGAGGCTGAACATGCGTCAACGCGTCACTATTGCGATCGAAGGGGGAATTCAGAATGGCACCCTGGCCTTGACGGTGGCCCTGGGAATTCTCGGCAGCCAATCCATCGCCGTTCCGGCCGTGGTCTACAGCCTGATCATGTTTGTTACCGGTGGAATCGTGGTGGCGCTGTCCCGTCAGCTCTCCAGACCTGTGGAAACACCGGAACCCGCGTAACGCAGGCATGAGGGATTCCTCGTTCAGAAGTTGCGGAAAGAAAGGCCGCATGCAACCTGCCATCCGAATTGGCCCCCCCCAAACAGGAAGAAACCTCATACGTACCTTCTTCTCTCTTTTCGTTGTCTGGTTTCTTGCGGGCTGTGGATCTTCGGATCTCCCAATAGGGACGGAGGTTGTCGTCCAGTTCGACCGTTCCGCTCTTGGCGCTGCAGCGGATCTTCCAGTCCCTCCCACCACGAGCGGAATCAATGGTGCCGCCACCTCCGTGAGTGGAAAACTGGAAAGGGTCACTACGGAATGGATCCGGCTAAGGACCACGACGGGATCTTCAGAACATCCATATCAAACCACTCTGTGGATCCCCCAGGACAAGGTTCTGATGATCATGAGTTCCACACCACTCACCCGCTGAGACCTGATGGAACCACTGATCAGGATGCGTCCCTTTGCTCACTTCTGTTCGAGATTATCGGAACTCAAATTGATTCCGCCATGCCGTTGGCGTCATACCAAGTTCTTTTTTGAACATCGCACTGAGTTGGCGTGACTCCCCGATCGCGGTTGATTCCGCGATTTCCTCCACGGTGAAATCGGAATTGGCGAGAAGATCCTTCGCGGATTCCATTCTCAGGCGACGAAGTTCCTGATGAACGCTCCTCCCGGTTTCCTGTTTAAACCGTCGCTCCAGCATCCGCCGTTGGATGGGAAGTCCCTTTAGGAGATCAGGGACCTTGACGGGGTCCCGATGGCGGGAGCGGATTCTGCGCAGGACTTCACCCACCAAAGCATCCTCCACCGCCATCAGATCGCTGGACCTTCTTTCAACCACCCCAACGGGTTTCTGTTCAAAGGTCGGCGGAGCCCGAACCGGCTCCGGATGTTGGTGAATCCATTTCGCCGCCTCGTACCCGATTTTCGGCGCTCCCACATCAATACTGGAAAGAGGAATTTGCAGACCCTCTGAAAGAAATTCATCGTTATCGACCCCGAGGACGGAGAGGGATTCCGGCACGTCGATTTCACGCGCAATACAGGTCTGGATCACTCTGGCACCAATGTAATCCGTAGCACAGAACACTGCACAGGGAGTCGGAAGATATGAAAGAGCCTCCAGGCTGTAAATATCCCCTTTCAGTTCATGAATGCTTTCCACGGGATAGAGATCCTGTTGCGTCAATGTTTCTTCGTAGCCCCGCCATCTATTCTGACTGAATGCAAGCGTATCAAACCCCTTGAAGGCAAAGTGTCGGAACCCTCTGCCAAGAAAATATTCCGCAGCAAGACGTCCGACGGCCCAGTCATCGATCCGAATGGTGGGAATACCCGGCTCACGGATTCTGCCTGAGATATTCACCAGCGAACGCCCTTTTTTCTGAAGCCGTTCAATTTGCTGCTGCGTATGGAACTGACCGATCAGCAAATCCGGGATACGGGACCATCTGATCCTGTCATCATCTTTGGCGATAGGGGTCATCCGGTGTATTTGCACGTCAGACTGAGTGCGGCTGTATGCGAGACATCCACGATATATCGCCCTTCCGAAGTCCGAGGTGTAATCGGTCAACAGTCCAATCTGAATCCGTTTTTTCATGACGCAATTTATGCATATATACGTCAAAACATGTATTGTCCAGATTGCAGAGGTACCGTATTTTTCGGCATCAACCCGGATCCCTCTATGAAACGAACGACTTACACCCTCCTCATTCCCTTCTTCACATTCGGATACTTCACCCTTCATGCACAGGTGGTGGACTTCGTGCAGTGGGGCAGCGACTACAACATGCTGCGTCTCGCCACCAGCCCGGTCGATTCCACCCCTGTACGGGGAACAATCTCCGCAGATTATTCATTCACCAACCAGGACCTGGGGATCGGGGATGCCGGAGCGGATGACAGCTTCTACGGGAATACCCTCGACTCTCACCTTTCCGGTATGATTGATGCCGGCGGGGAGAACCTCAGCACCCGGACCTTTTATTATGCGGGTCAGCAGATCCGGGTAGATGGGGGAATCAACGGTGGAAACCGGAATATTGGATCCACCAGCTCCTACAGCACGAGTAATGACTGGCGGGGGAATGGGTTTGAGCAGTATTCCCTCTATGCCTGGAACAAAGCCGACTTCCTGGACAATGGAGCTGTGGATCTGAGTGACCCCGCTTCAAAAATGGAAGTGGTGGTCCGTTCTCTCACCAACAATGAAGCGGGGACCGGTGTCCATTTTGTCATACAGAACGGCGGTACCTGGTATTACTCTCAAGCATCGCAGACCACTACCGGCACGTTTACGCTGAATGATCCCGGCTCTGCGATGTGGGGGACCTTTGACCCCACCACGATCGGAACCACCCCACGGGCGATGGCAATGCCGAATTCCGGGTTTGCAGGCGTGACCTTTGATGATGTTCAGTGGGTGGGATTTGCCACGGAGTCTATCCGGTTGACGTCCAACAGTGAAAGCCGTCAAGGATATGATAATTTTGTATTTACCGCCGCCATCCC
Source organism: Verrucomicrobia bacterium UBA6053 (assembly GCA_002429065.1). Classification (GTDB taxonomy): domain Bacteria; phylum Verrucomicrobiota; class Kiritimatiellia; order SS1-B-03-39; family UBA6053; genus UBA6053. The sequence goes on along the minus strand of DIYN01000034.1, from coordinate 74,286 downwards.
GGAACCTGGAACTCTCACGCTGGTAAGCCTCTCCCTGCTGCTGTGGATCGGATTCCGGCGATTCCGTTGACCCATCACATCAGGATCATGGAGAAAACGCCCCGTCATGGGGCCTTTTTTGTGTCTGTGTCTCAGGGTGGTCATATTCTTGTCACATTTCTCTGAGAGGATGGATCCTGCCAGAAAACCCTGTGAATACCGCTTATGCTTTTTGATGCAAAGTTTTTGCTTTTCGGTCTTGCCATCAATAACTTTGTAGAGCAAAGCAAGCGAAACCCTGAACCTGGAGCCTGCGATGTTTTCTTTCCGTATTCTGACGAAACTCTGTCTTCTCGGCGTTCTCGCCATCGGCCTGATGATTGCTCTCTCTGCAATGAATGGTCTCGTTTCTGAACGACAGGGACGGCAACGCGATGTCGAACAGGAAATTGCCGGCAGTTATGCCGGGGAGCAGACGCTGGTGGGGCCTCTTCTCTGGATCACGCTGGAAGACCGCTGGATGGCGAAGGAATACAGTCGTGAACTTTCCCGGAATGTGGACGTGGAGAAACGGGCCCAGAGAGTGGTGCAAATCTACCCGGATTGGCTTCGTCTCGATACGTCCATCAGCGTGGATGAACGGAAGCGGGGAATTTTCAAAGCCCGTGTCTTTCAAAGCAAAGGGGGACTGACCGGATCCTTCCGCCTTCCCCCCTCTACGACCTGGAATACCCGCCCGCATGCGACAACCCGGATCACCTCAACCAAAATGATCCTTGGCATCGAAGATCCGCGGGGCCTTTCCACAGTTCCGACCATGAAATGGGGGGAGCACACCCTGGACTGGTCCCCCGGAACGGGTACGTCTCTTCATGGCATCCAGGCGGATGTGGACATGCCGGAAGTGGAGACGCCCATTGAGATTCCATTTAGCGTGGAGTTGGAAGTTCACGGGATGGGCGGATTCTTTCTGGTGCCTGTCGCGGCAGAAAACCAGATGCGCATCACCTGCGAATGGCCTCATCCAAGTTTTACTGGGGATTTTCTCCCCATGACCCGTGAGATCTCTGACGAAGGCTTTACTGCGGAATGGCGGGTGAATGCGCTGGCAACCCGTGCCCGTGAAGGGATCGGACAGGGTCAGCAGATTCACGGACTTCAATCCCTGGGTGTCCGTTTGATTGATCCCATTACTCCGTACCCGCTGACAGACCGGGCGTTGAAATACGGCTTTTTGTTTGTGGGCATTACCTTTGCCTCCTTTTTCCTGTATGAGATGATCCGCCGACTGCGGATCCATCCCATTCAGTATGGTTTCGTTGGATTTGCCCAGGCGGTCTTCTTCCTGTTGCTGCTGAGTTTATCCGAGCACGTCCGGTTTGGACTCGCCTATGGCATTGCCATGAGTGCGACCTGCCTGCTGCTGGCGATTTACATCGGATCCATTCTCGGAGGACTGATGAGAGGCGTCGGGTTTGGAGCCCTGCTGCTACTGCTGTATGGCGCTCTGTATGGACTGCTTCAATCGGAAGATCATGCCCTGCTGGCGGGTTCTGTTTTGCTGTTCGGATTGATGGCTGCGGTGATGGTCCTGACCCGGAACATCAACTGGTATGAACTAATGGGATCCGGTGAGGGGCGGAAAACGCCCCCCCCTCCGCCCGTTCCGAACATGCCCGAAACTCCTGCCTGATGTTTTTTCGGGGGGGATCCTGATTTTGGCTGGACCCATACACCTGAGTTGAACAGGGTAGAAGTCCACCTCAATCAGGAGGATCCCTTGGAGACAGACACCATCCAGTACAACCTGAAGCCTTTGATGAAATGAAGCCCTGGTTTGCCAGACAGGTGCTTGTCGTCAGTGTGCTGCCGGGGGCGGTTTTTGCGACCGGTCCGTTTACGCTTTCCGGTCAATCGACGGTTCAATCCGTCGAAACCACCTACCAGAAAAGTATCCGGGTGACGGTAGACCCCACCACGGAGGCGACCGACCGCCTGACAGAGGTTTCCGCGGCAACCAGCCGGAATACCTTTGACGAGTCGACAGTCCCTTCGGTGAACGTCACTGCCACCAGTTCCGACAGGACAACTGAGGCAACAGAACCTTTGACCGAAGACTCCACACAACACGTACTGGTGCCCAGTGTGGAGATGACCGGAAAAAGTTCACAGGCCACCAGCACTCTTTCTGACCAGACCACCCAGGCCACCGGCCCGATGACAGATGCGACCTCCGAAAAAAGCCTGCTGCCCACCCTGAATGCCACATTCGATGCCTCGGATGCCACCACCCTGGGGACCGAAAAAGCGTCTGCTGTGACCGGGAATACCACCAACCGAACTCTCGAGGCGACCGGTCCGGTGACAGATGCGACCCTGGAAAAATCGGTGGAGCCGTCCACTGCCATGACGGCCACCTACGTCGGGGCTTCTTCTGATGCCACCGCGAACAGTATGGAGTGGAGCAGTGAGACCTCGCTGAACGCCACAGAACGCACCAAGCCGGTGAGTCAGGCCACCATGGAACAGTCTGTGCAGCCGACGATGGAGGTGAGCTCACGGGTAAGTCAGCAAACCGGTGAGGTTTCCGCGCGTACGTCGGATGCAATCCCCCGCTACATCGAAGCCACCGGGGATCTGACAACAGAGGTGAGTGGAGGGTCTGGGCGGGCGACTCTCGACGTCAGTCAGGCTCTGGACAACTCTCTGGCAGAGACGACACGGCTTACCTGGAAGAATTTCGGGCTGACGAAACTGGATCCGGATGTCGCGGATGAACTTGTCCGCAACGCCTATGCGTACTCAGGCCCGTTACTGGAGTTTTACTCCGGTCAGTTGGGAATTGACCCCAAACGCTTTGCCCGGGCCGTGATACGTGCAGTACCTGTGGATGCGGACCGCAAAGAGCTGGAGTCCCTTCCTGCAAGGGTGCTGCAGGAGTTGGAGCGTGGGAACACTTAAGGGCTGGTACCTTCTGGCGAGTATGTTTCTCACGGGGCTTCTGCCGGCAAGTGATCTCACGCAGGGGCATCTTTTCCCGGATCTGCGAACGGGTCTCCCGGTGCACGTGGGGCCGGTGACGGCTGAAACCATTGAGGGGTTTGAGTTGTTGTATGCGAATCCAGGAACTGGGGATATCGCAGAGATTGCCGGGCATTTGCTTTTGCGGATCCGCATTCGCCGTGAGACAGCCGATCCCGACCGGGACCTTGTGGTGAGCTTCCTTGCCGCCACCCCGGAAGCCGTTCTGACGGTTCCCGATGCCGGTCAGGCCCCGCTATGCCGAACCCGAAACTGGTGGAACCTGATCCAGCCTCCCGGAGTGGACACTTCGGAGTCCCCACTTGAATCCCTGCTGCAATCGTGGAAGGGGCTTACGGGCAGGTATCCTGTCACGATGGATCTTCAAACGCTGGGCTACATCCGAAAAACGTATACCATGGAGCAGGACCGCACGCTCCGGCGGTACGAACTCCTGCTCACCCCGGAAGAGCAGGAAGGGATCCTGAACCGGTTGCTTCGTTACCAAACCGAAGCTCCCCCTCGATATTATTTCTTCCACCAGAACTGCGGGTCTGTGCTGGTGCGGATGCTGGGAGAAGGCATGAAGCATGACAGAATTTCCTCGTTCTCACCGGTGGTTTCTCCTCCGCACAGTCTGGTCGGACTGCTGATTCGGGAGGGGAAAGCGCGACCTGTGGAGCCCGACCTTCACAGTTTTCGTGAACAGGGGAGATTGTATCGTCTCCCGTTGCTGGAACAGCTTGAGCGAATGACCCTTCAGAATCCGGACCTGGATTGGCCTGCAGCACGCTCTGTGAGTCATCCAAAGACATCCACCCGTATCCAGGTGGTCGAGCAACTGAGAATCCTGGGGGCGTCCCGTCTGGATTTGGATACGGTTCTGTATCCGTTTGCCGGCATGATGCAGGAAACCGAAACCGTCTTTGATCCGAAAGACCGGTTCTGTCGGGATGCCACTGGACCGGTTACAGCAGAACTCAGGCGATGGCAGCAGGAAATGCTGTTACGAAGCGGGGAGAACATAGCCGTGCCGCTTCCTCCAGTTCCACATGGACCCGTTCGCACCGGAACGGATCATACAGGGCTGTTTCCCCTGGAAATGAAGGCCCTCTGGTTGGAGCCGGAGGACCAAAGCCGTGAGGTGGGTGGGGCGTTTTCAACCCGGGCGTTGCGTCAGGAGATGGGCTCCAGGTCCAGAGTGGCCATGCAGCGGGCCGGGGCGGTGGACCTGTTTGCGCTGGAAGCACAGTTCACCGGCAACGGCATGCACAAGGTGAAGTGGGGCGGGCTCGATCTGAAAAAATTCCGGGAAGGACTGGGGAAGGTGGAGGCAGGACCCTGGCGGGCAAGAGCCTGGGGAGTGGGGCTCCGGGTGCTCAAGGGGGAATGGAAGCAGGCAAATGGCGACTGGAAGGGAACGGTGGCAGGTGTGTCGGGGCTGTTGAACCTCCTGTCCAGCGATCAGTATCATCACCATCTTTTTGTCGAGGCGGGTATCGATGCCGGTCACCGGAATTCGAACTGGGGCGTCAGGATCCCACTCGCCGTTCAGGGCCTCGTTACCCTCGGAGACAGTCAGTGGCGTCTGCGTGCCGGATGGACCGAAAGCGGGATCACTTCCGAACAGGAGGAGTGGGAGGTGAAGCTTCGACTCAATCACCGCATCGGCCGCTGGAGAGGAGCCGATTGGAACGGCTTGCTGGAATGGGAATGGTCAGAAGAGCTGGGGGACAGGGAGCAGGCATTATGGATGGGAGTTGAAATCCTCCGGTTTTAAGGTGGGTGTATTCGAGGGGTAAGGATCTGATTGTGAGTCAGGCCATTCTCGCTTAGGATTGTATGACCGAGACGCCTTCCTCCGTTTGCTCATACAATTCTCACATGCCAATTTCTGGTATCCTGTAGGGTGGGGCAGATAGTATGCATCTATGAAACTGATGCTGCTCTTGTTTCCATTTTGTCTCGCCACGTCGTTGTCTGCCGGGATGGACCTTCCGCGTGAGGTCAACCGGCTGAAAGATCTCGAAACCTTCCGCAAGCAGGCGTCCCTGAAACGTGAGGCGTTAGTGTTCCTCAAAGTGAATCCGGACAATACACAGGATCATGTGGAAGAGGCCGTGGAGGATTACGTATCCAGGTTTAAAGTGTACGGACCTGTGTTTCTGGTTCCGTTGAACATGGACGAAAATCTGGTGCCGGAAAAAGCCGCGCAAGCCTTTGAATCCCTCAGCGGTGTGTACCCCCAGCTTGTCGTACTGGATCCGGATGACGATACCGTGATTGTCAAAGTGCCTTATCTTGGCCAGGAGGATCGGAAAAAGGACATGCGGGACTATCGCCGGACCGTACACCGGTATCTTCAGGAAAAGAAACGGAAGCCCCGTCCGGTCCCCACCCCCAAACCTCTCTGGTAAGGGTTATGGGGTGAGTTTTTTGCCGCAGTAAATGCACTTCACGGCGAATTCAGCCACCTCTCGGTCACAATAGGGGCATTTCTTTTTCGGAATATCTTCGAGAAGAGGTTTTCCGATCGGTAGTCCAGTGATGGCCTTGATCATATTGACCAACTGCCGGGACTCACCCTCCTGAGTGCCTGAGACGTCCAGTATGGAGTCATCTCCGAGCAGCACCCCAGTCCATCCGGTGCAGACGGCGCCTTCTCCCCGGTACGAACACAACTTGAACTCCCGCCCGTCATGGTTGACGACCGAGATGGTGAAGATGTCGATCTCATCCTGCCGTCCGAGCCCGGCTGCGCTGAACCCTATGGACGTGGGGAGGGAATCATAGGTGTATTCCAGATGCGACAACGTATCGAAGGGAAGGGTTTCTTCCTGAGAAACAAACCACATGTAGCGGTTTTTCAGGCGGATTTCCTTGCGGAGAGTGTCGAGTTCCACTCGCCGTCGCTTGCATCCAAGCGTGAGGCACATTGAGAGAAACCCGGTGGTAATCACCAGAAGAGGTGGTTCCTCCCGGACGCGGGGTCTGAGGGTGAGGAGCGAACTGTGACCCGTGAAAAGACTCATATCTCCATCCTAACTTGTGACATCATCAGGCTCAAGGATGAGCCAGCAAAATCCCAGCGGAGATGCCACTTCCACCCGAAGCCCGTTTTCGGTGAGCAGGGCCTCACCGTGTCCGTAGAGTGTCCTGGTTTTCCATGCGTCAGCTGTTTGGATCGGAGCTGACATCACAGACGACGCGTTGCCTCGTCCACGGTATAACATCAGGTGGAGCCTGGATGGATCCCGACTCACAGAAGCAAGGGCGGAGATGCCACTGCCGCAGGGGCACTCACCCAAAGGGAGAATGGTCCCCTGCGCCCATTCTTCGCGATAGGTCTTCCAGACGTTCAGGAGAGTGGAAAGCTGGTCACGGTCCTCCTGTGGAAGATGCTGCAGTTCGCACCAGCCAAGAGGATTCGCCCCAAGCGTGATGGCTGCCAGTGTCGTGATCGGCCATTGGTGGGGTGCGAGTGGATGAGCGTGGTAGTTCTCCACATTCCGGTGAGGGTTCAGCCATTCGATCCGAAGCCGGAGGGGATCCACCCAGGACGCGAGTTGCCACAGGTTGCGCAGGGTATGGTGCGGCCAGTAGTTACCCCAGTCGGTGTAGCGGTTCTCCAGAAAGAGGGGGCCGACCTCCACCAAGCCCCAGTATCCCGGACGGGGATGATCCCCGGTAATGTCGAGATCAAACACCACGGCTCCCTGGCTTTGCTCCAGCACCTTGGAGGTGAAGTTCCGAAGCCGGTGGAACGCGGTGGTTGTGGTCGCGTTGATGCTGTCCAGTTTGAAATGCTGAACCCCGTAGGTCCGGTGAAGATGCAGAACACAGTCCGCATCCCGCTCCCAGTTTGAGAAGTCATTCCAGGAGTCGGGCGCATACCACAGGCCCAGATCCACCCCCAGCCGTGCGGCTTCCGTTACCAAGGGATCCAGGCCACGGGGAAATCTTGTCGGGTGCGGCACCCAGAATTCAGGGTCTGCGTTCCAGAATCCTTCCCAGTGTCCTCCGCCTTCCACCGCTTGGGCGGAATTGACGGTGATGCCGCTTTGCCAACCGTCATCCAACTGCACGACCTGAAGGCCCATTTCAGCCGCGCATGCGATTTCCTTCAGCAGAAAGGCTTCATTCATGCGGCTGTCACGGGAGCGGTCTCCCCAGGTGTTGCTCAGGGCGGAAGGAATCCGGTGGCCGGATGTGGCGGGGCGGCGGGATCGCTGCCAGTCCTGAAGCACCCGGGTTCTGCCTAGATCCCCTCCCTCATAGGTGAGCTGCACCCAGCCATTCAACCGAGGGTCCTCCCACCCTTCAATCAGATAGTGTCCGGAATCGGACATCACCACCTTGAGGTCCCATGGAGATGGATCGGGTCTTGAGGTGGGTAGGGGACATTCGTTTAGCAGAATCCGGCCACCCTGAGTCAGAGTATCCTCAAGGACAAACAGGTTCCCTTGAAGCTGAAGGGGAGAGGTGGGGTGCAGGAGGTACTCGTCTTCCTGAACCAGGGAATCATGGAGGTCTGTCCGGTCGGTCATCTTCACGTGGATCAGGCGCCAACCCCCCTGGGGTAAGAGGATGCCCTGTGAGACCGTCCGGGAGGCGACCGGATCTCGTTCGAGTCCGCCGATGGAAGATGAGGAGGCGTCCGGTGTCATCCCGCTTTTGTATGAGTCCCGTTCATGGATCACAGTCTAAACGGATGCAAATGGAGAAAGAACCCGGTGCATCCGTAAAAAAAGCTCCCGGTAACCGGGAGCTAAGAACGGATTTTTCGATCTCTGGAAGAGAGGTCAGCCTGGAAGGCCAACCTCCATCTCCCTGATTATCCGAAGTAATCCGGCTCGTTCCCGGGGGTCCACTTGATGTTGCATCCCAGAGAAGGAAGCTGGGCGTCAGAATCGGGGGAGTTTCCGGCCAAAACGGTGTCGATAGCCCCTCGGAGGTCTGCACCCGTGACCGGGATGTCGGAACCCGGGCGGCTGTCATCCAGCTGTCCACGGTAGGCGAGGGTGTGGTCCGCATCGAAGAGGAAAAAGTCAGGCGTGCAGGCTGCGGTGTAGGATTTGGCTACCTCCTGGGACTCGTCGTATAAATATGGAAACGTGAACCCGTACGTCGTGGCCTGTTCCGCAAGTTTTTCCGGGGCATCAGCCGGGTGGCTTAGCACACTGTTGCTGGAAATCGCCACGATCTGCAGGTCAGAGTCCGCATAGTCGTGGCCCATTTTCGCCAGTTCCTCCTGGATGTGAATCACAAAAGGGCAGTGTGCACAGATGAAGAAAACCGCCAAGGGCTTTCCTTCAAAATCAGACAGGGAAACCGGGTTGCCGGAAACGGTATCGGTGAGGGTGAAGGCGGGAGCCGGGGTTCCGAGCGCCAGCATTGTGGAGGCAGTTTTAACCATGATGGGAATCCTTTCGTACGCGAACGGGTTCGCGTTTCGCAGAGTGAAGACGGAGAAGCCCCCAGGAAAGTGCACCAAGGGGAAGGGTGAAAAGCAGGCCGATCACCACATGAGTGAGATCCCCGTGATCAGCCGCTCCGGGATGTCCGGAATGCGCAGATGCGAGTTGACTGATCAGGAGGGCCAGAATGAGTAGGGTTGATTTCATACCTCCGAAATCTAGACCCTCCCTCTGGATTCGTCCAATACGGAGTGGTGAAAAAATGATCAGGGCCCGGTTGTGGACGAAATCGTGTGGTGGATGCGTTTACGCCACCGCGCTGGATTTCCTGGAGACACACAACGGAAGCCTTTTGTGGAGAGGAGGGCTCTCCCATTCTCGATGGCATTCTGCCCATCCCCCGCATCCTGCGGGGGAATCTGCTCCTCCCCGTGCTAAACCGCACCCAAGGTTACGGCCCCCTCAATCAGCCGCTTGGCGATATGGCGTACATCCGCCTCTAGGGTGGGTTGTCCCAGGCTGATGCGGACACTTCGCATGGCTGTGGTTTCGTCCACCCCCATCGAGGTGAGGACATGGCTGGGTTTGCCCTGCATGGAGGCGCAGGCGCTGCCGGAACTGGCGATCACATCCGGAAGTTGCCCCAGCCAGTTGCCCTTGAGTCGAGGAAGGCTGAATAGGCTGGTTCCGGGAAGGCGGTCCGCTTCTCCGCTTTGAACCACAACACCGGGCACCTGTACGGTGACCAGACCTTCGAGCTGTGCGGTCAATCGCTGCAGATGGGCTTTCCGGCTGTGCACTTCACGGGCGGCCAGATCCGCGGCAAGGCCAAAGCCGGCGATGCCGGGAACATTCTCGGTACCGCTTCTCAGGCCCTCTTCCTGGCCGCCGCCCCGGATCAGGGGAGGAAGGGACAGACCGCGCCGTTTATACAACGCCCCGACCCCTTTGGGGCCGTAACACTTGTGAGCGGAGAAGCAGGCGAAGTCGACCCGGTCCGTATGTACATTAAACGGAAGTTTTCCCAGCATCTGGGTGTAGTCGGCAAAAACCAGTGCCCCGGCCTCATGAGCAAGACGGACCACCTGATCCAGGGGCTGGAGCACACCGGTCTCGTTGTTGGCGGCCATGACGCAGACCAAAGCGGTTGGGTGACGGAGCGCTTGCTCCAGTTGGTTGAGGTCAATCCGTCCCTGAGAATCAACGGCAACCTCCTGCCAATCCGCGCCAGCCTGAGCACAGGCATCGGCGGGCATGCAGACGGCCGGATGTTCCACGGCACTGGTGAGAATTCGGGGGCGCTCCCGCAACAAACGCTGCATGACCCCGATCATCGCCATGTTGGCCGCCTCGGTGGCTCCGCTGGTGAAAATGACCTCATCCGGTGTGGCTCCGATTGCCCGTGCCACTTGTTCACGTGCAGTGTCCACCCCCGCCCGTGCCCGTCGTCCGGATAGGGAGGCGCGATTGCTGGGGTTGGCGAAATCCTCACACAGAAAGTGCCGCATGAGATCCGCTACCTCCGGAAGGCAGGGAGTCGTGGCATTGTAATCGGCGTAGATCATGGAAATGGGTGGATCGCAAGTGTGGGGAGCTGGAAATACCCGTTACCGATATCGAACCGCAACGAAGGCACACAAGTCCAAATCGAATTCGCTTTTCGACCGGTTCAGTCGTTTGCGATGGAGGATGGTACCCTCAGGTTTCGGTTTGGACCCCTAGAATGGGGATATATTTCCGCGTTTTCCTGGGTTTGAAATTCAATGCGTAGCAGAGATACCATCCACCCAGCGCACCCGCGATGAAGAAACTCAGGAAAGGTTTCCAAAAGGCTTTCCCCATGGTTTCAATCCAAACCCGGTCCTCCAGACCGGGTCGGACCTCCTGTTCCCATTGCCCGTAGGTCGACAGGTCGAGTTCATATGCCTTTCCTCCATTCGTCCAGTCATGAGGCCTGGTATGATGATCCCCGTAATCCCGGAAGACATGAATGTGTCGGATGCCAGCCTGATCCGCCGCATGAAAAAGTGGGACCAGATCTCCGATTGCCACGGCATCAGCTTCAGGGTGAGGAACCAGTTGGATGTAATGGCTGTATCGGCCCCACCCACGCGTTTGTCTCTTCAGCGCGGCAGTGAGATCCCATTCCTTCACCTGAAAACGTTCGTCGATCAGGTACACAGCTCCTTCCTCATCTGGGAGGATTTGCACCGTCAGGCTGGGATCATACATGAGCCCGCAAAGTGACAGAGCCATTGCCGGATGGAAAGAAATGGCCGAAAGGATCAGAAGCAGGGTTGAGGACGTTTTCATGAATCATACCTGTCCACTGTGGGATGAGAGCCATCAGATGACTTTCCGTTACATACGAAACCCCACCTCTAAAGTTTAGGGAAACCTGCCGGGTGCCCAGAGGGTTCAGGCGGCAGATTCAGCGTCCAGATGCCCTGCCACACCCTTCACGGGCCGGCAGGTCCAAGCATCAGCCAATTTTCAGCATCCGCTCGATAGGGATCCGGGCTTTGCGGATGATCTCCTCATCCAGATGAATTTCCGGGGTCCGGTTTTTCATGCAGAGGTAGAGTTTTTCCAGGGTATTGCGGCGCATATGGGGGCAGGTGTTGCAACTGGTACAGCTTCCTTCTTCGCTGCCGGCAATTTCGGCAGGGGCCATGAGGAAGGTGGCGTTGGGAGCTGCCTCCTCCATTTTATGGATAATCCCAGGCTCCGTGACCACGAGGTACGTTCCTTCGGGGTCTCCGTTGCGAACGGCTTCGAGCAACCGCTTGGTGCTGCCAATCACATCTCCCAAAGCCCGGACAGGAGCAGGGCATTCCGGGTGGACCAGGACGCTGGCATCCGGGTGCTCCTGCTTCATCTCCAAGATCGCCTGCTCGCTGAACATCTCGTGCACTTCGCAGGAGCCCTCCCACAGAATCATGTCCCGGCCGGTTTCCCGTTTGACCCAGTCTCCCAGATACTTGTCAGGACCGAAAATAATGCCTTGGTCTTCGGGAAGGCTCTGAATGACCTGTACCGCATTGGAGGAGGTCACACAGTAATCGGTGAGCGCTTTCACCGCCGCGGAGGAATTCACGTAGTTCACAACCAGATGGTCGGGATACTGATGTTTAAAGGCCTCGAATTCATCTGCCGGGGCACTGTCCGCGAGGGAGCAACCCGCCTGAAGATCCGGAAGAAGAACCTGCTTGTGCGGGGAGAGAATTTTTGCGGTCTCCGCCATGAAATGCACACCGCAGAAGACGATGACATCGGCTTCGGTCTCGGCGGCCTTGCGCGATAGATCCAGGGAATCCCCGATGAAGTCCGCCACGTCCTGTACCTCATCCACCTGATAATAGTGAGCGAGGATGACAGCATTCATCTCCCGTTTCAGTTCCTCAATCGCAGGAACGAGATCGACTTGTCGGTTGTCATTTTGTTGCGTTAGCAGGATCATCCTCTATTTTTTACTCGCATGTCCGGAACGCTCAAGTCTAAAACCGAATCACTCCGTTTCAACCTCAGGATCTCTTTATGCGTACTTTGCTCAACGCTGTTTGTCTTTCAGTTTCTTTCCTTGCGGTTCAGGCCCAGGAATCCCTTGTCGGGGCCGGACGTGCCATTCCCCCCGGGTTTGTGTATGAGGTGTACGGGGGGTTGGGGTCCATGGATTCTCTGGAAGGAGGCGTGCAGGAACGGCGTGGAAACGACATTCTTTCCGGCGGTCTGACGGCCGATCTGGATGAACTGGGACTCGGAGACGATACATCGACATTGTTTCTGGGGGCTCAGGCCTACAACAAATGGGTGACCTTTCTGGTGGACTACCGGAGCACGTCTCTCGATGCGTCGGGGACGGCCGATCAGGATATTCGTCTCGATGTGGATTCGGTGTCATTTCGTGGGCTAAACCTTGACTACCTGCTCATCCCCGCCAATACCGACTACGACATTGAAGCCGATGCGACGATGCTGGGTCTCGGTCTCCGGGTTACACCTTTCACCTTCTTTCCGGAAGGCCGGGTGCGGTTCACTCCCTGGTTCCATCTTGGGCTGCAGTTGATTTCCACCGATTACGACATTGATGCCGGTGCGACGGTGAGTCTGGATGCGGTTGGGTTTCCCGACCGGATATACGCGGAGCAGGGTCAGGCCTCCGGTTCGGAGGAAGCGGGAATTCCCGAGTACGGGATCGGTGGGGAAGTCCGAATTCTGCTTGGGGACAAAGGGGCTGAGATTGTCGGCCAGGCCACCTACAAGCTCCTCGATTTCCAGGGGGCCATTGACTCTCTGGGCGTGGACCGGGACGAGTTTGAAGACATCGATTTTGACTACACCGCGCTCGAGGCCAATATCTTTCTCGTCTATCCGCTGAACGACAGTGTGGATCTGCTTGCAGGGGTGTACATTGAACAGGTGGACATCGATGCCACCCTCGAATCCGATGATTCCTTCGGTGAATTCGACCGTGATGCCGACATTAGTTACACCATTTACGGTATCCGGGCCGGGTTCCGGTTCTGACCCTTCACGGTAACACACAGATCTTGCGGGGCTCTGACGGTGGAGAGGTTGACATTTTCCGGTGACCCGGGACACTGACGCCATGTCGGACCCCATCTACAAACTGTCCTCTGAGTTCGAACCTGCCGGTGATCAGCCGGAGGCGATTGCGTCTCTTTGCCGTGGGCTGGACGACGGGAAGCGTCATCAGGTGCTCGAGGGGGTGACTGGCAGCGGAAAGACGTTTACCATGGCGAATGTCATCCGCCACTGGGGCAGGCCGACCCTTGTGATCTCCCACAACAAAACTCTGGCGGCTCAGCTTTATGCGGAGATGAAGCAGTTCCTGCCTCAGAATGCGGTATCCTACTTCGTCAGTTATTTTGATTACTATCAACCGGAGGCCTATATCCCCACCACGGATACCTTCATCGAGAAGGATTCCAGTATCAATGAAGAGATCGAGCGATTGCGGCTGGCCGCGACGGACGCGCTGCTCAACCGGCGCGATGTCGTCATCATTGCCTCGGTTTCCTGTATCTACGGTTTGGGGTCGCCTGAGGATTATCAACAGATGCTGATCCACCTGCAGGTGGGGGGGGCCTGCGACCGGGATCAGCTTTTGGAGCAACTTGTCGCCATTCAGTACACCCGGAATGAACTTGAGCGTTCCCCCGGCACCTTCCGGGTCAGAGGTGATACTGTGGAGCTTTACCCGAGTTATAACGAAGAAGGTGTGAGGATAAGTTTCTGGGGGGATGAGGTGGAGAGAATTCAGCGGTTTGAGCCTCTGACCGGGGATCCGCTGGAGAATTTTACGGAACTTCACGTCAGCCCGGCACGCCACTTCGTTACCCCGCACCGCAAAATTGAGGAAGCCCTGTCGACCATTGAGAACGACATGGAGGAGCAGGTGAAGGCCTTCGAGGCGGAAGGAAAATATATTGAGGCGCAGCGCATTCGGATGCGGACAGACTACGACCTCGAGATGCTCAAGGAAATGGGCTTCTGTAACGGCATTGAAAATTACTCCCGCTACTTGACCGGACGAAAACCGGGGGAGCGTCCCTTTACGCTGCTGGACTATTTCCGGGAGGAGTTTTTGACGATTATTGATGAGTCACATGTGACCCTCCCTCAAATCCGGGGCATGTACAATGGGGACCTGTCCAGGAAATCGGTGCTGGTGGAGCACGGGTTCCGTCTGCCGTCTGCATTGGATAACCGGCCGCTGGCGTTTGATGAGTTTCAATCCTGCACCGGCCCCACGCTGTATGTGTCTGCAACGCCCGCTCCGTTTGAGGTCGATCTTGCTGGTGGATCCACGGTTCCACAGGTCATCCGTCCAACCGGCATCGTGGATCCGGAAATTGAAGTCAGACCTCTGACCGGCCAAATTGACGATGTGATGAATGAGATCCGGGAGCATTCGGAACGGGAGGAACGTGTACTGGTCACGACCCTGACCAAACGCACGGCTGAGGATCTGTCCTCCTACCTTGACGCCTTGGACTTGCGGACCAAATACCTGCACTCCGACATCGACGCGATTGAACGGGTGGAGATCATCCGTTCGCTGCGGCGACGGGAGTTTGACTGTCTGATAGGTATCAACCTGTTGCGGGAAGGATTGGATATTCCGGAAGTATCGCTGGTGGCGATTCTGGATGCGGACAAGGAGGGTTTCCTCCGTTCCCATACCTCGCTGATTCAAACGGCGGGACGTGCGGCCCGGAATATCAACGGTAAGGTGATTCTCTACGCGGATAAGATGACCGACGCCATGCAGTCACTTCTGGATGTGACAGCAGACCGACGTCAGACCCAGCTTCAATACAATACCGATCACCACATTACCCCGCGCCAGATCGTGAAGGAAATTCAGGACAGTCTGGCGATCCTCAAGGAGGCGGAGAGCGTTCAGGATAGCGTGGTGAAAGAGAGCGGAGAGGAATATAACATCCAGGATGCGATTCGGGAGATGGAACAGGAAATGATGGAGGCGGCAAAAGCGCTTGAATATGAACGGGCGGCTCTGCTGCGGGACCAGATCGCCGAGCTTCGGGCTGCGCTGCCGGGAGGAGAGAAAGGCGCCAAACCCAAAGGCTCGAAAGGGGCGAAAAAGAAACCCTTTCATTATCCCAAGGGGCGGAAGAAGAGGTGAGCAGGGGAGAGGTGACTCGGTGCCTGGTCGCGGAATCATGTGGCCGTCGGCGTTTATGCGACGGCATCGACCAGCTCAGAGGGCTCCATCTACACAGTGTGGCGAACCTCTGCTCTATTCCTTTTCCCGGAAAAAGAAGGAATTCTCACTCAGTCTGGATGCCAGCTCCCGATGAGAGGAAAGCCCTTCCATTTGTTCCGCATTCTGCTGATGGAGCATCTGGTTGTGTTTGTCCAGCACCACGGTCAGGATAATCAGGAACGTCATGCAAATCGTGAACCCCGTCCCTCTTCGGGAAAAGCATTGTGCCCACAGTCCGGCGGAGACAAACACAAGCAGAAACCCGGGGCCCGCCCATTCCATGAGCCCGGCAAAACCTGCCGGTGCGGGACGGATATGGGTATATCGGAAAAAGGATCGGTTTGCTTCTTTCAGTTCACCCGTCACGTCTTCAATGTAGTCTTCTGGGGAGACAGTTTCTCCTGGGTCATCTGGATGTAGGAGCATCGCGGATTCCACAATCATCCATTGGATCCTGCCGCTGGAAAACAGGGAGTAGGGATGATGGAACAGAGTACTGTTCCCGTTCTCTATGACCCGGAATCTCGTGGCGAGATCAAAGGATCCGGTGTGGCCTGAGTGGTAATGTCCGGGGCCCTGCTGGCTCAGTGTTCTATTCAGGTACACCCGCCGGCCACGCTGATTGGGCTGGAACGACAATCCGTGCAATTGTAGCTGTATCTGGATGGGGTTGCCTGCTTGCATGAAGGCGATTTCTGTAGAGGACTTTTCTGTCTGGTGCAGAGGCAAGCGAACCTCTTCGATCTCAAGGGGGAGAAAATCGGAGGAATCGCCAATGCCGAGGACATAGTGAAACAGCACCTCGACCTTTCCGGATGTCAACTCGTCGTCTGTCGGCTCGATGGTTCTCCGGACTGAGAGTGGATCCGGGGAGGCGGAGAGCTGGTATGGAGATCGGGCGGATCGTATGGTGCCGTAGACCAGCCCTCCAACCAGCATCGCGCCAGTGACCCCGCACAACCAGCGCAGCACCACAGGGCGGTGTCTTCTGGGGGGAGACTTTCGTTTTCGCATGGAGCGGGAGAACGCAACCAATAGAATGACCAATACAATCACGAAACCAATGAGTACTACCAATCCTACTATCATCTTGAGTCTCCTGCAGGGAGCGTGGACATGGCGGAAGGTCCTGCCGGCATGTCGGGTGATCCTGGGTCAGAATGAATTTTAGATGGTTGGCTCGGAGCATTTGTCCACATCAACATGAAAAACAGGACCAGCAGAATTCCGATGATCATCAGGATCAGAACGGTTGTGGAAGTGGAGCCGGGACTGTCCTCGTTCGGGCTGGCTTCTTTTCGTTTGTATCCCTCGGCTCCCCACCACAGTGTCAAGGTGGTAACCGAGAGGAGACATAATGAAGACAGGGGGCCATTGATCTCGTCCCACAACAGGGTTTCGGTCATCGCCCCTAAAAACAAGGTGCCACCACAAACGACCGCTGCTCCGAACAGGGAAAAGAAGCTGCTGCGCAGCGTGACCTGTCTGGAGGCGAGCGTGTACACCGTGGCATACAGCAGGAGCGGAATACATACCGCCCATCCCCAGAGTTGTCCGGACATCACGTCGGGGAAGGGTTCGGTAAAGCCGGACCGGACAAACAGCCCCCAGACGGCCTGCGGTGCGTCCGCATAAAGAGCGAGAACCCCCAGACCATTCATGAGCAGGAGAGGAATGCCTCCGGCCGCGGCCTGAATCCAGAACAGGCTGCTTCTCGTCACCGGCAGGCAGAACAGCATTTCATCGCCCTCTCCGTTCAGCGATCCCAGCCCCAGGGCAAATCCAACTACAAGGCTGTAAACAATGCCGAAGGCGAGGAAAAATCCGGGATGGAAAAAGACCTGCAGCAGCCACACACACAGCAGCCACACATGGACAAAGCCCATCACGGCCACTCCGCAGATTCGCCAGGAGCGGTGCAGCAGCCCCAGATACCGCTGTTTGCGGTACAGGTCCTCTGTCATTTCTGTCTCCATCGACATCATGAGGAGGCCTCCTTCTGCAGCTCAATAAACAAATCCTCCAGGGAAATGGGAAACTCCTGAAGCCGACAGCCGGGGTACGCCTTGAGGGAGTCCAGTTGCCCGGTATGGGTGATCTGGATGACCGCCTCCAGCACCGCCCCCTCCCGTTTTTCCCGGATCACACCCGGGATCCGGATATCCGCGGGGACCTCAGAGGTTTCAAAAATCATTTGAATTCTGCGGTAGCCTTCCCGCAGGTCCTCCAGGGGGGAGGAGAGGGTCAGCCTGCCGCGGTCCATCATGCCGATGTGATCCGCAACCCGTTCCAGGTCCGCCATAATATGCGTGCTCAACAGCACCGTCATGCTCTCGCGTTCTGCAAGAATCTCGACCAGGACCCTCAGCAGTTCCCTTCGTGCCAGAGGATCCAGGCCGGAAGCCGGCTCGTCGAGAAGCAGGACTTCCGGTCCGGATGCCAGGGCAAGCGACACGGCGGCCTTGCGCTGCTCCCCGCCGGACATGGCAAAAAAGTACTTGCTCGGGTCGACATCGAACCTTTCCAGGATGCCATAAAGGGATTCCGGATCCCACTGCGGGTAGTATCGCGAAATTTCCGTTGCATATGCGTTGAGGCGAACATGCTGCGGCAGCCGGGGGGCCTGTGGTACACAACTTACCCGGGATCGGTGGCGGGCGGAGGCAACCCGCATGTCCTCTCCCAGGATGACGGCTTGTCCGCCACTCGGGCGCAACAGGCCCATCAGCAACCGGATGAGCGTGCTTTTTCCGGCCCCGTTCCGGCCAATCAGTCCGAAAACCGACCCACGGCTCACCCGTAGATCGCATCCCGTTACGGCCGAGATCTCACCGGGAAAGACCTTGCTCAGATTGCTTGTTTCGATAGCGGCGATCTGTGAGGCCGAGGCGTGTTGGATCATCGTTCATTTCCTTCATTTCTTCTTCAAACCACGTTCGTAACTCATCTGCGGAGACATTCAGATGCATGGCTTCCACCCGCAACTGCTTGAGCATTTCCTGCAGGACCTTTTTGCGTTCCCGTGCGCTGAACCGGTTCACGCCATGTCCGACAAATACCCCTTTGCCTCGCTGCGAGATCACGCTACCGGATGCTTCGAGCTCGGTATAGGCTTTGGACACCGTGGCGGGGTTTATGGTCAACTGCGTGGCCAGTTCACGGATAGAGGGAAGCTTTTCTCCGGGATTCAGGAGGCCTGCCGCCATCATATGCAGGATCTGATCCCGGATCTGACGATACACCGGCAACCCGGAATGCGGATCGATTCGTAGAGGTAACATGCGGCTCATATAGAACATGATCTACTGTATTACAACACTAATACAGTTGAAAATTGCCCGTATTGTTTCCGTGGACGTTTCTGCCATCCGGGAAGGTTCCGTTTCTGTGGCCCGTAACATGGAATCCCATCCGTTTTCAGAGAGGTCCCGCTTTTTCTTTTACACCGGATATGGTAGGGGGATGCCGTGTTGTTTTCTCATGCCACCGGAGTGTTGATATGCAATGGTTCTGCTTATGTACGGGTCTTTTTTTCTCCGCCGCGGGATTTCTGAAATGGAAATGGGCCTACATTTATTTCACCCGTAACGGCCGACCGGGCACCATCCCGGAAAAAGGATTCTACATCGTGTTCTCGATCGCGGGAGTGCTGATGACCCTGCTGGGCCTGTTAGGCGTGTTCGGACTCATACGCTTTTAACTTCTTCAGGTTGGATCAAGCTCTTGCAGGTTGCCGGGAGCACGCACGACCTGTCGGAAAGGGTGGGCACTGACGCTTCTGACGACGTCCTGCAGTCTAAACCGGACGTATCCCTCTCACGATAGGCTCCGGACGATGCACGCCTCGTGGCCGGTAGCCGCATTGGGTATCCAGTCCAAGCAGGTCGGCACACAACCAGGCAATGCTGAGCCACATTTCCGTTCCCTGTAGACGTGTGGGGGATCCTTCAGCGGTATGGAAGGAGAGCCCCTTCCGGTCTTTCCAACGCTGGACCGTATCCTGTAACCAGTAAGCGGCATGGGTTTCGCAGTCCTTCCGGCGGTAACGGGTTTGTTGCAGGCAAAGCCAGAGCGGGTGAATAATATCGAGAATGTAACAGGCGTTCACCCTGCTGGGATTCATATGCCGTTGATCGCAGGCATGGGCCAGGACGGTATCGATGGCTCGCTCCGGGCAGGGCAGGGGGATGCCCCACTGAGCGTAGGACCCCCGGGTGAGACGGTAGAATCCGTTTACCGGCTGCAGCATGCCCTGTTCCGCTGAAGGGCGGCCCCACATTCCGGTAACCGGATCGATGTGCAGATTCAGCCAGCCGAACAGATCGGAGAGGTCCGTCTCTCCATGGTGATACCGGGCATTAAACGCCAAGGCACTGGAGTAATGATCAACCCAGGCTCCGGCACCCCAGGCATGTTCTCCCCATGAAAGACGGTTCAGATGCTGATGCAGATCGGCGTGCCGAAGGTCACGGGCCACATGCACCGGATGAGCGAGGTGGGACCCCAGGCATTCCAGCGCATATCCTGCGGACATGACACCATACGCAGAATGCCGGTCTTCCAACCGGTTGGCGTTGATCCCCTGATCGACTTCCCAGTCCGTTTTTTCACCGTATGGACCCGGGACGAGTCCGGTTTCCGGATCCTGGAAGCTCTGAATTTTTTTGATCAGCACATCCCGGCTCCATCCGGGGATTTCCGCTTCAACTGTGGCTGCGATTTCCACCATGTCATTCCAGGGCCGCATCCGTTCTTCCTCGCCCGGGATATCCCGGGGAGTTCCGGTTTCCGGATCGAGATAATAAGCGAGAAGATGCGGGATGTCGTCTTCCACCCGGTGTTGGAACCCTTTCCATGCCTCGGCAATTTCAGATGGAGGGAGCGCCTGAGGGGTTCTTCGATCCTTGATGATTCGGGCGGGGCTTCCCCCCACCACCGCCCAGTCCGGGACATCCTTGGTGACAATCGCTCCCGCTCCGATAATGGCATGGGATCCGATAGTGACCCCGTCGACAATCACCGCATTCGCGCCCACCCAGATGTCATCTCCCAGGGTAATGCCCACCGAAGAGACCGGCTGCTGATAAATCGGTTTGGTCAGATCCTGTGTTTCATGGTTAAAGCCCAGAATCTGGGCGCCCGAAGCAATCCGCACTCCATCTCCAATGGTCACCACCCCCCGCACCACGGCCCCGGCGTTTACGGAACAGTGGGCCCCAATCCTGACCTGCCCCCCTACCTGTGCTTCTGCTCCGATGTAACTCTGGTCACCCAGGATGAGGGTGCCGTTTGAAAGGGTCGCCTGTTCGGAGAGAAATGCCGTTCCCTGCAACACAAGCTCGATACCTGGACGGGTTTGTAGATGAGTTTTCCAGGCCTCTTGTCGTTTTCGCTCTTCTTCAGTCGCGTGATCAAAATACTTCCAGGGCGTTCGATCCACAGGGAGGTTTTCAGGAAACTCATATGTTGTATCTTTCATAAGGGCTTTCTCCGCATTTCCGTCAAGATACTGTTATTCGGTTCTCGAGGTCCATGGTGGTATGTGTCAATTTCATGTCATGAACGCTCACTTTAAAGACCTGCGGTTTCTGATGCAGGGAGGCGGAGGACGCATGGGGGTACATCGTGAGAAACCCTATGACGGCTATTTCTGTTTTCAGATGGCGTATGACGGTGAGCTGCACATACGCTATGGGTCGCGGGGCCGGTCGTACCGGGGACCCTTGGTGTGGATGGGCTATCCGGGACCTGTGATGGGGTACCGGCCCGTGTCTCCGCAAGGTACCTGGATTCACCGCTATCTCTGTTTCACCGGACCCCTGGCCCAGGTGTGGTGGCGGGAGCGGTTGCTTCCCCGGCTGCCGCAGATCCTGGATGACTCGGAAGACTGGGCAAATTCCTTTGATGAGGTGCTGCAGATTGATGATGCAGAAACGCCCTGGTCTCATGCGGAAAAGGTGAACCGGTTTGAAGCGCTCCTGATCCGGTTGGCCAAGCAGTCCGGAGCCCAGGAACCGGAAGAGGCCTGGCTGACAACAGCGAAAGCCCTGCTGGAGGATGATCGGAATTTTACGCCGGAGATTTCAGAGATTGCCCGTGAATGCGGCATGGCTCCGAGTACGTTCCGTAGACGTTTTGCCCGGGCAATGGGATCGTCACCCCGGGACTGGGCATTGGAACGGCGTATCCGATCCGCCAGGGCGTTGCTGGAGGACCAAACGCTGTCCATTGGGGAGATCGCCGCACATCTGGGCTATCCGGATCCGTTCAGCTTCTCCAAACAGTTTAAAGCAAAAGAAGGATTGCCCCCCTCTCAGTGGCGGAACGCGAAGTGGAATGAGCAGGTAGAGCAGGGCGTTTGACCCTCATTCTCCGGGACCCTAATTCCCGACGGGGCCCGTCGGGTTACGCAATCCCACAGGCTCTGCGGGAAACCTCATGTTCCCAAGGGGGGGCGTCGGGTTACGTAATCCCGCAGGCCCTGCGGGAAACCTCATCTTCCCGAGGGGGGGCGTCGGGTTCCATCGATTGATTATCCGGTACCCGATCCCACCTGGAACAAGGCTTCCACTTCGGAGGCGCAGCGTTGGAACACGGTGTCGAAATCCGCATCGCCGTCGATGGTCACCACCCCGTGCTGCTGTTCGTACTTGCGGATCACATTGAGGGTTTTCTCTTCGTGTTCCCGCAGGCGACGGACAATTTTTTCGGTGCTGCTGTCGTAGGGCATTTTTGCGTCGGTGTCTCCCCGCTTCGCCAGCCGCTCCATCAGCTTTAACATCGGGACTTCTATTTCCAGAATACGGGAGAGGCTGCAGCCGTGTTTCATCAAGAGTCCGTCCAGAATGTACGACTGCACCAGCGTGCGGGGGAAGCCTTTAAAGATGAAGCCGCGCACCTCCTTGGAATTGGCGATCTTTTTCTCGATCAGCGGGATAACGATCTCATCCGGCACCAGCTGCCCGTTTTCGTAGAGGGATTTCACCTGTTGTCCCACTTCGGTTCCCGCTGCCATTTCCTCCTCAAGCATTTTGCCGGTGGCGACAAACTCGAGGCCGAACCTTTCGGCCAGGGCACGGGCCTGGGACCCACGGCCGGAACCAGGATATCCGAAGCAGACGAGTGCGATGGGGCGTTTGCTGTACTGGGCGGAAGCAATACGTGCCACTTCCTTTCCGACGGTTTCGATGCTCTGGGTGCCGTCCACATCCTCGCGCACTCCTTTCTCCGCGTAGAAATCGAGAACCGGGTGAGTTTTCTCGTGATACTCCTTCAGCCGGTTCCGGATCACGTCCTCGTTGTCGTCACTCCGCCCGGAGGTCTTGCCACGCTCCATCAGACGGGTCACGGAGATGTCATCCGGAATCTGCAGGTTGATCAGACAGTCCAACTGGGTGTTGAGACGGATCATCAGACCGTCGAGAATGTAGGCCTGAATGGTGGTGCGGGGAAAGCCGTCGAACAGAAATCCGCTCGCGTTGGGATTCTCTGCAATGGTTTTTTCGAGGATCTGGACGATAATCTCATCCGAGACAAGTCCGCCGGAGGCGATAATGTCCTGTGCCTGCTTCCCCAATGGGGTGCCGGCTTTTAATTCCTTACGCAGCATATCCCCGGTCGAAATATAACAGAGGTTGAAACGTTCGATGAGCTGGCTGGATTGTGTTCCTTTTCCAGCTCCCGGCGGACCAAACAGAGCAAGATTCAGCATGAGGACAGAATACTCCGCTCTTCCACTAGGAGAAAGAGGAAAAACGTATGAATGTGGCCGGTGGTAACTGCGTGCCACGCGGAACACGTGGGTGGGCAGAGGCTAGGCCTTGAGCAGAACGGCCATTCCAGCGAAGGCGGGCATGGCGGGCACCGACAGGATTCCATTGGAAACAGAAGGCGCCTGTTGTCCGAAGGTATGCGTGACCTTCCAGGTGCCTTCCGGAAGCTCGAGGCTCAGGGCTTGTTCGGGAGGTTGATCAAAGCTGTGGACGATCACCAGCATCCGGTTGGAGACGGGGTCGTGGAAGGTTACGGTTTGGCGGCCTTCGGGATAGCGGTAGCTGGCGCCCAGTTCATCTTGAAGCAGTCGTGGCTGTCCGTCCCGGATCACTTCATGCGCGGCCACGTAAAACGCCTGTGCCCGGTCCATCACGTCGCGTTGTTCCGGGGACAAAGCCTCAAGGTCACCGGACACGGCCATGCGGCCGAGAAAGGTTGCGGCAAATCCGTATTCCAGCCGTTGGATGGCGTCATCCGGGCGAAGTACCACCCAAATCTGGTTCTTCCGGGCCGGGACCATGCGGAGCACGTTCGCGCCGACAATGGGAATTTCAACACACTCATGCGCATCCGAGAAGGAACTCATGGTGGCCAACTCGATCATGCCCGGTTCCAGCCGGTGTCCGCCGGATGAGCAGCTTTCGATACGGAGGCCCGGGACGTCCTTTCGGAGCCGAAGAAAAAACTCCCGGACACGCAGCAGATGCTGACGCAGTCCCTCTCCCAGACCAGCATCCGGATCGTCTTTCACATCGCAACCGATGCCGATGGTGTCGTTGTAATCGACTTTGATGTAGCCGAACCCCTGGTCGCGAAGCAGTCCGATCACTTTTTCCGCAAGGTAGTCGTGGGTCCACGGGTCCCGGAAATCCCAGAAGTGCCGGTTTCCTACAGCGAGAACCTGTCCGTGACGGTGAATCTGGTGATGGGTTTTATCGTACATCGGGTTCCCCCGGTTGCAGACTTCAAACTCAAACCAAATCCCCGGGGTGATCCCCTTGTCTCGCAGGGTGGAAGAGGCCTTCGCGATTCCGCCGGGGAACTTGTCTTCATCCACCACCCAGTCGCCATTGGTCTGGAAATCATCCCCCGGCCGCTTGGCCCAACCGTCATCGATGACGAAAATTTTCGTAGGACTCCCCTCCAGGGCATCCGCCGTATCTTTCACAGATTGCAGGGTGGGGTTGCCCCAGGTCGAGCACCACTCGTTAAAGATCATCGGAAGCGAGCGTTCCTCCTCGGGTTCCGGATGCTCCATGGGTTTCCTCGTTTGCAGCAGCGCGTAACTGAGATCGTCAATATCGCCTTCCACGCAGGAGAGAATTGCGGAGGGTGCAGTCAGGGTTTCTCCCGGCTGAAGGGTTTTACTCCACTGACCGAAATCAAAGTCGGCATGGGATCCGGCCAGGGTAACGGGGTCTTCCCGTCTGTGCACCTCCATCTGCCAGGAACCATGCCATGCCAGTTGTGCCCCCCAGAGAATCCCGGCCTCAGCATCCTCGATCGCCGCATAGGGGAAATATCCCCGTACCGGCTGGGAACCCGTCTGACCGAATCGCAGGTTGACATGCCCGTATCCGGCCCAGGTGCGCTCGAGGTGAAGGTCTTCAAAAGTTTCCCGGATGTGGCGGGCTTCCAGGCTCCAGGCGGAGCGAAGACGGTGCAGGTGCAGGCGGCCTTTTTGGTCATCCTCCGCAAAGGGAGAAACACCATTCAGCGCAAAACTGGAAAGGTGTTCCAGGACAACTCCTTCCTCTCCTGAGTTGGTGACAGAGGTGGTGCAGACGAGACCAGGAGTACCGGACACCCAGTTGAGTTCATGTGTCAGCACGAGGCCATGGGGTGATTGAAGGCGGGTGCGAATCACCTTGCCCGAGTCGGTATCCTCCTCCTTCTGATCCAGCAGCTTTAGGTCATGCGTACTTTTCGAATGCCGCATGCTTTGTCCGTTGAGGAACCCGTTGGTGAATTCATCGCCCCGCACATGAACCTGCACCAGACAGTCGCCGTATTTGTCTCCGGTATGCCAGTTCCACTTGGCATCCTCTTTTGCCTGAGTGGGATGGATGGGAGCCAATTCCCGTCTCGGTACCCGGTCTGCTGCCCGGGCTGCAGGAAGGATCTGTACTTCCGGCAGACCGGTTTCCGGATGAAGTCGGTATTGAATGGTCAGAGGACCGTAGGTGTAGGCCGCGACGGGGGTTTCAGGGGAGAGAGGCGTGGTGGGCATAAGGGAGCTGTAAGAGGGGAATCGCAATCGGGATCGAAATGCGCCAAAGGCGCACAAGTCGGGATGAAGACTACGATGAAGGGGTGAAATAATCCGGAACCATCAGCAGAAGACGTCCGTTTGCGTCGGTGGGAAGAGCCCATCCGTCTTCGGTCTTGGTCAGAGATTCGCCGGTTCCGAACACCTCCACGCGTTGTGCCTCCAGATTCAGGGTCTGTCCTGCGAAAGAAAGCCTCCGCTCAATCACATCAATAGCCATGGATTTCCGGCTGGGCATGTAATTCAGCAGGGTCAGATGCAGGTCATTCCCTTTCCGGCGGGGATACGCGAGAACATGTGGATCCAGTCCCTGGTCCAGCGGGGTTCCGATGCCAAGGTAGTGCAGCGTTCGTTTCAGCACATCCCGCAGGAAGGTGTTGCCGGCCTGACGGTATTCACGGAATACGGGATCGGCAAACACCGCACACCGGTCGCCTGTGACCAATGCGGGCATCCGGTCCGCAGTCGGGTCGGGCGGGGTCTGAAAGTGGGAACAGAATTTCAGGTCACTCCGGTTGAAGTAGGGTGGCAGACGCTCGACCTGAATGGTGCCGCTGGCATGAAGCTCCAGATCGAGTCCCTGCTGGTAGATCACACGTCCGTCGGTACCGACCTCCGGTGCAAAGTCATCTTTGGAGGCCCAGAAAGAGGGGAACTTTTCGGTGTGACCGGTTGCCAGAGCGGGCAGGAAACTGAGCGCGACACCGCCTTCCATCGGCTGTCCGGCGGTGTAACTGGTGATGACCACGCCTCCGGCGGCATGGTATTCCTCCAGTTTCTTCGCCAGAGCGGCATCACAGCGGGTGGTGTCCGGGAGAATGACAAAATCAAGTCCGGCGAATTCGCCGCGGTCGTCCAGAACGCAGACGTCGAGTTTCAATTCCTCCATCATCAGGACCGCCCCTTCCTCGCTCTGGCCCCCCAGGGTCTCGTCGTCTCCTGGACTGGAGGCGAGCAGAACCGCACCCTGGAAGGCGGGAGAGGTGCCTTCATAGAAAGGTTCTGCGGCTTCAACCTGCCGGTAGACATCCCCAATCATGGTGTAGGCCCCCTGATCCAGCGTTCCCCGTGGGTGCATCTGGTCGCCCACGCTGCAGGCCCCGCCGGTGGCCTGGGTGCGGAAGCATTCAAATTCAAGGGCTGCAGGAGGTTTGCATCCGCCGAAATCCCCCCACATTTTCTGGAATCGCCCGGTCATGCCGACAAAGGGTTTGTCCCAGGTCATGGCCTGACGCGCCAGGCGGGGATAATGGAAGTAGCCCCAGAATCCCGAGGGGAGGGATTCGATTTCCATATGCAGCATGTGATCCGCTCTGCGGGCCCACCCGTAGCGTCCATCGAGGAAGGCGCGGTTGCTGCTGTTATAGAACAACGGCAGTCCGGGTTTCTTGCCATGAATGAATGACGTGAAGCGTTCGCAGAACGCCTGCTGGGCCAGGCTTTCGAAGGCGGTGTTGTTCGCAGGGGTATCCTCCTCCAGTCCCCAGTCGGTGCGGAGCTTGCGGGCCGCAGAGTTAAAATCCGCCCCCTCATCGCAGAAGAGAATATCCATCCACAGTCCGTCCAGATCGTAGCCGTCGAGGAGTTCGGCCAAATGCGCTTCGAAGTAGTCCTGATAATCAGGGTGAACAATGCTGTTGAAACGCCAGGCTCCGGGTTGATCGGTGAACCCGTCTGCAGAGGTGGCGAGTTGGGCAAAGCGTCCGTTGCTGTACTGCTGACGCCACTCCGGATAAAGATCGGCCACTTTCTCTTCCCAGACGATGGTGGTGTAGACCGGACAGGTGATGTCCCGTTTGTGCAGCGCCTCGATCATCTCGCCCAGCAGATCGGTTTGCTGCATATGGGGATGAGGGATCCCAATCTTCGTTGGATAGTACGACATGCCATGGTGGCACTTTGCAAAGATGTTGACGTTATCGACCCGGGCGTCTGCCATGATGTCAGCAAAGGTGTCCGGATCAAAATCCGCGCCTACGCCTTCGATGAACGGGGAGGTGTGGAAGTCGAGATGAATGTGGCGTTTAGGAAGGGTGTGCATGACCGCTCCTTTTAGCTGTTTCATCCGACAATTGGCAACGGCAATTTTCAGCTCCACTGCGCAAAGTTGCGCTGACCGTAACCCCGTAGCTCATTCCAGGGGCAGCTCCACAGTCCACTTGGCTATCGATTCTTTCCCTCGCACAATTTGCAAATCAATAGGAAAGATGCCTCCTTTGGGCGATAATGAAAATTATTGTGGTTCGGGGTGTGAAAGCCACTCCATGACCGTTCGGTACTCTGCTGAATGCTTGGCCTTGAAGGGGAGGGCTTCCAAATAAACGTCGAATCCGGCCAGATCTTCCAAAGGTACTTTGAGAAGATGTCGTAAAATGACAGGAGTAAGTCGAATCGTTGCGTCGGCCTGTTGATCCGGGGAGGCAATTCGCTGCAGGAAGTCCTGATAGATCCTGAGTGCTTCTGGGGTTCCTGTGTTATTCTCAATGGCATCAAGGAGACTGCCCATTTTGGATCGTGTGATACGTGGATGAGGGCTTTGCTGTGTTTCCACCATGACCTCACGGCTGTATTCCTGCCATTCGTGTTGGAATTCGGGTAAAGCGGAAAGCCATTCCAAATAGTAGGAGTGACCGATTTCCCGGTGTCCTTTTATTAACGCTTTAAACGAGGCGGCCCGTTCCTGTGGATCCGGGTGGATGGCTGCGAAGGCAAATAATTTGGTCGCCTGTCCTGCTGTTCCTGCAAACGTCATCCCCTGCAAAATGTTCGTACTTTCCTCATCCGGTTGTCCAAAGAATCCCAGCAGGTATTGGAGGTGTAGCCGGATCTGTACATGCGTGTCCGGTTGCTTCAGCAGGCGTAAAAAACGGGGGAGAACAGATGCTGGGATTGTGCTAGCCATCGGCTGCATAAGGAAAGAGGCATGGGCTGCCCGGTTCAGATCTGCCCCTTCCATATGCTCCATCAGGCCCTCCCCGAGAATCCTCCAGCTGCTATCGCTGCGTGCGATCAGGCCCTTTAGTGTAATGGTTGTGTGGCTATGTTCCAATACATTCCCCAGTTGGGAACCGTTTACGGCCTGGAGTGCGACCTCACAGTTTTCTTTTCGGCGCAGGTGTTCAATCAGATGGTTTCGGTCGCGTTCTTTTGGACCTGGGAAGAAATCAAATAATGTCTGGCGACGTTCAATCGGGAGTTTGGACAGGTCTGGTTCCCGGTCAAGAATCACCAGAGCCTGAAGCACAATGGATACCTCTTCGACGCTCCCCTCTTGCAGAAGGGTGTCCACTTCCTGTTTCCAACCGGAAAAATCTGGATCAATGAACAGGCCAAGTCGGAGGCAGAAGGCTTTGGTCAGCCCTTCCTCTTTTGAGATCTGTTCCCGGATCATGGGCAGAAGCGCACGATTTGATTCATCAAGTCTCCAGACGGGTAGCTTCATGAAGGAGCGGTGGGAGCCGTTTCTTTGTTTGAACGATTCCAGCAGTTCTGAAAGAGAGGTGTTGCTGAAAGGGTCCAGATTTAATTGCGCTTCATGCAGGACCAACCTTGTGTCTTGACGCAGGCCTTTGTCCGTAAGGGCCTTGCTGTAGACCGCATGTAACGCCACTCTGGTGGATTCGGGCAGACTCCTCACTTCTGACATCATCAGGCAGAGTGGAAGGTAACGGGAAGAGGCGTTTTCTGACGTGAGAATTCCCTCGATGATTTCCGGATGTGCCTGGTACAGCTCGTCCAGTTGCAAGCTGAGCAATGCAGATCCATTCCGCCCCAACTGTTCCCGGACAAAGGAAAGTGGATAGAGCTCCTCCGCAGTCTGATTTGCAAGAAATTCCAATTTTTTAAGCGTAAATTCAGGTCGCTCATCTTTCGAATTGGCGGTTAGAACTCTCCAGGTCTCCAGAAGAAACGCAGGGTTGATTTCGAAGCGGGCATACAGCGTTGCCATCACCGATAGTGTCTCTTGGCGGACACCGTCATTTCCTTCTGTCAGCAGATATTCAAATGACTGAATTCCCCCGGGTTTTCTCAACAGGGTATGATATTCTTTCCAGTAATTGAGAAACAGCTCCGGTTGAATCTGATATTGTTGGCCGGTTATCAGCAAGTGTCCTCGATTATGGGGTTCAGTTTCAAACAGTTTGATCCAACTGGCATCCAAGTCACCGGGTTTGAATTTGATCTGTAATTCTTCGGTGGCGATCCGGAGCATTCGGGAGAACTCATGGGGGTGTTGCGGATGATGGAGTCTCTGCAGCACCTTTGTTTTGAGTTCCGGGTGTATCTCCGGAAATTGTTCCGCCAGTACCCCCAGTACATCTTCATTCAAGGTTGTGGTTTCGATCAGACGAACAAGTTCTTCCCGCGGGATAGGAGACAACTGATCAAGCAAGTACATCCTGTATCGACGAGGAAGGCTCGAGAAGCCGTCGATCGTCAGCAACTGAAAGGCCATTCCCGGAGTCATAGGTTCCGAGGGGTCAAATTCGAACGTCGGTGGTTTTGAGTTACGGTCGTACAGCTTCTTCAGCCGGTGGAGAAGCAATTCCTCTGTAAGCTGGCGTTCGAATTCCATTTCAATCATTCGGTCGACCATTTCAGAGTAGTTGTAGTAAAATGGCAGAACCTTGTATGTATTCGCGAAATCCTGTTTCAGCAGCTCCCGCATCAGGTTGATGACTTTCAGGACATTAACATGCTGATTCAGCATCCATTCGAGAAACGGCGTTCTCAACTCCGGGATCTGCATCATCTGGAGAGCCATAGGCTGGAACGATTCCTTCGTGTTTCTGCTTTTTTCCCATGCCCGGAACAGTTCCTTTGGCTTCTTTTTAAACACTTTCTGGTAACTGGTGCTGAATAGCAGGATGGTATCAGATTCCAGTTGGCCACAGGCCACCAGAAACGCCACGACGGCTTGATGGTCGATCTTCGGTTCCCTGTCCTTCAGGTTTTGCAGCACCTCACCGGTGCGAGTCATGATCTCTGGATCATTGGAGTGCTTCCTCCTGTACTCAAGTAGCTGCAGCCGAATACCGGACCCCATACCGCTAAGGGTTTCTACTGCCTGTATCCGCTCTTTGTATCGATCAGAGCCCAGCATGTTCAGGAGGGCGCTAACATCTGTTTCAGGAGGGAAAAGACGTTGTTTCAAGATCTCCAACGACGCCTCTTTCTGCTTCACCAAATCAGGAATCTGCTCGAGATCCCCACCAATGAGGCGGTCCATCTTTTCGGGAAGGCCGATCTCTTGCCCTTGTAGAGAGAACGAAATGGAAATGAGACAGATCCAAAGGGCCCAGATGCATTCGGCTCCAATCAACGACCTCTCAGAATTCGAAATCCTCCTTTTCATGTCTGGATGTTGGAAAAAGAGCTGTAAAAGTCAAGGGAACGGCATTCCGCACTTGATTCATTGCGGGGACAGGATCCCGCCAACGCGGGGACCTTGAATCGATGCGAACATGCGGATCCGCGAATTCTGTCTTCAAATAACCACTCGTTCGCCAATTTTTTTTTTGCATCTTGTTTCTTCATGAGAGGTTGATGTATGAATTGTTTATAACTTGTGAGCCTCTGAAGCTTGTAAATAAAGGCTCTGCAGGAGTTATTAACAAAGTTATTCACAAGTGATTGTGGTGCAGTGTTTTACGAAAATTAAAGATTGACAGCTTGGCCATATCTGGAGTAAAGTGGTTGTAGTTCTTTGAGATAACGTGAGTTGATCGCAGATGATTCGTTTTGCCTGAAGCTCCGTGATAGATCCAGAAATGGAAATAGTCAGGTACAGCTGGTACCCTGGCTCCTTGAAATAGGTCGTTCGCGATTTGTTTTAAGGCATCCCTCACCCGCGCTCATCCTTCAGGTCGCACTGAAGGACTTGCGAACAGAGCGTGTGGCAGGTTGCGGTCAGCCGAAAGGCCGGTGTGAAAGCACCGTAAAGATTCCTACTGCAGCCTGAGTTATGCGTCATTCAGCCCGGATTCGGCGGAATGAAGCAAAACCCAGTGGCCTTACAGGTCGTATCGATTACTGGGAACCAGCACGTGGAGAACTGCGAGGCGGCGAACCCCGCCAGAAGGTTCCGGCTCGCATCCGGAATACGCAAGATTGCAGTTCAAGACGGGGAGTGGGTCCGATCCTGCAAGGTCGGACAAAACCTCCTGCTTCAGGCGGACGGAAAACCGGATCGCCTGACTGTAAAGCGAACATCGATTGAGGGGTAAGAGGCAAGACCCGTAATCCAGGGCCAACGTGCCACTCACAAGGTGGTAGCCGACCCGGGATATACCGCAAGCATCAGAAGAACTTTACAGGCTGATGTTGGCGTCGTCGGGACGACAAGCGCAAGCGAGCGCGAGTCGGATCAGGCGAAGAAGCCTCACCCAACATCGGGACGGGTAACCGCCCTGACGGCCCTGCTAAGAGACCGGAAACTCCGCTTGCAATGGAGATTAGCGTCGGGAAACGGACAACCGAACTCCCTCGAAAGGAGTCGAGTGCCAAATGTCCGTGATCGGGAAAGAGCGTGTGGCGAGCGCCCATCCCCACCTTTCAACCCTGCTTCGGCAGGGTTTTTTTGTGTCCGTGTCTAAACGATCTAATTCTAATCACCTAAGCAATAGGCGAGTACGAGTATGATCAGAATTCGAGGATGATATTCGGGGTTCCTGTTCAGGAATAGCTGCACAGGTAGCTGCTGGGGACCTCGATTTCGACCTGAAACTCCTTGTCCGCCTCGACTTCAAAGGTCTCCCCCGGACCGAAGGTCTGCCAAGTATCGGAGCCGGGCAGCTGTATGTTGAGCACTCCGGAAATCACCTGCATGGTTTCATGCGTGGTGGTGCCGAAGGTGTAGGACCCCGGGAGCATCACGCCCACGGTTTTTTTGCCCTTCTCTTCAAATCCCAGGGACTTAACCCTGCCGTCAAAATATTCATGGGTCGTGATCATAAACGATCTCTCGCATGAATTTTTGATCCGTCAAGCTGAGACGTTGTATCGGTGCGTATGGGAATCTGCCTGAAGGGTATCGTCGTGCATGTTAGCTCTTCATTCGAACCAAACCAGGAGTACACCCGCAAACACAATGGTTATCAGCTCCCCTTACTTCTTTTTTTCTTTAGGCGGGGGCAGGTACGCCTTCACCAGATCCATAGCATGCGCCTCTTCTCCAAGCCGCTTGAGGTAACGCAGGTAGTTCGGACCGAAATGGTCTCTGTAGGTCTCAGCATATTCCAGTTCCTCCTCAAGTTTGAAAAGAAGTTCGTCCTGCCCGAGTTTACGACGCGACAGTGTAAATCCACGTAACTCATGAATGGGTTTCAGTTCCTCTTTCGGCGAATGCTGTAGGACGAGGTCCATGATCCGGAAATGCTGTTGACCCTTCTGTTCCTCACGTCCACGTCTGGTTTCCATC
This sequence comes from Verrucomicrobia bacterium UBA6053, assembly GCA_002429065.1. Lineage (GTDB taxonomy): Bacteria > Verrucomicrobiota > Kiritimatiellia > SS1-B-03-39 > UBA6053 > UBA6053. The sequence goes on along the minus strand of DIYN01000034.1, from coordinate 41,656 downwards.
TCATGCTGAATCGCTCCTGCCAGCATGTCCACATCTTCGACCTCCCGGATGATACGTATCAGTTGTTCATCCGGATACTGATGATGCAGCAGGTGCGACAGGAGGACAATGCCTTTCGTATGCCGGTACGAATGAGGGGCGTCGGGAAGCTGTTTGTTTTTCTGGAGGTAGGCTTTCAGCTTCGTTGCAAAGCCGGGGATATCATGAAGCAGCTTCACATCTTCAGGGGAAAACCTCGAAAGGTACAGTTGTTCATCAAATCGTTTCAGGAAAAGATCTGCAGCCTGATCCGGATCACCCAGGTTGCTGCTGGCCGCTGCAATCTGTACATGCTGGTTAACCTTGAAATTCGGGTGTACATCGCCTTCTGCATTTTTGTTGAACGCATAAAACGTGTCGGAAAGGTTTAACACCTCCTGCCACTCACCAGCGGATGCATATTGCGACATCATGGTACGGCATATCAGGTATCGTTGTTGATCCGTCAGCCGTGAATCCAGTGAGGTTGCGTACTCCCGCATATCATCAAACCGCTGAAACTGCCCGAAGATGACGATGCATCGAAAGTGCATATCCCCCAGTTTTTCCGGAAACGGAAGGTTCTTCATCTCATCAACAAGCACCCGTTGATCTTCCGGTTTCCTGATCGTTTGCAGGATATTCATCACGAAATGTGAACGTTCCCCTTCGTTCATGTCGGGATGCAGATAGTGCTGTTTAACAAGTTTCTGAAGGCTCTGAACATCCTGTTCCGCATTCAGTACGACCGCCATGCCCAGAATGTATGCGATACTCGTCGGGTTGGAGGTATATGCCTTGCGGACCATCGGAGCCAGTAATTCCAGATAGTCCGCTTTGTGCTCCGAATCCAGCAAGACCAGTTTCAGCCTGGAGCACAGAAAACGCCGGTCCAAGTAGTCCCCGGAGGAATCTCGGATGATTTTGCTGAAGACGTATTCCAGCTCCTTAAGGTTGTTCCGCCGGACAGCATCAAAAATGGCTTCGAAGTAAAACGCATAATACAGGCCTCCATGTTTGGATGGGGCATTGTAGATTTTGTCAGGGTGATACGTGACCAGTTTCTCCACCAGGTCAAAATCTGCAGGGGTATTTTGTTGTTTCAGTTCCCGGATCAGGGAAACGCGCTGTTCCAGCATTTCGGTCCCGGTTCCAGGGTATTTCAGCCAGAACTCTGTTGCATCATGAATCCGGCGCTCCTCTATCAGCTCTTCCACCGTTCCGGGGATGTCCACGACTTCCTGCTGCCCGAGTTCCAAAAGCCGCATTGCAAAGGGAGTCAGGTAGCGATGGATACGATCCCGTTTTTCCATCACATCGTTCATCACACGCAACTCCTCAATGTTCTCTGTAAACGTGCAATAGGCGACGATGAATCTCTTTGTGTGGGGGTCCATCCGGTGAGCTGTCAGCAACCGGTACGCTACCGCTCGGAACTCCAGGGGGTGCCAACGCTGTTTTTTCTGATCGAGGTCTTTCCGGAGGGCTTTTGATGTGAGCAATACCGTTATGGCCTGCACCACATCAGCCGGAGCACTGCCTGCAGACTCCACCACCCATTCCGCCACGTTGAATTTCTCGTCCAGGCTTGCCGGCTCGCGGCTCCGCAGAGCCAGCGACTTTCGGGCCCATGCTGAAATGAGTTTCTGTTCGTGGTCCGGTAATCCGGACAGTTTGGCATCGGCCTGGACAACGTCACCGGCTTTAATCGCGGCAATCACCGCTTCGACATCGGAAGAGAGCGTCACCTGCTTTTCTGTGGAGAACACATCGACGAGTTGATCGAGATCGTGTGCCTGCGCCAGCAGGCTCTGACTTCCAGAGAAGAGCAAAAGAAGCCAGGCCGTAGTTCGGTGCCAGGAATTCATAAGGCCGCTCCTTCTTTTTTTGCCGGTGCAGGGTTCTGTTCAGAGAAGAGGTGTTTATGCCGGATGGTCCATGCTCCGCGTTTCTGTAGTTTGGATGGCCAGTCTGTGATTTGAGTTTCGATTTCTTCTGCCCAGTGTTCCCTGCTCATGGCCAGTTGTCGGTCCATGACCTGAAACTCGGATGCGGTGATCATCTTCCGATCCAACGCTTGGAAAAACAGCGTTCCCCATGCCTGCGGGTTGTTCAGGTGGAGGTACATTTCCGCTCCAAGCAAGAGGTACCCGCATTCTGTTCTCTGCCCTTTCCAGGGAACCCGCGCGGTGCGCAAACCGTCCGTGAAAAACGCTTCAGCCTGTTTCCATTTCTCTTTTTGTGCCAATACCCGGAACACTTCCTCAGAGATTGGGAATCCCTTAAGGGTTTGCCCCTGCCTGGACATCTCCTGCCATCTGGCCCAGTTGTTGATTTGACCGGTTTCCATCAGAATCAGCAGTTGGGGCAGGGTTTCCACTTTGTCCTCATTCAATGCATGGGAAGCCCGGGTGATCTCCAGAATTTCATCGTTCAGGTTCTGTGCTTTCAGCATGGCAATCAGCTTGGCTCGGATCTGCTCATGCGTGGGATGCACGTCGTAGGCTCTGCGGATCAGGTCCATCCGGTTCGGTTGTTTTTTTGCAATCATGTTCCCCATTGCCAGAAAGACGTCCGCATGCACCTGCTCCTCCGGAAAGGCCAGCAGTTCCTGAACGAAGCCCTCCAGTTTCTTATCCCGCCGCAAAAAGTTGTGCAGTGCTCCCAGAGCGCTTAAGGGAATCCGGTTTTCCCGAAGAGCCGGATAGATCACCTCTCTCATCTGCTGTTCTGTCCAACCCTTCTTGCGAACCCATTTCAGATAGGTGATGTACTGCTGCCACACATGCACACGTACCTGCTCCTGCAGGTCGGGGTGCGACAGCAGTTCCTCCCAGAATGGGAATAACACCTCCCGTTGTAGATCCCGGTTTTTCGTTTCCTTGCGGATGGTGTCGATCCATTCTACAGAGAGGGCTGAGGGTCTGCTGAGTGCCACCTCAAGTTGTTTTCTGAAACGTTCCTCTGAAAACGGTTCCTCCTGACGGTACCAGTTCAGCCGGATACCCAGCCAGGTGGCCGCACGATCCGGATGCTTCTTTTCCATGTCCTCCAACAGCCAGATCCGCTTCTGGCGTTCCTCTAATGAGAGCGTATTCGGAAGGTAGCTCCGCACAAAATCTGCCTGTTTCTCCACCGGATACAAATCAAACAAGCCGCTCTCCACCACGCGCACTCCATGTGCAAGATCCTGCGAACCCATCATCTGTGTGAGGATACTCTCTATATGAACCTCCGGCCTGCCGGTGCGGGGTCGATGGATCCTCGGATTGTTTAGGGCCTCTATCCGCATTTCATGCCGGCTTTCCTTCAGCCGCCTGTACAAGGCCTCACTGAACCCGGGATCGGTCATGAGGATATCCAGCTCCCGGCCTGGATGATAAAAGTACGCATCCAGTCCCTTCATGAAGACGGCCATTCCCCTTTCTTTGTCTCCTTCCTGTATCAGGGCGACCCCCAACTGCGGATACACCTGAAGTCTTGGAAACCGTTTGCTTTCGTCGATACCTGCTTTTTTAATGCGTGGTTCCAGCTTCGCGATTTCTTTCCACATCTGCTGTTCTGTGAATGCTCCTGCCGCCAGTCCGAGAAGTAAGCGCTCTTGCTCCTGGGTCCATTCCGCATCCGACTGTATCAGGTTGACCAGAACCTCCGCCGCACCCTCCGCCTCAATGGCTTTTTCATACTGATACCTCTCGTAATGGACGCTTATGTACACTCCATCGGTCAAGGGTTGGCTGAGCAGAAGCTCCAGGTACCAGCCGATGTGGTCCGGATGTACCTTTACCTGGTCATGGATCCTTGGACGGGATAATCCATTGTCCACTCCGAGAAATACCCGGATCAGTCGTTGGTTGAGAATGGACCTGGGTTGTTTCTCTGGGTCCAGCTGCCGCCAGAGCTCCATGATCCCTGCCCAGTTCCCCGCTTTTTTCATGTCTGTCACCCGTTGGTTCAGCTCCTTGAAGGAGACATTCCTGTAAGGAAAAGACGTCGGAGGCGGGTGCGGTTTGCCCTCGAGTAGAATGTCCTCTGCCTGGAGTATGCAGAAAGGAGTTCCTGTTGTCGCCCATACCATCAACCAGAGTATCCATCGGTACTTGTTCATCCTGTTCCTCAATCGTGCAGGTTTCAGATAACATTTCTTAATCGGCAAATAGAGTGATTGTCTATCATATACAGAGGAAACTCCAACTTCTATCCGGTTCAGAGGGTATAGGGTGTCGCCTCGAATGAAGGATTGAACCTGGAAGGTGTAAAGGACCCGCTCATATAGGGCAAAGCTGGGCTGTAGAGGGGGGGCTGTCCCGGTGGGATTCCGTATTCGCTGCGTGGAGCCGCGTTGACAGGTTCAGGGAGCCATTGCCTGGGTTCCATGGCGTTCCAGCATCCGGAGGCACATCATTTCGACATCGTCAACTAACCGTTTGGTAGCGGTTCATTAGCATGCTCCACACAGATGTTGTGTAGACATGTATGTATCTTCTCCCTCTGGGAAGACGTTTAAACATACTGTTAATACATAAGGAGTTAGGAATGAAAACAAGTAAATTGTTGCGTGTGGCTCTGGCTGCATGGGTGAGTTTGGGCGGATGGATGATGAGTGCGCATGCACAGGCGAAAGATGGGACGTTAAGAATGATCGTAACCGACCTGGAAGGTCTGGAGCAGATCCAGCGTGAATTCGGTCCGTTCCGGGATCTTTTCGCTGAGAAGCTGGGAATGAGTGTAGAGTTCTATCCGGTCCCCAATCGCACCGCAGGTGTTGAGGCGGTGCGTTCCAAAAAAGCGGATATCATTCTGACCGGCCCTTCGGAATATGTCGTATTCCGTGAGATGACCAAAGCACGCCCTGTTGCGGGGTTTTCTCGTCCGGATTACTTCTGCAGTATTGTCACCCTGGCAGACAGTGGGATCAACTCGGTTGAGGATCTCAAAGGCAAGAAAGTGGCCATCGGTGGCGTGGGATCCACGTCCAAGCACTTGGCTCCCTGCCAGATTCTCGCGGATGGAGGGCTGGATCCTCTGAAAGATGTGAAAATCGTGCACACCAGCATTGACCTTGGATGGGAAGCCTTGAAGCGGGGTGATGTTGCCGCCTGGGGCATGACAAACGATAAGGTTCTGAAAATGCGCGGGAAGGATAAAGACCTCCCACCCGGTGCGTTCAAGGTGATCGCCCGTGGGCCGGACCTTCCCAACGATGTGCTGTTGGTGGCCGGTCATGTTCCCTCTGACATCGATGCGAAAATCCGTGAGGTTCTCGTGGAAAACTCCGATGCACTGGTTCAGGCCGTACTTCAGGGTGAGGATAATAAGAAATACAAAGGGATGCGCTTCCTGACCGGTGTGAAGGACAGCGATTACAACTACGTACGTTCCATGTACAAAACGATCGGACAGAAAAAATTCTCCAAGTTCCCGGGAGAGTAATCATGACCGAAGCCGTTCTTCTTGGTGAAACTGAGAAACGGATCGATATGGAGGCCTCCGGCGATGTGAAGTCATCGCCGGAGCTTCCGCTCCGAATCAGCGGGATGCATAAGCGTTATCCTGGAAGAGGTGTGGTTCTTGACGGGGTGAATCTGGAGGTCGGGAAACGGGAAGCGGTTGCGCTGATTGGATCAAATGGATCCGGAAAGTCGACGCTGCTCCGTTGTAGCTTGCGGCTGATTGAACCCGATGAATCAGACACCATCTTTCTGGGTGAAAAGGTTCAAACTCTTGGAAGGCGTGATCTCCGCGCCCTTCGGGCAAAAGTGGGATTCGTGTTTCAGAAACATAATCTGGTCCTCCGCTCTTCGGTACTGACCAATGTGGTACACGGGTCTTTTGCACGTACATGGGGTGTGAAGGCCTGGAATCAGGCGACGGCACCTAAGGGGATCCGGGAGGAGGCCATGTATTGTCTCGACCGGGTGGGGCTGGCCCATCTTTCCGCAAGCCGTGCAGACCGTCTGTCCGGGGGAGAATCCCAGCGGGTGGCCATTGCAAGGGCTCTGATGCAGAAACCGAAATTTTTGATGGCCGATGAACCGGTGGCCAGTCTGGACCCCCGAGTCGGGGATGAGGTCATGGATCTTCTTCTGGGGTTGACCCGCCAGGAGGATTTGACCCTTCTATACGTCTCCCATAACCTCGACCATGCCCTGAATTATGCCGACCGCATTGTAGGTCTGAGTGATCATCAGATCAAAATTGACGCACCGGCCACCTCTCTTTCCAAATCCATGCTCCGGGGGCTTTATGGAGGTGGGAACGATGACTGATTTCTCTGTCCAGAAGCGGGTGGAAACCCCCGGTGTGTTTCGGAGCATCCTTTACATTCTTTGCCTCCTGTTTTTTCTCTGGTCCTGTAACGGGGCGGAGCTTTCACTTCTCGAACTGATCGAAGGTATCCCGCATATGGGCCGAGTTGCAGGGGAGATGACGCCACCGGACGTTTCACGCGCTGGCTTTGTTGGAAAAGCGATGCTGGTCACGTTTCAGATGGCTTTGGTGGGTACCGTATTCGGAGTGATGTTCAGTTTCCTGCTCGCGATCCCGGCGGCCAGAAGCCAAACCCCTTCACGGACCTTGTATTATGTATCCAGGTTCATCATTTCATTTTGCCGTTCTGTTCCGGACCTTGTCTGGGCAATCTTTTTTGTCGCATCTGTAGGTCTGGGGGCGTTTGCAGGGACCCTGACGATTATGGTGGATACCGTTGGATTCTGTGGCCGCTTTTTCGCGGAGTCCATGGAAGAAGTGGAGAAGGGGCCTCAGGAGGCTCTTTCGACCATGGGAGCCAGCCGGATGAGTATTATCACCTCCGCAGTGGTCCCCTCGGCAATGCCCTCATTTGTGAACACCTCGCTGTTTGCCTTGGAAAAAGCCGTACGCTCCTCTGTGGTGCTGGGACTGGTCGGGGCGGGTGGCATCGGCATTGAGCTGAAAGTGGCCATGGATCTGTTTCAGTATCAACAGGCAGGGGCCATCATTCTCTCAATTTTCCTTCTCGTGATCTGTGTCGAACAGATCAGCTCCTGTATCCGGCGGCGGATCATGTAACCGTTTTTTCTGTATGTTTTACCTCACTACCAAAGGCAATGAAATGAGAGAACAACGCACCGTAATCGCAATGATGGATGGATTTGGAATGGAGTACTACGGGTCCACCCCGCTCCCGAATATTCAACGTATGGCGGACGAAGGATTTTTTAAAGAGGTGACGGGTGTCTTCCCAAGTGTCACCAATGTGAACAACGTCTCGATCGCATGTGGAGCCTGGCCTGCGGAGCATGGCATTGTCGCCAACTCGTACTTTGACCGTGAAACCAATTCCGCTCAGTACATGAATGCTGCGGAGATGATTGATGTGCCGACAATTTTTGAGTGGGCGAAAAAGCAGGGAGTGGGCACCGCTTTGCTGACATCCAAACGGAAAACGCTTGAGCTTTTTCACGAACATCTGGATTTCGGCGTCGCCGCGGAGGACGCGCCGCAGGAACTGATCGAGAAATACGGTCAGCCTGCCGGGATCTACAGCCGCGAAATCAATTACTGGTTGTGGGGAGTGGCGGTTGATCTGCTGAAGACACGCCCGGACCTGGGACTGGTCTACGTGCACATCACCGATTACCCGATGCATGCGTGGAGTGAAACCGCCCTGGAGTCCAAGGAGCATTTGACTCAACTGGATGCCCTGATTGGGGAAGCCGTCGAGGCTGCGCCGGATGCGGCGTTTTATCTCACTGCCGATCACGCCATGAACAAAAAGACCCGCTGCTGGGATCTGGAAAAAGTGTGTGAGGCCAAAGGGGTGCCCGTGCAGTTTGTCCTCTCACCCGAGCGGGATTATTACATCAAGCACCACCGGAATTTCACCGGCTGTTCCTGGATCTGGTTGAACGATCCTGAGGACGCGGAGAAGGTGACGGCGATTCTGAGCGAGCTGGACGGAGTGGAGGAGATCCTTTCACGTGAGGAAGCTGCGGAACGGTTTCATCTCCGTGCGGACCGGATTGGGGATCTGACTGTTACCGGTGATAAAGACACGATGTTCGGGGAAATGGATTCGGAATATGAAGATCTTGCGGAAGACTACCGGGCGCATGGCTCCCTGTACGAAATGCAGCTGCCGTTGATTATTTTTAATGAACAGGGGGAGCTGCCGGATCCGGCGGAACTCCGTGCCAACAAAGATCTGACACGCTGGCTCTACCGGTAAGATTTCATGCAACGGACGGATACCGCACACCAAGTATGGGATCAGACCTGGAAAACACCTGAGGGCCGGGAGGACTGGCTGGCGCCTGAGCCAGATGTCCTCAAGGTGATTCCCAGGCTGCGTGAGGCCGGTTGTCGTGAGGTACTGGACCTTGGTTGTGGAGTAGGGCGTCATGCGTACCTGCTTGCAACCGAGGAATTCCAGGTGACGGCGATGGACCGCAGTGACTCCGGACTGGCGTTCTTGCGTCAACAGGCTGTGGAGCAGAACCTTGAACTCGAAACCGTCAGCGCTGACATGACCGAGTTGCCGTTTGAGGATCAGACCTTTGATTACGTTTTATCATGGAACGTGATTTATCATGGCAACAAAGCTGTGGTGCAACAGGCGATCAATGAGATTTATCGTGTGCTGAGGCCAGGTGGTTTCTTTCAAGGGACGATGTTGAGCGATCGCAACGATGAAACGCAAACGGCCCAATTCGTCTCTGAAGGGACGTATGTGATGCCAGGGCCCACGGAAAAGGCTCATCCGCATTATTACTGCAATGGGGAGGCACTCTCCGCGCATTTTCATCACTTCGATTTCCTCGAAAAGGTGGAGAAGGAACACAGTCGTCCCGGAAGTTTCCACTGGCATCTGCTTCTGGAGCGTAAATAAAGCCGTGAAGGATACTGGGAATTGTTGTTATTTTGTTAGCATCCAGATGCAGGGTTTATGTTAAAAATACATTAGACAATATGCATTTTTTATTAATAAACTAATTATCTATAACCTTTTAAGCCTATTTGTTAAAAAATTATCTCTTTCGCTTGACGGTTGGAACTTCTTACAGCATCAGAAGTTTTCTTGATCAAATAAAGGAAGTGAAAGAGGAGTATTTACCCTTGCGATCTACGCTACTTAGGACTTATCCGGGTCTTAAAGAATTCAGACATGTGGTTCCATGTCGTACTGCATTGGTTATTGGCTTTTTTTTACTTGCGTTTGCAAGTCATGCTGATCTGCCTAAACCTCTTCGTGATGCGATTAATCAGAGTCAAACCGATGAGGGGATGCGTGCGTTCGGAGTCTTGCGTCGATATGCGTACTCAGATGATCTAGAGCATAGACTGGAATCACGAGTGGCATTGGCGGAACTCGATCGAAAAGAAAAGCGGTTCGATCGGGCAGCGGCCTGGGTTGCTGAATATCAGAATCCACAAAAAGAGAATTATGAGTGGCCACGGGCCCGTGCTTACATTGAAGCTGCGAAAATCCAGTTCGAGATGGGAAATACGTTTGATTCGGTAAAGAGCTTGTCGGATGCTGACAAAGAAACGGATGGATTGGCGAAAGTGCATGTCAAGCGGGCGTTATCTTGGTTAGTGGAGCAGAAACCTGATCTGGCCGGTGCATTGGGTTATGAAAAGAGGGCGTTGAAAACAGGTGTTTCTCATTTCAAACGTACGAAAATTTCAGCCTCGGCGGGTTTGGAGCCTCCGAAACCCAATACAGATCAATGGCAAAAGCTAAAACCGCTGATTAAAGAACGGATTGCTTATTTAGAGAGAAAGATCGAAATCGATAAATATGGTCTGGATTATGTCCTGTACAGAGAAGCGCAGGTGTTACGGAATGCGTCACATCCATTTGCGATGGATTTTACAAACGTTGCGGTAGTATTTGGAAAAGAGGGCAACGTGGGCGGGAAGGTACCCAATGCCAATTATAATCATGCAATTGAGCTGTATCAGGAAATCATCGATTTTTTTCCAGACAACCCATACGGTCAGGCTGCCAAACTGTATACAGCGGTTTGTGTGGCAAAAAAAGGGGATGTGGAAGGTGCAATTAAGAAGCTCCATACGTTCTATAAAGAGGATCCGGATGGTCTGATGCGGGGTGAGGCACTCAAGTTAATGGGGGATCTCTATTTGTTTGCACTCTGGGATAAGGTAAACGCCAAAGAAGCATACGAAAGATCTATTCGCTGGGCAGAGGCTGTAGAAGGCAGGGGAAGAATACTCGACACGTATTTAGTGCCTGAAAAATCACAATATGTCAGTAAACCTCCTAAACAGGTTAAAGCTCTTAATAACGAGGGTGAAATTACACTAACAACTATTCCTGCAAACGCGCTGGTCAACCGTGTAACATCTACTTGGTATCTTGAGAATTTGGTTGTTGAGTCAGAATGGTCCCTGGGGTTTCTGGCAATAGTCGATGATGATTGGAATACCGCAGTTGAGAGTTTTCGTCATGTATTAGACCAAGACCGCGTGTTGAGGGCTGCTAATCAGAAAGGATTTGCGAATGCATTTAACAGGATAGAGAGAGCAAAATCAACGGGTTCTTTGCTTGGTCGGAAGGAGCAGATGAAAGGTTTGCGAGGAAAAAAACGAATTGCGATTCAATGGGCGGATTTACTTTTTATCAGAGAACAATTCCTCAGCGCACGACGTGTATATGAAGAGATAAAACTATTTGCGGAAGAAACGGATGACAGCCTTGTTTATGGCAGAGCGCTTCTGGGTATTGTGCTAGTAAAAAGGCAGGAGCGCCAGCTTCATCCTGAGAGTGACTTGCTGGCAATGCATGAGTTCGTGCTGGATAACCCCAGAAACCCATCAGCACCTTACATGCTTGAGCTTTGTGGGCTTCTGTCCAAAGGCAAACCTTGGACGGCAGAAGAATACTTTCAGAAAGTTTACACAACGTATCCTAGCTCATTTTATGCACCAAGATCCAGATATAATGAAATTTTAAGATGCGTTTCCTGGGGTAACCATGAGTTACGAGAAGAGAAAATTTTGGAATTTATCAAAGCCCATCCAGAAGAAAATGAGTATATCTCTAATTTAAAATGGGTTGATCATGAAATTAAAGAATTTATGAAAAACAAATAAAGGACTGTTGTGTATTTACAAAATGAAATGAAGTTGGGATTATGCCTGCCATTTATATTCTTTATGAGTGTGATAAGCAGCTTGTGTGCTGACGAAGCCGTTACGGTGTATCATGCAACCCGTGTCATAAGACGTATGGAGGCAGACGCGGTTGAGGAAGTCGTCTTTGCTTTGCAGGAGCGGATGAAGTTTACTCTCAGTGCGGTTAGAATGAAGGCAGAAGTAAATCCTTTTGACGCTGAAAGTGGTTGGTCTTGGCCAGGAGATGAAGGGGAAAAGTATGCTCTGAATGGATGTGTAGAACAGGATTCTGCATTATTCATTTACAGTTTAAATGAGATGCATAGAAATCCTGAGGATGCGTTTGCACATAACGTTACTGGGACAATTTACGGTTGCGAGCGCGAGGGGGGGGATGAAAATGTAAGTGAAATAGAGGCAGGCGGTGAAGAGGGGGCTCAGACATTCGCTTACAAACTTGTAGCCGGAGTATTGGATGTTCGTCCTCGGGAACTTTTAATCTGCACAAACATGACAGAACATCTAACGGCAATTCTCCTTGATGGTACAGATGTAGTTGAAGATGTTGATTACGATGTCAACTGGAGTGTGTTGCCCACGTCTTTGCAATTTTTGAGTTCCGATGGTGAGGAAGCAGAAGTTTTAGACGAAGATGATTTCCCTCGCAACAAAATCTATGTGAAATCCAGTGTTCCTGGAGAGTATATAGTTAAAGCGACTCCGCCTGGTGCTAGTGTTTCGCATAGTGCTACTGTCAATGTTGCGAATGTGATTTTTGCCAATACCAAAGTGAGGAATCTTCCCGCTCTCGAAGCGAAACCCTCGAGTCGTGATGCCTATAACAAAATTATCGTTGTGAAGCATGATGAAGGAGGGGTACTTGACTTGGAGGAAAGTGATTTTTTAAGTATTAGTCCGGCGGGTTTGGAGTGGAATGATGTGAAAGATCTATTTGATATCGAGATCAAGCATAAGTTTCATGGGAGTGGCATGGGGGTGAACGAAGCCGAATTTACTTATAAGGAAAGTGATCCATCCAGTCATGATATCTATTCCGCAGGATTGGAGATCAAATGTTCATGTGGAACCATTATTGATCGGGCGATTGTGGTCATTTATTCAAATGCTACCAAAAGTGATTACGACGAATGGAAAGAGGAGAATGATGAAACACCCCCTTCTTGGGTTGAAAATTTGCCGAAAGTGTATTCAAAACTAGGTGCGGATAATAGTGATCCTGAGCCTGATGATGATAACTGGAAAGCACCGAGTGCAAACACTTCAAATTATCACTATGATGCCGCGTATACGATGAGATCTAAGAAGATTTCTGGTGGCCATGGGCATCAGGCATGCTATGATGGCGATGGTAATTTAATACATGCGACGATTACTTCACCACCTGCGAAGCTGGCCGCTGCAGGTACAGTTGATAATTCTGCGCCTGGGTTTGGGCATCCAGATGAAGATGTCTGGCCTTTTATTGAAGCAGCGCAATTGGATGGAAATCCAATTGAAAACACCAATTCATTGCCATCAAATATCTCTGCACCTCTTATATATGTGGGAGAAAATTTGATTGAATATTTTAAAAGAAGACCTCCCCATACTGGTGACCAGGTGGAGCCCGGTGAAAATAGCGATCCTTAAATCAAAAATGCTAACAAGGTGATTGTTAAATGAAGTTTTTTCTAAGATGTACTGTTGTTTTTGGTTTTGCGCTTATGTCACGTGATTTGCTGGCATCTGATTTCTCGATATCTACAAATAAGGATGAAAATAAATTCATACTTTATTTTCAAAATAATGATGTTCCTGTGGAGCTTAAGGAGTTTATAAATAGTGATTTAGGGAAGGTTTTTAAGTTGTTGAAGGATGTAGGCCTTAAGCCGATTAATCGCCCAAGGGGCATACCCTCTGAAGAAGTTTTTGCGGTTTCTATGAGGGATTTTATATACGAAGATTCTCCCGAAATCATACCGGATCAGATTGAAGAGCATATCAATTTTGCTTTTCGGAAAGAAGGTAAGGAATTATATCTTTTTATTAATAATGACCTGATCGACCTGTACTCAAAAAAGTTGATTTTTTATCGAAAAAACAAAGAATTAGTTGCCGGTCTTGATACATTCGTGGATAATATGAACAACAAAGTCTTTTTGAAGGGCCTCCTTGAGGATGAAGGTAATCTTCAAAAGAATGTGGTCACCATGAACAATCCTGACTCTGAAGAGATTGAAGAGCGGATAGCTGAGTTACATGAAAAAGTAATCACCTTCATGGTGATTTCGGTTTTTCATATTGAAGAGCACGTGAACGATGGTGAAAATTCATATATTTGTTCGCTTACATTCGTTTGGGATGATGAGGGAGAGAAGCGATTGACAGCGAATCCTTTGGCGATATTTCAAGCGAATCAATGGAAGCCATTCATTTGGTTTTTTTAGACGGGTCCATCTCCCATTTTTACAACGGGGTACCATGTGCTTGGCCCCTCCTTCATGTTGAAAACCTGTGCTGATGCAGAGAGTTCTTGTTAACCGGTGTGCCGCCACATTTCTGGCGGGGGGATTCAGGCGGCCTTCAGGCTCTTCTGCGCCAACACATCCAACCGAAGGACAGCAGGATGCTGATCATGGACAAACTGAGGGTGGAGAGTTCCGGAATCACAGCCGGGGTCAGCAGACCGCCTCCGGTGAGGGAGTGGCTTCCTCCACTCAGATACGCGTTTTCCGGGAGGCTGGCATCGTAGTAAAGCGTTCCGGTGCCCTGCAGCAGTCCGAGTTGAGCTAATCCGTCGGCGAGGCGAAGCTCCCGCACATACAGGGCGGAACCCGACCCGTTTTCAATGGAGAGGGAAACCCCGGATTCCAGTTCCAACACCCCCCAGGCGAAGTTCTGATCGAATCCGACCTCATCGGCCCCGAGGTCCGTTCCGGCAACCCGCCAGGTCCGGGTCCCTGTGGTTCCGGTAAACACCAAATGGGCCTCATCCGTATCCCAGAGAGCATTTTCAGTAGAGAGATTCGTGAAATCACCGCTGATGCGAAATTCATCATCGGCTGTAGCCGTCAGGTAGCCCGTGCTTTGAAAGGTCACGTCGGTGAAGTTGACCACGGATGGATCAACGATGACAGCTCCGGAGGAAATGAAATCTCCAAACGATGCGTTCGAATTCAGGATGGTCAGTTGTCCGGTATTGGTGAATTGAGCAAATTGGGCCGAGTCAAGATTGGTCACCAAGGCCGTTCCGCTGTTCGTCACGGCTCCGGAGACCACGATCTGGTATCCCCCCTGGAGGGTCATGTTTCCCGTATTGTTGATAGGAGATACAAATGCACCTGAAGGGTTGAATCCAGGATTTGTATCCAGGTTTGCGCTATGGTACTCAAAGGTGCCGTGGTTGTGAAAGGTTTTGGCCGTGAACCGGGAAAGCCCGGAAATCGTAAAGGTCCCGTTGTTTTCCACCGTGGCCGCGTCCCATACCGCTTCGGAAGTACTTCCGTTCAAGGTGTAGCTTCCAGTGGCAGAGGGGTTCTTTTCAATTGTCACCGTTCCGCTGGACGTGTGGGTTCCTCCTGTATGCTCAAACGAACCTGTCGCAAAATCACCGATAATCGTATCCCCTGTATTCAGAGTTCCTCCGGACAGATGATAGGTGCCTCTTGCGGTGGCAAATTGGCCCAGGAGAAGAGACGTAATCGAGACCGCTCCGTCCGAATGGTTGACGGTCGTTCTGCCTTCATCTCCGAGAATGGCATTTTCGATGGTGGAGGTTCCCCCTCTGAAATCGATTCGACCACTGCCTCCGTTAAAAAAGGCTGATTCCAATGTGTCTTCCACGGTAAAGGTTCCGGAATTGATCCGAAGCCATCCACTCCCGAAATTTCCGATCAGCATGTCGTTTGCCACCAAAGAGGCTGAGTCTGAAATGGAGACAAAGGAGTCCGCATTACTACCGCTTCCGATCAGAAAGGTTCCATCCACATCCAGGGAACTGGAATCGGACAACCGGACATCATTGATGTTGGCGCTGAATCCTTCCCCCACATGAAAATCCGTTCCAACATTCACCTGAGCCGAATTTTCCAGTCGCAGATCAACTGAGGAGCGGTTCAGATCGATGTCACCGGAAACCGTTGCCGTTCCTCCTGTAAAGGTGACATCCTCCTCCAACGTCAACCCTCCCAGGCTTAACGTACCTGCAGACATGGAGAGGCTGCCACCATCTTTCACATTTAACTGGGTCGCTCCTAATTGCGCTCCTGCATGAGAGAGGCTCACAGAACCAAAATTTAATATTTCAGACGTGCCATTGATTTGAAGGGTGGCAGGGGCCGATAATTGAACGGGGCCAATGATCTCACCGGAGAATAATCCGAAGTCTGTATCGGAGTTGACGGTCAGGCTTCCACCCAGAAGGGAGAGGCCGGCTGTGGCATTTCCAATGTTCAGGCTGTCAGTGGTCAGACTCCCGGACTGAATCCGCAGCTGAGCACCGGCCTGGTTGGGAACGGAAACTAGACCGCTGGAGGTAAGAGCCCCTCCATTGATGTGCAGAAGGCCCCCGACATCCACGGATGACGTGCCAAATGTGCCTCCATTCAGGGTCACAGTTCCGGAGCTGCCTGATTGCTCTTCAATGTCCAATCCTCCCGTAAGGGTGACTTGCCCTCCGGTTTGTGTAAACTCTCCAGTGCCTGATTGCCCTACGATCAGATCCGGGACGTTCAGGCTGCCCGAATCCATGATGAAATATCCAAAGGAGCCTGTTTGCTGACCCAGGATCAGGTCCTGGGTCAGAGAAAGCGATGGGCCGGTCTGTGCCCCGAAAGTGCCCTGATAAAACCACCCGGTTCCGAAAGCTCCAACCAGCAGAGAGTTCGTAATGTCGAGAGAGCCGTCTACATACCTGTAGGTGCCATGTCCTGTTCCGCCAAACCCAAGAGCCAGGGACCCTGTTTGATGAGACCCGGCATTGTGGTCATAGGACCCCATACCCTGTACCCCCACGACAGTGGAGACACTGGTTAAACTTCCTCCGTCCTGAACGATCTGACCTGAACTTCCGTTCTGGTCGGCGACGGTTGCGGACGTGTTGACATCCAGAGTTCCACCGTCCAAGTCAACCCGCCCGGTGCCATATTCACCCACAGCGAGTGCATTGCTGGTGAAGGTGCTCCCGCTGTCGATTTCCAACGTACCCGAACCACTGCTGTTCGTACCAAGGGCAGCTTTACCGCCAAAAATAGTATCTCCATCAATCAGATGCATGAATCCGGTTCCATCCAGGCCAATATCCGTGCTGCTGGCCGAGAGCTGTGCATTAAAGGTGCTGAACCATGACCCGTCACCGGTCGACTCCGTTCCCAACAAAATCGACCCCACGCCCGTAAGCGTGGTTTGGGACTGACTGAATGCTCCTGTTCCTTCTTTACCGACGGTAATATTCCCGAGTGAAGCTGTGCCCCCGGTGAAGTTAAACGTACCGTTTGATCCCGCCTGCTCGCCAATAATGACGTTATCCGAAAAGGTCGACTGACCTCCGGATTGGGTAAAGGTTCCCGTGCCGGTTGAGCCAATCAGGGCTTCATTTGCACTTGTGAAAATACCTGTACCCTGAAGGAGGTAATTTCCCCCTTGGATATTTAACGAAGGGGAGTTGAATGCAGAAGTGTTGTTCGTTCCCCCTGTATGGGTGACCAGTCCTCCTTCATTCAGTTGGAAATACCCGCTTGAAGTCCCGCCGCTGAGGAGAAACTGTCCCGTGATGTTTTTGCTGCCGGTTTGGGTCCCTCCCTGTTGATTGTAGATGCCGCCGAGGCCGACGCCCAAAAAACTGTTCAGGCTTCCACCTGACAAAAGATACTGACCTCCATCAGCAACTACGACACCTGAGGATGTATGTGTTCCAGCTTGGTGGGTGAAAACACCGGTTGAATTTTCACGACCGACCACAACGCCTTGTGCATGAAAGGTGCTGTTCAGGGTGCCACCATTCAGGAGATATTGTCCGGTAGAGCCGATAACCGAGTGACCGACAAAGAGTTTTCCGACATTAACGGTTCCACCCGTTTGTTCAAATTCTCCATGACCCACCCATCCCAGACGAATTTCGTTTATATCCAGTATTCCTCCAGTGAGTTCATAGGTCCCTTTTACCGTGGTCGTTTGCGGGTTGCCGGTTTGGCCGATGGCAAGAATGTAAGGGGACTGGCCGACAAATTGGGTGTCTTGATCGCTGTTAAACCCATATAATGCCTTAACGTGTCCGCCGCTTTGCTCAATTTTCCCATTATGGCCATCCCCAACCCTCCAGACCTTGCCGCTCCCAGTTGGTTCGGCAATCAGTTCTGCATTTCCTCTGATTTTCAGAAGACCAAATGCAGTAGGGTCACCAGTCTGAGGTATCTGTTCACTGCCGATGGTCAATGTGTTCCCGATTCGCAGGATCCCTCCGGCAAGATCATAGGTACCCCAGCCGGTGTGGCCTATTGAAAGATTCGTTGCGGAAAATTCACTTGGGCCTAAATTGAATGGATCGACGGTTGCATCAAATCCAAGAGGATGCTCCTCCTGCAAAAGCGTAACATTTCCGGTATTCCTTCCATCAATGATCACGTTGATTACATGAACATACCAATGGTTGGCTGTTGAGATCGGTCTGTAATATAGCTGAGTATCGCTGGAATCGGATGAAATCACCTCGATTCCTGTTACCAAGCCGCTGGGGACAAACCCACTACTCCAACTGCTAGATTGCTCCCAGTCGCCTCCGGTCCAAGTAACTTGGGCTTGGAGGGTCAAGGGAGAGAGGCCCCATACGATAAAGATGAAAATTGGGTGATGAAAGAGCCGTTTCATGTGAAGACGATCAGATAGGTTCAAGGGGTGGGGATGTCCTCATATGCAAAGGGTTAAGCCCCGTAAGGTGATATCGGATAGGTCAGGTGCGGGTAGGTTGACTCGCTGGTTCTCTGATAAAGGTATAGACGTTCTATTTTGCCAAATGGAAAATGCCATAGCAAGAACCGATGGGGTGTATCAGTATGAGAAAAGAGTTTGTCACCCGGTTTTATACAATTTTGCACCGTGAATCCTGAGCTTTCGTTTCGTAGAGCCCTGTGGATCCAGGATAAAAAAAGCCCGGTCGCGCAGAGCGTGACCGGGCTGTGTGTTGAGGAGTTTTGTGCTTATTCCTCGTCCGCATCCAGAGTGGGATGGGGGATGAGGGCCTGGTAATCCTCGACGGTGCCGTTGTTGAGGCAGCATTCGATGATCTGTTTTCCGACCGGCATGAGGTCATCGACCAGGAACTGAGACAGTTCTTTCTCGAAGAACTCCTGCAGGATGCCGGCGCCGATGTCGTAGGCTTCGGGTTCGACTTCGGGCTGTTTCTCCACATTGAAGAACCAGGATCCGATCGGGCGGCCTTCCACCACGATGGAGCTCGGCGACCACCCGAGGAGCGGGCAGCGGCAGGGGGACACCTGCTCGGAGTTGAAGTTCGCACCTCCGCGACGTGCCATGTATTCCCGGGTGATCCACTGCGGCATGAAGCTCACTTCCCAGGCACCGATGTGCTGGTTGGGCACCAGGATGTATTTCACTTTCGGCGTATCCAGGATCTGTTTCAGAATCAGGTTGGCCTGATCCACCCGGCGACCGGTGGCAAAGGGCCAGTAGGAGCCGACGCCTTCACTGGACATGCCGCCCTGGTCCACAATGCTGGGGTTGGCGTGTCCGCGCGGGGCGACCAGACGCCAGAGCCAGGCCAGAGACGGGGGCAGCAGGTGGAACATGCCCATGATCCCGTAAGTGGGTTTTTCCTTGGTGCAGGGAGGGCACCGGACTCCGAAGGAGCGGATGTCCACGTTCAGATGTCCGCGGTGGATGTTCGGAACCGTCTCGCAGGGCACGATCACCCGGGGGTTCGGGCAGGGCACGCCGGGTTCGTCTTCGATGTGATCCCAGAGCAGCGCAGTGCTGTCCGGCTTCGCATCGATATTCAGGAACAACAGGGGTTTGTTCGGATGAATGGTCATTTTCTCCAGATGCGGATCAATGCCGTATTCGGTCAGGTGATTCACCCGCACGAACCAGGAGTCCTCGGCGTCCATCAGCGTGAGCTTACCGTTGCCCTGATTGAGAGAGGGATGGCAGAGCGCCATGTCATCGGTCACGGGACGGATGTGGCAGCACTGGGGCATACTCAGGGTCCGGGTTTCCCCGTTGGTGATGTTTTTGCCCAGCAGCAGAGTACCGTCGTGCTGCCGGTGGGGGAGTTCGAGCATTTCGCTTTTTCCGCCGCCACTGGCGCCTTCGTGGGAGATGCCGATCCGGTTCTCGTACGGAGTCACAATTTGCGCGGCGGAGCAATGCATGGTGATCCAGTCCTCTTTTTCCCCCAGGGTCAGCAACACGCCGTAGATGCCTTTTTTCGCACTGGGTCCGGGATACAGGTTGTAGGAGAATAGCTCATGCATCCCCGGGAGGCGGTTGTGCACCACGACCTGTTTGCCGTCCAGATGAGTGTGACGGAAGGGCGGGGCCACGTAAATGATGGCTTTGGGCTCAAAATCCGGGGGCAGTTCATTGGGATCATTGATCCCCTGCAGCATCGCAAGTCCCAGGGCAAAGAAACCTGCATTGGACGGGGCAATCACCAGTGCGTCGGTGCCTTTACCCGGCATGCCGGCGGTGAAGGCGAAGCAGGCCAGTTCCTGCGTTTTCAGCCACTCCAGGGTTTCGTCCCGCAGCGGATCAAAGTCTTTGTTGTAGCGCTCCTGGAAGGTGGGCTTGTCGGTGGGCCTCTTGTCTCCGATGACCATACAGTTCGGATCCCGGCGACGCATGTAGGATTCCAGGTAATTGGCACTGATTCCGTTTTTCACTTTGCAGACTTTCACTTCTTCCACAAAGCCTTTGCCTTCCACGTCATATCCGACCGTGTGGTAGCCGTCATCTTTGAGATCGCGGGTCGCCAGGGCGATCAGCTCATCGACGTTGCTGGCAATGTCCACCTTGGGTGCGGATTGCAGCACTTCGGCCGCATCTGCGGGGAGTTGGAATCGGGTGAGGATGTCTTGTTGGGTCATGGTTACTCCTTATGGGGTTAAATCTGATATGACATATACGATTTAATTCTGAGCTTGCATAGTCTGCAAAATGAAGTGATTGATCAAAAATTGATATCAATCATTGATAACCTGTTAGGAAATGCCTCAAACCCTCTCAAAATCCCTTCAGACCCGGTTGCTGCGTTCCAATGGATTCCGGCGGATGTTGTCAGATGCCTATGTCGTTTCCGGTGTGGAATGTTTGTTTTTGGATGATCTGGGAATTGAACGGATTCGCGTGCCCCGTGAGGCGGTACTGCCTCTCCACCGACTGGAACGCAAAGTACCGGAATTAGGCCGGGAACGGATGAGGTATCGTCAGCAAGTTCTTGCAGGGGAAGAGGTTCCGGATTGTCCCTGGGTGGAGTTGGCCCGGCCGATGTGCCTGCAGGAAGAGCTGATTGGGTACTGGGTGATGAGTGGGTGGCAGAACCTTGATCTGTCACAGGAGGAGGGGCGTCAGTTCTGGATTCGCTGGGTGCGTCAGGGAGTGGATCTGAGTTGGCCGGAGTGGGGCAGCACCCTGCAAAGGCTTCCGGGTTGCAGTATGTTATCCCGTGGAGTTTGGCACCGGCAGATGGAGATGTGGGAGCGGGAGCTGATGCGGATTCTGCAGGAGGAGACTGGAACCCTGCCGAAATCAGAGGAACTCCCCCCCGTGGTGATCAAGGCCTGCACGCAGATCCGGGAACGGTATTCAGAGTCATTGACGCTGAGAAGTGTTGCGGAGGTGTGTGGCATTACCCCGGAACACCTCAGCCGCCTGTTCCATCAGTCCACCGGTCTGCGGTTTCGGGAATATCTGGTGGAAACCCGGGTGGAATGGATTTGCCGTCAGTTGGAGGAAACGGATGTTCCGGTAGGTGAATTGGGGTACCGGGCCGGGTTCTCGACGCTTTCCCGGTACAACCGCAGTTTCCGTTTGCTGACCGGGATGACCCCCACGCAATGGCGGAAACACCGTCTGACTCAAAACACCCAGGCGGTCATCCGCTCGAACGAGCGGGTGGAGCCGGTGTAAAAAAACCAGCCGATTCCGGAGGTGAAGACAAATTGTCCATAGAGGGCATGCTCGATACACACCAGCCGGAAATCCCTGGTTTTCCGCCAGGTGTCGGCCAGTAACCACCCCGCAATCAGTGAAAGCAGGGGGGCGACCCAGTTGAGAAAAAAGACGTGGGCCCAGGCGAAGATCACCGCATTCATGATCAATAACATGATAGGAACTGGAAAGATCCGTTGATAACGCGGCATGAAAAAACTGCGGAACATCACTTCCTGGGGCGCCACGGAAAAAATCGGATACAGCAGCATGACCATCGCCCAGAGAGAGAGATCCGAGCGGGGGAGTCCAAACAGCAGTTTCTGCGGGTAGTTTCCAAACAGATCGAACAGCCAGGTGAGCAGAGGAAGGCTGACGGCCACCAGAGCAATGCGGGGCAAAAGAGGGCGTACCCCCTGCCAGAGCGGAGGCCGGTCCGGTGGAAGCCTGAATGAAACCTTCGGATCCAGCCATCCCAGGACAAGTGTGACCCCCAGCATGCTCAGGAGGATTTCAAAAAAGGGAATGTCCTCCTTGCCCTGCCACCACACAAGCAATCCCGGAATTCCGACGAAGAGAATGAGGAACTCGATCCAGAGGAAGGGTTTGGATATCAAAAAAGAACGCAGTTTCATTACGCAAGGAATAACAGTTTCGGATCATTCCTTACAAGCGGTTCTTTGTGAACCCGGATCGGGTCGGCCGGACTCTAGTCTTGCTCCACTACCGAGGTGACTTTGCCATCCAGGTAATAGATTACAAAGATCTTCCGGTTGTACTCGTAGGCCACATAGTGATATTTCCGAACCGGTCCCGTTTGATTGGGTTTGGAATCGACCTCGGGAGCCGCCAGGGGGATGTTCACCTGTTTTGCTCCAGCCGCTTCATAGCGTTCCCGCACGGTTTGAATTTCCTCGCCTGTTTTCGCGTCTAATGGGTTCGTGGCTCCACTGGTGAAGAGAGGGATGACCAAGGTGAGGAGGGCAACAAGCGCCGTTCGTTTACAGCCTGAGGTGAAGATCGGATTCATAATCGGTTTCCTGAAACGGTAGTGCAATGGCCCTCAGTGATGACCCCGAATGTACTGCCCATCCTGATAATACTCTCCATGGCCCGGACACTGACGCCATCCGGTCCCCTCCGTAATCTGGGAAATGAGGGTGCCGGCTTCGTTGTAAAATTTCCCATTGAGAGGAATGCCATGGTTCCAGTAGCTTTGTTCCGCTAATTGGCCGGAAGGCCAGTAGCCCAGGACCTCTCCGTGGAACAGCCCGTTCGCATCCCGATTTGCAAGGAAGCTGACCGCACCGCTCTCATAGCGCTGGACGTCCGCGTTCTCATGACTGGACACTGAGGCACACCCCGTCAACATCCCGGTCACGATTAGGGTTAGGAGTATTGCTTTCATCGTTTCTTCTTATGACACTGATCTCTGAGGCCGGGTTTGACAAGCGGAATCCGCCTCAGTCCCGATCACTCTCCCGGGCTTTTGACAGCGCAGAGGCAAAGAGGCCGCTGGGAACCGCGACAATGCCGAGGCCAATAATCAGAATGAAGAAGGTGAAGACTTTTCCTCCTGCCGTCACGGGAATCACATCTCCATACCCAACCGCTGACAGAGTGGCAATGGCCCACCACAGGCAATGAAACACTGAGGCGAAGGCCTCCGGTTGTGCCTCGTGTTCAAAATAATAAATTCCCACTGCGGACAGATACAGCAGGATCATCGAAATCAGGCCGAAAAAGATGAGCTCCTCCCGGGCGATGAGAAAGGCCCGGTGATAACGCTGCATGGCCGCACTGTAGCGGACCAGTTTCAGCAGCCGGAAGAGTCTCAGCATCCGGAAGGCCCGCAAGGAGCGGAGGTCGAGTCCGGTGGTGAGATAGAACGGGAGAATGGCGATGAGATCCACGATTCCGTAGAAAGAAAATGCATAGGTCAAACGGGGGCGGCAGAGCATCAGTCTGAGCACGTATTCCAGGGAGAAAATCAGCACCGTCACCCCCTCAAACATTCGCAGTGCTTCCCGCCATGCCGGTGACAGGTCCGGAAGCGTTTCGACGGCAAAGGAAATCAGGCTGAGAACAATCAGAGCCTGAAACAGGTATTCAATCGGTCCAAACAGGACGCGCCCTTTGTCATCACGTTGTAACATAGCGGGAAAAACCTCCCAAATGTTAGGACCCGGCCCCGTTCCGGGCAAGGGAAGGGCAGATGGAATGTCTGCAAAAAGGTCCTGCCTTACAAATTTGTGGAGGGAGGTGGTCTACTCCTGCCGGTTCTGTGTGGCGGGAAACTGGACATACGAGTCATTGAACTGTTCGTGCGCATTTCCGGGCCGTAACCCTTTGATACCCAGCAGAAGATAGGAGGATCGATAGGGGAGGGGTTTGATCCCTTTTTCCGCACCCACCCGGTAAAGTGTACTTTGTGCCTCTTCCGAAAACCGACGGGTTGCATCATCATGGGCAATCAGGATAATAAACGAGCCATAGGGCAGCTCTCGTATGTATCTCACCAATCTCAAGCTCTCTGACTTTTGAGCATAGGTGTCGAAGTGGAGGATATCCCACTCTCTTCCCAAGGGCTTTGCGGCCAGAGTGAGCCCTCGCTTCCCAGTAATGAGGGGACGATCTGGGATATGGATTCCAGAGGATTTTTTGCCATGAAATCCACTGGATTGTGCCCGTACGCTTTTCTGGAAGAGAAGAAATCCGGGGTTATTCTGCTCAAAGAGGAACCTTGCATCTGCAGGGGTACTTTGTTCGGTCTCTGTTTTCCGTCGTGTGTTCCGCCAATCATGGCGGTGATGTTTCGGGCTGAGAATGCGTTCAAGGTTGCGAATGGCGTTTTCTAATCGTTTGACTTCATTGGATTCATCAAACATCGCAAAGCGGGTTCGGTCCTTCTGAGCGGTTTCGATCTCGTTCTTTCTGACAAGATTCTGAACATGCTGTTCCATGTCCCTGGTTGCGGCTCCGAGGATCAGTTGTTGTTTCTTTTTTGCTTCCTGAATCCGTCCTTTCGTTTCTTCACGAATTCTTGTCGACCATTGAACAAGAGGTGGTGGCATCCCGGTAACCGAATCGGGAAGGTGGAGATTGGCGAAGGGGAAAGTCTCCATGCGTTTTTCCAGGGCATGTGACCAAAGAAGTACATCGGGTTCCCTATTCGTATGTGCATGCTCTTTGAGGGATGTGACCCCCATTCTGTTTTTCTCTGCGAGGTGCTCCTTCATCATGTTGATACGGGCAGTTTGCACCCGAACATTCTCGAGATGAACCTCCATGGGATCGATGTCCCGCACCTGTGCAAACAGAGGGAGGCTGAAGGCGAACAGTTTCAGAAGGACGATCGTTCGATTCAAGGGTCGGTCGCGTTCGATTGGTTCACTTCTTCAAACAGGACGGCAGAGAGATTCTGGCTTTTCACTTCTCTTCCAATCAGGGGGAAACGTTCCTGGATCATCCGGGAATAATGCGTACTCGGCCGGTCGGGCATTTTGGGGACGGTAAATTCCAGAACCTGTGCTTCCTCCTGCCAATTGATCGTATGCACGACCTGCTCGGGTGGGGGGGCCTCAGGAGAGTCAGCGGATACGATTAGGGTGATGTCCTTCACATGCTTCACCCGTTCCGCTTGGGTCTGCTGCTCAATGCGCTGAAGCCAATATCCCCGTTCTCCCGGAGTTCCAACAATGAGAAAGGTGAGGGTGCCGTCTTTCTGCTTCCGGACAAATCCGAGGGTTTGTCCGGATTGCTGCAATCCCTCCGGCAGGTTGAGTTGATATGCCGCAAAGGAATTGATTTCGAGAATCGGCTGAAAGGGAAGACGCTCCACTGGCCAGAACATCAAGGCGGGTGGATAATCCGTGGAGGATGTCTCCCAATAGAGAGCCGGACTGCTGATGAACTGCCAAGAGTCATAGGGGATCTCGATTTTCTGGCGGACCGGAAGTTTTCCCATATAAAATCTTGCCTGTGGGACGGCATGAAACGGGTCGACTTCTCGTTCAAAGCCAGGGGGGCGGTGGGCACGGACCCACACACCCACTGCTTGTGCCTGGCTCGCAGTGTGCGGGTTGAAGAACATACGCATGCTCTGGGGCTGTTTGGTCTGGCCGGTTTTGAAATGAAACCGGGTGCTGATATTGGAGCGTGGGGCTACAGTTTCATATTCTTTGGGAATAGGTTTGTGGATCCCTTTCATCGTATCCCATCCCGGGGTCCCCCCCCTTGAGGCGTCCACCTTGGGTTCGAGTCTGACGGGTCCTGTCGCAAACCACTTGATGTGAAACCGGTCTGTCATTTCTTTCCGTGACCACCAAGGAGGAGGAGGGCCGCCGCGGGTGTTGAAGAGGGTATGCGAGGGTTTGAGGTGTGCAAATCCGATTTCCGGTGGTGCATGGTTGGCCCGTTCCAAGGGTTTATCTGCCGGGCGGAGTTCAAACACATGCATGCCTTTCATGGCGAATTCATGAGCAATCCACCCTTTTGCAGGGTGAGACCCGACGTTTGCAAGAGGGATCGCATTCAGGGAGAGCCTAGAGCTCCGCTGCTGAGGAGCGGCTCCTACTTTCATGCTCCAGTCCGTTGAGTGTTCCAGGATCTCTGTGGGGCCTGACCAAGGGACTGCGACCTCCATTCTGGCCCGTGCGGTCGGAAGATCTGCGGCTGCATACACGAGGACATCCACTGAGTCGGTTTGGTTATCGGCAACCCCCCAGTCGAGGAATACCGGATTGGCGGAATCACCAATCTGATGGATATTGGCTATGCCGGAATGGTGATGAGGGCTGCCAAAGCGGAACATCGGCCGAAGGAATTTCCAGAAATCACTGGGGCGGTCACTGCCGTCCGGGAAGAAAGGGCCTCCAGGGTATCCACCTTTGATGATGACGGGAAAGTCGGTCCGCATCAGCCGTTCCGCCACGGAATGAAACGCCCAAGTACTGTTGGTCGCCATGTACCCGTTCTTGTAAGCATGTTGTTGCGGAAGATAAAACTGCCTCGCCACCGGACTCATCGTAAACGGCGGGTGTTTGTAAGAGAAGATGCCTTCCGAGGCCAACTCTTGGAACCGATACTTGTTGTCATCGATGGTGAGTTGATATCCTTGCCAGAAAGGTTGTGTGACGAGAGTCCGGATCGATCGGTGCTGGGAGACCTTTTTCAATGGAGACTCTACCTTTGCCTGAGGAATTCGATCCCGCAGTTGTCGATCATAAGCATCCGGAGTTCCATACTCCGGTAGGATCCACGTCTGGACCAGATCTCCAAACAGAAAGGCCGCAGCCTCCAGACTGTAAGGGCTTGTGTCCGGGTACTTCAGATGAACCAAAGGAAACATGCCTCTTTCCACAACTGCCTGCAGTGGAGGTATCCACTTATCCAGAACGGGGAGGTGTGGGTGATCCAGTTTCGTGAGAGTCCCATAATGGCTATGTAACGCCTCCCAGGCTGTTTGCAATTCTGTGAGGGAGTTGACGGGGGTACGTTTTTCTTCCGGTAGCTCCGGTGTGGGAGGGAGGTGTTGGTATTGCTGCAGTTGTTCCCGGTCCGTTGGCCATAACGAGAACGCACGCCGTCTACTTTGATCTGGATACTCCCGGTGAGGTGGGGGAGCGACGTCGACTTTGGCGGTTTTGATCCAGGCGGAGGCCTCCCGGTTCAACCAGTGCCCCTGATCCAATGCCACGTAAAAAGGTTGGTTGGGTGGCCGGTGAGCTTCAATCCATAACGCATCCAGAGCAATCGGTTGTACCCCCAAATTTTCCAAAGTAATCAGGTTTCCCTCCTTTTTGAAGGTTGGAGGGGGGAGAACGCAACGGGTGATGGCGTGGTAGGGGGCGATGCTGCGTTGCCATACTTTGGTGTCGTTCACCCTGACATTCAGAAATCGACGGGTGTAGGACGCAGAGGAGAAGCGGTTGGCTGACTCGTCAATATCAGATGTCGCAAAGTAGAACTGGTAGATATTCTCAGGAAGCGGCGGAATGTGGAGCACAAGGGCTTGATCCTTTTCAAGAAAAGGAGGGAGGTCATCCGGGTGTCGTACGTGAACCACTGGGGAAAAATCCCGTTGTCTGGGGTATTCTGTTTCCGGGTATTCGGCATCGGGGCTTTGGGGTAACCCATTTAATAGACCGGACTGCCATACAGCTTTCGGTATTGGGACAGAAGCAAGATCAGATTTCGCGCTGGGAAAATAAGCCACTGCCGATCCAGGGTCAGTAGCGGGTATGAAGGTCGGAGTCGTGGGAAGAGTGGGGGGAGGGAGTTCATCCCAGACCGAAGAAAGAGGGAGCTCTTTCTCTGGAGTTGGGAGAAGATCCGGTGCCCGGGTTGGAGGCGCCGTGACTTGAGGGGTGGAGGTTGGGGGTGTGTGAGAGGTTTCAGGTCCTGTGTCCTGACTGCAGCCAAAGAAGTAAGTGGAGATCGGAATAAAAAGCAGGGATCGAAATAGGAATTTCATAAAATCGTCACGCCTAAACGTTAATTATAAGCGGTTCTAAAAAATTGGTGAATAAGGGCTTGTACAAATTGACATCCTGCATACTCCAACCGACTTAAGAGTTAAATGATAATTGGAAGGAAGAAGTAATGAAAACGAGTCCATTTGATATTCTGTATATGTGGATAGTGGGGAGTCTCAGTGTTTTCCTGCCGGTCTGCCTCGCAGACGGATTGCTGGATCACCAGGAGGTCACGCTGGCTCCCAATGATTTTGTACGTTTATATTCAGTCCCGGAGAATGCAGAGGACTCGAGGACACTTACATTGAAAGTGGATTCAGGTAGTCTGGCGACGGGGTTCATACCCCGTGATAGTGGGTGGGGACTTTCAGAGGAAAGTTCAAACTGCCTGGATCCTCGCCACTGGAGTTTTGGGATCAGCAAGGGATGCCCTGGCACTTCGTGCCCTCCCGAGGTCACCATTGGATACACTGGAACTCCCGCCCAGAATCCGGAAAGACAGTTTGTCACGCGGATTCGGGGAAAATTCCGTGAGTGCCACATTCCCGGTGGAAATGGAGTTCAAGGAGGCGGGAATGGGCAGGCCGGGACATCGTTCACAAATTATTCCGTGTTGATTACAGATCCAGATACAGTGTTTGTGGATCCGAATCCCGCGTATACCCGCAGGTTTTCTTGGACGAAATTCTCGGCAATACGATGGACGTCCACCACCACAAGTGTACCGGTTTCCGTGACATGGAGTTTGGAGGATGCCGATATTTCAAGTGATAAGGTCAGGATGTCAGAGAACCGGGGCGTGACGTCTCTGACCACACCTACTGAAGGTACGGAGATGTGGTTTTCGAATCGAGTTACCGAAACAAAGGTGGTGAAGGCCGAACCGGAAGGAGATCAGGGAGAAATCTCCGTGGAAATTCATGTTACGGACAAAGCATGGACGATTGTGGGTGCACCAAAATATGTCCCGATTTCAAAGAGCGATGAACCATTAGATACCTATGGAGCCCCCATTGTGATCCATACGGGTTTGTGTGAGGATGCGTTTGGAGGCTTTCAAGTTGAATTCTACAAGGATGAAGTTCGTACAGAGGATGTTGTATGGAAAGAGGGAGCGATTTATGATGATTTGAATGAGATTCGTTCTGGATTGGTAGAGGGAGGCTTAGAAAGTCAGGGGCATCGGAAGGGACGTCTTTTAATGGTCACTGCTACACAGCCGGGGGAGTACACTGCGAGAATTAAGGTCATGGATAGGGGGTTCGGAGAGATCCCTTCTTATAGAACATCTGAATGTACCTTTAAGGCTGTTGGTGTCCGGATGGAAGTGGAGCCCGAAGACGTTCTGGGGTTGGACTTGGCGGAAGGTGAGGCGGGGTTGGTCCCATTACGGAAACTGACAGACGAAAATCCTGAACGCAGGGAACATATTGGTTTTTCGTTTGAAGGGAACCTGATTCTTGTATCCGAAGAAGATTTCAGTTCTTCCATTTGGCTGGTGGATCATGCATCGGTTTCCTATGACTTCGTAAAAGCGGACGGAGATGCATTTATTAAGGCCGATGATGTAGATGGCTCTGCCGCTTCCACCGACCTGTCGTTTCGTACTCTAAAGGAAAATGAAGGATACTTAAGTCCCACAGCAGCCTATAAGCTTCAAGGCACCTTGGAAACGATCCCTGTATTGATCGCTATCACCAATGGGGCTCCTCGTTACACGATTCCAAGGACTGGAGGGTTAGAAAGAGGGGAGCTCAATCATAATATGTCTGCTGCCCTGTCTGCAAAAAAAATGGTTTGCGCTGATTTGGCAATACAAGATCCGGAGGAGGCCAAGACCGTATTTGATCTTGAAGGAACCGAGGGGAAATGCGTGTTTACCGTAGAAGGCTCAAAATTTGAGGCCCTTTCGGATGACACCGCAAGCGCCGTATGGGACTTGCTGGAATGGTCCATTGAAGATGCCGGTGAGGTTGAAGCGGAGCTTGCAGCGGTCGAAGACCAGGAGCATCAGCAAAAAATCACCTATGGGGAAATGCCCGCACAGAATGGGGATTTCGGTGAAAAAGACCTGGCCCTGCGATTCAAAGACCGTGAGGCGTGGGCGGTGAACAAAGAAGTCACGTTAAGGTTTTTCCGTGATGGCAAAGGAGCGGCAGATCAACATCACGAGGACATGGAGTTTGTTGAAGAAGGCAATCCCAACTGGTATGTCTATTGGCAACAGGTTGCAGGGGAGGTGGACGAACGGTTTGCGCTTCAGGCTGAAAAACTGAAATATTCCGAAGATCCACCTGAGAATGCACGTGGGGAGGAGTGGACAACTCTAGGTCAGTGTGTGTCATCTTACGGGAACAGACTGAGGATCACGAGTGAAATCATCATGTACAACAACATTGTGGATGAACGCATAGACCGCCACACGGCTCGGATAGTTTTATTTGTCCGAACCCTTCACCATGAGAATGCTCACCATCATGCCATTGGGTTGCCCATTGAAATCGGCGGCTGGGGAGAGGAGATGATTTACCTCAGGTCCTTAGACACAGACCGTGATTTTGTCGCGGACTCCTGGGAGAGAACGGATGATGGAAGGGGACTTGGTATGGTAGTATTTGAACCGGATCCTGTTCCAGACGGCCTTAGCGAAGACGAAAGAATTGAGTGGGAGAGGGAGCAGGAGGAGGAGAGAGTACGTCTGTCGAAGCGTGACCATTTCATGGATGGTGAATGGGACCACGGTTGGGCGACTCCTGCAGAAGTGGAAGCCGCCACTCAGTATTCGAATCACCCAAACGGGTATGTAGAAGAAAAAGGGAAAGGCTTGTGTGTGGACTACGAAAGACAGGTAAATGCGAAAGCGGAGGAAATCAAAAAACTGGATTGGAGTTATACGCCTTGACCTTGCATGTCTCTCCCAAGGTTTGGGGAACAGCCAGTCTGCTCGTTTTGCTTGCAGGATTGGGATGGTTCCTTCGTATGAAGAGTCAGAATGATGCAGATTCGATTGTGGACGATTTGCAGGGTGGAAAGCCGGAGGTATCTGAGAGTCAGCCGCACTCACCGGAAGCCACTGTCATTCTTCAAAAATTAAAATCAGACAATCCACATGAAATCCTGCGAGCATCCAACTTGCTGGTTGCGCGCTTGACCTCTTCCGATCTCTCGTACGAGAACGCGGAGTATCATCTCGAGGAGTTGGTCGACTACAAAGAAGCACTTGTGGAACGACTGCCCACTGTGACGGATGTCCTCCACCTTACTGCACTCCTTAACGCATTTATCGACTTGGAATCGTTGCTTCGTGATCATGATCTCATTTCGCCATCTGACTGGCGGATTGTAAGTGAGGGGTGTGAACGCCACAGACAGTTATCCGGCTCACCCTACTCCTATTTTAAGGTTACCCTCCTGGAGGATGGAAAAAGTGTGATTGGGATGGTGGGGGCTTCACACTCATCGGCATCAGAACCGAAGTCGTTGTGAGTCAGAGTTGATGAAATGGTCTGCCTTTATTTCTTGTTGCTTGGTGTGTATTGGCACTGGGGTTGCAGATGCATCTCAATGGTATCTACAGGCTTTTCCTGATCTGAAGTCATCTGACCGGCAAATGCATTCAGATCATCCGGAAGGGCGCCTTCTTGCCCGGTTCGAGCGTGCTGCGGAGCTCCTGGATCAGAAACAGCCGGCCCAGGCCCTGCAGGTGGTTTCAGAATATACACAACCCCTGGATGAGAATTTTGCTTGGCCTTTTGTGCTGGGATATCTGTCGGGAGTGGTGGCCCTTGCTGAACAGGAGCAGATGTTTGATGCGGTCAAGAGGTTGGAACTGGCGAAGAACAAAACAGACGGGCTGGGGGCCGTCGTCGTGCTCCGTACATTTTCCGAAGTAGTGGAATTGCAGCCGGATCTCTTAAAGGCGCTCTCCTATGAAAAAAAGGCTCTGGTTACGGGTAAGCAGTGGTTCAGGAGGCAAAAAATTTCAGACAGTGCGGGCTGGGCACCTGAAAAGGAAGGGATGGGAGCCTGGAAGAAACTGAAGCCGTTGATTGAGGCGCGCATCCGGGAGTTGGAGCGTTGGGTGGACATTGACCGGTACGGGCTGGATTATGTGCTGTTTCGGGAGGCGCAGAAACTCCGGAACGCGGGTCATCCCTCCGCCTTGGATTTTACCGACATCGATGCGGCGTTTCGGATTCGGGGGGAGGACATCCGGACCACAATACCGGGTGCAGATTTTCTCGCGGCCCGGAAGCAGTATTTAGAGATCATTCAACTCTTTCCTGAGGGGATGTATACCGAGGCGTCCAAATTATACGCTGCAGTCTGTTTGGTTCACTTGGGAGATGCACAGGGGGCCATTCGGGAGTTGACCGCCTTCTACAAACTAGACCCAAATGGATTGTACCGTGGGAAGGCCTTGCAACTTTTGGGAGACCTGTATCTAGTGAATCAATGGGACCGGGTGAATGCAAAGGAGGCCTACACCCGGGCATCGGAATGGGCTTCCGTGATGAAAACCAGAAAACGGGTCGTTGAAACCTATGCGGTTCCGGAAAAATCCCGACAGGTTGCCATGCCCCCTGAACGGATCCGGACCATGAATGAGGATGGTGAGATTAAGGAAAGACCGATCCAAAACGGAGTGTTGGTGAATCGGGCCACTGCGAAATGGTATCTGCCCAGGATCAAGGCGGATGTGGAATGGAAACTTGGGTTTTTGGCGGTTGTCGAGGATCGGACTGAGGACGCGAAACGCCATTTTGACCTGGCTCTCGATCAGGACCGGCTTCTACAGCGGGCCGTGGGACAAAAGGTGTTTAATGCCTATGATCGACTTATCTTGAGTGCGGAGAACCGTGCCTTTTTCGGTGAGCAAGAGGAATTGAAGAAGCTTCATGGAAATGTGAAGCTGGCCATGCAGTGGGCGGACTTTCAGTTTATGCGGGAGAATTTCGACGTTGCGAAGAGCCTGTATAGGTTGATCCAGTTTGCAGCCTCAGTGGAAGAGGATGATGCCGCCTTTGTCCGGGCAGTGGTGGGAGAAGCTGTCCTGTTGTATCGCAAACAGGGGGAACCTCGACCTCAGGATGTCCCCTCTCTCTATGATCACGCTGTAGAGTTTCCTCAGGCCCCTGCTACTCCTTACCTTTTATGGCATTGTGCCATGATGACAGATGGCACCCCCATGGGGTGGAGGGAGTTTTATGATCTTCTGATTCGGAAATATCCCCAAAGCCGTCACGGCTTGGAAGCCCGATACAATCTGATTATCCGTCTGCCATGGGGTCAGCACGAAGAGCGGCGTGAAATGATAAATACCTTTCAACAGGATTATCCCCAGGAAACCGGATATCATAAGTATCTGGAAGGCTGGGATAAGAATGTGACCGAGTATCATCAGAGAAAAGAGGAAACGAGGAGCATTCAGAGCCAGGAAGATAACAGCGTTCCCTGAGAGCGGTTTTTCCTTGCTGATTGTCTGCCTAAGGCCCCACTGAATTCCGTATTGGTCTCAATGCCATTGTTGACGGCTTGGAGCCTCTTGATTAGCGTCTCTTGATGACCACGACCCGAGACGCACGATTGCAGGACCTGTTCACCCGCACGAAGATGGGAATGAAACCGGGGCTGGAGCTTGTACGGGAGCTGTTGGCGGAGCTCGGAGACCCTCAGGAACGCTTCCTCTCGGTTCATGTGGCCGGTACAAACGGCAAGGGATCCACCTGTGCCATCTTGGAGCAGGGCTTACGGGAGATGGGGCTGAGAACCGGGCTGTTTACTTCTCCTCATTTGGTCACCGTCAATGAACGGGTCCGGTTGAATGGGCAGCCGGTGGAAAATGAAGAGTTCGACCGATGGCTGGGGCAGGTGCAGGAGGTAGAGGGTCGTCTGTCCCGCCTCCCTACCTTTTTTGAGACCTTGACCGCGGTAGCCTTTCTGGGATTTGCCGAATCCGGAGTGCAGGTCGCGGTGCTGGAAACGGGAATGGGAGGGCGACTGGACAGCACCAATGTGGTGACACCGCTAGTGTCGGTCATCACCCGGATTGACATGGACCATCAGCAGTACCTTGGGAGCACCTTAACGGCGATTGCGGGCGAAAAGGCGGGGATTCTGAAACACGGGAGACCCGCCGTCATCGGGGCACAGGCGTTGGAAGCGGAATCGGTTCTGCGGACTCGCGCCGAAGAATTGGAATGTCCCCTGCGCCTGGCCCCGTTGTCGGTTTCACTTTCCAGTCGTGTCCAATCCCTGGAAGGGCAGAGGTTTTCCTTGTCCACGGATTCCATTGACGTGGGCAAGGTCCGTACCTCCCTGATGGGTGAGTATCAGATGGAGAACATTGCCACTGCGGTGGCCGCCCTGGAAGTCACTGCAGATGAGTTGGGGTTGACGCTCGAGGCTGAAACCATCAAGCGCACGCTCGCGGAAACCCGCTGGGCGGCCCGAGGGGAGGTGATGTCCCTGTCCCCTGCGGTGATTGTGGATGTGGCTCATAATCCGGGAGGGGCCCGTGCCCTGGCCGAATTACTGAAAGAACTCTTTGGGCGTTCAGCAAAAGGGACGCTGATTCTGGCCTCCATGAAAGACAAGGAGACGGATACGGTCCTGAAGATTCTCAAACCCCATATTGAGACGGTTTATTGTGTCTCGGTGGAGACCGAAAGGTCCCGATCTGCGGAAGAACTTGCAGACATGGCGACCCGATTGGGGATCCCAGCTCTACCGGTTGCCCTTGCCTCTGCCCGAAAACGGGTGCACTCCGGTGAGATTCAGGGTGACTTTGTCTGTGTCACGGGCTCGGTGTATCTTGCCGGGGCCTGGGCTGCGACAGGTCAGGTAGAGAAGGGCGAGGCATAGCAGAGTGCTTTGGGCGAGGGCTGCAGCTAATGCTTACTCCGGTTGCGGAATTGATAGGACGTTGAGCCGTTGATGTCGATAAGGACCCGCCGCTCTGAGATAAGGCGTGTCCAGGATGTTCCCCTGACCGGTAATGAGTTCCTTCAGAGCGGGAGACGCAAACAGCCATTGATCATTTCGATATTCCAATCCCTCCGGGTCGCGGTATACCCAACTGTCCCCTCGGTCATCCACCGGACGCAGCCATTCCAGCGGAAGATCCGTCAGCAGACGGGTAATCGGGCTGTCGGAGTTCTCCCGGCTTTGGATGGATACCAGAACCAGCGCGTCCTCGGTGAGAAGAGGACGCAGTTGCTGAGCAAGCAGCCGGGCTTCATTTCGCCGGCGTTCGTAACTCTGGTCGGAAGTGGGGAGCTGGGCATTCACCGCCAGAAGCGTCCGGCCGTCGGAAAGAGAAATCTGAATGCCTCCGACCATCGGAAGGTATCGACGTGGACCAATGGAATAGGGGACCGGGCTTAGGTCCAATGCGGTGGCTGTGACCCCGGATGCTGTGAGAAATCCCAGTCCCTTGTAGGGCGTGGGGCCGGAGTGGTACCAGGTCTGGTAGGTATCGCCCCGTTCTTCCAGCGACTCCTTCAGATGGTCAAGGGCTGCGGAACTGCCGATTCCCCGGAGAATGAGTAGATCAGCGGGATAGTGGACCAGGTCCTGAACCAGGGCCTGCCGTTCCTCCTCCGGCTTCATATCGACCGGCTGGCCTGTGCCAAGTCGGTCCTGCCAGGCATAATCATGCAGCGGGCATACGCGCAGGGAGAGAAGAAGCGGGGTTCCCTCATCGGCCGTAAGGATGTACGTGTCCTTCCATCCACAGCCGGAAACCAGGAAAAAAAAGAAGAGGCCGAAGAGCCGCAGGTCAGGACTCGATGTTCTCTTTCTTTTTTGCGTAACCGGCTTCGATTTTCTTTGCCACATCTTTGTATCCGATATCGACGGCATAAATCTGTTTGAAGAACTCGAGCGCCTTCTCCAGTTCGCCCTGCAGCTCGAGAACCTCGCCCAGTTCGTAGAGAATGGCGATCTTCTGACCGTCCATACTTGGCAGTTCCTCGGCGGCTTTCTGGAGCTGGGCCGCGGCGATATCGTACTGCCCCTTTGCTTTGAAGCAGCTTCCCATGAGGTACAACGAGTCAATCCGTCGCTGAGGATTGCGTTGTGCCTGCTGGAACTGTCCGATTGCGGCATCCAGTTCTCCCCGCTCATGTAAAAGTCTCCCGTAGTCGAATTTAAACCCTAAATCGTTGGGGTACCGTTGGACTTTTTCTGCGGCATCCTCCAGCAGGAACGCATCTTTTTCCTCCTGCTGCTCCCGGGCCCCGTCTGCGTCTCCTTCTTCCGTCAGCACTGCAATGTTGTGGTCGTAGATGTTCACAGTGACTTCGGAAATCGCCCGTTGAATCATCGGGTCAGCGGAGTTGGCTTTTTCATCGGCCATCTGCAGGACTTCAAGTGCCTCGGCAAGCTCGCCGTTTTTCGCCAGACTGTCTGCAAGCGGCCGGTAAAGGTTTAAGTTCTCGGGTTCGGCCTCAAGTTTGCGGCGCTGGTTCGCAATCATGCGGTCCAGATCCCCGCCGCCCTGCTGGGAGCGCTGAGCCTGTTCCAGTTCGGCGGCTTCCTCTTCGCTTTTCAGCTTGCCCCGGAAGTCGCCTTCCTCTTCCCACCCGCCTTTGGTCATGGAGTCCATGGCCGCGGTGTCTTTGATCCATTTGATCACCACCTGGTCACCGGGCCGGAGTTCTCCGAGCCGCTCGAATACGGTACGGGCCTTGTGCGGGTTGCCGGCTTCTACCCAGGTTTTGCCCAGGGTTTCCATCAGGGTATCATTTTTGGAATCGATTTTCAGGATCTCTTCCATCGTGATTGCGGCGGCCTGGAGATAGTCCGCAGCCCGGGCCGCCTCCAGGTACTGATTCTGAAAGGCGGAGTTCAGGGGATCAATGGCAAGGAGTTCCTCTGCTTTGATCAATGCGGTCGCCGGTTCCTTTTTGATCGCGGATTTTACCGCCATACTCTTCCCCATCCCTTTCATGGAGGAAAGGGGATCCGCTTTCTTTTTCTTCAGTTTTCCCAGTTGGATTTGACGCAACTCTCTCCTGAGATCATCCACCTCCGGCTCCATGGCCAGAATCGACAGCAGCAGTTCAATCGCATAGTCCTCATTGTCTTTTCTGAGCGCGTCTTGCACACGTTTGTAGCTGTCACGAATGCGGGGTGAAGTTTGGGAAAGGGTTTTAGCCATTGGGGGGTGATCTCCTTAAGGTAAGGTAATAACCCTAGGAGTGATGCGGGTTCAGGTCAAGTGTCCGGTTAGGGGGAGAGAGCTCATTTTTCCCATGAGTGCAGACGGCGTGGGGAGGGATTCCATCCGGGCCTGACTTGTCAAATCTACAGACTTTGGTTAGGGTTCCGGGTCATGGAACGTGTTGTGATTACGGGTATGGGTGTGATCTCCCCAATCGGGAGTTCGCAGGAACGGTTCTGGAAATCGCTGACGGAGGGGCAGTCGGGTGTTCGCCGCATTCAGGGCTTCGACGCTTCGGGCTATCCGGTACAGATTGCGGCGGAACTTCAGGACTTTGACATCGGTCGGTATCTCACTCCCCGCGAGGCGAAGCGGATGGACCCCTTCTGTCACTATGGATTTTCTGCCGCCAAAGACGCCTGGGAAGATGCAGGCCTCAGTGTGGATGAGATCAATCCGGACAGAGCCGGGGTGGTGATGGGGTGCGGCACAGGCGGTTTGCACATCGCGCAGAAGGCCGGAATGCTTCTTCCGGAAAAGGGCCCCAAAGCATTCTCACCGTTTATGGTGTCGCAGTTGATTCTGAATATCATTTCCGGGCACATTGCCATCCACTTCGGGCTGACCGGACCCAACTACGTTGTGACCACTGCCTGTGCCGGGGGAAATCATGCACTCGCGGATGGACTGGACCTGATCCGTCAGGATGAAGCGGATGTGATGGTGGTGGGCGGGTGTGAAGGGTCCATCAATGAACTCGGAATCGGCAGCTTTGCGGCAATGCGGGCTTTGTGCCGTGATTTTCAGGATGAACCGGAACGGGCCTCCCGGCCGTTTGACCTGAATCGCAATGGGTTTGTCATGGGAGAGGGGGCCGGAGTCCTCATCCTGGAGAAAGAATCCCATGCCCGAAAACGGGGGGCGAGAATTTATGCCGAGGTGGCTGGAGCAGGCCGGACCTGTGATGCACACCACATCACGGCACCTGACCCGGAAGCCACCCAGGCCGCCCGCTGCATGCGGATGGCGTTGGAGCGGGCTGGCGTGAACGCGGACGGGTTGGATTACATCAATGCGCACGGCACCAGTACCAAACTGAATGATGCCGGCGAAACGAAAGCCATTCGCAAGGCTCTGGGTGATGCTGCGGATGATGTCAGTGTGAGCTCCACCAAATCGATGACGGGCCACTTGCTTGCCGGAGCTGCCGCGATTGAAGCCGTGGCTGCGGTGCTCGCGATCAACAACGGTGTGGTGCCGCCGACGATTAATCATGAAACACCGGATCCGGACTGCGACCTGGACATCACCCCGAACGTGGCCCGGGAACGGAAGGTCGATGTGGCCATGAGCAATGCCTTCGGATTCGGCGGGCACAACGCCTGTGTGGTGTTCCGGGGGGTGTAGAGGTCCCATAGTAGAGCCCGGGGGTGGCTGGAGCCGTTTACCTCGGCTCCGGAGGCGTGGCGTGAACGCCGACACCCACTCTTTCCGGATGCAATCCATATAGTTATGGCCTGGGAATCCGGAACGTCGCCCTCTGAAACGCACGCGGTGAACCGCGTTTGGAGGATGCCGCGTAAACGCGGGACTGGGAATCGCGGGGAATTCGTTCCAAGTTCCGACTTCAGGCGGCTTCCTCCGAGTGCGGTTTACCGCACATGCTCCAGAGCATTCCGTTCTATATTTGTTGGAAGTCTCCGGCAGGAAAGGTTCCCACAGAGTGGCCGGATCTTGGTATCGCTTCAGATATGTTACGAGCGTATATAGCGGTACATCCGGTCAGCCGGATGCAGGGTGAGATCTGAGATCACATCGACCAGTTCCCCCTTGGGCCCGATGTCAATATCCTGCCCGTTCAGGCGGAGCTTGGTAACTGTCAATTCTTTAAAACCTGTCTCCGGCCCTTCAAAGAAAACGGTTTCCCCCGCTGAGAGATCTCCGGACTCGAGACGGATCCTGATTCTGCGTTCTGCCTCAACGCGTTTGATCACCTGGCCGATATAAAACCGCCGGTGGGTCGCCTGATTCCCCGGTTCGGTCGTCCATGCCTTCATGGGACGGCCCATGTAGTATCCGGAAGAGAAGCCGCGGTTGTAGACGCGGTTGACGTCCGTCATGCATGCATCTGTCACAGTTCTGAAGCGGTCCTTGAAGTCTTCACTCTCTTTGAAAGACCTGTAGGCATCTAGCGCTTTCCGGTATGCACCTACGACCGTGTGCACATAATCCGGGCTGCGATTCCGGCCTTCGATTTTCAGGCTGCTTACCCCGGCCTCCAGAATCTGATCAAGAAACGGAAGCGTGCAGAGGTCTTTGGGGCTTAGCACATGTTCCCCCTCCAGCCGAAAACCGTCTCCACCCCGTTCAGAGGTGATGTGATAGGTCTGCCGGCAGGGCTGGGCACAGTCTCCCCGACTCGCGGAGCGTCCGGTCTCGAGTCCTGACATGAAACACCTGCCGCTTTCTGCCACACACATGGCACCGTGGGCAAACACTTCGAATTCCAGTTCGTCGGCTTCCTGTCCGAATGCAGCCTGGAGGTTTTCCCGCATGGTGATGAGATCCTGAAGGGAGCATTCTCTTGCCAGGACCACGCGACGGATGCCCAGTTCAAACAGCATGGCCAGCGTCTGGCTGTTGCTGACGGAGAGCTGAGTGGAGATATGCACCGGAATGCCAATGGACCTCGCAGCACGGATCACCGACCAGTCCGCTGCGATCACGGCATCCACCCCGGACTCCTTTGCATGGTGGAGAATGTCAGTGACCAGAGGGAGCTCGGATTCAAAGATCAGGGTATTTAAGGTCAGGTACGCACGTGTATCTGACCCATGAAGGCGCGAAGTGATCTCCGGGAGTTCCGCCAGCGGGAAATTTGCGGCCCGGACGCGCATGTTCAACCGGTCGATCCCGAAGTACACCGCATCAGCACCTGCGCTGACTGCCGCTTCGAGCTGAGACGGGCCTCCGGCAGGTGCGAGGAGTTCGGTGAATCTGGGAGACGCGGTCATGAGCTGGCTGTACCGGATGGGGAAGGGATGGCAAGGTCTCATCAACTGGAATGGAGAAGTGGGTGGATCTGGCTCCACAGGCTGGCAGATGGAAAAGAGACCATCTAAGTCAGGTTTTAAATAAGAGCCCGGCGTGTGTCCGGCGATTCACGGCTGAACGATAGTATTCACAAGGGACGCAGTCAGAATTCCGGTGAACAGGCGATTTCTGGAGGGATTTCTGCCCCGATGGGGCCGAAATTGGGCGTCTGTGGCCGGAGGCAGAGATGAAAAATGCCTAAAAAGCTTAATAAAATAAGGGGTTTTTGTGAAATCGTCACTTTTTTTGAAAAGAGGCGTTGACGACCGGGGAAATTTCCCTATGTTGCGCCTCCCTTCGCGGAACACCCCCGGTGACCGCAACGTTCTTTCGCCCGCTTCGGCGGCTGAAACTTTCCGTCAGGTGGCGGACAGGAAATTGAAAAAAAAGTTCAAAACCCTGTTGACACCAACGCTGATCTTCGGCTATAACGACGGACCCGATTTTCGGAGCGCTACGCAAAACGCGACGCACTCCATTGTTCTTTTAAATGTTGGCAAGTGATATCATTTCGATTCAGAAGTGATGTGATTTGTGGAACTTGTGCGAAACCCAACAAGAAATTTGAGGCTCCAATTTGGAGCGGATAGATTCTTTATAAATTATTTTATGGAGAGTTTGATCCTGGCTCAGAACGAACGCTGGCGGCGTGGATTAGGCATGCAAGTCGAGCGGGATCTATCGAAGCTTGCTTTGATAGTGAGAGCGGCGAACGGGTGAGGAATACATGGGTAATCTGCCTTTTAGTCTGGAATAGCTTCGGGAAACTGGAGGTAATGCCGGATGTGGTCGATTATCATAAGGTAATCTGTCTAAAGCGGGGGATCTTCGGACCTCGTGCTAAGAGATGGGCCCATGTCCTATCAGCTAGTTGGTGAGGTAATGGCTCACCAAGGCTATGACGGGTAGCTGGTCTGAGAGGATGGTCAGCCACACTGGGACTGAGACACTGCCCAGACTCCTACGGGAGGCTGCAGTCGAGAATCATTCACAATGCACGAAAGTGTGATGATGCGACGCCGCGTGAAGGATGAAGGCCCTAGGGTCGTAAACTTCTGTCAGAAGGAAAGAATTGCACTTTAATTAATACTTGAGGTGTTTGACGGTACCTTCAGAGGAAGCCACGGCTAACTCTGTGCCAGCAGCCGCGGTAATACAGAGGTGGCAAGCGTTGTTCGGATTTACTGGGCGTAAAGGGTGCGTAGGCGGTTTTGTGTGTCAGATGTGAAAGCCCATGGCTCAACCATGGAATTGCATTTGAAACTGCAGAACTTGAGTATCGGAGAGGTAGATGGAATTCTAGGTGTAGCGGTGAAATGCGTAGATATCTAGAAGAACACCAGCGGCGAAAGCGATCTACTGGACGAATACTGACGCTGAGGCACGAAAGCCAGGGGAGCGAAGAGGATTAGATACCCTCGTAGTCCTGGCCATAAACGGTGTACACTTGGTGTGGGAGGTTTTATCCCCTTCCGTGCCGGAGCCAACGTGTTAAGTGTACCGCCTGGGGAGTACGGCCGCAAGGCTAAAACTCAAAGGAATTGACGGGGGCCCGCACAAGCGGTGGAGCATGTGGTTTAATTCGAAGCAACGCGGAGAACCTTACCAGCCCTTGACATGGGTA